>CAKPKJ010000001.1 GCA_934167445.1 uncultured Clostridia bacterium
GCAGGTGTAGTTCAATGGTAGAACCTCAGCCTTCCAAGCTGATGACGTGGGTTCGATTCCCACTACCTGCTCCATAAAGTAAAATTGTTACACAAAGCAAAACAACTAATCGACTGTAAAATGTCGATTTTTTTGTTGTTTATTGTTGAAAAGGCTAAAATTAGAGATTAAGGCGTTTACTTTTATGTAAAATTATGATAATATATATAATATTATATTATAGTCTTTGAGACTGAAACAGGAGGATTTATGAAGACAATACGGAGAATAATACTTGCGATGATTATCGCCCTCGTAGTGAGTTTTTTGATTGGGGCATGTACAGAAGGTACTGCTGATGGAGGTAGTGCTTCGGCTAAGTCTGACGATACAGAGATTACTTCTAAGTCTGACAATATGGATGTTATTCTAGATGATACAAGTAAGGATGGGAGGACTAATTACTATAAGTATTCTAAGTCAAATTATTATCATTATTATTATGAGTATTCCATTACAACTTCATCTGAAGGTACTTATTTTTTCTTTAGGACAAAGGATGAAGATGCGTATGTTGAATTTCTGGAAAGGCTTGATAAAGACAAATATGAAATTATTGACATATCAGTTCAAGGTGAGTCATTTAAATCATATGCTTATTATATGATAACCTACACAAAGAAATCTAACGAAGCACAACAAAAGTAAAAAAGAATTATTTCTTTTCCTCACTTTTAAAGTGAGGTTTTTATATTTTATAAATAGCTAAATTAGATTACCAATTTATATATGGATTTCACATAAATCACTTGTAAAATTCAAATATTTAGTGTAAAATACGAATAGATTGTAAATAATACAAGGAGGACTGAAGGAAAAAAATGAGATTCCTACAAGATAATGAAGAAGATAAGAAAAAATACAAAGAATTTTTAGAAAATGACGAAAGATGTAACTTTCAACAGTCATTAGAATGGGTAGAACTAAAAAAAGCAAATTGGAAGCCAGAAGTAATATTAGCAGAAGACGAAGAAGGAAATGTAATTGGTTCATTATGTGTACTAATACGTAAAATGCCAATATTTGGATATATGATGTATGCTTCAAGAGGGCCAGTTGGAGACATACATGATATTTCAGTTATGAAACAAATAACAGATGGTGCAAAAGAACTTGCAAAAAAATACAATGCCTTTGTTTTAAGAAATGAACCAGATGTATTAAGTTCAGACCAACAATTTAGAGAAATTGTGACAAACTTAGGATATAAAGTAAAAGATAACGCTAAAGATTTTAAAGATGAAATTCAACCAAGATATGTATTTCGTCTAGATATAAAAAATAAAACAGAAGAAGAAGTTATGGCAGGATTTAAACAAAAATGGAGATACAATATTCGTTTAGCCGGAAGAAAAGGAGTTACAGTAAAAGACGGAACTAAAGAAGATTTAAAAGACTTCCATAAAATAATGATAGAAACAGGAAAGAGAGACGGATTTATTATAAGACCATTAGAATACTTTGAAAAAATGTATGACTGTATGGGACCAGAACACATGAAAATACTAATGGCATATCATGATGGAAAACCAATATCTGGAGTAATTCCAATATTTTACGGAAACAAAACCTGGTATTTATATGGAGCAAGCAGTAACCAACATAGAAATTTAATGCCAAATTATTTATTACAATGGGAAATGATAAAAATGGCCATTGCAAGAAAAGATGATGTATACGACTTTAGAGGAGTATCAGGAGTAGTTGACGAAAATCACCCACAATATGGATTATACAGATTTAAACAAGGCTTTGGAGCAACATTTACTGAATTTATAGGAGAAATTTATATTCCATTTAAACCAATTACTTATAAGCTATATCGTTTTTCTGAAAAAGCATTTAGAACATTAAGACAATTAAAAAGAAAGATTTTTAGCAAATAAAATATGAAAAATGATTACAATTTTGGCGATGCCGAATTTTTTGATAAGTTTTTAACGCAGAAAGGGAGAAAGTATAATGGAAGAAAATAAACAACCGAAAGATAAAAAAGAACAAACAGAAAAAGAACCTAGCCTAAAAACAGGATTTTTAAAAAAAGTATGGTATTCAATAACAAAAATTGAAAAGTATCCAGAAATGGCAGCACAAGGTGCTGGGAAAGCAATGAGCTATTTAATGAAAATTGTAGCGTGTATTGCTTTAGTACTTTGTTTTGGACTAATATACCAAACACATAATTTAGTAAAAGATGGTACAAAATATTTGCAAGATGAATTCCCTGAATTCACATATAAGGAAGGAATACTAGATGTAAATTCAGATCAAACAATAGTAATAAATGATAGTCCCATTGTTGGAAAAATAATTGTAGATACCAAAACAGATAACGAAGAACAAATCAATCAATACGTAAAACAAATAGGTGTTGAAGAAAATGGAATTGTAGTTTTAAAAGACAAAGTACTTTTAAAAAATGCATCAGTTTCAGGAACAATAAGTTATAATTATAGAGATATATTAGATTCATTCCAAATAAAAGAATTTGTAAAACAAGATGTGCTAAATTATTGCAGCAGTGGGAAAATATTTACTTTATACTTAAGTATATTTTTAACAATATTTATTTACGCATTTGCAATATATTTTTTAACAACACTTTCAAATGTGATTTTCTTAAGTGCATTTGGATATATAACAACATACCTTGCACGTATAAAAATGAGATATGTTGCAGTGTTTAATATGTCAGTATATGCAATAACATTATCTGTAATACTAAATATATTATATATTGCTGTAAATATTTTCACAACATTTGAGGTTAAATATTTCCAAGTAATGTATGTGGCTGTTGCCGCAATCTACTTAGTGGCAGCAATACTAATTTTAAAAACTGATTTTATGAAAAAACAAATGGAATTGATGAAAATAGTAGAAACACAGAAAATAATAAGAGAACAAATGGAAAAACAAGAGGAAAAAGACAAAACAGATAAAAAAGATAATGAAGAAAAACAAGAGAAAAAAGAAAAGAAAGACAAAAAGCAGGAAGAAAAGGATAATTCAGGAGGACAAGAACCAGAAGGCTCAAACGCATAAGCAAATAGAATATAAGGGGAAGAAGGAGGAAAAATGAGCAACAAAAATAATCAGAAAGGAAAACAAAAGCAATATACACTAATAACAATATTGGCAATAGTTGTTATATTATCAGTTACTTTGGTTGGAATATATTTTACTAAAAACAAACCAAAAGAAGATGAAAAAACATTAGCCTATACAGACTTAATAAAAGAAATGTCGGCAGGAAATATTGAAAAAATAGAAATGAAAACAGGCAGTACAACAGTAAAAGTTAAAGTAAAAAACGATGACGAAGAAAAAACTTCAATAGTACCAAATGTAGGCAGTTTTATAGATTTAGTACAATCAAAAGTAGCAGAAGGAAATGAGATAGAATTAATACAAAAAACACCAAGTATTTTATCTAAATTACCTGGATATATAATATCGCTTTTACCAACAGCAATAATGCTTGCATTATTTATAATGATATTTAAGATGCAAGGATTAGGTGAAAAAGGACAAGTATATGATGACACCGAAAGAAAAACAAAAGTAACATTTGATGATGTTGCAGGACTTGATGAAGAAAAAAGTGAAATGATGGAAATTGTTGATTTCTTAAAAAGACCAGAAAAATTCAATAAAATGGGTGCTCGTGTGCCTAAAGGAGTTTTATTATATGGAAAACCTGGAACAGGAAAAACTTTAATAGCTAAGGCAATAGCTGGAGAAGCAGATGTACCATTTATTTCAATGAGTGGATCAGAATTTATAGAAATGTTTGCAGGGTTAGGAGCATCAAGAGTTAGAAAATTATTTGAAAAAGCAAGAAAATTAGCTCCTTGCATAGTATTTATAGACGAAATAGATGCAATAGGTTCAAGAAGAACATCAAATAGTGGAGCAGAAACAGAGAATAATCAAACATTAAATCAATTATTAGTAGAAATGGATGGATTTAGTTCAGAAGAAACGATAATTGTTTTAGCTGCAACAAATAGACCAGAAATGTTAGATAAAGCCCTATTAAGGCCGGGTAGATTTGATAGAAGAATAACAATACCAACACCAGACTTAAAAGGAAGATTAGAGATTTTGAGAATTCACAGCAAAAACAAAAAACTATCAGACAATGTAAATCTAGAAAGTATCGCAGAAGATACAGCAGGATTTACAGGTGCAGAGCTTGAAAATATTTTAAATGAAGCGGCAATAATAGCAACAAAAAATAGACATGAAGATATAGAAAATGATGATATAGAAGAAGCTGTCAAAAAAGTAACAGTTGGACTAGAAAAGCGAGAAAGAAAATATTCAGAAAAAGACAAAAAACTAACAGCATATCACGAGGCCGGTCATGCAGTAGTAAGCTATTACTTACCAACACAAGCAAATGTAAAAGAAGTATCAATAATTCCAAGAGGTGTTGCTGGTGGATATACAATGTATAAATCTGATGAAGACAAATACTATATATCAAAAACAGAAATGCAAGAAAAATTAATTGCACTACTTGGAGGAAGAGCAGCAGAAAAATTGGTATTAGACGATATTTCGACTGGTGCTAGTAATGATATAGAAGTTGCAACACAAATAGCGAAAGATATGGTAACAAAATATGGTATGAGTGATTCCTTAGGACCAATTGATTTCCAAGGAAAAGAACCATATGAAATGCAATTATTTGGAGAAAATATTGGAGATAAGATTGGTGCAGAAGTAAAAGCTTTAATTAATACAGCTTATAATGATGCCATAATATTATTAAATGAGCACAGAGATAAGCTAGATTTAATAGCTCAAGCATTGTTAACAAAAGAAAAAGTAAATGAAGAAGAATTTCAAAAATTTTTTGAAGAATAAGAACGAAAATAAAAATTCTGAATAATAAGAAAAAATAGAAGCGGAAGTAAAAAGATGTAGGTTACTGTGAAAGTAGACTCAAAAAATTACTTCTGCTTTTTTCATAGATGCTTTCTTAAAACAGATATCAAAAATGTGAAGTTTATAACAAAACCAGATATTAAAAATATGAAACTTATAGCAAAACAAGGTGTCAAAAACGTGAAATTGTAAAAAATCTGGCAAATTATATGAAGTTGTGATATTATATATGCAGTTAGAGGAGGTGTGTATATGACAATAAAAGAAACACTTAGAAAAGGAATGATACAACTAAAAACAGGAAATGTAACAGAACCAAACTTAAAAGCAAGGCTAATAATGCAATATATATTAAATAAGCCAAGGCAATATTTGATAATATATGATGACCAAGTTTTAACACTAAGACAAGAAGTTGATTATTTTAAAGCGATAAAAAGATTAATTAATGGAGAGCCAATTCAGCACATTACACACCAACAGGAATTTATGAAATTAAGCTTTTTTGTGAATGAAGATGTATTAATTCCAAGACCAGATACAGAAATTTTGGTAGAAGAAGTAATAAAAATAGCGAAAAAAATAAAAGCAAAAAATATTTTAGATATGTGCACAGGAAGTGGAGCCATTGCAGTATCACTTGCCAAATACTTGGACAATGTAGAAATAACAGCAGTTGATATATCCACAAAAACATTAAATGTTGCTAAAACAAATGCAAAAAACAATGAAGTAGAAAATAAAATAACATTTATAGAATCAAACTTATTTGAAAATATAGTAAACGAGAAATATGATATAATAGTTTCAAACCCGCCATATATAAAAAAAGATGTAATAAAAACTTTAAATAAAGAAGTTCAAAAAGAACCTAAAATTGCATTAGATGGTGGATATGATGGACTAGATTTTTATAGAAAAATAACACATCAAAGTGAGGAATATTTAAAATTCAATGGTTATTTATGTTTTGAAATTGGTTATGACCAAAAGAAAGATGTTATAAAAATAATAAATGATGAAAGAAAATTCACTGGCACATATAGTAAAAAAGATTTATGTGACAATGATAGAATTGTTGTAACTAGGTTAGATTAAGATAGACTTAAATAGGTAAATAAATTAAAATAGAACAACTAAAGCAATCTATTATAAGACGTTAAGGGAGGAAAAAATAAGATGTCATTTTCTTCAGAAATAAAACAAGAATTAAATAAAAATACAAAACTATCAAATAAAGAATTAGTAAAATATGAATTAATAGGATATTTAATATCCGGAAATATAGATATGCCAGAAAAAAATGCAATTAGATTTTCAACAGAAAGTGACTATAATATAAATAGATTTTCCAAACTACTAGCTAATTTACAAATAGACCATAAAATAGAAATTAGTGGAAAAAACTTTGTAGTTTCACTTAAGAAAAAGGCAATACAAGAAATTGTAAAAATAGAAGAAAAAGAAATTTTTTTTAAAAATGAAATACAACAAGAAAACAGTAGAAAAAGCCTAGAGAACCAAAAAAATAACGAAAGTAATAAAAGTAACGAAAACAATGAAGAAAATCTAAAATCCTTGATAATAGGAGCATTTATGGGCTCTGGCTCAATAAATAATCCAGAGAAAAAATATCACTTAGAAATAGATTTTGAAAATGAAGAAAACTTAGAAAAAATAAAAGATGTTTTAGAAAGACTTGGAATACGCACTAAAAAAATGATTACTGAAAACAAGAAATCTATTTATATAAAAGAAGGAGAAGAAATATCTAAATTTTTAGCACTAATAGGAGCCAATAAAGCTGTAATGAAATTTGAAGATATTAGAATTCAAAAAGAAATGAGAGGAAAAGTAAATAGATTAGTAAATTGTGAAACAGCTAATTTAAATAAAACAATAAATGCCTCAATAGAACAAATTGCAGCAATAAAAAAATTAAAAGAAACAGGTAAATTTAATAAATTAAATGACAATCTAAAAGAAATAGCAAATTTAAGGTTAGAGAATCCAGATATGCCACTAATAGAACTTGGAAAAAGATTAAAAGAGCCAGTAGGAAAATCAGGAGTAAACTATAGACTAAAAAAGATAATGGAGTTAGCAAATGAGTAAAAAAGAATTAGGAGTATATATACACATACCATTTTGCAAAAGAAAATGTTATTATTGTGATTTTATATCATACCCAAATAAAATAGAATCAGCTAAAAAATATATCGACTGTGTAAAAAAAGAAATAGACCAATTTGACTTTTCTAATTATAATATAACAACAATTTATATAGGAGGTGGAACGCCTTCGTACATAAATGAAGTATATATAAAAGAATTGTTGGAAAAGCTTACAAAAAAGCTAGAAAATAACGAAAATAATTTAGAAAGCAATAAAAATAATTTAAAATATAACAAAAATAACTTAGAAAATTTAGAAATTACAATAGAAGTAAACCCAGGAACTGTAACAAAAGAAAAGCTAGAATTATATAAAAAATGTGGAGTAAATAGATTAAGTATAGGGCTACAAAGTGTACAAAATAGATTGTTAAAAGAAATAGGTAGAATCCATACTTTAGAAGAATTTTTAGAAACATATAAAATGGCTAAAGAAGTAGGTTTTGACAATATAAATGTAGACTTAATGATAGGCTTGCCAAACCAAACAATTCAAGATATTAAAGAAAGTCTAGAACTATTAATAAAATTAGACCCAACACATATTAGTGTGTATTCACTAATTGTAGAAGAAGGAACAGCTATTGAAAAGAAAATAGAAGATGGTAGCTTAAAATTACCAGAAGAAGAACTAGAAAGAAGAATGTATTGGTATGTAAAAAATTATTTAGAATTACATAGATACAACCAATATGAAATATCCAATTTTGCTAAAAAAGGGTATGAATCAAAACACAACTTGAATTGCTGGAACCAGGAAGAATACATTGGTTTTGGAATTGCAGCACATTCATATATTAAAAACATCCGATTTGGTAATACAGAAAATTTGGAAAAATATATAGAAAATATAGAAGCGAAAAAAACAGAGTTAAATAAAAATATAGAGGAAAAACAAACAAAAGAAGAACAAAAAAAAGAATTTATGATGTTAGGCTTTAGAAAAATTCAGGGTGTAAACATAGCTAAATTTAAAGAAAAATTTACTGACAATCCATTATTTTTATATAATAAACAATTAAAAAAATTGTCAGAAGAAGGCCTAATAGAAGTAGATTTGAACTTTATACGTCTAACCAGCAAAGGCTTAGATTTAGCTAATTTGGTATTTGAAGAATTTGTGTGAGAAAAGAATAGATTAAATAAGAATAGGATGCAATTAAAATGAAAATAAATATTATAAGAGCGATATTAATAACTTTATTAATAGGTACATTTGGTATTATATTTGGTTTTTCTAGTCAAAATAGTACACAATCAGCGGGAATAAGCAGAAAAATAACAAATGCGATAATAACTAATATAAAAAGTATAGAAGAAAAAGATGACGCAAGCAAAGAAGAAATACTGGCTAAAATAGAACATATTATTCGTAAAATAGCACATTTTTCTATATATACATTAGTTGGAATTTTATTAATGTCATTATGCAAAACATATAATTTAAAAGAATTTGACAGATTTTCTATAAGCTTAATATCGGGACTAATATATGCATCTTCAGACGAAATACATCAAGCATTTGTACCAGGCAGAGGACCAATGCTAACAGATGTTTTAATAGATACATCTGGGGTAACAGTTGGAATATTACTTGTTATAGTAATATTTAAGATATACAAAAAATATTTCTAAAATCATTTTTAATTTTTTATTGAAAGCAACAAAATGGTATGTTAGAATTATGTAGGAGATAGAAAAAATGTGGAGGAAAACTAAAATATGCGTAAAATGCTTATAATTATAGGAATTTTATCAATTATTTTTTTCGGAATGATAGCATATAGAAAGTTAGAAGTAAAAAATAGCACAACAGTAAATGCTGGAGAAGTAACACAAATACAAAGTTATATAGAAAAAATATATTTGTGGAAAGAGGTAACTAAAGAAGCTTTGCCAACATTTAGTGATATAAACCAAGCAAATGATAAATGGATATGGGAAGTAGTAAAAAATAATTTAGATGACTATGAAATTTCTTTAGAAGAAGCCAATGAAAAAGTAAAAGAATTATTTGGAAAAGAATGTAATAAACAAATGCCAAAAGAAGGAAATAGCAGTTTTATATATAATGAAGAATCTGGAAAATATGAAGCAACTGGTGTAGAGCTAGATAACAAGCAAGATACATTTTTGATAAATAATATAACAAAAACAAAAGATGGATATCAAGTAGAAATAATCGAATATTTAATAAATCATATGAATGAAAATAACATAACAATTGAAAATACAAATGAGGAAAGCTTAGGAACAGTTGGAAATAGTGCAAATGATACTAAAATACAAGATATAGTAAAGCAAAATAAAAGTAGATTTACAAAAAAGAAAATTACACTAAAAAAAGAAAGTGAATCAGAAAATTCTTTAGTAGTAGAAAAAGTTGAAAAGAACTAATAAAAAATACGATAAAAACAAATAAAAAACAGAAAGTATAAAAATAGAAATGTGGAGTCGAAATGCAAAAAGAATTAGAAAAATGTGAATTATGTCCGCACAGATGCAAAGTAAATAGAAACAAAAATCAAATAGGAAGATGCAAGGCAACTAACAAAATAAAGTTAGGTTTATATTCTGTACATAATTTTGAAGAGCCTTGTATAAGTGGTAAAAAAGGCTCCGGAACAGTCTTTTTTTCTAATTGCAATTTTAATTGTGTATATTGTCAAAACTATGAAATAAGTCAACAAGGAAAAGGCAAAGAAATTACAATAGAAGAACTAGCAAAAATATTTTTAAAACAGCAAGAAAAAGATGTGGAAAATATAAATTTAGTAACACCAACAAGTTATGTGCCACAAATAATAGAAGCCTTAAAAATAGCTAAAAGCAAAGGACTTAAATTACCAATAGTATATAATACAAATGGGTATGAAAATATAGAAACGCTAAAAATGCTTGAAGGCTATATAGATATATATTTACCAGACTTAAAATATGCGGAAGATGACTTGGGAAAAAAGTATTCTAAAATAGATAATTATTTTGAAATTGCCACAAAAGCAATAAAAGAAATGGAAAAGCAAGTTGGAATTGCAGAGCTTAATGAAAATGGTGTTATGAAAAAAGGAATGATAGTAAGACACTTAGTATTACCGGGGCACCTTGAAAATAGTAAAAAAGTATTAAAATGGATGAATGAAAACTTAAATAAGGAAATATATATAAGTGTAATGGCACAATATTTTCCGACATATAAGGCAAAAACTGAAGAATACAGTGAAATCAATAGAAAATTAACAACAGAAGAATGGGAAGAAATTGAAAACTATATAGATGGTTTAGACTTTGAAAATGGCTTTATACAAGAACTTGAAGACCATGAAGAAGAATATGTGCCAAAGTGGTGGTAAACACTTGTTAATAAAATTTATTTATGATATATTGAGGGTGCTAAGAAAGGGATGATTCTATTATGAAAGATGACTATGATATAATTGTTGTTGGGATGGGACCAAGTGCAATATTTTTAGCATATGAATTAATTCAAAAAAACGAAGCTAAAAACATATTGTTAATAGATGAAGGAAAACCAGTTGAAAAAAGAAATTGCCCAATAGAAAAAGTTGGAGAATGCTTAAAATGCAAACCATTTTGTAATATAACAAGTGGCTTTTCAGGGGCAGGAGCCTTTTCAGACGGAAAACTTTCTTTATATAATGAAGAAGATGATGACTTATATGTAGGAGGAAATCTTCATAAATATATAGGTGTTGAGAAAACTAAAAGATTAATAGACTATACAGATGACATATATCTAAAATTTGGAGCTGATAAAAAATTAGAAGGAATAGAACACAAAGAAGAAATAACCAAACTAAAAAAGAAAGCTAAAAAAGAAGATATAACACTAATAGGAATACCTATAAGACATTTAGGAACAGAGAAAAGCCACGAAATATACAAAAAAATCCAAGACCATTTACAAGAAAATGGTGTAAATATGTTATATGAAACAATAGTAACAGATTTAATAGTGGAAAATGAAAAAATAAAAGGTGTAAAAATCAAGAATGCAAACAAACCTACAGAAGTTACAGAACTAACAGCAAAAAAAGTTGTTCTAGCAGTAGGCAGAAAAGGTGCAGACTGGCTTGTAAATATGTGTGACAAACATAACATAAAAACAGAGCCAGGAACAGTAGATATAGGAGTTAGATATGAATTAAAAGACGAAGTTATGGCAAAAGTAAACAAATACTTATATGAGGGAAAATTTATATCAAGACCATATCCATTTAGAGATAAAGTACGAACATTTTGTCAAAATCCTAGTGGATTTGTATCAGAAGAAGTATATGATGACAATCTTTCATTAGTAAATGGTCATTCATATAAAGATAAAAAAAGTAAAAATACAAATTTAGCAATATTGGTATCACATAATTTTAAAGACCCATTTGATAAACCAATAGAGTATGGAAAAAATATTGCAAAAAATGTAAATGAACTTGGGAATGGCACAGTTTTAGTCCAAAGGCTAGGAGACATTTATAGAGGAAAGAGAACTTGGCCAGAGGAGTTAGAAAACAATGAAGTAGAAGCAACATTAAAATCAGCAGTACCCGGAGACATAACATTTGCAATTGGATATAGAACAATGACAGACATATTACAATTTATAAATGCGATGGACAAAGTCGTAGAAGGTTTTGCCGATCCACATAATTTATTATATGCACCAGAAATAAAATTTTATAGTAACAAAGTTTTAATAGATAGCAATTTTGAAACTAGCATAAAAGACCTATACTGCATAGGAGATGGCGGAGGAATGACAAGAGGATTAATGATGGCATCAGCAGCTGGAGTACAAATGGCAAGAAATTTATTAGAAAAATAAGAGGTAATGAAAATGACACAGGCAGATAAAAATTTTATAGAAATATGTAAAGAAATATTGAAAAATGGTTATTCTTCTAAAGGTACTAATGTGCGTACAAAATGGGAAGATGGAACAGAAGCAAATTATATATCAATAGTTGGCGTAAGTAATAAATATGATGTGGAAAAAGAATTTCCAATGATAACACTTAGAAACAATACAAATACAATAAAAAAAGCGATAGATGAAATATTATGGATATGGCAAAAAAAATCAAACAATGTAAAAGACTTAAATTCTCATATATGGGACCAATGGAAAGACGAAAATGGAACAATAGGAAAAGCATATGGATACCAATTAGGTAAAAAATATAAATTTAAAACAAAAGATGGAATAAAAGAAATGGACCAAGTAGATTATGTTTTATACTTATTAAAAAATGATCCATCTAGTCGCAGAATAATGACAAACATATTTAATCACGAAGAACTAAAAGATATGAACTTAGAGCCATGTGCATATGGAACGCAATGGCTAGTAAAAGAAGGAAAATTACATCTAATATTAAATCAACGCTCACAAGATATGTTAACAGCAAATGGTTGGAATGTAATGCAATATGCAGTGCTACAGCATATGTTTGCACAAGTATCTGGTTTAAAAGTCGGAACTCTAACACATAATATAGGAGATTGCCATATATATGATAGACATATACCGTTAGTAGAAAAGTTATTAGAAGCGGAACCAATGGATGTATCTCCAAAATTAGTAATTAAAAATCCAACAAAAAACTTTTACGAATTTAAAGTAGAAGATTTTGAAATACAAGGATATGATTATAATAAAGAAGTAAAAATAGGAAAAATACCAGTAGCAGAATGATTTTGGGGTCGGAGCAAAAAATCATTTTAAAAATATAAAAAGTAAATATAAAATTTGGATTTTGAGAGTTGTGTAGCAAAATGATTTTTTGCTCCGACCCCAAAATCATTGGGAGGAATAAAAAAATGTTAAGTATAATAGTAGCAAAAGCAAAAAATAATATAATAGGAAAAAATAATGAACTAGTGTGGCACTTGCCAGAAGATTTAAAACACTTTAAAGAATTAACAACAGGCCATACAATAATAATGGGAAGAAAAACATATGAGTCACTAGGAAAACCATTACCTAACAGAAAACATATAATATTTAGTCAAAACCCGGACTTTAAAGTACATGAAGAAAATGTTCAAGTAGTTCATTCACTATTAGAGATACAAGACCTAATAGAAGGAAAAGAAGAAGCGTTTGTAATAGGTGGGGCAATGATATATAATTTCCTAATGCCTTATGTAAAGAAAATGTATGTAACAGAAATAAAACAAGAATTTAATGGAGATGCATTTTTCCCAATTATTAATAGTGAAGAATGGAAAGAAACAAGCAGAACTACAGGAATTAAAAATGAGGAAAATAATCTTGATTATGATTTTGTAACATATGAAAAAATTTAAAAAGTCAAATTTAAAGTGATTTTTAGTTGTAAATATAAAACAAATATTTCATTTGTGTTACAAAAAAGTTGTTGACAAGAATAAAAAGTTTGTATATTATAGATATACAGAAAAAACAAAAGAGGAGAAAAAAGAAAAAATGAAAAGAACAACCAACGAAAGTCTTGAGGCTGTAAGAGAGAGAGAGAGAGCTACACTTTAGTAAATAAAAGTAGCTTATTAAGTTTAGCTAAAACAGCAGTATTATGTCTATTTAAAAATATAAATATGAATAAAAAGACAGAAATAGAGCCAATTTAGTGGCTTTTTATTGCTGTCTTTTTTGCCGTTTAATTAAGTTATTAAATTTTTAAATTTAAATATATAAAAAGTAAATTTATTAAAATAAGAAACTAAAATTTACAAATAAAAGGAGGAATGAACAGATGAAATTAAATCTAAAAGAAAGGAAAGGTATAACCCTGATAGCGTTGGTAATAACAATAATTGTATTATTAATATTAGCAGGAGTTTCAATTGCGATGTTAACAGGACAAAATGGAATATTAACACAAGCAAATAACGCGAAAGACGAAACAGAACAAGCAAATGCAAAAGAAAAAGTGGAATTAGCAGTAATTGCGACAATGTCACAATCAAAACGTGGAACTCTAGATGCCGATAAGTTAGTAACAGAAATAACAAATCATTATGGAGGAACTGCAACAAAAACAGGAACAGGATTTCCTGTAAATACAACAGTAGATGGAAAATCATTTACAGTAAGTAGTACAGGAGAAGTAACAGCAACAGGAGATTCAACACCAAATCCACCAGTACCAACACCAACAGATGTAATAAGCGCAAAAAATATTGCTGATATGGATGACAAAACTAACATCTATGGAGCAACAGTAACAAACTATACCCCTGCAACCTCAACAGACGTAAAATGGAAAATATTCTATGCAGATAACGATAATATATACCTAATAGCGGATAATTATGTAGAAAGAACAAACTTACCAAATAGTACAAATGGAACAACAGCAACAGCTAATAAGCCAAATGATGGAAGTAGTAGTTATGCAAGGACTGCAAATTTTACTAATATATTAGGAGATTATGCAGGTTCAGCAAGAATAACAGATAGTAGATTAAAAGCATTAAATAATGACTATTTTAATACAAAAGGATTTTCAAGTACAAATAATAATATGAAATCAGTAGCATATATGATGGATACAACAGCTTGGAATAGCAAGTTCAAAGATACAAATAATAAAGCAGATTATGTAATAGGTGGACCAAGTGTAGAACTATTATTCAAATCATATAATGCTAAATATAAAACAGCATTTGAGTCACAAGCAGTTGAATCATCAGATAAACGTAATACAGGATATCAAATAAGAAAAACATCAAGTGATAGCTGGGCTAATTATGTAAGTTCTATGTTATCAACAAGTGACCCATTATATGTAATAACAGCACAATCAAATGCGCTAGCATATTGGTTGGCCAGTCCTTCTGTCAACGACGCTGACTTTGTGTTGAGTGCGTACTACTATGGCGGCGTTGGCGATAGCGACTATCGCTATGACTCCAGTGGGTTCCGTCCGCTAGTTTGTCTACAATCTGGTGTAAAACTTCAAAAAGTTTCAGACAAACAATATACAATACAATAATAAAAATAGAAAAAATAAAATAAAGTAAAAAAATGCGGTAACAGGCCTTGTGTCTGTTGCCGCGGAAAAGGAAACAACAATGAGTGTTGTAAATATGGCAAAAGATATAAAAAAAGTCCATCCAGAAGATGTGGTAATGTATAAAGCAGGAAATTTTGTACAAAGTTTTGGGAACGATGCTTATATATTGTCATATATATTTGATTATAAGTTACGAAGTACAAAGGACAATATTTCAACTTGTTTTATTTTGCATTTTTGATAAAATAAATTAGCAAGTGCTAAGCCCCTGCTGGTTCCCATATCTTTTCTACAAACTTCGTTATAACTACTCACAATATTGTCAAAATCATATATTGCTGGGTACAAATTTCCTTTTCTTTTCATTTGAATCTCCTTTAAAAACAATTTAATATATGGAAGTAAATACGATAAATGGAAAAAACTTACAATTATAACTGCATTATAAATTAGTAAATTGAATTATTCAATATATAAATAAAAATTTTTATTTATTAAAGGCAAGAATTATAGTATATCAGTCAAAATTAGGTAAATTGTACAAGCTAAATCAAATTTTGAAAACTAAAATAGAATGTAAAATTACTAAAAATTATGTAAAACAATTATTGTAACCTATTGAAAAATAAATTTTGATATGGTATTATAGGCACATACTTTTTTCAAACTCGTTAAAATCTAAAAAGTCAAGGCAGTTCTGCCACAAATTCATTAATAAGAAAAAATCAAAAAAAGGAGAAGTGATACAAAATAGAAAAACAAGAAAAAAACGAATTATTAAATCCAAAAATAGACTATGTTTTTAAAAGAATATTTGGATACCAAGGAAATGAAACCATAACGAAAAGCTTTATTAGTGCAGTGTTAAATCAAAATATTACAGAAGTTATTTTAGAAAGCAGCACAACAATACCTAAAGATATGTGGGACGATAAAGTAGGAATTCTAGATGTAAAAGCTAAAATAGATAATAAAATAAATTGTGATATAGAAATGCAAGTAGTAGACAAGAAAAATGCAGAAAAGCGAATTTTATTCTATACTAGCAAAATGTATGTGCAATCAATAACAGAAGGAAAAGATTATTCTGAGCTGCAAAAATGTATAGCTATATTAATAACAGATTATGAAATTTCAGGCTTAAAAGAAATAGAAAAATATATTACAAAGTGGAACATTAGAGAGGAAGATTATGGAAATGTAATCTTGACAGACGCTATAGAAATTTATATAATAGAATTGCCTAAGGTTGAGAAATACAAGAGAGGAGAGGCATTAGACCTATGGGTAGAATTTATAAAAAATCCGAAGGTGATAAATATGTCAAATGGAGAAATAAAAAAGGCAAAAGAAGTTTTAGAAAAAATCAGTCAAGATAAAAACGAAAGATACTTAGCTGAGCTAAGGGAAAAATTTATAATGGACCAAAAAGCTATAGAAGATGCTGGATATGATAAAGGTCTAAGTGCTGGAATAGAGCAAGGCATCAAGCAAGGCGAAGAAAATAAAAAAATAGAGCTTGCTAAAAAAATGAAACAAGAAGGAATAGACATAACAACAATACAAAAAATAACAGAATTATCTAAAGAAGAAATAAGTAAATTATAGAAAAAAGTAATTTTATAAAGTTATATTATAATCATTTATTTAAAAATTAGAAAAGGCGAGTTTGAAAAAAGCAAGTAAGGCGTTAAAGAAGCTTCTCAAAAAAGTAGCAATAAATGGTAAATACAATAGACTATATTATAAAGGCAAAATAAAAATATAGTGATTTATAATAAATTTGTGGTGTGATAGTAATTATAAAAAAGAATTATGCAAAAGGAGAAAATATTTAAAGAAAAAGATGGAAAAGGAAACGTCAAAAAAAACAAAGATAATAAAGATAATAAAAATAATAATACTTATAATAACAGTAGCACTCCTAATTGGGCTAACCGTATATTTTTATCCAATTATGAAAGGATTACTTACAGTAGAAGGTAGAGAAAATTTTAAAACTAAAATAGAGCAATCAGGCATGATGGGTGGAATAATCTTATTAGGTTTGCAAGCAATGCAAATCATTTTGCCGGTATTACCGGGAGAACCAATAGAATTGCTTGCTGGAATGTGTTATGGAACTGTAGGTGGATTTTTCTTTATATTGATATCAGCTTTAGTTGTAAATGCTACAATATTTTTCACTGTAAGAAAATTTGGAAGAGATTTTGTATACACGATGGTGAAAAAGGAAAAAATAGATAAAATAGAAAAAAGTAAATTATTTAAAAATCCTAAAAAGATAGAATACATTATGCTAATATTATTTTTAGTGCCGGGAACACCAAAAGATTTACTTGTATATATAGCAGGATTGTTACCAATAAATTCGCTAAGATTTTTATTAATATCAACATTAGCAAGAATACCATCTGTATTATCATCTACACTTACAGGGGCAACAATAGTAAAGGGTAATTGGCAAATAGGCATTATAATGTATGCTGTAATCTTTATTATAGTTGGAATTGTAATTGTACTTATGAGTAAGCTTGATAAGTCAAATACAACAAAAGAAATATTGGAAGAAACTAAAAAAGTAAAATAGAATATACTTATAAAATTTATAGGTACAGATGAAAGGGACAAAAAATAACTGAAATTATAAATATAGGAGAGTTAAATGCCAGTAGAAAAAAATAAAGAATATGTAGTTGAAATAATAGATAATGGTTTTGAAGGAGAGGGAATAGCTAAAATTAATGATTTTACTATATTTGTACCAAATGCAATAAAGGGAGAAAAAGTAAAAATTTTAATTGTAAAAGTTTTAAAATCATATGGATATGGCAAAATTATAGACCTGTTAGAAAAGTCAATAGATAGAGTAAAAAGTGATTGTGATACATATAAAAGATGTGGTGGATGCAGTTTGCGTCATATTAAATATGAGAAAACATTAGAAATGAAACAAAATGCTGTTCAAAGCCTTGTTAATAAATTTTTAAAAAACAAAATAGAGGTTCAAAAAACGCTAGGAATGGAAAATCCATATTATTATAGAAATAAAGCACAATATCCAGTAGGAAAAAACAGCGAAGGAAAGGCCCAAATCGGGGTATTTGCAAATAGAACACATGAAATAATACCTATTCAAGAATGTTATATACAAAATAAGAAAAGCCAAGAAGTTGCAAAATTTGTAATTGAATTTATAAATGCAAATAATATTAGTGTATATAATGAAAAGACAAGAAAAGGATTGGTAAGACATATTGTAACTAAGGTTGGAATAAAAACAAATGAAATAATGTGTGTTCTTGTAATTAATGGAAAAGAGATACCTAAAGAAAAAGAATTAGTAACAGAAGTAACGAAAAAATTTCCAGAAGTAAAAACAATTGTTAAAAATATAAATACACAAAATACAAATGTCGTTATGGGAAAAGAAAATATAGTCATATATGGAAGTGGATACATTAAAGACCAGTTAGGAAAATATATATTTAAAATTTCTCCACATTCATTTTATCAAGTTAATCCAATACAAGCAGAAAACTTATATAATATAGGAGTACAAGCAGCTAATATAAGTAAAAATGATATTGTATTTGATTTGTATTGTGGAATAGGAACAATATCTCTATTTATGGCCCAATATGCCAAAAAAGTATATGGAATAGAAATTGTAGAACAAGCAATACAAGATGCTAAAGAAAATGCTAAAATAAATAATATAGAAAATGCAGAATTTATAGCAGGTGACGTTGAAAATGTTTTAGATGACCTAATAAATGTAAAGAAAGTAATTCCAGATGTTATTATGATAGATCCACCTAGAAAAGGAATGGATAATAAAAGTGTAGAAAACATACTAAATATTAAGCCTAAGAAACTTGTATATATTAGTTGTAATCCGGCTACATTAGTACGAGATTTAGCTAAATTTGAAGAAGAATATGAAGTAAAAACAATAAAGCCTGTAGATATGTTTCCATTTACATCACACGTTGAGTGTGTGGCAGTGCTACACATAAAATAACAAAATAAAATTTTCTATTAAAATTCTACAAATTTAGCAACATAAAGGTGTATAATCAATATATAACAAAAAATAAAGAACAAAAAAGCAATCTATTAAATTAAGGCTTTAAGGAAGGAAAGATATAAAAATGGAAAAAGAATTCAAATCAGGATTTGTAACACTAATTGGAAGAACTAATGTAGGAAAATCAACATTAGTAAATCTACTAGTAGGAGAAAAGGTTGCAGCAATAGCAAACAAAGTACAAACTACAAGAACAGCAATAAGAGGAATTGTAAATAGAGAAAATTCACAAATTATATTTACAGACACACCAGGAATACATAAACCACATACGAAATTAAATGAAACAATGCTAGAAACATCTTTTACAAGTTTAGCAGATGCTGATGTAGTTCTATTTTTAATAGAAGCAACAAGTGATGACATAGGAAGAGGCGACAGCAGAATAATAGAAAAATTAAAAGAAGATAAAGCAAAAACAATTTTGATTATAAATAAAATCGACTTAGTAAAAAGAGAAAAACTTTTAAATTTAATTGATTTATATCGCAAAGAATACGATTTTGAAGCGGTTATTCCTATTTCAGCAACAAATAGTAAATATAGAGAAATTATTTTAGACGAAATTGAAAAGAACTTAAAACCAGGACCTGCATATTATGATAAAGAAGAATATACAGACCAAACTTTAAGGCAACTTGCAGAAGAAACAATAAGAGAAAAAGCACTAACACTTTTAAGAGATGAAGTACCACATGGAATATATGTTGAAGTGCAAAAAATGAAATCAAGAACAAACAAAAATGGCGAAGAAATATATGACGTTGAAGCTATAATTTATTGCTTACGAGATTCGCACAAAGGAATTATAATAGGAAAAAATGGAGAAATGCTTAAAAGAATAGGAAGAGCAGCAAGAATTGATATGGAAAATAATTTTGGCGTCAAAGTAAATTTAAAAACCTGGGTAAAAGTAAAAGAAGACTGGCAAGACAACAATTCAATAGTAAACAAATTTAAATTAAAATAAATTGAAAGTATAAAAAATATCTAAAAAGCAAAAGATAAAATTAAGGGTAAAACTTTAAAAAGGAAGTGAAGCAGATGATAAAAAAAATTGCGTGGGACACATTTAAACATACCGGTGATATAAATACATTTTTAGAGTTAAAAGAAATAGAAAATGCAGAGAAATACTTGGTTAATGATAACGTTACAAAAAACGAAATAAACATAGAAAAAGTAGAACAAAACAATATAATAGATGGAAATATAGATAAAACAGAAAATCTGTTATAAATATAGAAAAGGGATAAATTATGGCAAACGCGAAAATAAATGGAATAATATTATCAGAAAGTAATCTAGGAGATTTTGATAAAATGTTAACGATGTTAACACCTGGAATGCGGTAAAATATCATGTGTAGCTAAAGGAGCACGAAGACCCAAAAGTGCTCTTTTAGCAGGCACGCAAATGTTTTGCTTTGGAGAGTATTTGGTTTATAAAGGAAGTAATACATATCATATAAATTCAGTAGAACCAATTGAGATATTTTATAACATAAGAACAGATTTGGACAAGCTAAAATATGCAGTACATATAAATAAAAT
This sequence comes from uncultured Clostridia bacterium, assembly GCA_934167445.1. Lineage (GTDB taxonomy): Bacteria > Bacillota > Clostridia > TANB77 > CAG-508 > CAG-269. The sequence continues at coordinate 20,769 of CAKPKJ010000001.1, forward strand.
CGTACAAGATGTGACACATGAAAATCAAAATTGTTATAACATTTTACAGTTATTATTAAATACCTTGTATATAATTTCAGAAACAGACAAAGACTTAGATTTTGTGTTAGGAGTATTTAAATTAAGATTGTTGTGCATACTTGGTTTTAGACCAAGGGTAAATGAATGTACACAATGCAAACAAAAAGAAAAACTACAATATTTCAGTATAAAAGATGATGGATTAAAATGTGAAATTTGTGGGAAACAAGATAAATCTGCAATAACAATGTCTGAAGGAACTAAAAATGCAATAATATATACAATTACAGCGCCTGCTAAAAAGTTATACTCATTTAATATAAAAGACGAGGCATTAGAAGAATTTAAGTTAATAACAAAGTTGTACTTTAACCAAAAATTGGAAAAAGAGTACAAGTTAGAAGAACTATTTTAATCCAATTCGTAATTTCATTTGAAACCTATATTTAAAATTTAAGAGTTAAATTATGCATTTTTGCATACACAAAGAAATTTTGTCCAAAAAACTTGAAAAAAATTTTAATAACAGATATAATAAATATATCAGCAAGACAAACTAAAAAGAGAAGGGAGCGATTTTTATGAAAATAAAAATAACAGGAAAGGAACTAAAGATAACAGAAGCAATTAACGATTATGTTGAAAGAAAAATGGAAAGAATTGATAAATATTTCAAAGGAATTGAAAATTCAGAAGCTGAAGTTACATTAAAAACAGAAAGAGAAATACAAATAGCTGAAATTTCTGTAGTAGTAGATGGAGAAAAATATAGAGCAGTAACAGAAGACAAAGATATGTATGCATCTATAGATAAAGACATCGATATATTAGAAGGACAAATTAGAAAAACAAAAACTAAAAAAGAAAAAATGATGAGAGAAGGTTCAATAAAAAATATAGAAGTAGCAAACAATAAAGAACCAGAAGTTGTAAATGAAATAGTAAAAACATCATACTATAGCATTAAACCAATGCTACCAGAAGATGCAGTATTAGCTTTACAAGAACAACCAACACATAATTTTTTAGTATTTATAAATGTTGAAACAGGAAAAGTAAATGCTGTACATAAATTAAAAGATGGCAAAAATTATGGTTTAGTAGAACCAGAAGCATAATTAAAAAACAAGGTGTGAGTAAAATAAGCTCACATCTTTTATGTATGAAAATAGTCTTGAAATACATAAAGGCAGGAAATCAAATCCTGCCTTTATGTATTTTATAAATAAAATAATAAAAACAAAATTTAACTTCCTACCTAAAGTAATGACTAAGTTAATAGGTTATTATTTAACTATTTCATATTTCTTTCAGCTTGTTCTATCATTTTTTTAACCATTTGTCCACCTATTTTACCAGCGTCTCTAGCTGAAATGTCACCATTATATCCGTCTTTTAAATTAACACCAACTTCACTAGCTACTTCATATTTGAATTTATCTAATGCAGTCATAGCTTCTGGTACTAATTTTTTGTTTGAATAGTTTGCCATTGTTTTTTCACCTCCTGCAATTTTATATTACAATTAGAAAAAACTTTTGCTTTTTCTAATACTATCATTTGCAAAAATGAAAAAAATAATCAGGAAATTTTTAGAAAAAAATATTGCAATTAAGAATGGATATTTGTATAATGAAGATTGCAAAAATAGTATGGACATAAAATATAAAAAAATTCAAAATGGAATTAATTTTATTCTGAAATATAGGTTCATAGATAAATCCTTTATAAAAATCTAAATACAAAAGGTAAGGAGAAAAAAGATAAAAAATCTTTTAAATAAAAAAATGTATAAATTAATAGCAATAGATTTAGATGGAACATTATTAAATAGTTATGGTGTAATTACTGAAAATACAAAAAAAATAATAAAAAAAGTAGAAGAACAGGGAGTAAATATTATACTTGCATCAGGTAGACCGATTGATTCGATACAAGCAATTGCAAATGAAATTGAAAGTAAAAAATATTTTATAGCAGGAAATGGAGCTATTGTTTATGATATAGAAAAAGATGAAATTATATACGAAAATTGTTTAAAAAAGCAAAAAGTTTTAGAAATTATAAAAATTTGTGAAGAAAACAGTATAGGTTATAGCATTTATACAGAAAAAGAAATATTGACAACAGCTCTAAAATATAATGTTTTATATTATCACAAAGAAAATTTAAAAAAACCAGAAGATAAAAAAACTAAAATTAGTATAATACAAAATATGGAAGAATATATAAAAAATGATAATACATCAAGATATTTAAAAATAACGGTATGTGATGAAGACAAAATTGTTTTTGATTCTATAATAAGAAAATTAAGAAATTTAAAAGATATAGAAGTCTTAGACGTATCACATATGGCTAGAAAAACCATAAAACAAGGAACAGAAGAAATTGCTGTTGAATATTATTATACCGAAATTTCAAGAAAAAATGTAGATAAATGGAATGCAATAGAATTTTTAGCTAAAAAATTAGAAATAGACAGTAAAGATATAATGGCAATAGGAGATAATATTAATGACAAACAGATGATAAAAAATGCTGGATTAGGAGTAGCAATGGGACAAAGTACACCAGTTATTACAAACGTTGCAAATGAAGTAACATCAAGCAATAATGAAGAAGGCGTAGCAAAAATATTACAAAAACATTACAGAATTATTAACTTTTAATAACACTAACTAATTTAATTGATTTTACATAGTGTTTGCGTTAAAATATAATAGATAATTATTTTGTAAAAAATAGAAGAAAAATAAATTTTAAGGGAGGAATTTGTGATGGCTACAAATCCAATGCAAAGAAAAGCAAGAAATTCATTTTTACTAGGAATGCTAGTGATGCTACTAATTTCAGGAATAATAATAGGATTATTATTTATGCAATTAATGAACAAAATGAAAAAGGAGCAAGAAGATAAGGCAAATAGTGTGACTGCATATGTTTTGAACCAAGATGTTAAAGCTGGACAAACAGTTACAGATGATATGCTTACAAAGCAAACAGTAAATAAAGCTTTAGTACCAACTAATGCAACAAGTAATTTAAGCGTTATTAATAATTATGCGTTAAAGGATAAAGAAGGAAATGCGGTAACAACAGAATATCGTAATTCTAATGGAGAAACAACCGCTGCAATGTATATAACTTTAGATAATACAAAACTTGAAGTAAAGAAAGAAGACGAATCTGATAGCTATTATATAACAAAAAATGGCCAAAAAGAATACTTGGATTTAGTTACAGCACCATTAATAGCTAAGGTAAATATGAAGAAAAATACTTTGATTACAACAGACTTGCTATCTCAAGGAACTGTAAAAAATGATATAAGAGAGCAAGAATATAATGTTGTAGTAATGCCAATGGACTTAGTAACAGGTGATTATATTGATATTAGACTTATGCTTCCAAATGGACAAGATTTTATAGTTGTAGCAAAAAAGGAAGTAACAATACCTACTGTAGGCGGAACAGATTCAGCAGACACTTTAAAAGTGAAATTATCAGAAGATGAAACATTACATATGAGCTCAGCTATAATCGATGCTGCCAGCATGAATGGAGCTAAAATTTATGCAACAAAATATACAGATGCAGGAATTCAAGAAGCATCAACACCTAACTATGTTGTAAGAGATGCAGTTTCTAAAGAGTTACAAGCAGACCCTAACATATTATCAGGAGCAATGGAAACATTAAGAGCTAGATATAATGCAATAGATACAGGTACAATGAACACATATAGAGAAAATGCACTAAATTCTCAAGGGGATCAAGCACAAACAAACCTAGAAACAAATATGAGTGAAAGTATAACAAACTCAAAAACAACTAGAAAAGATTACTTAGAAGGATTATCAGGAGGAACAACATCTTCATCTGATACATCATCAAGCTCATCATCAAGTTCATCATCAAAATAATAATACAAAGGAGAGATACTTATGAAGAAAATAGGGTTTATAGGGGCCTATGATAAGACAGATTTGATCATATATGTAGCAAAAATATTAGAAACATTAAACCAAAAAGTTCTAGTTATAGATGCAACAATAAATCAAAAAGCTAGATATGTAGTGCCAGTTATAAGCCCTACAACTGAGTATGTAACGGAATATGAAGATATTGACATAGCTGTTGGTTTTTCAAATGAAGAAAGTATAAAAAGATACTTAGGACTAGCTGACGACCAAGAAATGGAATATGATATGGTTTTGGTTGATACTGATAATTACAAAGGGTTTGAAGAATTTCAACTAAAAGATGCACAAAAAAATTATTTTGTAACTTCTTTTGATGTATATTCATTAAAAAAAGGCTTAGAAATAATAAATAATCTAGAAGAACCAGTTAGTTTGACAAAAGTATTATTTTCTAAAGAAATGCTAAAAGAGGAAGATGATTATTTGAATTTCTTATCTCTTGGATGTAAAGTTATATGGAATGAATATAGAATATATTTCCCAATAGAAAATGGGGATTTAAGCGTAATATATGAAAATCAAAGGGTAGCCAAAGTTAAATTTAAAAAATTAAGCGTTCAATATAAAGATGGATTAGCATATATTACTGAAGAAATATTGGGAGATGCAAATGAGACAAGAGTGAGAAAAGCAATAAAAACAATTGAAAGAGGAGTGTAGATAATGTCAGTTATAACATTTTGGAATAATGGAAAAGAACAAACCGGAAAAACATTAGCAATAGCTGCAATAACAACCCAAATGTCAATAGAACATAATTATAAAATTCTTATTATTTCAACAGGACATAAAGATACAACTCTAGATAGATGCTTTTGGGAAGAAAAAAGAAAAAAGAGAAATCTTGGATTGTTTGGACCAAACACAAATACAGCGTTAGAAGATGGAGTAGTTGGAATTGAAACAATAATAAAAAGCGGAAAATTACAGCCAGAAAATATAACTAATTATACAAAAATAATTTTTAAAGATAGATTAGAAGTTTTACCATCATTTAAAGGTGAAAAACTTGAATATGAAGAAATAAAACAAAATTATCCTGAAATTATTAATTTGGCAAACAAATATTATGATTTAGTATTTGTTGATTTAGACCAAGAATTAGGTGAAACAATCACAGAGCAAATATTACAAAATTCAAATTTAGTAATTGCTAACTTAAGCCAAAGATTGTTAAGTATAAATAATTTTTTAAAACTTAGAGAAGAAATACCTATGTTTAACTCTAAAAAAACATTGGTTTTAATAAATAGATATGACAAATTCTCTAAATATACAATAAAAAATATTACTAGATATATGGGAGAAAAAAATAAAATTTTAACAACACCATATAATACATTATTTTTTGAAGCGTGTGAGGAAGCTAAAGTACCAGATTTATTTTTAAGACTTAGAAGAGGCGTTGATGAAGAAGACAGAAATTATATATTTATACAAGAAGTGAAAAGAGCATCAGACGCAATTATATATAGACTACAAGATTTAGCAATGAAAATGTAAGGAGGTTAATCTAACCATGACAATAACCAATATTCTTCTAATATTAGTTGTTATAGCTGTTGCAGGATATGTAATATACTATAACATAAAAAAGAAAAAAGAAGCACCAGTAGAAACAACTTTAAATGTAGATGATAAAACATATACAATAGAAGTTATGACTGAATTTGTAAAAAAGAGATTAGACGAAATTACAAAAATCAATTTATATGATATTGGGTTATCTGAAGAAGAACTAAAAAGAAGGAAAAACAAGAAATATGAATTAAAAAAGGCGTTAAAAGGCTGTACATATGGAGATGTAAACGACAAAAAATATGTTAAAGAGTTGATTTTTGATTTACTAGAAAAAGAGTATGGAGTAACTGAGACAAATATATCAAAAGCAATTCCTTTTGATATACCATCATTACTTACTGCTCAAGATAAATTTGATATTTTACTTTATGCATATAAAAAAGATTTTGGATATGAAGCTTTAACAGAATTGATAAAAAAATATAATTTAGGAGATTTAAAATATATAGAAGGAGAAACAAAACCTTCATATGTAATAACATCAAATGAAATAGAAGATATTTATGAAAAAGAAAATGTAATATTAACATTTTCAGATAAATTAAATGTTGTTGTTCAAAGAATATATCAACATTACAAAGGTTATAGCAGTATTGATGAAGTAAGAGATATGAACATAGATGGTGTATCTGGTGGTGTATCTGGTTTGCCAGAAAGTTTTTTAAGTCAAGTTGCACAAACAGATGGAGATTATTTGAATCAAATAGCTGAACACAAAGTTCCAAGAGCTTGTGATAGTATATGGATATTTTTCCAAGGTAAATCTATAAGGTTAGCATTCTTATCATTTGGAACAGAGGCTGAATTAAAAAGAGTATGTCAAAATATCTATAAATACAATAACCCAGGACAATTATCAGACACAAATGGTTATAAAATCAATGAAATGAAAGATGGTTCTCGTGTTGTTGTTGTAAGACCAAGTTTCTCTGAAACATGGGCGTTCTTTGTAAGAAAGTTTGACGTAAAAAGGGCAACATTAGAGCAATTGGTTAGAGACCCAGGAAAAGAAGATGCAATAGAATTATTAAAATATCTAGTAAAAGGAGCAAGAATCACAGCAATCACCGGTGAACAAGGTTCTGGTAAAACAACTTTACTTATGGGTATGATTGAGAATATTTATGAAACAATGAACATAAGGGTTCAAGAAACTGCATTCGAGCTTCACCTAAGAAAAATATACCCAACAAGAAACATTTTAACATTCCGTGAAACAGATACAATATCTGGACAAGAAGGTTTGGACGTTCAAAAGAAAACAGATGGTTCTGTTAACATCATTGGTGAGGTTGCAACAGACCCCGTAGCATCCTGGATGATACAAGCAGCACAGGTTGCTTCTAAATTTACATTATTTACTCACCACGCTAAAACATTTCCAAACTTAGTAACAGCATTAAGAAACTCAATGTTAAGAACAGGTGTGTTTACAGATGAAAAAACTGCAGAAGAGCAGGTTGTACAAGTTTTAAACTTTGATATTCATCAAATAAAAGACTTTAGAGGAAAAAGATATATAGAAAGAATTACAGAATGTATTCCAATTGAAAGTAAAAGTGAATACAATTTCGACCATAGAAAAGAAAAAACATTAGAAGGAAAATTTGATAAATTTTTCGATAATGCAACAAGATATTTTGAAAAATCAACAGATAAAAAATTATACACATATAGAAACATCATGGAATACATAGATGGAGAATACGTAATAACAAACCCAATTTCTGAACAAAATTTAAAAGATATGAGAAATAATATGGATGCAGCAGATGTAGAACAATTTGATAAATTTGTAGAAAAACATTGGGGAAATCAATTAGCTAAAAAAGAAACAATAACAGTAACAGCAGAAGCAGAAGAAAAACCAAAAAGAAGAGGAAGAAAGAAGAAATCTGAAGTTTAAGTACTAGATATAAAAAGGAGGTGCTAATTTAGGTGAATAATACAATTATATATTACATAATGGGTGGAACAGCAGGTGCTTTTGTAATAATCGCAATAATATATTATATATTATCAAAAAAGATGCAAACTTCTGAATATAAGAAAATTCAAAGATTGCAAGAAGGAACAAAGGAAAAAAGCTTTTCTACAGAAGTATTATTTCAAAAGCTATATTTAACATATATAAAGGTACCTTTTATAAAAAGATATGCATTAAAAATCAGAAGAAGACTGGAAATTATTAATATAGATGATGAATATAATACAAGAAAAGGTACTGCTAAAATATTAACAAAAACATTTGCTATATTAGTGCCAATAATTCTTTTAACCATAATATTTACATCACAAAATATATTATTAATGGTAATATTGCTTATATTTGAGTTGTTTATGATAGACACTTTTATAGATGGCTCAGTAGACAAAATAGATAATAATATCCTAAAAGAGCAAATTGATTTTTTCTCAGAAATTAGACACGCTTACCATGAATATAATATGGTTGAAGAAGCAATATATCAAGTATCACAGGATGAAGAAAAAGATGTTTCAAGACAAGGTGAAAAGATATATGAAATATTAATATCAGAAGATCCGGAAAATGAATTAGAAAAGTATTATGACATAGCACCAAATAATTTCTTAAAAGAATTTGCTGGAGTATCATATTTAACTAAGGAATTTGGAGATAGAAAAGTAAATGGAGCATCATTATACTTGAAGAATGTAAATAATATAACACAAGAAATGCAACTAGAAATTTTAAAAAGAGACAAATTAAATTATGTTTTTCAGAGTTTATCTGTTATAGCTATAGCACCAGTATTAATGTTAGAACCTCTAAAAAACTGGGCAGTAAGTAATTTCTCTTTTACAACAAGTTGGTATAATGGAAAGCCAGGAATGATAGTTCAAATATTAATTTTATTGATAACATTTGTATCATATATATTAGTAAGAAAACTAAAAGACAATGGCTCAACAGCACTAAATACTAAGAACACAGAAAATCCTTGGCAAGCAAGATTATATAAGAAAAAACCAATAAAAAGAATAGTAGACTTATTTATTCCTAAAAAAGGAACAAAAGAATATAGAAAAGTACAACAAATGTTAAAAGATTCAGCTTCTCCGTTAAAAATGGAATGGCTGTATATAAATAGAATTACAATAGCAATTGTAACATTTGTAGCTTCGATTATATTATTTGCACAACTGCATCAAGTAGCAATAAATTATGTCTATACAGAGCCGACGACTGATTATGATATTATTGGAGGACTTTCTGAAAAAGATGAAAAAAAGGCTATGGAACTAACAAAACAAGACAATGTTTTCCTTGATAAATTTAGAGGAAAGATAAATGTAACAGAAGCACAAATAAAAAATGCTGTTGCTAGTTCCAAATATTATACTGATTCAGAAGACAGCGAAATTGAAACAGCTACAAAAAGAATATATAAAAAATTACAAATAGTAAATAGCGAATATATGAAATGGTTTGAATTGTTACTTGCATTTGTTTTTGCACTAGTAGGATATATGGGACCGATGGGATTACTATTGTTCCAAGTAAAAATGAGACAATTAGAAATGGAAGACGAAGTAATGCAGTTCCAAACAATTATATTAATGTTAATGAGAATTGAAAGAGTAAATGTTGAAATAATACTAGAATGGCTAGAAAGATATTCAAATATATTTAGACCTTCAATTACAAAATGTGTGAATAACTATGAAGCAGGAGCTTGGGAAGCATTAGAAGCAATGAAAGATGAAATTACATATTTACCGTTAATTAGAATAATAGAAAGTTTACAGGCAGCTGTAGAAAAAATACCAATAAAAGATGCTTTTGATGAACTAGACTCAGAAAGAGAATATTATCAAGCAAAAAGAAAAGAATCAAATGAAAGATTAATTAAGAGAAAAGGCATGATTGGAAAAGTTATAGGTTTTGCACCGATGGTATGCTTATTTGTTGGATATTTAATCATTCCACTAGTATTTATAGGCTTAACAAGTATGTCATCATCATTTAGTTCAATGACAGCTACAAAAGCAAAATAATAAGGAGGAAACAACTTTATGGAAAATGCATCAAAAGCTTTAATAATAGCTGGAAGTGTATTAATTGCATTATTAATAATAGGAGCATTAGTATTGATGTTTAGTAACTTAACATCATATCAGAAAACAAACACAGAAACAGCAAGAGAAGCTCAAATAGTAGAATTCAATAATCAATATGAAAACTATAATAGGCAAGATGTAAGAGGTAGTGAATTATATTCATTATTAAATAAAGTTATAGATTACAACAGAAGAGAATCAACAGAGGGAACAGGTTGGTCTGATAAAGGCCAAACTGTTTCATATGAACAAATGACAATAATATTTAAAATAGATGTTTCAAAATTAACAGCAGATAATCAAGCAAATAAGCTTTTTACAAAGGCAAATGGAAATACATATACGATAAATAGAAATTCAAATACATTTGAAAATGCAATAAAAGATGAAGTCGATAGAATTGAGAAAAAATATGGACAAGATTCATTAACAAACTTAACAACTGGTATGACTGGAATATTTATTGATTCTAACAATACAATTCAGCAAGAACAAGCAGTTAGTAAATTTAATTCAGCATCTAAGAAAATAAAGATTACAAAATGGGATGATATAAAAGCTGGAAGCACAATAAGAAATGATATTTATAAATATTATGAATATATACAATTTAAAAGAGCATATTTTAAATGCACTAACACAAAATATAATAAACAAACAGCAAGAATTATTCAAATGGAATTTGAATTTACAGGAAAATTTAATTAATAAGGAGCAAATTGTAATATGGAGAATGCATCAAAAGCATTGCTTATGGCTGCAGGAGTGCTGATAGGTGTTTTGATATTATCATTAGCAGTATATTTATTTGCAAATTTTGGCACAGCGTCGGCAGAAATACATAAGCAAAAAGATATGAATGAAATAAATAAATTTAATACACAATTTACTTCTTATGAAGGTAAAGAATGTACAGTACATGATATAGTATCAGTTGCAAACTTAGCAATCAATAACAATACAAACTATTCTTTAACTGCAGCAGCAAACAATAATTATTATATTACTGTTGCAATGATAGGTGGCAAAAGTGGTAATGTTGCAGCAATTAGGCAAGAATTACAAAAATATTTGTTAAATAGATCAACTGGCAAAATAGATATGGATAAGGTAAATGGGCTTGTAGGAAGCAATAATACCAACAAATATAGTTGTACTGTAGATATAAACTCAAATACAAAAAGAGTGCAAAAAGTCACTTTTAAAGAAATATAGAATATAGAGGAACAGTATGAAAAAAATAGCAGTATTTTTCCTAATCATAATTATAATAGTAGTTGGAATGTCATATATGTATATGACATATAAAGCAAATTATTATGCGGCTAAAAAAGAAAATGAACAATTTTCAAGTTACTATAATAAAGAATTTCAAGGCACAGTAATTGCAACATTAATAAATAAGGCATATGACAATAATTTAACTGGAAGTGTTGAAAAAAATGAAAAAGGAAAATTTATAGAAAATGATACTAATTCAATAAAAATAGATATAAAAATGTTAGACACAAGCAAAACTTATGATATGGAGACATTATATTCTGGCGGAATGGACAAGTTTGTGCAATATTATAATCAAATAACATTTAAATGTACAAAAATAGATTATCATAAGTCAACAGGAAAAGTAAAATATATGCTTATAGAACAAATTACACAATAAAATATAAAATTAATTAGTTATTAAGGTTTCCAAATCAAAAAGAATTTGGAATTAATATAAACAAAAGTAAAATTAAAGGAGGAATTTATTATGGAGAATGCATCAAAAGCATTAATTATTGCAGGTGCAATATTACTTGCAATCTTAATTATATCATTAGGAATAATGATTTATCAACAAGCATCAGGAGTTGTAAACAATAATTCAATGACAGAGGTAGATGTATCAACATTTAACTCAAAATTTGAACAATATTTAGGTTCAAATGTAAGAGGAGCACAAGTTAATGCCCTTATCAACACAGTAAATACAAATAATATGTCACAAGATGATACATCTAAAAAAGTAACTGTAAAAGGAAATACAACAACCGCAGAACAAGCAAGTGATTACAAAAAAGATTACAAAACAGGTTCAACATATTCTGTTACAGTAACTAAAAACACAAAAGGTGGATTAATTAGTGAAATAACAATAGCAGAAAATCAATAAAAAACAGCAATTTAGTAGGGAGGTGATATTATGGAAAATGCAGCAGATGCATTAAAAATGGCAGCAGCAGTATTAATATTTGTTATGGCTATTTCCATAACTATCAGCTCTTTTACTGAAACTAGAGTTGCAGCAACGACAATATTGAATAATAAAGATAAAGAATATGATTATTCATATGTAGAAGATAATGGAACAACAGAAAGGCTGGTAAGTTTAGAAAGTATAATTCCAACAATATATAAGGCATATAAAGAAAATTATAAAATCGTATTTAAAGAAAATCTATTTTCAGATGGAGTTTATAAAAAAATAAATACTGAAACAGGAACAGAAGATAATGTATATTCAATAGATTTGCAAAAGGAAGTACTAGGAAATGAAACTCAAAAGGAACAGTTTATTATGGCTATACTATATGGGAGCAAATATGACCAGTATGAAACTGTAAAAAACACATTTAAGAAGAATCTGAAAATATCCTTGAATTCAGCAGGAATTTATGATAAAATAAATGGGAAAAAGTTAAAAGAAAGTATAGGAATTTATTACCAAGAAGAAGCAGGAGAACAAGATAATACAAATTCTACTGTGCCAGATGCAAATAAAACAGAAAAAAGGGTAATAACTTATTCTGTACCATAAAAAGAAAGATATTAACATAATATCTAAAGGAGGAAATAATGGGAGATACATTAATTACTGTAATAGCAATCGTATTAGCAGCTGTTCTAATGTTTGTTTTTCCACTAATGACAATGTCAGATAGGACTGACGATGTATCACAATTATCAGTAGAAACAGCAACAACTGATTTTGTAGATGATGTACGTACAACTGGAAAATTAACAATGGATAAATATAGCAAATTTGTTGAAAATATTTCCGCAACAGGAAATAGCTATGATGTAGAAATGGAACTTAACGTTTTAGATGAAAACCCAGGAAAGAAAACAACACAAGCTGAAAAAACTAAAATTGGAGAAAATGTATATTATACAATGTATACATCACAAATATTAGATACTATAAATCCAAGTAATGGTGTAACTAAAACCTTAGCATTAAAAGAAGGTGATATGTTTACAGCTAGTGTAAAAAATACAAATACAACATTATCACAACAATTAAAGAATTTCTTTTACTCTGTAACAGGAAATGATACATATACAATTGCAGCAGAACATGGCGGAATAGTTACAGCAAATGGAAGTGGAAATTAGGTAAAAAACTTATTAGCTTGTAATATGTATATTGCAAGCTTTTATTATATACGAAGGAAAGTGAAATATGAAAATACAAAATTTAGCGGTAATATTTATAATTATAATACTACCAATTTCATTAATACTAACTGCATATGTACAAAATCAAGTAAAAACACTTGAATTGCAAATGAATTATGATACAAAGTTAACAACAGCGACATATGATGCTGTAAAAGCGTTTCAATTGAATACTGTAAATAGTAGCACATCAGATTTAGCAAATTCTAAACTGAGAGACATTAAAGCATCTGTGAATACATTTTTCAATTCTGTTGCAACTCAATTTAATTTATCTGGATATAATAAGGATATATTAAAAACATATGTGCCAGCACTTGTATATACAATGTATGATGGATTCTATATATATTCACCATTTACAAATACATTGGGAACAGAAGATGAAGGCGAAACTTATAAAAATGGAGATAAAATATCAGATTTAAAACCATATATACATTATAGCTGTAGATACAAAAAAGGAAGCAATACAAATGTTGTTATAACTTATGCTTTAGATAATTATATATCTGTACAAGGTATTATTAATGGAACTGCGGTAAATAAATCAGGCTATGTATTGGATAATGTAACAACCTCAAATGGTAAAGTATATTACAGGAATATTGAAATACCAACAGAAACACTAACAGAGACAAATGCACTATATGAAAATTCAAACAATCAATCAGCAGATACAGGTTCATACACATATACAAAAGTTAATGGTGTAAAATATTATACAAATAATAATGGAAATACATGGTTTTCTATATTAAATGGTACAAAATATGAACAACAAAACACTAAATATAAATTGGTAAATGATGCTGGTCAGATGTACTATAAAGAAGCTAAAGAATTTACAGATTGGTTAGTTAACTCTGAAATTAGTAACTTAACACCTAAAGATATAGTAGATGAAAATGGTAATAGAATTGATTCAGATTTATTTAATCATAACTATAAAATTTTTAAACTAGAAGAAGGAAATACTTCGATAGAAGAACCAACTTCTAACTTTAATCAACATAGACTAGCTGTAATTAGATATTCAATTGAAAAAAACTTATCAATAGCAATAGCAAATTATAATAATTACTCAGGAGTAACAACTAATTTTCAAATGCCAAAGTTACAAGAAGACGAATGGGACAAAATCTTGAATAATGTTTCTGTAATTAGCTTTCTACAAGGCTTAAGCATAGGTGGAAAAGTATATAATGGATATTCAATTGTAGCAAATACAAAAACAGAGGAAGTTGTAAATACAGATTCTATATATTTAATAGCAAATGGAGAATACCATAGGGCAACAGAAATTGGATTATCTAATGTAACAGGGGCATATTTGAATACTGACTTTGAAAGAAAATCAGTAGCAGGAGAAAATTCAACAACATATTTTTTCCCACATGGCGAAACAGCAAGCTATAGCTCAGTTGTTATGCAAAATAAAGTTGCAGATATAGATAATGATTATAAAGAAAGTATTTATAAATATATGCAATCACTAGGAAATGGTAGTGATATTGCACAAAAATATTATACTGCACTAGGAAGAGAAAGATGGAGTTCATATAAAACTAATAATAATTCTGCTGAACTAATACAAAAAATGTTACAACACTAAAAAAATTGATTTTAAAATTGAATTAAACAGTATAGAATAAAAAACAATATTAAAGAGAATAGAAAAATAAAAAAAGTAAATACTAATAATAGTAAATTTAAGGAGAAGATATAATGAAAAAAATTCTTAGAATAATATTATTAGTATTTTTCTTATTTGTTGCATATGTATATATATTATCAATTGACACAATTCCAAATAAAATGACTTTATTTGAGGGTGAAAATATGAATTTTAAAACAATATTTGGAATACAATTAAAACCAAAAGAGGAACCAGCAATAGAAACCTTGTCAAGTTCTGGATATAAACAAAATTATGAAGTGAGCTTATTTGATAGTATAAAATTAAAAAATGTTGATGTAAATATTATACCAAAAACTAAAGTTATTCCAGTAGGAAGTATTGCAGGGGTGAAATTATATACAAATGGGGTATTAGTTGTTGGAATGTCTGAGATAGAGGGAAAAGACAATAAAAAATATAAACCATATGAAAACACAGGAATATCAGAAGGAGACACAATAATCAAAATAGATGATATGCAAATAAATTCAACAGATGATTTAGTTAATAGTGTAAATAAGTCAAATGGGCAAAATATCAAAATAAATTATATACACAATGAAGAATCAAAAGAGTGTAGTATAACACCAATAGAAACGAGCAAAAAGGAATATAAAATAGGATTATGGGTAAGAGACAGTGCTGCAGGAGTAGGCACGGTTACATTTTATGAGCCAGAAACAAAAACATTTGGAGCTTTAGGACATGGAATAACAGACATAGATACCAATGAATTAATAAATATAGCATCTGGGGAATTTATAACTACAAAGATATTAAATATAGCCAAGGGAGAAAGTGGAAATCCAGGAAAAATTCAGGGAACAATAGATAATCAAACTAAAATAGGAACAATAAGCAAAAACACTAAATTTGGGATTTATGGAAAAGTGGATAATTTATCTACTTTGCAATTAGATAAAAATAATGAAATGGAAGTAGCATTAAGAGAAGAAGTCGAACCTGGCAAAGCGTATATATTATGTAGTTTGGATAATAGTACTCCACAAAAATACGAAATAGAAATAGAAAAGGTATTTAGAGATAATAACTATGACAATAAAAGTATGCAAATAAAAGTAACAGATTTAAGGTTAATTGAAAAAACAGGCGGAATAATACAAGGAATGTCAGGTTCTCCGATAATACAAAACAATAAATTTGTTGGAGCAGTTACACATGTACTTGTAAATAATCCACAAGAAGGATATGGAGTACTTGCAGATATAATGTTAAAAAAGTCAAAAGAAATAGAGTAAAAAGTTTGAAATTTTATCTGTAAATAGACATAAAGTTGAATTTTTGTTAATATTGTAGTATAATAAGATTAGGTTGCAATAATGCAACAATAGCACAAGGAGGTTTATACTTTATGATCGAGCACGTTGAGCGGGAAACCAAGAGACTGAATGACCTTGGCATCGACTTTGATCTTTTTTTCACTACCAGTGGTAGTGACGGGACTGGAATTATAGTTTCCAAGGAAGCTTATGATAGCCAAAAAAACCGTGAGAAGATTAAGGAGGCAGGGTATTCGGAGTACAAAGAAGAAGGAGAGGAAGACAGCAAACCTTATGGTCCTGCTAAGAAGCGTCGTTTTTGGATAGACGACAAGAAACTTGAGAAAAAGCTCAAGAAAGCAGGAATTACAGAGGTTCCAGTCTTTGATTCTCCCGAAACCATCAAGAAAGGTTAGCCGTTTCCTGCTAGACCACCAAAGCCGACTCTAAAATTAGAGCCGGCTTCTTTTTTTATAAAGTGAGAGAAAAAAATTTCAATAACAATTAAATAATAGTTAACGATTTAACTATTATTTTACAAGCATTGGACCAATTTCAGTAACTGTTCCAGCACCAATAGTTATAACAATATCATCTTCTTGAACATTATTTTTTACATATTTAACACATTCATCAAAATCAGGTATATATAGAGCTTTTTTGCCTAAAGAGTTAATCTTATCAGCTAAATCTTTAGAAGAAATATTATAAGTATTAGTTTCTCTTGCTGCATAAATATCTAAAATAATAATATTGTCAAATTCTTTTAAAGCATCAGCAAAATCATTTAGTAACAATTTAGTTCTGCTATATGTATGTGGTTGAAAAATTGCCCAAGAATGGTTATATTTTTTATTTTTTAAAGAATTATATGTTGCTTTAATTTCAGTTGGATGATGAGCGTAGTCATCATATACACTAACATTATTGCTAATTTTTCCTTTAAATTCAAATCTTCTATGTGCACCAGTAAAGTTAATTAAAGCATCTTGAATATCTTTTTTAGAAATTCCGTATTCTGTAGATATTGCAGTACAGGCTAATGCATTTAAAACATTATGAATTCCAGGAACAGATAGTTTTAATTTCATAAAAAATTCTCCACCATAATAAACATCAAATTCAGGAAAACCATCGTTATCAAATACAATATTTTTGGCTATAAAATCAGCTTTTTCATTTTTAATACCATAAGTAATTGATTTTGCATTAGTATATTTGCGTAAATCTAAACAATTTGAGTCATCACCATTAACAATTAATAAACCATCATCAGGTAATAGTTTGGTATATTTTATAAAAGCTTTTTTTATGTTGTCAAAATTTTTAAAATAATCTAAGTGGTCATTATCAATATCAAGAATGATCTCAGCTTTTGGACTAAATTTTAAGAAACTCTCAACATATTCACAAGCTTCAATAATAAAATGTTCACTATTTCCAACTCTGTAATTACCGTTTAAAGGTTTTAACATAGCACCAACTTGAATGCTTGGATCTTTTAGTGCATCTAAGAAGCATAAAGAAATCATTGATGTTGTAGTTGTCTTACCATGTGTACCAGAAACACAAATGGTGTCTTGATAACAACGAGTAATTTCACCAAGAAAATCAGCTCTTTCAATTGTAGGAATATTAAGCTTTTTTGCTTCAACCATTTCTGGATCAGTTGGTTTTATTGCAGCAGAATAAACTACCACATCAGAATTGGCAACATCCTCAATACTATGACCGATAACTACTTTAATTCCTTTAGTTCTTAAGAGTTGAACAGCCTCTGACTCAGAAGCATCAGAACCAGTTACATTAAACCCCCAATTTTTTAGAATTGCAGCAATTCCACTCATACTAATTCCACCAATTCCAATCATATGTATATTTTTATATTTTTTAATATGTTCTATATTTGGCATAAAACTCACTCCTCCGTATAATATAGCATTATATAATTTTATATTAAAAAATTCAATAGTTTGAGACAATTTATAGTCTATTATATGAAAAAAAATATATAATGTTAAAATAGTAAAAATAAAATTCAAAAAAATGTAAAAAAAAGAAGGAAAAAATTTTTTTATGAAGAATAATATAATTGTACATAAAAAAGCAATGTGTACAAATATTTAACATAAGGAAGGCAGGTGCATTAAACAATGCAAATCACAGATGTACGTTTAAGAAAAGTAAATTCAGAGAACAGAATGAAAGCTGTTGCTTCTGTAACATTCGATAACGAATTCGCAGTTCACGATATCAAAGTTATCGAAAGCCAAAATGGATTATTCATAGCTATGCCAAGCAGAAAAACTCCAAACGGAGAATTCAAAGATATAGCTCATCCAATTAATGCTGAAACAAGAGAGAAGATTCAAAAAGCTATCTTAGAAGCTTATGAAGCTCCAGAAACAGAAGAATCAGCAGAATAATATAAAGGCCAAAAAAGCACTTTTAGTGCTTTTTTTGTTTGAAAAACTTGAAAATAAGTAAAAAACAATGTAAAATATTATAGATATAAAAGAAAAGAGGAAAATGTAATGTTTTTAATTGCTGGACTAGGAAATCCTGAGGAAGATTATAGTAATACTAGACATAATATGGGATTTGATACAATAAATAAACTAGCTCTCCAATATAATATTAAATTAGACAAGAAAAAATACAAAGGGCTATGTGGAAAAGGCATTATAGAAAATGAAAAAGTTATACTATTAAAGCCACAAACATTTATGAATTTAAGTGGAGAAAGTATAAAAGAGGCAATGAACTTCTACAAAGTTCGAAGTGAAAATTTAATAGTAGTTTATGATGATATAGATATTGAACCAGGAATAATTAAAATAAGAAAAAAAGGTGGACCAGGTGGGCACAATGGAATGAAATCAGTTATTTCAGAGATAAAAAGTGAAAATTTTCCAAGAATACGTATAGGTATCGGAAAACCGGAAAGAAAAGGTCAATTAATAGAATATGTAATCGGTTCTGTATCAGAAGCTGATAGAAAAATTTTAGATAGTGCAACAACCAAAGGAAAAGACGCAATAATAGAAATTCTAAAAAATGGTGTAGATATTGCAATGAATAAATTTAATTAAAGCAAAAAGAAAGAGGAAAGATATAATGACAGAAATATTTGTACAAAAAAGTAGTGAAAGAAGAGAAATCGCTCTTTTAGAAAACGAAAAGTTAATAGAATATTATGAGGAAACAGAAAATTCAAATAGAAGTGAAGGAAATATTTATATTGGAATTGTAAGAGATATTGTAAAAGGAATGGAAGCAGCATTTGTAGATATAGGAACAGAAAAAAATAGTTTTATTCATGTAAAAGATATTTTACCCAAAATAGATGAAACTAAAGAACATCAAGAAAAAAGTACAGATATTTCTAAAATAATAAAACCCAAACAAAAAATATTAGTTCAAGTAAAAAAAGATAGTAACTCTAAAAAAGGTGCTAGAGTATCAACACACATAAATTTGCCAAGCAAATATATTGTATTGATGCCAAACACTGATATTGTTACTGTTTCTCAAAAAATTGAAGATGAAAAAGAACAGAAAAGATTAATAAAATTAGTAAAAGAAAATTTAAGTGAAGGAAATGGAGCAATAATAAGAACATTAGCTAAAGGAAAAGAAAAAGAAATTATAGATGATATAAAAAAAGTAGAAAATCAATGGCAAAAAATTATTCAAACAAGCATAAATCCAAAATGTAACAAAGCAGAGTTATTATATAAAAGTGAAGATATTCTTGAAAAAATTTTGATGGATTTAATGGATGAAAATATAAGTAGAATAGTTGTAAATAGCAAAGAGGAAAGAGATAGAATAAATAAACTAACAAAGGAAAATAAAGAATATCAAAATATCCCAATAGAAGTACAAAAGAAAAAAGATATTTTAGAAATATATGATATACGAAAACAACAAAAAAAAGCTCAAAATAGAAAAGTATGGTTAAAATGCGGAGGATTTATTACAATTGATAAAACAGAAGCATTAACAGCTATAGATGTAAATACGGGGAAATTCACTGGAAACAATAATGACTTACAATCAACGATATTAAAAGTGAATAAAGAAGCAACAATAGAAATTGCAAAACAAATGCGTTTAAGAGATATTGGTGGAATAATAATAATAGATTATATAGATATGAAAAGAAATAAAGACAAAGAAGAAATTCTAAAATTGATGAAAGAAGCATTAAAAAAAGACAGAACCAAAACACAAGTAGAAGGGTTTACAAAGC
The DNA here is from genome assembly GCA_934167445.1 of uncultured Clostridia bacterium. GTDB lineage: Bacteria > Bacillota > Clostridia > TANB77 > CAG-508 > CAG-269. The sequence goes on from CAKPKJ010000001.1 coordinate 41,097, forward strand.
TAGATTTAATGGAACTTACAAGAAAACATATTTGTAGTCATAAGGAGTAATATAAAATGAATGTAGGATTTATATCGCTAGGATGTAGTAAAAATTTAATAGATACAGAAGTTACAATTGGAAAATTTAAAGAACATAAATTTACAATAGTAAATGATGCTACAAATGCAGATATTATTGTAGTAAACACATGTGGATTTATTGATTCAGCTAAAGAGGAAGCAATACAAACTTTATTGGAAATGGCGGATTTAAAACAAGGAAGATGTAAATATTTAATAGCAATGGGATGCTTAGTACAAAGGTATTATGAAGATTTAAAAAAGTCAATGCCAGAAGTTGATTTGTGGATAAAACTGGATGAATATGATCACCTATGGGATAAAATAGAAGATTTGGTAAAAAGAGATATTATTAAAGAATCAAAAACTAAGTCAAGCAAACAAATAACAAAAATACCGAAAATGCCAATGTTTGAACAATATGATTTTATGAATAAAACAGTAACAACAGGAAAAAATTTTGCATATCTGAAAATTGGAGAAGGTTGTAGCAATAGATGCACATATTGTGCAATTCCATATATCAGAGGACCATTTGTTAGTCGAAAAGAAGAAGATATTATAGAGGAAGCAAAAAAACTTGCAGAAGATGGCATAAAAGAATTAATTGTTATAGCACAAGATACAACGAAATATGGTGAAGATATTTATGGAGAAAATAAATTAGCAGAATTATTAAAAAAATTAAGCGAAATAGAAGAAATAAAGTGGATTAGATTTTTATATTCATACCCAGAGGGAATAACAGATAATTTGATAGACGAAGTTGCAAGCAATCCTAAAATTGCTAAATATTTTGATATTCCAATACAACATATATCAGATGTAGTACTAAAAAGAATGAACAGAAGAACAAATAAAAAACAAATAACAAATTTAATCAGAAAAATCAGAAAAGCAATACCGAATGTAACAATTAGGACGACTTTAATTGTAGGCTTTCCAGGGGAGACAAAAGAAGATTTTCAAGAATTATTAGACTTTGTAAAAGAAGCAAAATTTGATAAACTAGGAGCATTCCAATATTCAAAAGAAGAAGGAACCCCAGCTGCTAAATTACCAAATCAAATACATGGAAATACTAAAAAATCAAGGTATAATAAAATAATGTTAGAACAACAAAAAATTTCAAAAGAGATATTAAAAAGCAAAATAGGAAAAACATATGAAGTTTTAATTGAAGAAATGTCTTTTGATAATAGTTTTTATATAGGAAGAACAATGCAAGATGTTCCTGAAATAGATGGTATTGTTTATATTAAAAATAAGACACAAAAAAATCTTATAAATAGTTTTGCAAAATGTAAAGTAGTAGATGTAAAAGACTATGACTTAATTGCAGAACTTATATAAATTCTGATTACTTATGTTGCAGATATATAGCAACAAAAAATAAATGCAAAGAGGTAATGATGTTAAATGAGAGTATATTTGAGTGATAAAGAGTTGGCAGAAATAACTGTCAAACAAGGAAAAGATGCACATATGTTTGAATATTATATAGGAAGCATAAAAATAGGTGTGTTAGATGAACGAGTAATGCAAAATAATATACTAATGTTAGATGCAGTAAAAGACAAATATGTTGCAGAAAAAATTGAAAAAGCAATAGATTCTATGCCAAGAGAAAATATACTACAAGAAATTCAAGAAGATAAAGATATTGAAGATTATATAAATAAAAAGTATGGAGAAATTGAAAAAGTTCAAAATGTTAGAAAGATTGATCTTGATAAAGAAATAGAAAATGAGAAAAAAGTAAAAAAATCTGAAAAAGATAAAAAAACCACAACAAAACCAGCAATAAAGCAAAGTGTAAAATTAGATGAAAGAGCAAATGATGTAAGCTCGATGAGAAGATGGCTAGGAGGAAATATCCCAGCAGAATTTGATAGGATTGGTGTGGTAGAAAGCTCAGATATGAAAGAATATGGTGGAAAAAACACAACAAGATATTCATTGGTATTAATGGATAAAGACGGAAATATAGAACCAGCTGAAAAATATCTACCACAATTAAAACAAAGGACAACAAGAGGCAACAATCCTACAAAAGAAAGCTATCAAGTAAGAACAGATGGAAAAGTTGAACAAGATGCAGTACTTAGTGAATACCAGATGGGTGATAAAATAATTCAATTGGACAATAAGCAATATGGAAGAATTAGCTTGGAAATAGGAAAAGAAGCAAGAAATTCCACAGAGACTGTTTCTCAAGAAGTAAGAGGAGAAAATACATTATTTGCAACAAGTAAGACTCAAAGGAGTGTAATAGGGGAATATAAAGAAAATGGGGAAGATACTGTAGAAGAAAATATTAAAGAAGCAGATGCGCATAAAAAAGAAAACCCAGAATGTGAAGAACTTAGAACAGAAGATATAGATGGAGATGCAACTACACAATCACATACACATAACGAAATTATCTTAGAGGACGGAAGTAAAATATCTTTTGAAAGATTAGCGGTAAGATGGGGATTGTTTGATGATAATGGACAACCAGATATTGAAAATGCGAAAACAAAATATTTAGAAAAATGCGAAGAAAAAGTAGATGCAAGTCCAGAACAAATAATAGATGAACTAGATGAAGAGCTAGATGACCCAAGAGCAGTAGAGACTAGAAGAAGATAAAACATATAAAGTAAAATATTGCCAAGTAAAAATTTAAGTGATATAATGAAAAAGTACAAAAGGTAAATTGAAGAGGTGGAAAGATGACAACATTACTTGCACTAATATATATATTAATATTTGTTATATTTGCATTAGTTGCATATGCAGTTTTGCAAATAAAATTATTTGGTATGAAAGTAAAAGATTTTTGGTCTTTTATAGAAGCAAACCAAATGTTAGATAAATTATCAAAATTTGCAAAACAATATGAAAATATGTCACCACAAGAGCAAATTATATATTTAGCGGAAGCGGAAAAGATATTTAAAGCATTTGACAATGTTCCAAATGAATTGTGGGAAGAAGAGTATCAAAAATATAAAGAAGTTTTAAATAAATATCAAGACATAAAAATGTTAAGATGGGCTCAAAAATAATTTTTATATAAAAAAGAAACCTATAATAAATTTTATATAGGTTTCTTTTTTGCAATATTATTAAAATTTTATTATTAATAAACTCATAAGAGCATATGTATAACGAATTGCCTTTTTCATAAATAATCGTGATTTTAGAATGTCAAAAGATTCTGATAATGCACAATATTTATCTACAAAAGTTAATATAAATCCTTCAATAGATTTGGGAAATTCAATAGTAACTGGCCACATATGTTTAATAATAATATCTTTTTCTTTTTCATTTAAATCAAATAGTTTACAAGCATTTTTGCAAGCTGTTTGACCATGTGTAAAAGCATGAAGTCCCTTTCTATCTGGTTGACGTACTCTCCAATCATATAAAAATAAATCGTGTAACATAGCAGCTCTAGCAGCAGATTTATAATCCAAATGGTATTTTTTACAGATTAGGTAACAATAATATGCGGCACAGTAGCAGTGCTCAAAACATGATGTTTCATAATGCTGCTTGTATTTTTTCATTTCTTGAACTGTTGAGTTAGATATTAATGGCTTTATAATTTGTTGAAATTCATCATCTTTTTCACTAAGTTCTTTTATATATTCTTTCATTAGAAATTCCTCTCTTGTTAAATAAGACTAATATATTTTATGCACTTCTTTTCAATTATAACACATAATGATTACAAAAAACAACAAAAAATATAATAAATTTTAATCAAAATATTGCATTAATTATCCAACAATAGTATAATAAGAAATGTAGCATAATAATATTAAACAGAATATTATTAAAAAGAGAGGTAGAAAAATGGATTATTTATATATACTAAGAGAAGCTCTAGTATGGATTATAACAATATTTTGGCTATATCAAGTATTGGTAAGTCTATGTTCATTAGTAAAAATTAAAGACAAACCATTAAAAGTAAAAAAAGATCATAGATTTATGGCAATAATACCGGCGCATAATGAAGAAGCGGTTGTAGGAAATTTGGTAGAAAGTTTAAAAGCCCAAAATTATAACAAAGATTTATATGATATATATGTAATTGCTGATAATTGCACAGATAATACTGCAAAAGTTGCAAAAGAAGCAGGAGCAATAGTTTATGAAAGATTTAATAATAGCAAAAAAACAAAAGGATATGCATTAGACTGGTTTTTACAACAAAAAATAAAAGAAGATGCTCCATATGATGCGTTTTTCGTATTTGATGCAGATAATATAGTAGATCCAAATTTTATTAAAAATATGAATGTTAAATTATGCCAAGGTGAAGATGTAGTACAAGGATACAGAGACATAAAAAATCCAACAGATAGTTGGGTTACTGCAGGATATGCTTTGTTCTATTGGACAATGCACAGATTTTATCATTTAGCAAGATATAATTTAGGATTATCACCATTATTAAATGGTACAGGTTTTATGGTAAGATTTGATGTTATAAAACCACAAGGTTGGGACACTTTAACATTAACAGAAGATATTGAATTCTCATTAAAAAGAATAATAAAAGGTAAAAAATTAGGTTGGGCAACAGATGCAATAGTATATGATGAACAACCAGTAGGATTTAAACAAAGTTGGTCACAAAGAAGCAGATGGACAGTAGGACATATGCAATGTATAAAAGAATATACTAAACAATTAGCAGTTGCAGCTAAAGAGAAGAAAACAATGATGAATTTTGATGGATTATTATATATAGTTGGAAGTATTCCAATGTTTATAATAACAATAGTTTTATTATTAACAAACTTTTTAATGTATGGTGCTAAAGAAATGACAGAAATGGAATTAATAATAAATATTTTAAGGTTTGCTATACCAACATTCCTATTACCAATAGGAACAGCAGTAATTGCAATGTATTTAGATAGAAGACCAATAAAACCAATGCTAAAAGGATTAGCATGTTATCCATTATTTATGGGATCATGGCTATTGATAAACTTTAAATGTTTATTTAAAAGAGAAACAACTTGGGAAAAAATCAATCACGTTCGTGATATTAAAATTGCAGATGCTGGATTACAAGTAGAACCAACAATGCAAGAAGGACAAAACTAGATTAGACAATTAAATTGTAAAATAATTTTAATTAAAAATATCACTAAAAAATCATTGGAAATAGAGATTTTATAAAATTATAAAAATCTCTATTTTTTTTGAAGATTTAATGTTATAATATGGAACATATAAATATTAACTAAAAGCAAAAAATAAGTTTTTAGAATTTTAAATTAGGAAAGGAACGAAATAAAAAATGAAAGAAAAAACAATGCAATATTTAAAAGAAAATTGGCTATTTATTGCAATAATTTTAATCGGAACAATATTCTTATTAATACCAGCATTTCACAGCAATATATGGTTTGACGAATCATACAGCGTGGCAATTGCAAATCATTCATTTAGCGAAATTTGGACAATTGGCTCACATGATGTTCATCCGATTTTATATTATTGGATGCTAAAAGTAATAAATTTAATATTTGGCCAAAATATAATAGTGTATAGGATATTTTCAGCATTAGGAATAGTAACACTAGGAGTAATAGGATTAACACACATAAAAAAAGATTTTGGAAAAACAACAGGTTTGTTATTTACATTTTTTAGCTTCTTTTTACCTGCAATGCTAAATTATGCAATAGAAATAAGAATGTATTCTTGGACAATAGTTTTTGTAACATTAATGGCAATTTATTTACGTAGATTTATAAAAAATAAAGACTTTAAAAATGCATTATTATTTGGAATATTTAGTATAATAAGTTGTTATATGCATTATTATGCACTAGTTACAGCTGGAATAATCAATTTAGGGTTAATAATATATGTAATAGTAAAAAGAAAAGAATTTTCAAAAGATATAATAAAGAAATTTGCTATAATAGAAGTAGCACAAGTAGTTTTATATTTACCATGGCTAGTTGTGTTTATAATGCAAGCATTAAGAGTTGGATCAGGTTTTTGGATAACAATTGAATTTCCACAAATATTAATTGATATATTAAATTTCCAATATAAAGGAAGTCAAGAACAATTAATACCAACAATATTTTCAATAGCATTATATGCATATGTTTTATACATAATAATAAAGAATATAAGAAAAAAAGAAGATATTAAAGAAGGATTGATACCATTAGGCATATATGTATTAGTGATAATTATAATGGCATTAGTTTCAAGAATAACACCTATTTTATATGCTAGATATTTATTTACGATAACAGGATTATTAATGTTTTCAATTTGCTATTTTATGTCCAAGGAAAACAATAAATTTATTATTGGATTAATATGTGGAGCAATTATGATAATGTCAATTAGTAATTTAATATATAACGTAAAGGCTAATTATGATAAATCAAATGAAGAACCAATAAAATATTTAAAAGAAGTTTTAAAACCAGAGGATGTAATAATTTATTCAGATATGGGAAATGGTGGAGTAGCAGCAACAAAGTTAAGTGAAAATAAACAGTATTTTATCAATTTGGGAAAATGGTCAATAGAAGAAGCTTATAAAGCATATGCACCACAAATGGGAGTGACAGAAAATATAGAAGAAGCTGTCAAAGATACAAAAGGAAGAATAGTTATTGTAGAAGGAAATTCAACGTTGTATGATAAAATGAAAGACAAATATAAAACAATATCAACTAAAAAATTTGAAACAAAATACCATGATTATGTATATAATGTAATTGTTTTAGAAAAATGATAAAAAAACGAAAAAAAGTGAATGTTTTTTGAAAAAAGCATTTACTTTTTTTTGAAAATTGTATAAAATATTGAATAGAAATGTCGAAATTTAAATGTAATATTTTAAACGAAAGAAAATATAATGAAAAAGAGGGAGATAAGAAATGAAGATACTAATGTTGACATGGGAATATCCACCAAGAGTTGTAGGTGGAATAGCAAGAGTGGTAAGTGATTTATCACATAAATTACATAAAGATGGACATGATGTAACTGTAATTACATACAGAGAAGGTGATGCACCATATTTTGAAGATGATAAAGGAATAAAGGTATATAGAGTTGATAACTATATGATAAATCCAAACAACTTTATAGACTGGATTTTACAACTAAATTTCAATATGATAGCAAAAGCTAATGAAATAATGCAAGAACAAGGAAATTTTGACGTTATACATGCCCATGACTGGTTAGTAGCTTATAGTGCAAAAACATTAAAAAATTCTTACAATATACCAATTGTTGCAACAATACATGCAACAGAAGCCGGAAGAAACAGTGGTATACATGATGAGCAACAACGCTATATAAATGATACAGAATGGATGCTTACATATGAAGCTGCAGAAGTAATAGTAAATAGTAATTATATGAAAAATGAATTACAAAGATTATTTGGATTACCATATGACAAAATAAATGTTGTGCCAAATGGAGTTAATCTAAATCTATTTAATGGAATAGAAAGAGATTATAACTTTAGAAGAAAATATGCAATGGATAATGAAAAATTAATTATGTTTATGGGAAGACTTGTGTACGAAAAAGGTATTCAACATTTAATAGCAGCAATGCCTAAAATACTAGAAGGTTACCATGACGCCAAACTTGTAATATGTGGTAAAGGTGGAATGGAAGAAGAACTTAAAAACCAAGTAAAAGCAATGGGAATAGAAAATAAAGTATGTTTTGCAGGATATATGAAAGGTAAAGATGTACAAAGAATGTATAAAGCAGCAGATGTGGCTGTGTTCCCAAGCACATATGAACCATTTGGAATAGTAGCATTAGAAGCAATGTTATCAGAAAGACCAATAGTGGTTTCTGATATAGGTGGATTAAATGAAATAGTAGACCACAAAAAGAATGGAATGAAAGCATATTGTGGAAATCCAAATTCATTTGCAGATTCAATCTTAGAACTATTGTATGATCATAAGTTATGTGCAGACATAACAAGAGTTGCTAAAAATAAAGTTAGAAATGAATATAATTGGGGTAAAATAGCACAAGATACACATTTTGCATATCAAAAAGCAATTTGTCAATCTATGGCTGAAAAACAAAAAAGAGAATTGGAACAAGAAAGAGCAAGAAAAACACAAAAAGCTAAAAACACAGAAAATGAAATTACTAACTTACTTAGCTTCAAAAAACGTCAGGCATATGCTTAAAAATATTAAGATAAAAATAATTGCAATGTAAGAATATTTCTTATGTTGCAATTATTATAAAACTGCCAAAGGCTTGGTATCACTAAGATAAATGCTATAGTAAAAAATATAAAACTGCAGATTGAAAAACTTATTACAAAATAAAATAAATTTTTTCAAAAAAGTTTGAAAAAAGTATTGACAATATTAAAAATAATTAGTATAATAAAACACGTCGAGAGAACAAGGTCGCTTAGCTCAGCTGGGAGAGCATCTGCCTTACAAGCAGGGGGTCACAGGTTCGAGCCCTGTAGCGACCACCATTCTTTTACGGCCTGGTAGTTCAGTTGGTTAGAACGCTAGCCTGTCACGCTAGAGGTCGACGGTTCGAGCCCGTTCCAGGTCGCCATTTTTTTATTTAAAAATAGCAATGGCTTCATAGCTCAGTTGGTAGAGCAGAGGACTGAAAATCCTCGTGTCAGTGGTTCGATTCCACTTGAAGCCACCAAACATATATGAGTAGAAAAATTAAATTTATTTTCTACTCATTTTTTTGATGGAATATTTACAATCGACAATTTTTGTAATATATTAGACTTGGAATATTCGGTAAGGTTTAATACAAATAGAAATAATATAACATATTCATTTACAATAGGAGAAAATAGCCTTGAATATAAAATGATATTTTAAATAAATAGAAAAAGCAAGCCACAATTGTAGCTTGCTTTTTAACGAATGAGGTATCAGCTAAGTAGATTTAGGATACCAAAATGTTGCAATAGCTCAAGATTTGTTTGAACATTTCTTCAGGAAAATGGAAACGGTTTTGTTGTCGAGTAACAACAAAGTCAATCAAATCCGTACCATAAATAGAAGAATTGGCATACCAGTCACAAACCATCTCAACAATGTCCATTTCAGACATCTGGGAAACATCTTCCCAATGTTCGGGATAATGAGAATTGTTAAGATAGTGACGTTGCAACAGCTTTTGCTGTTCTTCTGGAAGCAATTTTTTGGCATCTTTCATTGAGGCGTAGCCATCTTCGATTTTTGCCAAATCGTGCATCTCGTCTTTGTCAAAAAGCTTAGAGTTGTCGTGGGTGCTACCACGTTGCAAAATCTCTAAAGCCTTACCATCTTCACCAATTTCCCAAAAATGTTCTGCCATTTTAAGGCAACTGCTCAAAACAAATTTCTTGTGAATCATCGTTTGAGTGAGCATTTTTTTCATCGCAGTATCCATTGTGTTGTCCTTTCGTTTTTGATACAATGTCTGACACTAAATTAATTATAACATAGTAGACATAAAAAGTAAATAAATGGTAAAAAATAGTATGAATTGCTGAAGTATAATATTTTTTAGAAATCATATAAACATCATAATTTGTTTTAAACTGACTTATCAGTATAAAGACTTTTTATAAAAAATATGATATAAAGAATAAAAGAAAGAAGAAAGAAGAAAGAGGAATTGAAATGAAAAAAGAAGTACAAGAATTTAACAATATAAAAGAGATAATATATAATTCAGCAAAAAAATATAAAGACCATATAGCCTTTACAATAAAACATCAAAATGGAAAAGAAGTAGAATATGAAAATAAAACATATCCAGATGTATTAAATGATATAAATACATTGGGAAAAGCTTTATATGATTTAGGAGCAAAGGGAAAAAGAGTTGCAATTATAGGAAAAAACAGATATGAATGGGTAATTGCACATTTAGCAAATTTATTAGGTGGAATAGTTTCTGTTCCATTAGATAAAGATTTACAAATAGAAGAATTGGAAAGTTCACTTATTAGAAGTAAGGCTGATTATATTGTTTTTGATTCTAAATTAACAGAAAAAATGCAAGAAATAAGAAATAATAACAAAACGAATTTAAAAGAATTTATATGTATGGATAAAAAAGAAGGATTTTTATCAATTGCAGAACTACTTGAAAAAGGCAAAAAAATAGAAAATGATGAATATGTAAAAAATGAAATTGATAATGATGCAATGGGAATATTACTATTTACATCAGGAACTACATCAAAATCAAAAGCTGTAATGTTATCGCAAAAAAATATAGCATCAAATATTTATGCTATGCAAATATGTGAAGACATACGTGATACAGATACAAATATTGCATTTTTACCATTTCATCATATATTTGGTTCAACTTGTATGGTTATGATGATAGCATCTGGAGTAAAAACTGTTTTTCCTGATGGACTTAGATACATAAAGAAGAATCTAAACGAATATAAAGTTACAATTTTTGTTGGAGTTCCAATATTAGTTGAAGCAATCTATAAAACTATAATGAAAGAAATTGAAAAACAAGGAAAAACCAAGTTAATAAAGGCAGTAATTAAATTTAGTAATGCCTTATTAAAAATTCATATAGATCTTAGAAGAAAATTATTTAAACAAGTCATAAATGCATTAGGAGGAGAATTAAGATTTGTAATCTCAGGAGGAGCCCCAGCTGATGCAAAAATATCAAAAGGATTTAATGAATTGGGAATAAAAACTGTACAAGGATATGGGTTAACTGAAACGTCTCCAGTTATTGCGGCAGAAGATGACAATCATATGAAAAATGGATCAATCGGAATTCCTATGTGTAATGTTGAATTAGAAGTGGTAAATAAAGATGAAGAAGGAATTGGAGAAATACGTGTAAAAGGACCAAATGTAATGCTTGGCTATTATGAAATGCCAGAAGAAACAGCAAAAGTGTTAAAAGATGGATGGTTTTACACAGGAGACCTAGGCTATGTAGATAATGAAGGATATATATATATAACCGGAAGAAGCAAAAGCTTAATTGTTTTAAAAAATGGGAAAAAAGTATTTCCAGAAGAATTAGAAACAATTATTAATAGGCTTGAACTTGTTTCAGAATCAATGGTGTTTGGATTACCTGACAAACAAGATAAAAATGATGTAAAATTATCTGTTAAAATTGTTTATGATAAAGAAATTGTAAAAGAAAAATATCCAGAAAAAACGGAAGAAGAGGTATACCAAATAATATGGCAACAAGTAAAAGAAATAAATAAAGGATTTCCACGTTATAAACATATTCAAAATATGATATTAACAGATAAAGAATTGATAAAAACATCGACTAAAAAAGTAAAAAGGCAAGAAGAAATGAAGTTGATTTGCCAAAATTAGAAAAAATTAGGATGATTTGAGCTAAATAAAGTTTACCTAAAAAGAGGCATATATAAATGAGGTTACATTTTTAGTAGTTTCATATAAATATGCTTCTTTTTATTTTATAATTTTGTTTTTATTTATTTTCATCTGAATTATTTTCTTTAAAATTCATATTATCACCATAACGTTTAACTTTTTGGGTGGTAGTTTTTTCAAATTCTTTATCTCTAATAATAAAGTTCTTAATATGTTTATAATTAGGCAATTTGCTGTTTACACTAGAAACCGCATCTGAAACAACTTTCCAAACTTCTTCTTTTGTAGGGACACTTCCTTTTAAGTATTCAGTAATTGCTTCAAGGTTAGGATAAATTTGAGCGTTTACATAGGTTTCGTCATCATCTTCTTTTCGAATACCTTGAACCAAGGATTCAGAAATAAGAGGGTTATCATTTAAATAATATTCAACTTCTTCTGGATATATATTTTTTCCATTTTTAGTAACAATAACAGATTTACATCTACCAGTTATATACAAATAACCATTTTCGTCGATTTTTCCTAAATCTCCAGTATGGAACCAACCATCAATAATTGTTTCTGAAGTTTTTTGCTCATCTTCATAATATCCAAGCATTACATTAGGACCTTTTACTATAATTTCTCCAACACCTTCACTATTAGGGTTATCAATTTTGTATTCAACATTTGGAATAGGTAAACCTGCAGCATCATCTCTTTGAAAGAAGTCTGTATTTCCTGCAACAAGAGGAGAACATTCTGTTAATCCATATCCTTGCAATACATTAAGATGTAAATTTCTAAAATCAAAGGCAATATCTGGGTTCACCGCAGCAGCACCTACTATAAATACTCTTAATCTTCCACCTAAGGTGTTTTTTACTTTTGTTCTTACAATTTTTTTCATAATAGCTGATAAGTTATTATATGGATTCCTGTTATTCTCCATTTTATATTTATCAGGAAGTGATTTATTCATATTTTTTACAATATTTTTATGTAATTTTTCTAGTAGCAAAGGAACACATAATATTACAGAAGGATGGAATTCTTGCATATTTTTTGCAATATAACGTAATCCTTGGCAATGACAAATAGAGGCTCCACTATATATTGGTAATAAAAATCCAATTGTACATTCATATGTATGGTGCAAAGGTAAAATAGAGAAAAATAAGTCACTTCTTTTTACTTTTACAATTCCATATATTGATAAAATATTAGAACATATATTACGTTGTGACAAACATACACCTTTAGCACTTCCTGTAGTTCCAGAAGTAAACAATAAAACACGTAATTCATCTGGATTTATAGTTATATTATCAAAATCAGTAAAACCATTGTCATAAAATTTCTTGCCGTCTGTAAGCATTTTGCTGAAATCGTGCTCAAATGTTACAAATAAAGTTTCAGAATTTTCTAATTTAGAAATATTTTCTTTTAATCCATTAAGATTTTTTTCATCACCTAAAATGCATACAGATTTAGAAACATTCATAAAATTAATTACATCATCAGTATGTAATTCTTTATCAATTGGAACGACAATACCTACAATTGAAGCGGCTAAATAAGAGACACACCAGTTGTAAGAATTTTTCCCTATTACAGCAATCCTTTTATTTAAAAAGCCATTTTTTATAAGTGTTGTCCCTAAGTGTACAATATCGTTTTTAAATTCAGAATATTTTATATATTTAATTTCCCCATTATTATCCTTTATTTTAAAAGCTGTTCTATTACGGTAGATATCACCTGAACGGTATATCATATCTTTAAAGTTTGAAACTTCTTCTGTTTTATGATATTTTTTCTCAAGTTGTTTTGCTACATTTAATTTCTCTTTCATATGTTCCTCCTAAAATATAATTATTTGTATCTATAAAAAATATAATTTGTATCTTTTTTTAATGTTATAGTTCCGTCATATAAAGAACTTGAATCTGTATCTATTGGAATATCAATAAACACACTGCATTTAAATTCTTGGTTTAAATTATTTGTAATATATATATCAAAAGAGATGCTAGTTCTTATAGAATTAAGTAAAATTTCACATCTTTTTAATAAAGAACCATCATAAGTTATTGCTTTAGAAGTATCTGTTATTGTGTAATCGTTTTTTATGTTTTGGTTGACAAAACTTAAAACAATAGGGTTTGCCAAATTGTTATATAAAACAGGCGAATCTAGATTAGTTATATCATCTGAAGATATGGAAAAATCTAATCTATCATTAATCACATTAGTTTCTACAATTTCACTTTTGGCAAAATTTTCAATATTTTTGTAATATAAATTTGGAATACCAAGTTCTGGAGTCTTGGTGAATTTTATATTATCGATATATACTGATTTTAAAGTGTTCTCTAAACCTTTTTCTGGATTAGGACTACTTATAAATAAAGCCATATCAGTATATTGATACAAATTTTCAATTGTAAAATTGCTACTTGATATATTTTTGCTTTTTGCATCACAACTACTAAAAAAGGTGATATTTTTTATCTGAAATATAGTTGATTCATTTTTTTTAGAAAAGTTCATAACACTATTTTCAAAAGCTTGCTTTGAGTAAATTCGAGTAAATAACAAATTTGCTAATACCAAAGCAAAAATTAATAAAAGCAATGTAATTATTGATGCTATTTTCAATTTTTTATTGAGTTTTTTAAATCCTTTATTAAAATGTGAAAGTCTTGTTTTGAATCTAGAATATTTATTATTCTTATCCATAATTCCTCCTTTGTAAAACATATATATAATAGTATAAAAATAAAATAAAATCAAGTAAATTAAATAGATTATTTGAGTAAAAATTTCCAGCATTTTAAATTGACAAAAAGAGACTAAAAAGGTAGAATTGTATTAGGTGATAATATGAAATCAAAAGATAAAATGAAAAAACATATGAAAATATCAATTAAGAATATAATGTTTGTTTCAGTTTTTGTTATTATTCTATTATTTCTATTAGCAATTTATGATTATTATTTTAGAAAAGATGAAGTTTATGCACAAGAAACGAGTGCAAAAACAAAACAGAATAATGTAAAAATAAGCAATGCAAGTGAAATCGATCTTGAAAAGATAATGAACCAAAATTCAGAAAATAAAGCTAAAGAAGAATATATGACAGAAGAAGTTGAATTAGAATATATAACAAAATATAGACAAAATGAGAATATTCCAACAGGGACAATTCAGGTAGTACAAGAAGGAAGAGAAGGAAAACAAGAAATTACAACAAAAAAAACATATAAAAACGGTCAAGTAGCATCTGAAGAACAAGTAAATAGCAAGATAACTAAGGCCTCAGTAGATAAAATTGTTGAAATTGGTACTGGAACGAAAAAAAGCAAGCATATAGTGCAAATTGGAGAGTCAGTACAGATAACGTCTGATAGAGCAAGCATAATGTTGGAAGCAGATGAAAATTCTCAAAAAGTAGCAACTTTGACTAAAGGAATGGAACTCAAGGTATTAGAAATAAAAAATGAATGGTATAAAATCAGTGGAAATGGCACTGTTGGTTATATAAAATCAGAAAATACATCATATGCTGATAACGAAGAAAAAGAAGATACAAAACAAAAAAACAAAACCAATGAAAATTCTAATGATGCTACAAACATAGCTAAACTAAGCTTTGATATGGAATTAAACAAGCCAAGTGGCTTAAGTTTAGAACAATTTGAAAAAGTATTGACAGATAGTAAAGATAAGAAAAATGTATTTAAAAACAATGCAAAATATTTTTATTATGTTGAACAACAATATAATATAAATGGTCTTTTTGTCGCTGCACTTGGAATACATGAAAGCAATTGGGGAACATCTAAAATAGCACAAAATAAGCATAATTTATTTGGATATGGGGCATATGATTCAAATCCTTATAATGGAGCATATGATTTTAAAGATTATTCGGAAAGTATTGACTTAGTGTCTAGAGTATTTATTAAATATTATTTGAATCCTAAAGGGACAGCAATTTATGGCGGAGAAATAGCCTCTGGAAAATACTATAGTGGGGCAACATTAAGTGGAATAAATAAGAAATATGCAACAGATAAAAATTGGGCGAATGGAGTATATAAAAATATGGAATATTTATACAATAAATTATAAAAAAATCTTGCTATTTTTTACAATTTATTGTATGATATAGAAGTATAAGGCTTTAGGAAAAATGCTTAAAAGAGACTTGAGAAAGGGGCTTGAATAAATGAAGAGAGGACTATTAATATTTACGATATTTATAGTAATAAGTGGAATGTTTTTTGCTACAACAAAAATATATGCAGCAGAAAAAGCGATTGATGAATCAACAGAGAGTAAAATTATTGAATTAAAAGATAATGCAGCTAGCTCACTTGCCGATTATCAAGATAAATATGGCTCAAATATATATGGATTTGTAGCATATATTTTAAATTTAATTAGAATTTATAGTATACCATTATGCTTTTTAGGAATAGCAATTGGAGCAATACATCAATATGTAATAGGTATAAGAAAATTGGATACACTAGAAAAAGGAATGGCTTTAATAGTAAGCTTTGTAACAATATTAATTATATGCCAAATCTTACCACTAGCATTTGCAGTGTTTGTAAAATTTGGAAGGGGGTAACAAATGAAAGTCTTATTTGCTGTAAGTAATGAAGAAATCTCAGAATCTATTGTGAAAAAATATCAAAAACAATATAAACAGATTATTTCATATAAAAACGTATATTACTTTAATGCAATATTAAAAGAAATACAAAAAGATAAATCTTATGATAGAATAGTCATAAGTGAAGAATTAGAAGCATTTACACATACACAATACGATCAAATTGATAAATTTATTTTTGAAAAATTAGATGGAATAAGTGATGAAGCCGCTAGTTCAACAGGAAAAGATATACCAATTATTTTAATTTGTTCAGATAGAAGAACAAAATCAGAAGAAATGCTTGTAAAGTTATTTGGAATAGGAATCTATAACGCAATAATTGGATCAGACAGAAGTGTAGAAGAAGTTTGCAGATTAATAAATAGACCTCGTACAAAAAAAGAAGCTAAAACATATTATCAAATTGAATCCGAAAGTGTAAATTATCAAAGTGAAAATGAAAATGATGTAAGTGAAGTAGAAATACAAAATATACTTGCACATTATAAAAGATTAGGAAAAAATGAAGATAGATATTTAGAAAGTTTTGATAATATTGCGGCTCAATACAATGACACACAATTAAGAATAATAAGTAAATTTTTGCCATTGAATGTTAGAGCTGTATTGGAAGAAAGGTCACAAAAATATCAACAAGTAATGTCTTTTAATAGTAAAGTTTCAGATAAATTAAGAAAACCTAAAAAAGAAGAAGTGGACGGTACAAGTGAACAATTATTGAAACCAAAAACTAAAGAACAAATAATGTCTGGACCAGTTGTAATACCTTCATCAGTTAATATGAATGGTGCTAGAAAATTATCAAGAACAAGAAAAACAGAAGTAACAAAAATGGAAGAACCACAAGCAGAAATACCACTACAAGAACCAGTACAAGAGCAAGTAAAGGAACCGGTACAAGTAGAGCCTGTTAAAGAAAGTGCAGAACAACCAGCAAAAAGAAGAAGAGGAAGACCTAGAAAAAATCCGGAACCGGTTGTTGAAGAAAGTGTAGAACAACCAGTAAAAAGAAGAAGAGGAAGACCTAGAAAAAATCCATTGCCAGAAGAGATGCAAGAAGAAAAACTAGAAGAACAACCAGAAGAACAACTACAACAGGAAAAACCAGATGTTGATTTAGAGCTGAAATCAGAAGAATTTGAAAGTGTGCTTCCAGGATTAGAAGAAAACGATGAAGTCAACATTACTAATAATCTAGATAGTAATTATAGAAACAATAACTATAACAATGAAAATAATAATTATAATAGCTATAGTAGCAATTACAACAATAATGAATATAATTATAATCAATATTCAAATAACAATTCAGCTAATTTTGAAGAAAGTGTATTGCCAGGACTTTCATCAAATGTATCATATGGACAACCAATAGCAACAATGCAAGAAAATTCAAGTGTTAATGATAATGAAATAGAAAAAATTGATTTATCTGGATTATTGACTTCTGGTAAAAAAATCGCAACATTTGTAGGAACTAGTAAAAACGGAACATCATTTATAGTAAACAATTTAGCAGAAATGTTGTCAACAGCAGGAATTGATGTTGCAATATTAGATACAACTAAAAATAGAAATTCATATTATATATATACAAAAAATGAAGAAGAATTACGTAATATTGCAGAGCAAACAATAACAGGACTAGCTAGAGGAATCGCTAGGGGAATTGAAGTACATAAAAATCTTACTGTTTATACTTCATTACCAGATGAAAATGAAGCAATAGAACATACTGATAAAATTCTAGAAACATTATTGGGAAAACATTCATTAATTTTAATTGATACAGATTTTAAAACGCCATCAAGATATTTTGAACAAGCACAAGAAATCTATCTAATTCAAAGTTTAGATGTCTTGACAATACAACCATTAACAGCATTTTTGAGAGAATTAAAATCAAAAAATATTCTAGAAGATAGAAAATTAAGAGTAGTTTTAAATAAAACAGTAAAAATTAGAGGCATAAATGATAAAACAATAATTGGAGGAATGGCATTTTATAATGATCCTGCTATGTCATTTATGACAGAACTATTTGATAGAACATTAATAAAATATATGTCTATTCCATTTGAAGAAGAAACATATATAAAATATCTAGAAAATGTTATAGAGTGTAATATATCATTAAAAGGATATTCTAAAGGGCTATTACAGTCACTAAAAGAATTGGGAAATATGGTATATCCAACAGGAGGTACATCATATCGTCCGCCAACAGCAAACGGATATAACACTCAAAATACTTTTAGTCCAGGGATGACACAAACACTAAATCAAATGAAAAACAATTATTAACAGATTATTGAGGAGGAAAAATAAGTGATAATAGCAGTAGTAGCAATATTGGTTTTTATTGTAATTGGGTTAATAATATATAATGTAACGATACATAAAAAGATACAAAAATTTAGAAATTTGAACCAAAAGATAACCAATTTATATGTAGTTCAAGATTTTATGAATGCTATTGGAGAAACATCAACAGTAGAAGACAAAATAAAGAAAATAAATGACATATTGATAGAAAGATATGAAATAAAATATTCTACCATAGTTGTATTTGACGGAGCAGAATACAAAATAAAAGCCTCAAATGTGGACCCTAAACACTGGGATGCATTGAAATCTTTACATGAATTAGATATGTTTAAAGACAGTATTGAAACAGCAACACCAAAATATGTTACTGTTAACAATGAGAGTGAACGACTTCCATATCAACAAATGGAATTTGGTAGAGCTAAATCTGCTATATTTTTCCCTTTATATATTGATAATGTTTATATTGGATATTGGATAATAGAAAGTGGAACTCCACATGATTTCGATAATGTAGATATAACGGTATTAGAAGTAATAAAAGAAAATATTGTAGCGGTTTTAAAAACAGTAGTGCATCAAAAAACATTAGAGACAATTGTTAGAAAAGATTTATTTACAGGACTATATTCAGAAGAATATTTATATGGTGAAGGAAAAAAAATAATTGATCAATATACAATATCAACTATATGTATGTTCAAAATAACAAATATTCAACAAATAAACAAACAATGCTCTAGAGAACTTGGAAATAAAGTTATTACAGAAATAAGTAGATATGTAAAAGAAAATTTAGCATCTGAATATGTATTTGTACGATATATGGGACCTAAATTTGTTATTGCTTTTTCAGGAGTTGAGGCAAATTCAGTAGCAGATTTTTTAAATGACATAAAAGAAAAAATTGAAACTATGAAAATAAGGTTAACAGATGAAGAAATAGAAATGTATAATTTAGATGCTAATGTAAGAGCAAAAACGATAAAAAAAGGAGAAAAACAGACAGGTAATGGGCAAGAAGCAACTCCAAGATTAAATTTTGTTATATCATCTTATTATAAAGGAACTGGGTTAGAGGAAGTTTTAAAGAAATTAGAAGAATATTTAGATAATGCTAATCCAGCGGAAAGTGATATAACTAACATATAAAATATAAAGGAGGAATCAAAATGGAATTTGATAAAACAATGAGTTTTGAAGTGGAAAGAGAAGAAAACACTAAGTGTCAAGAAATCTTAAAAGATGTATATCAATCATTAGTTGAAAAAGGATACAATCCAATAAATCAAATTGTTGGATATATATTATCAGGAGATCCAACATATATAACAAGTCATAATGATGCAAGAAATAAAATTAGAACAGTAGAAAGAGATGAATTGTTAGAAAAAATGGTTAAAAATTATATAGGACTAGATAGTTAATTATGAGAATGTTAGGAATTGATTACGGTGAAGCTAGAGTAGGAGTAGCTATTACAGATGAACTAAATATAACTGTACAAGGATTGGAAACAATACAACGAAATGGTTCAGATAAAATAGTATTACGCCGTTTAGATGAAATTTTTGCCCATTATGAAGTAGATACAATAGTAGTTGGAATGCCCTTAAATATGAATGGGACTATATCTGAAAGAGCAAAAATAACGGAACAATTTATACATAAACTAAAATGTAAGTATAACAAAAAGAAAATTGAAACAATAGATGAAAGATTGACAACAGTAGAAGCTCATAAAACTATGAATTTTTTAGAAGTTAAAAAAACTAAAAAAAGAGGAATTGTTGATACAATATCAGCAGTATATATATTAGAAACTTACTTGAATAGATATAAAAATGCTATAAAGTAGTATAAAAATGTTATTATAATTTAAAATATAAATAAGTAATTTGAAAGGAGAAAAAACAATGGATGAAAATAATGAAGAATTAGACAACGTTGTAATATTAAATGATGAGGATGGAAATGAAGTAAAATTTGAATTCTTAGATTTAATAGAATTAGATGACGAAGAATATGTCGTATTATTACCAATGGCTGAAGATGGGGAAGAAGAGGAAGGAGAAGTTGTTATCTTAAAAGTTGAAGATAATGATGACGAAAATTCTGATGAAGAATCATATGTAAGCATTGAAGATGAAGATGTTTTAAACAAAGTGTTTGAAATGTTCAAAGAAAAATTCAAAGATGACTTTGATTTTGTAGATTAATAATAAAAATATGCAATAAATTTGCATATAGAAAAAGGTAAAGGAGAGAATATATATTCATACCTTTACCTTTTAATAATAATATAAAAAGGAGACCAAACAAATGAAAAAATTTTCAACATGGATGCTTGTAATGTTTATGGTATTATTTTGGTTGTTAAGAATTGTAATTGCATTGGCATATGAATTAAAATGGAACTTTGCGGGGCTAGTACCGTTGAACCAAAGTATGGAAATAGCGTTATTGTTTGTATTTTTATTATGTTTAATATTAATCGTAAAAAGAAAAATGATAGGAGCATTATTGTATTTACTTACATATGGAATGTATTTTGGAACAAATGTAACAAGCAATATTCAAACAATACTAGATGTGGCAAATGGCACAACAGATATAGCACAATATTTAAATTTATTTATGTCTGTAATAGGAATAATATTACCAATAGCGGTACTATTAGACTTATTGTGGGATAGAGAAAGAAAAGAAAACCCTAAAGATAAAAAAACAGATTGGTTCTATAAAAATCAAAAATTTGACAGAAAAATGGATGAGAGAGCTGATAAGAATAATTATAGAAACTATTAATAAAATTAGCAAAGCGAGTAATTGGTTGAAAATTACTTGCTTTTATGTTATAATACTAGTTATGTTAAGAAAAAAATGAATATAATAATCAAAGATAAAAAGGAGGGAGTATACTTGAAAAATATAAAAAAGAAACAAAAAGATAGACAAGAAAAAACAAGCGCTAGTTTTAATTGGTATCCACGGACATATGGCTAAAACAATGAGACAAATAGAAGCAGATTTAAGAATTGTAGACATAGTAATAGAACTATTAGATGCAAGAATTCCAATTGCAAGTCAAAATCCAGAAATAGCAAATAAAATAAAAAATAAAAAAAAGCTAGTTGTATTAAATAAAGCAGATTTAGCAGATGAAAAAGCAAACCAAAAGTGGATAGCATATTTTGAAAAACAAGGGATACCTGCTGTTCTAGTAGATTCGAATAGTGGAAAAGGAATAGATAAATTTATAAAAAAAATAGAAGAAATAATGCAAGAGATGCTAGAAGGACAAGCAAATAAAGGAAGAGTAGGAAGAAAGATAAGAGCAATGATACTTGGAATTCCTAATGTTGGAAAATCTTCATTTATAAATAGAATATCAAAAAGAACAACTGCTGAAGTAGGAAATAAACCAGGAATAACAAAACAAAAACAATGGATACGCATAAATGAAAAAATAGAGTTGTTAGATACACCAGGTGTTTTATGGCCTAAGTTTGAGAGTGAAGATGTGGCACTAAAACTAGCTTTTACAGGAACAATAAAAGAAACTGTATTGCAAAAAACAGAAGTTGCATACCAATTAGTTAAATTTTTATTAGAAAATTACCAAGAAAGACTAGAAAATAGATATGGCCTAACAAACGAATACATAGAGGCAACATTGGACCAAGACCAACCAGAAAATTTTAATATATATGAAATAATGCTAGAAATAGGCAAAAAAAGAGGCTGTATAATTTCTGGTGGAAATATAGACGAAGAAAAAACAGCAAAAATAATTTTAGATGAATTCAAAAATGGAAAATTTGGAAAAGTATCTTTAGAACAACCTGAAACGGAGAAGTGATAAATATTGTTAGAATTAATAAATAGAGAAAAAGAAGAAACCGATGTCAACCTAATGTCACCGTTAGTTTGGGCTTATATAGGTGATTGTGTATATGAGTTATATATAAGAAACGAATTAGTAAATAAAACAAATTTAAAACCACACAAATTACATATAGCTTCAATTCAATATGTAAAAGCAGAAAAACAGGCAGAAATCTTACATAATATTTACGAAGAATTGACAGCTGAGGAAAGAGATATAGTGCGTAGGGGAAGAAACGCAGAAAATCATCATTTGCCTAAAAATTGTAGTGTGAAAGATTATGCATATTCAACAGCTTTTGAGGCTTTGATAGGATATTTGTATTTAACAAAAAAAGATGACAGATTAAAGCAAATATTTAATAAAATAGATGTAATAATATAAAAAATAAATATAATGCCAAAATGCTTGACGAACCAATAAAAAAATGATATAAATATTTAAGTGCTTAATTTAAGTGCCAAGTATGGCCCGTTGGTCAAGCGGCTAAGACGCCACCCTCTCAAGGTGGAATCATGGGTTCGATTCCCGTACGGGTCACCAAAACAATAAAACATAATTAAAAGGGAGTAGCTTAAAAAATTACTAATCAACAAACTCGACACCTATTAAGGTTCTGGTTAGTAAGCTATTAATAGTAAGCAAGACTTTTAAAAGGAAAACTAAAAATCCTTTTAAGAGTCTTTTTTGATATAATTAAAATTTAAAAATATGAATAAAAAATATTTAAAAGAAAAAAATAATTTTAAGGAGTGGTTAAAAATTGGAAGAAAACAAATGGTTTAATAAAAGTATTGAAGAAGCAGAAAAAATATTAGAAACAAATATTCAAAATGGATTAACAGAAAATGATGTAAAAACAAAAAGAGAAAAGTATGGATTAAATATGTTAAAGGCTAAAAAGAAAGCATCACTATTACAAAGATTTATTGAACAATTTAAAGATTTTTCGATAATAGTATTAATAATTGCAGCAATAGTATCAGGATTTGTTGGAATATCACAAGGAGAAGGAATGACAGACACAATAATAATTTTAATTGTTGTACTTGCAAATGCAATAATAGGAATAGCACAAGAATCTAAAGCAGAAAAATCATTAGAAGCATTACAAAAATTAACAGATCACGCGTCAAAAGTAATAAGAGATGGAAAAATCAAAGTAATTCCAGCAAAAGAATTAGTACCAGGAGATATTGTTGTGCTAGATACAGGTGATTATATACCAGCGGATTTAAGAGTAATAGAAGCTGTAAATTTAAAGGCACAAGAATCATCATTAACAGGAGAATCAGTACCAGTAGAAAAAACAACTAAAACGATAGAAAAAACAGATGTTGGAATAGGTGACAGAACAAATATGTTATTTTCATCAAGCTTAGTAACATATGGTAGAGGAAAAGGAATTGTTGTTCAAACAGGAATGAACACAGAAGTTGGAAAAATAGCAGGAATGCTTGATAACACAGAAAAACAAATAACACCACTTCAAGAAAAATTAAATAAATTAGGAAAAACCTTAGGAATAGCAGCATTAGCAATATGTGCATTTATATTTATAATAGGATTAATACAAGGAAAAGAACCAATCAATATGTTTATGACAGCAGTTTCACTAGCAGTAGCAGCTATACCAGAAGGGCTAGTTGCCGTATCAACAATAGTTTTGGCAATAGGTGTACAAAAAATGGTAAAGAAAAATGCTATTGTAAAAAAATTACCAGCAGTTGAAACATTGGGGAGTGCAACAGTAATATGTTCAGACAAAACAGGGACATTAACACAAAACAAAATGACAGTAGAAAAAATATTTATAAATGGCGAAACTAAAGAACTAGCAGAATATAAAGAAAATATAAATGAGGACTTGAAAAAACTAATTTTCGCAAATATGTTATGTAATGACACAAAAATATCAACAGATGGAAAATTAACAGGAGACCCCACAGAAACAGCATTGGTAGATATGGCGTTCAAGCTAGACTTTGACCCAAGTGTGTATGATAGAATGCCACGTATACAAGAAATTCCATTTGATTCTGATAGAAAATTAATGACAACTGTAAATGAGGTAAATGGTAAATACATTGTTTACACGAAAGGTGGAATGGATGAATTAATAGGTATTTGCAATAGTTATATATTGAATGGTGAAATAAAAAACAATATAGAAGAATATAAAAATATGATCACAAAAAATAATGAGCAAATGGCAAAAGAGGCTTTAAGAGTTTTAGCTTGTGCTTATAAAGAAATAGATCATAAACCAACAAAAGAAGATATGGAAAATATTGAAAAAGATTTAATATTTGTTGGAATGGTAGGAATGATAGACCCACCAAGAGAAGAAGCAAAAATAGCTGTAGAAAAATGTAAAACAGCTGGAATAAAAACAGTAATGATAACAGGTGACCACAAAATTACTGCAACAGCAATTGCTAAAAAATTAGGAATATTAGAAAATGAAGATGAAGCAATAACAGGTGCCGATTTAGAAAAAATGACAGATGAAGAGCTAGAAAAAAATGTAAGAAAATATTCAGTGTATGCAAGAGTATCTCCAGAACATAAAGTAAGAATAGTTAAAGCTTGGCAAAAAAATGGAGAAATAGTTGCAATGACAGGTGATGGAGTAAATGATAGTCCAGCATTAAAAACAGCTAATATAGGATGTGCAATGGGAGTTGTAGGAACAGATGTAGCGAAAGAAGCGGCAGATGTAATACTTACAGATGATAATTTTGCAACAATAGTTTCATCTGTTGAAGAAGGAAGACGTATTTATGACAACATTTTAAAAGTAATTCAATTTTTATTATCAAGCAATGTAGGAGAAGTAATTGTATTATTTTTAGCAACTTTACTTACACCATTTTTTGCAAAATGGTTTGGAATAACAGACGTTGCTCATTTAGAAATATTACTACCAATTCATATATTATGGATAAACTTAGTAACAGATTCTTTACCAGCTTTAGCACTAGCATTTGACCCCGCAAATGAAGGAATAATGAAAAGAAAACCAGCAAAGCCTGGAAAGGGAGTATTTACAAAAGGAATGACTTGGAGAGTTATATACCAAGGAGCAATGATAGGATTACTCACACTTGCAGCATTTATGATAGGTTTAGCAACAACAAAAGAACCGATAAATGGATTATCATTAGATGAATCTAAAATAGAGGTTGGCCAAACAATGGCATTTATAACACTTGCAATGTCTGAATTAGTGCATGTATTTAATATTAGAGATAATAAAAAATCTATTTTTAAAACAAAAATATTTAATAATAGTAAATTAATTTGGGCAATATTAGCATCAGCAACATTAATGTTTGCGATACTATTTATACCAGCATTAAGAGAAATATTTAGTATTCCAATATTGCCAACAGGAAATATATTAGAATTGGTATTATTAGTCTTTGCACCAATAGTAATTGTGGAAATATTTAAATTATTGAAAATAAATACAGCAAAAGAGGAATAAAAAAATAATATATATTGATTTTTAGCAAAAGTAGTATATGTATCTAAATAAGCAAGAGAAAACTTAAATAAAGCTCTCTTGCTTATTGATATTTATGACAAAAAGTGATAAAATGAGCGAAGAAAAAATAAACAAAATATGCACAATAATAATAAATTCACATATTTAATGATAGGGGGATAAAATGAGCGATAAATTTTATGTAACAACACCAATATATTATCCAAGTGGAAGATTCCACATTGGAACAGCATATACAGAAGTACTTGCAGATAGTATGAAAAGATTTCATAAATTAAAAGGAGAAGACACATATTTATTAACAGGAACAGATGAACATGGTCAAAAAATTCAAGAAAAAGCAGAAGAAGCAGGAATAACACCACAAGAATATGTTGACAAAATGGCTGATATGGCAAAAACATTGTGGGCAAAAATGAAAATTAATTATGATTATTTTATAAGAACAACTGAAGAAAGACATATGAAAGCTGCACAAAAAATATTTGATAGATTTATGGAACAAGGAGATATCTATAAAGGAGAATATGAAGGATGGTATTGTGTACCTTGTGAGACCTATTTTACAGAAACTCAATTAGTAGATGGCAAATGTCCTGATTGTGGTAGAGATGTAAAAATAATGAAAGAAGAGGCATATTTCTTTAATATGAAAAAATATGCAGATAGACTTTTAAAATATTATGATGAACATCCGAACTTTATATATCCAGCATTTAGAAAAAATGAAATGATAAATAATTTTATAAAACCCGGCTTAGAAGATTTATGTGTAACAAGAACATCTTTTGATTGGGGAATTCCTGTGTTAAAAGATCCTAAACACGTAATGTATGTCTGGGTAGATGCTTTAACAAACTATTTAACAGCATTAGGATATTTATCAGATGATGATACTTTATTTAAAAAATATTGGCCTGCAGATTTGCAAATTGTTGGAAAAGATATAGCAAGATTTCACTTAATATATTGGCCTATTTTCTTAATGGCATTAGATTTACCACTTCCAAAAACTATATTGGTTCATAATTGGATAACAATGAAAGATGGAAAAATGTCAAAATCAAAAGGGAATGTAATTTATCCAGAAAGCTTAATAGAACGTTATGGTTTAGATAGTGTAAAATATTTCTTATTAAGGGAAATGCCAACAGCTCAAGATGGAGTGTTTTCACCGGAAAGTTTTGTGGAGAGATATAATTATGATTTATGTAATGATTTAAGTAATTTATTAAATAGAACCGTATCAATGGTAAATAAATATTTTGATGGAAATGTGCCACAATATAATGGAACACCAAATGAAGTTGACAAAGAATTTGAAGAATATACATTAAACCAAATATCTAAATTTGAAGAAAAAATGGCAGAATATGAAATATCAGGAGCATTACAAGAAATATGGGGAATAATTTCAAGAACTAATAAATATATAGATGAAACAACTCCATGGGCATTGGCTAAAGAAGATAATAAAGAAAAATTAGAATCATCAATGTATCATTTAATTGAAAATTTAAGAAAAATTGCTATTTTATTAAAACCATTTATAAACGATACAGCTGAAGATATTTTCAAACAAATAGGAATCACAAACGAAAGTGATAAAAATTGGCAAACATTAAAAATAAATTTACAAAGTAAAAATCAGGAAGTTATAGAAAAAGGCGAACCAATATTTATGAGATTAAATGCAGAAGAAGAAATTGGATATATAAAAAATCTAATGAAAGGGTAAAATAAAAATTAATAAATAAAATAAAAGGAATGTGAATTATGGTAAATGATGGTAAAGATGACTTCAATGTATATCAATTTAATGAAACATCAAAACTAGAAAAGTCTCAAATAAACAAAAAGCGAATATTGTTTGTAATATTGGTAATTGTATGTGTGGTTTGTGTTATTCTTATTTGGAATAACATAAATAAAACAGTACAAAGTTATGGTGTATATAAACAATATGAAAATCAAATAAAGACTTTAAATGAACAAGAAGCAGAAAAAAAGCAACAAGAAGAAGCAAAAAAAGAACAAGAAAGACAGGCAAAATTACCGAAATTAACATCAGTAGGCGAAGAAAATATGAGCAATATTTATAAATCAGATACAAAAAGAGCTTTCTTAACATTTGATGATGGCCCATCATCAGTTACAAATAAGATTTTGGATACATTAAAACAAGAAAATATAAAAGCTACATTTTTTGTATTAGGTTCAAATGTAGAAGAAAAGCCAGAATTAGTAAAAAGGATGTATGAAGAAGGTCATTTTGTTGCAAATCATGGATATTCTCATGTATATTCACAAATATATGATTCTCCAGAAAATGTTGTAAATGAATATTATCAATGTAATGATGCTGTAAAAAAAGCACTTGGAGAAAATGACTATGAATCACACTTGTTCAGATTTCCAGGAGGACTTGCAGGAGGAAAATATGCTGATGTAAAATCACAGGCAAATGAGATATTAAAGCAAAAAAATATTGCCCATATAGATTGGAATGCTTTAAATGGAGATGCAGAAACCAACAATCTATCAGCTGATTTTGAATTATCAAGATTAAATGAAACTGTTGGCGAAAAAAATAGCGTTGTTATACTAATGCATGATTCACCAGCTAAAAGTGTAACTGCCGATACATTGCCACAAATTATAGCAATGTTAAGAGACAAAGGATACGAATTTAAAAGTTTTTATGATATTATAAAATAAAAAGTGAAGGGAGAAATACATTGCCTAAGAAAACTAATAAAGCAAGCATAGAAGAAAAATTAAATTATTTAGGGTTAGACCTAAAAGAAATCCCAAAAGAATTTAAAAAGTATAAATCATTAGAATTTAGGATTCCTAAATTTTATGATGAGAAACAATATAAACAATACAGATATGTGCCAATAAAGGATATTCAGATTTTGTTATCACCAACACATAGACTAGATAATATAGAAGAAAAATATAAAAAAGCAAGACCAATTGCAGACTATTTGGATAGTGAATCAGAAGAAAATATTGTTAATCATACTACATTTTTAAGAATGCTAGAATCATTTAACATAGAAGATGTTGAAAAAATCGGGGAAGAACAAGATAAGTTAAATAAAAAGATTCCCTTTAAAGTAAAATACGAAAATAATTATTTATGGCAAATATATTATTCAGAGAATACAGATCAATATTTTATGTTAGTTCCAACCGAGGATTCGGATTACTCAACATTTTTCTATTTGCTAAAAAAACAAATAGAAAAGAAAAGGGCAGCAAAAATTTTTGTACCAATAAGAAATGTAGATTACAGTACAACATATTTAAAAAGAACAGAGTTTGAAGATATAGAAAATTATTTATGGCTATTTACAAAAGACTGGCCACTAATATATGAAGTATATAATAAAAAAAACGGACTAAGTATCGAAATCGTAGGAGAAACAGAAGTATATCAAAAAATAAAAAGTCCATATAAAATAAAATTAGATAGTGAAGAAAAATCAACACAATTTTATAAACTGTTGAAGGCAATGTTTATCTTACAAACAGAGCTGCCACATTATTTTTTCTTTAGAACAGATATAGGAAAAAGTGGAGAAATAGAGTTCTATGTAGACAATAGAAAGATAGACTATGAAGATATTGTAGATTGGATAAATGATGAATATCATATAGGAGAAGAAAAACTATTGCAAGCTGAGCAGTCTATTGAGAAAAACAATAAAAGATTAAGTGACTTAAAAACAGAGATAGCAACGCAAGAAATAGAATATTTGGCCAAAGAAAAACAAATATCAACATTTTTAGAGTGCAAAAAAACTTTTTTTGGGAAATTTAAATATTTCTTTAAATATGGTAAAAAGAAGAGTAACAAAGCGAAGATATCTGAAGATAATTCAACAATACATATAGAAAAAGAAGTATCAGATGAAAATGAAGAACTTCCAAAGAAAAGAAAGAAAAAAACAAATTACAATATTGAAGAATTACTTGAACTATATAAAGAAATCAATGAGAAAGAGACTGATTTGAAAAACATAATCATGGATATTAATAGCTTGAAATTAAAAAATAAAAATATGCAAAAAAAGATAGAAAATGCAACTGCATATATTGCAGAAATAGATAGCCATAAAAAGAGCATATTTGAATTTTGGAAATATAGCAATAAAGACGAAATGAGCTCATTACCTGAAGGCGAAGAAGAGGAAATAAATGTAATAAAAAAAATAACTAAAGTTTTTGACTATGAAGAAGATATAGAAAAATTCGGAAAAATTATGGATAGAATGCAACGAAAAAATTTAAATAAAGATGAAACAGATAGCTTATATATTACGGCAACAGATTTGCTAACTTTAATAAATAAAATTAAATTAAATGATTTTACTCCAAAAGATATAGAAACAGCATTAAAGGAAATAAAAAAAGAAGCAGCTGAAGAAAAAACACTAACAACGGAAGAGTTTGACATTTTTGGAGGAATGCTTCAAGATAATACAAAAGTTTCAAAAATCAAAAATAAGAAACACAGAGAAATGCCAAAAGATAAATATAACATATTAGAAATAAGTAAAACAACAAAACAAATAGGATTTAAAATGGCATTAGAAAATGTAATAAATAACGTAAAAGAAGCAATAAACAAAGTAGTTGTGCCAGAAGATGTACCTGTATACAAAGCTATAATAGGAGACAAATTGGACGAAAAGCAAGTAAATATATTTAATATAAATCCAGAAAATGAAATGAAACAAGCAATTTTGGAACCAGCAAATAAAATTAATTTTTATAAAATTAATTTACCAGAAGGAGCAAATGCAATAAGTTATACAAATTGTATCTTTTATGATAATCAAAATCGAACATTACCAGAAGGACAAGATTTATCAACAAATATATTGATAGATATAACAAAACTAGATTTAAAATTATCTAATAAAACAAAATTTAAAATAGTTGAGATGGAAGAACCGAATGATGATTTCTCAGGAATAAATATAAAAAATGTAAATGTATTTGAATTTGATGCTGAGGTCAAAAAAACAAATGAAAACAACGGGTAAATGAACTGTATTTGTACAATTGTTACTAACAAAAAATAAATATAAAGGACTAGACTTTTCGAAAAAAATATGTTAATATAATAACTATCAATAGATTTCGTAATAGATTTTTAAATCTATTACGAAACATTTTATGCCGATGTGGCGGAATTGGTAGACGCACTGGATTCAAAATCCAGCGGGAAACCATGTGGGTTCGAGTCCCACCATCGGTACCAAATAAGAAAAACCTTGTAACTGCTGGAATATAAGCACTTTACAAGGTTTGCTTTTATAAAATTAATGCAATACTAATGCAATAGACTTTTAATTTAGTTTTTTTAGCTCTTGTTGAATAAAATCATTTGATATAGAAGTATAAACATCATTTGTTATTGTACTACCTTCAATATGTCCAACTAGACTCTGTATTACTTTTGGGAAAAGTCCTTTTTCAACACATCTTGTTATAAAAGTGTGTCTTAATTTATGAGAATGTAAAGAAGAACAGATATTATATTTTTCGTTTATTCTTTGTAGATAAGAAGTTATTTCACCAGGAGTAATATAAGTGTTTTTTTGATAATTCCAAAACAATAATCCGTTTATATTAGCAGTTCTGTTTTTTAAAATATCTACTATTACCTTTTTTACGTTTGCACTCATAGGGAAGGTTCTTTTACCATTGTCAATACAGACTCTTTTTTTATAAGTCTTTGTATGTTCGCCAAGTATAATATTATAATTAAGATCTTGAGTTAATGTTCGATATACAGTTAAGGTATTATTTTTTAAATCTATACAGTCAATAGTTAGAGCTAATGTTTCTCCAATTCGCATTCCTGTGTATAATTGTAATAAAATAATATCTCTATATTTATGATTTCGTTCTTCATTATTCAAAATATTAATAAGTTTAGTCTCTTCTTCTATTAATAATGCTTCTATTTTTTTATTTTCTTTTTTAGAAATTGGCTTTGTTAGTGTTTCGTCAAGCATGATATTGTAAGATAATTTTCTTCTGGAATAAGCAATTTGAAAAGTTTTATTGATAGCTGCCCAAATTTTATTAATTACTGAATTAGCATATTCTCTTATATTAGGTTTACTTTTTTCTATGTCTTCCACGGTTATTTTTTGAATAGGTTTATTAACAAAATTTTCACAAGTCTTTTTTATTTGAACAACTGTCTCTAAGTCTCTTCTATAAGACCTATCAGAAGTGATACCGTCTTTGTGTTTTTGTTCTACATATTTTTCTAGTATTGATATGAAAGTATCATTATATGTAGCAATATAGGTTCCTTGATTAATATCATTCATTGTCTTTGTAAATCTATCTTTAAATTCCTTTTTACCTTCATTTTTTCTTTGTGTCAAAGTTTTTCTTTTTCCTGTAGAAGGTTCTACATATTGTGCAACATATTTGTTTAATGCTTCACTAAAATATATTGTTCCGTTCTCCGTTTCCTCTTACTTTAACATTTTTGTTTTTTCTTTCATTTTTCATAATAAAAATACCTCCAAATTTCTTTAATTTATTTTTAATAAACTA
Organism: uncultured Clostridia bacterium; assembly: GCA_934167445.1. Lineage (GTDB taxonomy): Bacteria > Bacillota > Clostridia > TANB77 > CAG-508 > CAG-269. The sequence continues at coordinate 73,549 of CAKPKJ010000001.1, forward strand.
TTGAAAAGTGAAGGTATTATATATATAATAATAATCAATCACTTTCAATAGTGGGGAAGGGAATAAATGTATCGGGTTGTGGTGATTTGATTACATCTATTCCTTTTTTATTTATATTAAACTAATATGCCATATTTTTCGACATAAAAGTTAATACATTCAATCATATATTTACAGTCTACATTAAAGTAGTCTGCTAACTCATACAAATTAAAACCTTGTGTGAGTTTTTCTTTTAATTTTTGAAGTGGAACTAAAATAGAGTAAGCCCACTTCATTGCTCTATATTCACATTTTTTCTTTTGTATATTGTCAGAATCAAGATAATATAAAGCATTGCAATAATAATGTCCAAGTTCTTCAGCCAAAATTTCTTTTTCTTCAATGCTATTATTTATTTGTTTGCTGTCTAAAGCAATATAATAGTTATTATCGATTTCAAATATTCTAGCTTTAGTATTTGTCCAATTATAATTTAAAATGTCTATTTTTTCATTCTCAGCAATTTTATACATATCTAAAGTATTCATGTTATCCTCCGTAAAAGATTATATTACAATGTGATAGTAAAAATAGTCTTTATTATATTTATTTTTCTATGTTAATTATATTTTGAATAAAATGCAATTAAATTGCATAAATTAATAATATAATTGTTGACAATCATTCTTGAAAATGTTACAATTATTGTACCAGAAGGGAAAAACCCTTTGTTCGGTGTACAAGTAAGGTTAGATTGAAAAATTAAGTGTATTTTTAAATACACCTACTTACTTGGGAAAGAGCCATTCAGAAGGCTCTTTTTTTATGGCAAGTATATAGAAGTATTTAAAAAATTTGTTCTTTTTCTATAAGTTGCAAAATCATTGTTTTGTAAATAATTATAGTATGCATGTCTAACTTCTCCAACTAATAAATCTGCTGCTTGAACAGGATAATTATAGTATGAATTTTTATATTTTACTTTTACTATAACGGAAGATAGTATTGGCGGAAAACTAATTCCATAATCATAATTCATAATACCAAATTGCAATTCTTCTTTTATAGAACTCTCTAAGTCATAGTAACCATTGGAAACGGTAGATTGTTCGTCTAAATTAAGAATTAATCTTACTGGTTGTTGACTATTTATTCTATTTTGTGAGATTAAATTTTCAATAATCTTTTTTACTTCACGTTTTATAATGTAATCTTTAAACCTACCTTTTGAAGCCTTACTATCAAAAATATAATCTTTAATTTTATAGTTAGAAACCACAGCAACAGAGGTATCATATTTTTTTATAAAATTTAACAATCTTCTTCTATCTTGGGGTTTCAACATATTTGATTTTAATTCAGGACAATTATAAATACAAGTTTGATAATTGTGTGATGTACAATATTTTTTGTTCAATGAATCATCTTTTAAAAAATTTTTACAATATTTTGGTTTTATTAAATCCACTAAGGCTTTATATTGTCTCGAAAAGTTTTCTTGTTCTTTTAAAGAGAGAAAAAATACGCCACCATAAACAAAAACCAATTCGTTAGGTTCGCCCTGGACTAATCTGCCAGAATCGTCCATATTGATATATATAATTTGTTCATAATTTTCTTCCATTTATTTTCCCCCATTTTTCTTTTTGTTCTTAATAAACTCAACAAATCTGTTTATTTCTTCAATTTCATCTTCATCAAGGCCTTCTGTATTAATGCCGTTATGATTAGCATAACGAAAATCATTGCTACTACTATTACTAAATTGTTTTTTATATTCATTTTCATCTAAATAAATTGTTTGATTATCATTTAATAATTTTAATAAATAGTCTAAATCCATATGCATTGCTTGAGCTAATAGCTTTAAAGTTTCTATACTTGGATTGATAGGTTTGTTAGTTGTTGGATTTACATTTTTTTCTAGCATATGAATATAGCTTCGACTAGAGCCAATTAAATCAGCAAAATCTTGTAAAGACAACTGATGTTGTGTTCTATATTGTTTTATAATATCTCCTAAAAGCATTACGAGCTACCTCCTTCAAGCAATATTGTACAATAAATTTTACAAAAAAGCAATATTTTTATTAATTTTTTGTAAAATATACTTGACAACGAAAAAAATAGGTGATAATATATGTACAGTAAATAGAACGGAGGTGCAAAATGAAAAATAAAGTAAAATACTATAGGGAAATGAAAGGCATATCTCAGGAAGAATTAGCCGAAAAATCAGGTGTTTCAAGAACTACAATTTCAGGGTTTGAAAATGAAACAATAAAAGTTACAACAAATTCAACAATGGATAAAGTTGCAAAAGCACTTGGTGTTAGTACAGTAGAACTTTTTTATACCTCTAGTGTTCAGCAAATAGAACAAAAATAACCACAACCCGATACAAAAAAGAAAGAAGGTGAAAATATGGAAGAAATATTAAAAGCAATCAATTCAAATTTAGAAATATTAGTAAATGAAAAAGAACATAACAATGATTTTGAATTATTAACAGCAGAGCAAATTGCAAATGAAACAGGAATAGCAGTAAATAGAGTAAGGAAGCTTTTTAACAATAAAGATTTAGCAGTTCAAACATATGCAAAGCCACGATTAGTAACAAGAAAAGCTTGGAATGAATTTATAAGTGAAAGAAGGTAAAACAAATGAAAAGAACATGGAAGAATTTTAGATTAGATCCAAATAAGGTATATGCATTTATAGGAAAAGCAACAGTAGTAATTTTAGCCAATATGGGAATGTCAGCAATGTTAGTATATGGATTCTTACAAAATACAATATATTAGGAGGAAAGTATGAAGGATTTAGAAAAAGAAAAACAGGAAGAGAAAGAAGAAAAAAGAAGATTTTATCTTTCCCTAATAAGTTTAGCATTAGCAATTGCAGCATTAATAGTCAATTTATACTTTAAGTAAAGCAAAAATATATGTAAATTTTACAAGAAAGGAGCCGAGAAAGATGTTTAAAAAAACAAAAGAATTACAAAGTTTAGTAAATGCAAGCAGAAATGCATTAAAAGAAGCAGAAAGCAAAATAGAAAGATTAGAAATGAGTCAAAAAGATTTAAGGTCAGAAATAGAAGATGAACATTTAGAAAATTATAAACATCATAGAAAATTGCTAGAAATAGAAAAACTTTTACAAGAACAAGACTATAATAGCATAGAAAATTTAAAGAACAAAATAAGAACTATACTAAACAAAAAAGAACTAGTAGACCTACTAAAATCAAACTAGTTCAGAGACACTTAAATATATGAATCTATTGATATTATAACATTTTAAGTAATAGAAATCAAGAGGCACAAAAATGATTGTAAAAGATTTAAGTACAAGTTTTTATCCATGCCCAAAGCGGACAAAACAATTTAACAATAAATAATAAAGCAAAAAGAAATACTACTAAAGTAAATCACAAGAAGCGGAACAAATGAAGTAGTAACAGACTTTTGCATTATGCCTAGAAGCACAAAATACAGTATAAGAAGAACTAAAAAATATTGTGAAAGGCATGAAGTATATTATTCAAGAGCATATAGAAATAAAAGTATAAAAGATGGACTAATAATATTTTTAACAGAAGAAGATCATAGAGGCACCAAGGGAGTTCATGGAAAAAATGGGGACAAATTAAATAGATATTTGAAAAAGATAGCGCAAAAGGCATGGATAAATTATTATCACAAAACAAAAGAAGATTTTATACAAAGATATGGAAAAAGTTATATTTAGGAGGCACAATATGGAAAAACCAAATTACTATTCAATAATACCAGCTAAAGTAAGATATGATAAAGATTTAATGGCAAACGCAAAATTACTATATGGAGAAATTACAGCTTTATGTAATGACAAAGGCATTTGCTGGGCTAGAAATGAGTATTTTGCGGATTTATATGATGTTAGCAAAGAAACAATATCACGTTGGATAAGTCAATTAAATAATAAAAAATATATAAAAATAAAAATGTTTTATAAAAAAGGCAGTAAAGAGATAGATAAAAGGATAATATCTATTCGACAATACCCTATTGACGAAAACGTCAATACCTATTGTCAAGAAAATCAAAGTAATAACCTATTGATAAAAACGTCAATACCCTATCCACAAAAAAATCAAGAGGGTATTGATGAAAACATCAAAGAGAATATTACAAGTATTAATAATAAAGAAAAAGAAGAAAGGAATTTTCAAAAAGAACTAAAAGATGTTACTGAGTTCTATGAAAATAACATAACGTTAATAACAGCATTTGTTTCAGAAGATATAGAAAAATATTTAAAATCAGGACTGTATTCAGACTTAATTATTGAAGCAATGAAAGAAGCGGTTTCTAGAAATAAAAGAAATTGGAAATATGTTACTGGAATATTAAATGATTGCATAAATAACAAAGTATATACAGCAAAACAATTTAAAATCAAACAAGAAGAGTTTAAATCTAATAAAACAATACATAAAAACAGCAAAACAAAGGAAAAAATAGAATACGATGAAGTTGATTTTACTAACGAAGAAGAATACAAAGAAAAAATACTAGGGAAAGGATAAAACATGTATGATGAAGATATAGAAAAAACAGTGCTTTATTACTTGATTTTTGAAAAAGAAGCAATTGTTGTAGATGAAGAAGATTTCTTTTTACCGAAGCATAAACAAATAATTAACGCAATATTAGAACTACAAAATAAAAAAGAAGAAATCAATATTTTAAGCATAAAAGATAAAATAGAAGGTAAAGACATAGATATTTTAAAATATATAAGTAATATAGCTGAGTGTAGATATGGCAGTTCAATACAATATGCTTATAGAGAATTAAAGAGATTAAGCAAAAAAAGAAAGTTAATAAAGCTAAGCAATGAGATAAAAGAAAATGCAGAAAATGAAAGAGAAACAGAAATATACATAGAAAAAGTAATTAAACAGCTTAATGACATAAATCAAGAGACAGAAAAGGAGAAGACGTTTTTAGATATAGTTTGCGAAACATCAGATATAATTGAAAAAAAGAGAATACAGGGAACAAAATATGATTATAAATATTTCACAGGAATATTTGATTTAGATAAAACCACAAATGGTTTACATGAAGAAGAACTAACGATAATTGGAGCTAGACCAGGTGTAGGAAAAACAACATTTGCATTACAAATTGCACAGCATATAGCAGAAAAAGGAACCGTGGTAGGAATAGTTAGTTTAGAAATGTCAGAAACTCAAATAGTACAAAAACTAATATCTAAAGTTTCAAATATAGATAGCAATAAGCTAAGAACAGGAAATTTAAATCAATTAGAACAAGAAAAGGTGGCAATGGCAGAAGGAAAAATATCAGATTTACCATTTTTTATAAATACGAGAATTAGGAACATACAAGAAATAGAAAATTATGCAAGAAGATTAAAAAACAAAAACAATCTAGGATTACTAGTAATTGACTATATTCAATTAGTGAAAAGTAAAAATAAGTTTAACAGTAGAGAACAAGAAGTCGCAGAAATATCAAGAACATTAAAATTATTAAGTTTAGAGTTAAAAATTCCGGTCATAGGGCTATGCCAATTAAACAGAAATGCAGCGAAAACTGAACCAACTTTGGCAGATCTAAGAGAAAGTGGGGCAATTGAACAAGATGCTGATAACGTTATTTTTATATATAAAGAAAATGATAATGAAGAAGAAAAAACAGTAGAAAATGTAGTAGTAGATTTGCAAAAGCAAAGAGCGGGAGGACTAACAAAAGTAATGCTTAGATTCGATAAAAAAGTAAGCGAATTTAGGAATTTGGTCAGGAGGTAACATATGAAAAAAGTTATAAATGAAGAAGATATAAGAAAATCAAATGATTTAGAAAGATGCAGATTATTAATTGCAATAATAAAACGGACAAGCAGTATATACACAAGATATAAAAACTCATTAAAAGGAGGAGTTTATGAATAATATAACAAGAGAAACAAGAAAAGAAAGTTTTGGAAAAATACAATTAAAAAGGAAATGTAAACTAATATATGAACAGCTAGGAAGCGGAGAATATACAGCAAGAGAATTAGCAATAAAAATGTACAATACAACTGATGAAAATGGAAATAGATTACTAAGAACCGCAGAAAGACAAGAAACAGCTCCGAGGTTAACAGAATTAGTAAAATTGGGGCTAGTTGAAACAGAAACCAAAAAATATGATGAAGTAAGTGGCTGCAATGTAGCGGTTTATAAAAGAAAGGAACGGAACAAATGAAAGAGTATAAAAGAGCTATTATATTTATAAGTATTGCATATTTAGTAGGAATAATATTAGGAACAATACTAGGAATGAAAATAGTATATGACAAAGATAAAGAATTAATAAATAATCAATATATAGAATTAGATAATTCAAGAGAAGTAATAGATAAGTTAACACAAGAAAATAACAAACTAGAAACAATATTAAATAATTATACAATAGAGGAGAGAAAGGAAGGTAATTCATATGAACAATAAAATTGAAGTAGAGGAATATGTAAGAACAAAAAATGGAGTTATTGACAAAGTAGATGCTTTATACGGAATGATAGCAAATACAGTGCATTTAGAAAAACAAAAATGGTTTGATATAAAAAATATAGTAAAACATAGTAAACAACTAATAGATTTAGTAGAAGTTGGAGATATAGTAAATGGAATGGAAGTATTAGATATATATAAGCCAAGAGACTTATGGGAACTAATAGAAATAAGAGTTGATAGTAGATATACAAATTTTATTTTAGCAGAAGACGTAAAAACGATACTAACAAAAGAACAGTATATGGCTAATTGCTATAAAGTAGGAGGAGAAGATGAATGTATGTAGATATATATAACACAAATAAAAAATATAACATAATCTATGCAGATCCACCGTGGAAATATAAAAGTAGAGCTAATCATAAAACAAGATTTAGGGGTGGAGCTTGTGGACATTATGAACTAATGTCTATGGAAGAAATAAAAAAGTTGCCTATCAAGGAAATAGCAGATAAAAATTGTACGTTATTTTTATGGGTTACATTTCCGTATCTCGAAGAACAAATAAATTTATTTAAACATTGGGGATTTGAATATAAAACATTAGGCTTCAGTTGGCTAAAGCAAAATCCAAAAAATAAAAAGCTGTTTTTTGGAGTAGGATATTATGCAAAATCAAATTGTGAAGTATGTTTAATGGGTATAAAGGGTAAAATGAAGCCAATTAGTAATAAAATCTCAAGTGCAATATTATCTCCTAGACGAGAACATAGTCGAAAACCAGACGAAGCTAGAGAACGAATAGTTGAATTATTTGGGGATATTCCAAGAATAGAATTATTTGCAAGACAAACTGTAGAAGGTTGGGATTGCTGGGGAAACGAAGTAGGAGGAGAAAATGAATAGAAAATATTATAAGAGAACAAACAATATGAAAGAAAAAACAGCAGATGAAGTTATATTAACACCGATGTATGAAGGCGAAGTATATAAATATCATGAATGCTCAAATTGTAAAAAAGAAATATACTTTGAAGAAGATATATTTCAACCATTTCATTTTGAAGAAAATATAAAATATTGCCCATTTTGTGGAAAAGAAGTAATAAGATATGCAAAACCAAAATTTATAGAAGAAATAAATTGGAATTGGTTAGATGAATACGAATCTGTTGTAGAAAAAATGTATAGAGAATTAGAATATATAATTTATTGTAAGCTAGATAAAGAACAAATAGACAAATTAAAAGAAAAGTCTGCAAGAGGAATGGAATACTTTGGACAGAATAGATGGTCCTTTCCATATAGCAAAGGAACTATATGCGACATAATTCATCAAATAACGAGAACTAAAGTACATTATACGGAAAAACGAAAACTTGAAAAAGAGTTTGGAGGTGTTTTAAGTGAAAGAAACTGAAGAGGCAGAAGAACTTGATGATGAAAATGTTGAAGTAGAAACAGATGTAAGTTTTAATATGCATTGGATTTGTCCTAAATGTAAAAATGATAATTACGAATATGATGTTCCAGCAGATGGATTAGTAGAATGTAAATGTGAAAAATGCTCAAATACATACACATATTATAATTGTGTATATTAGGGGGTGTTATAGTGAAAGAAAATAGTAGAGAAGATAGAGTTAAAATATTAAAAATAGAATGTTATATTACAATAAATGACGAGAAAGAACCAATATTAAATATTGGTACAAGCTTTTCAAATATGGTAGAAAGTGAAGAATTTAAGTATTATAATGATGAGTTACATAAAAATATCAGACCAGTTTTAAATGATTTAAAACAAATGTTACTAAACACATTAGAAATGGAGGAAGAATGAAAAATAGTATAGAAGAAGATATAAAAAATGCAGAACATTTTATAAAATCTATAAAAACAGATAAAGAGTATAAAGAAGAAAATGGCTGGCACGGATATTCCAATAAAGAAATTGTAGAGCTTGCTAGAATATTGCAACATATTTTATCAGCTTATAAAAGAGTATTAAAAGAGAACGAAGTTTTATTAAAAGAGAATGAAGAAATAAGAATAAAAAACAATGCAATAAAAAGAGAAAGTGAAGCATATGCTGAACACATGATTAGATTAGATAATAAATTAAATTTAGAAAAAGAAAAATCAAAATATGAATGGATTAGACAAAATTGTTTACCACAAGAATTAGTAAATAAGTTATATATTCCAATTCAAAAAGTAAAAGACAAGATAGAAAAAGAAATAAAATATCATGAAAAGAACATATTAGACATAGAAAATACAACTATGTTAAAGGGTAAAACAGCCAAAGAAGAAGCGGAAATTGAATTTAATAAATATGCAATAGTGGTTTTAAAAAAGATTTTACAAAAATTAATAAAAGAAAGAGAGGAAGAACACAATGGAAAATAAATATGCAAATACATTGTTGGAAAGAATTGTAAAACCTGTATAAACCTATGCAATAAAAGAGGAGAAGTAATATGAATAAAATTATACATAGAATACTAGATAGATATTACGCAGATAAATTAATTAAAGAAATTATAGATAGCTTTAGATGTATTTATTATTTAGATTTTAAGACAGAGGAAAGTGAAAATAGGATTTGCTTATATGTTAAGAAACCAAAATATAAAAATACTGAATATGAAAAAGTAATACATTTTAAAATTGAAGAAGCAACAATACATTTAATAAGAATTGATGATACAAGAAGAGTTGTAAGAGAACGAATAGAAAAGTATTTAGATAAAGAGTAAAGGAGGAATAGCTTATGGAAGAAGAACAATTTAAAAATTATTATGTATTACCTAAAATCATTTTAGAAATAATGGATTGGTTATGTACTACTAGATTTTATAATAAAACTTTTTTAGAAAGAAAAAAAGATTATGAAGATGTTAAAGAGAATTGGAAGTTTTGCGATTTTAAAGTATTACATGGAACACTTAAAAATCCTGAAATAATAAAAATTGGGGAAATACCTAGATATAAAGGCGACCATGAAAAATCATTAGTTATAAATTTAAAAAAGAAAGATTGTTGTTATTTAACAAGAGGATATGCGACTGGATTATATGCATGTAAAGTTATTGCAAATAAATATTCTATACCAAAATATATGGAAAAAGATTTATATAATTTTATAAGTGAGTTTAGGAGGTGTTTTAAGTGAAAGAAAATAAATTAAGTTTAAATGAAAAAATAAAAAGGTTTACAAATAATCATTTACCAAAAACTAGATTTTTACAAATAGAATACAATGGAAAATTATACGAAATAAAATATCATAAAGCTTGTTTTTGGTGGCAAGATAAATTTTCAATAAAAGGATATATTAAAAATTTATATACTAATCATTGGGAAGCAGATGAATGTAATGGAGGAAGCAGAATATTCATTTTAGGAAATGGAAGCGGTATTATTTATGGATTTTTTCCAAAAAGAAAAATGAAAAAACAATTATATGCAAGTGCAAAATATTGGCAACAATACAAATAAAAAAAGAGGAAGGTACTTTAAATGAAAGAAAGTGAAGAAATATTAATTAATACTGATATAGATTATGGAATGATACGTTTGAGAAAACGAGGAAAATCAATTATAAAAATAGGAAATGAGAGATTAGGTGGAATAGATGTAAAAATAGAGGTTTCTACAAAATTTAATTGGTTACAAAAAAAGTTGTGGAAATATTTATTAAATATAGACATTGAAGATATTGAGGAGGAAGAGTAGTGGAAAATAGTGTAGAAGATATAAAAATATTAGAAGAGTTTATAGAAGGATTGAAACTATATAATATTAAAACTGGAGAAGATATAAAGCCAACCCAATTTGGAGAAGGACAAAGATATGTTTATTCAAATGTATACTATGCAATTGACCATATTTTATCAGATTATAAAAGAGTATTAAAAGAAAATGAAGAGTTGAAAAAATCTAAAATAACATATGAAAGAGTTAGAAATATACAAATAGAAAATAAAGAAATAGTAAATAAAAAATATATATCAAAACAAAAAATAAAAGAAGTTATCAAAGAATTAGAAGAAAATATTTATCGCATAAAAGAACAATATAGTAATGGTGGAGAAAATTGTAATACTGTATATCTTGAAAATTTAGCACAAGTAAAAATACTTAAACAAATATTAAAAGAAAGTGAGAAATAAATGAACGAGGAAGAAAAGAAAGCAATTGAAGATATGAATAGATTTGCAAATGGTATTGATATGAGTTGTGTAACTGCAAGACAAATGCAGATAATATTAAATTTAATAGAAAAAAAGAAAAATTGTATTAATATATTAGACGATGAGTTAAAAGAAAGAGATGAAACAATAAATAAAAAAGAAATAATAATAGAAAAACTACAAAAAGAAAATACAGAACAAAAAGCAGAGATAAAAAAAATAAAATATGACAATAAAACATTAAAAGAATTTGTAAGTGCAGTATTTAATGAAGAGCTGAACGATAAATATATAATACATTTAACGGACAAACAATACAATGCAGCAATAGAGAATGCACAAAATGATATAAATCAAAAATGGATTCAAAAAGTAAAAGAAATAAATAAAGGTATAAACAGTTTAATGCAAAGTAGAAAAAAATGGAAATATAGATATTATAAAATAAAGAATAAAAATAAAGATTTACAAAAATCAGTGGAGCAGATATATGATGGTTATAAAGATATTAGGGAAATGGCTTTTTATTATTCAGACAAACTAGAACAACAGGAAAAAATAATAGATTTAATGTCAGAGAAAATATTTGAAGGAGGAATTGTATGGGACAACAAAGAAGAAGTTAAGCAATATTTTGAAAATAAAGCAAAAGAATTATTAAATAAATAAAAGAGTATACTACAATAAGGTGGTAGTATGAAAGAAAATGAGATAATAACAAAATGGAAACAAGGTTTAAGTAAAAATCAATTAGCAACAATGTATAAAAGACAATACAATCAAGAAATAAAGATAATAAGAAGCACAGTAAGACATAGACATAATGGAAGATACATAAGCAATTATGAAGCATTAGCTTATGTTGAAAGGGTAATATATGAGTATTTAAGAAGGAAGTGAAGATATGAATATAAAAGAAAAGATTGTCACGCTAATACCTAAAAAAACAGAAAGTGTAAAAGAAATAAAAGTTCCTGATCTAAAACAGTATTTAGTAAATGGTTATGAAGAAATAAGACAAGTAAAAAAGGAAAATATAGAGTTAGAGAATCAGTTAGAAGAAGAAAAGAAAAATAGACAGTTATATGAAGGAGCACTAGTAACATTATCAGAATTTCAACAAAGAGATAAAGATAATAAAAACGAAATTAATAGACTTAAAAATAAAATAAAAGAAAAGGAACAAGAAATAAATAATATAAATTCACAACTTAATACATATAAAATTAAACAAATCGAATACGACAAAAGAGAAAAAATTTAAAAAATGAAATAAATGAGAATGTAAAAAGAAAAATAAATATATTAAAAGACAATATATGTAACAAGATAAAAAATACTAAAGGAAACTTAAGCAAAGACAAAGTTATAGACATTATATATAAAGAAGCGGAGTGATACAAATGACAATAAATCATATATACAACATAGTAGTAAACACAATGAATAAATTAGGAAATATAGACTTCATAAGTTTTGATAAGAGAAAATATAATCAGCAACAATTAAATGAAGCATACAGGATTTTAGACAACCTTAAAGATGAATTAATAAGAGAAGATATAAAAAGGAGAAATACAAATGAATAGAGATAAACAAATACAAAAAGTAAATAATTTATATAATAGCATGTGTTGTTTAATAATATATGCAGATAAAGAAAGATTGAATTATACAACAAACAGACTCAAAGAAGAAATTGAAAAATTAAAGTTGTAGGAGGTACGAATGAACAAAAGTGAGTTAATAGAATTATTAAAGAACTACAAGGAAAATAAAGCTAAATTAAACATAAAATTAAAAGAGTTAAAGACAGAAAGAATAAAACTGAAATATGTAAATGATACTGAAACGAGTATGACTGCAACATACGGAACTAATCAAGATATACATAGTAAAAACCAAATAAGCGATAAAGTTTCAAGAAGAATAGAAGAAAATGATAATAAAAGACTTGAAATAGAAAAACGCATAGAAACTTTAGAGGAAGAAGTTAGAAAACTAAGAGAAAAAGTAGAATCAGTTGATGACAGATTAGAAGGATTAAAGTTTAAGGAAAAAGAAATATTAGTGGCATATTATGTAGAAGGAATGACAGCAGAAGATATAGGAAATAGATTGTATTTAAAATTATTTAATCAGACCAGAAGTGATAGGCATATACAAAGAATAATAGAAAAAGCTACTGAAAAAATGATAAAATTCTAAATGTCGTAAAAATGTCGTAAAAATGTCGTAGATTTATACAAAGATATATAGTATAATAACAATAGTAAAAATGTAATCGTTCAGCGATGGACAAGCCCGAGATTACAAAAGTATTTATTATAAGTTTGTGTGTATTAAGAATAGATGTTTTAAATGTCTATTCTTTTTATTATGCATTATTACCAGTATGCTAGGTAACTGATAATACAGATTCTTTTGGAATACATAAAAGCAACTCCTTTAAAGATTTTATAACAAGAACTTTCCTAGCAAGTTCTTTATTTATGTAAGATTAATTCAAAAGGTTTGAAACTTGCCTGCTAAGCAATGTGTACCAAAACGGTATGGGGTTCGTGTCCTCAGTCTTACGCCAATAATTTATAAAGAAGAAGGTGTACATATGAACAATCAAGAAAGAGTGGAAAAGTATAAAAAAGAAAACTGCAGCAGATGTAAAAACAGAAAAGAATTTGAATGTGATATAAGAGTATTCCAAAGTAAAGACGCAATATGTACAAAGTGCATAAATTATGAACGAGAAGATTAACTATGCTAATTGTATGATAAGAAAATGTGAGCAATGCAGATATTATGAGTATTGCTTCAAATATAAAGTAAAGAAAAAAGGAGGTAATTATCATGCTAGTAAAAGCAACAGATAAATATGAAAAATTAAACATAAAAGATTTAGAACTAAACAAAATACCAAAGAAGGGTGAAATATTTGAAGTATCAGAAAAAAGATATAAAATATTAACTAAAGAAAACGAATATCACGAGATATTTGTAGAAAAAGTAGAAGAAGTAAAAGAAATAGAAACAGCAACTAAAAAAGTAAAGAAAGAAACAGCTGTGAAAAAGAATAGAAAGAAAACTAAATAGTTATGACATATAGAGATAATCCTGAGATAGAAAAGAAATATAAAAGCAAAAGATGGCAGAGCTTAAGAAAGCAAAAGTTACTAATGACAAACGGTTTATGTGAAAGATGTTTAAAGAAGCGGAATATATAATTCTGCTGTAATAGTGCATCATAAAGAATATGTTACTGATTTAAATTATGAAGATGATAATATATTTTTTAATATTGATAACTTAGAATGTTTATGCAAAGACTGTCATAACAAAGAACATTTTAGCAGTAGCGAAGAAGAATATATATTCGATGAGAATGGAGATGTAGTAAAGAATGAATTTAAATAACAAAAAAAGTATAGATATACAATTAAATATAGAAGCGGAAGAAACGATAAAAAATTAGAAAAGATAAAGCAATTATTACAAGATATAATAGAATTAGATGAAACAATATACAATAAAAAATATAAATATTATAGACATAAAGATGGAAGTGTATCAACATGTCTAGAAATAGAAATTAATATCAAACAAAAGATAATCATAAGAAGTAGCAATCCCCCCTGTATCCATTCCACACTGTGCTAATGGGAGAACGGTGGGTGGGGGTTCGAAAAATACACAAGTTAATCCATGCGAGGGGTGTAGGTAAGGAGGTGTAGATGTGGAAGAAGAAAAAAGTAATTTACGTGAAAAATTAAGCGGTCAGGCACTTATAGAAAAAAATCAAAAAATAAGAAAAGAAACTAATAAATTAAAGAAATTATTCAAAGAATTACCAAACAATAAAAAGAAAATGGCAGAAAAGCTAATTGAAAATGCTTCTTTTATGTCTATAACGCTTGATGAACTTAAAGAAGATATAAAATTATACGGAGTAAAAGAAACATATGTAAATGGCAAAGACCAATTTGGATTTAAAGAATCAATAGAAAGTAAAACATACAATACAATGGTAAAAAACTATATGAATATCATAAAACAATTAAATGATATGTTACCAGCGGAAAAACAAGTTGATATAGACGATGAATTTGAAAGATTTAATGGTGGAATATGACATACATTGAAGAGTATTATCAATTTTTATTAAAGAATCCAGATAAGGCATGTCATAAAGTTTTAATAACATATAAGAAACTTACACAGGATATATACAATCCTAAGCAAGTTTCTTTTTTTAATGAAATAACAGAAGAACAGGAAATACATACATATATTTTTAACGAATCAAAAGGGAATAGACCAATAAATTTTATAGAAAAGTTTTGCAAACATTCAAAAGGAAAGTGGGCAGGAAAGCCAGTAATGTTAGAATTATGGCAAAAGGCTTTTATACAAGCACTGTTTGGATTTGTAGATAAAGAAACAGGACTGAGAAAATACAAAAAAGGAATATTAGATGTTGGAAGAAAAAATGGTAAATCAACAATAGATGCTGGACTTGGAAATTATATGTTGACATCTGACGGCGAAGGTGGAGCGGAAGTTTATTCTGTAGCAACTAAAAAAGACCAATCCAAAGTTGTTTGGGAAGAAGCAAAAAGAATGATAAAAAAGAGTCCGGTTTTAGCTAAAAGAGTAAGATGCTTAGTAAATGGACTATTTTTTGATAAAACAGAGAGTTCTTTCAAAGCACTTGCATCTGATTCTAACTCATTAGACGGATTAAATGCTTATTTTGTTATATGTGACGAAGTACATGCATGGAAAGACAAGAATTTATTAGATGTTATGTACGACTCAATGTCTGCCAGAGAGCAACCTTTACTTTTAGAGACATCAACAATGGGAACAGTTAGAGAAAGTGTATTTGACAACGAATATGAATATGCTTCAGCAATAATAGATGGATATGAAGGACAAGAAGGCGGAATTATAGATGAAACAGTATTAGCAGTTATATATGAATTAGACAAACCTGATGAATGGCAAGAAGAAAAGAAATGGTATAAAGCGAATCCTGGCTTAGGAACAATAAAAAATATAAAAGATTTAAGAGATAAAGTAAATAGAGCTAAAAACAATCCCACTGAATTAGCTAATTTGCTTTGTAAAGATTTTAATATAAGGCAAAATGACCAGGACAAATGGATTAGTTTCGACATTGCTAATAACGATGAAACTTACAATATTGAAAATTTATTTGATAACTATGCAGTCGCAGGAGTTGACTTATCAAGCACAACAGATTTAACATGTGCAACTTTGTTAATTATGAAAGATAAAAAGAAATATGTAATGCAACAATATTTTATAGCAAGCGACAGGTTAGAATTTAAAATAAAAGACGACAAAATACCGTATGACAAATGGGAAAAAAGAGGTCTTGTAACTGTGTGTGAAGGAGCAAAAGTTGACTATTCGCAAGTGACAGAATGGTTTTTGAATATGAAAAATGAATATGAAATTGCACCTTTGTGGATAGGATATGATCCTTGGAACTCAAATTATTGGGTTGACGAAATGAAAGAAAATGGGTTTGAAATGATAGAAGTAAGGCAAGGACCAAAAACAATGAGTAATCCAATGAAACAGTTAGAAGCTGACTTAATTGAGAAAAAAGTAAATTACAATAATAATCCGATTTTAAAATGGTGTTTATGCAATACAGCAGTAAAAAGAGATGACAATGATAACATAAGACCTGTCAAAGGAAAAAAACAAAGAGCAAGAATAGATGGTACAGTAAGCTTAATAATAGCCTACTGTATTTTATTTGAAAAAATGAATGATTATTTAGCACTACAGGAGGAGTAAGATGAAAAAAGAAAAAAGAAGCTTGTTTAACATGGTGTTTGGAAATAAAGTTCAAAAAATGGTAAATGAGACAACGCTAAAGTTGCTAAGCGGATATAATGCAACATATACAGATATTTCAGATAATATTGCAGACAACATAATAGCAAGAGAATGCATCAACACTATAGCAACACATTGTGCAAAGATGATGCCCAAACACTATCAACAAAATGGTGAATTAAAAAACCATATTTCTGGGCAAATAAATTATATTATTAGTGTAAAACCAAATCCGTTTATGACTACATATGATTTTATATACAAGACAATTAGTCTATTATTAGCGCAAAACAATGAGTATATTTACATAGACATAGATGAAAAAGGATATTTAAGAGGATTATATCCGTTAAATCCATTATTTTGCACATTAGTCGAAGATGATGGTGAAGTTTGGCTCAAGTTTCAATTTATTGATGGTAATATTTACTATGTAAAATACAGCAGAATAATTCATTTAAAAAATTTCTATAACAAGCACGATTTCTATGGAGATACAAACCAAGTTTTAGACAAAGCGATAGAAACACAAACAGTTGCAGATGATGGGATAAAAAACGCAATAAAGATAAGTGCATCACTAAGAGGAGTATTGAAAGCAGCAAATGCAATATTAAAAGATAAAGATATAAAAGATATGAAAAACAATTTTGTTCAAAGTTTATTATCAAGCACAGACGGAATCGGAAGTTTAGATGCAAGAATGGACTTTAAAGAAATAAATTTAAATCCAGTTCTACTTGAAAAAGAACAACTTGAAATGGTAAATGGAAATATATATGGTTATTTTATGATATCAGAAAATATTATAAAAAGTAAATATACAGCGGATGAATGGAATGCTTTCTACGAAAGTGTTTTAGAGCCGAAGGCAATACAAATGGGACAAGCTTTTACAAATGCAATATTTAGTGAAAAAGCAATTAAAGATGGACATAGAATAGAATTTTCGGTTAATCGTATAAAATATGCAAAAACAGAAACGAAGATAACTTTAATAAAAGAAGCAGGAGCGCTTGGTTTAATAACTGTTGATGAAGGAAGAGAAATATTAGACTTGCCCGCGATTGGCGGAGAAGAAGGTAAAAAAAGATTACAAACATTAAATGTAATAAATGCAAATTTAGCAGACAAATATCAAGGAGGTGGAAATGATGGAAAAAGCAATAAAGGAAATGAGAATTAGTGAATTAAGAGCATTACAAGAAGAATCAGGTGAAATGATAATTGAGGGATATGCGGCGGTATTTGAGCAAGAAACAGACTTAGGATGGTGCAAAGAAATTATAAGCAGAGAAGCTTTTAATGACTGCAATATGTCAGACTGTGTATTAAAATATAATCATAATGACAATTGCTTAATTTTAGCTAGAACTAGAAACAAAAGTTTAGAATTAATAGTAGATAGTAAAGGCTTAAAAATAAGAGCGAAATTGATAGACACAACACAAAATCAAGATATATACAAAATGATAAAAGCAGGATTACTAGACAAAATGAGCTTTGCATTTTCTGTAAGAAAACAGGAATGGGACTATGAAACAGACACAAGAAGAATTACAGAAATTGCGCAATTATTTGATGTTTCTGTAGTTGATGTTCCAGCTTATGATGGTACAGAAATATATGCAAGAAGCAAAGAAAAATACAAAGAAGAAAAAGAAAAATATAAAGAATTTAAAAATGAAAAAGAAAAATTAAAACTATTATTAAGTTTATAATCTCGATAAAGGAAGTGGTGGTAGAACTACTTCTTTTTTGGTTGGTAGAAATCAAATAGAGACTTTATAAAAGCGGTGGTAGAACTGCTAAAAATAAAAAAAATAGGAGGAAATAAAAATGACATTAAAAGAATTAAATCAAAAGAAAGAAGAATTAAGAAAAAAAATAGAAAATGCTAAACCAGAAGAATTAGAAGAAATAAGAAAAGAAGTTGAAACATTAAAAGATGTTAAAGTCGAAGAAGAAAAAACAGAAGAAATGGATGAAAGAAATCTATTGAAAGGAGCAATTGAAGATTTAGAAAAAAGAAATGTAAATCTTTTAAATGCAAAAGTTATTGAAAAACCAAAAAAGGAGGAAAGAAAAATGGAAGAAGAAAAAAATATACTAGAGACAGCAGAATACAGATCTGCATTTTTAAAAAAATTACAAGGAAAAAAATTAAATGAAAAAGAAGAAAGAGCTATGACTACAGCAGTGTCAAGTGTTGGGGCAGCAATACCAACTTCTACATTAAATAGAATTGAAGAAATGCTAAGACAAACATCAGCATTATACAATCAAATTGATGTTTTAAATATACCAGGCTATATATCAATTCCGGTTGAAGACACTGTGAATGATGCTGCATGGATTGCAGAAGGTGCAAATTCGACTGATGTAGAGGATAAATTAGCTTCAGTTAATTTTGCTGCTTATAAATTAATTAGAACAATATCAATAACTGCAGAAGTGTCAAAAATGACAATATCAGCGTTTGAAAATTGGATTGTTAAAAAAATAACAGAAAGAATGGCCATGGCCATTGAAAATGCAATTTTAAATGGAACAGGAAACGGACAACCAAAGGGAATTTTAAAAGAAACTATTAAAACATTACAAAGCGCTGAGAAAGGAAAAATTACATACGAAGATTTATGCAATATGATGGCTAATTTAAAAGCAGGATATAAAAAAGGTTCAGCATTTGTAGTAAATACTCAAACTTTATGGAAAGATATAGCAACAATAAGAGTTGGTGATAGTCTTGTATTTGTTCCTGATCCAACTGGAGAATTTGCTGGAAGAATATTTGGAAAGCCAGTCATCGAAGACGAGTTTATTGAAGAAGGAAAAATACTATACGGATTATTTAGTAAATATACAATGAACTGGAATGAAAATGTTAATGTGACATCTGATGATTCTGCAGAATTTAGAAGTGGAAACAGAGTCTATAGAGGAATGGCCTTAGTTGATGGTAAAACTGTTAACAAGGAAGCATTTGTTTTAATGAACAAACAAGCAGGAGAAGTTTAAAATGATTTTGGGAGGACTATATGGAAAAATTGTTGAAAATAACTAAGCAATGTTTGAGTATTGTGGAAACAGCAACGCTTAAAGATGAAGAAATCAAAATGCTTATAAAAGCAGGAATAGAAGATTTAAAAAGAATGGGAATTAATGTTACAGAAGACACTGACAATGCATTAATTCAATCGACTATTATAATGTTTGTTAAAGCAAATTTTGGAAATACAGATATAAAAGAAAAAGAACAAGCTCAAAAGACATATAGTCTTCTATGCAATAATTTAAGTTTAAGCACAGATTATAAGGAGAGTGGTAGCAATGCGTGATGTGAGTTGTAAATTGCTATCTACTCAAGTTTCAAAAGATAGCATAGGAGTTTCAAAACCAAAACAGGTAATAGAAACTGAAGTTCCGTTGATAAAAGTAGAAGATGTTTATGCTAATGAGTTTTATAAAGCAAATGAGCAAGGATATAAACCGACTCTAAGACTGAAAATTTCTCCTTTGAGCTACGAGGATCAATCAGAATTAATTTATATGAATCAGACATATACAATTATTCGTGCTCAAGAAAGTACAGCAGATGAGCTTATATTGATTTGTGAAAGGAAAGTAAAAAATGTCAAAAGGAGTTAAAGTCGATGATTTATCAAAAGAAATAGAAAAAGCTTTAGTAGCATACTCTGATGATATTTCAGAATTAGTCAAAGAAGTAGCTGATGATGTAGGAAAAGAAGCTGTGCAAGAACTAAAAAATACTTCTCCAAAAAAGAAGCGAAAAGGTGGCAGATATGCGAAAGGCTGGAAACTAAAAAAAGAAAAACTAGGTAAGAATAAATATTCTGTTAAAATACATAACAAAACAGATTATCAACTGACACACTTACTAGAATTTGGACATGCTACTAGAAATGGTGGAAGAACTAAAGCTATTCCACATATAAGGCCTGTAGAAGAAAAATATTCTAAAGAATATGAAGAAAAATTAAAACAAAAAATAGGGGGGATACGATGACTTTAGAAGAATTAAGAATGAGATGTGAAGAACAAGGATTTCAATATGCATATGGAAAATTCGATGAAGAAGTAGAACCTCCGCATTTAGTTGCTATAACCACAGAGCCTAATAATTTTTTAGCTGACAATAAAGTTTACATGAAAAAAGAAAAAATTCAACTAGATTATACATATATAAGCAAAGACATAGAGATGCAAAATAAAATAGAAAATGAAATTCTAAGCGATGTCGTTTGGAATAAAACAGAAGAAACTTATTTGTCAGATGAAGAAATTTGGCAAGTGAGTTATTTTTTTGAAATTTAAAAAGAAAGAAGGAAATAAACATGGAAAACAAAGTTTTATATGGTATTAAAAATGTACATATTTCAAAACTAATAGAAAAAGATGGTCAAATTACTTATGGAGAACCATTTGCATTACCAGGAGCTAGAGGATTTTCACCAGATCCACAAGGGGAAGAGTCTAAATGGTATGCGGATAATATAATTTATTTTAGAAAAAATTCAAATCAAGGATATCAAGGTGATTTAGTTGTTGCAATGGTAAATGAACAATTTGAAACTGAGATATTTGGAAGAACAAAAGATAAAAATGGAGCAATAATAGAAAATGCAGAGGATAAAGAATCAAGATTTGCATTAATGTTTGAAGCTGATGGAGATGACAGACAAAGAAGATATGTTTATTGGGATTGTTCTGCTTCAAGACCATCAAGAGAGCATAACACAAAAGAAGAAAGTCTTGAACCAGGAACAGATAGTTTACCAATTACAATAGCACCACGTTCAACAGATAGCGCTATAGGAACTTATTTAGAACCAACAGAAGAAAATAAGGCTATTTACAATAAATTCTTTGATAAAGTATACGAAAAAGATGCAACAGCGGAAATATAGGAGGAAAATTATGAAAACAATTGAAATTTGCGGTAAAAGATATCAAATTGATTGCAATGCGTTAACTTATAAAAACTATCGTAGCAAATTTAACACAGATATTTTTAGTGATATAAGAATTTTACAAGCGTTTTTAACTAAACAAGTTTTATTAGCTGAGAGTTTAAAAAAAGAAAATCCTGATATAGATGATTCTAACATAATTGCAAGTTTATCAACTTTAATGTTGGATGATATGGGATTATTCATTGAAGCGGCAACAAGAATGGCTTATATAATGATATTAACAGCAAACAGAAAAGCACCGGAGTATGAAGAATGGCTAGAAGGAATACCAGCAATAAAAACAAATGATGAATGGATTGCAGAGGTAACGGAATTTGCCGTGAATTGCTTTTGTTGATAATGAACTATATGAAAAAATTCAAAATATTAATACCAACAATGAAGAACTTGTAGAAGAATATCCAGAGCAAGAATTTATAGCTTCTTGCTTGCGAGTGGGATTAACGATAGATGACTTGAAAGAAATTACATATATAGAAGCAATGAAAATCTTATATTCAACTATAGAAAAGAAGAAAAATAAAAAAGTAAGGAAAGCTACCCAAGCTGATTGGGATAGATTAATGTAAGAGGCTATTTAGCCTCTTATTTTAGTATAAGAGGTGAAAAAATGGCGAATATAAAAGGAATTATGGTAGAAATTGGTGGAGATACATCAAACTTACAAAATGCATTAAAGAAAGTTAATTCTAGCACAGCTAGTTTAAGCAAGGAATTAAAAGGAATTAACTCTTTACTTAAGCTAGACCCAAAAAATACAGAGCTATTATCACAAAAGCAAACAGTTCTAAAACAAAATATAGAACAAACTTCTAAGAAATTAGAAGAATTAAAAAATGCACAAGAAATGGCTGATAGCACAATAGCAAGTGGTGGGGAAATTTCTCAAGAAAATTATAGAAATTTACAAAGAGAAATATTTGTTACTGAAAACAAGTTAAATAGCTTAAAAGCTGAAGCTTCTAATTGGTCAAAAGCAGGAAAGGATATAGAAGAATTTGGCAACAAGATAACAAATATATCAAATAAGATTGATAATATGGGTAATACTCTAACAACAAAGTTAACATTACCTATTGTTGGGATAACTACAACAGCAATTGCTTCAATGGATGATGTGGATGAAGGATTAGATACTATTGCAACAAAAACTGGAGCTACGGGTTCAACTGCAAAAGAATTGCAACAGATATATAAAGAAGTTGCAAGTGAAGTACCAGGCGATTTTGCTGATATTGGTGCAGCCATAGGAGAAATTAATACTAGGTTAGACTTGACAGGAGGTAAACTAAAGACAGCGTCTATAGATTTCTTAAAATTTGCGAAAGTAAACGGAACAGATGTAAATACTTCTGTGCAGTTAGTTACTAGAGCAATGGGAGATGCAGGAATAGAAGCTGATAAGTACTCAGAATTATTAGATATGCTTACTGTAGCAGGACAAAAAAGTGGGATTTCTATAGAATCACTAACGACAAATCTTGCTAAATATGGTGCACCAATGAGAGCTTTAGGCATAGATACAAAAAATGCAATTGCAATGTTTGCTCGGATGGGAAAAAGCAGGAGTAAATACAGAGATTGCATTTTCTGGAATGAAAAAAGCTATATCGAACTGGGGAGCAGCAGGAAAAGATTCTACAAAAGAATTTAGTAAAACTTTAAAAGAAATAGAAAAATGTCCAACGATTGCAAAAGCGACTACAAAAGCGATTTCAGTATTTGGTGCAAAAGCGGGACCAGACTTAGCAGATGCAATAAAAGGAGGAAGATTTGAATTTCAAAAATATATAGAAGCATTAGATAGTGGAAAAGGAACAATAGAAAGTACATATGAACAAATAATCGATGAAGTAGATGATACCCAACTTGCAATGCAAAATGCAAAAGTTGCAATGCATGATGCAGGAGAAATTGCGGCAAAAACGATTGGTCCAATTTTGTTGGATTTGTCAAAAAAATTTAAGGGGCTAATGGAAAATTTTGATAAATTGAGTGACAAAGAGAAAAAACAGATTTTAAATATGATGGCAATAACAGCATCAATAGGACCAGCAGTTAAAATTTTAAGTGCACTTGGAAAATCAGTAGGTACAGGAACTAAAGCAATAGGAACATTCACACAAGCTGTTGGTCTTATAGGAAAAACAAGTACAGATGCTTTTAAAAAAGCTTCAGAAGGAACACAATCTTTAGCGAGTGGATTAACTTTTTTAACATCTCCTGCAGGACTAGCAACAGTAGCTATAACTGCAGCAGCAGGTGCAGTAGTATACTTTACATATAAACAAACAGAAGCAATAAGAGAAGCTAATAAATTAGCAGAAGAAGTAACAAATCAAAAACAAAAGTATGAAGAATACAATCAAAGTATAGATAAAACAACAAATAGTAATTTGGCTCAAATAGAGTCAGCGAGCAAGCTAAAAGAGGAACTAGCAACTTTAGTAGATGCAAATGGAAAAGTAAAAGAAGGATATGAAGGTAGAGTTTCATTCATATTAAATGAATTAAATAGAGCGTTAGGTACCGAATATAAGCTAAACGGAAATGTAGTTCAAAGTTATAGGGATTTGCAAGGAGAAATAGACAAAACGATAGAAAAGAAGAAAGCGGAAATAAAATTAGAAGCATATAAACAAAAATATGAAAACGCAATAAACACGGAAATAGAAGCTGTTTCAAAGCAAAAAGAACTAGTAGATAAATTGGGAATGTCTTATAATGAAGTAAGGCAAAAGTATGGAGAGTGGATTGACAAATACAACAGTAGTAGCCTTACTGGAAAAGATGTAGATAATTTAACTCAGTCAGAATATAATCACAGAGCAGAATTAGCAAAACTTTCAAAAGCATATGAAGATCAAGAAGATGTAGTGAAAAAATGTATTGAAGATAAGAAAAATTACGAAAATAATTATGCTTTATTTGCAGAAGGAAAATATAATGAAATAGGAAGTAAAATTGTAGATACTACAAAGAATTGGTCAAATTCTTCCGTACAAGAAATACAAAATTCAATAATTAAGCAACAGCAAGAACTAGATAAGTACAAACAAATGTATGAAAGAACTGGCAGTGAAGTGGAAAAACAGCAAATGGAACAAGCACAACAGAATTTGCAAAACTTGGCAAATGAATTAGCTGATAGGACAAAGACAATTGGCGATTTAGGAAATGATGAGGTTTTAGCTTGGAGAAATTTGGCTAACAATTCATATGATGAGTATAAAAATGCTATATCTAAAATGAGCCCAGAAATGCAACAAAAGATACAAGATATAACGGGAGTAATAGTCTCAGATACAAATTTACCTGATGCGGCGTCTTCTAAGGCAACAGAGATGACATCGATGTTTGATAAAAAATTAGAATTAGCTGGAAGGACAAAACAAAAGATAAACAATAGTGCAGATTTTTTAAAAAATGATACTACTGTACAAGCAGAAGCTGGAAACCTGGCTGATAGGGCTCAAAAAAAGATAAAAGAGAATGACAGCGAAACATGGGGAAAAGACATGGTAGAAGGATTAGGAAAAGGAATTAAACAAAAAAGTGAAGGAAGTTGGTTTACTGGAATATTGTCAGGATTATCTGGTACAATAGCATCATTTATTCACTTTTCTAGACCAGATAGGGGACCTTTACGCGAGTATGAAAAATGGATGCCAGATATGGTTACAGGGTTAGCTAAGACATTAAATAATGCATCTCCTGAATTAATAAGTTCAGCGCACAATATGTCAAAAAAATTAGAAACAGAACTAAATAATATTAAAATACCTAAAATTCAAGATTTTGGAAAACTTCAAAGAAACTTAAGTAGAGAAATTGCAAATAATACAAGCACTGTGAATAACAATAATAAAATAATACTTCAAATATATCCACAACAACTAACAGAGAAAGAATTAGACAAAGCGGTAGATTATTTAAATAAAAAATTAGGGCAGTATATGTAATATATAATTATTATTATTTTCGACATTTTTCGACAATGAAATACTAAAAAGTATGATAAACTCTTTCTACAATTCAAGAAAGGGGATAATAAATGGAGAAGAATGAAGAAAAAAAGGAAATTTTAGAACAAACTATGGAAGACGAAAAAAAAGAAAAGCAAAAGAAAGAAAAAATTTTTTACAAAAAATGGTGGTTTTGGATAATATTATTAATTATGATTTTGATAATAGGATTTATTGTGATTATACTAGTTGGTTTTAATATGATCAATCCTGACAAAAACTTAACTGAATTGGCGAAAAAATTAAAAGATTACGATGAAAGAATAACGGTATTTCAATCTGCAAATAAAAGGACAATAGCTATTAATTGTAATTTTGACAATGAAGGAGAAGCAACAGAGAAATCAACAGAAATAGGAAAAATAATAAATAACTATATGGATTACTTGGGCGCATATAAGAATATTAGTATGGATGTATACACTGAAAATGGAATGAAAACGAGTTTTACTATAGACACAGCAACGAGGAAGATAGAAAAAGACAAGCAAGAGACTTGGGCACTAGAAAATTCAGCCGCCTATAATGCAGAGCAAAATAAATTGAAAGAAATACAGACGAAGCAAAATGAAATAAAATCAGAGATATCTTCATTAGAAAATAAAAAGCAAACTTTAAATACGGAGATACAAGAGTTGAATAGTGAGGTTGTAAAAATCAAAGGTCAGCCTAAAACATATCCAGCTGGACAACTAACGGCCGGAACAGATATACCTGTTGGAAAGTATAAAATATATGATGGAAAGAGCAATTTTGTAGTATATTCAAAGTCAGGAGAATTAAAAGTAAATATTATCTTAGGAGCGGAAAACTACGGGGTTAATGAATACGTATATACGTTTAAAGAAGGGGATATGGTAAAGGCAAATTCTTCATTTAAACTAGTAACAATTGAATAAAAAACAAAATGCAATAAACTGTCGATTTTAGTATTTTTGCCAATAAATTACTAGAAAAGTATGATAAACTCCTTGCGAGGAAGATAGAGCTATGATACCAATTCAGTACTTCGGGTCAAAATAGAGATGCGATAGTAATAAACAAAATTAGATTATATAGTTTAATAATGTCAAGTAAACTATCAATAGGATTATAGAAATTTAAAGCATCAGTACAGCTGGTGCTTTTTACAATGGGAAGTGAAAAAAGTGGTGAGAGAATTTAAATTAATAAATGAAAAAGGTCAAAGCTATTCGCTAATGGATGCAGAAAATGCTTGTTTATTGACAGACCCTGACGGATTGGGGTATTCATATGATACCGATTATGAACAAGTGGGAAATACATTCATAGAAAATTTAAAAAAAATTGAGCAGGGGAAAATAACAGGAACAGCCAACTTTGAAAAATATGATAATTATAAAAAACTTGTTGATTTTATAGACGATGCAGAAAGTTTAAGATTTTCATACAAGATACCGTTTGCAAACAAAGAAAAAGAGTATTTCAAGAATGTTAATTTCAAAGAAATAACAAAAACACAAAAGGCGGAAAATGGAATAATAAGTGAAACAATAACTTTTGAATGCTTAGGGCTATGGTATGAAGAAAACACTATAGAATATACAATAAATCCTTCTGCAGACGAAATTAGGTGGGATTTTATTTGGGATGCAATGTTTAATGACAATAATCGTCAAAATGTAACTTATCAAAACGTAGGGCATGTTCCAGCACCAATTGTTTTAGAAATGAGTGGACCTGTCTCAAATCCGCAGGTAGAAGTATATATTGAAGATATGTTATATCAAGAACTAAAAATAAATACGACTATAGCGGAATATGAAAAGCTTGTTTATAACAGCAAAGAAAATGAATTTACAATAAAGAAAATAAAAACAGACGGAACAGAAGAAGAACTGTTTGACTTAGATACAATTGATTTTGAAAATGATAATGTAATAAGAATACCAAAAAATAAAACGTGTGAAATTAGATTAAAAGCAGACAATATAATAGAAAATGCCAAACTAACTATATTCCCTCAATATAAAAGTGTATAGGAGGAAAACATGAAAGTCAAGTATAATGGAAAAGAATATACAGCAGAATACAACAGTCAAACAGGATATTGC
Organism: uncultured Clostridia bacterium; assembly: GCA_934167445.1. Classification (GTDB taxonomy): domain Bacteria; phylum Bacillota; class Clostridia; order TANB77; family CAG-508; genus CAG-269. The sequence continues at coordinate 101,209 of CAKPKJ010000001.1, forward strand.
GAAATAAAATTAAATGCTCCAAATACAGGTGGAATTTATAATACAGAAGTTGAATTTTCAGATTTATTTGAGCAGAAATATGTGGAGCAGAAAGTAGTACAAGTATTAGCAAAGGAAAAGCCAAAGGATGAGAATGAAGTAACATTTATGTGGGTATTTGATGGCTATGATTTTAAAATAAAAGGAATTATGGAATTGAGTGACTATGAAATATCTATTGACGAAGAAACTAATTCAAACACGATTGTAAATGTGCTAAAAAACGTACAAGCAAAAGAAGGCGATATTGTTGCTATAAAAAAAGGAAATGAAGTAGTGTATTGGGGAATTGTTAAAGAAGTAGAAAACGAAGATGGGAAAACATTATATAAATACACATTGAAATACATTACTAATATATTTGACCAAAAAGTCATTCTAAAAAATGAAGATATAATAAAAACAATAGGAATAGAAGATTTTATAGAGAAAACAATTAAAGAAAATTTTATAAATAATACAGATACTTTTTTGAATAAAGCATATTTAAAGATAGTAGTAAAGACACATACTAAAATACAGACAACGGTGGATAACGTTCAAGATGGTATTTATAATTTGCATACATGGATAACAAATTGTACACATAGATATAACATTGTGTACAATTTTTCTATTGAATCAAAAAAATTAGTAATTACAATAGAAAACAGAGCAACAAAGAAAGTATTAATTGATACAACAGCTCAAGCAATATCAAATTATTCAGAAGTCTTTGAAACTAATGTAATTTCAAAAGTAACAGTACTCACAAAAGAAGAGGGCGAATATAACTTATACTTATTAACAGATAGAACAACAACAACAGATATGAAAAACGAAAATAGAGCTAAAGGAAAAGTGGAAACAGTATATACAGAAAAAATGGAAGATGCACCGCAAAAGGCACTAGATACAATGAAATCCAATAGCTACAATCATAATATAACTTTTAAAATGTTAAATAAATATATGAAGGTTGGAACGCCGATTGCAATCAAAACTAAGAATAGTGTGATTTTAGATACTTATATTTCTGCACTGAAAATAACTCAAGACAAATTTATAGAATATACGTGCGGAAATATAAGAATCAAACTAATAGACAAGTTATTAAAAGAAAGGAGTCAAAAAAATGGTTAGAGGAGAAACTTATGACAAGCAATTATTCGAAAGCGAAACTTTTAGACATTTTATAAACATTTTTCTAAATAAGCAAAGTGGGATAACGAAAGGATGTGAACTTTCTAAAAATTTGCAAAGTATAGTTATAGAAACAGGAAGTTTTATCATTCAAGGAGGATTCTTAAAGGAAGTTACAGGAACAGAAAATGAGATTCCATCTGAAGCAGGCTATTATAAATTAGTATATGAAATAGATTTATCAAAAACAAATACTAAAGATGAATTTAAACAAGGAAGTTATAAATTCGTAAAAGCTTTGGGAGATTATCCTAAGCTGATACAAGAGGATTTAGATAATGGAGGAACGATATATCAATTGCCGTTCTGTCAATTTAGGGTTACAGAAGCAGGACTGCAAGACTTTAAGGATTTGCGAGAACTTATAGAATACAGAATTTTTCAAAAGAATGTTGAAGAAGCAATAAAAGAAGCAACAGAAAAAAATATAATTACGGCATATCCTACAGCTAGTTTATCAAATGTGTCTGATAATACATTGATAAAATTGTCTGAAAGTGTGGTAGTAGGAGATAAGTTGTCGTTAAAGGACAATGCAATAGTGATAGGAAAAGGTGTAAGCAAAATCAAAGTTTCTGGAACTATATTTTATCAAGCATTGCCAAGCAACCAATCTTATTTGTTTCCAAATTTGAAGAAAAATGGAGCTGTTTTTGCATCGCCAATCGTAAGTAAAGGTGTAACTGATTTCAATTCGGCAGTTTTTGCTACAACGCTTGAAGAAGTTGAAGAAGGAGATAAGATTACAATGACAATTGGGGATGTAAACAGATTAAGTGTAGGCGTTAGAGGAGGAAGAACAGCAACATATTTGACCGTTGAAGTTATCGAATAATATTCATATATATTACATAAATAAATACACAAAAAATGGTGAGGTATTAAAAAATGAATAAAATTGAAGAAATAGTTGTAGAGCCTTCGAAAATTTTCGAAAGCTCCACTTTTAAATTAAAGATAAAGGCAATTAGATATATGACTTGTAAAGAAATGAAAACAAAAACTTGTAAAGCAACAAGAACGTGGACTTGCAGAGAGGTTGGTGGAAAATGAGAAAAGATAATGGAATTACAGTATATGAAGAGACAGATAAATGCGCACTAGACGAATATTCAGAACAACTTGCAAAAGATATAGAACAAAAATTTAAAGATGAAGCATATGATGATACAGAAATAAAGCAAGATATATCAAACATACAAGCAGAACAAGAAACTCAAAACATAAATATAAAGTCACTACAAAAAGAAAATGCAGAAATAAAAGAAGAAAACAAAAGATTAAAAGAAGATTTAAACGCATTTCCAACTGTAAACGGAAGTGGAGAATATGTTACTTTAGATACAGCAGATAGTAGGTTCAAAAAGTTTAAGATAATTGGAAAAAGTGTACAAGAAACAAGAGAAGGATATAATTTATTAAATGTTCCAGCTGAATATACTGTATTAAGTACAGAGGTTGTTAAAAAAGTTCCGATTTCATTAAAGGCAAACCATACGTATACTATTAAAATTGGACAAATTAACACAGACAATACTGATGTAACTAGTGTTTTATTTAGATTTATATATAACGAAGTAGATATAAGTAATTCATATGTTTTTGTTAAACTTTCAGATTTAAAAACGGTGTATACACCAGCATCTGATGTGGATGACATTTGGATTTATAGTGGCGATAGTTATGCTCAAGGTGCCAAGACAAATACAACATATAAAAATTTAATGATTTATGAAGGCACAGACGACAAACCTTACGAACCCTACACAGGAGGGATACCATCTCCAGATTATCCAAGCGAAATTGAAGCAGTAGGAAATAATGGAAATTTATATGATAAGGAAAATCCAAATGTTTTAGATACACCTATTGATATTAATGGGTTAGGTGGAAATGTAAAAAACACATATAAAACAGTATGGATACCCTGTAAACCAAATACTACATACACTGTTTCAAAGAAGTATGATGCAACAAAAAATAGATTTGCTCTTGCTTATACTAGTGAGGAACCAAACTATTCGCAACAAGTTGAAGGTTATGTAAGTAATGCATATACAAATGTTATGACAATAACAACTAATTCAACAGCTAAATATTTAATCGCATATGTGTGGATAGCAGGTGGAAGTAATACATATCAAGAAATGTTAGATAGCATAAAAATAGAAAAAGGTACACAAGCAACAGCGGATAATGGACATGGACTTGGAAGTATGGAAATAATTATATGTAACAAAAATATTTTAAATCAAGATTTAGAATTATTCCAGGGAAATTATGATAATAATGGGAATGTCATTACTAATTCAGATAGAAGAATAGATAAGTACATATTTTTAGCAAAAGGGAATTACATACTTTGGTCTACTATCAATAATTGGATAAATGTATTAATCTATGATAAAAACAAGAAACTCTTAAGTATTAAAAATTCAAATACAAATAAAGAGATTGCATTTACATTAGATGAAGACGGATATATAAGATTTGGATTTAATCCGACTGTTGAAAGTTTAAAGGTTTTTCAACTAGAGAGAAACACTGAAAAAACTACAAGTGAAGAACATAAACAACAAATAATAGTATTTCCATTCAAGAAAGGTCAAAGACTGATGGAAGGCGATTATCTAGCAGAAGACGGAATACATCATAAAAGAAAACAAACAGTGTTAGATGGTACGGAAAATTGGGATACATTAGCAGCACAAAAAGGAAACAATACATCATTTTTCTACTATATAAAACCAGATATGAAAAAAGCAAGTTCGATAATATGTAATCAATTTATAAATAGAACAGTATGGTCTACTGACGTTGAAGGAATACAAAGTATTACAAACAACGCAATTAAATTAAGAATAAATACAAGTAGAGCAAGTACAGTATCAGAATTAAAAGCTTTGCTAGCAGCACAAAAAGAAGCAGGAACACCAGTTACTATAGAATATGAATTAGCTGAAGAAGAAGTTGAAACATATACAGACGAACAAAAAGAAGCTTGGAAACAAATTAAGAATACAAGAAGCTATGAAGGACAAACAAACATATTTAGCACAGACAAAATAAGTCCAATTCTTGAAGTTACAGCAAGAAGAAATCTAAACAGTTTATTTGCTGGAGGTGATTCTTAATGAAAGAATTATTAGAAATGTTAACTAATTACGGAGTTTCAATAATAATAGTTGGGTTATTTTTATATGATTGGTTTACAACTAGAAAAGATATGCAAAAAACACTAGACCAAAATAGCAAATGTTTGGTTGAAATTCAAAACACTAATAGAAACACTGCTAAATCTCTTGAGTTACTGCAGAAAAGTATGGATAATCAATCAGAGTTTTTACAGGTACACGATAGAAGATGTGAAGCTATAGAAAAAGATATTGAAAAAATAGAAATAAAAATGGAGGGATAGCAATGAATAATGAGCAAAAAAGAAAAATAATATTAATAATTTCAGCAGTAATAGTTGGAATATTAGGTGGATTGGGATTTTACAAAGCAAATGAAAATAGTTCAACTAATGAAATTGTAAATGGTGTAGTAAATGAAGTAAAAAACAATATTAGTACATATGATATGACAGAACAAGAAGTAAAAGACTTACCAACTACAGAAATACAAGTACAAACAGAAGAACAAGAAAAAGCAGTAGCAGAAGAGCAAACAGTTGAGGATGAAAAATTTGAACAGCAAGGAGAAATAGCATACAATGGCACAAGCGAATATCCTAATGTTACTTTAGGAAATTATCAAGGACTTACATATTATAGTCAAATAGACAATAGATGGCGTTATAAAATGTATTCTAGTGTAGGAAATAGTTCCCAAACAATAGGAACATCAGGTTGTGGGCCAACTTGTGCAAGTATGGTAGTAACAGCAACAAAGGGAACAATAACACCACCAGAAATGTGTGATTTATTTGTAAAATATGGATACAGAAGTGCTAACAATGGAACTTATTGGAGTGCTTTTAGATTTGTAGCAGATACATTTAATATTGGATATCAAGAAACAACAGACATTCAAAGAGCATTGCAATTATTAGAAAGTCAAAATTATGTTGTGGCTAGTTGTGGTAATGGATTATTTACTACAGGTGGTCATTTTATTTTACTAACTAAAGTTGAAAACGGAATGATAGAAATATATGATCCATATTTGTATGCTGGTAAATTTGATACAGCTACAAGAAGAGGAAAAGCAGTAGTTGAAGGTAATAAAGTTTATGTAAGTGTAGTCAACTTCAAAAAATACGCTAATTACAAAGGTTTCTTTGCATATAAATATGATGGTAGTACACAAGAAAATAAACAAACAGTTACAACACAAGCATATACTAGATATGTAAATGCTAAAATAGGATTAAATATAAGAAATAATGTAAATGGAAGCATAATAGGTTCTTATAAATATGGTACAGCAGTATTAGTATATGAAACAAGAGATGGTTGGAGTAGAGTAGGAACAAATAGATGGGTTTCTAGTAATTATTTAACAAGCTATATGCCTTCAACACAAACTCCTGTTAAAACTATTTCTGGTGTGAAATATACAACAGGAAAATACAAAGTAAATGCTAGTGTCTTAAATGTTAGAACAGGAGCAGGTACAAAGTATAAAATAAAAGGATATAAACGATTAACAGCAAATGCAAGATACCAAAATAAAAAATTAGGAAATCAATATACTAATGGATTAAAACGTGGAGTAGTAACAACAGTTATTAAAGTTCGAAATGGATTTGGATTAACTCCAAGTGGGTGGATTGCATTGAATTATTGCACAAAGATGTAAAATAAAAGGGCAGATATTATTCTGCCTTTTCTATATTATTTTCTTCATCTATTGTAAATTTTAAAAATTTTTGTTCAGATAAATTATTGTGAAGAATATAAATATAGATATTACCGAAAATATGGTTAAAATTTTCTGGACTATTATGGGCAACTGATATTTCGGTTGCATTACTATCATCTTTAAAATGAATTAATGATTTTTCACTATCTGATAACTTTGAATAATCAAAATCTTTATTATCAGTTATAAAATACAAATATTCTGTATAAAATGGGTCTTCTTTATTATCTGTTTTCTCTAAAAAAATATATTTCATAAAATCCCTCCTTTTTTCCACACTATATCACATCAAAAATAAAAAGACTGTCGAATTTTATCATAAAACATAAAAATATAAAAAATGACTGAAAACCAAGTAATATAATTACTCTACTAAAAAAATAAAACGGCTTAAAATCAATTGTGAAGTGCCAAACTTTTCTTGACATTTCAAGAAAAAATAAGTCTATAAAAACTATTGATTTATAAAATCTTATAATATATAATATACCAAAATGGAGTAATAATTATATAAAAAAGACATTTATTGACTGGTGCCATATTGATTTTTAGTATGCGGTGTGATATAAAATTAATGCAGTAAATAATGCAATAGGAAGAGTTTTTAATATTTTCAAGAAGTTAACAAAATAAGAAAAATACTGATTTTAGTGGCATTAGGTCGTAAAAATGCTTAAGATTTTATGAATTAATATAGTAAATAGACCATCGGTACCAATAAACAAAAGTCTTATAAACATTGAAATATCAATGATTTATAAGGCTTTTATTATTTTGATTAATGTAATAAACTTTTGACTTAGCTATTATAAAAAGCAATAAAGACTTAATATAAGTCAATATTGCTTTTTAATGAGAATTATCATTATCTTCTTTTAACTCATCTATAGCGTGTTTTGTTGCGGCAACTACAAAAGCTGAAAAGGTTGTTTCTTTTCCACGTATAGCATTTTCAACATCATCTATTAAACTGTTAGGAAATCTAACAGAACGTTGGGTTGTTGATGGGATAATCGGTATTTTAAAATTACTCATAATAAACTCCTTTCACTTATATATTATAAACAATAAAATGCAATACGAATGTAATGCATTTGAAAGACACTTGAATCACATACAATAAAAATATTTTGATGTATTATGATTAGGAAAAGAAGATGATGTCGTTATTTGTGAAATAAGAGGATATCTAGATGTACTAAAATAAAAGGAGGAAATGTATTATGGCATTGAAAATTTGTAAAGAATGTGGAGCAGAGGTGAGTTCAAAAGGAATTTGCCCTAAATGTGGAAAGGATCAAAGAAATTTTTTTATAAAACATAAGGTTGTTACTTTTATATTAATTTTAGCTGTTCTTGGAGCTATAGTTGGAGCAAGTGGAAGTGAAAATAAAAGCAATAGTACAGCAAGTAGCACAACAAGTAGTACAACAAGCGGTGTAACAACTGAGCAAAAACAAGACAGATTAAACCTTGAAAAATTCAACAAAATAGAAACCGGAATGTCATATCAAGAGGTGGTAAATATAATTGGGGAAGAAGGTACAGTATTATCTGAATCAGAAATAGGTAATATAAAAAGTACAATATATTCTTGGTATGGAGAAGGAAGTATAGGAGCAAATGCTAATGTTACTTTTCAAAATGGTAAAGTAGTATCAAAGGCCCAAGTTGGATTGAAATAAAAGGAGTAAAAATGAATTATTATAGCATGAAAATAAATAAATTTTGGTTTGTTTTTTGGCTTATTATAAGTATTTTATTAACAATTACAAGTATAGGAACATTATTTTTAATTCTAATAGTACCATTATATTACTATTTTATTTTGAAAAATAGTAAATATTATTATAATGATGAAAAGCTAATAGTAGAAACAGGCGTGTTTAATAAAAAACAAAAAATAGTACCATTATATAGAATAGTAAATATAACAGCAGTAGATAATATACTAAATTTTGGTGTGATTTATATTAAAGATAAAGAACAAACTATAATTTTAAAATATGTAAATCATTCTAAAGAAGAAATGATGAAACTAACAGAGAAATGGGAAAATGCTAAAAAGCAAAACATAAGAAATGAAGTAATATGATATCATTTGAAAAATTATGTAAATTGTGGTATAATTAAATATGTATATGGGACAAGCCCATTTTATAAGTTGTTTCATTATTGATATGATGAAACTTTATGATTGGAGAGAGATGCTTAAAAATCCTTTTAGCTTTGGGAAAAAAGACTTAAAGAAGACTGAGTCGGCAAAACCCAAGCCTCAGAACAATGGTGTTAACTTTTTCATGTTTGCAAGAGAATTCAATGTTGACGATGTGAATGTGATTAAGTATAGCACGAATGCCAAAAAGGTTAAACATTCTTGTACAACAATGACAACTAAGGAGGATGGCGTTATAGGCATTCTAGTTCAGGGAACCATCGTTGAGGACAAAATGATGTTTTTACCACAGGAATCACAAGTCATAAAACAATGTCCTGTTAGCAAGACATTGAACGTTGAAAACAATGGCCGTGAATTGATTGTGAAAATTAATTTCGGTGAAGACAATCCGAGAGTGGATGGTGAGTTCGACGTTATAATTGAGGTTCCAGAGAATATGGAGGTCATAACAATGTTTAGGCCTTAATCCATCAAAGCAGACTATTTTGTATAGTCTGCTTTTTTAGGAATTAACACAAAATTTGATAAAAATATTGACTTTTAAATTATTTTAACATAAAATAGCAAATATAAAGATAAGGAGGAATGAGAACAATGGAATTAAAAGGAACAAAAACAGAAAAAAATTTAATGGAAGCATTTGCTGGAGAATCACAAGCAAGAAATAAATATACATATTTTGCAAGTAAGGCAAAAAAAGAAGGATATGAACAAATAGCTGCTATATTCCAAGAAACAGCAGACAATGAAAAAGAACATGCTAAATTATGGTTTAAATTATTACAAGGTGGAGAAATCAAATCAACATTGGAAAATTTAAATGCAGCCGCAGAAGGAGAAAATTACGAATGGACAGATATGTATGACAGAATGGCTAAAGAGGCAAAAGAAGAAGGATTTGATCATATAGCATATTTGTTTACAGCAGTTGGAAAAATAGAAAAAGAACATGAAGCAAGATATAAAAAACTAATAGAAAACATGGAAGAAGGATTAGTGTTTAGCCGTGATGGAGACAGAATTTGGAAATGTAGAAATTGTGGACATATTGTTATAGGAAAATCAGCTCCAGAAATTTGTCCTGTATGTAGTCATCCAAAGTCTTTCTTTGAAATAAAAGCAGAAAATTACTAAAAGTAATTGCCAACCAATAAATAAAAAGGATTATGTTGAATTTTATTTAATGTAATCCTTTTTTAGTTTATAGAAACTATTTTGGGTATAGGAATTTGTTAAAAAATTAAATTATGCTGAAGTAGAAATATTTTTTAGATTTGTGCTTTTTATTATGGAAAAAGAAATTTAAATATGATATAATATGCAATGTATAAAGGAGAAAAATTATGCCAAAGTTTTTTGTACCAGAGGAACAAACAAAGGAAAATGAATTAACTATAATAGGACAAGATGTAAGACATATAAAAAATGTACTAAGAAAAACTATCGGAGATGAAATTGTAGTTTGCAATATAACTAAAGAAAAAGATTATCTGTGTGAAATAAAAGAGATTCAAAAAGAATTGATAATATGCAATATTATTAAAGAATTAGAGGAAAATGTGGAGTCAAAAATTGAAATTACAATATTTCAAGGATTACCAAAATTTGATAAAATGGAATTAATTATTCAAAAATCAGTAGAATTAGGCGTTTATAAGATTATACCGGTATCTATGAAAAGATGTGTTGTAAAACTCCAAGAAAAAGATAAAGAAAAAAAACAAAAAAGATGGAACTCTATTTCAGAAGTTGCGGCTAAACAATGTGGAAGAAACAAAATTCCATTAATAGACAAAGTTACAAAAATTAGCGAAATTTCTAATAAAATAAAAGAGTATGACATATTTTTAATAGCATATGAAAATGAAAAAGAAATAACCTTAAAACAATGTTTAAAGCAAATAAGAAAAGAATATCAAAATGATAATATAAAAATAGGAGTTCTAGTAGGACCAGAAGGAGGAATTGCACCAGAAGAAATAAAAATATTACAAGATAATGGGGCAATTACAATGTCCTTAGGAAAAAGAATATTAAGGACTGAAACTGTAGCTCTAAATGTACTAAGTATAATTATGTATGAATTAGAATAATAGGAGGAAATTATTTCAAATGAAAATTATAGGAAATAACATATTAAAAATTATAGGAATATGCTTCTATTTTTTTATATTAATTTTTGCATATCAAAAAATGAATATAAATAGATTAGTTGGCGACATAGAAGTTTTTTCAGGAATGTTTCTTGGAGTAGGCATCCTTATGTTGGAAAAAGCGTATAAAGAAGATAAAGGAAAAACAGCTATAACAGGTATTGAACTAATGGTTTTAGCAATGCATTCTTTATCAATAATGCATATAATAACATTTTTTAAATATGATTTTGAAAAATATTTAATTGTTTCAGGAATTGTATTTGGAATATATTATTTGCTAAAAGGAATTGTATTATATACAATAGAAAAGAAATACGCATTAAAGCAATTAAGCGATATATCAGAAATTGTAAAAGAAGAGCCAATAAAAAAAGAAGCGACAAAAAGAAAAAAATAAACGAATTAGACAAACTTTCTACTGGACTTATTGGGTAATATGTAGTAAAATTATAATGTAGATAAGAAAGGATGGATCTTATGAAATTAGTGAATATAGGATTTGGAAATATTGTATCAGCACAAAGAATTGTCGCTATAGTAAGTCCAGAATCGGCACCGATAAAAAGAATGATTCAAGAAGCAAAAGATACAAAAACAGCGGTTGATGCCACTTATGGAAGAAGAACCAGAGCTGTTTTAATAATGGACTCAGGACATGTAATATTATCAGCTGTACAACCAGAAACAGTGGCTGGTAGGCTAGAAGATAGAGCATTAACAGAAGAAATAGCAAGGCAAATGATAGAACCACCACTAGGTGAGGATGAAGATGAAGAAGATATAGAAGAATTAAAAAGAAAGGAAGAAGAGTAAAATGATAGTAGAACCAAGTGTACCAGAATTATTAAAAAAGGCAGAAAACAGATATGCCTTAGTTATTGCAACTTCAAAACGTGCAAGACAAATTGCAGCAGGAGCAAAACCTAAAATAGAAGAAGAAGGGGAAAAACCAGTAACAGTAGCAGCAGAAGAAATTGCAGCAGGAAAAGTCAAAATAGAGGAGTAATTAGATGAAGAAAAAACATATTATATCTTTAGGTGGGGAATTGGCAAGCGGAAAAGGAACGACATCAAGAGTATTAATGAAAAGATTAAATTATGGTATATATAGAAATGGAGATTATTTTAGAGAATTAGCAAAAAAAATGAATATGGATGTTACAACATTTAATATCTATGTAGAAAATCACCCAGAAATAGACAGACAAATAGAAAATAGTGCTGCTGAATATGCCAAGACTCATGACAATTTTATAATTGATGCTAGATTAGGATGGTATGCAGTTCCAGAGTCATTTAAAGTATATTTAAAAGTGAACTTAGATGTTGCTGCGAGAAGAGCCTTTTTTGATGAGGCACGTAAGGACTCTGAAAAATTTAATACCTTAGAAGAACAAAAAGCAGACATACAAAAAAGATACAAATTAGAAAATGAAAGATATTGGCAATTATATCAAGTAAGAAAAGAAGATGAAAGTAATTATGATCTAGTTATTGATACAACTGAATTAACAGGAGAAGAAACAGCTGATATAATTGAAAAAGAATATAAAAAATGGCTAAAAAATTAATGGTAGAGGAGCAAAATGATAGCAGAAGTTATAATAAATAGAGCTGCAAAAAAATTAAATAGAATATTCGATTACAAAATACCAGACAAATTGAAAGACCTTATTTTTATTGGAAGTAAGGTCTTAGTTCCATTTGGTAATGGTGGAAAATTAGAAGAAGCTTATGTCGTAAAAATAAAACAAGTATCTGATTTTGAAGTAAAGGAAATAGTAAAAGTAGAAACAAATTTGAATGATAAACAAATAGAATTAGCAAAATGGATGGCAAAACAATATTTTTGTAATGTATCTGATTGCATAAATTTAATGGTGACTCCAGGAACAAGAAGTAAAATAAAAAAAGTACAAGAAAAAAAAATAAATGTAATAAAGTTAAAGAAAACGGAAAGTGAAATTAAAGAAGATATACAAAACAAAACAATAAAATCAGATAAGCAACGTAAAATATTAGAGTTTGTATTAAAAAATGATGAAACAACGATTCCAGAAATAGAAAGTTTTACAGAATGTTCAAGAGGAATTGTAAATACTTTAATAAAAAATGGTTATTTAGAAATATCTGAAAAACAAATAAAAAGAGATCCTTTGAAATTTAAAAATATCGAAAAAAGTAATTTTTTAAAATTAACAGAAGAACAAACAACAGCATTTAAGCAAATTGAAGAAAAAATGATACAAAGTGAATATGAAGAGTTTTTGTTATATGGAATTACAGGCTCTGGTAAAACAGAAATATATTTACAATTAATATATAAAACTTTAAAAATGAATAAAACATCTATTGTACTTGTTCCAGAAATTTCATTAACTCCACAGATGTTAGATAGATTTATATCAAGGTTTGGAAAAGAAAAAATTGCAATATTACATAGTAAACTTTCTGCGGGCGAGAAATATGATGAATGGAATAAAATAAAAGAAGGGAATGCTAAAATCGTAATAGGTGCAAGATCAGCCATATTTGCACCGCTACAAAATATTGGGATAATAATAATAGATGAAGAACATGATTCTTCATATAAATCAGAAGCAAATCCTAAATATGATTCAAAACAAGTTGCAAAATATATTGCAAAACAAAATAGTTGTCCATTAGTTCTTGGAAGTGCAACGCCAGATATGAATACTTTTTATAAAACAGAACAAAATGAAATAAAATTATTGAAACTGACAAAAAGGGCAAATAAATCTTCTTTACCAAATGTATCTATTATAGATTTAAAACAAGAACTAGCAAATGGCAACCATTCAATGTTAAGTAATGAATTATATGCTTTAATAGAAGAAAATTTAAAACATAAAAGACAAACCATTTTGTTTTTAAATAGAAGAGGATATTCCACATTTATAATGTGTAGAGATTGTGGTTATACTGTAAAATGTAAAAATTGTGATATTAGCCTAACATACCACAGATATGAAAAAAAACTAAAATGCCATTATTGCGGATATGAACAAGAGATTGTTACAAAATGTCCAGAATGTAATAGTGATAAAATAAGATATTTTGGAACAGGAACACAAAAATTAGAACAAGAAATCCAAAAACAATTTCCAGGGGCTAAAACAATAAGGATGGATGTAGATACAGTAACAAAGAAAAATTCGCATGAGGAGATTTTAAATAAATTTAAAAATGAAAATATTGATATATTAATTGGAACACAGATGGTAGTAAAGGGACATCATTTCCCAAATGTTACATTAGTAGGAGTAATTGCGGCAGATAGTTCCTTAAATATTGACGATTATAGGGCAAATGAAAGGACTTTCCAGATACTTACACAAGTTGCAGGAAGAGCGGGAAGAGAAAAAATTCAAGGAAATGTAATAATACAAACATATAATCCAGATAGTTTTAGTATACAATGTGCGAAAGAACAAAATTATCATAAATTTTATAATACAGAAATAGTGTTAAGAGAACAGTTGAAATATCCACCTTTTTGCGATATAATAGTAATTGGTTTTAACGGAATAGATGAAAAACAGATACAAGAAATAAGTCAAAAAACATATATATATTTAAAAAGAAAAATCGATGAAATTTTAATTGATGAAGACATTAATATATTTAAGCCAATGCCTGCACCAATAGCAAAAATTCAAAACAAGTTTAGATACAGAATAATAATAAAGGCACAAATGAATGAAAATTTAAATTATATATTAAATGAATATCTAAAACAAGTATATAGAAAAGATTTAAAATCATTAAGAATCTCAATAGATGTTAATCCCAATAACATGAGTTAATTAAGACATATGAAAGGACTGAAACAGTATGGCAATAAGAAATTTAAGATATAAAGATGATGAAATATTAAAAAAGAAATCAAGAGAAATTGAAGAAATAACAGATAAAATACAAGTACTAATTGACGATATGATAGAAACGATGCATAAATATAATGGAGTGGGGCTTGCTGCTGTTCAAGTTGGAGTATTAAAAAGAGTTATTGTAATAGATTTATATGATGATAAAGGACCAATAACGATGATTAATCCAGTAATTACAAAAACTAAAGGAGAACAAGAGGTTGAAGAAGGATGTCTTAGTTTCCCAAATGAGTTTGCTAAAGTTGTAAGACCAGCTGAAGTATGGGCAGAGTATACAGACAGAAATGGAAAAAAAATAAAAATTAAAGCTAAAGAATTATTGGCACAAGCAATCTGCCATGAGGTAGACCATTTGAATGGAGAGGTATTCATAGATAAAATAATTCCTGGAACCTTAGAGTATATAGATAATAATTAAAATTTTTAAAATAAAAGAATATTTTGAGGAAAGGATGTGATAAAATGAAAATCATTTTTATGGGAACACCAGATTTTGCACAAAAAAGTTTAGAATCTGTTTATAATGCGGGATATGAAATTATAGGAGTTGTAACAAATCCGGATAAACCGAAAGGTAGAGGGATGAAACTTACATTTTCACCTGTAAAAGAATTTGCAGTAGAAAATGGATTGCAAGTATACCAACCAACAAAAGTAAGAGGAAATGTAGAATTTATAGAAAAAATAAAAGCATTAAATCCTGATGTAATATGTGTTGTAGCATATGGAAAAATATTACCTAAGGAGATATTAGAAATTCCTAAATATGGTTGCATAAATGTACATGGGTCTTTATTACCACAATATAGAGGTGCAGCACCTATACAATGGGCTATTTTAAATGGAGATACTAAAACAGGAATTACCACAATGTACATGGATGAAGGAATGGATACAGGAGATATGATATTTAAAGAAGAAGTAGAAATAGGAGAGAACGAAACAACAGGAGAATTGTGGGAAAAACTTGAAAATGTTGGAGGAAAATTATTAGTAAAAACTTTACAAGCAATAGAAAAAGGAGAAGCTCCAAGAGAAAAACAAGGAAAAGATTATACAATGGCACCAATGCTTGACAAGAAAATGTCTAAAATAAATTGGAATGAACAAACAGCAGTAGAAATCAAAAACTTAGTAAGAGGGCTAAACCCAATTATGGGAGCATATACATACTTAAACGGTAAAAAAATAAAATTCTGGAAAGTTGATACAGTGAAAAAAGAAATTAAGCCTGAGTATATGAGGGCTTTAGCAAATGGTACAATTATTATTTCAGATCCAAAAGAAGGTTTATATGTAAGAACTAAAAAGGGAATTTTAAAAATATTAGAAATACAAGGCGAAAACGCAAAAAGAATGCCAGTTGAAGATTTCTTAAGGGGAAATCCGATTGAACCATTTGATGTTTTTGAATAACAAAAAAGTCTATTTTTATAGGCTTTTTTTATATATAAAATATGCTCGCAAATTTGCGAAAAATCCTTGATTTTTTCCTATTTGTTCTATATAATAAAACAAACTGAAAAAATTCGGAGGGTTTCAGAAAATGTATGAAAGAAGTGCAATAGTTCTTGAAAATTATTTTTCAAAAATTTTTGGGTTAAATAAGCTTAAGAACTTAAAAACTAATTATGAAGAATATGCACAAATGATAGAAGAAATTAAAGAATACCAAAGAGTAATGCAAGAAGAAGAAAAAATAATGAAAAAATTTGAGGAAGCGGCTGCAGAAATTGAAGAAATCCAAAGGAAACAAAGTCAATTGCATGAAGAAAATATAAATATAGAGAACCAGAGAGATCAAATATTTAATGATTTAAGTGAAAACCCAAGTATTCTATACCAAAAACTGGAAAAAATAGAAAACAAAGTAGAATCCAATAACGAAGAATTAAAAAATATAAGGGAAAAATATATTAAGGCTTTAGTAATTTTTACAGAAAGACAAAAAGAAAGAAATAAATATGCCAGAATGCATAGAAAAACAGAAACAGAATATCTAAATAATGTTAAAATTGCAATAAAAGACTTTGATGAAATTGACAATCAAAATATACAAGAAATAAAAAAATTTGTACAAGATAATAAAAATAGTTATATTCAAGAAATAATAGAAATAATGCTAAAAAATGGAAAAAACGAAAGAGTACAATTTGATCAAACAGCAATTACAAATGCTGTTAATGCAAGAATGGAGATTGCACAAGAGGAGGCAATTTTATATCTTAGTATTTATGAAAGAATGAAAAAATTATTAGTGGAATTAAGCAATGGGAACATAAAACTTGCTAAATCAGAAAAATTATTACGAGATGCTAGTGTGAAATTTGCATTTCTAAATGCTGAAAAAGAGTATATTGTTAGCTTTTTAGATAATGAAAGAATAACTGCAATGAATGGAAAAATAATACACCAAGAATCAATGAAAGAAGCTTGTAAAAACTTTGTTGCAGATATTAATCAAATAAATAATTTATATGAGTTAGTTGTTAGAGAAACTGTTGGAAAAGCAACAAAAAAAGCATATAAAGAATTATATAACAAAACATATTTGAAAGAAATACAAGAAAAAGAAAGAGACTTTGAAGAAGAGGTTACAAACATAAAAATAAATATTGGAACAGTTATAAATTCAAATTACTGGAGAATAGAAGGAATTAAAAATATATATAATACATTTCAAGATGAAATTGGGGAAAAATTTGGAAAAGATTTATCTGATTACAAAATCGAAGATTTAAGCGAAAAAAATCAAGAAAATGCACATGTCATTAATAAGGTCGTAGAAGAAGAGAAAGAAGAAGATATTGAAGACTATATAAAAATTGATAAAAAACAAGAAAAAAACGAACCAGAAGAAGACGCAAATTATACAGACGATAGTGATTATGACGAAGAAGATTATGATGGTTATGACGACGAATATGAAGAAGAAAATTATGACGAAGACGACTACGACGAATATGATAATGATAATGATTATGACTATGGTGATGAATATGATAGCGAATACGACGATTACGAGGACGATGAGTATGACGACCAAGACGACGAGTCAGAATATGAAGATGATTATTATGATGACGATGAATATGACGAATTTGAAGAAGTACAATTTGACGAAGAAGAGGAAGAGTCATTAAACAAAAAGAAAAATAGTAAAATTAGTGAGCCAGGTAACAAGAAAAATAAAAACGGCAAAAAAGGAGAAAAGGGAGAAAGAGGAATATTTGGTAAGCTATTTGGAAAATAGAAAAGAGGGCAAAAATGATAAAAATAGAAAATGTTACAAAGTCATATATAAGAGGTAAAAAATCTGTAGACAATATAAATTTAGAAATTAAAGACGGAGAAATATTTGGATTTTTAGGACCAAATGGAGCTGGAAAAACAACAACAATAAAAATGATAACAGGAATATTGAATCCAGACCAAGGTGATATTTATATTGACGGAAAAAGCATAAAAAAAGAACCCATAGAAGCTAAAAAAGCGTTTGGATTTGTACCAGATAGCCCAGATATGTTTTTGAAATTAAAAGGTATTGAATATCTAAATTTTCTAGCTCAAATATATGAAGTACCAGAAAAAGAGAAAAAAGAAAGAATACAAAAATTAACTAAAAAGTTTGAAATATACAATAATTTAAATGAACAAATTGAAAGTTATTCACATGGAATGAGACAAAAAATAGTAATATGTGGAGCTTTATTGAATAATCCTAAAAATTGGATATTAGATGAACCAATGACTGGCTTAGACCCAAAATCTTCATTTGATCTAAAAGAAATGATGAAGGAACATAGTAGAAAAGGAAATGCAGTATTCTTTTCTACACATATTTTAGAAGTAGCAGAAAAATTATGTGATAGAGTTGGAATAATAAATAATGGAAAACTAGCTTTTGTGGGAACATTAGACGAAATGAAAGCACAATTTAATGAAAATACATCATTGGAAAAATTATTTTTGGAGATAACAGAAAATGGATAAAATAATAATATTAACAAAAATTTTTACTAAAAACTCTATTCAATCTTTAGCAGAAAGTAAAAAAAATGCTAACAAAAAGCAGAAACTATCTACAATGTTAGTATATATAATAGCTTTAGTATATTTAGCAGTAGTAATTGGAGGACTTAGTTATAGTTTAGTAGAAAATCTTAAAGAAGTAGGCCAAGAAAAAATGTTTATAGGAATAGTCTTTCTAATACTAGGAGTGATTACACTAATTCAAACAATATTTTCTGCAATGAGCTTAATGTATTATTCAAAAGATAATGAATATATATTGCCATTACCAATAAATCCGAAACAAATTGTAATAGCTAAAACAAATACAATTATGATAAGTGAATACGCTTTTGTTGCCATTGCTCGGTCTAATACCTTTAATAATATATGGAATTGTAAACCAATTAGGAGTGTTATATTATGTGGCAACAATTATAACAACATTAGTATTTCCAGTAATTCCGATAATTGTATCCAACTTACTTGTTTTACTAATAATGAGTTTTTCAAAAATAGCTAAAAACAAAAATAAATTTCAGATAATTGCATCAACAATTTTAATAATTTTAATATTTATGTTATCATTTACATTTAGCAGTAGTGACAATTCGCAAGAACAAATAATTCAGATGATGACACAAGCAAATGGATTAGTTGAAATGATACAAAAGAATTTTCCAACACTTACATTTGCAATACAAAGTTTAACAAATAGTTCTGTTGAAATAGTTGCAATAAATATAGCTGAAATGGTTGGAATAACAGCGGTATTATATGTAATATATGTAGTGTTAGCTGAAAAACTATATTTAAAAGGAGCTGTAGGAAATCTATCTAGCGGAGTAAAAACAAAGAAATTAAATGAAAAGAAGATGTTTAGGAAAACAACAATACTTAAAACATATGTAGGAAAAGAATTTAAAACATTATACAGGAACCCTATATTTTTTATGCAATGTCTATTACCTGTAATATTAATTCCAATATTAATGGCAATAACAACAATTATAAGTATTAATTCACAAGGAGGAAATATAGGAAAAATAGTGGCCATATTTGAAAACAAAACTTCGATATCAATAGGAATAATGCTAGTTTGCATAGCACAGTTCTTCTCTATGTTTTCATATATTTCAATAACATCAATATCAAGAGAAGGAAAAAATGTTATTTTTATGAAATATATACCTATTACATTAGAAAAACAATTATATTATAAAACAATGCCTAATCTTATTATTATGTTTATTATAAATGTCATAATAATATTAATTGCAGAATATTTGATAAAAATGCCAATAATATATAGTACTATAATATTTGTGCTTATGTCTGTTGTTTCATATTTACAAAGTTTTATATTAATATTAATTGATTTGAACAAACCTAAGCTAGAATGGAATTCTGAATATACAGTTGTAAAGCAAAATTTAAATTTGATGTGGCCAATGATATTAGGAATTATAAATATAATGTTAATAATTAGTTTTACAAGTACAGTATCAACTAAAAATCCATACATAATAATAAGTAGTCTAATTATGTTATATACAATTGCAATAATAATAGTAAAAAAACACATAAGAAAAAATATAAACAAACAATTCGAAAAAATATATTAGAAAATAAAAGGAGAAATACAAAATGAATAAATATTATTTTACGTCTGAAAGTGTAACAGAAGGACATCCAGACAAATTGTGTGATACAATTTCAGATGCAATTTTAGACGCATACATAAAACAAGATAAAAATTCAAGAGTAGCAGTAGAAACATTTGCCTCAGGAAATGAAATTACAATAGCAGGACAAGTTACTTCAAAAGGGAAAGTAGATATAGAAGAATTAGTAAGAAATAAAATAAAAACAGTAGGATTTGACAATGCTAATATTGATATGGATTATAAAACTTGTACCATACATATAAACATAACTAAACAAAGCCAAGATATAGCTTTAGGTGTAGACATCGGCGGAGCAGGAGACCAAGGTATAATGTTTGGATATGCAAGTGACGAAACAAAAGAATATATGCCATTAGCAATAAATTTGGCCCACCAATTAGCCCACCGACTAACACAAGTAAGAAAAGATGGAATAATAAAATATTTGAGACCTGATGGAAAAACACAAGTAACAGTTGAATACGAAGACGACAAACCTAAAAGAATCGAAACAATATTAATATCAGCACAACACAATCCTGAGGTAGAACAAGAAACATTAATAAAAGATATAAAGGAAAAAGTAATAAATGCAATAATACCTAGAAAAATGATGGATGAAAAAACAAAAATATATATTAACCCAACAGGAAGGTTTGTTATAGGTGGACCTCTAGGAGATACAGGCTTGACAGGACGAAAAATAATAGTTGATACATATGGTGGGTATGCACGTCATGGTGGAGGAGCATTTTCTGGAAAAGACCCAAGTAAGGTAGATAGAAGTGCAGCATATATGCTAAGATATATTGCTAAAAATATTATAGCAAATGGATATGCTAAAAAATGTGAATTGCAGATATCATATGCTATAGGAATGAAAGAACCATTATCTATATGCATAAATACGTTTGGAACTGCAACAATTCCAGAAAATGAAATAATAGAACTTATAAGAAACAAATTTGATTTAACGCCAGAGGGAATAATAAGATATTTAGATTTAAAACAACCAATATATGAGAAAACAACAAATTATGGACATTTTGGAAAAAAAGATTTACCATGGGAACAAATTATTAAAATGTAGATTTGACTTGAAACAAAAATTGTAGTATAATAGAGAGTACACTATTGGTATAAAAGGAAATGGAGGAAGAAGATGTAGCTTTTTTCGATACAATTTCCAACAGTGCAAGTCCGTAAAATTAATCAATTAGAAGGGAAAATTATGGACGCAACAAAGCAAATGATTGTAGAGGAGCTTGTTAAAAAAGAAGCTCAGTCGGTTTTTAGCCGGTGGAACGACTTGTCAGGTATGCTCAGGGGCTTTCCTAATATGGATGTGAGGGAGAATACTTCGATTCGTTATGATCGAATTGAAGTGCTTGCTCAGTTACCATTACTTTGCTTCGGCGGGAAAACTTGGAGAGCTTTTTGGGATTTGCCCAGCCAGGATGAGTTCTTTGAAAACATTATGAACTTTTTCAAAGATGCTGAACCGAATGGTTTCAATGCTTTGATAAAAGAACACAAAGGAGAGCTCGAAATTCCAAAAGCCATAATGGTAATAGGCTATTCGGATCTCCTTGCTAACAACGAACTATATCCGATTGTGGTGCATTTCCCAAAGATGGCTAAGTCGGAACTTGTGGTATTGATTAATCACAAGCTTTAAGACCAGTATTATAATTTATTTGCTATAAAAATAGCCTTGTTTCAGTTTCTTAAATAAGAATTGAAACAGGGTTATTTTTTTGTACCATTATGTAATGCAATATAATATAATATATAGTGATAGCCTAAATGTTATAGAACTAAATTTCAACTATTTTTAAATTATATTTGTCTTCAAAAACTTTTTTCTTAGCAATATACTCTTTAGTTTTAAAACCTTTAACGTCAATAACTTCAGTTGAACCGTCTAAATTGAAAATAATAAAATCTGGCTTATACTTTAGACCCGGAGCTAACACAAAAATAGGTTGTAAACAAAAACCATTAATTTCTTTAGCTTGTAACCTAACTTTTAATTCGCAATAAAAATCAGCTTCTTTTTGACTATCAAAAGTATGACCATCAATTGAAACCTTGTTAGCTCTATATTTACTCTTTTTTATTTTATTATTTGTAAAATTTTTATAATCTTCTATACTCCAGTGTTCCATAATTTCTCCTTTGTTTTTATAAAATACATTTTATATTATATAGAAAATATAGAAAATGGTCAATTAAAAATAGATAAAAAATTTGGAATATAAGTTTTTCATTACATTCCTCGGCTTATTACGAAATCCAAGAAATTCTAACTTGTTTTATGGCACCCTTCCATTAAAAATGAACTCTTTCCATAAAACTACGTAAGAATTTCTAAGATTCCTTCATTCGCATTCGTCATTTCATTCAAATCTTATATTCCCAATTTTTAAGTAATTTATAATTACACAAAAAAAGAAACTTTACAATATCAAAATAGCAATGTATAATAATTTTGTGAAAGGAGTAAAGAATATAAAATGGCAATTCCAAATTTTTTAATAGATAAATTAACAATCCAATATGGAGAAGAACTAACTAAAAAAATTTTAGACGGATATAGTAAAAAAAGAAAAGTAACATTAAGAGTAAATACTATAAAAGCTAATATTGAAGAAATTAAAAAGGCTTTAGATAAAAATAATATAAAATATACAGATGTATTATGGAGCAAAGAAGCACTAATAATAGAACAAGCAAGAGAACAAGAAATAATGCAATTAAAGATATATGAAGAAGGAAAAATATATTTGCAAAGTTTATCGTCAATGTTACCACCAATTATTTTAGAACCAAAAGAAAATGAAGATATATTAGATATGGCTGCAGCACCAGGAGGAAAAACAACGCAAATGGCAGCAATGCTAAATAATAATGCAAGAATAACAGCTTGTGAGATGAATACAATAAGGTCGGAGAAACTAAAATATAACATAGAAAAGCAAGGGGCAAGTTCTGTATATGTAATGGTAACAGATAGCAGAAGGATTGACGATTTTTTTGCATTTGACAGAATTTTACTTGATGCACCGTGCAGTGGAAGTGGAACATTATATAGTGAAGATACAAAAATAGAAAAAACATTTACACCAAAATTAATTCAAAAATCAGTAAAAGCACAGACACAATTATTAAGAAAAGCAATAAATATATTAAAGCCAGGAAAAGAAATGATATATTCAACATGTTCAATTTTACAAGAAGAAAACGAAGATATTGTAAATAATATTATAAATAGTGGAAAAATGGAAATAATACCAATAAAAATAGACAGAACAATACCAACATTACCAACCAAAATTAAAGGAACTCTATGTGTATGCCCAAATGAAGAATATGAAGGATTTTTTGTAGCTAAATTGAAAAAATTATATAGATAAATTATAGGGAGGACCAACAAAAAAATGAAAAAAATAGTGTTAGCAATTGGAGGGATGACCTGCAGTGCTTGTTCAAATGGATTAGAAAAATATCTAAACAAACAAGAAGGAATACAAAATGCAAGTGTAAATTTAGTAATGGCAAATGCCTTAATAGAATATGACGACACTAAAATAGACAGAAAAAAGCTAGATGAATTTGTAAAAAAAGCAGGATTTAAAAGTTTAGGAATATATAATCCACAGGCAGAAGAAAATAAACATAAAAAGGAAAAAATATATTTTATAATATTTGGAATTTTAGCTGTAATATTGTTATATATTGCAATGGGACAAATGATAGGACTACCAATAATACCAGCCTTAAATATGGAAATAAGCCCACAAATATTTGGAATAACATTATTCGTATTAACAATAGCGTTTTTTATATATGGATTTGACATTATAAGAAGTGGATTCAAAAATCTATTCCACAAAGCACCCAATATGGATACATTAGTTGCAATTGGAGTTATAAGCAGTTTTTTATATAGTGTATATGGTCTTATAATGATATTAAAAGGTAATAATCATTATATACATCAGTTATATTTTGAATCAGCAGCTATAGTTATATTTTTTATAAAATTAGGTAGATACTTAGATGGGATAAGCAAAGACAAAACTAAAACAGCAATTCAAAAATTAGTTCAAATAACACCTAAAAAAGCAATTATAAAAATTGACGGAAAAGAAAAAGAAGTTACAATAGACGAAATACAAAAAGGAGATATTGTTATAAGTCATGCAGGTGATAGAATTTCCGTAGATGGAGAAATAATACAAGGAAAAGCACATTTAGATGAGAGTTTTTTAACAGGAGAGAGTAAACCAATAACAAAAACAATTGGAAATAAAGTAATTGCAGGAAGTATAAATTATGATGGATATTTAGAGTATAAGGCAGAAAAAATAGGAAAGAATTCAACAATATCACAAATTATACAATTAGTAGTTGAAGCAACAAACACAAAAGCACCAATTGCAAAAGTGGCAGATAAGGTAAGTGGATATTTTGTACCAGTTGTAATGTTAATTGCAATTTTTACATTGGTAATATATCTATTTATTGGAGCTGGTAGTGCAGCAATAACAGCATTTGTATCTGTATTAGTAGTAGCATGCCCATGTGCATTAGGTTTGGCTACGCCGCTTGCAATAGTAGTAAGTGAAGGAACTTGTGCAAATAGGGGAATATTAGTAAAGAAAAGTGAAATATTAGAAAATGCTGAAAAAATAGATACCGTAGTATTTGATAAAACTGGAACATTAACTTATGGAAAATTAAAAATAGCTAAAATAATAAATTATAGCAATTTAAATGAAAAAGAATTAATGCAAATAGCAGGAACATTAGAAAGTAAATCAACACACCCAATAGGACAAGTTTTTAAAGAATATATGAAAGAAAATAATATAAAACAGCTAGAATTAAGAGAATTCGAAAATCTAACAGGTTTAGGAATTACAGGAATAATAAATAATGAAAAAATAATACTTGGAAATTATAAAATCTTAGAACATTTTAACATAAATAATGAATATCAAAAAGACGAAAAGATACTTGCAGAAAACGGAAACAGCATAATATATGTAGTAAAAGGAAATAAAATAATTGCATTAATAGGTGTAAATGATATAATAAGAGAAAATGTAAAAGATGTAATTTCTAGATTCAACAAAAACAACATAGAAACAATTATGCTAACTGGAGATAATAAACAAACAGCAGAAAGAATTGCAAGAGAAATTGGAATAAAAACAGTAATAGCTGATGTTGTGCCAACAGAAAAAACAAATACAATAAAAGACTTGAAAAAACAAGGGAAAAAGGTTATTATGTGTGGGGATGGAATAAATGATAGCCCAGCATTAGCAAGTAGTGACATTGGAATCAGCGTAAATAGCGGAACAGACATTGCAATGGATTCGTCTGATGTAATTTTAATGAAAAATGACTTGAGTAAAATTTTAGAATTAATTACAATAAGCAAGAAAACAATTAGAAATATTAAGCAAAACCTATTTTGGGCATTTTTCTATAATGTTTTAATGATACCAATTGCAATAGGATTATTAAAACCGATAGATATTAGTATAAATCCAATGATAGCAGGACTAGCAATGACATTAAGTAGTTTAACAGTAATATTAAATGCTTTAAGATTAAAAAACATAAAATTATAGAATGAAAAAGAAGAGTATACACATATATTTCAAAAAACTTATATTAAAACCTTATAATTTAATATAGTTTTGAAATATAAAATTGGTTGTAAATTTATTATATAAGGAGAGGGTATTATGTTTGGAAGTAAAATAACAAAAACAATAAAAATAGAAGGAATGCATTGTGCGCATTGTGCAAATACAGTTGAAACAGCATTAAAAGAAATATCAGGAGTAAAATCAGCAAAGGTAAATTTGGAAGAAAAAACAGCACAAATAATTTCAAAAGAAGAAATAGAAGAAAGTGCAATAGAAAAAGCAATAGAAGAGGCAGGATTTAAAGTAGTAAAATAAAAAAACACCAGCAAGCAAAAAACGTCATAAGCCATATAAAAAGATATAGGAGCAATGAAATGAAAAATAAGAAATTTTTAAATAGTTTTAAATATGCATTTAATGGAATAATAACATCATTTAGAACTGAAAAGAATATGAAGATTCATATATTAATGATGTTGTTGGTAGCCATTGCAGGGATAATTTTAAAAATAAATGTAATTGAATGGATTATATGTATAATTTTATTTGCAATAGTAATTTCAGCAGAATTATTTAATACAGCTATAGAAACAGTAGTAAATATGATTACAATGGAAAAAAATGAAAAAGCAAAAATAGCTAAAGATGTGTCAGCAGGAGCTGTATTAGTAACTGCAATTGGAAGTGCTATTGTTGGATTAATTATATTTATTCCCAAAGTAGTAAATATTTTATAGCAAAATAATAAAAAATCTTCTTAAAAGTGTTGTAAAAAAACAAATTATTGATATAATAATAATTGTGAAAAAAACAACACTTAAGGGAGGATTTTTTATGTTAAAAAAAGTAGGAATATTAGCAAATGGCGGAGATGTATCTGGATTTAATGCTGTAATTAGAGCTATTGTAAAAACTGCGGAAAATCATGGCGTAGAATGTTATGGCATTATAGATGGGTATAATGGATTAATAAAAAAGGATTTTGAATTATTAAGCACAGCAGAAGGTGGAGAAGCTTTGGGAATTTTACCAAGAGGTGGCTCTATAATAGGTTCTTCAACAAACTCTAATTTATTTAATTATAAAGTTGTAAATGAAGATGGAAGTGTAGAATATAAGGATTTATCAGATGAAGCAATTCAAAACATAAAAGACTTCGGATTTGATTGTATATTTACATTAGGAGGAGACGGAACTCAAAAATCTGCAAGAGATTTTTCAACTAAAGGAGTAAATGTAATAGGTGTTCCAAAAACAATAGACAATGATGTTGCTTGTACAGACATAACATTTGGATATAATACAGCAGTATCTGTTGCAATGGAAGCATTAGATAGATTACACACAACAGGTGCTACACATCATAGAATTATGGTATTAGAAGTTATGGGAAGATATGCTGGATGGATAGCCTTAGAATCTGCAATAGCAGGAGGAGCCGATGTTGCATTAATTCCTGAAATTCCATATGATATTAATAAAGTTGCAAGTAAAATTGAAAATAGAAGAAAAAGAGGAAAAAATTTCAGTGTAGTAGTTGTGGCTGAGGGTGCAAAACCAATAGGCGGAGAAATAACTGTTATGAATACAAGAGATAATGGTTCAGGAGTAGATAATACAAAATTAGGTGGTATTGGACAAAATGTAGCAATTCAATTACAGCAAATAACAGGTTTAGAGGCTAGAAATACAACTTTAGGATATATGCAAAGAGGAGGAACACCAACAGCATTTGATAGGGTATTATCAACCAAATATGGAACAAAAGCAATGGAACTTGCACTAGAAGGTGATTTTGGAACATTAGCAGTTATGAAAAACGGAAAATTAGATAGTGTTTCTTTAGAAGATGTAGTAGGAAGCAACACAAAAATAGGAGCTGTATCTGGAAACACAGAAGAAAGTAATATTAGAAAAGTTACGATGGATGATGATTTGGTAAAAACCGCAAGAGATATAGGAATTAATTTAGGAGATTAAAATGTACTTTAACTAACTTTTTATAGGTAAAAATTATAATATATAAAATTTAATAAAAATAGATTGCATTAATATAATAATATGATATAATTAGCTTGCAAAAAAATATTACAGAAAGATAAAATATAAAGAATACAAAAGCCCAAAGGAAACTTTGGTTAAAGGAGGAATTTAAAATGTCAACAAGATTTATGTTAAATGAAACATCTTATTTTGGAAGAGGAGCAAGAGAAGAACTTGCAGGAGAGTTAAAGAAAAGAAATTTTAAAAAAGTATTTTTAGTAAGTGATAAAGCATTAGTTAGTGCTGGAGTTGCCGCTAAAGTAGAAGAAGTACTTAAAGAAGCTGGGATGGCATATGATTTATATGATGAAATAAAACCAAATCCAACAATAAAAAATGTTACAGATGGAGTAGAAGCTTGCAAAGCATCAGGTGCAGATGTAATAGTAACAGTTGGTGGTGGTTCAAGTATGGATACAGCAAAAGCTATTTCAATTGTTATGACAAACCCAGATAGAGCAGATATAAAATCTTTAAATGGATTATCAAATACAAAAAATAGAGCGATGCCAGTAATAGCATTACCAACAACAGCTGGAACAGCATCAGAAGTAACAATAAATTATGTAATAACAGATGAAGATGCAGAAGTAAAAATGGTATGTGTAGATCCAAATGATATACCAATAGTTGCAATAGTTGATTCTGAATTAATGGAATCAATGCCAAAAGGCTTAGCCGCTGCAACAGGAATGGATGCATTAACACATGCAGTTGAAGGATACATAACAAAAGCACATAATGAAATGTCAGATATGTTTCATATGAAGGCTATTAAATTAATATTTAAAAATTTAGCTGCGGCAGTAAACGAAAAAGAACCATATGCAGTTGAACAAATTGGACTTGCTCAATATATTGCAGGAATGGGATTTTCAAATGTAGGGTTGGGAATAGTACATTCAATGGCACACCAATTAGGAGCTGTATATGATACACCACACGGAATTGCTAATGCAATGTTATTACCAACAGTAATGAGATTTAATGGAGAAAATCCAGAAACAGCACAAAGATTTAGAGAAATTTTATGTGAAATTGGAAGACCAGATGCTGCACACTTAAATGACCAAGATGTTATAAATACATTTGTATGGATGATATCAGAATTAAGCAAAGCAGTAGGAATTACAACAACAATAAAAGATTATGGAGCTAAAGAAGAAGATTTTGAAATGCTTGCAGAAAAAGCTATGAATGATCCTTGTAAACCAGGAAATCCAAGAGAAGTTACAAAAGAGCAATTTGTAGAACTATATAGAAAAGCTATGTAAAATAGCAAAAAATGAGTTAGTAAAATGCAATGTTACTAATTCATTTTTTTTATGTTACAAATATATAAAAATGTTGTTTTTTGCAATATCTTATGATAAAATTCAGTAAGAATATTTTGAAAAATAAGGAAGATAAAAATGGAAAAAAATTATACTGTTAAAAAGAAAAATAAAAATAGAAAAAGAAGAACAAAACCAATATTTTTTATTGCGTTATTCAATTTTTTAATAATAATTTTATTGCTTACATATATAATTTATTTAAGATTTATACCATATACAACACTAGAGTATAATGGATATGCGGTTTCTGGAAAAGACATTGCAGCAAATTTATTAGATACGAATTTTGACTCTGACCATAATATTAAAGCTTTGCAAGTAAAAGATCAAGATTCAATATATGAAAATTTAAATTCTTATTATTTAGGTGCTAGCAAAAAAGATAACATCAACTTAAATTATCCAATATATATAAATAATTCTCTTGCATTATATAATTTATCACCTAAAATGAAACTTATTACTGATAATTTTCAAGAAGTACAAGGTTATACAGGAACAACATTAACTTCTGGAGAATTATATAATGCAAATACTTTACAAAGAGCGGATTATTATAACTACATTTTATTAAAGAATTCAGATAATCTATATATAAATACTAAAGACTTTAATATTAAAACAACTACAAATGAATACACAATAAAAATGAACAGTATTATAAACTTTACAAGTGACTTTATTACATATTATTCTTTGGAAAATGGGGAGTTTATATATAATAAAATTTTAGATGTTGATAACAATTCACAAGTAACAATTGCAGATTATAATAAAACATCTACATATAAAGACTTTTTGAAAAATTTAGGGATAACAAAAGAAGAAAATAAAACAGGCTCTAAAGATAAAAACAAAAATAAAAAAGAGGAAAACAAAACACAAGCAGCTAACGAAGTAAAAAAAGAAAATAAAACAGAAAATTCTACAGTAAATGAAACACCAGAAGAAAAACCAGTAGAAAATATTGCAGGAGAAAAAATAAAAGAAGAAACAGAAGAAAAGGAAACAACAACAACTCCAGTAGAAAAAGTATGGATAAAACCAACTGTAACAGCAGAACAATTTACCTCAAATGTATATACTGCAAAAACAAATATTACAGTAGAAGATCCAAGTAGAGTAATATATAAAGCTATTACATTCACTTTTTATAAAGATGACCAAATAGCATTTAGAGTTTCTAGCCAAAGGTCTGGAGAAGTAAGTGTAACAAAGTTACTTCCAAATACAACATATAAGATAGAGGGAAAATATCAATATAGAAATAAAGAAGGAAATTTAATAGAAAACACTATTTTAGAGCAAGAAATAACAACCAAAAGTGCAGATACACTAAATACAATAGAATTAGGAATGAGTAATGGGCAAGTATATTCAAATAAAATAGAAATAAAGGATTTACACGTGGCTTCAGATACATCAGATGAAGCAATATACGGGGTGTCTAAAGCAGAAGTATTAATAAATGATACTAAATATAGCTTGGATTCATCTTCATTAAAAAAGATATTAAAAGGTGAGCATATAACATATCAATCAGCAGAAGGGGTTAAATCAAATAGTAACTGTAAATATGAAATAAAATTTTATGATACAGCTGGAAATGAGATGAGACTAAAAAACAATACTGGAAATACTGTAACATCTAAGAAAGCACCATCAGTAAAACTAAAAATTGCAGCTCAAGAAGTAATTTCAGTAACAGTAACACCAACTCTTATTAATGAAGACAATGTTGGAATAAATAATTATATATATGTTTTATATTCTGATACAGGAGAAACGGTGACAAGCGGAAATGTTACAGGACAACCAATAGAATTTAAAGATTTAGATTCTCAAAAAACATATACAATAAAAATTTATGCAGATTTTGACATATCAGATGGAAAAGGAACTCAATACAATCAAGAAATAGGAAATAGTACATTTGTAACATTACCACTTAGTAAGCTAGGAAATTTAAAATTAGATGTATCTTATGATCCTAATACAGATATTACATATGATAGTGTAAATATAAAGACTGCAATCAACGTAAATAAGACAGATAGCAGACTAATTAAAATATTAAAAAGTATTAATCTATCAATAAAAGACGATAAAGGTAAAGAAGTAAAAAATATTGTGATGAAAGATATATCTTCATTGTCTACAGTTGGAGGAATAAAAAATTTAATAGGAAACTTAAAATCTAATACAACATATAGTATTGAAATTACTGCAACAGCAGTCCAGGGAAGTAAAGAAGAGAAAATAGCAACCACATATACTTTGAAGAAATTTTTAACAAATAAATTACCTGCAAAAATGAGAGTAAAAAATGTGGTAACAACAACAAATTTGATAGATATGGATATATACATTGAAGATACTGACCATAGTTGTTTAGAAGACATAGTTACAGTTAGACTAGCAGATAGTTATGAAAAAGAATATTTACCTAAAATAGAACCATCAAACATAAAAAGCAGTACAAAAATACCAACAAACCAATGGGTAAGAGTAACATATACAGGATTAGCAGAAAATGAAAAATATGAATTTTCAACAGAATCTGTATCTTATAATGAAACAAATGATACAAGTAAGGTACAAAATAATTATAAAATTCTAACAAAGGATTTTGTAACAAATGGATTAGGTGGCAATGTAGAATTAACAGGTTTAGCTAGAGAAAAACAAAAAGCTGGTTCAAATTTAATGGATGTAAAATCAGAAAATAATTGGTATTCACAATGCTTTGATACTATAAATACAGAATACACATTAGATGAAGCAAATAATGTATCATTTAAAACAAATGCTAAATATAATTATGGAAAAACATATACAGAAAATAGCAATACTATTAACCTAAGATTATTGTCAAATCAATGTTATGTATATGATTTTTCACAATATAAAGGACAAACAATAACTTTAACTTTTTCAGCAAAAACAACAGAACAAAATGCAAAGATATATATACAAAAAGGAAGAGACATTGGAAAAAATCTAGAACAAATGGAAGGATTGCAAAATACTAACTGGAAAGAATTTAAGAAAACTTTAACAGTTCCAGAAGATGGATATATAGGATTTTATCTTGAAAAATATCAAGAAACAATTCCTGCAACAGAAGAGGGAGAAGAAGATAAAATCCAAGAAAAAGACTATTATTTAGAGTTAGAAAATGTAAAGGCAGAATTAGGAACAGAATCAACAGGATATTCTAAATATGGATATGATTTATATGCTAATATAGATGTAAAATTTATAGATGAAAACCATATTACATATGATGAAAATGAACAAAATTGTAAATATTATATTAGATTAAAAAATGATAAAGGACTTAGTGAAGAATATAGTTATAATTATAATTCAACAGAAAGCATATTAGAAAAATATAAATATAAAATAGAAGAATCAAAAGATGTTACAAATTATACTATTGAATTAGTTATAAAACAATATGGAAGAGAATATGAATTAGACAAAGTAGAGTTTAAATATGATCCAGCAGATTCTAGTGAAATTAAAAGTATTTCAAATGCAGAAGAATTTAAAAAAATACAACCATATGGTAGCTATATATTATTAAATGATATAGATTTGACAAATGCAGGAACTACTAGTGAATTTACTTTTGGAAATTCAAATATTTCATTTTATGGAAATATAGATTTTAATGGAAAAACAATTAAAAAGGATACATATTCACTAACAAAACAAAAAGATACAACATCATATATTTTCTACAAATTAGATGAAAAGGCAAATTTGAAAAATATTGTAATAGATTTTAGCATAAATAATCCTAAAAATAGGCTGACAACAAAAGTAGAAGGGATTGATACCTTTATAGCAGAAGAGGATGGAATATACTCACTATTCTTATATAATAATGCAAAAATTGATAATGTAATGGTAAATTTAAAAGAAAGTACACATAAGCAAAGAATAAATGTTGGATTATTAGGATATAGAAACAAAGGAACAATTGAAAACTTTGTAGTGAACTTTGAAAACACATTATATGGTTCAAAAAATCTTGCAGGTGTTTGCCTATATTCTGAAGGAACGGTACAAAATGGATATGTATATGGAAATGGAATTGAGGCAATTGATAATATAACAATAGGAGATTATAGAAATATAGCGGGAGTAATATTCCAAGTAGATGAAGCAGGAGTTTTACAAAATATATATAATATATCACCTATTAAAATGAATCATTGTGATTCTACATATTCATATGCTGCAAATATTGTATATAATGTGGGATATCCACCAGTAATAAATGATATGACAGGTGCAGTAATTTCTAGTAAAGATTCAACTGCAACAGTAAACAATGTTTACTCTGTGCAACCGTTAATTACGACATATAATGGGTATGAATATTATGGAATAATGGATTCAACGAATAAAGAAGGAGATAAAGGACCAAACATACTAAACAAATACACCAGTACTAAAGTGAAAGAGTCATATTATTTTTGCGATACAATTTATGAGGCAAATGATTATAATACAAAATCATCTGCAACAGCTTTATATGAACCAGGAGTTCAAGAAGTTATGTTAAATGCTAATGGATATACTCAATTTATTATTGATACATTAGTAAATAACGGATATTATCCTCAATTATATTTGAATTACTGTATGCCTAAACAAGATAATATAAAAATAGATGTAACAGGTACAGAAATAATAGATGTGTTATCATCTGAGGTAGTAAAAAACAATGATATATCAACATTAGAAATGAGTGACAAAGTAAAAGGCGAAATTGAAGATTATATTAAAAACAATAATGTAGATTTAAAAGCAGATAACCTTACATTAGCAACATTTAGAATTTATAATCCTGCAGGAACTACAATAAGTGAAATAAATGTAAACTATATGGATACTGAAATTATGAGTCAATCATATGAAAAGAAAGTAAGTACAGTATATGTTATATTAAAAAATCCAACTTCATTCTTAGATGAATATGATGTTTCATCAATAAGAAGTAGGATGGCAAATGGAAAAATAAAAGAATCAGTATATGGACCAAACGAAGATTTAGGATTAAGAAAGGTAAATGTTACATTTATAAAAAACATTTCTACAGAAGAAGAATGGAATAAAATAAACGAAGAAGATGAAAATGGAGTAAGTGGATTAATACAAAATTATAGATTAACTAAAGACTTAGATTTCTCAGATGCAGATGTGGCTCCATATATAACAGGAACTTTTGAAGGAAATATTGATGGACAGTATAATGGAACTATACATACAATAAAAAATGTAAATGGAAAATTCTCATTAATAAAAG
Source organism: uncultured Clostridia bacterium (assembly GCA_934167445.1). Taxonomy (GTDB): domain Bacteria; phylum Bacillota; class Clostridia; order TANB77; family CAG-508; genus CAG-269. Next base: position 135,586 of record CAKPKJ010000001.1, read on the forward strand.
CATTAAGACAAGGAACAATTAAAAATTTAAATATTGAAAATTTCACAATAAATACAGATTCACAATATGCAGGTTTTATAGAGAAATCAGACATTGAAGAGAACATTGAAATAAACAATATTCATATAAAAAATATGGAAATTATATCAACATATGGTGGAGGAAGCCCAACATATGGAAGTATAGCTGGCTACATAAGTAGTGGATCGGCAAATGAAGCAACAAATATAAAAGTGCAGAATTGTTCAGTTCAAGGATTTAATATTGATTTTGAAAACACAAATGCAACATCAGTTAGAGTAGGAGGACTTATTGGATATTTATATGCATTTGGAGGAGTAGATGTTTATGTAACAAATGATTTTGCACAAAACATATTAATAAATGCAAATGTTACATCTAACTCAGGCGTTGGCGGATTAGTAGGATATAAAGGCCATGATACAGATGAAAGAAGAAAAATGGGATCACCTAATTTTTATATACAAAATTGCTATACTACAGGAAAAATAAATACAATGTATAATGCAGGTGGAATTCTTGGATACGGTTTATATGGAAATACATATGTACAAAAATGTTGGAGTATGGTTAATATAACAAGTAAAATGATGTCAGGAGATGCCAGAATTGGTGGAATTGTTGGATATTCAGGAACAGGAGCTAATAATGTAAGCAATAACTTATATTTGGGAAATATATATGTTGCAGGAAACAATGTAAGAAATGTAAACAGAATTTTCGGATCTAATACAGGAACAACATCATATAAAAACTATGCATATAAAGATCAACTGATAAATGGAGAAACTTCAAGTAATCAATTAGGAGCAACTAAGTTATTAACATATGCGGAAATATTTCAAATGAATACATACAAAAACTTGCTTGGATTTGACAACAACTACACATATGAAATAGAACAAAATGGAACAAAACTTAATTTGCTAGAAAATGAATACTTACCAGAATTAAATAATATTGAAGGAACAATATTAGCAAATCAAAAATTAACTCCTATTGATACAGACCTTAAATTAGATTCAATTACATCAGTACCATCAGCAGACAAAACTCAAGTTACGGTTACAATGAAATTTGAAAATAGAAAAAATTTAAATTTAACTAGAGTAAAAATTGAAAATGACGATATGATAGTAAAAGATGGAACATGGCAAACAAGTATTGATAGTAATGGTCTTACTGTAGTTAGTTTCATAGCAACACCAAGAAGAGCGTTTGATAGCTACAAAATAGAAAGTATCTATTATGAAAGAAATGGGCAAGAAGTAGAAAAAGAAATAACAACAAAAATAAAAGTAGAATTATATAAAGGAATATCATCAGCACAAGAATGGAATGAATTCTTCCAAGGAGAAGGAAGAACATATGGAGGACAAAATGTAAAAATAACAGCAGATATAGATTTCTCCACAGTTAATTCTATAGAAAAAGATGTTGTAATAGGAAAATTAGAAGCGGACAGTATGAAAACAATTTCTGGAATAAATTTAAAATCATTAGGAGCAAGCAGTGGATTTATTAAGGAAATTAAAACAAAAATGAGTAATATTAAATTCCAAAATTGTTCACTTCAAGGTGAATATGGAGGATATAATGGAATTATAGTAATTTCAAGAGGAGAGATGGAAAATTGCACATTTGACAATATCAATTTGGATTTTAAAGGACATTATATAGGAGCAATTTCTAGAACAATTGCAGGAAGCTTTAAAAATATAACATTAAATAATATGCAAATAAAAGGAGCATCATATGTTGGCTCATTATGTGGATACGCAACATCACTAGGAACATCTTCTGGAATAAAAGGAACATATATTTTTGTAACAGCTACAGGAAATGGAGTTGGAGGAATATTTGGACAAAATGATGGAAGAGTTAGCAATATCGAAACATATCAATATTCTGAAGAAGGAAAGAAAACATCAGACCAAGAAACATCTTGGCTAGTAAAAGGAAATCAAAATATTGGAGGAAATATTGGAATATATAATGGAGGGGGCAATTATGCATCTTCATTAAAAACAACTAATAGTAAAATTGTAGGTAACCATACTGTGGCTGGAAATGTTGGATGTGGATATGGAAATGGAAATGTATTAACATCAACGAACAATGTAATTTCTGGAGTTGGAAGCAATGTTGGAGGAAATGTTGGGTATCACGGGTGGACTTATACTAATATGAATTCATCTAATAATACAATAACAGGAACAACTAACGTCGGTGGAAATACCGGAAATAGTGGTTGGGCAACAGATGGAACAATTACTTCTGAAAACAACAAAATCACAGGTGAAACAAATGTCGGCGGAAATATAGGGTATCAAGAACATTATTATGCTTATGGATATAATATGAGGTCATTAGGAACTAAACAAGTGATATCTGGAAATAATTATGTTGGAGGTTCTGTGGGACGTTCAATAGGAAGAATAAAAAATATAAAAACTCAAGATTGCACAGTTACTTCAAAAGGCAATTACACAGGTGGAATTATTGGAATGTCTGAATATTCAACACCTTCAATATCAGCTTCTAATAGTGATAATTATGCAATAGCAGGAGCAAATACTAAAAATGTGATAGTAAATAGTGGAAATAATTATGCAGGAGGAATTGTTGGATATCAAGTTGGAACAATATATGGAAACGTATTAGAAAATAGTACAATTACATCAAAAGGAAATAATGTAGGAGGAATAGCTGGATTTTATACAGGATATATAGGAAGCTCAGCAGCATCACTTTCATCATCAAACTTCTTCTTATGGCATTCATATTGTTCAAATTCAACAATTAAAGGAACAAATAATGTAGGAGGAATAGCTGGAAATCTTATATTAGGTAATATTCAATATTGTTATGTACAAAATACAGATGTTATTGCATCAAATCAAGCTGCAGGAGGAATTGTTGGATATTTTGATAACTCTAAACTAAATAACTTACAATATAAAGCAACTATAAAATATAACTATATAGCAAATGTTAATGATGGCAGACTTGTTAGAGCAGATAACTCAGCAGGTGGAATTATAGGAATGGCAGCTAAACAATTAAATTATGATGAAGATATAGATACATATAATAATGTTGAATGTGATTTAGTAGTAACAGATGTTGTTACTATGGGAAATTATGCAGATATTGGAATTGGTTCAATATCAGGAAGTGAATATGGAATTTTGCAAGCTGATTATATGAATAATATATATGCATATGATTGCTCAAAATTAAATGGAGTACAAATAGGCGGAATAGCAGAACAAACCGAAGTCTATAATTTACTAACAAGTGATGAACTAAAAACAAATATATACACTAAAAATGATAAAATTCTAGATGAAGAAGGTAAAACAATTGGAAACAAAGGACTAAACTTTGGATATGCAAGATATACATATAATAATGGATATTTTCCAATTTTAAAAACAAGTTATAGTGCAAACCTATATTGGAGCTCTAGCGAGTTAAATATATCTCAAAAATTAGTAAGTATACCAACAAGAACGCAAGAATTTACGAGTGCACAAGCTCTTGATGATTATAGTGAACAAATGGTAGTGATGGCTTGTAGCATATTTGATGAGGTTGAAGAATTACCTGAGATGTATGTATATGCAATAGACGTGGATAAAATAAATATTGAATTTAGCAATATAAATAGTAGCGCAAAATTCAAAATAGAAACATCAGATACTACTATTGGAGAACCAGTAAGTATAACTCAAAAAGTATATACATTAAAATATGATTATAAAACACCAATAACAATAACATTATATAATACAGATTATTCTAGCAAAAAGGAAATAAAACCAGAAGAAGTAAGAAATTTACTTTCAATAAATGGTGACGAATACTTATATTTAAAAGATAACACAATTAATTCAAATAAGAGAACATTATCAGGAAAATATGTGAACTTATATAAAAATCAGGCATTACTAGAAAATGGAAATATATGTGATATAACTACAATGAACAATACAGAAAATAATGCTAATATAGAACTGTTAAAAGAAGCAATACCTATAGCTGAATGTAAAGTAAATGGACAAACAATACAAACATTTGCACATTGTTCAATAACAAATTCGAATACATATAAAGACCAACAAATATTTGTGAAAAATGGATATATGTATGCAGTAGATGGACAAATGAAAACTAAAGAAGGTGCAGTAATAATCGACTCATACAATGACAATCAATATGAAACAGTTCTTGGAACAGATGGAATTATGTATGATTTGTTAACAAAAATCAATTATCCAGCAAACTTTAAAAATAAGGGAATTATTGCAATGACAAATAATATATCAGACAAAAACAATATTGTTCTAGTATATTATAAAACTGGAAAAGTATATGGATTTAACTATATAACAGGTGAAGAAGTATATGATAATAATTTAAAAGCTCAAAACATAAGCTTAACTGACTATATAACAAGCAACTTCAATGTAAGCAAAATGATGTATAATATGAAAAAGGCAGATTATGTAGCAGCACAAAAATTAACAGATAAATTAGAAAAAGTTTCTATAGATGAAGCTGGCAACAAAACTAATAATAACACAATAAAAAGCAATGAAACAGCAAGTAATCAAGGAAATAATGAAACAGCTAATGGCTATGACAATAGCAATAACAATATCAACCAAAATATTGATAGCAATAATAAAGAAACTAGCGAAACAACTAATAGTCAAAGCACGTCAAGTGTAAATAGCGAAAATATAAGTGCTAATAATCAAATTGATAACAAATATGTAACAGTTTATGATGCAAGTACGCAAAGTTATAAGATATACAGTACAGCAGAATTAACGAAATCAGATTCAGCAAAGACCCAAAGCGAAAATGATAAAATAAATAATAATAAAGACCTGATATCATATTATACAAATGTATCATCTAGTATGTCAAAAGTTAAAGATGTTGGAATAATAGTAATTGTAATAATAATTCTTTCAGTATGTACAATATTAATAATATGGTACGGAAAAACAAGAAAGGATAACTAAGAGAAAGAGCGGTAGATAGTAATATCTATCGTTTTTTATGTAACAAAAATGTCATAAAAATGTAACAAAAGCTGTAAAACAACGAATGTTTGTGTTTTGAAAAGAAAACAGAAAAAAATTCAAAAATATCCTAAAAAATTTGTTGAAAAAAATACTGTTATATGCTAGACTAATAAGGAATAAGTGCATTTTTAAGTAGCATATTTTAAAGGGAGAAAATTTATGAAAAAATATATATTGTTTTTTATGAGTATAGGAATAATATTAGGTGCTGCATTAATATACAATGTAGTACACATTTCAGAAGAAAAAAAGATGACATTTAGTGAACCAGGATACATATTAAATGGTACAACAAGTAGATATTATTTTGGACAAAACGAAAAATATACATCATCATATAATAATCAAATAATATTTCATGATACAGAAGGAGAAAAAGTAACTTTAGGTGACGATAATTTTGTACATTATAATAGCGGAAATATTGAAGCACTACAAGACAGTGTATTACTTGATTTAAGCAAAATAAATGACAATCCGATAGTATATTATAATGTATCAGCTAATAAAGAAATTAAAAAAATTTCAAATAGATATAGTGTTAGAAATTTAGATTCTGATTTACAATTTGAACAAGCAATTTGGAAAATTTCAGCCAATAAATATATCGTTTTAGGAAATAAATTAACAGCAACATTAAATAATGGTGTAACAAAAGAGGCTGATGGATATATTGAACTACAATATTCAGATAATGAAGTGGTTAGCATATATAATCAAGATTTTAATTCACAAACAATATCATCAAATTCATATATAGACATAGGTGATGGAATAAAACTTAATTTAGGAACTAAAATAGTAAGCCAAAACGATGTTAATAAAATGTCTTTAGAAGATATGGTTATAAACTCAAATGATAATGTTACATTAGTTGATTTAAATAAACAAGAAACTGAAAACAAGGATGAAAATAATACTGAAAACACAACAAATGCAGCAAACGAAACAAACACACAAGCAAATGGAACGAATACTGGTAATAGCAATAACAACAAAAATGAAAATGGTGCTGGAAATAACACAACTAATGCTGGTAATAATTCACAAACAAATACAACTGTAACGACAAACACAACAACACAATCAACTACAAATGGAACACAAAATACAATTAATATTATAACCCCAGATATTATGTATGAATATGTTGATGAAAATGAAAATAAAGTAGATGAAACAGTTGCAGCAAAAGAGCCTAAATTTAAACTAGAGAATCTTGAAGTAACAGCAGTAGGAATTCAGGCTGAATTACAAATAAAAGACGATGATGATACATTATCAAAAAATGATAATATAAATATTAAAATAACCAATAATTCAACAGGAAAAGTTGTCTACACAGATACACAACCATATGGAACTTTTAAAATTCCTATTAATATAGAAACATTAGCACCAGATACAAGTTATACAATAACAGCAAGTGCAACATATGTAGTAAATGAAAAAAATTATACAAAAGACTTTTTATATAAAACATTTGTAACATCAACAGCAGGAGTTGAGTTAACAAAAGACTCATATACTAATAATTCACTAGCATTTAACATTAATTTTGCGGACAAATTGATTGATAGTGCTGATGTGGCATTATTAGATAGTAATGGAAATGAAATACCAAACAGAAAACAAACCATTAAGAATAATGGAGCTGAAGAAAATGTGACCTTTGATGGTTTAACAGCAGACACTGATTATACAGTAAGACTTACTAATATAAGTTATAATGGAATAATACAAGATGGAGACAATTGGAATAAAGATTTAAAATGTAAAACATTAAAAACTACTGCAAGTATTAATAAACTAAACTATGCAGTAAATAAAAGAAATGGAACATTTACATTATATATAAATGATGTAACAGATGACAATGGGGCAATACAGAGTTATAAATACGTAATGTACAAATATACTCAAATTAGAGATGAAAATGGAAAAACTACATTAGATTATGATACAACAAATGTAGTATATCAAAAAGACACAACAAATAAAGAAATTACCATTCCGGTAAATGATGATTCAAGTGATAGTGGAGTAGTAAAAGGACAATACTATGGATTTAAAGTAATTGCTACAACATATGATAACGAAAAATATGTAGATATAGAGAGTCCAATGTGTGGAGTATTTACATTAAATGGATCAACATTTCCAAGTGTGAAATTTGAAAGAGTTGATAGTGACTATCCGCCAACAGAAATAAGAGGGTGGCTATACATAGTAGATAATGATGGAACAATTACAGTAGATCAAAACAATCCTTTGACAATAACATATTACAGCGATGTAGACGAAGGAGAAGTTTATGTAAAAAGAACAGGATTGACAGCTGATGAGAGAACAACAGATACAGATGGAAACGAAGTAATAAAAATATGGGTAGACTTAGGTGAAAAAGGTAGCAATAAAAAAGGACTAAAAGCAGAAACCTCATATACATTTGCAGCATATGGAACAGTAAATTTAAAAGATGAAAATGGTGATTATAAAAATGCTCATATAGGTAGTGCAATAGTAACAACAGGTTCATATCAGCCTGTATCAGCAAAAATGACAACAAGTAATATTCCGACAAATTCATTCACAGTAGATTTAAGCTTACAAGGAGATGAGGTAGCTAAAGAAGGGTTATCTAGTGTAAACCTTATGCTATATGAAGGTTCAGGAGATATAAACACAGGTGAATACAAACATTGGAGTAGAACAATAACAGCAAACAATTTTACATCTTGCTTAAGCAATGTAAAAGGTGGAAAACAAGTAAATAGTATGCAAGATTTATTCTTTAATAATGAATTAGTAGTAACACCTTCATTTATTGGAGGAGGAAAGGAATCAAGCTATACAGAACTAAACTATCAAGTTGTTGTAACAGCAACAGTGGATGGAACAACATATACTAATAAGATACCTATACAATCAGCAGAAGACGAAGATGATAATACAGGAAACACAACATATACAGACTCGAAAACAGCAGAAACATATTCAGCTGCATATATTATAGTAAAAGGAAAAGGAACAGTAGTTGATGTTCCAGATGAATATAAAAAATTACAAGCAACAGCTATAACAAATGAAAATGCAACAAAATACGGAATTGCTAAAGATGAAAATCTAAGTAATAGCACATATGTTGGATATTATGTAAATACAAGCTTCGCAAATACTGGATCATTAACAGCAAAATATATAACATATTATGCTTGGGATAAAGATGGAAGCCCAGTACTAGACGGAAATGGAAATCAGCTTATAAAAACCGCTAATTTTATAAATCAAGAAAAAGCACCATCTGCAACATTTGAACTAAAAGAAGGAACAATAGACTCAACAAAATCGGATAATACAACAGGTTTACATAGAGGAAATGCATATTACTTCTCATATACAGTAACATATCAAGACACAGAAGGAAATGAATTGGTATGGCCAACCTGTAAAAGCGATGAGAAAAACAAGTATGATAATCAAAGCTTAAAAACAGAAATATTATATCCAAATAAACAAGAACCTAATTTTGTAATGTATCCTAAAACATCAAATGAAACAACAATAACATATGTATATTCATGTACAGATCCAGATAAAGCACTATATTATCCAGCACACAGTACGACAGAATATGGATACTTAAGTTTATTAGTAAATGGAACAACTCAAAGCTCTAACATAGAAGTTAGAACAGATGGAGAAACACATGAAACAATAATAGGAACATTATCAGCAAATACGGTATATCAAATTGGTTATACAAGAAATTTAAACAAAGCACAAACAACAGCATATACTCTAAAAGAATTGATTAAGCAAAAATTTGAGGGAATTGTGGATTGCAAAAATATAAGTATTGAAAATATAGTTTACAATGATGCAAATAATCCTAACAGCGTAATTGTTCAATTAACTGGAAATGATTTAAATAGAGTGGCTGCAGCGCAAGTTACATTAGATAATGGACAAGAGCAGTTGACTACTGAATTGCTAAAATTAGACACAGATAATGGAAACTATTTAAAAGTAGATTTATTACAGTTGCTAACAAGCGAAAACGTAGGTAGATTTACAGGAAGAGACATAACTTTAAAAGTAAAAGTATACTATGACAATGGCAGAATAGGATATTTAACAGAAGAAAGTCAATATGCAACATATGCAAATTCAGAAAATACGTATATGAGATTAGATGGCACAAACTTTGTTGAAGATAACAATATAAATGGTAATATATATGAATACAAATTTTATACCAACAATGAAAATGCCCAATTAGGTTTGAAAGATTTAAAAAGCATAAACAACAATGAAAATGGAAAAACAGTAGATTTACAATATTCGGAAGAAGGATTTAAACAAAATAACAACATACTAGTTCAAAAGCAAATTATGGCTAAAGACATAGATAACGGAACCGAACATAAAATAAACATTCATACAATTCGTCTAGGCTTAAAAATGAATAATATTACAACAACAATATCAACTGCTAATGTAAGTGCAACTATAATTAATCCAGTAAATGTTTCTGTTAATGGACTTACAATGGAAATATGGCATTCAAAAGATGCGAATGCAGCGCCAAACTGGAATTCAGCACAAACAAAAGAAATAGATCCAAACCAAATGTCAAATATCACATTAGATAATTTAGCACCAGCAGAATATTATTATATAAGATTTAAATATTTAGATAATAATGCATATGTATATTTATATGATAAAGATTCTGGAGAAATAGGAAAAGTTTATTCATTTGAAACATTAGCAACAATTGGAATTGAAAATGTAAATGTAGAGTATGAGGCACGAAATTACAAAAATAAATATTTAAATATCTCGTATAATGTAAATAATGATAGATCAACAATGTATGCTAAGACTAAATATACATTTTACAAGAAAGATGGAACAACAAAAATTAATCTTTCAGATGCGAATATACAAAAGGCAGATGAGCAAGCTGAATATAAAATTGTTGATGGAAGTTTAGTTGTATCTAATACAAAGGGAATGGACAATCAAAAATTTGATAGCGTAAAAGAACAAGTAAAAATAAGTCCAGACAGTAATCCATTTACAATGGGTGATGACTATGTATTAAAAATAACACCAATAGTTATAATTAATGGAACTCAAGAATATGAAATTGATAGTGAAGTAGGAGAATTTAATGTAAAATCTCTTCAAAACCCATCTATTGGTTTGAAGATGGAAAGAAAACAATTAACAAATGATAGCAAAGTACTAAGAACAACAGTGTCAATAAAAGATCAAGATGCATTAATTAGTGGAACCGATTGGGGTGAATATACTTTGCGAATATATAAATACAAAGATAATGTAGATAAAGCGGTAGAAGTAAACACATATGACAAAAGTCAAGGTGGAAATAACATAACAGGAAAAAAATTAAATTTAAAAGAAAATGCAACAAATTATACAATATATGTACAATCTCAAGATACAGACTATACATATAACTATATCGCTAAATTAGAGTTAAAATATGACAAAAATAATAATGGAAAAGATTTAGAAAATCATACAGAAAAATATACATTGAAAGCTATTTCTAATGATCAAGATGTTGCAATTGGTAGTGCAACATTAGTGCCAAATGGAAATAAATGTGAAATACGTTTCTATGATAGTTACTATAACATCAAAAAAATTAATAGAATAGATTATACAGTATATAATTTGAACAACAACTATAGTCAGACAGGAACATATAAACCAGAATGGACATCTACAAGTCAAGATCAAAATGTAATATACTTTAAAACAGAATTGCCAGTAGATTTTACAGAAACATCAACATATACTATAAAACTAAACCTATATGTAGGAGACGTTTTGGTAGGACAAGTTGATACAACATTTATAAAAGAACAACAATAAAAATAAGAAAAGGTAGGAGGTGATGCCCTTTTGAGAAATTTAACAGCAGGAAATAAAGCCAAATTTGCAATGTTTACATTTGTAATAATCAGCATATTAGCCATATTATGCATAGCGGTAATGATAGTATTAAGAACTGACAAAGAAGAATATTCCGTGCCAAGCACAGCAAGTATATATGATAAAGATTATAATTATATAGAATTAGCTAACGAGTCAACAATAGCTAAAAAGTGGACAGGTAATTATTATTTAAAAGAAAATACTACAAAAAAAGAATATAATTTAGGAAATTATGCTGTTTCATTTGATAAAAATAGAAAATCATTAGAATTATTTGGAAATTTTTATCAGGTTCAAAAAGGTGGAGCAATTAATAAACTAACAGATCATAATACAATAAATAATTCAAATGAAAGTCAATTTTACAAGATAGATGATAGAAAATATTTAATAGTGGCAAAAAATATAATAAATGATACGGGGTCACTTTCTACACAAAATTATTTAATGGTAATAATAGATAAACTTGGAAATGCATTGTTATTAAATAATGAAATTAATGCAAAAACAATAAATGAAATGATAATAAGTACAGATGAATTTAGTTTTGATGTAGCAAATGAGTCTTTAGTATATAATAACGAAAATATAGATTTGAAAAAGATTATAGGAAGTACAAATGAATATATAAAACAAGAAAAGGAAAATACAACAAACGAGCAAAACACAGCAACTACAGAAATTGCTAGAACAGAGGGACAAAGCGGAACAACAGCAACATCAAACACAAGAGAAAATGTTGCGATAAATCAAAAAAATCAAGGTTCTTCAACAACTGTTATACAGCAAAACACAAATAATAATGTAAATAATGAAAGCAATGGAAATGGTGGAACACAAGACAATTCTTGGACAAATTCATTAAATGATTGGATACAAAAAGTAGCATCTGGTTTTCAAAGTATTTATAATGGAAACTCAGGAAAGAAAAATAATCAAGAATTAAACAAAAGTATTTCTTTAAATACATTATCTGCAGGAACAACATATATGGATATTAATTATAAAGTAACAGACCCAGAAGGCAAATATAATGTTGTATATGCGATTGTATCAGATGGAGCTAAATCATATAATATAGCATTAGATAAAAATGGAACAACATACAGAATAGAAGGCTTAACACCAAGTACAAATTATTCAGTACAAATTGGATATAAAGTAATATATGCAGATTCTAGAGTAGATGAACAAGTCGAAGATACAATGATGATTAGAACAAAAACGCCAACAGAAAATTTATCTATAACTAGAGTATCTACAACTGAAGTATATTACAACTTGAACTTAGATAGTAATTTTGTATATGATTCAGGAGCAAAATTAGTAATGTATTTAAATGACAATAAATATACAGAAACAGAGTTAACAAGTGAACAGCTAGAAAAAGCAGCTGCAATTGGTTATATTGGAGAATTTACAATACCAAAAGAATATAAAATGAAAAATAGTACAATAAAAATTCAACTGGAAAACACAAAATTTAGTGGAATAGATGTAGCATCAAATTTAGCAGCAAAAATAGTTAATTATTAAGAAAGGGGAATAAAAAATGAACAATGGAGATATACTTGTAGCATCATTATATTGTATAGGAATAATGTTAGGAATGGCATTTTTAGGAATGGGAATAGGAATGGGAATATTAGGCTCTAAGGTAGCAGAGGCAGTAGGAAGAAATCCAGAAACCAAAAGCGATATAGTACACAGTGTAATGACAATTCTAATAGTATTAGCAATATTTTTATTAATATTATTTGCATTTACATTTTTACTATTATTCTATAATCCATTAATAGCATAAAAGTGTAAAGAGAAAGGAAACGCATTATGACCAGTTTAGTAATTGCAGCAGTAATATTAATTGTAATAATGCTTGCATTTATATTCATCCTTTTTAGAAATATAATAAGAAGGATGGATGACAATGCAAAAAAATACTTTGTTAATAAAATGCAAGGGTATGATTATATTTTAGAAGAAAAGCAAGATAAATTAGAGAAGATTAAAGCAGAAATAACTCAATTAGAAGAATCAAACAAAAATATCTTAAAAAGTACTGATGACGACGAAGAATTTAACGAAGAAATACATAAGAATGAAAAACATCAAAAAAAATATGAAAAAGATGAAGATATACTTTTACGAAGAGAAACAAATGAACAAATTAATTATAATCTAAATGTACCTGATTACAGAGAAACACAGTTTTTTAATAATTATAAAGAAGTAAGACAAGCATTTACAATTAATAATGAAAAAATTATAAAAGATTTCATAGCTAAACATAAAAATTTAAAAGAAGAAAAAGAGTACAAAGCACTGAAAAAATTAAGAGGAAAATTTGACCAAGATACAATTTATGGCTGTTTAACACTTGACAAAAAAGAACAAAAAGAATTGCTAGAGGAAGCGCTAACTGCTACAGAAAAGAAGTTAGTTAAACTTAAAGAACTTTCAGAATACCCTAATTTTAGTGTAGAAACTTTAGTAAAATATATAGACGACAGAACAGAAGAAATAGACCCAACTGTATATATATATACAAATGTATTAGACAAAAAGTATGAAGATATAGATAAAAATATAGTAAACAAGCAATATAATAATATGTCTGAAGGTATAATTATTAAATATAGAAATAAAATTTATGATTATAGTATATAAGTAAGGAAGGAAAAATACAATGGATACACATATAACAAACCTTGTAAATGAAAAAGTTTCAAAAATAAAAACTAAAAATAATATTTTTGATTCCGGAAAGGTTATAAAGATAAAAGATTACATAGTAGAAGTATCAGGACTAGAAAATGTAATGTACTTTGAAAAAGTTATGATTATGGGAAAAGGAATGGGATATGTAAATGCAATATATGAAAATTCTGTAATTATAGCTATAGTAAAAGAAGATAAGAAAATAGAAATTGGAGATATAGTTAATTCTACTGGAGAAATATTTAAAGCTGTTTTTTCAGAGGATGCTATGGGCAGAATGGTAGATATATTTGGAGTAGACCAACTGTCTGGAAAACCATTTGAAAAATTTAGTTATATAGACATAGAAAAGCCAAATGTACCAATTATGGATAGAACCTCTGTATGTAGACCATTACAAACCGGAATTGCAGGAATAGACCTAATATATCCAATAGGAAAAGGACAAAGACAGTTAATTATAGGAGACAAAAAAACTGGAAAAACACAAATTGCGTTAGACACAATAGTAAATCAAGGTCGTGTTAAACAAGAAAATGGACAAGTAATATGTATTTATGTAGCAGTTGGAAAAACTAAAAAAGAAATAAAAACTATTTATAATGAATTATTAAAGCGTAATGCTCTTTCCTATACTATAATGGTAGTTGCAACAAATGATAACAAAACACCTGTAATTAGTCTTATTCCATATGTAGGTATGTCAATTGCAGAAGAATATATGAAAAAGAAAAAAGATGTATTAGTTGTAATAGATGACCTAAAAAAACACGCAGAAGTATACAGAGAAATAAGTTTAGTATCTAATAAAACTCCTGGTAGAGAAGCATATCCGGCAGATATATTTTACACACATTCAAGATTATTAGAAAAAGGGTGTCAACATAAAAATGGTGGTTCAATAACAGTGCTTCCAATTGTTGAAACAAAAGGCGGAGATATTACAGATTATATATCTACTAATATTATATCAATAACAGATGGGCAAATAGTTTTATCTAATAAAGCATTTTTAAAAGGGCAAAAACCTGCTATTGATTATGGAATTTCAGTATCAAGACTAGGTGGGGCAGTGCAAACGCCTAGAATAAAGAAAATAGGTGCAGCTGTAAGGTTGAAACTTTTAAATTACTTAGAAACTAAAGATGTATATGAATTAGCAAATACAGATGAATTAAGTGAAGATTTAAAAGAAAAATTAAAAGAAGGTAAAAAAATAGAAATGCTACTTAGACAAGAAAAGTTCGAACCATTTACAAGTGAAGAAATCTTGGATAGATTTGAAGATTT
This sequence comes from uncultured Clostridia bacterium, assembly GCA_934167445.1. GTDB lineage: Bacteria > Bacillota > Clostridia > TANB77 > CAG-508 > CAG-269. The sequence continues at coordinate 150,687 of CAKPKJ010000001.1, forward strand.
TGGAGAATAATTTACTATAAAATAAGAGGTGTAAAATGAGAATAAAAAGTGTTGTTAAAGTAATGAATTTTTATTCCCTTCTAAGAGTTGATTCATCAAAAAGAAAGGCAGAAAAATATACAGGATATGAAAAAGCAGTTAGAGAATTTATTGACAATATATTAAATAATAAAAATTTAATACTTGATAAAAAAATGATAAAAATGAATGACAAAGGAACAGACCTAAATATATACATAGCTAATGATTTAGGATTTTGTGGAAGTTTTAATTCAAATATACATGAAGTATTAAGACAAGACAAAGTAAATGACAAAATAATAATAGGAAAAAAGATAATTCAAGAAGATGCATATGAAAATGTAATAGCATCAATGTCAAAAGATGAATATTTTGAGCAGACATTACAAATGAATGAAATAATGTTCAATAGTATTAGAGATAAAAAATATAAATCAATAAATCTTATATATAACCATTATTATAATGTTAGTAGAATAGAACGTGTAAAACGACAGATTTTACCACTTGAAAAAACTGATAACAAAAATGAAAAATATAATGATGACTTTGCAGTAGAGGGAAATATAAATAGTATATTATTAAATATAATTACTCTATATTTAGGATATGAGGTAAAAGTGGCAGTAGAAAATAGTTATGCGTCAGAAAATATAATGAGACAAATGATAACTAAAGAATCACTAAAAAAAATAGATGAAATTGAAGAAGAAAAACAAAGAGTAGAAAGAAAACAAAAACAAATGAAAAGTCTAAAAAAACAGCTAGATAATATCAATAAAATAAATTTAAATAGTTAAATTTATTTTAGAGAAGAGAGGAAAGAAACATATGAAAGAAGAAACTAGTGTTGGAAAAATTATTAGTGTATCTGACTTAAATGTAAAAGTATTACTTAGTAGTAATGATGTAGAAATTAAAGATATTTTATATTATGAAGATGAAGAAAAATACACACATAGGTTTGAAGTTGTAGAAATGGATTACAATATGGCTTTAGCAATACCTTTTGAAAGTGTTAACGGTGTAAAAAAAGGAATAGATTTATACCGTAAAGAAGGAGGATTGCAGATAGAATATTCTGATAAAATATTGGGAAAAATGTTTAGCTCATATGGAGATCCAATAGATGGAAGCAAAATAAAAGTTCACAAAACTAGAAATGTATATGACAAAAAATTATCAATAAAAGAAATTGATATAAATGGAGAAGTTCTTTGGACTGGAATAAAAGTTATAGATTTTTTTGCACCATTACAAAAAGGATATAAAATGGGATTAATAGGTGGTGCTGGTGTAGGAAAAACAGTGCTAATAAAAGAACTTATAAATAATATATACAAAAAATTCAATTCAAATGCCGTTTTTGTAGGAGTTGGAGAACGTTCTCGTGAAGGACAAGAATTATATCAAGAAATGAAAGAATCTAATTTATTAGATAAAATGTCAATGGTATTTGGTCAAATGGGAGATAGCTCTTGTTCTCGTTCTAAAGCAGTATATAGTGGATTGACTTTAGCGGAATATTTAAGAGATGAGAAAAATCAAGATGTATTATTATTTATAGATAATATATATAGATTTATACAAGCACAATCAGAAATTTCAACAGAATTAAAAAGAATTCCAATAGAAAATGGATATCCAACCACAATGGTTTCTGACATAAACGAAATAGAAGAAAGAATAAACTCAACAGATCAGGGGTCAATTACATCGTTCCAAGCAATATATATACCAGCAGATGATATAAATGATGATGCTGTTCAATCAATAATGACACACCTAGATGGTCAAATTGTGTTAGACAGAAAAATTGCAGAAAAAGGTTTGTATCCAGCAATAAATGTATTTAGGTCAACAAGTAAAGCAATTGACCCATATAAAGTAGGCCCTAAACATTATAAATTAGTAAAACAAACATTAGCATATTTAACAAGGTATGAAGAACTAGAAGAAATTATTGCAGTATTAGGTATTGACGAACTATCAGATGAAGATAAAATGATATTTTACCGTTCAAGAAAATTAAGAAATTATTTTACACAACCATTATTTGTTTCAGAAAACTATACTGGAAAACCAGGAAAAATGGTAAATATAAAAGATACATTAAATGATGTTCAAGATATATTGGATGGAAAATATGATGATGTTGATGAAAGTAGTTTATTATATAGGGGTAGTTTGAATGAAGGATAATAACGAAATCGAAGAAGAAATTAGAGAATCTGAAGAAATGGAAAATATCACAGTACAATTACTTAATATTGGCGGAGATGTAAAACAATATGATGATGTGAAATTTATTAAAATTAAAAGTTTAAAATATAACTTGATTATAATGAGAGATTATTTGCCAATTATAGGAGAAGTACAAGGTTCAATACAAATAGGAAGAGAAAAAGAAGATATAAATATGGAAAAAGTACAAGGATATTTTATGCATAAACATAACAAATTTAATTTGTTTTATGCAGATTAGGTGGGATAAGATGGAATTAGTATTATATTATATGGTTGAAAGTAGAAATTTATTAATATCATTCTTAATACTAACATTTGTACTTGGAATAATTGCCTATGGTTCGATAAAAAACTTTAAACAAAATAAAAAAATGAAAATATTTATTTATGGATTATTTTTAAAAACTACAAGTGTGGATATTTTAAAAATATCTATAATAGTATTAAAGACATTTTTAGTTTTTTATGCTACAATAGTAACAGACGAACTAATGGTGTGGTTATGTATAACAATGCTTGCAGTACTTACAATTATATATGTTATTTGCGAAATTAAAAGATTAATATATGAGGTCATGTATACATCAATACAAGCTTTAGTTATATATCTAATCTATTTAATAAATAGCTATATGATAGAAGTGGAATACATGAATGTAGTAATGGGAATAAAAATTTGTTTAGTTGTATTTGAATTAATACTTTCAATATACTTAATGTTTAGAAATATAAATATGATAGCAGAAGATAGAGTGGCTAAAAACTTTAAAAAAGAATCAAAGAAAATAGCGAAAGGAACGAATTAGATTATGGAACAACAACCAAAAAGAAATCCTGTAAATGGAAAGGGTGTAAAAAATGAAAAAGCTTTAAGAGTTGCAGTAATAATTGTTGCAATATTGCTTGCACTAGTAATTTACAAAATTTTAGACATATTGGTAATAAAAACAGAACGTTATGATTTATCAGGACAAACATATTATCAATATTTTAATGGAATAGAACAAGAATATTCTGGAAAAATGGATGTTGTACAAAAAGATGATGAAACTCAATTAATTCTAGAAGATGGTCAAGTTGTATATTTAGATTCAACACCAATGTATTATAAAGATATATTAGGAAAAAGCCTACTACCAAAAGAAATGGAATTAGTAGTACCTGATAGTGGAACATATAAATTGAATAAATTTACAAATGTAATAGAAGAAAACAATAAGATAAAACTAAAAAAATTAAATAGTTCAAAAACAAAAGATATTGATAACGGATTTTTATTTGATGGAAATGATTTATACTTCTTCTTAGATGACACAACAATTACAGTTGGAAACAAAGATTATGAATTGCCAGCACTATCATATGCTATAGTTAACTATAAAACAAACGTAGAACTATACAATTATGATACAAACGAATATACAATGATTCAAGATGAAGAATCTTTAAAAAGTGATGTTACAGCAACAAATAAATCTAAGAATTATACAATAAATATGAGTTTAGATTCATTAAAAACAGATAAAAGCAACCAATTACTTATTACCAATATAAATAATTTAAGAGAATATGACTATTAAAAGTAGCAATTTAGGAGGAATAATATGTTAAACGATAAGTACAACCCAAAAGATTTTGAAGACAAGTTATATGAACACTGGGAAAAATCAGGATATTTTAAACCAAGTATGGACAAAACAAAAGAAAGTTATTGTATAATGATGCCTCCTCCAAATGTAACTGGAAAATTACATATGGGACACGCATTAGATGGAACAATACAAGATATACTAATTCGTTTTAAAAGAATGCAAGGATATAATACTCTATGGTTACCAGGCTCAGACCACGCATCAATATCAACAGAAATGAAAGTTGTTCAAAAACTAAAATCAGAAGGAAAAACAAAACAAGAAATAGGAAGAGAAAAATTCCTAGAAGAAGCTTGGGATTGGACTAAATTATATGGTGGAACAATACAAGAACAACAACGTAAATTAGGATGTTCTTGTGATTGGGATAGACGTAGGTTTACATTAGACGAAGGATTATCTGATGCTGTTTTAGAAGAATTTATAAATTTATATAATCAAGGTTATATCTATAAAGGAACAAGAATGGTAAATTGGTGCCCAAATTGTAACACAGCAATATCAGATGCAGAAGTTGAATACAAAGAAGAAGCATCACATTTATGGCATCTAAGATATCAAATAAAAGGAGAAGAAAGATTTGTAGAAGTTGCAACAACAAGACCTGAAACAATGTTAGGAGATACAGCAGTTGCAGTAAATCCAAATGATGAAAGATATAAAGATATCGTAGGCAAAACATGTATATTACCAATAGTAAATAGAGAAATACCAATAATAGCAGACGAATTTGTAGAAACAGAATTTGGAACAGGATGTGTAAAAATTACACCATCACATGATCCAAATGATTATCAAGCAGGAAAAAGGCATAATCTAGAATTTATAGAAGTATTTGACCAAAAAACAATAATGAGAGACTTAATGCCAGAAGTACAAGGAATGACAGCAATTGAAGCAAGACCTATAATAGTAGAAAAACTAAAAGAATTAGGTGCATTAGTTTCAATAGAAGATTATACACATAATGTAGGTAAATGCGAAAGATGTAAAACAACAATAGAACCAAGAATTTCAGAGCAATGGTTTGTAAAAATGAAAGAATTAGCGGAACCTGCAATTAAAGCAGTAAGAAATGATGATGTAAAATTTGTTCCCAAAAGATATGAAAAAACATATTTTAACTGGATGGAAAACATTCAAGATTGGTGTATATCAAGACAATTATGGTGGGGACACAGAATACCAGCATATTATTGTGAAGAATGTGGACATATAAACGTTTCTAAAACAGAACCAGAAAAATGTGAAAAATGTGGAAGTACTAAATTACATCAAGACCCAGATACATTAGATACATGGTTTAGTTCAGCATTATGGCCATTCTCTACATTAGGTTGGCCAAATAAAGATGCAGAAGATTTAAAAACATTTTATCCAACAAATGTATTAGTAACTGGATATGATATAATTTTCTTCTGGGTTGCGAGAATGGTATTTTCAGGATTATATGCAATGAAGGAAAAACCATTTAGTGATGTATTAATTCATGGAATTGTACGTGATAGCCAAGGAAGAAAGATGTCAAAAACATTAGGAAATGGCGTAGACCCAATAGAAGTAATAGAACAATATGGAGCAGATAGTATGAGGTTTTCTGTATTATCTGGAACTACAATGGGAAATGACATAAGATATATGCCAGAAAAATTAGAACAAGCATCAAACTTTGCAAACAAAATCTGGAATGCAGCTAAGTTTATAATAATGAATAGACCAGAAGAAAAAGAAATTATAAAATTTGCACAAGAAAATTTTGATGGAAACACATATAAAGATGGTGCATTAAAACTTGAAGATAAATGGATAATAAGTAAATTAAATAAACTAGTTGCAGATATAACAAAAAATATAGAGAACTACGACTTAGGTGTTGCATTAGATAATATATATGGATTTATATGGAATGAATTCTGTGATTGGTATATAGAAATGGTAAAATCAAGATTATATAGTGAAGACCAATTAGAAAAAGTACGAGTAAGCTATGTGTTAGACTATGTATTTAGAACAACAATGAAATTATTACACCCATTTATGCCATTTATAACATCAGAAATATATGATAATTTAGTGAAATATGATGACAAAGAACTAATGGTATCAGATTGGCCAAAAGAAAATGACAACTTAAATCGTGAAGAAATAATAGAAAAAATAAAACAAGTAATTGTAGAAATTAGAAACATTAGAGCTAATAAAAATATACATCCAAGCAAAAAATCAGAAATAATACTTGTGCCAACTAAAAATGTTAAAGAATTAACCAAAAAATTAAAAGAATTAGCTCCAATATTATTAAAATTAGGATTTGGAAGCAAAATAACAATAAAAGAAAATAATGAAGGAGTTGGGAAAAATACAATAAACATCATTACAGAAGGATTAGAAGTATATGTATCATTAGAAGGGTTAATTGACGTAAAAGAAGAAATCGAAAGATTATCACAAGAAAAAGCAAAAATGGAAAGCGAAATTGCAAGATGTGAAAAAATGCTATCCAACCCTGGATTTGTAAATAAAGCTCCAAAAGCTAAAGTTGAAGAAGAACAAAAAAAATTAGCAAATTATAAAGAAATGCTAAACAAAGTAGAAACAAAATTAGCTGAATATGAAGAATAAGTAAAAAAGCATTTTGATAAAGAAATTTATCAAAATGTTTTTTTATGGATAAAATTAAAAGGATTAGCACAAAACTCTATATTTAATTGATTAGTAATTTTTACTAAATGAAATAAATTGTCGAAAACTTCTTAAGAAACGACAAAACTTCCTAATTTTTACTCTTGGAAAATACTGGAATTAATACTATAATAAACACAACAAAACATAACTAAGATAAAGTTGAATTTTATACTAAAGAAAGGGATGAGTGTAAAGTGGAATCGAAATTTTATGATAAGGACAAGCTGTTAATCTTAAAAATTACTGACGAAATTGATGACCATAATGTACAAAATATAAGGAGGAAAGCAGATTATGAAATTGAGAGATATATGCCTAAAAAAATTATATTTGATTTTGATTGTGTTACTTTTATGGATAGTGCCGGAATCGGCTTAATAATTGGAAGATATAAATTTGCAAATATGATAGGTGCAAAGTTAGAACTTAGTAATTTAACACAGAGTGTAAGAAGAATTTTTGATATGAGTGGTATTTTAAAACTAATACCAACAGTAGATTTATAAAGATAAATAGAGATTGATAATGTACAGAAGTTAGAATTTAATTCAGGGTGCTAGAAAATAAAAGAAAAATTAAAAGTTTATGGGAACTTAAAACCCAAATAAATATATAAGGAAAAAAGTATGTTAAATAATAAAAATATTGAAAATGAAATGAAATTAGAATTTGTTAGTAAATCGTCAAACGAAGCATTTGCAAGGCTAACAGTTGCTGCATTTGCAGCACAATTAGACCCAACAATCGAAGAATTGGCTGATATAAAAACAGCAGTATCAGAAGCTGTTACAAATGCAATAATCCATGGATATGAAAAGAAAACAGGAATTGTAAAAATATCAGCGTGGATTGTAGAAAATAAGATTATAATAGAGATTTTAGACAAAGGAAAAGGAATTGAAGATATAGAACAGGCCAAAGAGCCTTTATATACGACAAAACCTAATTTGGAAAGATCTGGAATGGGCTTTACAATTATAGAAAACTTTATGGACTCAATGGAAGTAAAATCAGTTCTGGGGTTGGGGACAAAAGTAACAATGACGAAATCAATACAACCTAAAGAAGAAAAGGAAGAAGAGGATTTCCTTATGCTACTAGAAGACAAGAACTAGAAATATATATCATTAACATTAATTATAAATGGTTTATGGGTTAATCCTTTGAAAACCTAAATACACGATAAGGAGCTAAGGCCTAATTATGGCCATTTTGAATTTATGTACGAAAATGATAATCAAAGTATAATAAAAGCCCAGTCAGGAAATAAAGAAGAACTTGAAAAATTAATAAACGATAATAATCGGTTTAATATGGAGTATTGTAAAAAGATTTCAAGGAAGAGGATATGAAGTAGACGATTTATATCAAATTGGTTGTATAGGATTTATAAAATCGGTAAAAAGATTTGACACAAATTTTGACGTAAAACTTTCCACATATGCAGTTCCTTATATGATAGGAGAAATTAAAAGATATATTAGAGATGACGGACCAATAAAAGTAAGTAGAAGTATAAAAGAATTAGGAATAAAAATAAAAGAGATACAAAAACAATATTTAAATCAAAAAGGAAAAGAGATAACAATTACAGAACTTGAAAAAGAGCTAAAAGTGGGAAAAGAAGAAATAATATTAGCAATAGAAGCAACTAAGAATGTGGAATCGATTGAAAATGTATCATATACTAATCATAAAGATGGAAACAGCATAAGTTTAAAAGACAAAATTGCTACAGGAAAAGACGAAGAAGAAATGATAACAAATAAATTAGTTATAAAAGATTTAATAAGGGGACTAGAAAAAAGAGAAAAAGAAGTAATTTTACTCAGATTTTATAAGGAAAAAACACAATCACAAGTAGCCAAAATACTTGGAATAACACAAGTACAAGTATCAAGGATAGAAAGAAAAATATTAAGCAATATGAAAACAAAATTAAGTTCATAATTATGTGTCCTTTAAGCTAAAAAAGAAAGGAATGAATTTTGAAATGAAAAAAGCAATTTTATATCTTACAGCATTTATAGTAATTTTTTTCCTTTTGCCAGCACTATTAACTAAAACAAATACAAAAGCAGCAGAAACATCTTCTAATTCCAATACCATCAATGAAGTTACAGAAACTTCAAATGAAACAGATAGCCAGAATGCATATAATTATAAAAATTATGGAACAATAAGATTATTACATAAAAAAACAGGAGAAGTAGAAGAAGTGGCCATTGACGATTACCTATGTAATGTAGTATCAGCAGAAATGCCAGCAGATTATGCAGAAGAAGCATTAAAAGCACAAGCCGTTGTTGCAAGGACATATACAATTTATAAAATAAATAACAAAAAACACGAAAATGCCGATATATGTGATGATTCAACTTGCTGCCAAGCGTGGGTTGACAAAGAAACTAGATTTTCTAGATGGGAAGAAAGCAAAAGAGAAAGTAATTGGGGAAAAATACAAAAATGTGTAAAGGAAACTCAAGGGCAGATTATAACATATCAGAATCAGCCGATTAACGCATTTTTCCACGCAAATAGTGGGGGAAAAACAGAATTACCAGTAAATGTATGGGGAGGAACAGAATTACCATATCTGCAAGTAGTGGAAACGACAGGAGAAGAAGGATATACACAATATGAATCAGAAATAGAACTTACACAAGACGAGCTTATAGAAAAATTAAAAACAAAATATTCTGATATAAACATAGACTTTAATAATCAGGATGACTTAAAAATTTTAACATATACAGATAGTGGAAGAGTTAAAACAGTAAAATTTGGAAACCATGAAATATCTGGAGTTGAAACAAGAACTTTATTAGGGTTAAAATCTACCAATTTCGAAATTATAAAAGAAAATGACAAAATAAAATTTATAGTGAAAGGATATGGACATGGTGTAGGAATGAGCCAAACAGGTGCTGATGCAATGGCAAAACAAGGCAAAGACTATAAAGAAATAATAAATCATTTTTATTCTGGTGTGGAAATAAAAGAAGTAAACTCGTTATGAATTAATATCTAAGTAACTAATTGAACTAAAATAATAAATTTTAATTAAGATGAAAAACAACTAAAAATAACATATTTATAAATTTTAAAATATATAATGTATAATCTCCTCAAAACAGGAAATACTTGTATTAATAAAAGTTTTGAGGAGGATTATATGAGAAGAGAGAGAAGAGTAAATAATAATGATAAAAAAATTAAAGAAAAAATAACAATGTATTCTATTATAGGAGTTTCTGCTTTAGTTGTAATATTAGTAGGATTGCTTATTTATAGCAAATCATTAAGTGATAATGTGCAAAATGGAACAATGAATTTAGAAAAAATCGCAAAGCAAAATGAAGAAAATTTACAAAATACTACTAATACATTAGAAAATACTGATAGTGCAAGTGTTAGCACAGAAATAGGAAAATCAGTAGAAGAAGCTAAAAATGAAACAACAAATAACACTACAATTCAATCAAATACAAATAGTGCAAACAATACTGGTAATCAAGCAAAAAATTCTGTAAGTAGCAAATCACCAAATGCTACAAATTCAAATAATACAAGTAACAAAAAAGAAACAAATAAGCCAGTAGAAACAAAGGAAGGGCAAAAAGAACTTAACTTTGAAAAACCTGTAGACGGAGAGATTGTAAAAGAATATGCAAAAGACAATTTGGTATATTCCAATACATTGCAAGAATGGACTACTCATTTGGGTATAGATATAAAAGCAGATAAAACAACTGTAGTGAAAGCAGCAGAAACAGGAACAGTAAAAACGATAAAAAATGACCCTCGCTATGGTTTAACAATAGTTATTGAACATGAAAACGGATATCAAACAGTATATTCTAATCTACTAAGTTCAGAGTTTGTTGTTGAAGGAGAAAAAGTAGAAAAAGGTCAAAGTATTGGAACTGTTGGAAATACTGCGGCATTTGAAGTAGCTGATGAAGCACACTTGCATTTTGAAGTATTAAAAGATTCTATCCAAGTAGATCCCAATATATATTTGAAATAAGAAGAAACACATCATAAGTATATAAAAGCACTTCTCAAATTAGATTTGCCTAATTTTAGAGAATATTTTAAAATACTATGATGTGTTTTTGGTTGTGAAATAAAAAAGCAAAAACTCGGATAAAATATCATTGAAAAAGATAACATAGATAAGGTTAACAATGTAAAAAAATATTTATGCTTTTATGTATGCCCATAATTTGATGAAAAAACTAGGTATTTTTTATTAATAAATCAATATCTTCAGGAATTGGTGCAATAAAATTCAAAGACTTGTGGTTAATAGGATGTATAAAACCTATTGTGTAGCTATGTAATGCTTGCCTAGTAATTAAAGAAGAAGAAGAACCATATAGCGAATCACCTAAAAGTGGATTACCAATATAGCTAAAATGTACTCGTATTTGGTGTGTTCTGCCAGTTTTTAATATACATTTAACTAAACTATATTCATCAAATTCTTTTAATACAGTAAACTCAGTAATAGATGGCTGACCATTTTTATCAATACATCTTTCAATAATACTTCCAGGCTTTCTAGCTATTGGTAAGTTAATAATACCAGACTTTTTCTCTAAGAGACCAGATACTAGGCAAATATATTCTTTCTTAAATCTATCATTTTGCATTTGAAAAGAAAGTTGTTCTTGAACATATTCACATTTAGCAAAAACAACTAAGCCAGAAGTATTCAAATCAAGCCTATTTACAGGTCGTATTTTTTTATTTAGACCAATAGAATTGAAATAATAGCATAATCCATTAGAAAGTGAATCTGTATAATGTAAAATAGATGGATGAACAGGTATTCCAGCAGGTTTATTGACAACAATTAGCCAACTATCTTCATAAATAATATCTAACGCCATTTTGGTAGGGACAATGTTAGAATTGTCTTCATTATAATCAAAGCTAATAGTAATAATGTCACCAGTACTAACATAATCACGTGTATCTGCTACAGCTGAGTTTTTATAAATACATTTAAGCCTAATTAATTTACTACGTAACCTAGCTGAAATATTAAATTCATTCACAAGTATTTGATTAATATTCAAGTATTTACAATCATTTGTTACTGTATAATTTAATTCCATATAAATTAGTTCCTTTCACTTTTAATACTGGGTTAAATTAAAAACATAAATATTATATAGAAAAATTGGGGTGTTGTAAAGATATAAAAAAACAGAATAAAACAGCTATATAAAGCAATTTAATAGTTTAGTGCTATAGTTTTTATATATCTTTATAAAGTAGTATTTATAAAATAGCAACAAGATACAGAAGATAAGCTTGAATATTCGCATTTTTTCTGTTAAAATAGCAAAAGAAAAAGAACAAAATTGTATAATAATTATAGATATAAAATTCAAGAAGGAGAAATATAAATATGAGAATAAGATTTAAAAAATGGGCAAGGCCAGAGTTAGAGGCAAGTGAATTTTATGAAGATAATCCAGAAGAATGGAAAGGAAAATGGAAAGAACATTTTGCAGATAATAGCAAACCATTAATGTTAGAACTTGGATGTGGCAAAGGACAATTTATATCAAAATTAGCAGTGGAAAATCAAGAGATAAATTATATAGCAATTGACTTAGTTGATGCAATGCTAGGTTTAGCTAAAAGAAACATAGAAGAAACATATAAAGAAGCTAATATAGAACCAAAAAATGTAATGCTTACAAGATTTGATATAGAAAGAATAAACCTGATATTAGATGATAAAGACAAAGTAGAAAGAATATATATAAATTTTTGCAATCCATGGCCTAAAGGAAAACATAGAAAGAAAAGGCTTACACATACAAGACAATTAGAAAAATACAAACAATTTTTGATTCCAAATGGCGAAATATATTTCAAAACAGATGATGATGGATTATTTGGATCTAGTTTATTATATTTTGAAGAAGCTGGATTTGAAATATTAAAAAAAACATATGACTTACATAATGAACCTATATTTGAAAAAAATATAGAAACAGAACATGAAAAAATGTTCTCAGAACAAGGAATAAAAATAAAAGCATTAATTGCACAATTAAGATAGTCTAACTAAAAAATATAACTATCTTAGAAAGGGATGAAACAATTGACTGAAGAAGAAGTAATAAAAAATAAAAATGACAAACAATTTATATTAAAAGCAGTTTCTGAGAATGGAAAGTTTTTAGATTTAGTTTCGCCAGAGTTACAAAATGATAAAGAAGTTGTTATGACAGCATTAAATCAAGATCCAGAGGCATTAGAATTTGCAAGTTCCAAGCTAAAAAATGATAAGGAAGTAATAATGAAAGGTGTAACAGGTGCACCTTGGACGATATGTTATGCATCAGATAAATTAAGAGAAGATAGAGAAATAATAATGGAAAGTTGCAAAACATATGGGCAGGGACTTTATTTTGCAAGTAAAGAATTAAGAGATGACAGAGAGGTTGTAAAAGCAGCCGTGACCAATAAAGGAATAATAATAAAATATGCCTCTGAAAGATTAAAAAAAGATAAAGAACTTGCAATAATTGCTGTAAAACAAAATAAGCAGGCGTATCATTTTATACCAAGGGAGTTACAGCAGAGTGAAGAAATTAAAGAAATAATGGGATAAAAAGTACAGGTAAAGGCTTGTACTTTTTCTTATTTACTTATATAATGTAGGTGATAATTAATGGAGGAGGAATAATATGTCATTTATAGATGGAATAAAAGAAAGAGCTAAAAAGGAAATAAAAACAATAATACTACCAGAAGCAGATGATCAAAGAGTATTAAAAGCAGCGGAACAAGTAGAAAAAGAAGGCTTTGCTAAGGTGGTATTGATTGGAGATGAGGAAAAAGTTAAAAAAGTGTCAAAGCAAAACAATATTAATATAGAAAATATTAAAATTGTAAATCCAAAAACTTCAGAAAAACACCAAGAGTATGTAGAACTTTTATATAATTTAAGAAAACATAAAGGAATGACAATTGAACAAGCAGAGGAATTTGTAAATGATCCAGTATATTTTGGAACATTGATGTTAAAAGATACAAACTCAGAAGCAGATGGATTAGTATCAGGAGCAGCTCACTCAACATCAGATACATTAAGACCTGCACTTCAAATTTTAAAAACTGCACCAGGAACTAAACTAGTTTCAGCATTTTTTGTTATGGTGGTGCCTGACTGCAAAAGTGGAGAAAATGGAACATTTATATTTGGAGACAGTGGCTTAAATGAAAATCCAGATGATGAAAAATTATCTGAAATAGCTATTTCATCAAGTAAAAGTTTTAAACAATTAGTAGAAAAAGAACCAAAAGTAGCAATGCTTTCATATTCAACACATGGAAGTGCACATTCAGAATTAACAGAAAAGGTAATTAATGCAACTAAAAAAGTAAAAGAAAAAGAACCTAATTTATTAGTAGATGGAGAATTACAATTAGATGCAGCAATCATACCAGAAATTGCTGAATCTAAAGCACCTAATAGCCCAATAAAAGGAGAAGCCAATGTTTTAATATTTCCAAACCTAGATGCAGGAAATATTGGATACAAATTAGTGCAAAGATTGGGAAAGGCTGAAGCATATGGGCCTCTTTGTCAAGGAATAGCAAAACCAGTAAATGATTTATCAAGAGGTTGTAGCAGTCAAGATATAGTTGGAGTTGTAGCTATTACAGCAGTACAAGCTCAAAATATATAAAAAGCATTGAAAGGAATGGGATGAATATGAAAATCTTAGTATTAAACTCAGGAAGCTCGTCATTAAAATATCAAGTTATAGATATGAACAATGAAAAAGTTTTAGCAAAAGGAAATTTTGAAAGAATAGGACAAACACGTTCATTTTTAACACATAAAGTAAATGGAGTAAAACACAAATTTGAGATGAAAGCAGAAAATCACGAAGAAGCGATCAGATTTGTTTTAAAAAGACTTACAAATGAAAATTATGGAGTAATGAAAAGCTTAGATGAATTAATGGGTATAGGACACAGAGTAGTGCACGGAGGAGAAAAGTTTACTGAGCCAGTTGTAATAACAGATGATGTAATAAAAGAAATAAATGATTGCAGCGAATTAGCACCATTACACAATCCATCAGCTGTATTAGGTATGGAAGCTTGTAAAAGAATTGTGCCTAATATAAAAATGGTTGCTGTTTTTGATACTGCATTCCATCAAACAATTCCAAAGGAAAGATATTTATATCCGATACCATATGAATATTATGAAAAATATGGAATAAGAAAATATGGGTTCCATGGAACATCACATAAATATGTTGCATATAGAGTGGCTGAATTATTAGGAAAAGACATAAAAGATTTAAAAATTATAAATTGTCATTTAGGGCAAGGCGGAAGTGTATGTGCTATTCAAAATGGAAAATCAGTTGATACAAGTATGGGATTAACTCCACTGGGTGGAATTGTTATGGCTACAAGAAGCGGAGACTTAGACCCATCTGTACTTACTTATTTAATGGAAAAGCATGAATTAAATGCTAGAGAAATGGAAACATTATTAAATAAAGAATCAGGGGTATATGGAGTTTCAGGTGTTTCTGTAGATTTTAGAGATATCGAAGTAGAAGCAGCATCAGGTGATAAATATTCGCAAATGGCATTAAATATATTTCATGACTCTGTTGCTGGATATATTGCAAAATATATGGTTGCAATGGGAGGAGCAGATGTTATTACATTTACAGCAGGTGTTGGAGAAAGAGGTCAAGATTCTAGACAAGAAATATGTAACAGGTTAAAATGTTTTGGAATAAAACTTGACGAAAAACACAATCAAGAAATAAAAGGTGATGAAGATAAGGTGTCTTCAGAAGATTCTAGTATACCAGTATATGTAATTCCAACAAATGAGGAATTAATGATTGCTAGAGAAACTAAAAAATGTATTGAAAAAGGAGAAGAAAGATAATGAAAATATTAGTATTAAATTGTGGAAGTTCATCATTAAAATATCAATTAATAAATATGGAAACAGAAGAAGTTTTAGCTTCTGGAAAATACGAAAGAATAGGAGAAGAAGAAGCTTTTAATACTCATAAAGTAAATGGCAAAAAAATAGAAGTAAAAAAACCAGCATATAATCATAAAGAAGCAATAGAATTTGTGCTTGCACAATTTACAAATCCTGAATATAAAGTTATTGATAGTCTAGATGAAATAGATGCTATAGGACACAGGGTTGTACACGGAGGAGAAATATTTAAAGAATCTGCAGTAATAGATGAAAAAGTAATGCAACAAATAAGCGAATGTGGAGAATTTGCACCACTTCATAACCCTGCAGCAGTGTTAGGTATGGAAGCGTGCAAAAATGTAATGCCAGGAAAACCGATGGTTGCAGTATTTGACACAACATTTCATCAAACAATGCCAAAAGATAAATATATTTATCCAATACCATATGAATTTTATAAGAAATATGGAGTTAGAAAATATGGAGCACATGGCACATCACATATGTATGTATCAGAAAGATTAGCTAAAATAGAAAATAAGGATATAAAAGATTTGAAAATTGTTACTTGCCATTTAGGTCAAGGCTCAAGTATATGTGCAGTTAAAGGCGGAAAATCTATAGATACAAGTATGGGATTAACACCACTTGGTGGAATTCCAATGGTTACAAGAAGTGGAGATTTAGATCCATCTGTATTAACATATTTAATGAAAAAAGAAAAGCTTACAGCACAAGAAATGGAAGATATATTAAATAAAAAATCAGGAGTCGCTGGAATATCAGGGTTAGCACCAGATTTTAGAGTAATAGAAGATGCATCTAATGAAGGAAATGAAAGAGCACGAATTGCTATAAATAGTTTTAATTATTCAATAGCAGGATATATTGCAAAATATGCAGCAGAGATGGATGGCATTGATTATATAGTATTTACTGGTGGAATTGGAGAAAACCAAATAAATATTAGAAAAGGAATATGTGAAAAACTTAAATTTATGGGAATAGAGATAGACTTAGATGCTAACAACATAAGAGGAGAAGAAAGAGTTATATCTACACCAAATTCGAGGGTAAAGGTATATATAATTCCAACAAATGAGGAGTTAATGATAGCTAAAGAAACTAAAGAAAAAATTTACAAATAAATTTAATTTTATGCTTGACTTTCACCAAGTATTGTGTTTAAATATGAAAAAAAGTAGGGGCTAAAAAAT
The DNA here is from genome assembly GCA_934167445.1 of uncultured Clostridia bacterium. GTDB lineage: Bacteria > Bacillota > Clostridia > TANB77 > CAG-508 > CAG-269. Next base: position 167,510 of record CAKPKJ010000001.1, read on the forward strand.
TAGTGAAAGGAAGCGATGCGAATGTCAGAAGAATTTGCAACCGTGGTTTTAAAAGAACTAAGAGAATTTAGAACCGAGACAAACCAAAAATTTGATAGTTTAGGAGGAAAGGTTGATGTGCTTCAAACAGAAGTTACAGAGCTAAAAAAGCTATCAAACGAACACACCAAAGCAATTAATAAGTTACAAGAGGATACAGAAGAACATACGAAGGCTATTAGTGAGTTGCAAGAAAGTACAAAAGAACACACAAAGGCGATTAATGGGTTACAAGAGGTTACAAAAGAGCACACTAAAGCGATTAATAAGTTACAAGAGGATACAGAAGAACACACAAAGGCGATTAATGAGCTACAAGAGATTACGAAAGAACACACAAAGGCGATTAATGGATTACAAGAGATTACGAAAGAGCACACAAAGGCAATTAGTGAACTACAAGAAGCTACAGAAAAAATGCAAGAAGAAATCGTTGAAAACACAAATGAAATAAACGAGCTAAAAATAACAACAGAAGAAAACACTAAAGCAATAGAAGAATTAAAAATAGCAACTGAAGAAAATTCAAAAGATATTAAAGAATTAAAAACAATAACAGCAGAAAACTCAAAAGATATTAAAGAATTAAAAATGATAACAGCAGAAAATTCAAAAGGAATAAAAGAACTAAGGCAAGGAAGAGAAAGAGACAAAAAATCAATTCTAGGCGTATTAGAGGCTATGGACAAATCAATAAGCCAAAGCTTTGAGGACTTAAAGAAAGAATTAGATGTGAAATTTGAAAGTTTAAATGTACTTCAAGGAATTCAACAACTAAAAAATACGGAAATAGATAGAAAGATAAAATTGAATAACGAAAAAATGAAATTGTTCAATATGCGAATCGCCAAATTAGAAGAATGGAAAGATAATTTTGAAAGTGGGCTTATTTCAATGGTGTAAAAAATTAGAATTTATTTAAAAAATGTAAAATAGGGTATTGCAAAATAAAAAAAAGATGGTATAATAATAAGCATAATATGTAAAAAATATGACAAAGACAGGATAAATAATATAATATCTTAAAGAGAGCCAATGATGGGTGTGAGATTGGTAAGTAAAAATTATTTATTATCACTTTTGTTTTTACTATACTGAAATTAGTAAGTTAGTCGTAAATCTGCGTTAAAGATAAATTAAGAGAATGAATATTAAAAATCATTAACTTAGGTGGTACCGCGGAAAAGATATAAAGCCTTTTCGTCCTAATATATAAGGATGAAAAGGCTTTTTTTGACGTTCTAGTAAAATTACATAATTTGGTAAAATTTCAAAATAAGGGAGAAATTCAAATGGAAAAAGTACAAACAGGAAAAGTATATAGACATTTTAAAGGAAATTATTATTTTGTTGAAAACGTTGCTTATGATTCAGAAACGCAAGAAAGAATGGTTGTATATAGACCGTTATATGAAAGAGAAGATGGTAAACAACTTTGGATAAGACCTGAAAAAATGTTTTTAGAAGAAATACCTGAAAGACCTGATAATATAACAGGGCAAAAACATCGTTTTGAATTAGACAGCCAAATTACTAAAAAATATTAGTAAAAACAAATATTGACAAAATTAAGTATAAGTAATAACAAAAAAGATTATAAAAAAGGAGGAAACACTATGTACAAAAAGGTTGAACTTAAAGATGGCTTTGTAGGAATGGAACACAAAGTTGCAGAAAACTGGAAGGAAAAAGACATAATCAAAAAGAATTTTAATATGAATGAGGGAAAGAGGTATTTTACTTTTTATGATGGACCACCAACAGCAAATGGTAAACCACATGTTGGACATATTGAAACAAGAGTAATGAAAGACATTATACCAAGATATAAAGTAATGAAAGGATATAAAGTTATCCGTAAAGCTGGATGGGATACACATGGACTACCAGTTGAACTTGAAATAGAAAAAAGTCTTGGGATTTCTGGCAAAGAACAAATTGAAGAATATGGTGTAGAAAAATTTGTTAAAAAATGTAAAGAAAGTGTTTTCACATATGTTCATATGTGGGAAGAAATGACTAATAAAGTTGGATATTGGGTAGATATGGAAAATCCATATGTAACATATCATAATGATTATATTGAGTCTGTATGGTGGGCTTTAAAACAAATGTGGAAAAAAGGACTTTTATATGAAGGCCATAAAGTTATGCCATATTGCCCAAGATGTGGAACAGCATTATCTTCACATGAGGTTGCACAAGGATATAAAGATGTAAAAGATTTAACTTGTATAGCTAAATTTAAAGTTGTTGGAAAAGAAAACACATACATTTTAGCTTGGACAACAACACCTTGGACATTACCTTCTAACTTAGCATTATGTGTTAATAAATCATATGAATATGCAGAAGTAAAAGCTAATGTTGGAACAGATGACGAACCAAAATACGAAAATTATATTTTAGCAAAAGATTTAATAGAAACAGTATTAAAGGAAACACCATATGAAATAATCAGAACATTTAAAGGTGAAGAATTATTAGGAACAAAATATGAACAATTAATGCCATTTGCCAAAGTTGAAGGAAAAGCATTTGAAGTAATCCATGGGGATTATGTAACATTAACAGATGGTACAGGAATAGTTCATATAGCACCAGCATATGGTGAAGACGATAGTTTAGTATCAAAGAAAAATGGAATTGCATTTGTAAATTTAGTAGATAAATCTGGCAATTTTGTAGAAGAAGTTGAACCTTGGGCTGGAAAATTTGTTAGAGATTGCAATGAAGATATTTGCAAATGGTTAGCAGATGAAAACAAATTATTTAGTAAAGAAAAACATATTCACTCATATCCACATTGTTGGAGATGTGACACACCACTTTTATATTATCCAAAAGAAAGCTGGTTTGTTGCAATGAGCAAACTAAGAGACGAATTAGTTGCAAATAATAGTACAGTTAACTGGTATCCAGAAACAATAAAAACAGGAAGATTTGGAAAATTCCTAGAAAATGTAATTGACTGGGGAATTTCAAGAGATAGATATTGGGGAACACCACTTCCTGTATGGACTTGTGAAGACGAAAATTGTGGTCACCAAGAATGTATAGGTTCTATTGAAGAGTTAAAAGAAAAAGCATTAGAATGTCCAGAAGATATTGAATTGCATAAACCATATATTGACAATGTTTATTTAAAATGTCCAAAATGTGGTGGAAAAATGAAAAGAGCTAAAGAAGTTATAGATTGTTGGTTTGATTCTGGTTCAATGCCTTTTGCACAATGGCATTATCCATTTGAAAATGAAGATATGTTCAAAAATAATTTCCCTGCTGGATTTATTTCAGAAGCAGTTGACCAAACAAGAGGATGGTTCTATACATTAATGGCAATTGGAACTGCGTTATTTAATAAGTCACCATTTGAAAATTGTATAGTTTTAGGACACGTTTTAGATGAACATGGACAAAAAATGTCTAAATCAAAGAAAAATGGTGTAGATCCAATGGTATTATTAGACTCTGTTGGAGCAGATGCAACTCGTTGGCATTTCTATACTTGCAGTAGTCCTTGGCTACCTACAAGACTTGGAATTAAAAATGTACAAGAAACACAAAGAGGATTTTTAAGTACATTGTGGAATGTATATTCATTCTATGTTTTATATGCAGAAATAGACCAATTTAATCCACTACAATATGCTAGTTTCAAAACAGAAAATATTATGGATAAATGGATAATTTCTAAATTAAATACTTTAGTAAAAGAAGTTGATGACAAATTAGCTCATTATGATATAACAAGCGCAGCACTACAAATAGAAGGATTTACAGATGAATTATCAAATTGGTATGTACGTAGAAATAGAGAAAGATTCTGGTCAGAAAATCTAACAGACGATAAAATAGGAGCATATGTAACTTTATATAAAGTTTTAACTACATTAATAAAAGTTGCAGCACCATTTGTACCATTTATGACAGACGAAATTTATCAAAACTTAGTAGTTGGATTAGATAAAAATGCACCAGAAAGTGTTCATTTATGCTTATGGCCAGAAGTGGACGAAAATGCGATAAATAAAGAACTTGAAAAAGAAATGGACTTAGCGTATAAAATAGTTAAATTAGGTAGAAGTGCAAGAAATTCTGCAAATATTAAAAATAGACAACCACTTTCAGAAATGTTAATTTCAATAGATAATTTACCTAAATATTATGAAGACATAGTAAAAGAAGAATTAAATGTTAAAAAAGTAGAATTAGGTGCAGAAATGAGCCAATATGTTGATTTCGAAATAAAACCAAACCTACCAGTATTAGGTAAAGAATATGGAAAATTAATACCACAAATTAGAACCAAATTAGCTGAAATGAATCAAATGGATTTAGCAACTAAAGTAAAAAATGGAAAAAGTGAATATATAGAAATAGGTGATACACAAATAGAATTAACAGCAGATAACCTATTAGTTACAATGCAAGGAAAAGAAGGATTTGCATTTAGTGGTGAAGGTGAAATTGGTGTAATACTAGAAACAACAATAACACCTGAACTTAGAAAAGAAGGATATGTTCGTGAAGTATTATCAAAAGTTCAAAATATGAGAAAAGACAAAGGATTTGAAGTATTAGATAATATTAATTTATATGTAGCTGGAAGCGAAGAATTAGAAGCTGTTATAAAAGAAAACGAAGAATTAATAAAACACGACACATTGGCTAAAAAGGTTGTATATCATGAAGAAAGAGATAATTATACTACAACAAATATTAATGGAAATAATTTAGATATTGATATAGAGAAAGTATAATTTATAATTAAATGATAAAAAGTTGGGGAAAATAGTTTCCTCAGCTTTTTATTTTGTCAATAAATTAATTATTAGGTCTAACAAAAATCAATATATATTATTTTATTTATGCCTTTACATAGTTTAATATATTTTTTCTTCGTAACTCCCAACTGCATAACAAGCTGTAACTACGTAACAGCTTGTAATTTGTCGGTCCCCACGAATTGTTACTGCATAAAAAATATATTAAACTAATTGCAATATCAAAATATATATTAATTTATTCGTTCATTTTTACATAAAATAATATATATTAATTTTTATAATTATCTAAGCAATTACAATAGTTGTAGTAAATAATTGAAATTAAACAAGTTTTATGATATATATAAGCTTAGTATAAAGGTGAATAAAGAAATGAAAGGAGGAGTTTTATGGATTTAGGAGATCTAGGAAATAAGCTTATAAATGAAATGTCAAAAACAATGGAAAATAATAAAAATATAAATTCTGGAAGCGGAATAAATGAAGATGAAATAGAATTGGCACAAAAATTAGATGCGATAGAAGAATTTACAGTAGATAGGTTTGAAGAAAAGTACGTAGTGTTAGAAAATAGGAAAACAAATGAAATTATAAATGTTAATAAAAATGAGCTACCAGAAGGCATTGATGAGGGAGATATCTTAGATAAAATAAATGGGAAATATATAATAGATAGAAATAAAACTGAAGAAGTGTCTAATAGAATAAGTGACAAAATGAACAATTTATGGGAATAAGTTGAAAAATAATTACAATTTTGGCTACGTCAAACTTCATTTAAAACGCGGTTACATACAAATGTATGTGCCCTTGCCTTTTAAATAAATTTTTCCTTGCCAAAATTTAATTCTTTTCCAACTAGGTATTAGACAAATGAAAGAATGGGGGTAAAATGAGCAAAAGAAAAAATACAAATAAAAATACGCAAAAAGTAATAATTAGTATAGTAGCAACTTTAATTGTGGTAATAGCTGGAGTACTTGGAATAAGTAATACAGAAATTAAAAAAGTGGCTAATCAAATTGGACTGCAAAATATTACTAATACTACAACGACAACAAATACAAATAGTAATACTATAAATAATGTTGTAACTGCTGGGAATTTAACTGTATATTTTATAGATGTTGGCCAAGCAGACAGCATATTAATAACAAACAATAATCATAATATGTTAATTGATGCAGGAAACAATGAAGACGGTGAACAGGTAGTTAATTTTATAAAAAATAAGGGAATAGAAAAATTAGATTATGTAGTAGGTACACATCCACATGAAGACCATATTGGAGGATTAGATGATGTAATAAATAGCAATATTCAAATTGACAAAGTTCTAATGCCTAAAATGCAAACAAATACAAAAACATTTGAAGATGTTCTAGATGCCATTCAAAATAAAGGATTAAAAATAGCAGCTCCTAAAAAAGGTGATACATATAGTTTAGGAGATGCAAATTTAGAAGTTATGACAGATAGCATAGAAAATAAGAAAAATTTAAATTTGTCATCAATAACATTATTAATGAAATATGGAAATAATAGCTTTTTATTTATGGGAGATGCTGAAAAAGAAAATGAACAAACACGACAATGGCCAAATGTAGATGTATTAAAGGTAGGACATCATGGCTCTAAAACAAGTAGTTCACAAGAATTTTTAAATCAAACAAAACCTAAAATTAGTATTATTATGGCAGGTGCAGGAAATAGCTATGGGCTACCGAAACAAGAAATTTTAGATAGATTAAATAATATTGGAAGTAAAATATATAGAACAGATGAAAATGGAACAATAACAGCCGTTTCAGATGGAAATCAAATAAAAATCAATACTGAAAAATAAAGAGGACTACATTTGCTTTTTTCATGTAAATACTTGACAGTTTACAATAATAAAGATAAAATAGAATAGGTAGGAAAAAATATATTTTAAATAAAAAAATAATTATATATATTTTATTCGAACATTGAAAATTAAATAAGAAAGAGGTGTATGATTATGAGCATTATAATCACAATCGCCACTGTCTTAATCTCACTTGCAATAGGAATTCCTATAGGTATAGCCTATAGAAAAAAAGTTGCAGAGTCTAAAATTCAAGGTGCAGAGAATGAAGCAAAAAGAGTAATTGAATCAGCCAAAAAAGAAGCTGAAAACTTAAAAAAAGAAGAAATCATTAAAGCAAAAGAAGAAATTATGGCAAATCGTAAAGAATTAGACCAAGAGATTAAAGAAAGAAGAGGCGAAGTACAAAGACAAGAAACAAGACTAATTCAAAAAGAAGAAAACTTAGAAAGACGTGCAGACAACTTTGAAAAAAGAGAAAAAGATTTAGAAAGAGAATTACAAAATGTTGAACAACAAAAACAAGAAATAGAAAAATTGCACGATTTAGAAATGGTTGAACTTCAAAAAATAGCAGCATTAACTAAAGAAGAGGCAAAGGCTAGACTATTAAATGAAATGGAAAAAGAATTAGTTGCAGAAAAAGCAGCATTAATTAGAGAACAAGACCAAAAAGCAAAGGAAACTGTTAATAAAGATGCTAAAGAAATGTTGTGTTATGCAATACAAAAATGTGCAGCAGATCACTCTCAGGAAACTACAGTATCAATTGTAGCTCTTCCAAATGATGAAATGAAAGGAAGAATTATAGGTAGAGAAGGTAGAAACATAAAAGCATTAGAAACATTAACAGGTATTGATTTAATAATTGATGATACACCAGAAGCAGTAGTATTATCAGGATTTGATCCATTAAGAAGAGAAGTTGCAAAAATTGCATTAGAAAAACTAATTGAAGATGGAAGAATACATCCAGCAAAAATCGAAGAAATGGTAGAAAAAGCTAAAGAAGAAGTAGAAGAAACTATTAAAGAAGAAGGAGAAAGAGCCGTTCTTGAAACAGGTGTAATAGGTCTTCATCCAGATATAGTAAAATTACTTGGAAAATTAAAATATAGGACAAGCTATGGGCAAAATGTATTAAATCATTCAATAGAAGTTTCTAATTTAGCAAGAATAATGGCAGACGAATTAGGGTTAGACCCTAAATTAGCTAGAAGAGCTGGACTTTTACATGATATAGGAAAAGCTCTAGACCATGATATGGAAGGAACACACGTAGAAATAGGTGTAGAAGTATTGAAAAAATACAAAGAAAATCCATTAGTAGTAAATGCCGTTGAAGCACATCATGGAGATGTAGAACCACAAACCTTAGAAGCTGTTTTAGTACAAGCAGCTGATGCAATTTCAGCATCAAGACCAGGAGCAAGAAGAGAAACTTTAGAAGCATATATTAAGAGATTACAAAATCTTGAAGAAATTGCAGATTCATTTGAAGGTGTTGAAAAATCATTTGCTATACAAGCAGGTCGTGAAGTAAGAATAGTTGTAAAACCAGAAAAAATATCTGATGACCAAATGACAATATTAGCAAGAGAGGTAGCAAAAAGAGTAGAAAACGAAATGGATTATCCAGGACAAATAAAAGTAAACATCATAAGAGAAACAAGAGTAGTAGATTATGCAAAATAATTTATAATAGAATGGTTCAAACTATTAAATAAAATTTTAATAGTTTGGGCTATTTTTTTGACATTAAAATAATTTTATAGTATTATATAAATCGAAATTAAGATTAGAAAGAAGGTATTTAAATTGAAAATTTTAGCAGTTGGAGATTTAATAGGAAACGCAGGAGTTAGCAAACTAAAAAAAGAATTAAATAAAATAATAGAACAAGAAAATATAGATTTTGTAATAGTAAATGGAGAAAATGCAGGAGAAGGAATGGGAATTACTCAAAAAAATTTTAATGATTTATTAGATGAAAAGATTGATGTCATTACAATGGGAAACCATACTTGGGGAAAAAAAGACATATTTAAATTTATAGACCATCCTAAACTATTAAGACCTGCAAATTATCCTAAAGGTGTTGTAGGAAAAGGATATAGTATATACGAATGTGGCAATAAGAAAATTGGTGTAATAAATTTAATTGGTAGAGTAGATATTAATGTACTTTCAGAAAATCCATTTATTATTGGAAAAGAAATTGTAAATAAAATAAAAAATGAAGTAGACATTATAGTTGTAGATTTTCATGCAGAGGCAACAGCTGAAAAGATTGCTATGGCAAGATATTTAGATGGAGAAATTACAATACTATATGGGACCCATACCCATGTTCAAACAGCTGATGAAACAATATTTGAAAAAGGAACAGGATATATAACAGATTTAGGAATGACAGGACCTAAACATTCTGTAATAGGAATGGACATAGATGCTTCTATAAAAAGATTTGTTACAACCCTTCCGGAAAGATATAGAATTGCAACAGGAGAATGTATGTTAAATGCTGTTATCTTTGATGTAGATGATAATACCAACAAAGTTACAAAAATATGCCGAATAAAAAAATAAAATCGAAACAGATATAATAAGGAATAGATTAAATAGAAAAAAGAGTAATTTGTCGAATATAACTGGTTTTTGCGATGAAAAGTTTAGAAAATTAAATAAAAAGTATTTACAATTATTTCCAGATATTGTAAAATAAAAAACATAGAAGTTGCAACAATAAAAATAAAATTATAGGAGGCAAAAGAAAATGGAAGTTTTAAAAATTTCATCAAAATCAAACCCAAATTCAGTAGCAGGAGCAATAGCTGGATTGGTAAAGGAATCAAACAAAGCAGAAATGCAAGCAATTGGAGCAGGAGCTCTGAATCAGGCTGTTAAAGCAGTAGCAATAGCAAGAGGATTTGTAGCGCCGTCAGGAGTTGATTTGGTTTGTATACCTGCATTTGCCGAAGTAGAAGTTGAAGGAGAAGACCGAACGGGAATAAAACTTATTGTAGAATCAAGAGCATAAGTTAAGTTTATATATTGGGGGCTATATTATTTTATATAGTCCTTTTTCGTGTTTTTATATGAAAGACTCAATGTATAAACTTTGAATGAAGTAACAAAGGCAAATGGAGAAGCCTTAGAAATTTAATGAAAAGCTTATACATTGAGTCTTTCTTTATGCAAATGCAAAATATTTATAATAATCAATTTAAAAGCTTGAATTTTTGCTAAATATAATGTATTATAGCAATGTATAGAGGTGAATAAATGAAAGCAAATTGGATAAAGTATGTATTTGTTATATTTATAATAATTTTATTAATTTTTGCTGTGTATATAATAAAAAATGATGAGCAAGAGAAGAAACAAGAACAAGATTATACAGCAAGCACACAAGATACTAAAGTCAGAGAAATAAAACTAGGAATTGCAGAATTAGATACTATGAATCCTATTCTTAGTAATAATAAAAATGTTCAACAAATTTCTAAATTAATATTCGAACCATTAGTAGATTTATCTTCAGATTATAAGGCAGAACCTTGTTTAGCTGTGGAATGGGCAAAACAAAGTGATAATTCATATCTTATAAAATTAAGAGAAAATGTTAGATGGTCAGATGGGCAATCATTTACAGCAGAAGATGTTCAATTTACAATTGACAGACTAAAAGATAGCCAAACAATTTATTCTTCTAACGTCCAAGATGTTACAGGAGTAGATATTGTAGATGATTATACAGTAAAAATTAATTTAGATAGAGAAGTTCCATTTTTTGAATATAATTTAACTTTCCCAATCTTGTCTAAAGAATATTATCAAGGTGAAGATTTTTCTTCGACCGGTAAAAACTCTTCACCAGTAGGGACTGGAAAGTTTAAAATAACAGATGCTCAATCTTCATATTTAACATTAGAAAAGAACTCAAATTGGTGGAACAAAGAAAAAAGTGTAACATTAGAAAAAATTACTGTCAATCTGTATTCATCTGTTGGTGAATTATATAATAGCTTTAAAATAGGAAATTTAGATGAGGTTGCAACTGATAATGATAATGTACAAGAATATATAGGAAGTATGGGGTATACTCCAAAAGAAGTAAAAGGAAGAAATTACACATTTTTAGCATTAAATATATCTAATGAACTGTTAAGCAAAATTGAAGTAAGAAAAGCTCTTGCATATTCAATCGATAAAGAAAATATAACATCTAATATATTTAATAGTAAATATTATACAACTAATTTTCCGTTAGACTATGGAAATTGGTTATATCAGGAAGAAGCTAGTAGTGGATACAATTTAGAACAAGCAAAACAAGTTTTGGTTGATGCGGGATGGACATATCGCAGTAGTAGTTGGCAAAAAACTGAAAATAGAAAAACACAAGTTATTGAATTAAATTTACTAGTAAGAGCAAGTGATTCAACTAAAGTAGCTACAGCACAAAATATAAAAGAACAATTAGCAAATCAAGGAATCAGAATCAATATTGTTCAAGCAGCAGATCAACAATATAATAATATGATAAATAGTAAAAGTTATGATATAGCATTATGTAGTATGACAATGTCACCTAGTCCTAATTTAGAATTATTTTTTGGAGATAATAATTTATCCAATTATTCTAATGAAGAAGTAAGTAACATACTTGCAGAAACAAAAAATACAACTGATGAAAATGTATTAAAAGAAAAATACAAAAGATTAATAGAAATATACAAATCTGATGTTCCATATATAAGTTTATATAATAATAAATATACAATTGCATATAATTCTGAATTGGTTGGAGAGTTTACTCCTAACTGGTTTAACGCGTTTTATGGAATTGAAGAATGGTATAAATAATCAGAAAATTTACAAAAGGTATTGACAAAACAAATATTTGTTATATAATGTGAATATCAAACAAAAGTTCAACAAAATTAAGGAGGAAATTATGGAAGAAAATGCAGAAAAGAAAAAAGCATTGGAAGTTGCAATGAGTCAAATAGAAAAACAATTTGGAAAAGGTTCAGTGATGAAACTTGGAGAATTCAAAGCAATGGAAATAGAAGCAATACCAACAGGAGCACTAAGCCTAGATATTGCATTAGGTATAGGTGGAGTTCCAAGAGGTAGAATTATAGAAATATTTGGGCCAGAATCTTCTGGAAAAACAACTTTAGCATTACATGTTGTTGCTGAAGCACAAAAGATGGGTGGAGAGGCTGCTTTTATAGATGCAGAACACGCATTAGACCCTGTTTATGCAAAAAAATTAGGAGTAGATATAGATAATTTAATAGTGTCACAACCAGATACCGGTGAACAAGCACTAGAAATTACAGAAAGTTTAGTTAGAAGTGGAGCTTTAGATGTTATAGTAGTAGACTCTGTTGCAGCACTTGTTCCTAAAGCTGAAATAGATGGTGATATGGGAGATTCTCATATGGGATTACAAGCTAGATTAATGTCACAAGCACTAAGAAAATTAGCAGGAGCAATAAACAAATCTAAAACAGTAATAATATTTATAAATCAATTAAGAGAAAAAATAGGCGTAATGTTTGGAAACCCTGAAACAACTACAGGTGGTAGAGCATTAAAATTCTATGCATCAGTTAGAATGGATATAAGAAGAATAGAAAACATAAAACAAGATGGAGAAGTAAAAGGAAACAGAGTACGTGTAAAAGTAATAAAAAACAAAGTTGCACCACCATTTAGAGAAGCTGAATTTGACATCGTTTATGGACAAGGTATTTCTAAAGAAGGAAATATTTTAGATATGGCTGTTAATTTAGATATTGTAGAAAAAGCTGGTTCTTGGTTTAGCTATAATGGAGAAAGAATAGGCCAAGGTAGAGAAAATGTAAAAAGATATTTACATGAACATCCAGAAATGCTAGAAGATATAGAAAATAAAGTAAGAGATAATTTTGCAAAAGCCTTTGAACAAAGCCTTGGAGAAGATCTTCCAAGCAAAGAAGATGATGATGAAGAATAATATCAAAAATACTATTATATTAACATTATTAAAATAAACATATAATAAAATAAAAAAATACACTTTATATTTTAATATATAGAGTGTATTTTTTATTAAACTAATTCATTGTTATTAGCTGATTCTTTAACTAAAGCTTTCTTATCAGAATAGTTTTGAACGGCTTTTAGTAAAGTTCTTGATGCAGGACCTGCAATTAGTAAATTAAAGAAAAATGCAGCTAAAAAATTTCTAGGCCATCTTGTGAAAAATTCACTTATAATAGTGTTAAAATTATCTCCACCTAAGAAACCACCAATAATTGTCATAATAAAAGACATCATTGTTACTATAAATGCAGCGTTGAATAATATCATTGCATTTTTGCTTTCATTTTCAGAAACTACTTTTTTGAAAAATAATTTTTTGAAATTTCCAACAACAAGATTTTCTAAAAGAAAAACGATAATAAAAGTAACTGGAAAAGCTATAATAGCAGTTTGTAAACTATGCATAGTTAGTCCTCCTGCGTGTATTGATATGTTTAAAAGTCCCATAAAAAACGCCATAATTGCACACATAGAAATACCAAAAATTATTCCTTCTTTTTTATTTCTAGGCATATATCTTTCCTCCTTTCGCATTTATATTTTTTGAGCAATATTAATTATAGCAAAAATAAAAAAATGATGTAATACTTTTTTGAAAAAAATTAAATTTTTTTGCATATATAGATTTAAAACAATAAGTATGTTATAATATTTAACATAAAAAAGAACCAAAGGAGTCACTTGAATATATGGAAAGTAAAAAAGAAGTAATAGATAGATTAATTAAAGGAAAAGAATACTTAAAATGTAATAGGTTATATAATAAAAGTATAACAGAAATAAAAAAATATTAAATATGCCTCAATGGAATAACCCTAAATTTGCAGGCTTACTAACATCAAATATATTGAAAAGTAATGCAGACGAAGTAGAAAAAATACTAAATATGGAACAATGGAAAGACCCTAAATTTGCAAGCTTACTAACATCAAATATATGGAATAGTAATGCAGGCGAAGTAGAAAAAATACTAAATATGCCTCAATGGAATAACCCTAAATATGCAAGCTTGCTAACATCAACTATATGGAACAGTGATGCAGGTGAAGTAGAAAAAATACTAAATATGGAACAATGGAAAGACCCTAAATTTGCAGGTTTATTAACGCCAGGCATTTGGAACAGTAATGCAGGCAAAGTAGAAAAAATACTAAATATGGAACAATGGAAAGACCCTAAATTTGCAGGCTTATTAACTTCAGGTATATGGAAAAGTAATGCAGGCGAAGTAGAAAAAATACTAAATATGCCGCAATGGGAAAATTCCAAATATGTACACCTGTTACGACCAAGTATATTTGCAGTAACTAGCAAGAATATAGAATCTAATATAGAAATATTTAAAAAATATGGAATAGATGCATATATTACAAATAACTCATTAAGAAGAAATCCACAAAAACAAAAAATTTTACTAGAGTATCTTGTGAAAAATAATATTCCATTATTAGAAGATGATAAGGGAGGCCATTTTAAGCTTAATAAAATCATTAATGCATCAAATGCAGTGTTAAGAAACAGATATCATATAGATTTAATTAAATTAGAAAAAGAAAGAGAAGAAGATGAACCAGATTTAGGAGAATAGTTGATATGATTTTTATGGAGATTTAATAAAATGAAAGGAATAAAAAATATGGATAGTATAGAAGAAATAAAAAAGAAATATGCAAAATCAGTAATTAAAAATTTAAATAGAGAAAATTTTTATAAAATTATTAATTTTTTAGAAAGTAATAATTGTGACTTTATTGAAGACATAGTAAGCGATTATTTAGATTTGTTTAATATAGAGTATGTTGAATTTGTAAAAAGATACAACAAGCTAAATGAAAAATATAGTAATAATTTTTTACAAAAGGCAAGTGAGGATATGAATTTATTAGAAGAATTTTACAACGATTAAGAAAACAATTAAATGAAAGAAGGTATATATGTATACAATAGAAGAATTTGACAAAGAAAAAACTAGAGTGCTTAGATATATTTTATATAAAAAAAGAAGCGAATACGAAGTGAGAAAGAAATTTGACAAAGTAATAGAACCAGAATTATTAGAAGACATAATTGAGTATTTGAAGGAAGCTAAATATATAAATGATAAAGAATACATAGAAAGGGCTATTAATAATTTTATTATATTAAAGAACTTGTCTCAAAGAGAAATACAGTATAAGCTAATTGCCAAAGGATTAAAGAAAACCGATATAGAAGATTATATGTATGAAAATAAAGAAATGCTAGAAGAATATGAAATAAAATCAGCAGAGAATATTATTTACAAAAAATCCGCTTCTATGGAAGACAATGAAATAAGACAATTTTTATTAAAAAAGGGATATAAAACTGAAAATATAAATAAAGCATTTGATAATTAATAAAAGGAGAAAAAATAATGGCAATACTAACATTGGAAACAAAAAAATATGCAATAAAAATAGACAATTTTGAAGGACCACTTGATTTACTATGTCATCTGATAGATAAAAACAAAATGAATATATACGACATAAATTTAAGCGAAATAACAGACCAATACATAAATTATCTAAAAGAGCAAGAAAAACTCAACTTAGAAATAGCAAGCGAATTCATAATTATGGCATCAACACTGTTATACTTAAAATCTAAGAATCTTTTGCCAAAACAGGAAGAAGAGGAAGAGGAAATAACAGAAGAAGAATTGATTAGAAGAATTATAGAATACAAAAAATTCAAAGAGATTAGCAAGGTTCTAAAAGAACAATACAAGAACAACTCCAATAGATATTTTAAATTACAAGAAGAGATAAAATTGCCTAAGCAAAAAATAGAAAAAAATTATGAAAGTATGCTAATACCAGAAATGTATAAAAAAGTAGTAGAACGTAATGAAGAAAAGGTAAATCAAAATGCTAAAAATATAGAGAAAATAGCTATTACAGACAATTATACAGTCGCAAGTAAAGTAAAAGAAATATTTAAGGCATTAATAAAGAATAAAAAATTTACATTTAATAAAATGTTTTCGTTAAAAAAACATAATAAACAGGAAGTTGTAACAGCCTTTTCTGGATTATTAGAACTTTCAAGGAGAAGCAAAGTACTAACAAAGCAAGAAGAATTATTTGGAGATATAGAAGTAGAAAAAGTAATAAAAAAGCCCTAAAATAAATTATGCTTTAGGGCTTACATATAAAGTTTTATAATTAGTATAAATTACCATTCCAGGTTTTGCACCTTTTGGCTTTTTTACGAATTTAACTTCGCAAGTATCAACTGGAACATTAGAAGAAAAACGACCTTTACTATAATATGCAGTAATTTCAGCACATTTTAAAATAATAGATTCATCTGGAATTTTTCCATCTAATATTAAAACAGAATGACTTCCATGAATATCCTTTGTATGAAACCATAAATCTGTTTTATGCGCATATTTTAATGTTAAATAATCATTTTCTTTATTGTTTCGACCAACTAAAAGTGTAAAATTCTCTATTTTATATTTAATAGGGTTAAAACTAATATTCTTATTTTTAGTTAATTTTTTCTTCGCTATTTTTGGCTTTTTGCTATTTTTTAATTTCTTAGTATTTTCTTGGAAAATTTCATTTTCAGAAATTTCTTCTAAAATAATTGCAATTTCGTCAACAGAATTTGCACTTTCTAGTTCATATATAACACTTTCAATATAATCCAATTCTTTTAATGTGTCATTTTTTTGTATTGTAACAATTTTTAAAGCATTTTTTAACTTATGATATTTTTTGAAAAATCTTTTTGCGTTTACACTTGGAGAATATTTGATATCTAACGGAATGCTAATTAAATTGTTGCTATTATAATAATTTTCTAAAGAAATTTCAGAAACATTTTTGTTAGGAATTTTATATAAATTTGAAGTTATTAACTCTCCATATAATTTATATTTTTCCATATCATCACATTCTTTTAATTTATTATTGATATTTGCCAATCTTTTTTTATACTTTTTTAATGTAGAGAGTATTAGCTTCAAAACATTATTTCTGCTATTTTTTAGATTTTCACTAATTTCTTTTTCATAGTAAAAATCATCAATAAAAAAGTTTAAATCAAAATTATTTGCAGTAAATGAAGTAGGAGTTAAATAGTAATCATTATTGGATTTTTCAAAAGACAATTCAAAAGAATCTGTTTTTGATATCACATTTTTTAAATGTGTAAAAATGTCTTCTAATCTAGTAATTTTTAAATCATTTACAAGATGTACGATATATTTTTTGCTTATTCCGTTAAATGCAGAAGATATTTCATTAGCAAATTCAGATGGCTTAGAAGTTCCAATAATGCTTGCAAATTCAGAATAATTTGATAAATCCAGAAAATTATTTTTAGTTATTTTAGGATATGTATATTTAATATGTGGAACAGCAATATGTGTTGCATTTTCATTGTTTATATGTCGTAAACTATCAATAATAATACCTTCATCATCAAGCAAAACAATATTACAATGTTTTCCCATTAATTCAACAATTAGCTTAGAGCTAATAATATCATCAACATCATCAAAGCCTTCTAATTCAATAGTGACAATTCTTTCTAAAGAATTTGTTATAATATTTTTAATTCGTAAACCGACAATGTGTTTACGAAGGACCATACAAAAATTAGGAGCAACTTTAGGGTTAGCTTTTTGATGTGTTGTTAAATGGATCCTGTAATTTGTTGGATTTGTACAAATATTCAAACAATAATTAGTTCCATTTAAATACAATCCAATAACTACAGTATCAGCAGCTGGTTGAAAAATTTTATCAATACGAGCACCCTTTAATAGTTGTAATTCAGAAGCAATTGCTTTTGTTACAATTCCGTCAAATGCCATAAAAAATACCTCTTTTCTAATTAAAGTTGTTATATGTTATTTTGTTGTAATCGCTAGTTAATAACATATTGTTACTATAATATCATAAAAATGAACAAAAAGCTATTGATTAAAAAAAATCTAAAGTGTATAATGTGAATGAATTCAAATAAAGGGAGAAAAAATATATGGAAGAAAGCAAAATTAAAAAGATATATGAAATTCTAAATAATATACCTGTAACAGAAAAGAATAAAGACATTATTGAAGAAATAAGAGAAGAATTACTAAATAAAGATTATATGAGAGCATACACAAAAATAGAAGAATTAAGCAACCTAAAAGAAGATTTCGAAGAAGAATTCGAAATTGAAGAGGAAGAAAAAAGCAAGCAACAAGGAATATATCCAAAAGAATTGAGTAATATTCCCTTAGAAAGAGCTTATATGGGAATGCTATTAAATGACCCAAAACAAATAGTAAAATATTATTTTAAATTTGAGGAATGCTATTTTGAAGATCCAGCAGTTTTAAATGCATATAAGAGTGTATTGTTTACAGAAGGTGGGGCATATAGCTCAGAAGAAGCTAAAGCCAACTTTAACTTTGCTAGAGACAATGAAGAAAGCTACAAATTTAAAATGCAATTAAAAGAAGAAATGGCAAATAAAAATTACAATATGGAGAAAATTTATATTAGTTTGAAAAAACTATTTGTATTAAGAAAAAGTTATTTAGCAATTCCAATAAAAAGTATTCAAGACAAAGTTGTTGAAATAACACAATATATTTTGTATGATAAAATGTCGGTGGAAGAAGTAAAAAGTGCGATTCAACAAGTAAATGATACAGAAAAATTCAAGAGATCTATACTAACATCAGATTTAACAAGCTTTTTGGAAATGGGAGACAATAATTTGCGAAATGGATTACATTTACCTTTTCCTATTATGTCAAAAGTTTTTAAAGGAATAAGAAAAGGTGAAACAATGGCAATAGCAATGCCATCAAACTCTGGTAAAAGTAGGATAACAATTGATATTGCAGCACATATTGCTTTAGTACATAAAAAGAAGGTTCTTATTATTTCTAATGAAATGTCAGAAGAAAAAATGAGATTATGTTTAATAACAACAATAATAAATAATAAAGCAATTCAAGAAATGCACGGCCAAAAGGGATTAAAGATATCAGAAGGAGAATTGTTAGAATTTAAATTTAGACCAGATGACCCTAACACAACAGAAGTAGATGAAGATGGATATATTGTAAAACATAAAGATGAAAAGCAAGGAGATTTTGTAAGAAGGTTACTAAAAGAATCTACTGATTTTAAAAGGACAATTGCTGTAACAGATTGGGCTAATAAAGAAATTGGAAATTCAATTTATTTTATAAATATAACAGATCACACAAATGATGAGTTAAAAAAGGTTATTATGAATTATTATTATAAAGAGCAAATTGAATATGTATTTTATGATACATTAAAAACAGATATAGCCAATATCGGAAATGGGGAAGAGGTAAAGAAAACAGCTACAATATTATCAAATTTAGCACAAAATTTTGATATGTATATTTGTTCAACTCTTCAATTAGCAGAAAGTAATACATTACCGGTAAATTTAAATGTAAATGATTTATCAGCAAGTAGAACTGTAAAAGAGGTCTTAGATACATTAAGCTTAATGAAACAAATAAATCGAGATACATTACAAAACTATGAATATTCGTTAGAAGAAGTTGATACAAAATTTTATGATTTGAAAAAGGAAAAAGACCCAGATGTTAGATATTATGCTTGTGTAATTGATAAAAACAGGGCAGGTGCAAAACCTACATTAGTATTTAAAATAAACTTAGCATATAATATTTGGGAAGAACTTGGATATTTAAGAATGAAACAAGGAAAAGAAGAAAACAACTAGAAATATCACAAAAATGAACTTCTTTCATAATATATAAGGATGAAAGGAGTTTATTTTATGGATTATGAATTAATGATGAATGGTAATGTACGAATAGGACAAAAGGCTCCAGATTTTAATGCAACAACAACATTTGGAGAAATATCTTTAAAAGATTATGAGGGAAAATGGTTAGTATTATTTTCACACCCACGGAGATTTTACACCAGTTTGTACAACCGAAATGATTGCATTTACAAATGCACATACATATTTTAGAAAACTAAATACAGAACTATTAGGTCTAAGTATAGACAGCAATAGTTCACACCTTGCTTGGGTCTTTGATATATTTTGCAAAACTGGAGTACGAGTTTCATTTCCAATTATAGCAGACAGAAATGGAGAAATTGCAAGAAGATATGGAATGATATCAAGTGATATAAGCACAACAGAAACTGTTAGAAATGTATTTATAATTGACCCAAAAGGAATAATAAGAACAATATTAGTATATCCTATGAATGTCGGAAGATTTATACCTGAAATAATAAGGATTGTGCAAGCACTGCAAACAGCAGATAGCAACAAATCTTCAACTGCAGCTAATTGGATACCATATCAACCTGTAATTATTCCAATGCCGAAAACATATGAAGAATTAGAAATAAGAAGAAATGAGATTGAAAAAAATAGAAATGGATTAACATGGTATTTAAGTTTTAAAGAACCCAAAATGCAATTAGGAGAAAACCGCGAAAAAAGAGGAGACAGCAAAGTTCAAGAGTAATAAAACATAAAATATGATATATATTTAATTGAAAGGTTAAACAAGGGGAAAAACAAAATGGAAAAAAATATGAACAAATCAAAAACAGTAAATTTAATAGGAAGAATTATATTTGTAATTATAGTATTAATGATTATATCAGGAATTTTAATATACACATCTGATAGAGCGACAATTAACAATCAATATAAAATAAATGAAGCTGATTTGGAAATTCCAATCTTTTTATATCATCATATAGTAAAACAAGAGTCAGAAATACAGTTTGATTATATGCAAACAACTGAAGAAACATTTGAAAAACAAATAGATGGATTAAAAAAATTAGGATATCATTTTATTAGCTATCAGGATTTAATTGACTACAAAGAGGGAAGAAAAGCAATATCTAAAAACTCTTGTGTACTAACATTTGATGATGGTGGAGAAGATATTTATACAAATGCATATCCTATATTACAAAAAGAAAATATACCATTTACAATGTTTATAATAACTGATTCAGTTGGAAAAGAAGGATGTGCAAACTGGGAACAATTAAAAGAAATGCAAGACAGTGGTCTAGCACTTATAGCATCACATAGTACAAATCATACTGAATTTAATAAGCTAACAGTCGAAGAAACTTTACAAAATGTAAATGAATCCTATAAAACTATAGAAGAAAATTTAGGAGAACAAAAAGTTAAAATATTCACATATCCTTATGGCTTATATTCTGAAGAACAATTAGAACCATTAAAAGAAGCTGGATATATAATTAATTTAACAGATAATAAAATAAATAAATCTAAAAACTTAAATTTATATGGACTACATAGATGCTATCCATTAAGTGATTCAACATTTAAAATGGAACTAAAAATAATATATAGAAGTATAAGGTATTAAAATCTTGACATATGAATTTTTTAGAAATATAATAATTATGCTAAAAAATATTTAATTTAAAAGGAGGAATTATATATGTTAGTAACAACTAAAGAAATGTTTGAAAAAGCAATGAAAGAAGGATATGCAATAGGTGCATTTAATGTGAATAATATGGAAATAATCCAAGGAATAATGGATGCAGCAGCAGAAAGCAAATCACCAGTAATATTACAAGCATCATCAAGTGCTATTAAATATGCAAGAATAGGATATTTGATGAAAATGGTAGAAGCAGCAGTTGAAGAACACCCAGAAGTTCCAGTTGCAATTCATTTAGATCATGGACCAGATTTCGAAACTGCAAAAATGTGTATTGATAATGGATTTACATCAGTTATGATTGATGGTTCAAAATATGATTTTGAAGAAAATGTAGCATTAACTAAAAAAGTTGTAGATTATGCACATTCTAAAGGTGTGGTAGTTGAAGCGGAACTTGGAAAATTAGCAGGAATTGAAGATGATGTATCAGTAGATGCGGCAGATGCAATGTATACAGATCCAGAACAAGCTGAAGAGTTTGTAAAAAGAACAGGATGTGATTCATTAGCAATTGCAATTGGAACAAGTCATGGAGCTTATAAATTCAAAGGTGAAGC
Organism: uncultured Clostridia bacterium; assembly: GCA_934167445.1. Classification (GTDB taxonomy): domain Bacteria; phylum Bacillota; class Clostridia; order TANB77; family CAG-508; genus CAG-269. The sequence continues at coordinate 189,350 of CAKPKJ010000001.1, forward strand.
TAAACTAAGATTTGATATTTTAGCTAAAATAAAAGAAAAAATACCAAATACACCAATAGTTTTACATGGGGCTTCAACAGTAATTCCAGAATTAGTTGAAACTTGTAACAAATATGGTGCAGATATTCCAGGAGCAAAAGGAGTTCCAGACGAAATATTACATGAAGCAAGTGTTTCAGGAGTATCAAAAATAAATGTTGATACAGATTTAAGACTAGCAATGACAGCAGGAATCAGAAAAGAATTTGTTGAAAATCCAAATGTATTTGACCCTAGAAAATATTTAGGACCAGCAAGAGATTTGATAAAAGAAACAGTTGAACATAAAATGAAAGACGTTTTCGGTTCAAGTAATAGAATTTAATGCAATAATTTAATTGCATATAAATAAAAAACAATATATATTATTTTCTTTATGCCTTGTGTGTCGCAATCTCCATATACGAACTGTACTAGTATGTTGATTGCTCCAATCGCACTCGCACAGCTCGTTTGGTCGCTTACGCGGCATTTTATAAAATAATATATATTGTTTTTATTATAATTAAAATTAAGTTTGGCTAGTAAAAGAAGGCTTAAAATTTAGCTCTTAAAGTACGCTCAATTTGTCTTTGAGCATCTTTTTTTGCAATGTCTTGTCTTTTATCATATAGTTTTTTTCCCTTACCAATTCCTAACTCAACTTTAACCAAATTACCTTTAAAATATAGACTTATAGGAACTAAGGAGTAGCCTTGTTGTTTGGTTAACCCAATAAGCTTATTTATTTCTCTTTTATTTAATAATAATTTTCTATCACGCAATGGATCTTTATTAAAGATATTACCGTGCTCATATGGACTAATATGCATTCCAATAATATATATTTCTCCGCTTCTTATTATAGCATATGTATCTTTTAAATTTACTTGACTAGAACGTATAGATTTTATTTCTGTACCTGAAAGCACGATTCCAGCTTCTAACTTATCAGTAATGTCATAATTGTGATATGCTGTAGGATTTTTTGCGATTAATTTTGTATTCATAATATTTACTCCAATCATAGATAATATAAAAATTATTTATATTATAGCATATTTATTTATTAGTTAAAAGGATTAAAATATAAAAAATCTTTATATACTGTTAAAAAATATATAAAGATTTTTATTTAATTTGCTAATGAAATTTTATCTATCGTTATAATGAGAAGAATTACGTTGTGTACCATAATACCAAACAAGTGCAACTATAGCAATGGCAGAAATTGCCATAATTAGCCAAGTCCAAGCAGTAGCATTCATCCCCATTAATGTACCAGAATTTGCGTCGACAGATGTTCTGGTTGCATTGTAAGTGCTATTCATAGTATTTTGAGTTGCACCTTCAATTTTATTCGTTGCATTTTTCGCACTGTTTTCAACTCCATTTGTTACTCCTTGAGCTTCATTTTCAACACTATTAGTAACATTTTTTACACCATTAGAAATATCTTTAGTTGCATCTTCAACAGCGTTTTCAGCCCCACCAACTGCATTACGTACACCATTTGCAGCATCTTGAATCATTTGACTGGCATCATTTGCAAAGCATAAAGAACTAGATAAAATAAGTGTTATAAGAATACTAAAACCAAGTAATATTTTCTTGTACATATAAAATCCTCCTAAAAATAAAATAATTATTAAAAAATAATTTTGATAATAGTATTTAATTTTTTTTAACAAAATATACATATAAAACAAAAAAAGAAGAGGATTTATGAAATCCGCTTCTTTAAAAAGTTAAATATAAAAATTATTTTTTTAATCTTATTAAAATTGCAATTGCAAGTAAAATTAAAAGTATTCCAATTACAATTAAAAATATATTTAATATATTAGCAATTCCTAAGCCATCATCACTAGTGGAACTTGTACTTGTAACTCTTGTACTAGAAGAATTTGTTGGAGTGGAAGAGCTAGTATTTGAAGTATTAGATGTATTATTAACTGAATTTGAACCATCTGCATTATTAGCAGAAGAATTAGAAGTATTTGTATTTATAGCTGAATTATCAGATGCTGAATTTGAAGTATTACTTGTATTAGAGGAGCTAGAAGTATTTGAATCACTAGATGAACTCATGTTACTTGTTAAATCATTACTTAAATTTAAATCAACAGCATAGCAAGAACTAAATGCTAATAAAAAAGCAAATACAGTTAAAATTATTGTTAGTATTTTTAGATTGTTTGTTTTTGACATTTTAAATTACCTCCTAGAAATATAAAATTTCGTTTCTTTTGTTATACAAAATATATAATAACACAAACCCGAAAAGCTGTCTAGTAAATTTTAGAAAAAGTTTTGAATAATTATAACTTCAAGTTGACTAAAAGAATCATTTATAGTATTATATCAGATATGAAATATTAAAAAAAGTGAAGGGAGAAAAACAGATGAAAAAATTTATTGTTACAGCATTACAAGGATTTTGTATGGCTCTAGCAGATAGTGTGCCAGGAGTATCTGGTGGAACAGTAGCATTTATTTTAGGATATTATGAGAAATTTATAAACTCATTAAATGCACTGGTAAGTAAAGACTCAGGCAAAAAAGAAGCTTTAAAATTTTTAGGTAAATTAGGAGTTGGTTGGGCAATAGGATTAATACTTGCATCATTAGTATTGTCTAGCGTATTTGAAACGCACATATATGCTATCAGTTCATTATTTATTGGATTTATATTGTTTGCAATACCATCTATTATTAAAGAAGAAAAAGATACATTAAAAGGAAAGTATCAATATTTAATATTCACAGTGATTGGAATTGCAGTTGTTGCATTATTGACATTTTTTAATCCAACATCTGGAGGAGGAATTAACGTAGATATAAATAGCCTTAATATTGGAATATGTATATATGCTTTTGTAGTTGGAATGGTTGCTATATCTGCAATGATATTACCAGGAATATCTGGATCAACAATTCTTTTGATATTTGGCTTATATATTCCAATAATAAATAGTATAAAAGAAGTATTACATTTACAATTAGAATATTTACCTATACTAATAGTATTTGGATTTGGTGTACTTGCAGGAATTGCTTTAATAATAAAACTAGTAAAAAAAGCATTAGATAAGCATAGAACTCAAACAATATATACAGTCATAGGATTGATGATAGGTTCTTTATATGCAATAGTAAGGGGACCAACAACATTAAAAGTACCACAAGAAGCAATGAATTTTGGAACATTTAACATTTTATTCTTTGTAATAGGTGCTGCGGTAATTGGTGCAATGGAATTTGCAAAATATAAATTGGCAAACAAAAAAACAGATGTTGAAACAACTGAAGAAAAATAATATATAAACAACTCGTTTTTGGTTTTTACTGGAAACGAGTACTTTTTAAAGCTTTAAAAGTAACTGAATAATTAATAAATTTTGTAAAAGGCTTAAATCAATTGGTTTGAGCCTTTTTGTTGTTGACAACATATAAAAACAAGGTGTATAATTTTAAAGAAAAAATAGTAAAAATGGAGTAAAATAAATGTTGAATCAATTTTCAAGAACAGAATTACTAATAGGAAAAGAGGGAATAGAAAAATTACAAAATGCAAAAGTTGCAATCTTCGGTGTAGGTGGAGTTGGTTCTTTTGTAGTTGAAGGATTAGTTAGAGCAGGCGTTGGAAACTTTATAATAGTAGATGATGACAAAATTTGTTTAACAAATTTAAATAGACAAATAATAGCAACAAGGAAAACAATAGGAAAATATAAAGTAGATGTAGAAAAAGAAAGAATATTAGAAATAAATCCAGATGCCAAAGTTACAACATATCAAGAATTTTATATGCCTGATACAAAAACAGAAATTTTAACAAAAGATATAGATTATGTAATAGATTGTATAGATACAGTTACTGCTAAAATAGCACTAGTAATGAAATGCAAAGAGCTCAACATACCAATAATATCGGCTTTAGGAACAGGAAACAAGTTAGATCCATCTAAATTTGAAATTACAGATATTTATAAAACAAGTGTATGTCCTCTAGCAAAAGTAATGAGAAAAGAATTGAGAAAAAGGGATATAAAGAAATTAAAAGTTATATATTCTAAGGAAGAACCAATAAAACCAGAGCAATATGGTGAAAGTAGCTGCAAAACAAATTGTATATGTCATCCTGGAACAAAGAGAAAATGTACTATTAGAAATCAAGTACCAGGAAGTATATCGTTTGTACCATCTGTTGCTGGCCTTATGATAGCAGGCGAAGTTGTAAGAGAAATTATTGAAAAATAGCTATTGGTATGATATCTTGTAAAGTTAAAAATATTAGTAATGTAAGGAGAATAAAAATGGAATATAGATACGAACCAGAGGGCGTATGCTCTTATGAAATGATATTTGAAATAGAAAATAATATAATAAAAAGTTTGAAAATATTGGGAGGATGTCCTGGAAATACTGTTGGAGTTTCTAAACTAGTTGAAGGCAAAGATATTGAAACAGTAATTAAATTATTAAAAGGAATTCCTTGTAGAGATAAGGGAACATCTTGCCCAGACCAAGTTGCGAAAGCATTAGAACAATATAAAAAACAAATACATTAATAAGAAAAACAACCTAAGTTATTATAAAAATAATAGTTTTAGGTTGTTTTTATATTGTTTTTAGGCTTTATTTAATATATCTACAATTGCATTAACACATATGTCTGTCATTATTTGATAATTAAGTTCAGAATGTTTATGATAAACTATTTCGTGGCAAAGGTTATCAATTAAGCCAATAACAATATGAGATTTTTCTAGTAAATTGACATCATCAAACCCATTTTTCATTAATAGATTATATATTTTTTTAGTCATTTCCATTTCTCTTTTGTGAAAATAATATGCTACATCTTTATCAGAATGTGCCATTGCCATAATTTCTTCATGTGCAGATTGAGAAAGTTTATGATTTTTTATAAAATGGTTTATCATTTCTCTAATAATTTTGGCTAAATCTTTTTTATCAAATCCTTTTAAAGGAATATCAAGCATTGGATAAAAAATGCTATCAGCATATTTTTTTAAAGCTTCAATAAAAATACCATGTTTATCCTTAAAATATTGGTATATAATGCCAGTAGAAACCCCAGCATTTTTAGCTATTTCAGCAGTATTTGTATTGTAGTAACCTTTTTGACAGATTAACTCAAAACCTGATTCAATAATTTTTTCTTTTTTTATAATAGACCTTTTTTGTATAGGTTCTCGTATTTCATATTCACTCATAAAACTGCTCCTTAAAATATAAAAGTTAATCACATTATACAAGTGAAAAATGATAAAGTCAAGAATATGAAAAAATATTCATATTATATTGACTTTATAAAAAAATCAATATATAATTCAATTGAAATATGAAATATCATTCATATAATTAACTTTTCTAAAAGGGGGCATTAATTAGAAATGAAAAAAATAGTAGAATTTAAAAATGTTAGCAAAATTTACAATATAGGAGAAAAGGAATTCAAAGCCTTAGACAATGTTGATTTATCAATAAACTCAGGAGAATTTGTAGTTATTCTTGGACCATCAGGAGCTGGGAAATCAACATTATTGAATTTAATTGGAGGTATGGACACACCATCACAAGGGAATATAGAAACAGATGGAGAAGATATTTCAAAATATAATGAAAATCAACTAAGCGAATATAGAGCGGAAAATATAGGATTTATATTTCAATTTTATAATATTTTACCAACTCTTACAGTATTAGAAAATGTAGAATTAGTAAAAGATGTAGTGAAAAATGGAAATGATAGTAAAGAAGCAATAAAAGCTGTTGGATTAGAAGAACATATGAATAAATTTCCAAATCAATTATCAGGAGGAGAGCAACAAAGAGTATCAATTGCAAGAGCAATAGCTAAAAATCCTAAATTATTGCTATGTGACGAACCAACAGGAGCCTTAGATTCTAAAACAGGTGTAGAAGTATTAAAATTGTTGAAAAAACAATGTGACGGAAATAATGGAGAAAATACAGTAATTATTGTAACGCACAATAGTTTATTTGCAGAAATAGCTGATACAGTAATAAGAGTAAAAAACGGAAAAATAGAAAGCATAACCTCAAATGAAAATCCAAAAAAGATTGATGAGGTGAAATGGTAATATGTTAAATAAAAAAATGATACGTGATATAAAACAAAATCTATCACAATTTATTACAATATTTTTAATGGTTTTTATAGGAGTAATGGCTTATAGTGGAATAGAAAGTTATATGGAAGGAATGAAGCAAACAGCAAACAATTTTTATGGAGAATATAACTTACAGGACCTAAATGTAATGGGAGAATTATCAAATGAAAATGTAGATACAATAAAGAAAATTGATAATGTTAAAAATGCAGAAGGGAAATTAAATATAACTACAACTTTAGAAAATGATAGTGATACAACATTAACTATGAACTTCATAGAAGAAAATGAAATATCAAAATTTTATATTGTAGATGGAAAAGAATTTGATGTAAATACAAAAGGAATATGGCTTGATAATTTCTTTGCTGAAAAAAATAACTTAAAAATTGGAGATAAGTTAAAATTAAAATATGACGGATATATTTTTGAAGAAGAAATAGTAGGATTAATAAATGTACCAGACCATGTATATGATGTAAAAGACGAATCACAATTATATCCAGACCATAAAACATTCGGGTTTGCATATTCATCTATTAATGAGTTAGAAGGATACATAAAAAAACAAGTAATGGATAAAATGAATATTACAGATTCAAGTATATTTGACCAAGCCTTTGAAAACTTCAATTATAAAGATTACCTAAAATATAATTATATAATGGTAGATATAGATAACAAGGAAGATATAAATAAAGTTAAAAATGATATTGAAGAAAAAATAGAAAATGTAGTATTAATAAATATAGAAGATACAGCATCTTATTCACAATATCAAGGTGAGGTAGAAGAAGGAGAAACATATATAGGAGTATTCTCAGGATTATTCTTATTTATTGCTCTACTTTCTGTTATTACAACAATGACAAGAGTTGTAACAAAACAAAGAGTACAAATAGGAACATTAAAGGCATTAGGATTTAAGAAAAACAGAATAATATTACATTATATTGGCTACAGTTTTTGGATTTCTTTAATTGCTGCAATATTAGGATTATTTGCAGGTAGATATTTTATTGGAAATGTGTTTATCGGATTAGAAATGAGCTTTTTCCAAATTCCAAATGGAATGCCAGTAATTAAAAATGATTCATATGTAGTTGCTGCACTTGTTGTTTTATGTGTATCTATAGTTACATATTTAGCTACAAGAAAAATATTAAGAAAGAAAACAGCTGAAATATTAAGAAACGAAATTCCACAAGTAAAGGGAAAATCATTAAATATAACTACTACTGGAATATTCAAAAAAATGAGTTTTAACACTAAATGGAACATAAGAGATATGTTTAGAAATAAAGCAAGAACAATAACTGGAATTGTAGGAGTTACAGCTTGTGCGATGTTAATTGTGTGTAGTTTAGGAATGCTTAATAGTATGAATTATTTTATAGAGTTACAATTTAACAAAATATTCAACTTTGACTATAAATTAAGTTTGAAATCAGACATAAATGATGAACAAATAAAAGAGTTAACTAATAAATACGGGGATAATACATCAGAAAACCTATATATAGAAATAAAAGATAAAGATGGTAATAAAGAATCTAATAATATTTTTGTATCAGATAGTAAAGATTATGTTAGATTTGTAAACAATAAAGATAATTTTATAAAGTTAAATGATAACACCGGTATATATGTTACATATAAATTAGCTAAAACTAATGGATACAAAATTGGTGATGAAATAGAATGGCATATATCTGGAGATAATACATATTATAAATCTAAAATAGTAGGATTTAATAAAGACCCACAAAATCAAAATATAACAATGACAAGAAAATATTTGGAAAGTTTAAATATTAAATATAAACCAGATGCATTATATACTAATACAGATTTAAAAAATGTTAAAGAAATTACAAATGTAGATGTAACAGCAAATATAGATAGCTTAAAAGAAGGAATGAATGGTATGCTAGAAACAATGAGGACAATGATTGTACTTATAATAGTTATAGCAAGTGTTCTTGGAATTGTAATTATATACAATTTAGGTATACTATCTTACACAGAAAAACAATATCAATTTGCAACATTAAAGGTTTTAGGATTTAAAAATAAACAAATAAAAAAAATATTTATAAAACAAAACAATATTATAGCAATAATATCTATTGTTCTAGGATTGCCAGCAGGATTTTATTTAACAGATTGGTTGTTTAAGACAGCAATTGCAGACAATTATGATTTCGGAGCGCATATAAATATTGAAACCTATATAATTGCAGCAATAGGTACTTTTGCTATATCATATGTGGTTTCTAAGATTCTTGCTAGAAAGATAAAGAAAATAGATATGGTAACAAGTTTAAAAGGAAATGAATAATTTATAAAGGTGGATAGTTATTTGACAATTATCTGCCTTTATATTTTTCAAAGAAGCGGCAAATGGCAAAAGTTGCTTCATTTTTCTTGACTTGTGTATAATATTTGATATAAAATAAAATTATTAATAGGGTGAAGGTTAGAGATGAAAAATGGAATATATACATTCAATTATTATAATAAAAAAGGGAAATACATATTTAAATTATTTTGATAAAAATTGGGGAATGTATTTATTTCCCAATATAAAAGGAAATAATATCGAGACAATAAAGAAAACATATAATACTAATAAAGTAAAATTTTTATTTGAAAAAACACATAATAAATATTCCATAAGTAATAATAAAATAAAGACATACCATCATTATTTTTATGAAATAGATGACGAGATAAAAGGTGAATATTTTACTTTGAATGAATTATTAGGCAAGCCCAAAGAAAGAAAATATAATAGTGATATTATTAATTTTATTAAAGCATATTATGATGATATAATTGATGGACAAAAAACGAAAAATATATGATTATTATAATTTGCCAATAGTTAAATTAGTTTTAAGAAAAGGGAATAAAAATGAAAAATATAAGCAAAAAACAAATAGTTATAACTATTATAATAAGTATTTTGTTAATTGGATTTGGGTTTATAAGTGGTTTTTATACAAAAGTATTGATAGAAAAAAATAAAATAATAAGTGAAAAGGAAAAACAAACTAGCATTGCAAAATTAATGTCTAGAAATGAGATTAAACAATTAAAAGAGAAAATAGTAAAAGACGAAGAAGATTATGGGGAGGGCTATAAAGATTTTAAAACACAATATCCTTATGTATATAAAAAAAATCCAGATAGAATTTATTTTAAATCTTCAAAAGTAGGAACGTTTTATGCATTTGAAAAAGATGACGAAAATTATAAACATTTATTAGAAGTATCTGAAGATAGAATGTTTTATTCAGCAATTGATGACTATAATTTAGGATGTTTTACTCCAGATTCAATTGACGAAATGATAACGTCGGGAAACAATTATATTATTTTTGATTATGATAATAAAGATTTATTAGATAGTGATTACAATAGAGATATTATATTAAAATTTAATGAAAATACAAGATTATACAGATTGGCTACATATTTATCATATTATAAGGAACCAATTTTGAAAAAGAATTTGCCTAAAAAAGAATTTGCTGATAAGACTGGAATAACAGGTTATCAATATATGACATATCCAGAAGGAGATTAGATTAATTTCTTGTCTTCTGTATATAAAAGTGATAAACTATAAAAGTAAACACATCTAATTTTATTTAGAATTAATCAGTATTATTTATGTTTACGATGTTAGAAAATAGGAGGAAATATGTTCAAATTACATTCAGAATATAAGCCAACAGGTGACCAGCCATATGCAATAGAATATTTATCTAAAGGAATAGAAGCGGGAAAAAAATACCAAACATTACTAGGAGTTACAGGTTCTGGTAAAACATTTACAATGGCAAATATAATTAATAAAGTACAAAGACCAACATTGGTATTAGCACATAATAAAACATTAGCAGGGCAATTATATTCTGAGTTCAAAGAGTTTTTTCCTGAAAATAATGTTGAATACTTTGTTTCATATTATGATTACTATCAACCAGAAAGCTATATACCTTCAACAGACACATATATAGAAAAAGATTCTTCTATAAATGATGAAATAGACAAATTAAGACATTCAGCAACATTATCATTGTTTGAGACAAGAGATGTTATAATAGTTGCTTCTGTTTCATGTATATATGGCTTAGGAGACCCTGTTGACTATCAAGAAATGATGTTATCATTAAGACCCGGTATGCAAAAATCACGTGATGAAGTTCTAAAAAAATTAATAACAATGCAATATACAAGAAATGAAATAGATTTCAAAAGAGGAACATTTAGAGCCAAAGGAGATATTGTAGAAATATATCCATCAGATCAATCAGAATCGGCTGTAAGAGTTGAATTCTGGGGAGATGAAATAGAAAAAATAGTAGAAATAAATGCATTAACAGGAAAACCAATTGGAACAAGAAAACATATATTAATTTCACCTGCTTCACATTATGTTACAACAAAAGAGAAAATGGATAGAGCAATTGTAACAATAGAACAAGAAATGGAAGAAAGAGTTAAGTATTTTAAAGAACATAATAAATTAATTGAAGCACAAAGAATAGAAGAGAGAACGAATTTTGATATAGAAATGATGAAAGAAACAGGATTTTGTTCAGGAATAGAAAATTATTCAAGACATATAAGTGGTAGACCAGTAGGAAGTCCACCATATACATTATTTGATTATTTTCCAAAAGATTTTCTATTATTAATAGATGAATCACATGCAACAATTCCACAAGTAAAAGCAATGTATAATGGTGATAGAGCAAGAAAAGAATCATTAGTAAATTATGGCTTTAGATTACCTTCTGCTTTTGATAATAGACCACTAACATTTAAAGAATTTGAAGAAAGAATTAATCAAGTTGTGTTTGTTAGTGCAACACCTGCAGACTATGAAAAAGAACATAGCAAAGAAAATGTTGTTGAACAAATTATTAGACCAACAGGATTATTAGACCCTAAAATAGAAGTAAAACCAGTAACAAATCAAATAGATGATTTACTAGAACAAATTAGAATTAGAATATCAAAAAAAGAAAGAGTTTTAGTAACAACATTAACTAAAAAAATGGCAGAAGATTTGACAGAATATTTAAAAGGATTAGATATCAAAGTAAATTATATGCATTCAGATACAAAAGCATTAGAAAGAATGAAAATAATAAGAGATTTACGATTAGGGGAATTTGATGTTTTAGTAGGTATAAATCTATTAAGAGAAGGTTTAGATATACCAGAAGTTTCGTTAGTTGCAATATTAGATGCAGACAAAGAGGGATTTCTACGTTCAGAAAGGTCATTAATACAAACAATTGGACGTGCTGCAAGAAATACAGATGGAACAGTTATAATGTATGCAGATGAACTTACATACAGTATGGAAAAAGCAATAACAGAAACAAATAGAAGAAGAAAAATACAACAAGAATACAATGAAAAACACCACATAACACCAAAAACAATAAAGAAATCAGTAAGAGATACAATTTCAATTACAAACACAGAAGATATAGAAGTAGAATACAAGTTAGAGAAGTCAGAAGACATAAGAGAAACAATAAACAAACTAACCGAACAAATGTTACAATATGCAACCACAATGGAATTTGAACAAGCAGCAGAACTACGTGACAAGATAAAAGAATTAGAAAAATTAATAAAATGATTTTGGGGACGGAGCAAAAAATCATCTCAAAATTTAGGAACCATACATATTATATATTAGGTGATGTGTATGGTTTTATTTAATTCATTAAAAGAGTTATATAAAGATGCCCAAAATATAAAAGAAAAAGACCCAGCTTCTAAAAATATTTTAGAAGTTATAATACTATATCCAGGATTTCACATTTTAGTATTTCATAGAATAGCACACTTTTTATACAACCATAGATTACTATTTTTAGCACGATTAGTCTCACAAGTTGGCAAATTTTTTACAGGAATAGAAATACATCCAGGTGCTAAAATTGGGAAAAGACTATTTATAGATCACGGAATGGGAATTGTAATAGGAGAAACTGCTACTGTTGGAAATAATTGTACAATATATCATAATTCGACCTTGGGAGGAACAGGAAAAGATAAGTATAAAAGACACCCAGATTTAGGAAATAATGTTATGGTAGGTGCAGGGGCAAAAGTATTAGGACCAATAAAAATAGGAAATAATGTGAAGATAGGAGCAAATAGTACAGTTTTAAAAGATATTCCAGATAATGTTACTGTTGTTGAATGTAATAGAATTATATATAAAAATAAAAACGAGAAATAATATATTATACAAAATATTTCTCGCTTTATAAACTATAAATTTTATTCTTCTGAAGTTGTTACTTTTTCTGAAAAACCAGCATATTCAGCTTTGCCAAAACCTAATACTGGATACATTACAAATGGGAAGAAAGTCAATAAAATTCCTGAACCAACACCTTTTCCAAATGCTTTGGCTAAGTTTATGTTTTTCCAAAATACAAGTACTACAGGACCAATCCAACCAATAAGTGGAATAACTGCACAATATGTTAAGAAAAACCAATATATTGGTAATCCTCCTAATTTCATTTCTGTTACTGTGTTATAAATAGGAATTAAAGAAATGTAACCTTCGGCACCAGCCTTTTTGAACATTTTCCATTGTCCTATAATAGTTAAAATTGCAAGAGCTATTGCAAGGATAATAAAAACTGCAGCAAAGGCCCCTAATGCTGCAAGAACTGCAGTTAAATCGCTTGTACTAGATGTTGAATAAGTTGTTGCTGGATAAGTAGAATAATATTCATATCCCATAAAAATCCCCTCCTTTATTTTAATAATTCCATTGTGACATTTATCGACAATTTTGTCAATAAAATTTGCTAAAATTATAAAAATTATAACAAGCTATATTGACATCAAAAAAAAGATGAATATAATATAAGTATATGCATTTACAGCATTACATATTATTTTAGAAAGGACAAAATAAACATGAGTTATAAAAATGAAAGATTAATCGAATTTAATAGATTTTTAAATGGTAAAAAAGTTGCAATTATAGGCTTAGGAGTTAGTAATTTACCATTATTAGAATATATGTATGATAAAAAAGCAAATGTTACAATATTCGACGAAAAAGATGAAGAAAAAGCTAATCAAGAAGCATTAACAAAAGTAAAAGAATATAGATTTAAAACATTTTTTGGAAAGGATAGCTTAACAAATTTAAAAGGTTTTGACATTATATTCCGTTCACCAAGTTGTTTACCAACTAGGCCTGAACTTGTTATGGAAGAAGAAAGAGGAGCAATTGTAACAACAGAAATAGAAATGTTAATGAAATTATCACCAGCAAAAATTATTGGAGTAACGGGAAGTGACGGTAAAACAACTACAACAAGTTTGATATATTCTATTTTAAAAAAAGCAGGATATAATACCTATTTAGGAGGTAATATAGGTATACCATTATTTACAAAAATAGACAACATTACTCCTGAAGATATTATTGTGTTAGAGTTAAGTAGCTTTCAATTAATGGGAATGGAAATAAGCCCTAATATAAGTGTTATTACAAATATTACACCAAATCACTTAAACATACATAAAGATTATCAAGAATATATAGACGCCAAAAAAACAATATTCAAATATCAAAATGAAAATGATAAGGTTATATTAAATTATGATAATGAAATTACAAGAAGCTGTGCAAAAGAGGCCAAATCTAAAGTTGTATTTTTTAGCGGAAAAGAAAAATTAGAAAACGGATACATAGTTGAAAATAATACAATAAAAAAATGTACAGATGGAATAAGAAAACATATATTAGATACATCAGAAGTTTTACTTAGAGGAGAACACAATTATGAGAATATTGCAACAGCATTAGCTGCAACAGAAGAATTGGTAGACACAGAAGTTGCTATTCAAGCTGTAAAAGAATTTAAAGCTGTTGAACATAGATTGGAATTTATAAGAGAAATAGATGGATGCAAATGGTATAATGATTCTGTAAGTTCATCACCTACAAGAACAATTGCCGGTTTAAAATCTTTTGATGAAGAAATTGTTTTAATAGCAGGAGGATATGATAAAAACTTGGAGTATACCCCAATAGCTAAACCAATATTAGAAAAAGTTAAAACATTAATTTTATTAGGTCAGACTTCCGGAAAAATATTTGATGCTGTTAAAAATGAAGAAGAAAAAGAAGGAAAAAGTATAGATATACATATGTGTGAAAATTTAAAAGAGACTGTAGAAATTGCTAAAAGATTTGCTAAACCAGGTCAAGTAGTTTTATTTTCACCTGCAAGTGCTAGTTTTGATTTATTTAAAAACTTTGCAGATAGGGGAGAAAAGTTCAAGGATTTAGTAAATAAATTATAATGTAACATATTCTTTAAAACCTCCATAATATATTGAAAGGAGGTTTTTTTATGTATAATAATGAACCATTTGAGGACTACATAAGGCAAGTGTTAGGTTATCCTGATGCAACTTATACAACAAATAGTATGCCTACTAATAATCTATATGGGCTAAACAATTATGCTTTGAATTCAGGGATGCAAAATAGAAGCGAAATAGAAAAGTGTTATCCAGAAATTTATAATGTCATTTATCCAATGATAGTAGAAAAGTGCAACAGGACATCAGGAACTGTAACAAGAGAAACAGTAGAAGAAATTAGTAAGGAAATTACAAGTACAATTGAACCGAGTGCAAATGATATGAGGATAAATATAAATATACAGAATGAGAGTATCAAAAGTAATTCTTCAACATCAACTAGTTTAAAAAAGACAAATGAAAAAGTTGCGGCAGAAAACAGGTCGAGCGGAAGCGGAAGCCTAGGGGATTTAGTAAAAATTTTAGTAATAAGAGAATTACTAAGCAATCAAAATAATAGACCACCGATGCCACCACCAGGACCTGGTCCAAGACCACCATTTCCTCCAGGCGGACGCCCACCAGTTGGTCCACCACCTCCACCAAGGCACAGAGGCTATATAGACTATAATGATATTTATGAATATTAATTAATAAATTTTGTAAAAAGAAAATATTAAATAAAAATATTTTCTTTTTTTTTACATATACTATTTAATAGAATCATATAGAAAGGAAAAATCAATTAATAAACAATATTTTAATTGATTATATAAAAAGATAATGGTTTGGAATTTATCATATTGGTTGAAAGTAGGACAAAGAATATTATATGTAATTTTATTATTGATAGGCTTATATTTAGGTATAAAATTATCTATCTTTTATATGCCATTTTTAGTAGCTTTTATTATTTCGCTTATGATAGAACCCACAATAAAGAAAATCATGAAAAAGACAGGAGCAACAAGGAGAACTAGTTCAATAATAATATTTATAATAGTTTCAATAGTTATTCTAGGAAGCTTAGCTTGGTTAATTATAACGATTTTTTCCGAAGCATCAAGTTTATTACAAACGTTAAATGATTATTTTGATAAAGCATATAACCAATTCAATGAATTAGTATCAACTTTTAATTTTAATAAGATTCACTTATCAAAAGAAATTCTGCCATTAATAGAAAATTCTACAAATGATATTTTTCAGAACGTATCAACCTGGGTAAGAAATAGCCTGACAAGTTTACTTGATTTAGCAACTAGATTGCCATCGATAGTAATTTGCATAGGCATAACTGTTATTGCGTTATATTTTATATGTGTAGATAAAATATATATTTTGGATCAGATTGAATATCATTTGCCTAAAATGTGGGTGAAAAAAATTACTAGTCATCTAAAAGATTTAATTCAAACATTAGGAGGATATTTAAAGGCAGAAACAACATTAATATTAGTATCATTTATTATTTGTTTAATTGGCTTATATATATTAAAATGTACAGGATTTAATGTACAATATCCATTATTAATGGCACTGGTCATAGGTTTTGTTGATGCATTACCAATTCTAGGTTCAGGTTCTTTTATGATACCTTGGGCAATTATATGCGCAATTAATGGAGACTTAAATTTGGGAATTGCAATTATTATACTATTAATTATAATGTCAACTTCAAGACAAATTTTAGAGCCAAAATTAATAAGCAAAAATATTGGTGTACATCCGATATTTACTTTAATTGCAATGTATACGGGTTTTAAAGTGATAGGAATTATGGGATTATTAGTTGGCCCAATTGTATTAATTATATTTAAAAATATTTTCTCCAATTTAATAGATAGGGGAGTGTTTAAAACAATTTTTGATAAGAGATAAATAAAAAACGGATAGTCTAAGTTCTATCCGTTTTTTATTTATATTATCGTTCATACTCATCTGAAATATCTTGCGAAGGTTCTATCTCTTTAGTTAGAACAATTTTATCACCAACATCATCTGAAAAATGAAATTTATTAGTACATTCTTTTAATTCTTGAAATTCCTTGCTTTTAACGTAACGTTGTATATCATAAGGAATAAAGCCTTGTGTTTCACTATTCTCTGTTGAAAATATTTGACTTATTTTTGAGTTCTCATACAATTTTTCCCAATACTCTTGAGCTTCTTTAGCTGAAAAAACCTCTAAAGGAGATTCAGCAAGTAAACCTCTATAACGTTGGTAATCTGAACGTTTTTCTATCAATACACGATTAGCTTCCATATCATCCATTTTTGCATGGAATGATAAAGGGCAAACATAATCAACCTCATCTTTAAAATGCTTTGTTTGAGCATCATCATTAAAATCTGGAATAGGAAATGGCTCAATATGTTTACCTTCCATATTGCTATGTGCAGAACCGCCAGTTTGCCCATCTCTAAATTGATGTTGAGTTTGAAGTTGTATTTCAATATTTCCTATTAATGTATTTAAAATTACAAAGTTAGATCTATAACCATTGTTACCTTTTTTTTCTTTGAGAAGAACTTTACTAATAGAAACACATAATGCATCTAAATCTGGATTTCCTTTAAAAAGCGATAAGAATTGATTAGTAAGTATTGCCAAGTCTCTTTCATCATACATACAAGCCATATATTCGTCTAAAAGTTCAAAAAAATTAATATTTTTGTTTTTATAATCTTCGTCTGTTACTTTTCTCTCATACTCTTTTCCATTATTAGCAGTTGCATAAGCAGATATTGCTTTTATATTAGCTATTTTCTGATCTACCATTGCGATTTTTTGATCATATTTAGTTAACACATCTGTAGCATTTGAATTTGTAATGGTCCTCAATTGTTCTAAAATTTCTCTACACCTAACATAGTATTCTATTTGAGGATAATCATATTTATAATCATAAATACTATCATGTACAAATGCATTAGAAACAAAATGATTTCTGACTTCTTGCATTTCTTGAAGAAATGCTTCACGTTCCTTACATTGCTGTATTAATTCTTGTAATTTAGGATCACTAGAATAGCGAATAGGAGGAGCGTTTCGTAAAACCATTTTACAAGCTACATAATCGCTAATTGGAGAAAATGTCATTTTCATACATTTACCAGGAGTGTACTCGCATTCGGCTTCTTTAATTCTAGAATCAATTTTTTGCTTTGTACTGCTAATAGATTTTATACGATGAGGCATATTAACCCCTGTATGTTGTCCATATGTTTTATAATGAGATAAAAGTAAGCAAGCTACCACATTACTAATATAATTTTGAACTTCTGGGATTTGTCGTATTGAATTATATCTCGCAGTTTCAGTAATCTTAAATTGTTCTTCTAATTCTTTTCTAAGCTTTTCTTTTGTATTATCATTTGATGCTTCTGCTTTTAAATTTTCTTTAAATGTATTCATATAATCACCTTATTAATATTTTCACACTTATTAGTATAGCATAATAGTCGCTAAAAGTAAATGGAAACGCCTATTTTTAGCTATAACAATCCGGTTGTAGGAATATAACTTTCATCAGGAGGATATACATATTCGTTATTAGGTCTTTGGACTTCATTAATTCTTGTTACTTGAACAATTGGCATATCTCCATGATAATTTCCTTTCTTTATTGTTCCTGTTAATTCTACCCAAGAATAATCAGCAACTTTTTTAATTTCATTGGATTCACACAAAAAGCCGACAACAACTGTTTGATTGTCAGACGAAACAATCATATCTCTGGCTAATACAAATTGGTTATCCGCAAAATCATATATACGATAAACATAACCAGTAAAATTAATTTTAGTACCGACATAACTATCAATATTGTCATGCACAGTCTTTAACACATTTGTATAATTTTTAGGCGAAATTTCATAGACTTTACCTGCTGGAGTACATCTTGAATTTCCATAACTACTTTTAGAGCCAGTAAAAATTTTAAAAACTATAATTCCAATTATAATAAACAATATTATAAGAATTATTGAAAAAACAATTTTAAAAGATTTACTTCCATTTACTTTAAAGTTGAAAATAAACATTATAAACTCCTCATTTCTAATAAAGATTTAGTACAATATATGAACAGACACAATGAATTATGTTGAAAAAAATGAAAAAAAGTGGTAAAATATAAACGTACGTGAAATCCACGAGATATTGGAAAGGATATGAGTTAAATGACTTGTATCATCTGCATTATTGGTGCGATTGTAATTATTCGAATTTGTTGGGGAGTGGTATTCAAATGTAACGGATACCAAATGAAGGAAGTGATATACAAAAGTTCAAATCTGAATATTCAACGGCTAAAGCCAGGAACAAGCAACAATCTTGTAATTCTTGGCAATGGCTGGAATGTTAGCCTTGATGACAACAATAAAATTGTAAGGCATGATCCTGTTTTCTGTATGCCAAATGCAGAGGTCAAACAGATTTTGGAATGTTCAGGTGACAATGAAGTATTATTCACCTATTTTCCATTTGAATGTAGCGGAATAGAATTTGCTTCGATTGAATTGGCAAATTTTTTAAATAGTCATTATCAAACAAAGCAAATTACTTTTATTGGCCATTCTAAATCAGCACTTCAGTTTATTGAGTCTCTCAATTACCTGAAGAAAGATAGCAAAAATGTAAAACTCATCATTGCTTCGCCGACATTTGGAGGTGTTTTGCCTGATGCGCAAGTAATGTCCAAACTTGGGTGGTTTTCCAAACTCATGTATAGACTTATTTTTGCTCCACATCGAGTAAATGAAGATGTTACAATTGGTTCAAAGTTTTTGACTCAAGTTGCTAACTTTTCCATTTTAAACAATTACAATAAGAAATATCTTTTTCGCTCTCAAATAAATAAGCACAGGTTTACCTTAAATCCGATTGAATTGTTCTTACGTCATATTGACAATCAATTAGGAATTAATGGTGATGGAATAATTGGTTTTGATAATCAATATTATCATACAAACTGGGCTAGCGAAGATATTCTTTACGTACCGCACAACGCCTCGTTACCTCTTGCAATTTTATGGGCGAGAGAAGTAAGGGGGGCTTTGTAAAAGTGAGAGCCAACTGTTTTTATAATAGTTGGCTCTTTTTTAAAAATTATTGAAAAATAGCCTTGCTAAAAAATGCATTTAGTGATATAGTAACAAAGTGAAAAAGTGTAACATTAAACATTAAGGAAGGATTGAAACTAATATGAGCGTATTAAATAAAATTTTTAAATCTTATAGTGAAAAAGAAGTAAAAAGAGTTAAACCAATAGTAGCTAAAATCAATAGTTTAGAACCTGAAATGGCAAAACTATCAGATAGTGAATTAGTAGCTAAAACACCATATTTAAAGAAACAATTAGAGGAAGGAAAAACATTAGATGATATTTTACCAGAAGCATTTGCAGTTGTAAGAGAAGCTTCTAAAAGAGTTTTAGGAATGAGACATTTTGATGTTCAACTAATAGGTGGTATTATTTTACATCAAGGTAGAATTGCAGAAATGAAAACAGGTGAAGGTAAAACATTAGTTGCTACGTTACCTGTATATTTGAACGCCCTAGAAGGAAAAGGTGTTCATGTAATTACAGTCAATGATTATCTAGCTAAAAGAGATAGTGAATGGATGGGAAAATTATATAAATTCTTAGGACTTTCAGTAGGACTTGTAATAGCAGGAATGGAACCACAAGAAAAGAAAGCAGCTTATAGTGCAGACATCACTTATGGAACAAATAATGAATTTGGTTTCGATTATTTAAGAGATAATATGGTAATCTATAAAGATCAGTTAGTTCAAAGAGGATTACATTATGCAATCATAGATGAAATTGATAGTATTTTAATTGATGAAGCTCGTACACCATTAATTATATCAGGTAGAGCAAATGAATCATCAGATTTATATAAAAAAGCTGATAACTTTGTAAAAAAATTACAACCTAAAGTAATTGTAGAAGAAGATGTAAAGGATTTTGACCAAGCTGAAGATAATGAAAAATATGATTATATAGTAGACTTAAAAGCAAAATCTGCATCATTAACACAAAAAGGTATCAAAAAAGCTGAAGAAGCATTTGGATTAGAAAACTTTAATGATTTAGAGAACTCAACATTAGTACATCACGTAAATCAAGCCTTACGTGCAAATGGTATTATGAAAAAAGATATTGATTATATCGTAAAAGATGGGGAAGTATTAATTGTTGATGAATTTACAGGTCGTATAATGTATGGCAGACGTTATAATAATGGTTTACACCAAGCTATTGAAGCCAAAGAACATGTTAAAATTGCAGATGAATCTAAAACACTTGCAACAATTACATTCCAAAACTTATTTAGAATGTATGATAAATTATCAGGTATGACTGGTACTGCAATGACAGAAGAAGCCGAATTTGAGGAAATTTATAACCTAGATGTTGTAGCAATTCCTACAAATAAACCAATGGCTCGTAAAGATGAAAATGATGTTATATATAAAAACGAAAATGCTAAATTTAGAGCAGTCGTAGAAAGTATAAAAGAAAGCCATAAAAAAGGTCAACCAGTTTTAGTTGGTACTATATCAATTGAAAAGTCAGAAAAACTTTCTAAATTATTAAAACAAGAAGGCATACCACATGAAGTATTAAATGCTAAATACCATGAAAAAGAAGCAGCAATAATAGCTCAAGCTGGTAAGTTTGGAGCTGTTACGATTTCTACAAATATGGCTGGTCGTGGTACTGATATTATGCTTGGAGGAAATAGCGAATTCTTAGCAAAAGAAGAAATGCAAAAACAAAGAATGTCTCCAGAATTAATAGAAGAAGCAAATACTTATTATGAAACAGATGATCAGCAAATACTAGATGCAAGAAAAAAATTCCAAGAATTAGTTGAAAAATATGATGCAACAATAAAAGAAGAAAAAGAAAAGGTTATCAATGCTGGTGGATTAAAAATTATAGGAACTGAAAGACATGAATCAAGAAGAATTGACAATCAGTTACGTGGACGTGCAGGACGTCAAGGTGATGTTGGTGAATCTAAATTCTATATAGCGCTAGACGATGATTTAATGAAAATTTTTGGTGGAGACATGATAACTAAAGTTTATAATACTTTAGGTGCAGATGAAAATATGCCAATCCAATCAAGAATGATATCAAATGCCGTTGAAAATGCTCAAAAGAAAGTAGAAAGTAGAAACTTTACAATTCGTAAAAATGTATTAAAATATGACGATGTAATGAATGCGCAAAGAGAAATCATATATAAACAAAGAAGAGAAGTTCTTGATGGAAAAGATATTCATGAAAATATTATTAATATGATAGAATTTGTTGCTGATAATGTACCTCATATGTACTTAGAAGGCGAAAACAATGAAATAAATGTTGAATCTTTAAATAACGAAATTCTAAACTTGTTTGGAATTGATATGTTAGACTTTATAAAAACAAACAAAAATAATCCAGAAACAATATCAGCTAAATTAAAAGAACAAGCTTTAGAAATTTACAAACAAAAAGAAGAAGAAATTACATCAGAGCAAATGAGAGAACTTGAAAGAGTTGTTATGCTAAAAGTTGTTGATGAAAAATGGATGAATCATATTGATAGTATGGACGAATTGAAAAATGGTATAGGACTTCGTGCATATGGTCAAAAAGACCCTGTTGTTCAATATAGACTTGAAGGTTTTGATATGTTTGATGAAATGATAAATAACATTAAGTTAGATGTAACTAAAATCTTAATGCATATAAGAGCTGCAGGAGATACAAAGAGACAAGAAACTGTTAAAATTACAGGAGCAGCACTAGAAGCCATTCATAGTGTTGATGGTGGTTCTAAAATTGGAACTGATGTTGATAGAACAGTTAGAAATGAAGGACCAAAAATAGGAAGAAATGACCCTTGCCCTTGTGGTTCGGGAAAAAAGTATAAAAATTGTTGTGGAAAGTAGCTTAAAATAAGGGAAAAGATGAATTTGAAAAAGGGAACAAATTTGTTGTTTGTCAACCAATAAATAAAAATGTGGACGAAATTCATTGAAATTAAAGGATGTCAGCAAAATAAAATTTGTTGACATCTTTTATTGAAGGGGATGAAAAGAATGATGGAGTTAAATAATTTATTAAAATCATTAGATATTGATAAAGATTATCACGACAAAATTTTTGGCAATATGATATTTGAAAATTTATATACAAAAGTAGATTTAAATAAGTATGCTGCTATAAAAAATAAAATTTATTGGATGAGCTTATTGATATATAGAATATCTATGACAAACTATTTAAAATCGATTAACAAGAATATTGATTTTGAAAATAAATTTATTAATATCGAAAAAAACAATCTAATAGTTTTTCATTTATCGCTAAACATTACAAGTGAAATTTGTAAACAATTTAGTAATGGTGAAATATATCCATCATATATTTCAATGTTATGTAGGCAAATAATAGAACAAATATGTTTTATTAAAGAAGTTAAAAATGAAAATATAAATTTACAACTTATAGTAGAATCTGCTTTAGAATCGTACAATAAACAATTAGGAGCAAAAAGCTTAAATATACAAGAATTGAATGATAATAATAAAGGATTACTGAAAGTTTTTAAAGATAAAAAATCATATGGAAAACTTGCCAAAAAATATAAATATGGGTATATGTATAATTTCTTTTCTGGAGATATTCATTTATTATCACCAATTGATAAATTAATACCATTTAATACCAATCATTCAACGCAGTATTATGATATATATTTTAATTGTATTTTAACTTTGTTAAAGGATTATTTCTTGCTCATAAATGATTATAATACTGAAGTAAAAGTAGATGTGACAAAATTAAATCAAATTAATTTTATAGAAATAAAAGATAGTTAATTAGATGGATTAATCGACTATCTTTTATTTTTTATTAGATTGAATTGAAATAATAGTGATTAAAGAAAGGATAAGTGACAATAATGATCAATATTAGAAAAAGGGGTAAAGTGTATCAATATTGCTTTGAAGCAGGGAAGGTAAATGGAAAAAGAAAACAAATAACTAAATCAGGTTTTAAAACTAAAAATGAGGCATATATAGCTGGACAAAAAGCATACGATGAATTTATAAATGGAATAACTAATGTAGAGTGTAATATGTTATATGGAGATTATTTAGACTATTGGATGAAAGAATATTTTGAAATAAACTATAAATATTCTACTGCAAGGAGATATAAAGAATCTTTTAGGAATATTAAAAAGGAATTAGGTAATTATAAGTTATCAATTTTAACACCATATATTCTAAATCAGGCGTTATTAAAGCTATATCAAACATCTAGTACAAGGGATGCATTAAGAAATTATCAAAAAGTTATTAAGAGTTCGTTGAGGGATGCAACTTACTATTTTGGATTTATTGAGAATAATCCGGCTGGTGATTTGGAGATACCTAGAGTATTATCATTTGAACTAAAAAAAACAATATAGGTCACATCTATACTGAAGAAGAAATATAAATAATTTTGGGCAGATTTAAGAATAACAAAGTTTTTGTATGTGCATTTTTAACTGCTTGCTATACGGGAATGAGAACTGGTGAAGTATTTGCTTTAACTTGGGATGATATTGATTTAGAAAATAGAATAATAAAAATTAATAAGACCGTTTACGCAAAAGATAAAGAAGAAAATGGCAGATGGTATTTAGGTACGACAAAAACAATAGGCAGTAGTAGAGAAGTTTATATTTGTGATACTCTATATTCAGTATTATCTAATTATAAAAATCTGCAAGTTAAATATAAAAAAGAATATTGCAAAAAGTATAAAAGATATACCTTAAAAGAAATAAAAAATAAATATGGTAAGTTAGTAGAATATAAAGTTATAGAAAGTAATTCTAAACGCAATAGAGTAGAAATGGTGTTTACTAGAAAAGATGGAACTTATTCAGGAACGGATATTATTAGGTATCCATTTAGAATAATTCATCATGAATTAGGGATTCAATGCAGATTTTACGATTTAAGAAGAAGTTTTGCTACTATAAGTTTAAGAGGCGGGTGTGAAATAAAAGATATTGCAGAGGTGTTAGGGCATAAAAGAATAGAAACTACCGAAAAATATTATATTTCAAGTACAAGCGAAGATAAGAAAACGGTTTCAAAAATATTAGAACAAAATCTCAAAAACTATAGTAATTTTAAAATGTAGATAAATTGTTATTTTTATGAAATGATGATATAATTTTATATGAAAAATTTACTTTGGAGAAGAAATATGAGTGATAATTTTAAATATAGTGAATGGAGAAAAAATGAAAATATAAAACGATATGAAATTCCTAATGTTGAAAACTATTTTGAAGATTTAATGAATATTGAACATTCATTTTCAGGAAGAATGGATATACCATTAGCAAACACTTTTATAATGGAAGCGGTTCAATTAGTTGTTAATTCTATTTCTCTTTTTGAATTAGGTTATTTTGATAATGCTTACTATTCCTTAAGGGAAGCTATTGAAATATCAACAACAATAGTTTATTTATCAGATATGCCAGATGAAGAAAGAGGAGAAAAAATGGAAGATTGGAAAAATACTAAAGATTTTCCAATGCAAGGACAAATGTTAAATCAGTTATATCAATATGGGATAGTAATATCCGATATGAAAGAGAAAATGGAATCATTTTTTGATGAAATAAAAAATGTTAGCAAAAAGATAAATAAATGTATTCATAAACAGGGGTTAAGATTCTTTTATGTTAGCAGAAATCATCCAATAAATATAAAAAAGGATGATAAAGTATTTATTGAAAATTATGTTGACTTTTTGGAAAAAACTATTGGAATAATTGCAGTTATGAGATTGGCAATAGATCCATATCCTGTATTATTAATGGATGAAGAAATATTATTAAGATGTTTTGATTCGATGACAGAAGCATATAAAAATGAATTTGTAGAAAAATATATTACAAATGAAACATTAAAAGATTATAAAAAAACAGAAATGTACATAAATTACTATAATGGACATATTACCGAAGAAAAAAAGAATTATGCTGTTTTTGATATAATGAAACATCAAGTTATAGATACAACAAAAAGAAAAGAGATATTATCGCAAATCCATTTATTAGATAATACGGATAAAATAGCAACATATATAGCATTGATTTCTAAAAAGGTTGTAAAGATATATACTTATGGTGGTCTTCAAATGTATTTTACTGATAGAAAAACAAACAGAAAGGCACTTTCATGGGATGGTATGGAATTTAAACAATTTGAAGAAAGTAATGAAAAATTTAATCAAAATTATGATGAAGTTTTTATATCAGTATTCACTTATAATATAGGAGATAATAAACAAGAATCTTTTTTTGTCGAACATAATGAGTGTTTAAACGATTATGACATTAATTTGATAAAAGAATTGTCTGTAGATAAAATTATGGAAGACCATGGTTGACACTAAATAATATATTTTATATAATTGTAGCAAGTGAACGGATGTGGACACTGTCCACAATATGTACACGTTAGAGAAATACTTATAGTACAGGTAATATCATAAATACAAATAATACAGATAATATGGGAGTACAAAGTTCATGTGGAAGTGGAAAAAATATAAGAATTGTTGTGGAAAATAGTAATGCCAACGATTTGTGAGATTTAACACAAGTAAGAAAAAGGAAGTTTAAGAAATTAGATATCTTTTAGATGCCCTGAAGATGAAACTTGAAAAGATTATCCTATAGTATTTTTGGATAGTCTTTTATTTTTAATAAATGTATTATATAATAAATATCGAAAATAGATAATTGAAAAAGAGAGGTGGGAAATAATGTCATCTGTAACTCAAAGAATAAAAGAAATAAAACAACCATATGGCGGATATATAAAGCTAAATGAATTCGAAAAAATACAATTTGAAGACAATAAAGAATTATCTGAAGAAAACATTCACAGTTCATTAGTAGGATTAACTGTGGATTATATGACAAGATATAGTATGGGAACCCCTATTGAAGAAGCATTCAAAATATCTTTATTGGGATCAAACTTAATTAATGACAGCAAATTTGCTCATAAATTAATACATAATATTAAAGGCTTGGATAATAAATCAATTTATAATGCTTGTAAATTAGTAGGATACGATGTGTGTTTTAGAGCTGGACCAATGGCATATAAAGATGTTAAAACAATAGAAGCCGATGAAGATACCATTAATAATATAAGAATAATGATTGACAGGAGTATAAAATTTTTTCAAAAATATGGACCTGTTATCAAAGATGACTTTACTTTTGAAGGTGGATATACTAAAATAATTGATTCTGGAGATGGAGATTTTTTAACAAGTGATACTTTGTGGGATTTTAAAGTAAGTTCTTCAACTCCAAAATCGCAACATACATTACAATTATTAGTATATTATTTAATGGGGAAGAAGTCTATACACAATGAATTTGATACTATTGAAAAATTAGGAATTTTTAATCCAAGATTAAATTGCGTATTTTTAAAAGAGATAAATGAAATTCCAAATGATGTTATTGAAACTGTATCTAATGAAGTTATAGGATACAATGGTAAAAATAAAAAAATGGTTTCAAGTAATGAATTAACAATTACAGATATAATGAAAGAGTTGCAGTGTACAAGATATATGGTAATGAAATACTATTCAGAAGAAGGCTTACCTTTGAAGAAAGTAAACAATAAATATTATATAACTAAGGCAGAATTATATGAATGGATAATTGAAAGAGAAGAAAAAATAAAAAGAAAAGAAAGAATTACAATTATAACATTATTAATTACAAGTATAGTATGTATAGTATCTTTTTTAATTGCATTTAAAATGATGTTCTGGATAACTTTATTGTTTTAGTATATAAAAGAATGAAGTAATGGTAATTTTAAGAAAAAAGTTACTAAGGTTTTTGAAGATGAAATGAATAAGATTTAATTTGGTCGAATTCGAGCAAGTTGATTGTTTAACAATGTAAAAGATAGTATAATATCTAATATAAATTTAGCTAAAAAATATTCGGATAAGGAGGACAAAACATGGATAATAAATTAAGCGGAAATGAGAAAAATATTTTATAATGATGAAGAAGGTAATACAAAAGTAGAAGTACTATTAGAAAATGAAGATGTTTTTGATTAAATACTGAAGCATTAGCAGCGCTTTTTAACATTGATAGAAGTGGAATTGTAAAACATATTAACAACATTTATAAAGATGCAAAATTAGATGAAAATAGCACGTGTGCAAAAATTGCACATATGGGTAATGACGGCAAACAAGATTATAACACTAAGTATTATAATCTTGATATGATTATTTCTATTGGTTTTAGGGTTAACTCTAAAAAAGTAATTAAATTTAGAACTTGGCAAATAAAATAATTAAAGATTATATGGTTCAAGGTTTTGCGTTAGATGATGAAAGATTTTAAAATCTGATATAATTATTGCCAAGAACTATTTAAATGAACAAGAAATTAAAAATTTAAATAATTTAGTTTGGATATCGCTGAAAATAATGCAGAAAGAAGTATAACAATGTATATGAAAGATTGGAAAAATGAAGTAGAAAATGCCCTAAAAGTTTTCCATTATGAAGTTTTAGAAGGAAAAGGAAAAATCTCACATAAACAAGCAGTCGAAAAAGCAGAAAATGAATATGAAAAATATAAAGTTATACAGGACAAGAATTATGTGTCAGATGTTGACAGACTATTAAGTGAAACAAAGCAATTTGAAAATAATAAATTGCACATTGGATAAAAAGGCAAAAATTGATATAATCATATTAGATGAACGGATGTGGACAATGTCCACAATAAGTCCACGTTAGAGAAATACTTATAGTACAGATAATATCATAAATATGAATAATATAGATGTTACCTAGTTCGATAAATAAAGAAATACTCATAATACTATAAGTATAAATAATACAGATAATATGGGAGCATCCACTACATGCGGAAGTGGTAAAAAATATAAAAATTGTTGTGGTAAATAGCCCGAAAATAAAGGATTTAAGAGGCTTTTCACAAATTCAAAAGTGAAAAAAAATATTATTAGATACGTTTTACACTCAATTTGAAAATATTTAAAGGAGTAGATCAATTATAGATTTACTCCTCTTTTATTTTAAAAGAGCTAAGAAACTCTTATTTAGTCGATTAAACGTACTTGAAACATTATCAAAATCATTCTTAAACATATGAGAGATTCCAGAGTCTGGTCCAAATATAAAGAACTTATCAGAATAATTTTTGAATTTACTTATTTCATCATGGTATTTTTTTAATTCATTGTATAGTACTGCATCACATATAGGCAATTCTCTATAACTTGATTTTGTTTTTAAATCACATACAAACCAGTTATCAGAACAGTTATCTATACTTTGTACTTGTTTTTTAATGAAGTAAGTCAAGAAGTAATGCTTAAATAAAAAAGTTTTTTTGGCGACTCTTTTAAAATGAAATTATTTTTGTTATAATAAAAGAGAAAAAAGCGAGGTGATATAAATGGCTCATGTTTTTATTGTTGATGAAAAAACTTTTGATATTCATCTAAAATATAATTTTGCTGGTACAGGTGCAAAAGAATCAGATGGAATATATTTATTTGACAATAGTATAGAAATTAAGGCTTCAACCGAAAGAACCATAACTGGACTTCTGGCTGATATTTCAAGGATAAGAGAAGGCGATAAGATTTTATTTTATTTACAACAAAAAAATGGAAGAGAGGGTATGTTTTTTGGGTCATTTCAAGCTGACGGAAGAGCCTTTTTATGTGTTGATAAATATCTTGATGATGAACTTGGGAAAAAACTAATTTTTAGAATCAAGATAAAACCCAATAATGTTTATTCAAAAGGGGCAACCGAGAGAGAATGCTTGGATACACTTGAAGGGATAAAGTATCCGTATGAATTGTGTTGGAGTTTAATTTATAGAAAATTAAAGGGAAATCGTGGTTGCACGATGATAACAGATGCAGAATATGAATTTATAATGAATAAAATAAAAATGAATAATAAACAACCATTAAATTCTTGTAAAAATTATCAATTTGAACCAATCTTGTCTTGCATAATTGAATGTGATAATGAATTAAAATATGAAGGAAGCGAAAATAATGTAAATATATTTTCAAGATTAAAATATAAAGTAGACAAGAAAAATGCTTATGAAACTCATTTACAAGCGTATTTAATGCAAAGTCTTGAAAGAATAGATCTGTTGAAGGTTAATGATGCACCAATAAATTGGATTGGTAATGAGATGTCTTGTGGAGTGGGAATGCAAAGCATTGATGTTATATTTATGCAGGAAACAAATAAAATGCATATCGTAATTTGTGAGTTGAAAGATGAACAGCCAAAAGAATATATAAAGAATCAAATAAACAAATATATTGATTGGATTAGTCAATTTATAGCTCCTACGATGAAAAAGGAAGTTGTTATTCATCCGACAATTGTAGCTCCAAATGCTAGAAACAAAACAATAGAAATGCTTAAGAAAATTGATATTATGAATTTTGAAAAAAGAAAAAATGTAGCAATTGATGATACACGATATATATCTTTTGTGATTTCTGATAATAATCTTGAATTTAAAAAGGAGGAAATATAATGCAAAAGCCATATTTTAAAGAAGGTACAAAGCCATATTTATTTGTAAAAATAGCAAATCCAAACAATGATGGTATAAGTAGATGGGTTTCAAAGACTGAATTTGTTGGAGAATATGCGCCATTAATGTTTCAAAATGGAGCAGATTGGTGCAGAAAAGAATCTTCAATAGCAAAATATTATATTTTAGAATTTGACAAATCTGTAACTCCTGGAAATAGTGTTGATAGAATTAGACTAAATGGATATAAAGCTGAAGAGGATAGATTAGGAAGCCAAGCTATAAGAAGCGATATTAAAAACTATTATAAGAAAAAAAGATGTGTGGTTTTAGGAACCTCAAATCCTGAAGTGGATCATAAAAACGGTTGGAAAAATGATGATAATGTAATGAAAAATTTATCAACACAGCGATTAGAAGATTTTCAACCTTTAAGCAAGGCTGCCAATGATGCAAAAAGACAATTCTGTAAAGAGTGCAGAAGAGACGGAAAAAGATATGATGCTAAGAAATTAGGATATCCAATGTCATTTTACAAGGGTGGAAAAAAACACAATGGTACATCTACTGGATGTGAAGGATGCTTTTGGTATGATCCTATTGAATTTAGAAAACATCTAACTGAAAAAGAATAAAATAAAAAGAGATTTTCATCTCTTTTTTTGTTTTGGTTTTTGAAAAATTAAAATATATTCATGATTAAAAACATAAAATCCACCGAGAAGAGCTCTATATCTCCATATAGCTTTTTGATTTTGTTTACCTTTTGTTTCATTTATATTCTTAACGACTATAGATTTTAATTTAAAGTTTTTATTTAACATGAGTTGGGTAATGTGAGAATTTAAAGGTATCCATTCACTACTTTTATAAATATCTCCAATGACTATTGCAATGTATCTTTCATCTTCTAGGTATTTAGTAGTATTGTCAACAATACAAGAAAATGAATTTAAAAAATCATCTAAAGTATTTGTATTAGCAATATTTCCTTTACAATTATTAAATTTTATTATATCCCAATAAGGTGGATGCATAATAATCATATTAACTTTATCGATTTTATTAGTCTCAAGTATTGGAGATAAATCTACAGAAGCACTATCTCCATTTAGAAATTCTAAAGATGATGAGCCTGGTTCTGAGATGGCTCTTTCTTTTGCAATTGATAAGATATTTTGATCAATATCAATTCCTATACCATTTCTATTTAATCGTCTACATTCAATTAAGGAAGTTCCACTACCAAGAAAAGGATCAAGAATCCATTCTCCCTCACGAGTATATCTTCTCAATAATTGATTAGGAATTTGTGGAATAAAGTTTCCATGATAATCGCCCTTATGATTTCCAGATTTATCTCTTTTATCTATAATCCAAAGACTATCAGTTAATATTTCTTCATATTGCTTCCAATTTTTCATGTCAAGATCATTAATTTTTTTCTTAGCCATTTTTAACACCCCTATGTAGTTTAACATATTTATTGTTTTTTTTCATCAATTAGCTCGATATTTTTTAATTATATGATATAATACGTCTTAAGTGAATAGGAGGTTAAAAATGAATTATATAGGATCAAAATTTTCAATATTAGATTTTATAGATGATGCTATAAATGATTTTGCCAAACCCAAAAATTCTAATATTACTTTATGTGACATTTTTTCAGGAACAGGAAGTGTTGGAAAGTATTTTAAAAGAAAAGGTTATAATGTAATTTCTAATGATATTCAATATTATAGTTATATTACTGCAAAACATTTTATAGAAAACAATGAAGAATTAAAATTTAAAAAATTAAATGAAGAGGGGATTGAACCTTTTGAATATTTAAATAAATTGGAAGGTACAGAGGGATTTATTTACAAAAATTATTCTTTAGCAGGAACTCAAGGACAGGAATACGAAAGACAATACTTTAGTGATGAAAATGCTAAAAAAATAGATGCGATTAGATTAAAAATAGAAGAATGGAAAGAAAGTAAAAAAATAAAAGAAAATGAATACAATTTCTTAATCGCAAGTTTGATAGAGAGTGCTGATAAGGTTGCTAATACAGCATCAGTATATGAAGCATTTTTGAAAAAACTTAAAGCATCAGCTTCTAAATCATTAGAATTAAAGCCTGTTGAAATAATAGTTACAACCGAAGATAGAACATATAAAGTCTACAATGAAAATTGTAATGATTTAGTTAAACACATAAGTGGAGATATTTTATATATGGATCCTCCATATAATACCAGGAAATATGATACCAATTATCATATGCTTGAAACAATTGCTTTATATGATAATCCAGAAATAAAAGGAAAAACTGGAGTTAGAACTGAAACATCTAAAAAATCAAAGTATTGTATAAAAAAAGAAGCAATGAATGCATTCGAAGATTTGGTAAAAAATGCAAAATTTAAATATTTACTATTAAGCTACAATGATGAAGGAATAATACCAATTGAAGATATTAAAAGGATAATGTCCAAGTATGGAAAGTATAAATGCTATGAAAGAGAGCATAAAAGATTTAAAGCAGATAACAAAAGGGAATATTTAAAAGATTTTACAATAGAGTATATACATTGCCTAGAAAAAGTGGACACATCAGAAGAATAAAAAAGCTACCTTAATTGGTAGCTTGATTTTTTTGATAATTATTACAGAAATTAATAAATGCTTCGCCAACTCCACAATCAGGACATATTTTAGTTTTATTATCCTTTCTTGAAATAGCAGGATGTTTATCATAATCTTTACTACAGATAGGATATACAGGGTATACATATTCACATTCTATAATAATATATAAAGCATCATTGCAGGAATTATAATTAGCTAAAAGTCAAGTTCTTGTGAAAAAAATTATCATTTGAAAGGTAGAAACTTAAATAAAAATATGGTATAATACTCAATGAGTTAAAGAATGTTGGCACTAACATTTAACCATAATCGAGATACTTTTAGACACGTTTTTAGATACTTTCTGCTATAAAAGCCGAGTGATAGCAAAATAGTATCCATGTGGAAGTGGCAAAAAGTACAAAAACTGTTGTGGTAAAAACCAATAATATAAAATAAAGGAAAGTCTAATAGATTTTCCTTTATTTATCGCTATAGCAGCTATTAAAGAAATAAAAATACGAAAGGAGAAAAATTACAATTGGAACAAACAGAAAACATTTTAGGAACAGAAAAAATAGGAAAATTAATAAAAAAATTTTCAATTCCATGTATTATATCAATGCTAGTAAATTCATTATATAATATTGTTGACCAAATATATATTGGCCAGGGAGTAGGATACTTAGGAAATGGAGCTACAAACATTGTATTCCCAATAGTTATGATCAGCTTAGCATTTTCATTAATGTTAGGAGATGGATCATCAGCATATTTAAGTTTAAAATTAGGAGAAAAAAAGAAAAAAGATGCCGAATTAGGTATTGGCAATGGAATTATGCTTTCAGTAATTGTATCAATAATCTTTTGTGCAATAACATTAGCATTTTTGCCTCAACTATTGAATTTATTTGGTTGTACAGCAAATTTAAAAGATTATGCAATGGCATATGGGAGAATTATTGCAATAGGACTTCCTTTTTCAATGATAGGAACAACTCTAAACTCAATAATTAGAGCAGATGGTAGTCCTAAATATTCAATGATGTCAATGGTAAGTGGAGCAATATTAAATACAATATTAGACCCTGTATTTATTTTCGTTTTTAATAAAGGTGTTGAAGGGGCTGCAATGTCAACATTAGTAAGCCAAGTATTAACATTTGCTTTAAATATTGTATATATAAGAAAATTCAAATCAATAAAATTAACAAAAGAAAGTTTGAAATTAAAATCTAATGTGTGTAAAAAAATTGCAACATTGGGAATTAGTAGTTTCATAACAGAAATGAGTATAGTATGTGTTATGACAGCAGAAAACAACCTATTAGGAAAATATGGAGCAGAAAGCAAATTTGGAGCTGAAATTCCTATAACAGTATTAGGTATTGTTATGAAGATAAGTCAAATATTAAATAGTATAGTTATAGGAATTGCCGCAGGTAGCCAACCAATTTTTGGGTACAATTATGGAGCACAAAAATATGACAGAGTAAAGAAAACGTTAAAAATCGTAATGGGACTAAGTGTTATAATTAGTGCTGTAGCATTTATATTATTCCAAACAATACCAGACAAGTTGATTTTAATATTTGGTAGTGGAGATGAAAATTATATAGAATTTGCTTGCTTAGCATTTAGAATATATTTACTTTTATGTATTTTTGATGGAATACAAATTTCTTCAGGAATATTCTTCCAAGCAATTGGAAAAAGTGTTAGAAGTGCAGCATTATCTCTATCAAGGCAAATAGTTATTTTAATACCATTTATGATAATACTTAGTCATTTCTTTGGAATTATGGGAGTTTTGGCTGCAGGCCCGGTAGCAGATGCACTAGCATTCATTTTAGCAGCATTTTTCTTAATAAAAGAAATCAGAAATCTAAAAAATGGCAATGTAAAAGATAATTTACAAAAAGAAGGAACATTATCTAATAATGATTTAGGCAAAAATATCGTGATTACAATTTCAAGAGAATATGGCTCTGGTGGTAGATATATAGGGAAGTTAGTAGCTGAAAAATTAGGAATACAATTATATGATAAGCAATTTGTAGAAAAATTAGCAGAAGATACAGGGCTATCTGAAAAATATATTGAAGATAATGAACAGAAAAGAACATTTTTAGAAATACTTAATAATGGATATTATTCAGGGCTAAATAATTCAGACGATTTATTTATAAGAGAATCTGAACTTATAGGAGAAGTTGCAGACAAAGAATCATGTGTAATTGTAGGAAGATGTGCAGATTTTATATTAAAAGATAAAGAAAATGTTTTGAAAATATTTATAGATAGCAGTCTTCAAGACAAAATAAATAGAGCAACAGAATATTACAATTTAGACAAAAATAAAGCTCAAAAAGAAATTAAAAGAATAAATAAATTAAGGGAAAATCATTATAAATATTATACAGAAAGAGAATGGAAAGATCCTTCTAATTATGACATTTGCATTAACAGTGACTCTTTAGGAATAGAAAATGCGGCAAATTTAATTTGTGAATTGGTAAACAAGAAAGTAGTAACAAATTAATAGGTATTGCTTAAGTAAATTGCTTTTTCAGTAAGTTTGTTTATAAGAAAAATTGATGAAATAACTTTTATATTATTTTAAAAAAGGTTGTAAAACAACCTTTTTTTTGATATGATGTGCTTATCGAAAATATACACAAGGAGGAAGTTTAAATGGAAGAAAATCACAAGGTGGTTGATAGTATTGAAATGCTTGAAAAGACAATAAATCAAGTGAAAAAAGCTCAAATGGAATTTGCAAAATATTCTCAAGAGCAAGTAGACAAAATTTTTCAAGCAGCAGCAATAGCAGCAAATCAAGCAAGAATACCGCTTGCTAAAATGACAGTTCAAGAAACCGGAATGGGAATAGTAGAAGATAAAGTAATAAAAAATCATTATGCAGCAGAATATGTATATAATAAATATAAAAATGAAAAAACCTGTGGGATAATAGAAGAAGATAAAAGTTATGGTATAAAGAAAATAGCAGAACCTGTTGGTGTAATTGCAGCTGTAATTCCTACAACAAATCCAACATCTACAGCAATATTTAAAATTTTAATTTCTTTAAAAACAAGAAATGGAATTATAATAAGTCCACACCCAAGAGCAAAAAAATGTACAATTGAGGCAGCAAAAATAATCTTGGAGGCAGCTGTAAAAGCAGGTGCACCAGAAGGAATAATAAATTGGATAGATGTTCCTTCATTAGAACTTACAAATTTATTAATGCAATCAGCAGATATTATTTTAGCAACAGGTGGACCAGGTATGGTAAAAGCAGCATATTCAAGTGGAAAACCGGCATTAGGAGTTGGTGCAGGAAATACACCAGCAGTAATTGATGAAAGTGCAGATATTATACTTGCAGTAAACTCAATTATACATTCAAAAACATTTGACAATGGAATGATTTGTGCATCAGAGCAATCGGTAATTGTAAATGAAAAAATTTATTATGATGTAAAAGAGGAATTCATAAAAAGAGGATGTTATATTTTAAATCCGGACGAAACAGAGAAAGTACGTAAAACAATTATTATAGATGGTGCTTTAAATGCTAAAATAGTTGGACAATCAGCATATACAATAGCAAAACTAGCAGATATAGAAGTACCAGAAGAAACAAAAATATTAATTGGAGAAGTAGAAAGTGTTGAACTATCAGAAGAATTCGCACATGAAAAACTTTCACCAGTATTAGCAATGTATAAGGCTACAAATTTTGAAGATGCAATGGAAAAAGCTTATCATTTAGTAGAAGAAGGTGGAATAGGGCATACATCTTCATTATATGCAAATCCACTTACAGCCCAAGATAAAATCGAAAAATTTTATAGTAAAATGAGAACTTGTAGGGTGCTTCTAAACACACCATCTTCACAAGGTGGAATAGGGGATATATACAATTTTAAATTAGCTCCATCTTTAACATTAGGCTGTGGAACTTGGGGAGGAAACTCTGTTTCAGAAAATGTAGGAATTAAACATTTAATAAATATAAAAACAGTTGCAGAAAGGAGAGAAAATATGCTTTGGTTTAGAGCACCTGAAAAGGTATATATTAAAAAAGGTTGTTTACCGGTAGCCTTAGAGGAATTAAGAAATGTACTTAATAAAAAGAGAGTATTTATAGTAACAGACAAATTTTTATATGAAAATGGTTATACAAAAGTTGTAACAGATAAATTAGATGAGATGGGAATTGAGCACGAAACATTTGCAGATGTAGCACCAGACCCAACACTTGCTTGTGCAAAAGAAGGAGCTGCAATAATTGATAGATTTAAACCAGACTGCATAATCGCTGTTGGTGGTGGTTCTGCAATGGATGCAGCAAAAATTATGTGGGTATTATATGAACATCCAGAAATTGATTTCTTAGATATGGCTATGAGATTTATGGATATAAGAAAAAGAGTATATACATTCCCTAAAATGGGAGAAAAAGCTTATTTTATAGCTGTTCCAACATCAGCAGGTACTGGTTCAGAAGTTACACCATTTGCAGTAATAACAGATGAACAAACAGGTCAAAAATATCCTTTAGCAGATTATGAATTATTACCTAAAATGGCAATAGTTGATAGTAATATGATGATGAATGCACCTAAAGGTTTAACATCAGCTTCAGGTATAGATGCCTTAGTACATTCAATAGAAGCATATGTATCTATGATGTCAACAGAATTTACAGATGGACTTGCTTTGGAAGCTATAAAAATAATTTTTGAGTATTTACCAAGAGCTTACGAAAATGGTGCAAATGATCCAGAAGCTAGAGAAAAAATGGCAAATGCCGCAACAATGGCAGGTATGGCTTTTGCAAATGCATTCTTAGGAATATGTCACTCAATGGGACATAAATTAGGAGCATATCATCATTTAGCACATGGAGTAACAGTAGGATTAGTATTAGATGAAGTTATGAGATTTAACAGTGCAGAAGTTCCAAATAAAATGGGAACATTCCCACAATATGACCATCCACATACTTTAAGAAAATATGCACAAATAGCTGAGGCATTAGGAATAAAAGGTAAAAACGACGAAGAAAAACTAGAAAAATTAATTCAGAAAATAGCAGAATTAAAAGAAAAAGTCGGAATGAAGAAAACAATTAGAGAATATGGAATAAGTGAAGAAGA
The DNA here is from genome assembly GCA_934167445.1 of uncultured Clostridia bacterium. GTDB lineage: Bacteria > Bacillota > Clostridia > TANB77 > CAG-508 > CAG-269. The sequence continues at coordinate 227,382 of CAKPKJ010000001.1, forward strand.
CTTTTTAGCTACATTAGATGAAATGAGTGAAAAAGCTTTTGACGACCAATGTACAGGTGCAAACCCTAGATATCCATTAATTAGTGAAATAAAAGCGATATATTTAAAAACATATTATGGGAATTAAGGAAGTGATAAAATGATAGAGCTAGAGGAAAACTCTAAAGTATTAGAAATGTTATATAAAAAAATTTTGGATTTAGGTGAGTCTCTTTGACATCACTAAATCTGAAGAAGAATTAGAAAATTTAGAAGAACAAACACTAAAAGAACACTTTTGGGAAGATTCAAATAATTCTACTAAGGTATTAACACAAATTAAAAAATTAAAAGCAAAATGTCTGTCTTTTAAAAATGTTGAAGTAGAAGTACAAAATCTAAAAGAATTATCTGAACTTCTTCAAGCAGAAAGTGACGATGAATTGGCAAAAGAATTATTAAAGAACACAAAGACACTTGAAAAAGAAGTAGAAAAACTGGAAGTTTCTGCAATGCTTTCAGGAAAATATGATAACAACAATGCAATTATAACAATACATCCAGGAGCAGGAGGAACAGAATCACAGGATTGGGCTGAAATGTTATACAGGATGTATACGAGGTGGAGCAATAAAAATAATTTTGAAATAAAAGAACTCGATTACTTAGATGGAGAAGAAGCCGGCTTAAAAAGTGTTACATTTGAAGTTATAGGGAATAATGCGTATGGATATCTAAAATCTGAAAAAGGAATTCATAGGTTAGTTAGAATTTCTCCTTTTGATGCAGGTGGACGTAGGCATACATCATTTGCTTCTGTTGACGTACTACCTGAAATTGATAACAATATCGAGATTGAAATAAATACAGACGACTTAAGAATAGATACTTATAGAGCTTCAGGAGCAGGAGGACAGCATATAAACAAAACTTCATCAGCTGTAAGAATAACACATATTCCAACAAACATAGTTGTAGCCTGTCAGTCTGAACGTTCACAATTGCAAAATAGAGAAACAGCAATGAAAATGCTAATGTCAAAGCTAGTGGCTTTAAAAGAAAAAGAACATCAAGAAAAATTGAGCAACATACAAGGAGAACAAAAAGATATAGCTTGGGGAAGCCAGATACGTTCATATGTATTCTGCCCATATACATTAGTAAAAGACCATCGAACTAATTATGAAGTTGGAAATGTTGAAGCTGTTATGAATGGTGAGTTAGACGGCTTCATTGAAAGCTACCTAAAAATGAATATAAAGAAATAATAGCCAAATAAATTATATATTTTAAGCTTAAATTATTAGAATAAAAATTTAATAATTTAAGCTTATTTTCTTATTCAGAGGCTTATAAATATCACCTTAAAATCTTCAAAACATATAATATATAGAAATAGTTTATAATTAAATTATTTGCCATAAAAAATGAGGTGAACCAGATGAGTAAAATAATAGTATTAAAATTTGGCGGTAGTTCACTTGAAAATGATGATAAACTAAAATTAGTAGCCAAAAGAATAGCAAAAATATACGACAAAAATAAAAAAGTTGTTGTTGTTTTATCTGCACAAGGAAAAACAACAGACACTTTACTAAAGTCAGCCACTAGATTGTCTAAACAAATTTCTGCAAGAGAATTATCAAGCCTTTTAAGTACAGGCGAACAGGTTTCTATTTCTAAGTTAAGTATTTTACTAAACTACATGGGATATCCAGCAATTTCGCTAACCGGTTGGCAAGCAGGCATTCATACAGACTCAATGTATGAAAATTCCAAAATAAAATATATAAATACTAATAGAATACTAAGTGAATTAAACAAAAATAACATTGTTCTTGTAGCAGGATTTCAGGGAGTAAATGATACAAATGATATAACAACATTGGGAAGGGGAGGCTCAGATACAACCGCAGTTGCTATTGCAGCTGCTATAAACTCAAAAAAATGCTATATATTTTCTGATGTTGATGGAATATATACTGCAGATCCCAATAAAGTTGAAAATGCAAAAAAGCTTTCAAATATTTCATATGGTGAAATGCTTGAACTTTCGAATGAAGGAGCAAAAGTACTTCATAATAGATGTGTACAAATCGCTGAAAAATTTTCTATACCGTTAATTGCTGAATCTACTTTTTCTGATGAAACTGGCACAGAAATTTCTAATAACATTGAAACAAACAACATAAAGAGCATTATAAAAAAAGAAAATTCTAGAATTTCAATAATTGGAAATGGCATAATTTACAATATAGATAAAATAAAGGAGATATTAACTTTTATTCAAAATAAAAAAATTGAAATGCTAAATATAGAAATATCTGAAACAAAAATTGTACTAACATTTAAAAATATAGTGGAAGACAATATTTTAGAAGAACTTCATCAGCTAATTATTAATTAAAACTAGTTCTAAAAGTATTAATCTTTGAATATATATAATTATCAGGAAAGGTTATATAAAGTTAAGGAGGAACATAGCAATGACAATTGATGAAAGAAAAATGCTATCAACAAATAATACCAGTATTATTCAAAATTTAATACTTGAAAACCGAGAAAAATTAAATGTTTCAGGAGTTGTAGACGTATTAAGCTTTGATGACCAAGTTGTAATAATCGAAACAGATTTGGGCTTACTAACAGTTAAAGGCGAAAATCTAAAAATAAACAAATTAAATATTGACACTTCTGAAACAATAGTTCAAGGAGATATTTGCTCTATGTCTTATAGCGAAAACAAGAATGCTGAAAAAAGTAAAGCAAGTTTAATTAGCAAAATCTTTAAATAATAATCTGCTTAAAATTTAATACAGTTCGAATTTTAAGCAGATTATATAAAACTATTGAGGAAGGAACTTTTACAAATGGTTGTTAAGCAAACATACCTTTTTTTAATGTTCTTGCTAAATGGCCTTATTATTGGAATATTTTTCGATTTTTTTAGAATTTTAAGAAAATCATTTAATACTAGTGATATTGTTACATATATAGAAGATTTCCTCTTTTGGCTTTTAACAGGAATATTAATATTATATTCAATTTTTACTTTTAATAATGGCGAAATTAGAATATATATGTTTATAGGTATAATATTAGGAATTACTTTTTATATGCTTACAATAAGTACATATATTATAAAAATTAATGTGATAATTATAAAATTTTGCAAAGAGTTATTGATTAAAACATTTTCTATAATTTTATTTCCTATATGTTACTTATACAAAATTTTTTCTAAAATATTTTTCAGACCAATTTCTTTTATATTTTTAAATTTTAGAAAAAATATTACAAATATATATAAAAAGACTTTTTTTATAAAACAAAAAGTAGAAAAATAAGAAAAAAAAACAAAAAAAGTAAAAATATAACAAGGATTTTACAAAAAAATGTAGAATAATATAATTATAGTTTCTATAAGAAATCACACTTTAGAATTGGAGAGAGAAAAACTTATGAAAAAAAGTAAAAAAATATATAAAAAATTAATTATCTTAGCAATTGCTACTTATGTTATATTCACATTAGTATCACAGCAAAAAACATTGAATCAATATGAAAATCAAAATCAGAAATTAACTGAGCAAATAGCACAAGAGAAAGAAAGCAAAGAAGAGTTAGCAAAGAAAAAAGAAGATGTTAATTCACTAGAATTTATAGAACAAACAGCTAGGGAAAAATTAGATATGTATTATCCAAATGAAAAAGTATATATGGATCAAGGAATGTAATTTACAATACATTCCTTGTATTTATTTGTTTTATATGGTATAATATGGTTGTTATAAATTTAAATCGTTCAAAATTCCCATAAATAAAAAATAATATAATTAAAACAGGAGGTATGCATGTTAGAATTAGAAAATAAAACATTAACAGAACTAAAAGCATTAGCAAAAGAAAATAATATAAAAAATATATCAAAATTAAAAAAAGATGAACTTATAGAAATCTTAAAAACAATTTTAAATTTAGGCAGTGAAGAAGCAAAAAAGAATGAAAACCCTACTAATGACAGACATTATGATGCAAATGGAGAACCTATTGTAGATTATAAATTAACTAACGAAGGTGATGAAATAGTAGAAGGAATTTTGGATATTTTGCCAGACGGATATGGATTTTTGAGAGGTGATAACTTTTTATCAAGCGATAAAGATGTTTATGTATCAATGGTACAAATTCGTAGATTTAAGTTAGATACAGGAGACATCATAAAAGGAATTTCAAGATATAGAGAAGGTGAAAAATTTCCTTCATTAATATTTGTTGGGGAAGTTAACGGAGAACATCCAGAAAAAGCAATGAAAAGGAAAAGATTTGATGAACTTACACCAATATATCCCAATGCAAAATTAAAACTAGAAACAACTTCTAATGAATATGCTACTAGAATAATTGATTTAATGTGTCCTATAGGAAAAGGGCAAAGAGGAATGATCGTTGCACCTCCTAAAGTAGGAAAAACTACACTCTTAAAGAAAATCGCAAATAGTATAAGTTTAAATAATCCAGAAGTAGAGCTAATTGTATTATTGATTGATGAAAGGCCAGAAGAAGTTACCGATATGAAAAGATCCATAAAAGGACAAGTAATACACTCAACTTTTGATGAGTTACCAGATCATCATGTAAAAGTAGCAGAAATGGTAGTGGAAAGAGCAAAAAGACTTGTAGAACATGGAAAAGATGTAGTTATTTTATTAGATAGTATAACTAGACTAACAAGAGCATACAACTTGGTAATACCATCATCAGGAAGAACACTATCAGGAGGTATTGATCCGGCAGCATTACATAAACCTAAAAAATTCTTTGGAGCTGCTAGAAATATTGAATTTGGAGGAAGCTTAACAATATTAGCTACAGCTTTAATAGAAACTGGCAGTAGAATGGATGATGTTATATTTGAAGAATTTAAGGGAACAGGAAATATGGAAGTTCACTTGGACAGAAAACTATCTGAAAAACGTATATTCCCAGCAATTGATATTAATAAATCTGGTACAAGAAGAGAAGACTTATTACTAACAAAACAAGAAAAAGATACAGTTTTTGCTTTAAGAAAAGCAATGAATAGTATGCCAGTTGCTGATGTAACAGAACAAGTAATTAGTCAAATGACACAAACTAAAAATAATGAAGAATTTGTAGAAAAAATGGATGATTATTTAAAAAGATTTAAATAATCATATAGTAAAAAAGAGTAGTATCTAATTTCGAGGCTGCTGAAAAAATAGCTAAAAACTCTCAAGAATAGCAAATTAAAAAAATTTTTTTAATTTGCTATTTTTGCATTACTACCACAGTATAAGTTAATACAATAGTAGTAAATGCCTATGGACAAACAATTGCAAAAAGAAATATAATAGATGAAGAATTATTAGAGATATTTTGACGAGAATAAAGTGGAGTTAGAAGAATTAGATGATAATCAAACTTATAAAGAACAAGATGACAACATTGTATATTTTTCGGATTATTTTAAATAATTGTTGACAGTGTCTAAAAATTATGGTATATAAATGGATATAAATACTTAAGAATTTTTATAGTATAGATATAGGGCACAGGTATGTGCTTGGTGTTATCGAAAACAATAATTGCGCAAAATCAAAGTTTTGTGCAAAAAGAGATAGGAGTAAAATATATAGAACCTTTATCAAGGTCCTACCCACAAGTTCTTGTAACCACTAGCCTTAACAGCTTTTCTAGCTATGTATTAGTTATCGTTTGACTAACATTATTACTTTATAATTTATTCTTTGTAATAATGTTAGTCTAGTCCCAGATATTTATTTCTAAAATCAATTTTAAATCAGTTTTATAATTTATCCTTATAATTTTACATCTAAATAATTTTTCTATTTAAAATTTAATTTTATTACTTAATAATTTTTATTTCATATTATATTTTATATAAATTTTCCAAAAATCTTCAAAATGCCTATTTCTCTATATTTGCCGTATTTTACCAACAACAAACTATAAGCCTTAAAAATAAAAACGGCTTAAAATCGATTCTCACGCGTCGTTTTTTTAAGGTATTTTTTCAGTTTTTTATATATTTATATAAGTATAAAAAATTTGGTTATTTTTTATCTAAAATCTCTCAAACCCAGAATTATCAATATTTTGCTAAAATACTAAACAACAAGTTATATAGCTTAAGTATAAAAATGGCTTAAAATTGATTTTCACAAGTTTAAATTATAATAATTAAAATACATATAAATTAAAAACCAAACATTAAAATTTGCAATTAACAAATGTTCGTTTTAAAAAATTCTATAAATTTAAAATTAAAAATAAAATTAAAAAAATATTATATTTTAAATTTTATTTTTAAAATTATAAATCAGAAATTCAAATTCTATTTTGTAAAAACTTTGCACAAAATTTTTCTATATATTTTTTTACTTTTTTATATATAAAATATTTATATTAAATATAAATATACAACATTAAAAATATGGCTATCCCCCCTACTCTATGCATTTTTATTCAAATTAGAAAAAATTAGCATATTTTAAATTAGTTAATTGTTATAATTTGTGCGATAACTTGTAATTTGGTTCTTACTTATTCCAAGTCATTGTGTATTCTATTTCAGCTGTATCTTTATCTATATTTTCGCTTATAATTATAAAATTATTCTTTTTATAAAAATTGATAGCATTTATATTTTTCTTATATACACTTAATGTCAAATTATCTCTGTGATTATTTGTATCAATAAAAATTCCTTCAATATAATTCTCATTTATTCCTATAAATCCTACAATATTTTCTTTTAAAACATAAACATATATTTCTGCATTTGGTAGAGTTTCTTTTACATAATTATAATTATTTTTCCAATATTCTTTTGATATAAATTTATGAGCTTTTATATTTGATTTTTCCATATTTGCATTACAGTATTTATATCATTTTTTCAAATTTTCTTATCATTTATTTCTCCTATAACTTGTAAGTTGTTGCTCTAATTATTTTTATACATAAAGCATTCTTTATCGTGAGAATAAATAATTCCAATTGCTTGTAAATAAGAATATATAATTGTACTTCCCACAAATTTCATTCCGTTTTTTTGTAAATCTTTTGACAAATTGTCTGATAGTTTATTGGTTGTTTTATCTATTTCATAAATAATTACATCATTAGTAAAAGTCTTTAAATAGTTATGGAATGTACCATATTCGTTTTGTATTTTCTTAAAAATTTTACTATTATTTATAGCAGCATTTATTTTTAGTTTATTTCTTATAATTTTTTCATTTTTTAATAATTCTTGAATTTTTCCATCATTGTAATTACATATCTTCTCTACATCAAAATTATCAAATGCTTTTCTAAAATCTTCCCTTTTATTTAAAACACATTCCCAAGAAAGTCCTGCTTGAAAAGATTCGAGTATTAGCATTTCAAATAAGTATTTATCTTCAAAGTTAGGTTTACACCATTCTTTATCGTGGTATTCTATATATTTTTTATTTTTCAAATTACACCATTTACACCTTATCATAATACATTACCCCCGTTTTGGAACATAGTATTTGCTCATATCGTTTCCTTCTAGTCTTAATAATTCTATTTTGTTTTTTATTCCTCTTTTTTTAGCAATTATTTTGATATATCGTTGCATGTTACCACCTTTCCATATATTATATATGTTACTTCTTGCCTAAACGGTGTTAGGTTTTTATTTTATATTTCGGTGTAAAATTAAGATTTTTACCGCTAAAATAAATACTATTTTATTGTTGCCTTCCATAATCCATGTTTGTTGCAATAAGCATATAATGTTGCACCAGATATATATGGAAATCGAGTTTCCGTTTTTTGCTCAGGATATAATCTTACATGAGTTGTTCTATTTTCTGATACTTGTGCAATCCACATTATATAATGTTCCTTTTCCATTGGGTGTTCTACTTCTCCAACACTTACTACTATTTCATCTCCTACTTTTTTATATATTGGTATATGTTTTTCTGTTGCTGCATCTGTAGTATTAGCTTTCATTTCTTCCATTTTCCTACCACAACAAGTTATATGTTGTACATCTCCATCAATTAATTCTATTATATTGTCACATATTGGACATTTTAAAAATTTTGCATTTTCTTTCATTTAAAACTCCTCCTTTTATTAATATTATACTAGTATATAAAAATTGTAAACAAGAAAATAAGTTATTATTTTGTTCCTACTTTATACATTGCATTTTTTTAAATCTAATACTAATGCTTTTTTAGGACAAAAATTTGAGCATTTGCCACATTTTATACATTTATCATAATCTACTTTTGGTACTTCAAAGTCTTTTTGACTTAATGCTCCAAAAGGACAAACTTTTGCAGCTGGACATACTCATAAATATTTTAAATGTAGTTATGCGATAGTTTTCACTATCACACACCTACCCTATTTAGTAAACTATGTCATCTACTTTGTATCAATTAACAATTCCTTTGGATTCTTTTTTAAACTACTTATAGATGATATTACTAAAGATATTATAAGTACAAAAGACATAAATAAAATTACGTATATCATTGATTTGGGTAATATATTAATATCTAAGCTTGTTAAAGTTTTATTAAAACCGTCTACTTCTGCTCCTCCACCAAGTTGGCTAGATACAGATTGTTTTGCTATTTGTTTTGTTATATTTCCAGTAACTTTATTTAATATATTATTTCCTATTATGTTTCCTGTATAAATTGCTAAGAAATATGAGCCTATATACGCAGGGATAGATATAAAGACTAATTCAATAACAAATTGTCCAAAAATTTTCAATTTTGATATTCCTAATGATAGGAAAATTGCTATTTCTTTTTTTCTAGCGTTCATCCATAAAAGTAATAATAATGAAACTGTAATACCTGCAAATATTAATGAAGCAGCAAATAATTTGTTTGCTAT
>CAKPKJ010000002.1 GCA_934167445.1 uncultured Clostridia bacterium
TCCCAGCATAGCAATTCTTATGGTGTTAACAGCCATAATGATTGCACTTACTGGGTGCACTACGTCGGAAAAACCGGATCCAATTGTCCAGAATGTTTATATTAAGGAGGATGACAACTCATCTGATAACAACGCAGAGACAAAAATGCTTGTTGAGCTTGAGGACGAAGGTGAAACAGAACTTGTAATTCTTTCAGCCCCCAACGAACTTTTTGATAAATTAGGTATTGGAAAAAAGGAGAAATATACCCAAGCTACAGAAGAAAAAGTAAAAGCTGTTTTAGACGTTTTGGTCAAAGAGCTTGGTTTAAGCACTAAAACTTTGTCACAGTTTAATGAGCACACTACGCCGGAAAACTCGGCTCCAGCTGTCCAGAATGTATATATTAAAGAGGATGACAACTCATCCGATAACAAGGCAGATACCAAAATGTTTGTTGAGTTTGATAACGAAGCTGGAACAACAGGTATAACCCTTTCAGTTCCCAATGAACTTTTTGATAAATTAGGTATTAAAAAAAAGGAGAAATATACTAAAGCTACAGAAGAAAAAGTAAAAGCTGTTTTAAATGTTTTGGCCAAAGGATATAACTTGAATATTAAAGCTTTGTTACATCGTAAGTCTGTAGTAGATAAAGAAGGTGAGTTTGAGATAGCTTTAGAACTTTTTCTGATTATCGGTGTGATCGCTGTGGTAAAAGAAGCATATGACGAAGATAAAAAAAAGAGAAAGATTCGTGCTCATCTCAGGTATTGGAAAATTCCCTAACTAAAAAAGAGCACCTGCTAGATATTTCTAGTAGGTGCTCTTAACTTTAATTTTACAAATTTGATTCGAGTTTTACGATATACCAGTACAATATAACTTGCGTTTTATGTAAAATCAGAGTATAATAATACGTGCATAACCTTTGGGTTATTGTATGTATAGGCTAATCAGATTGTAATCTGAGAGGGGAAAAGGTATGAAAAAAAAGCGGATAATTCCCAGCATAGCAATTCTTATGGTGTTAACAGCCATAATGATTGCACTTACTGGGTGCACTACGTCGGAAGAAATTCCGGTTCCAACTGTCAAAAAAGATGTGTACATCTATGACGAGGACAATGCAATTGATGACAAAGTTGAAGCAAAGCTTAACAAAATGCTTGTTGAGCTTGAGAATAAGACTGGAGCAGAATTTGTAGTTGTTTCAGTACAAGATTTACAAGGCAAATCAATCGAAAGTTATTCCAATGAACTTTTTAATAAATTGGGCATTGGAAAAAAGGATAAAGACAACGGTGTACTACTGTTGTTTTCATCTACTGATATCAAGGTTAGACTTGAAATCGGACGTGGACTAGAGGGTTGCCTAACTGATGGAAAGTGCGGCAAAATTCTTGATGATTATTTTGTGCCATATCGTAGCAAGGATAAATACACTAAAGCTACAGAAGAGACAGTAAAAGCTGTCTTAAATGTGCTGGCCAAAGAATATGGTGTAAACATCAAAGACCTGAAACAGGCTAAGTCTGGAACAGACAGTAAAGATGAACTCACACCAGAAGCAATTGTAGAAGGAATTATATTCTTTATTATAATTGTGGCTATAATAGTAATATTTCTCGAAGGTTCAGGCGGATCTTCTGGCGGATATGGTGGAGGTTCATATGGAGGCTTCTATGGCGGAGGAAGTGGTTTTTCGTCAAGAGGAGGAAGCTTCGGCGGAGGATTCTCTGGAGGAGGTGGAGCTTCTCGATAATTCGGTTTTCATAGAATAGTAAGTCTGACATTTTGTTAGGAGAGTTATTATGAAGAGTAACAGCAAAGTGTTACTGGGCCTTGGTGCAATCGTACTTGTTATTGCATTTTGGTTCTTTGGAACAATGAACAATTTGGTTTCTATGAAGGAAGAGGTTAACTCTCAACAGTCTCAAGTTGAGACTACGCTTCAAAGGCGAAGTGACCTTATTCCAAATTTGGTGGCAACTGTAAAAGGTTATGCTAACCATGAAGAAAAGGTTTTTACAGACATTGCTGATGCAAGGTCAAAGCTTGCAGGGAGCATTGATAATGGTGACATTGAAAGTATCAATGAAGCTAATAATGCTCTGAATTCTGCACTTAGCAGATTATTGGCTATTTCAGAGAATTATCCAGATCTCAAAGCTAGTGAGCAATTTACAGCTCTTCAAGATGAATTGGCCGGAACAGAAAATCGTATTGCTGTTGCAAGGCAGCACTATAATGAGAAGGTCAAAAGTTACAATACTGCTGTTAAAAGTTTTCCAACTAGCATTGTTGCTGGAATAGGTGGATACCATACAGAGCAGTATTTTGAAGCTGACGAGAGTGCAAAAAACGTACCTACGGTTAGTTTTGACTAACTAAAAAAGAGCTCCTGCTAGATATTTCTAGTAGGAGCTCTTCCTATTGACCACCACCGGTTAATTTTTGTTTTAATGTGACTTTTATAATTGTACCTTCAGGAATTTGTTCATCTTTAGAATATTCTTGAGTACTTACATAACCAGAACCTTCAATATTTATATTTAAATTTTTATCTCTTAATGTAGTTTTGGCTTGAGAAGCAGTTAAACCTTTTAAATCTGGAACAGAAATTGATGTGGCAACATTACTATCTGAACCATAAAGTACGACAATTGAATCTTTAGATAATTGTGAACCAGGTTTTGGATTTTGATCTGAAACTAAAATGCTATTAGGGTCACCTTTTACATATGTTTTTACTGTAAATCCAGCATCTTCTAAAGTTTTCTTAGCTTCTGTAACCGTTTTTTCTTTGACATTAGGAACAGTAATCGAATCAGAAGAATTACTTTCAGCAGTTTCACTAGATGGAATTCCTAAATATGGAAGAATTTCACTTAACATTTGTGAAACTACAGGTCCAGCTAATGTACCACCTTGGTGATTGCTTGCAGGAGGGTCATAAAGTGTTAGTAGTAAAGTTACCTGAGTATCTTCAACAGGAGCAATAGCACAATAAGAAGCAACATAGCCATTATCTTTTTGCGTATATATTGGTTCAGATGTACCAGTTTTTCCACCTATTGAATAACCTTGGACTGCAGCGTGCCTACCAGAACCATCTGTAACAACTGATTCCATTAGACTTCTAACCTCTTTAGCTGTTTCAGCAGAGACAACTTGTCTAACCTTAGTTACAGGAACTTCAGTAACTGCACCGGTATCAGTGTTTGTATATTGTTTGACAATTCTAGGTTGTAAAAGTACTCCATCATTTGCAATAGCAGAAACAGCTGTAATCATTTGTAATGGTGTTATATTAAGTCTTTGCCCAAAAGACATTGTTGCAAGTTCTACTGGTCCTACATTATCTAATTTTTGGAATATACTACTTTGTTCTCCGTATAATCCTGAATGTGTAGATTCAAATAATCCAAAAGCATTATAGTATTTATATAATGTTGAAGCACCAATCCTTTTTCCTAATTGCATAAATGCAGGGTTGCAAGAATTACCAAGTGCTTTTCTTAAAGTCTGAGAGCCATGAGGATTAGCAGACCAACATTTTATTTTCAATGTTCCGGAAGATGTATCTTCAAATTCCTCATAACCTTTGCAGTAAAAATCATTTGCCTTATCTGTTGTTGTTATATTTTCCTCTAATGCGACAGAAGAAGTTATAACTTTAAAAACAGAACCAGGTTCATAAGTTTCAGCAACAGATTTATTTGCCCACATTTTATATAATGCTTCCCCTTTTTCATCAGAAGAAAGAGAATCATATGTTGTAGCTAGCGATTCATTAGGTGTATAAGGTTCATTTAAATTGTAATTAGGGTATGAAGCCATTGCTAATATATCACCAGTTTTAGGGTTCATTACAATAACATTTCCACCTTTTTTACAATTGTTCTCATCAACTGCTTGTTTTAAATATTTTTCAACAATAGTTTGAATATTAACATCAAGGGAAAGTGTTAAGTTACTACCATTTTCAGCAGAAATATAAGTTTCTTCTGAATCTGGAATTTCTTGTTGATCACTACCTTTAGAGCTTACTATTTTTCCAGGAGTACCTGTTAAGATAGTATCCCAAGTAGATTCAATTCCACTTAGACCTTGATTATCATTACCACAAAAACCAATAACTTGTGAAGCTAAATTATTATATGGGTAATATCTTTTGTTATCTTCATCTATATTAATTCCAACTGAGACATCATTTGTTTTCATCCAAGTTTTTAAAGTCTCTACCTTAGTTTGGTCCACTTTTTTTGCAATAGTTTCTACTTGAGAAGAACTATTTACCTTGCTTAATGTGTCATTATAATCTAGTTCAAAAATTTCAGAAAGACCTTTTGCAACTTTTTCTTTTAATGCTGTTGTTGCATCATCAGTTTTTCCAACAATCTTAAACGGATTTATTGTAATAGTATCAACTTGAGCACTTATAGCTAAAGCTTTTCCAGTTGAATCATAAATGTTTCCACGTTTCGGACTTATAATTTGATTAATTGCTTGCTGATTATAGGCTTGTTCTTTTAAATAACTACCTTGAACAAATTGTAAAAATCCAATTCTACCAATTAATAAAACAAAAATTATAATTACTACAATTAAAGTGATTCTTAATTTTTTTGTTTGCACAAAATTACTATATTCAAATGGTGTTTTAATTTTTACTATATTATTATTTTTATTATTCTTCTCTTTATGTATTTTTTTGTTTGAGTTTTTTTTCATAAAATCGCCTCTTTAGTTAAAAATTCACAAAAATATTTTATCTTAAAAAACTTAAAAAAGCAACAAAAACTTGAAAAATTCACATAATTATAATACAATGTTTATTAGAGTAATATAAAAAAATAAAAGGAAGGTTAACATTGAAAAACATATTAGAAGAAACTAAATTTATAATGGACAAATATAAAATACGTGCAAACAAATCATTAGGCCAAAATTTTTTAGTAGATGATAATGTAGTGCAAAATATAGTAGACGGAAGTAATGTGAATAAGGAAGATTTAGTTATAGAAATTGGACCAGGATTAGGGACCCTTACAGAATTTTTATTAGAAAGTGCACAAAAAGTTATATGTATAGAACTTGATGAAAGAATGATAAATATTTTAAAAGATAGATTTAGACTATATAATAATTTCGAAATAATAAATCAAGATGTATTAAAAGTAGATTTAAAAGAATTAATAAAAAGAGAAAAGGAAAACTCAAAAATAAAAAATGTCAAAGTTGTAGCCAATTTACCATATTATATAACAACACCAATTATTATGAAATTATTAGAAGAGCAATTAGATTTAGAATCTATAACTGTAATGGTACAAAAAGAAGTAGGTGACAGACTAATTGCAATACCGGGAAAAAAGGAAACTGGAGCAATAACATATACCGTTTATTATTATGCTGAATCAGAAAAAATACTAGAAGTTCCAAATAGTTCATTTATACCAGAACCAGAGGTGACATCAGAGGTTATAAAGTTAAATATAAGAAAAAAACCACCAGTAGAGGTTACAGATAAAAAACTTATGTTTAAGGTCATAAAAAATGCTTTTATGCAAAGAAGAAAAACACTAATAAATTCATTAACAAACACAAAAATATTTGAGAATAAAGAACAAGGAGCTAAAGTATTAAAAAAAATAAACCTAGATGAAAATATTAGAGCTGAAAAGTTATCATTGCAAGAATTTGCAGATATTGCTAATATGATTTATAACAAAAGTGTTTGAAAAAATATAATTGTATGCTATAATAAAACAGGAAAAGGAGAAAAATATGAATCAGATTTTAGTGACAAAAAAATTATATATTACACCAGAACTGAAAAAAAAGAAAAAAGCATATAAAGTGTATTTCATTTTATCTGTTTTTTTGATATGTATATTAGTTTCCTTTTATATTTATGCGGAATATGATAGAAACAAAGGAGAAGAAGCTTCCGCATCATTATTAGCAGATTTTAATCAAGAAACAACAGAAATGAACAACAAAAAAAATGTATTAGTTGCTGTATTAGATGGAACAGATGAAGGAACAGATACAGTAGCGGTACAAAACACCAATAAGCAAAACACTATAAATAAAAATAAAAAGATAAAAACAGATAGTGGATATACATATTCAACAATTGCTAGCATAAACATACCAAAAATAAATGTTAATTATTCTATAATAGATGGAGAAACAGATTCAGTAGAAGAAACAGATGCTTTATTAAAAATCTCACCAACCAAGTTTTGGGGACCAGACCCAAATACAGAAGGAAACTTTTGTGTAGTAGGACATAACTATAGGAATTCAAAATTTTTTAGTAAAGTTCCTACATTAGAAAACGGAGATATAATTGAAATTACAGATAGCAACAATAAAACATTAAGATATAGTGTATATAGTAAATACGAAGTAGATCCAAATGATATAAGTTGTATAGACCAAAATACTAATGGCAAAAAAGAAGTTACCTTAATTACTTGTACAAATGATAGTAAATTAAGAGTTATTGTAAAAGCAAGAGCTTTATAATACTAAATTTGATTAATATGTGATAAGAAAGACTTATGATATAACTTTGAATGCAGTTTCGAATGTGTATGGAAAAATCTTAGAAATTCTTACGTAGTTTTAGTAGTAACAAAAGCCAAAAAAATTTCATAATATATATAAAAATTATGAAGGAATGAGAGTACAATGGCTAAAATAATTGTTTTTAATAATGATACAAACAGAATGGAAACATATTACAGGAATGAGGCAGATCCTATGCCATATAATACTAATTCAACTTTAAGAGTTAGAGAATTCAGAGGTGCAAGCAAAAGCAATATATTATGGACAACAAAAAGAACAATGCAAAGTTGGAACAGCCAAAGATATATTTTTGGAGGACCTATACCAGTTGGATTTGCATTTAAAAGACCATATGAGGGTGGTCATCGGCAACCAAAGTCAACATTATGGCGGAACCGCATTTGATGTTGGCCAGACATTAACAGATACACGAAGAAGGAAATTATGGAATTCAGCCAAAAATTCTGGAGTTTGGTCATATGTAGAGCCTATATCAGTAACGCCAACGTGGGTACATTTTGATAAAAGATTTGGAACACCAGCGTGTGCATCAGGAGGCTTTCCGACAATAAAAAGGGGGAGCATAAGTAATTATGTGCTAATAGCACAAGATGATTTGAATACTTTAGGATATAGGACAAATGGATTAGATGGAATATTTGGGGTTGCAACACAAAATGCTGTAAAAAGTTATCAAGCAAAAGTTGGATTACAAGCAGATGGAATTGTAGGGTGTAATACATGGCGTTCTTTACAAGAGGCAGTTGTTGGAACCGGTGCTACGAGCACTACAATTAATTAAAATAAATTCAAAAAAGAAGCAAATTATGCTTCTTTCTTTGCTTTTGTGGATTTTTGAATTTTTACTAATTCATTAGTTAGAGCATTAATAACTAATTTATTATAATCGTCAAGTTTTAAATAACTTTCGATAAAATTTTGTCCAACTAAATCATTTACTGAAGGAGAGTCGGTGACATTAATGATATCAGAAAATAGAAAATTTGCATTAATGTTTAAAGCTTTACAAACATTGGTTATAGTATTAGCACTACCAAACGCAATACCACGTTCTAATTGACTAATATATCTTGTAGATAAAGACAATTTTTCAGCTAATTCTTCTTGGGTGTATTTTGACTTTAATCTAGCTATTTTTATCTTTTTTCCGATACTTTTTCTTAATTCACTTTCTGTATTGTTCATTTTAAAATTCATTCCTTTCATCTTTTTGTTCAGAAGCACTGATAGCAAGGAAAATTGGCATTTTCTTGCAGATTAGTTCTTACTTTACCTATAATACAAAAAGTATATCAATGTCCGGGTTAAAATAGAACGAACTGATAATAGGGTAAAAATGAAATAATACCACTATTAATAGTATAAAAACAGAATGATAAATTCTAATAAAAAATATGCTAAAGAAAAAATGAATATAAATTGATAGAAAAAATTAAAAATTCTTGAAAAAATTAAAAAAAATTGCAAAAACACTTGCAAATTATAAAAAGTTATATTAGAATTTAATTGAAGTGGAGAAAAGTGGCACAAAGTGGTGACAAAGTGGAGAGAGGTGAAATTAGTTGCTAATAGGTGAATATGAGCATTCTCTAGATACAAAAGGCAGATTGATAATGCCTGCAAAACTAAGACAAGATATGGGGGAAAAGTTCATCGTAACAAAAGGGTTAGATGGATGTTTATTTGCATTTTCACAAAATGAGTGGCTAAACTTCGAAACAAAATTAAAAGCACTACCACTTTCAGATAAGAATGCCAGAAACTTTGTAAGATTTTTCTTATCAGGAGCAACAGAATGTGAATTAGACAAACAAGGAAGATTTTTAATTCCAAATAATTTAAGAGCAGCTGCTAATTTAGAAAAAGAAACAGTTATAATTGGGGTTGGAACAAGATTAGAAATTTGGGATAAATCAATATGGTCAAAATGTGATGAAAACATTTCAGCAGATGAAATTGCAGAAAATATGACAATGCTAGGTATATAACTTGAAAAAGTTTATATATATACAAAAGAAAAGTAAACAAAAGAAAAAATGCAAATGCTAAAGATTAATATACAAATGATAAAGAAAAAGTACAAAAGATAAATTTCAAAAGATAAATTAATAAACAACAAAAGAAAAACCACAAAAGAAAAAAATCAAAAGAAATTTTAAAATACAAAAGATGAAAAACTAAAGACAAATGTACAAAAGATAAATGTACAAATGATGGGTTATACAAAATGTTTGAGGTGAAAAATTGGAATTTAAACATAAACCTGTTATGTTAAAAGAATGCATTGAAGGACTAAATATAAAACCAGATGGGATTTACGTAGATGGAACTCTTCGGAGGTGCAGGACATAGCATAGAAATAGCAAAAAAGCTTTCTCAAAAAGGAATGCTTATAGGAATAGACAGAGATGAGGAAGCATTAAGTGCTGCAAAGAAAAAATTACAGGATTTTTCTAATGTCATTTATATTCATGATAATCATGATAATATAAAAGAAATATTAAAAAAATTAAATATAGAAAAGGTAGACGGAATATTATTGGACTTAGGAGTTTCTTCATATCAGTTAGATGAAAAAAACAGAGGCTTTAGTTATTTGGGAGAAAATGAACTTGATATGAGAATGGACAAAACACAGAAATTGACAGCAAAAGAAGTAGTTAATACATATTCAGAAGAGAAGTTAGCTAATATTATTTACGAATATGGGGAAGAAAGATTTTCTAGAAAAATTGCAAAAAATATTTGTGAATACAGAAAACAAAAAGAAATAGAAACAACAAAACAGCTAGTTGAAATAATCGAAAAGTCTATACCAAAAAGTAAAGATGGACATCCAGCTAAAAGAACATTTCAAGCAATTAGAATAGAAGTAAATAATGAAATAAAACCATTATTTAACACAATAAAAGATTCAATAGATTGTTTAAAAGATAAAGGAAGACTTTGTGTAATAACATTCCATTCATTAGAAGATAGAGCTGTAAAAAATGCTTATATTGAAGCAAAAGGCAAATGCATATGCCCCAAAGATTTACCATATTGTGTATGTGGAGCAAAATCTTTAGGAGAAATTATAACTAAAAAGCCAATTATAGCAACTAAAGAAGAAATAGAAGAAAATTCAAGAAGTAAAAGTGCTAAAGTACGAATATTTGAAAAAAGAGAAGAACAAAAGTAAAAGATAAGGAGGTGGGTAACTTATGCCAAGAGCAGGCTATGAATATTCTACAAGTCCTAGAAAATTAGAACCAGAATATAGACCACAAAAAAAGAAACAAAAAATAAAAGTTGTAGAAGATTTGCCTAGACAAGAGATAAAAATCTCTAAAGCGCAAAAAAGAAAAAGATTACAATTAACTTTAATTGTAATAGCCATATTTGGATTATTATTAACCATAAGTTACCGAAACTCACAGATTAATGAGAAATTCAATGAAACGCAAAGACTAAAAAAAGAATTGTCATCTTTACAAAAAGAAAATGAACAATTAAAAGTAAATATTGCAAATGGTTTGAATTTAACAAATATAGAAAAATTAGCTAAAGAAAAATTGGGTATGCAAAAACTTACAAATAAACAAATAGTGTATGTAAGTTTACCTAAGAAAGACTATGTAGAATCAGAATCAGAAAAAATTGTTGTTGAAAATCAAGAAAACTGGTTTGAAAAATTTGTAGATAAGATATTTAATAAATAATAAGAGAATAAATATAAAACTTCCTAATAAAATTGATTAGGAGGTTTTTTTATGATTGCAACAAAACTATCAAGTAAAAGAAAAATGAGAAGTATGCTTTTTATCTGCTTTGTACTTATTACAGTGCTTCTAGGAAGAATAGGATATATACAATTTGTAAAAGGCGGAGAATTATCATCTATGGCATATACACAGCAAACACTAGATAGAAATGTAAACCCCAAAAGAGGAACTATTTATGATGCAACCGGTAAAAACATTTTAGCAGTGAGTAGTACAGTAGAGACTGTAACTGTAAATCCGGGAAATATAAAAAAAGAAAATAAAGAAAAAGTTGCAAAAAAATTATCAGAATTATTTGAACTAAATTATGAAAATGTGCTAAAAAAAGTAAATAAAAGAAGTTCAATAGAAACAATTGCAAGAAAAATAGACAAACAAAAAGCAGATGATTTACGAATTTGGATGGAACAAAATAATATAATATCTGGAATAAATATAGATGAAGATACTAAAAGATATTATCCATATAATGATTTAGCAGCACAAGTAATTGGATTTACAGGAAGTGACAATCAAGGATTAGATGGTGTTGAAGCAAAATATGATAGTGAGCTAAAAGGAAAAAAAGGAAGTATACAAAGACATACAGATGCTAGAGGTGGCGAAATCGGTACAGAAGGAGAAAAATATGTATCAGCAATTAACGGAAATGATTTGATTTTAACCATTGATTTAAACATACAATCTATAGTAGAAAAATACCTTAAAGAAGCTTGCATAGACAATAAGTGTACTGATGGTGGAAATGTTGTTGTAATGAATCCGCAAAATGGGGAAGTTTTGGCAATGGTCACTTATCCGACATATAATCTAAATGAACCATATTCAGCATATACAGAAGAATTAAAACAAAATTGGGATAGTATGGAACAATCTGAAAAAACGAAAATGCTACAAGCAGTCTGGAGAAACAGAGCAATTGCAGATACATATGAGCCAGGTTCAGTATTTAAGCTAATTACAACATCTGCAGCCTTAGAAGAAGGGATAACAGACACAGATAATCAAGGGGAATTTACGTGTACAGGAGGAATAGAAGTGGCTGGAGTCAGAATAAAATGTTGGAGATACTATAGACCACATGGAGCAGAGAGTCTGAGACAAGCATTAATGAATTCGTGTAACCCTGTATTTATAGGATTGGGGCAAAAGATGGGAGTTCAAAGATATTATAGTTATTTAAGAAAATTTAAGCTATTAGAAAAGACAGGGATAGATTTGCCAGGAGAGGCTGGAAGCATATTCTTGGCAGAAAATAAAGTTGGACCAGTTGAACTTGCAACAATTAGTTTTGGCCAAAGATTTGAAATAACACCAATTCAATTAGTTTCAGCAGTATCCACAATTGCAAATGGAGGAACAAGTATAAAACCACATATGGTAAAAAAGATAGTTAATAGTCAGACAAAAGAAGTATCAGAAGTTCCAATACAAAAAAATGACCAAGTAATTTCTAAAGAAACATCTGAAAAAGTCCTAAGTATGATGGAATCTGTAGTGTCAGAAGGAACACGGAAAAAATGCAAGAGTTACAGGATATAAAATTGGAGGAAAAACAGGAACTTCGGAAGATGGCGTAAATACAAATAAATATGTAACATCTTTTTGTGGAGTAGCACCTACAGATAATCCACAAGCAGTAGTTTTGGTTACACTATACAATCCAACCGGAGAAGGAGGACATCAAGGAGGAGGTGTTGCAGCACCACTAGGAGGTCAAATTTTTAGTGAAATTCTTCCATACTTAGAAGTACCACAAATAAAAACAGAAGAAACTGAAAATGAGTAGAGGATATTTTAAAAAAAACGTCGTAAAAAACTATACAAAAGAGGAGAATAGTTATATAATATAAAAGACTTAAAATAGACAGATTGCTGATTAATGAAAGGAATAGGAGTATGAATTTAAAAGAATTGTTAATTGGCCTAAAAGGCTTAAAAGCAAGAGGAAATATAGACATTGATATAACAGGAGTTGCTTTTAATTCTAAAGAAGTGCAAAGTGGAGATCTTTTTATAGCAATAAAAGGATTTGAAAATGATGGTCACGAATTTATAAAAGAAGCAATTAACTCAGGTGCAGTTGCAGTAATGATTGAAGAGGGTTGTGATATAGCAAGATTAAATGTGCCAAATGGAATTACTATTATAATGGCAAAAGACACAAGAGAGGCACTAGCTGTAATTTCTTGCAATTATTATGATAACCCATCTAAAAAATTAAAATTAATAGGAGTTACGGGAACAAAAGGGAAAACAACAACAACATATATGATAAAAGATATTCTAGAAAAAGCTGGAAAAAAAGTCGGATTAATTGGAACAATAGAAACTGAAATTAATGGCAAAAAAATAAAAAGCAATGACAGAACAACACCGGAAAGCTTAGAATTACAAAAAATATTGAATGAGATGGTAAAATCTGGCACAGAAATTGCTGTAATGGAAGTATCTTCACAAAGCTTGAAATTACAAAGAGTTACAGGGTGTGCATTTGATATAGCAGTATTTACAAACTTTTCAGAAGATCATATAAGCCCAAATGAGCATACAAATATGGAAGATTATTTGAATTCAAAGTTAAAATTGTTTACAATGTGTAAGCAAGCAGTTGTAAACGCAGATGATTTACAAGGTAGTAAAATGCAAAAAAGATTTCCTAATTTACCAATAACAACATACGGAATTGATAATTGGGCAAATTTACTTGCAAAAGATATTACAATAACAAACTCTTATGTTGATTTTAAGGTTAAATTAACAGATAGGAATGAAAGAGTAAAAACTTGTATACCAGGTAGATTTAGCGTTTATAATTCATTGGCTTCAATATGTATAGCACAAAAATATGGAATAGATTCAGAATTAATAAAACAAGCATTGTTAGAAGTACGTGTACCAGGTAGATCAGAAATGGTAGATAATAAATTAGAACTACCAATAATGATTGATTATGCGCACACTCCAGAAAGTTTGCAAAACATATTATCAGCAGTAAAAACTTATACAAGGGGAAGGGTGATTTCTGTATTTGGATGTGGAGGCAATAGAGATAGTGCTAAAAGACCAATTATGGGAGAAATATCAGGAAAAACTGCAGATTATACTATTATTACTTCTGATAATCCAAGAAATGAAGAGCCAGAAGAAATAGCTAAACAAATAGAAAGTGGAATACAAAAAACCAAAGGAAAATATGAAGTAATATTAGATAGAAAAGAAGCAATAGAAAAAGCAATAAAAATGGCTAACAAAAGAGATATCGTGGTCTTAGCAGGAAAAGGACACGAATTAGAACAAGAGATAAAAGGGAAAAAGAATCCGTTTGATGAAAGAAAAATTGTAAAAGAAATAATAGATGGATTAAATTAAAAGAAAGGGTTGGATAAAGTTGAATTTAGAAGTATCATTATTAATTATAACATTTATAGTAACAATTATTTTAGGAATAATAATTATACCAATATTAAGAAAATTAAAAGTTGGGCAAATGGAGAGAGGTGAAGGACCACAATCACATTTGAAAAAGCAGGGAACACCTACAATGGGTGGAATTATGATAATAATTGCAATGGTAATAGTAACTGTTGGAGCGTGTATATATTTTACAGTAAACAATCAAATTGATGTTGCACATAAAATATTACCGGTATTATTATTAACTTTAGGATTTGGTTTAATTGGATTTATAGATGACTTTAAAAAATTAGTATTAAAAAATACTGAAGGTTTAAAACCAAGTTATAAAATGCTAGGATTATTAATAATTTCGGTAGCATATGTAGCATATTTAATATATGGATTAAAAATAGGAACAGAAACTTATATTCCAATATGGAAACAATATATAGATATTCCAATTTATTTATATATTCCATTTGCCATAATAGTAATATTAGGAACAACAAATGCAGTAAATTTAACAGATGGAATTGATGGCTTAGCTTCAAGTGTAAGTGCAATAATATTAACTTGCTTAACAGTAATTGGAATAATAATTGGTAGACCAGAAATATCAGTATTTGGAAGCATAGTAATAGGAGCAGTATTAGGATTTTTAATGTTCAATTTACATCCAGCAAAAGTATTTATGGGAGATACAGGTTCTCTTTTATTAGGAGGTGTTATTTCAGCAATTGCATTATACTTAAAAATGCCACTATTATTATTATTAGTTGCATTAATACCAGTATTAGAGACATTATCTGTTATAATTCAAGTAGCATATTTTAAGAAAACAGGAAAAAGAGTTTTTAAAATGACTCCAATACATCATCATTTTGAATTATCAGGATGGACAGAAAATAAAGTAGTTATAGTATTTAGTCTAGTAACACTATTGGTTTGTATTATAGGATTAAAAATCATCTAAAATATAATAAACAAAAGAAATTTAATAGAGAGGAAGAAGGTAAATGGCAAAAAAGAAAAAGAATTTTTCAAGTTTTGTAAATAACCCAGTGGATTTTACTTTGTTAATTACAATATTGTTATTATTGGCAATAGGCCTAACTATGGTGTTATCTGCTAGTTCGCCATCAGCACTTTCAGAAACAGGAAATAGTTATTCGTTTTTTTCCAAACAACTATTTTTTGCAGTAATAGGATTAGCGTGTATGCTGTTTATTTCTAAAATTGATTATAGATTTTATAAGAAATTTTATAAACATTCATGGTGGATTGCATTAGCATTATTATTGTTGGTATTAATCGCAGGTAAAACAATTAATGGTGCAAAAAGATGGTTATATCTTACAGAAAGCTTATCTTTCCAACCATCTGAAGTAGTAAAGCTATTAATGATAATATTTTACGCAGGGGTATTAGTAAAAAATAGAGACGAATTATCTAAATATGGAAAAGGATTTATTAAGCATATTTTATTTTTAGTTCCAATAATAGGATTACTTTTGATAGAGCCACATTTTAGTGCATCAATAGTAATCATTGCAATTGTTTCTGTTATGATGATTATGGCAGGATGCAAGTTTTGGCATTTTATTGCAACAGGTGGAACTGTAGGCGTAATGGGAGTTGTAATATTAATTGTAAGGGAACCATATAGATTACAAAGGGTTGTAACATTTTTAGACCCTTGGAAAGATGCAACTGGAAATGGTTGGCAAGTAATACAAAGCTTATATGCAATAGGTTCAGGAGGTCTATTTGGGCTTGGATTAGGAGAAAGCAAACAGAAATATTTATATATTCCAGAGCCACATAATGATTTTATATTTTCAATATTAGGAGAAGAGCTTGGATTTATAGGCTGTGCAGTGGTATTGATCTTATTTGCAATTTTCATCTGGAGAGGAATATTAATAGCTATGAAAGCTCCAGATATGTTTGGAAGTCTTATTGCAATAGGTATAACAACACTAGTTGCAATACAAGTAATAATAAATGTAGCTGTTGTAACATCTTCAATGCCTGCAACAGGAATGCCATTACCATTCTTTAGCTACCGGAGGAACGGCACTTATGATTTTATTATGTGAGATGGGAGTATTACTTAATATTTCAAGGGCAGCTGCTAAACAATAAATTTTTAAAAAATATAACAAAGAGAGGAAATAAAAAATGAAAGTAATTATAGCTGCAGCAGGAACTGCAGGACATATAAACCCGGGATTGGCAATAGCTAACAAAATAAAACAAGAAGAAAAAGATTCTGAAATTATGTTCATAGGAACTACAAGAGGTTTAGAAAATGACTTAGTACCACGTGCTGGTTATGAATTAAAAACAATTGATGCATATGGGTTAAGCAAAAAGGTATCAATCGAAAATATAAAAAAAATGTATAAAACATTAAAAGGATTTGGAGAAGCTAAAAAAATAATAAAGGAATTTAAGCCAGATATAGTAATTGGAACTGGAGGATATATTTGTGGTGCTACAATATCTGCTGCACATAGTTTGAAAATACCAACATTATTACATGAAAGCAATGCTTTTCCAGGCAAAGCTGTAAAAATGTTAGCAAATAAAACTAATACTATTTTAGTTTCTTTTAAAGATGCACAAGATAGAATAAAAGGCAAAGCTGATGTAGTTTTTACAGGAACACCAGTGAAAATGAAAAAATTAGATTACTCAAAAGAGCAAAAAGAACAAATATTGCATAAAGAAGGATTATCACTAGATAAACCTGTAGTATTAGCATTTGGTGGAAGTCAAGGGGCTAAAAAGATAAATGATGCAATAGTTGAAATAATAAAAAACAAACAAAATGAAGAATATCAAATGATATGGGCAATAGGACCTAAACAATATGATGGCATAAAAGAAGAGTTAAAAAAATCTAATTTTGATATTGAAAATTTAAAAGGAATAAAAGCCCTTCCATATATTTATAATATGGAGGAGGTAATGAATTCCGTAGATATAATAGTTGCACGTAGCGGAGCAATGACAATAACAGAAATTTCGAATTTAGGAAAACCATCAATCCTAATTCCATTACCAAATGTAAGTCATAATCATCAATTATATAATGCAAAAGTATTAGAGAATGTTGAGGCAGCAAAAATAATATTAAATGATGAATTAGATGGAACAAAATTATCAGGAGCAATAAAAGATATAGTAGTAACACCAAATAAAATAAAAGAAATGGGAGAAAATGCGTTAAAAGTATCAACATCAAATGTTGAAGATAAAATATATAGTGAAATAAAAAAACTAGTTAAATAAATTGCATAATTACTGAAGTGTATGCAAAATGGAGAGTTTATCCATAAAGAAATAAAAAACTTATGCAAAATAGAAATTCAATCTATATAAAAATATGAAATAAGAGGAAGTATAAATGTTAAAAAATGCACAATTTAAAATAATTGTAATATTCTTTGTAGTTGGAATCATTTTAATAGGAACATTAGGAGCTTTTTATATATATTCATTAGAAAATGTAAAAATTCAAATAGCTACAAATACTGTTACTGAGGTAGGACAAGTGTCTCAGGAAATTAACCAAATAAAACATAATACAGTGATATCATTAGGAATTGTTGCGATTGTATTTGCAATTATAGGGTGTTTAATTTCTGCATTTTTATCAGAGTTTGTAATTTATCCAATTAATAAACTTATAAAAAGTGCAGAGAAAGTAACTGAAGAAGATGGAAAAAACAAAACAAAAAATAAGAAAAAAAGAAATGATGTAGATGATTTGGAAAGTGCTTTTGGCATAATGACAACAGAATTAAATGAAAAATTAAGAGAAGTATCTACACAAAAAAACCAAATAGAAACAATATTATTGCATATGACAGATGGAATTATTGCATTTAATAGAAAGGGTGAAATTATATTAATAAATCCTGCTGCTAAGAAACTTTTAGCAATAAGACCGGAAGATGAAACATTTGAAGATATATTCAAAAAATTCAATTTAAATATAAATATGGAAAAAATAATTTATCTAGAAAATTGGACATCAACAGAACAAAGAGTTCAAGTAAATGACAGATATGTAAATGTGTTTTTTGCACCATTTAAAAATGAAACAGAAAGGCCAGATGGAGTAATTGCAGTAATACAAGATATCACAGAACACGTAAAACTAGATAATATGCAAAAAGAATTAGTTGCAGATGTATCACATGAATTAAAAACACCAATAACATCAATTATGGGATATGCAGATACATTATTAGAAGGAGAATATGACAAAGAAACGCAAAATAAATTCTTAAATGTAATTGCCACAGAAGCAAGAAGAATGGCAAGACTTGTAACTGATTTATTGACATTGTCAAGATATGATAGCAATAAGAAGAGAGCACAAAAAGAATCATTTGATTTAGGAGAATTAGTAAAAAAATGTCAAGACAAATTAGGGATAGAAATTAAAAAGAAAAATCATAAAGTAAATTGCTTTGTTACTGCAGATGTACCACCAGTATATGCAGACAAATATGATATAGAAAGAGTTGTTTTAAATATACTAACAAACAGTATAAAATACACGCCAGATGGTGGAGAAATAAAGATATATGTAGGATTTGTCTATAATGATGCATATATAAAAGTATTTGATAATGGTATTGGAATACCAGAAGAAGACTTAAGCAGAATATTTGAAAGATTTTATAGAGTTGATAAAGCACGTACTAGAGAAATGGGAGGAACTGGTTTAGGACTTTCAATTGCAAAAGAGATACTTGATAAAAATGGTGGAAGTATAGATATAAAAAGTGTTGTAGGTCAAGGTACAGAAGTTGTTATTAGAATACCTACAAGAGTAACAATTGAAAATGAAATTTAATACTTAATATATTTAAATCAACATATTAAGTACAAGGTGAAAAAATTTTAAAAAATTTTTTCACTTTTTTCTTGAAATGATATGGTAATTACTTTATAATATTTTTTGAAAAACAAAAGAAAGGGTGAAAAAATGTTACAAAAGCAAAACGAAAAAGCTATTACATTAATAGCATTAGTTATAACAATTATTGTATTATTAATTTTAGCAGGTGTTAGCATAGTCACATTATCAGGAGAAAATGGAATTCTTACAATGGCTAATAAAGCAACTCTTCAAAACGAAGCAGCTTCAGTAGTAGAGCAAATAGAGTTAAAATGTTCTGAAAATAATATTTCTCAAATATTAAATGGAAATAGTGGAGATTCAATAGAATATCTAAAAGCACATGGAATCATAAATGAGGAAAATATTATAAACACTGAAAATTTAACAGGTCAAAAAACCAAATACGGAAATGGAACAAGTACAGATATATTTAAAATATCTGGAAACAAAATTATCTATAAAGATTCAAAAGGCAATATAACATTTGAAAAGGACATACAAGTAAAATTCACTCCATTTGTAACTAAGTGGGATGTTGCAGCAGGTGATATAGTCGTATTACCAATTGCATATAAAGCAAATAGTGGAAGCGAAGAAGACAATGACTTTGTTGTTGATTGGGGAGATGGTTCTGCAAAAGAAATAATAAAAGGAGCGCCAGATACAAGACCAGAGCATACATATGCCAATAGTGGAAAATATAATATTTCTATAACAGGAATTTGTAAATACTTTACATTAGATTCTATAGAAAGTGAATACCCAGAAATGCCTAAGAAATTAGTGGAATTAGTATCTTGGGGCGAAATAGAAGCAAAAAATTATAATTTTGGTAATGCCATAAATTTATCAGGAAGTATTCCTTCACCAGGTACAAATACTTTTATGTATGTAGGTAACGACTCTTTTGAATATTTATTTAGTGGTTGTGAAAAAATAACAAGCATACCAGAAGACCTTTTTGCTAATATACCAGATGGAATAACAACTTTTAAATCAGCATTTCAAAATTGTAAAAGTTTAACGCAAATACCTGAAAATTTATTTGAAAAGGCAACAGAGGTTACAAAATTTTATAATACATTTTGTTATTGTTCTTCTTTAAAAGAAATACCAAAAAAATTGTTTAGTAATACAACTAAAGTAACAGATTTTAGTAAAGTATTTAGAGACTGTTCTGCATTAGAAACAATACCAGAGGAACTATTTGCAAATACACCAGAAGTGGTAAGCTTTTGGGCAGCATTTAAAGATGATTCTAATTTAATTAATGTCCCAACCAATCTATTTGATAATAATTTAAAAGCAACTAATTTTGTGGAAACCTTTACAGATGATTGGAGACTTACAGATGTACCTAAATTATGGGAAAGAACAACAGAAGGATTAAATGGAAAATCTTGTTATAAAGGTTGCGATGGCTACGATAATAGTCAATTAAGTGCTGATATAATAAATGTGTGGTTTAAATAAAAGAAAATCTGAAAAACCTTGTGTTTTTCGGATTTTTTCTTGCGATTTACAACTATTTAATGTATAATTAAATAGCGGAAAATAAGAGTAATATATATAAAATATAGATAGGAGCGGATAATTTTGAATTCAACAGTTAGAGAGATATTAGAATGGATATATTGTATAGTAATTGCTTTGGTATTAGCAATGGTATTTAGATATTTTATAGGAACACCAACAATTGTAAAAATGGAATCAATGAAACCAACATTGGAACAAAACCAAAGATTATGGTTAAATAGATGGGGAAGAACTACACATAAATTGCCACAAAGAGGTCAAATAATTACTTTTGAGGAACCAGCTAAACTAGAATATTCTGCGACCGAAATAGAAGAAAACAAAAGCAATCCTGTGGCTAAATATAATGAAACAAATGGAGTAGAATGGTTTATTAAAAATTTTCTAGAAATTGGCAAAAGAAGTTATATAAAAAGAGTTATAGCATTACCAGGAGAACACGTGCAAATTAAAGAGGGTAAAGTATATATAAATGAACAACAATTAGATGAACCATATTTGCAATCTGGAATAGTAACAGATTTATTAGGAAACGGATTTGACGATTTTACAGTTCCAGAAAATTGTGTGTTTGCAATGGGAGACAATAGAAACCATAGTACAGATTGCAGGGCATTTGGATGCATACCTTTAGAAAAAATAGAAAGTACAGTAGCAATACGCATATGGCCACTAGATAAATGGGGAAAAGTAGAATGATTTTGGGGACGGAGCAAAAAATCATTTTAAACAAAATTAGATAGTTTTAAAAAATGGGGAAGAGTAAGAAGATGATTTTTTGCTCCGTCCCCAAAATCATGAGAGGTGGTAGTGATGTTTGAAAAAATAATTGGAAATGATAATATAAAACAGCAATTAAAAAAATCAATAGAAAACAATCAAATATCACATAGCTATTTGTTTATAGGAATAGAAGGAATAGGTAAAAAACTATTGGCAACAGAGTTTGCAAAAGCAATATTGTGTTTAAGTGATAATAAATATTGTAATAATTGTAAATCTTGCATAGAATTTGATGGAAACAACAACCCGGATTTTTTATATATAGAACCGGATGGAAATAGTTTGAAAATTGAACAAATAAGGGAAATACAAAAAAAAGTACAAGAAAAACCAATAATATCTAATAAAAAGGTATATATTATAAATGATGCAGACAAAATGACATTAGAAGCACAAAATAGTTTATTAAAAACACTAGAAGAACCACCTGAATTTGCAACAATAATATTAATTGGAACAAATGAAAATGCATTTTTGGCAACTATAAAATCAAGATGTATGATAATACATTTTAATCAAATAGCAGATAATAAAATGATAGAATATTTGAACAGTCAAGGAATAGAAAATATAACTAAAAATATGTTGGAATTATTCCAAGGAAGTATTGGAAAAGCTTTAGAATTAAAAGATAAACAAGAGGAATATTTAAAAATAGAAAAAATGATAGAAAATATATCTAATTATGATTTAATAGATGTAACAAAAAATGCAGAAATATTATATCAAACTAAAGATGAAATAATGGAAATGTTAGATTATATAAATATCATATTACTTAGGCTATCGAAAAATAATGTAAAATACACTAATTGTATAAAAATTGTGGAAAATACTAAAAAAAGATTAAAACAAAATTCTAATTATGATATGTGTATAGATAATATGTTATTTAATATGTGGGAGGAAATAGTTTGAAAAATATAATAGGAGTAAGATTTAAAAAATTAGGGAAAATATATTTTTTTAATCCAGGAGATTTCAAAGTAAAAAAAGGCACAAAAGTAATAGTTGAAACTGCTCAAGGTGAAGAATATGGAGAGGTCCTAATTCCAAATAGGTATGTAGACGATGAAAAGATAATTTCTCCATTGAAAAAAGTTACAAGAATAGCTAATGGTACAGACCATAAGCATTATGAAGAATGCAGAAAAATAGAAAAAGAAGCATTTGAAGTATGTAAGAAAAAAATAAAAGAACATAAATTAGCTATGACATTAACTGATGTTGAATATAAATTTGATAATAGTAAAATATTATTTTACTTTACAGCTGACGGAAGAATTGATTTTAGAGAATTGGTAAAAGATTTAGCAGCTATATACAAAACAAGAATAGAATTAAGACAAATTGGAGTGAGAGATGAAGTAAAAAGAATCGGCGGAAACGGTGTATGTGGTAGAGAATTATGCTGTTGCTCTTTCTTAAGAGATTTTGAAGCTGTATCGATAAAAATGGCAAAAGAACAAAATTTATCTTTAAATCCAAGCAAAATTTCAGGAAATTGTGGAAGATTAATGTGTTGTTTAAAATATGAAAATGAGGTTTATGAAGAAAAATTGAAAAAGCTTCCTAATATTGGAGCAATAGTAAAAACTGAAGATGGAGAAGGCGAAGTCGATAACATAGAAACATTAAAAGAAGTTGTAAGAGTAAAATTAAAAGATGGAGATAATTATACATATAAAAGATATAATGTGTCTGATATAAAAATAATAAAAGATAATAAATCAGTAGTGCTAGAAGATACAGAAGAAAAAGAACATAAAAAAGAATTAGAAGAGTTAGAAAGACTTGAAGAACAAGATAACAAAAATAGAATATAATTTTAAGGAGGTGACTAAATATGGCATATAAAATAACTGATAAATGTATATCATGTGGAGCTTGTGCTGCAGAATGCCCAGTTGGATGTATATCACAAGGTGAAGAAAAATTTGAAATTGAGCAATCAGCATGCATATCATGTGGAACTTGTGCAGGAGTTTGTCCAGTAGGAGCACCAGAAGAAGAATAATTTTTATAAAAATTTATAAAAAACAGCATATAATTCTAGTAATTATATGCTGTTTTTTATGTGATTAATTAAATAAATTTAATATTATCTATTTGTTATTTCTTCTAAATCAAGAAGTTCTTGCCATCTAGCATCAACTTCTTTTTGGAATGCCTCAATCATCCACTCATTACCAGGTTTAAACAAGTGCTTAAATCTTTTTTGTGGTCTTAAAAATTCTTCAATAGGTAACTTTTTAGCTGGTTTATAATTAATTTTGTATTTACCATCAACAACTTCATATAAAGGCCAATAGCAAGTTTCAACAGCTAATTTATTAATGTGCATTAACATATCTGTTGGATATCCCCAACCTCTAGGACAAGGAGATAAAACATTTAAAAATGCTGGACCTTCTGTGTAAATTGCTTTTTCAGATTTTTCATATAAATCTTTAAAATTCATATAACCCACTGTTTGAGCAACATATGGTAAATGATGACTAACCATAATTTTTGTTAGATCTTTTCTTGATTGCATTTTTCCAGGTAAAACTTTTCCAGCAGGAGAAGTTGTTGTATCTGCAAATTTAGGTGTTGCAGAAGAACGTTGAATACCTGTGTTCATATATGCACCATTATCATAACAAACATATACCATATCATGACCACGTTCCATTGCACCAGATAAACTTTGTAAACCTATATCATAAGTTCCACCATCTCCACCAAATGCAATGAATTTTGTTGTGTTTTCTATTTTACCTTGCTTTTTCATAGATTGATAAGCAGCTTCAGCTCCTGATAATGTTGCAGCTGAACATTCAAATGCTGTATGGATAAAAGAATCTGTCCAAGAAGTATATGGATATATAAAGCTTGAAACTTCTAAACACCCAGTAGCAGAAGCAATAACTGCATGATCTTCAGGTTTTAATGCTCTAAGGACCATTCTTATAGCAGGAGGAGCTCCACAACCAGCACACATTCTGTGACCTGCTGTAAATCTTGAAGGTTTGTTTGCAACTACATCTTTTACATTATAAGGCATATTATTTTTCCTCCTTTCTTAGTCCTAAATAGCGATAAGGATTTTCTGCTTTTCCTGATTTTGCTATATCTAATAAATCAGTATAAACTTTTTCAATATCATTTGCTTTAGTATCTCTACCACCAATACCATAAATATAATTTACAGTTGGGACATTATTATTATTTACATACATTGCAGAAGTAACATCTTCAAATAAGGCACCACCAGCACCATTTAAAGAATCTGCTTTATCTAAAACAGCAACAGCTTTTAAATTACTTAAAGCATTAGCTATTTCCTCAGCAGGGAATGGTCTAAATACACGAATTTTTAAAAGACCTGCTTTTATACCATTTTTTCTTAAATTATCAACTACAAATTTAGTAGTTCCAGCTGTTGAGTTCATACAAACAATTGCAATTTCTGCATCATCTAATTTGTATTCTTCAAACAAACCATATTTTCTACCAGTCATTTTTTCAAAATCTTTAGCAACTTCTAATATTACATTTTTAGCATTTTTCATTGCTTCTGATTGTTGAGCCTTATGCTCAAATAAATATGCTTGTAAATCTAAAGGACCAACAGCCATTGGCTCTTTTTCATTTAATAAAGAATGTTCTGGTTTATATGTACCAACAAATTCTTTTACTTTGTCATCTTCAACTAATTCAATATTTTCAATAGAATGTGAAGTAATAAATCCATCTTGACATACCATTAAAGGTAACATTACATCTTTATGTTCAGCAATTCTATTAGCCATTAAAGTATTATCATAAGCTTCTTGGTTGTTTTCAGAAAATAGCATAATCCAACCTGCATCTCTAACACCCATTGCATCTGAATGATCACAATGAATATTTAATGGCCCAGAAACTGCTCTATTTACCAATGATAATACAATAGGTAAACGTAAGCTAGATGCAATGTAAATCATTTCCCACATTAAAGACAAACCATTTGCTGAAGTTGCAGTCATTGTTCTTGCGCCAGAAGCTTCAGAACCAATACAAGCAGACATTGCACTATGTTCACTTTCTACTGCAACAAAGTTTGTATCTACAGTACCATTTGCAACAAATGTTGAAAAATATTGTGGAATTTCAGTAGAAGGTGTAATAGGGTATGCAGCAACAACATCAGGATTAATTTGTTTCATAGCAGTAGCAGTAGCTTCATTACCACTTAATCTTTCTCTTATACTCATAATTTTTCATCCTTATTATATATATTTGGGTTTTCAAGGTTTTTACCCATAAACCATCTGATAATGTTATATTTGTATTTAATTTAAGTTATACAAATAATTATTCTTCTTTCATTTCAATTGCACCAAATGGGCATACTTTTGCACAAACGCCACATCCTTTGCAATAATCATAATCAAAATCTTCTCTTTTTTGATCACAATTTACTGGAATTGCATCATCTGGGCAAACAGGAAAGCATAAACCACATTGTTTACATTTATCACTATAAAAAATAGGTTTTGTACTTCTCCAATCTCCAGTTTTAAATTCTTTGGCATTTCCAGCTGTATAAATATTTCCACCAATTGTTAAATCTTCCATTGGTGTATTTGGATTTATATTAGTCATATTTTTTTAACCTCCTTTAGAGCCATCTCAAGTGCTTTCATATTTCCCTCTATAACTTCAGGCTTTTTAGCAAATTTATGTTTAAAAGAACCTTCCATATCATTTAAAAGTTCTTTATCTGTCATAATTCCGCTAACTTTTACAATTGCAGCAAGCATTGGTGTATTAGGAAAATATCTTCCTAAGGTCTCCATAGATACTTTTCTAGCGTCAATTGTATATATATTGCCATTGTAGCCATTTAAAGATTTTTTCAAATCTTCAGCAGATTTAGTTGTATTAATAACAATAGCACCAGATTCTTTTAAGCCAGCTGTAACATTAACAGCATCTAAAAGGGTATCATCAACTACAACAACATAATCTGGTTCATAAATATTACTATGAATAGTTATAGGAGATGTACTAATTCTATTATAGGCAGTAATTGGTGCACCCATTCTTTCTGGACCATATTCAGGAAAACCTTGAATATATTTACCAGTATTAAAAGCAGCATCTGCTAATAATAGTGAAGCTGTTTTAGCACCTTGGCCACCTCTACCGTGCCATCTAATTTCTATCATGTTATCCATTTTAAGCCTCCTTGTACTAAAAAATTAATAACTTTACTATATAACTAATTGATGATAATGTCAAGTGAATATTTAGCCTGAAACCCTGTAAGCATATAGATTTATAACCTTTTTTGTATATAAAAGTATTAGATATAAATAGACGTTTTAGTCAGTTCAAAAATAAAAAAATAGAGACAATTTAAATTTTTATAAATGTTGTCTCTAAATAGATATGATATTAATCGATAATTAAGTATATAGGTTTAATTATCTTTTTTAGGAATTATTATGTTTTTTGGCTTTTTACTTGAAGGTTGAGGCTCAGTATCTTTTATATGGTCATATACAGGAGAGATATCTAAATCTTTTCCATTGCCTTGTATAACCTCAATATTTTCTGGTCTTTTTTTATTTTCATTATCCATTTTTTTCATTCCCTTCTTAAGGTATATTATTATTAAAAATAAATACCAATGAAATATGCAAATATAATATCATATAAAGTAAAAAAGAGCAATAAAAAAATAAAAGAAATGGAACATAAACAAATTGTAAAATTTACAGAGAATTAAATATCTAACATTTGTATTAATCAATAAAATATAGTATAATCAAACAATAAAAACAAAATGTATGGAGATATAAATGTTTAATATAGAAGAAGAATTAAAAAAGCTACCTGGCAAACCAGGGGTGTATGTTATGAGAGATAAAAATGACACAATAATATATGTTGGAAAAGCAGTTTCTTTAAAAAACAGGGTAAGACAATATTTTAGAAAAACAAATAAAACAGAAAGAATAAAAAAGATGGTTAGCCTAATTGACCATTTCGAATATATAGTTGTAGATAATGAGGCAGAGGCATTAATTTTAGAGTGTAATTTAATAAAAAAAAATAGACCTAAATTTAATGTTTTATTAAAAGATGATAAAACATATCCATATATAAAAATAGATGTTAAAAGTGACTTTCCAGGTGTTTTTATTACTAGAAGATTAACTAATGATGGGGCAAAATACTTTGGCCCATATGCTAATCCAGGTAGTGCTAAAGAAATGATAGACTTTATAAAACAAAGATATAAAATTCGCCAATGTAGAACATTAAAACCTAGAACTAGACCATGCTTGAACTACCATATAGGTAGATGCTTAGCACCGTGTATGGGATATGTTACAAAAGAAGAATATAAAGAACAAATAAATGAAATAATTGATTTATTAGATGGAAAAACCGAAAAAATTATAAAAGAATTAACAGAGCAAATGCAAATTGCATCACAAAAAATGGATTACGAAAAAGCAGCAAATTTGCGTGATAGAATACAAGCAATTGAAAGAATATCTACAAAGCAAAAAGTTTCTAATATATCTGAAAATAATATAGATGTTATAGGAATTGCAAAATCAGAATTACAAGTATGTGTAGAAATTTTCTTTGTTAGAGGAAGTAAAATGATAGGAAGAGAACATTATTTTTACCCAGACTTAAAAGATATGGATAACAAAGAAATCTTATCAGGATTTGTAAAACAATATTATATGGATAACCCAAACATTCCAAATAAAATAATGATGAGAGAAGAAATAGAAGATAAAGATTCAGTAGAGCAATGGTTATCCACAATTTTAGGAAAAAAAGTGGAAATAAAAACACCTAAAAAAGGCGAAAAACTACGTTTTGTAGAAATGGCAGAAAATAATGCAAAAGTAACTCTTGAAAATAAAGAAAAGGATAAAAGTGAAATATTATTAGAAATAAAAGAAGTATGCAAATTAGATAAATTACCAAGAAAAATTGAAACATATGATATTTCTAACATATCAGGTGAATATATGGTAGCAGGTATGTGTGTGCTAAAAGATGGAGCAATAAAAAAGAATTTATCAAGACGTTTTAAAATAAAAACAGTGTATGAACAAGACGACCCTAAATGCATGGAAGAAGTTATAACAAGAAGATTAAAACATTCAATTGAAAATCCAAAAGGAGGATTTGGAGAATTACCAGATGCTATATTTGCAGATGGAGGAATCACACAAATTAGAGCAACAAAAAGAGCAATAGAAAAATATAATTTAAATATACCAGTATTTGGTATGGTAAAAAATGATAAACACCAAACAAGAGCATTAATGGACGAAAATAGAAACGAATTAGAAATATCACAAAACTTAATGAATGTAATAACACAATTCCAAGATACTGTACATGATACGGCTATAACATATCATAGAAAATTACGAGATAAGTCAATTACAAAATCTAAATTAGATGATATACCAGGAATAGGTGAAGTTAAAAAGAAAGAATTATTAAAACATTTTGGAAGTGTAAAAAAAATACAAGAAGCTACAATAGAAGAATTATTACAAGTAAAAGGAATTAATGAAAAAATTGCAAAAGAATTAAAAAAACAATTAAAAGAAGAATAAAACCAATTATTAATGAATATACATATATAAATTAATAATATGGGCATTATTCTTTTTTTGCCCTAAGGGGGATTGAATATGGAAATTGCAAAAGAAAAATGGTTTGAGGTAAAATATGACACTAAATTGGACAAGATGGTAATAAAAAAGCCAAAATTTAATAATAAAATGTTATTAAAACATATTATAAATAAAATAAGAAAGCATAGTTTTTTACTAACAATAGGTACAGCTTTAATAATTTTTTCAATACTAAATGTTGTTATGATATATAGCTTTTTTGTAATTTTGCAAAATGTATAAAAATATGGTAAAATAGTTTCGTTATGAAATAAAGGAAAACAGTAAAAAACTTTAAAAACCTTGATGAAGAAAAGAGGAAAAAAATGAAACTAGCAAATGAATGGAAAGAATATAAAATTTTAGATATGGCAAATGGTCAAAAATTAGAAAAATGGGGAAATGTTGTTTTATCAAGACCAGACCCACAAATTATTTGGAAAAACAAAAGCTTTCCAGATAAATGGAATAAAATCAATGCAACATACCATAGAAGCAAAACAGGTGGAGGTGCTTGGGAATTTAATAAAAAAATTCCTAGTAGTTGGCAAATACATTATAAAAATTTAATATTTAATATAAAACCAATGGGATTTAAACATACAGGTTTATTCCCAGAGCAAGCTGTTAATTGGGATTGGATGATAAATAAAATAAAATCTGCTAAAAGACCAATAAAAGTATTAAATTTATTTGCATATACAGGTGGAGCAACAGTTGCATGCTTGTCAGCAGGAGCGTCTGTATGCCATGTAGATAGTTCAAAAGGAATGACAACATGGGCGAAAGAAAATGTAACATCATCAGGCTTAGCTGATAAACCAGTTAGATTTATTGTTGATGATGTTGTAAAATTTGTAAATAGGGAAATTAGGCGTGGAAATAAATATGATGCAATAATAATGGATCCACCATCATATGGTAGAGGTGCTAAAGGGGAAGTCTGGCAATTTGAAAATAATATTTATGATTTAGTAGAATTGTGTACAAAAGTATTATCAGATAATCCATTATTTTTCTTGATAAACTCATATACAACCGGAATTTCTAGTACAGTTCTAAAAAACATTATGGATATAACAATTGCAAAAAAATATAAAGGAAAATTAGAATGTGGCGAAATTGGAATACCAATGGAAAACTCAGAGTTAGTATTACCTTGTGGAATTTATAGTAGATGGGAAAGTTAAAATAAAACACAATAATAAAGTTATAACTTTAGGAGGAATTATATTAGTATGCAAAAATTAAAAGTAATATATGAAGATAACCATATAATTGTAGTAGAAAAAATACCTAATATTCCATCACAAGCAGATAAAACAGGCGATACAGATATGCTAAGTTTGGTAAAAAGTTATATTAAAGAAAAATATAACAAACCAGGAAATGTATATTTAGGTTTAGTACATAGGCTAGATAGGCCAGTTGGAGGAATTATGATTTTTGCTAGAACTTCTAAAGCTGCATCAAGGTTAAGTAATCAAGTAAGAGAGAAAATATTTAAGAAAAAATATCTAGCAGTAGTAGAAGGAAAATTTGAAAAAGAAGAAGGAACTTTAGAAAATTATTTGGCTAAAAATACAAAGACAAATACAAGTAAAATAGTTAATAAATCTAATAAAGAAGCAAAACTTGCAAAGTTAGACTACAAAGTTTTATCATATGACAAACAAGAAAACTTAAGCTTAGTAGAAGTAAACTTGCATACAGGAAGGCATCATCAAATAAGAGTTCAATTAGCCAATATAGGTCACAGCTTATATGGAGATCAAAAATATGGAACAACAGGAAAAAATAAACAAATAGCATTATGGGCATATAAACTTACAATAGTACATCCAACGACTAAAGAAGAAATGACATTCACAGATTATCCAGAAAAAATCGGTATATGGAAAAATTTTGAATTAGAATTTTAGAAAAAATACTTGTAATCAAAAATGTTATAGGTTGATGAGGAAGATAATATTAATAAAATAATAAAATCCAAATATTGCAATTTATAAAAATATATGTTACAATATCCAAGTAGTTAAGAGAAAACCGTTAGGAGGAATAACAGATGGCAATCGTAAAA
Source organism: uncultured Clostridia bacterium (assembly GCA_934167445.1). GTDB lineage: Bacteria > Bacillota > Clostridia > TANB77 > CAG-508 > CAG-269. Next base: position 30,755 of record CAKPKJ010000002.1, read on the forward strand.
GGAATATTAATAGTAATTTATTTTATAGTAGCTGTAGCGATAATTATATTAACTCTAATGCAAGCAAAGGCAGATCCAGGGTTATCTGGAGCAATAACAGGTTCATCAACAAATAATTTCTATGAAAAAAATAAAGGTAGAACTAAAGAAGGAAAATTAAAAAGATGGACAATTATATTATCAATTGTATTTGCAGTATTAACTATTGCATTAGGAATTGTATATATGATATAAACTATTAAGGGGGCGGTTTTTTATTAAACAAGCCCTTTTATTTTAGAAAAAATTGATAAAAAAAGAAAAACAAAATATTAAAATGAAAAAAATAATAAAAGAAAGAGGTAATAAATTCAAATAATGGAAGAACAAGAACAGAAAATTTTAAATTTTATGAATGATGAAGATTATGTCCCGATGAAAGCTAAAGAAATAGCAATGCTTATGAAAGTACCTAAAAATGAATATCACGAATTTTTAGAAATAATAGGCAAATTAGAATTAGAAATGAAAATTCAAAAAAACAGAAAAAATAGATATAGATTAAGTGACAAAACATATTATGAGGGATATTTTAGAAAAAATGCTAGAGGGTATGGATTTGTTAGAATTGAAGGACAAGAAGACGAAATATTTATATCTAAAGAAAATTCATTAAATGCCTTAAATGGTGACCATGTTTTAATTGAAATAACAGAAGAAAAAAATAAAATAAAAAATGCAGAGGGAAAAATTGTAAGAATATTGAAACATGAAAAAGATACATTAGTAGGGCTATTTCAAAATAGCAAGAACTTTGGCTTTGTAGTTCCAGACGACAAAAATTTTGGAACAGATATATATATTTCGAAAAAGAATTTTGGAAAAGCCAAAAATAATAGTAAAGTACTAGTTCAAATTACAAAATATCCTAAAGATGGCAAAAAAGCAGAAGGAAAGATTATAGAAGTATTAGGAAATATGAACGAAGCAGGTGTTGATATGCTTTCTATAATTAAGGAATATCAATTGCCGGCTAAGTTTCCAGAAGAGGTAAAACAAGAAGCAATAAAATGTGGAAATACTATAGATTATAATGAGATAAAAAATAGAGTAGATTTAAGGGAAGACATTATATTTACAATAGATGGTGAAGATGCAAAAGACCTTGATGATGCAGTTAGAGTACAAAAATTAGAAAATGGAAATTATAAATTAGATGTTCATATTGCTGATGTTAGCCACTATGTAAGAGAAGATAGTTTATTAGATAGAGAAGCATTAATAAGAGGAACAAGTATATATATGTTAGGAAACGTAATACCAATGCTTCCTAAAGAATTATCAAATGGAATTTGTAGTTTAAATGCGGGTGAAGACAGATTTACACTTTCTTGTTCAATGGAAATAAATCCAAAAGGAAATGTTGTATCTTCTGAAATATACAAAGGTGTTATTTGTGTAACAGAAAGAATGAGTTATACAGATGTACAAAAAATATTAGATAAGTCTGATAAAAATGTTTTAGAAAGATACGAAAAATATATACAAGATTTTGAGAATATGGCAGAACTAGCTAAAATTCTGAAAAACAGAAGAATAGAAAATGGATATTTAAGTTTAGACATACCAGAAAGTAAAATAGAATTAGATATAGATGGAAAGGCAGTTGGAGTTGGAAAATATGAGACAACTTTTGCCAATGAAATAATAGAACAATTTATGCTAACAGCAAATGAAACTGTTGCAGAAAAATTTTACTGGTTAAATGCACCATTTATTTATCGTGTACATGAAGAACCTGATATTGACAAAGTAACTGAATTAAATAAATTTTTATATAATTATGGATTAAAAATAAAAGCTAACAAAGACCATATTTATCCTAAAGAATTTGCTAAAATTTTAGAAGAAATAAAAGGAAAAGACGAAGAAAAAGTTGTATCAACTCTAGTGTTAAGAACATTAAAATTAGCAAGATATGAAGCGGAAAACAAAGGACATTTTGGAATTGCAAGTAAATATTATTGCCATTTTACATCACCAATTAGAAGATATCCAGATTTATTCATTCACAGAGTAATTTCTGAATACTTGAAAAATAATTATATTTTAGATGATGAAGAAATAGAAAGACTAAATAAAGAAGCAGAAGATAGAAGTAAACAATCATCTGAAAGAGAAAAATTAGCAAGAGAAGTAGAACGTGATGCAGAAAAAATGAAAAAAGCTGAATATATGGAAAGTAAAATTGGAGAAGAATATGAAGGAATTGTATCTTCAATTACTCAATTTGGTATGTTTGTAGAACTTGAGAACACAGTAGAAGGGCTAATAAGATTTGACAATATGGGTGACGAATATTTTATTTATGATGAAGAAAGAAAAATCTTGATAGGAGAAAGAACTAATAAAACATATAAAATTGGGGATAAGGTTCAAATTAGAGTGATTAGAGCTGACAAACAATTACGAGAAATTGATTTTGAATTAATGTAATTATTTAAAAAACATAATAATATTAACAAAAACAACTATAAGGGTGGAAATTACAATAACAGTAATTCCACCTGTTTTATTTTTTAAAGTTTGTATTTCATATATAGCATAAGCAACGGCTCTAAGCAAAATATATAATGTAATAAATAAAAACAAAATTTGATAAATAATATTGTTCATAAATAAATTACTCCTTTAAAATAAAAAATATTAATATAAAATGTTCAAAATATTTTATAATAATACCTTTTAAGTTGAAGTTATAAGCATACCAGATTTTACAGATGTATTAACATCAACTTTAAAAAAAGAATTTTTATAATTTTCTAACCAGTTATAATCATTATAATCTGGAAAAGTTAAAAAATTTTTAGTAGCATAATTTCCAAGGCCAGTAATATCTGCTGAATATTCTTTAGAAGTAGCATATAAATAATCTAAAAACATAGCTTCTAAATAGCTATTACAATAATTAGATACGCTATTTAGAACATCAGCAGATAAATATTGTGAATTTGAAGTCATTGAATATATATGTGCTGAAAAGTAACACTTTACAGATATATATGGTGATGATGTAGAAGTATCTACTGATATTTTTGGAGATTTATATGGTGTAACATATAAGTCTATAAACTCGTCATTATTTAAAGGATCAGGAACCGAAATTAAAAATCTTTTCACCTTGTTTTTTATAGCTAAAAAGGAAATAGTTTCTGGTATATTTAATTCACCTACTAACTTATCATTTCTAAAGACAGCAACACCAACATTTCTAGTGTTATTTGTACCTGTAACAAAAGAATCATCTGTACTCATATTTCCAAGAATAGCATAAGCATCACAAGATTGGCAACAAAGAGCATTAAAAAAGTTACCAATAGTGGCGTCAGGTAAATGCCCAGTGTATTTACTAGAATCTGTAAACATTTCATAATATTTTGAAATAAGGTTTTCAACTTCAGGTTGAGTATTATTTATATAGTCTTTTGCAGTACATTTGCTAATAACGATATTTGAAGAAGGGCGTATTTGAGTATCATTTATTAATGTAAAAATTTCGTTTTCAATACCAATACTTGCTAATTTTTCTGAAAAAATAATAATTTTGCAATGAGATAAATTTAATTGCCTTTCTTGATAACTATTAACTAAATTTATAGCATTACTTAATGATGATGCAACAACAGTATTAGTTGTTGTTTTTGCAGTTTCAGTACTTCCAGATTCAGGAGAAAGGGGTTTTGAAAATTGAAAAGTAACTTCTAATTGATTATTTGGAGCAGAATCTATTCCAATTGCTAAAACATATATTAATTTATCTAAGTTAAGAGAAGAATAAGAAGTAGAGAAGGCACCAATAAAAATTAATATAATTAAAGCAATAATAATCTTTTTTGCTAAATTCATTTTTTAAAATTCACTCCTTTTTTAAAAATATTTGCAAAAATTAAAATACTTAAACTTAAGAAAATAGATATTCCAAGCATTAATATAGGATAAATATGTGCTTCATAATATTGTGAAATAGCCAAATTATCAGGTAATAAAGCAATTCCAAAAAGTAATAAGCCAAGTACTGGAATAAGGATTTTTGTATCAGTTAATAAAGTTATTTTTTGAAAAATATAGGTTGAAAATTTTAATGTAATACTAAGATAAGATGCAAAAACCATGATCCAAATTAATAGAAATATTGATTCAAGTCTTTGAAAAAATGTACCAAATTCTATATATCTAGAAGCATTATATAAAGGAGAAATTTGATGTATTTTAGTAAAAAGCGAAAACACTAAAAGTAATGTAGCAATTGTAAATATTAGGTAGATTGATGTTATTATAGTAGAAATTATAGAAATCTTTTTAAAATCAGCAGGATTCTTTAAAAGGGGAGGAAGAAAGTATAAAAATACGATTCCATCAAATGATGCAATATTAGAAAGACCTAATAAAAACGTTTTAAAAAAGCCATTACCTAATATAGGAAAGATTCTTTGTGGTACAAAATTACTCATATTTGTTATAAATATAAATATAATGCTAATTAAAGCAAAAGGCAGTATTATTTTATTAGCTTTTATTGTAGCATTAAAATTCAAGCTATTTGCAATACATACAGCAATAACAAAAAGAGCAATTAAGAAGGTTATATTAGTCATTGGATAATATATTATTTTTATACTTTCGCAAAAAATTCTTAAAATAAATCCAGAACTTACAATAAAATAAGTAATAAAAACTACACCAATAAGATTTTTTAATATTTTGCCTCCTGCATATTCAGATATATCAATTATGTCCATACCAGGAAATTTTTTAAAAAGACGGACTATTAGTAATACTAATAATAAAGCAAAAATACTTACATAAATTATATTGATAATACTAGCAGAATGATAATTAGTTAAAATATCATTAGGTAGAGCCAAAGAGCTATGTGATATTACAATAGTTAATACTAGCATTATTGCTTCTAATGAGCCTATTTTTGTTTTTGTCATCTATTATCACCCTTTTCCGAATTGAATTTCCATTTCATAGATATTTTTTCTTGACTTTTTTCTTTTATAGGAGCCGTATAAGGAGCTCTATATTCTCTTTTCCATATAGGTGGTAACATATACCCATTTCCATTTTTCTTTGTAGATGGAGCAAATGGGGCGGTATATGAAACACCAAAAGATTTTTGATTGCATAATAAAGAAATATATACAAATAAGCCTACTGCAATTCCTAAAAAACCTGCCATATATCCCATTAATATAAAAAAGAATCTAAAATATCGCAAATGAAATCCAAAAGAAAAATCAGGGATGGAAAAAGATGCTATACCAGTAATTGCAACAATTATAATTAATATGGGACTAACAATACCAGCACTAACAGCAGCTTGCCCTAGTACAAGTGCTCCAACGATTCCAATTGTTGCCCCAATAGCAGAAGGAACCCTAAGTCCAGCCTCTCTTATTAATTCAAAAGATATTTCCATAAGTAAAACTTCTGCAATAATAGGAAAAGGAACATTTGCACGAGAAGCCAATATAGAAAATAAAAGGCTTGTTGGTAAAATTTCTTGATGAAAGCTTGTTATAGCAATATAAAGTCCCGGAAGTAGTAAAGTTAAAAAAGCAGCAATAATTCTAAGAACACGCAAAAAATTACCAAAATCAACTTTTAAATTACTATCTTCAGAAGAACTTAAAAAATCGATTAAAACAGCAGGGACAATAAGTCCATAAGGAGTGCCATTTACAATAATTGCTACTCTGCCACCTAATAGAAATTTAGAAACTTTATCAGGCCTTTCTGTTGATAAGACTTGTGGAATACCTAAATCATTTGAATCAACAATTAATTGTTCTAATTCACCAGCAGAAAGTAGAGAATCTACTTCAAGATTATTTAACCTATATTTTACTTCATTTATTAAATCAGGATTTGCAATATTTTGCATATAACATACAGCACATTTGGTTTTTGTTATTTTTCCAATTGAAATATTTTCTATTATAAGATTTTCATTATTAATAATCTTTCTAATCAACGAAGTATTTGTACGTATATTTTCTACAAATGCTTCATGAGGACCTTTTATGACCATTTCATTAGAAGGCTTTTCAATATTACGCTGTTTAAAACCTTTTACATCAATATCAAAAGCAGATTGTAAAGTATCAATAAAAAGAACACAATTGCCGAGAATTAACACCTGAAGTTACTTCATCAAAATTTGTAATTTCCTGAACTGAGTTTTGAGGTAAAAGACAACTAATTAAGTAAGATGACAAATCGAATTTTTTAACTTTTCTTATTGTAATATTATTAGTAACTGCCTCTGACACAACTCTATTTTGGGAGTGGTCAAATAAGTTGCTTCTATTTCTTAATATAAGAGGTTTTAAAATAAAGTCATCCATAATTTTAGAATCAACCATTCCATCTATATATATTAAAAAAGCATTATATTGTTTACCTCTAGCATTTAAAGTAAATTCTCTCAAAATGATATCACTATTTATTAAAGTACTGTATTTAGTTTGTAAAAATTCCTTGTTAACATTTAGGCTAGAAAAAATATTTTGCTTTGTAGTATTAAGTTGATCTGTATTGTCAATAGTGAAGTGGGCTTCTAATGCTTCTTTTTCAGGCAAATTAAATTCATAATTGTCATAAGGTCTATATGCAAAAAAATCATTCCAAATATTTTTAAAATTCATAATTACTCCAATATATATTTTTTTTAGTATTGCAAAAAATTGTAAAAAATATACTAGTTTTAAAAATAAAAAAATGTTATAATAAAAATTGATATATAACTAAAAAGTTAAAATATAAAAAGAAAGGATTAATTAATTTATAAAAGTTATTTTTATAAAATTGATTAAAAATGTATATGAAAGATAAATTATCAACTCTTATTACAATAATTATAATTTTATTAATGATGACTGCATTTGGTTTATTAGGTTATATTGTATGGGATAATATTAAAGACTTAGATGTAGCTGCAGAACCTGAACAATTCCAAACACAAACATCAAGTGAAGATACAGTAGATACTAAAACAATACAAACACCTAAAGTTGTAGAAAATAATAACCCATTTAATTATGGTTCAGAAGAGAAAATAAAAACTAATAATGTGGATTATAGCAATATAAATGTAGACAAATATTTTTATAATCAATTAGAAGATGCTTCAAAAACTATTTATAAAGCATTTGAGAGTAGCAAAGAAAAAATGAAATCTGGAACATATCAAGTTGAATTAGGAAATTCATTAGATAATGTATTAAATAGTTCAGGTGGGCAAGATAAGTTATCAGAATATTATCAATCTGCTATTGAAGCATACACATATGACAATCCAGATGTTTTTTATTTAAGTCCTAACAAGTTATATCTTAATATTGAAACAACTAAAACATCAAAAGGAAATACATATAATGTGTATATAAATAGTGGAAATGAAAGTAATTATTTAATAGACGAATTTTCTAGTAGTAGTCAAGTGAATTCTGCATTAAGTGAAATAAATCAAATTAAAGATGAGTTAGTTTCAAAAAAGACAGGAAATACATATGAAGATATAAAAATGGTACATAATTATATAGTTGAAAATACAGAATATGATACAAGTATCTCAAAGCCGAATATTTACAATATGTATGGAGCGCTGGTTAATAAGGATGCAGTTTGTGAAGGATATGCTAGAGCTTTTAAATATATTATGGACAATATGAATATTCCTTGTGTGTTAGCTATTGGGCAAGGTACAAATTCAAATGGTCAAACAGAAAACCATGCTTGGAATTATGTGTGTTTAGATAGTGGTTGGTATGCGATAGATTGTACTTGGGATGACCCAATTGTAAATGGCCCAGGGTATATAAGCCAAAGTTCAAAATATAAATATTTTTTAAAAGGAAGCGGAAGTTTTAATAAAGATCATACACCAAGTGGACAATTTACACCAAATGGGAAAGTATTTAATTATCCAGATTTAAATTTGAATGATTATAATGGAAATTAAATAGGAGATTAGAGATACATGAAAAAAATATTATTAATAGAAGATAACGAAGCAATAATTATGGGATTAAAATATTCACTAGAACAAGAAAACTTTCAGGTTATATCTGCAAAAACAGCAAAGGAAAGTAAAGAAAAATTAGATAATAAAAATATTGATATAGTGTTGCTAGATGTTTCATTACCTGATGGAAATGGATTCGAAATTTGTAAAGAAATAAAAGAAAAAAATGATATTCCTATAATATTTTTAACAGCACAAGATGAGGAAACAAGTATTGTATTGGGGTTGGATTTAGGAGCAGATGACTATATTGTAAAGCCTTTTAGAACTAGAGAATTAATTTCTAGAATAAAATCAGTTTTAAGAAGATATGGAAAAAAAGAAGAAAATAACATTATTCAATATAAAGATATAAAAATTGATACCATATCTGCAAAAGTATATAAAAATAACAAAGAAATTATTTTTACTAGCTTAGAGTATAGGATTTTACTTATGTTATTTACCAATCAAAACAAATTAATAACAAGAGAACAGTTATTAGAAAAAATTTGGGATATTGCAGGTAATTTTGTTAATGATAACACTTTAACAGTATATATAAAAAGAATAAGAGAAAAATTGGAAGATGATTCAATTATAAAAACTGTTAGAGGTCTTGGATATAGGATAGGAGACTAATTTAAAATGAAAAATAAAAATATTAAACTAATAATTATTCCATTAACAATAGTAACAATTATTACATGTATTGTAATATCAATGCAAACATACAGTCAGTACAAAAAAATATCAGTAATAACAAATGAAAAAATATCAGGAATAATTGAATATATAATAAAAGAGAATCCCGCAATTGATACTAAAAATATAATACAAATATTAAATTCTAATGAATATAAAGATGGAGAAGAAGAACTTAAAAAGTATGGGATAAATATAGAAGAAGTTAATTCTATAATTGCTGTCCAAAAACAGATGAAAACTAATATAATATTAAATATTATTTTGATAGTTTTATTTAGTGTATTATATATGGCTATTATATTTATATATTTAAAACAAAGAGATAAGAAAATAAATCAAATAACACAATATATAAATGAAATAAAAAATAGAAAATACGATTTAAATATAAATGAAAATAGTGAAGATGAACTTAGCAATTTAAAAAATGAATTATATAAAATTACTATAATGTTAAAGGAAGAAAGTGAAATATCTAGACAGGATAAGGAAAAAATAAAAATGTCAGTTGAGGATATTTCACACCAATTAAAGACACCATTAACTTCAATAATGATTATGTTAGATAACTTAAAAGACAATCCAAACATGGATGAAGATACAAAACAAAAATTTATATTTGAAATCAGTAAACAAGTTGATTGGATAAACTGGCTGGTTATATCAATTTTAAAATTGTCTAGGCTAGAAGCTGATGTTGTTAAGTTTTCTAATAATAAAATTAATGTAAAGAAATTTATAGACGAAATAATAGGTAATTTAGAAATACCAATAGAAATAAAAAATCAAAAGATTAGTATTGAAGGGGATGAAGATGCGTCATTTATTGGAGATTACAAATGGCAACAAGAAGCAATTACCAATATAATAAAAAATGCCATAGAACATAATAAAGAAAATGGAAAAATAACTATTAAATATGAAGAAAATGTACTATTTACAAAGATTACAATAATTGATGAAGGACAAGGTATTGCTAAAGAAGATCTTAAACATATATTTGAAAGATTTTATAAAGCACAAAATTCTTCAGATAATAGTGTTGGTATTGGGTTATCATTAGCTAAAAATATTATTGAAAAAGATAATGGTATGATAAATTGTAAATCTGAAATTGGAAATGGTACAGAATTTATTGTTAAATATATGAAATAAATTAATACTTATCATATATGCAAAGAGTTGTAACATATTATAAAAAATATTGATACTTACGTGAACTATACTTAAATTAGTGAGGTTCAAGGAAAGCATCAATTTTTTTGTATGGATTTAAATGATAAAACCGATGAAATTCAAATGTGACAAAATTTATAGTATATATGTCACTTAAAAGTCACTTTGAACAATTATACTAAAAACAGTAAAAATATTATAGATAGATTAAATCTTAAAAAATAGTTAAATTTAGGAAGCATTTAATCTAATTTGTGTTTGAAGAAAGGAATGAGATTAATATGGAAATATTAAGAATTGAAAATTTGAACAAAATTTATGGAAAAGGAGATAACCAAGTAAAGGCTGTTGATAATGTATCTTTTTCAGTAGAAAAGGGTGAATTTGTTGCTATAATAGGTGCGAGTGGAAGCGGAAAATCAACTTTATTACATTTAATTGGTGGAGTAGATAGGCCAACATCAGGAAAAGTTTTTATAGAAGGAAAAGATATATATTCTTTAAATGACGATAATCTTGCTATTTTTAGAAGAAGACAAATTGGATTAATTTATCAATTTTATAATTTAATACCTGTTTTAAATGTGGCAGAAAATATAACTTTACCTACAAAATTAGATGGTAGAGATGTTGATGAAAAAAGATTAGATGAATTATTAAAGACCCTTAGGCTTGAAAAAAGAAAATACAATTTACCAAATCAATTATCAGGAGGACAACAACAAAGAGTTTCTATAGGAAGAGCAATAATAAATGAACCTGCTTTAATGTTAGCAGATGAGCCTACTGGAAATCTTGATTCAAAGGCAAGTGAAGAAATTATTTCATTATTAAAACTTTCAAATAAAAAATATAATCAAACTGTTATTGTTATTACACATGATGAAAAAATTGCATTAGAAGCAGATAGAATTATAACAATTGATGATGGAAAAATAATAAAAGATGAAAGGAATGGAAAATAATGAAAGTATTAAATGATTTAAGCATACAAGATTTAAAACTTAACAAAAAAAGGTCAATTGTAATTATAATAGGAATTATTTTATCAACTGCTTTGATTTGTGGAGTTGCAGGACTAGTAACAAGTTTTCAGAAAACTATGGTAGATACAGCTAAAGAAGGACAAGGAAATTATCATACTATCTTTTATAATGTACCAAAAGATGAACTTAAATATATTGAAGAAAATAAAGAAGTAAAAGATTATTTTTTATCAGAAGAATTAGGGTATAGCTATCTTCCGAACCCTAAAAATGTAGAAGTAACACCAATTGTTAATGTTATTTCTATGAATGATAAATTTATTGAAAATATGTCTGTAAATTTAAAAGAAGGTAAACTGCCAGAAAATGATACTGAACTTGCCATTTCAACAAGGATAAATGAAAAGTTTAATACTAATTATAAAGTTGGAGATACAATTACTTTAAATATTAATGAAACAAAACAAAATATGGAAAATGGAATTCCTAAAACATATAAGATTGTAGGAATAATTGAAAGACCTATTCTTGCAATAGAATCTTATGATGTAGATTGGTTTACAGCCATTACAAAAATGCAAAATGTTAATAAAAAAGCTAATATAGCTGTTTTATATAATAAACCTAAAGATTATATAAAAAATACAGAAAATATAAATAATATGACAAAAACAGAGAATAATGAAGATGGTGTCAGTTTTTCTGGATTATCAAACAAATATAAAAGTTATAAATATAATCTAATGGTTAATAAAGAATTATTAGCTTATGAAGGAGCTAGTTTGGATGATGAAACATTAAAAACAATATATGGATTAGGAGCATTTATAATTGGAATTGTTTTAGTTTCTAGTGTATTTGTTATTAGAAATGGTTTTGAAATATCAATAACAGAAAGACTAAAACAATATGGAATGCTTTCAAGCATTGGTGCAACTAAAAAACAAATTAAGAAAAGTGTTTATTTTGAAGGATTTATATTAGGGCTTATAGGAATACCTCTAGGTATTCTAAGTGGAGTATTTGCAATTTATATATTGGTAAATGTAGTAAATTATATTTTAAAAGATTATATATCAGAAGGAACTTTATTAACATACAGTATGTCTTGGATAGCTATTGCAATAAGTGTTTTTGTATCTATAATAACAATATGGCTATCATGCAAAAAGTCAGCCAAAAAAGCATCAAAAGTTTCACCAATTGAAGCAATAAGAAACTCTGAAGATGTAAAATTAAAAGCAAAAAAGGTAAAATGTCCTAAAATTATAACGAAAATATTTAAAACAGGAGGAGAAATTGCATATAAAAACTTAAAAAGAAGTAAGAAAAAATATAGAACAACAGTAATTTCTATAATAGTTAGTATTGTGATTTTTATTTCAATATCAAGTTTTATACAATATGGATTTAAAATGTCAGAGGCCTACTATACGGAAATGAATTATAATTATATGGTATTTATGCAAGAAAATGAAGATAATAAAGAAGAATTAAAAAAATACAAGATTTTAGAAGATATATCAAAATTACCTGATGTAGGTGAATATTCAATAAATAAAAGTAATGTACTAACAATGAATATGGATGAAAAACATAAAGCAGAATTAACTGAATATGGAAAAGAAATAAAAGAAAGATTTTATAATGAAGAAAATGGAGTAAGAATAGATGAAATAAATGTAATCTCATTAAGCAAAGAAGCATATGAAAGATATGTAAGTAAATTAGGTGGAGACTACGAGAAATATAAAAATGGAGCTATTTTAATTGATAAAAATATAAATACCAACAATGATGGAAAAAAGATTCAAGGCAATATATATACATGGAAAAAAGGAGATATTATTACTGGAAAAATAAATGATACTCAGTATAATATTGAGATTCTTGCTAAAACAGAAGAAATACCAGCCGGAGTAAATATTTTATATAATCCTGATGCTTTCATTATTGTAAGTGAAGACTTTATAAATAAGGTTGGATATAAAACAATTGCGTTATATTCTAACTCAAAGGATGCGTATAAATTAGATGAAGAAGTTAAAAAATATAAACAAGAGAACAATATAACTGATAATACTATTCAAACATTTAATATGGAAGAATCTGCAAGAGCAGAAAATGCAATTGTACTAGTGATTTCAATATTCTTATATGGATTTATAGGGGTAATTACTTTAATAGGAATAACCAATATTTTTAATACTATAACAACAAATATGAATTTAAGAAAAAAAGAATTTGCTATGCTTAAATCAATAGGAATGACCAAAAAAGAATTTAACAGAATGATTAGATTAGAAAGCATTTTTTATGGTTTAAAATCATTGATTATTGGAATACCAATTGGAACAATATTATCATATGGCATGTATACAGTTTTTAGAAATAATATGGAAATGGAATATGTATTGCCATATAAATCAATTGTAATGTCTATAGTATTTGTGGCTGTTATAATTGGAATTATTATGAAATATTCTATGAGTAAGATTAATAAACAAAATGTAATTGAAACTATAAGAAATGATAATATTTAATGAATATTGACAAAAAAATAATAGAACCGTATAATTGTTCTATATAACATTTTTGAAAATATGGGAATTATAGAGTGACAAGAATTATACTATTAAAGGGGAAGCGGATTATGAAAGAACAAGTATTTAAAGAACTTGAAAAAATGGGTATAGAATATGAAGTAGTCAACCATCCACCTGCATTTACAACACAGGAAGCTGACGCTTACATAGAAGGTAAAGAAGGCGTACGCTCAAAGACAATGTTTATGTCAGATAAGAAGAAAAGGAATTTTTACTTATTAATCTTAGATGATTCCAAAAGATTAGACATAAAGAAAATTGGGGAACAGATTAATGAGAAAAGTTTAAGATTAGGAAATGAAGAAAATTTAAAAAGTAAAATGAATTTAAAGTTTGGATCAGTTTCTCCTTTTGGATTATTAAATAATAAAGATAAAGACATAAAGGTATATGTTGATAAAGAAATTTTGAATGAAAAAATAATTACATTTCATCCAAATGAAAATGATGTAACAATTTTTATAAAAATAACTGATATGTTTAAATTTTTTGACAACTTGAATTATAAATACGAACTAATCGAAATGTAAAAAATGTAAGTAGACAAAAGAGGATAAAGAGGTAAAAATGAAGAAAAAAATAAAAGAATTTATTACAAAAAATTTAAAATGGATTATATTATTTATTTGTCTAATTGGATTTTTAGCAATAGCAGAAGATGTATTTAATAAAGAAATAATGAGTGGAGATATAATAGGGTATAAACTAATATCAACATTTTTAATATCAGATTTTGCAACACCAATAGCGAAATTTATTACTAATTTTGGAGGAGCAATATTTTTGATAGCATTAACAATTGTTTTATTGATATTGATAAAAAATAAGAAAATTGGAATATCAATCTTTTCAAATCTAGTAATAGTTACAATACTAAACCAATTACTAAAAGCAATATTGCAAAGACCTAGACCAACAGAATATAGGATTGTTGAAGAAACAGGATATAGTTTCCCATCAGGTCATTCAATGGTGAGTATGGCTTTTTATGGGTATTTAATATATTTGATATATAAATATGTAAAAAACAAGTATATTAAATGGATTTCTATTGTATTATTAAGCATATTAGTATGTTCAATTGGAATAAGTAGAATTTATTTAGGCGTTCATTATACAAGTGATGTCTTAGGCGGATTCTTGATATCAATGTCATATTTAGTAATATATATAAGTGCAGTAAATAAATTTTTATAAAAAATAAATCTTAGAAAATAGAAGAAAAATGACAATGTACAAAAAATTTATGAAATAAATTTTTGTGGGTGAATAAAAAAGCGGACTTTAAGGCTATTAATGTCCGCTTTTGTTGTAGTTTTAAATTAAAGTATTATACAAATTAATCCACCTGAACCTTCATTAACAATTCTTTCTAAAGTTTCTTGTAACTTAATTTGAGCATCTTCTGGCATTTTAGCAAGTTTAGCTTGTAAGCCTTCATTGACAAGTTCGTTAAGACTTTTTCCAAAAATATTAGATTCCCATATTTTTTTAGGGTCATTTTCAAATCCAGAAAGTAAGTAATTAACAAGTTCTTCAGATTGCTTTTCTGAACCTACAATTGGAGAAACTTCAGTTTGGACATTAGTTTTTATTAAATGTATAGAAGGTGCAGTTGCTTTTAATCTTACTCCAAAACGTGAACCTTGTTTTACCATTTCAGGTTCCTCTAAAACAAGTTCATCAATAGAAGGTGTAACAATTCCATAACCTTTACGTTCAACTTCATCTAAGGCATAAGATATTTTGTCATATTTTTTCTTTGTAATAGATAGTTCTGAAATTATTTTAAATAAATCACCTTCATTAGCTACATCAACACCAGTAATTTCAGAAAGAACTTTATAAAATAATTCTTCTTTTAAAGTTATTTGAACATTTACATTTCCAGTTCCAAGCTGAATATCTGTAATTACAGTATTAGAAATTATTTCAGTGGAACTAATTTTTGAAGTACAAGAGGAAATATCTTTTAAAACATTTACATTTTCAAAAGCTTCTTTGATTTCTTTAAATAATTCAGCTTTTAATGGGTGTGAAAAATCAAGTCCATCAACCCATCTAGGAAATTTTATTCTAATTTGATCAGCAGGAAACTCATATAATATTTTTGAAAAAATATTGTTTATATCATTAATATCAAGGTATTCACAATTTATAGGAATAACTGTTGTATCATATTTTTCTGCTAATGTCTTAGATAATTCTTTAGTATAATCAGAATTAGGGTCAGTAGAATTTAATAATATAACAAAAGGCTTATTTAAGCTTTTTAATTCAGCAACTACTCGTTCTTCTGGCTTTATATAATCTTCTCTTGGAATACCTGTTACAGAGCCATCTGTTGTAACTAAAATTCCAATAGTAGAGTGTTCTTCTATAACTTTTTTAGTTCCTATTTCAGCTGCTTTTTCAAAAGGAATTTCTTCTTCAGACCAAGGAGTTTTTACCATTCTTGGCATATCATCTTCTAAATATCCAATTGCATTATCAACTAAATAACCTACACAATCAACTAAACGTGTCTTGAATTTTAAGTTATTTGCTAAACTTATTTCAACAGCTTCATTTGGAATAAATTTTGGCTCAGTTGTCATTATAGTCCTACCACCAGCACTTTGTGGCAATTCATCTTTTGCTCTTTCTTTTTTATATTCATTATCTATATTAGGAATAACCAATAAGTCCATAAATCTTTTTATAAAAGTAGATTTACCGGTTCTTACAGGACCAACAACTCCTACATAAATATCACCATCAGTTCTTTTTGCGATGTCTTGATACAATATTGTATTATCCATCATATACCCTCCTTTGAATTTTGTAGATGTTTGTACTACGTTAATACTTTAGTTAATGTATATTTAATTTTTATTAGAAATATGACAAGTTTTAGTAACAAAAATTAATTTGAAAAAAATAACAACTGAAATGAAATTTTAAAATTTACCAAAACTTGCGAAAATAAAGTACATGTGATACAATAACAGCGTTAGTTATAGAACATATAATGTAATATAAGATTATGAAGGGATGAAAACAATGGATAGAGAAAAAGAAGCTATAGATAAATTAAAAGAATATGGCCAAAATCATATAGTAAATATATTAGAAAAATTAGATGAAACAAAAAAACAAGAATTAATAGAACAAATAAATAAAATAGATTTTCATCAAATGATGGAATTATATCAAAATACTAAAAAAGAAATAGAATTTAAAGAAAGTAAAATAGAGCCAGTACCTTATCTAGATAAAGCTAAACTTACAAAAGAGCAAAGAGAAGAATTTGATAAATTAGGAGAAGAAGTTGTCAAAAACAATCAATATGCTGTTGTAACAATGGCTGGAGGTCAAGGTACAAGATTAGGACATACAGGCCCAAAAGGAACTTTTAAACTAGATGTATATGGAAAAGGAAAATATTTATTTGAAATATTGGCAGACAATTTACAAGAAGCAAATAAAAAGTATGGTGTAGTTATTAATTGGTACATAATGACAAGTAAAGAAAATAATGCTGATACAGTAGAGTTCTTAGAAAAAAATAATTACTTCGGATATGACAAAAATAAAGTAACAATATTTAAACAAAGTGAATTACCACTAGTAGATACAGAAGGAAAATTTTTAATAAACAAAGAATATAAAATAAAAGAAGCATCAGATGGTAATGGTGGCACATATTCATCTTTAAGAGCAAGTGGATGTTTAGCAGATATGAAAGAAAAAGGAATAAAATGGGTATTTATTGGTAGTGTAGATAATGCTTTGTTAAAAATGATTGATGTTACATTACTTGGAATGGCAGTTAAAAAAGGTGTTCAAATAGCATCTAAATCTGTTGCAAAGGCAAACCCACAAGAAAGAGTGGGGGTATTTTGTAAAATGAATAATCACCCTAAAGTTATAGAATACACAGAACTTCCAGAAAAAATGGCAGAAGAAGTTGATAGTGATGGAGAATTAAAATTTGGAGAATCACATATAATGTGTAATTTATATACAATTGATGCAATAGAAAAAATAAGTAAAGAACCACTTATTTATCATA
The DNA here is from genome assembly GCA_934167445.1 of uncultured Clostridia bacterium. Classification (GTDB taxonomy): domain Bacteria; phylum Bacillota; class Clostridia; order TANB77; family CAG-508; genus CAG-269. The sequence goes on from CAKPKJ010000002.1 coordinate 48,335, forward strand.
CAGCATTTAAGAAGAATTCATATATAGACGAAAATGGAAAAGAAGTAATACCAACTGAGCCAAATTCATATAAATTTGAATCATTTATTTTTGATGCTTTTGAACTTTTTGATGATATAGCAATTTTAAGAGGAAAAAGGGAAGATGATTTTGCACCTGTAAAAAATAAAGAAGGTGTAGATAGTCCTAAAACTGCTAAAGAGTTGTATGAAAAATATTGGCAAAACAGATAATAATTATAATTTGGGCTAAGTCATGAATTTAATAATTAAGAGAGGAAATGATAAAAATGGAAAAATGTAAAATTGAAAATCTTTATAATTTAGAAGAAACAATTGCAAAAGAATTGTTAGAAAGTGTTACATATCCTTGGGAAGCATTACCTAAAATAGAAGAATTTATAATTGAATTAGGAAATAAATTAGATTCTAATATATATGAAAAAAGAGGAGAAAATGTCTGGATAGCTAAATCAGCTAAAGTTGCTCCAACAGCATATATAAATGGACCAGCAATAATTGGAGAAAATGCTGAAGTAAGACATTGTGCTTTTATTAGAGGAAAAGCAATTGTAGGAAATGGTGCTGTAGTTGGTAATTCAACAGAATTAAAAAACGTTATTTTATTTAATAAAGTGCAAGTACCACATTACAATTATGTAGGTGACTCAATATTAGGATTTAAAGCACATATGGGAGCTGGTTCTATAACATCTAATGTTAAATCAGATAAAAAATTAGTAGTTGTAAAATATGAAAGAGAACAAATAGAAACAGGCTTGAAAAAATTTGGAGCAATGCTTGGAGATAATGTAGAAGTTGGATGTAATAGTGTATTAAATCCAGGAACAGTTGTATGCAGAAATACTAATATATACCCATTATCATGTGTTAGAGGGGTTATTCCAGAAAATCATATTTATAAAAATAAAAATGAAATAGTAGAAAAATATTAAAATTTTGGTAATTAGATATAAGTTTTGTATAGGTTAATACATAACATCGTTAGTAAAAATAAAATTTATAATAATTAAAAAAGGACAATTTATCTTATTCAATTAATATGAATAAAATAGATTGTCCTTTTAAATTGATATTACTACATTTGTTGATTTCCAGGTATAAAATAATCAACTACACCATAAATTAAAGCACCTATAATTGCAGCCATCCATGAAATAGAATATCCTGCAACAAAGAATTGAGTTACATATAAAACAATTGCAGCTAATGCAAAGCCAACAAACCCCTTACCAAAAGGACTAGCATGTAATCCAGTAAATTTTATTACAAGATAGTCTATTATTGTAAGAACAATTGCTGCAATAGCTAAAGTCCAAATGTTATTTATAGTAAAACCAGGTGTGAAAAATGCAGTAATAGCTAGCACTACAGCAGCGGTAACTAACCTACCAACCACTTGCCATACAGTAGAAGTTTCACTTTGAGATGTATGATTCTCTTGTACTTCTGACATATTATTCAACCTCCTTAGTTAAAAAATTCATGCAGAAAATTTTAAGGTTATAAAATTATTATTTACAAAAATAAAAAAAAGTATACAGTAAATTTTGAATAAATAATATAAATTTTGCAAATGCTAAAACAAAAAGTAAGTTTAAAGTAGGTGTTATTGATGATAATTACATTTGTAAGATCAATTATATTATATGTTTTAGTTTTGCTGGTAATGAGATTAATGGGAAAAAGAGAAATAGGTCAATTACAGCCATTTGAATTGGCAATATCAATAATGATAGCAGACTTAGCATCAATACCGATGACTGATATAGGAATACCTATTTTTAATGGAATTATTCCAATATTAGGTTTACTTACAATGCATTTAATAATATCTGTAATAAATTTAAAAAGTATGAGAGCAAGAGAAATTATTTGTGGAAAGCCAAGCATATTAATATATAGAGGCAAAATCAATGAAAAAATTTTGAAAAAGGAAAGATTTACAATAAATGAATTAGAAGAAAGATTAAGAACAGATAATGTATTCAATTTTGGAGATGTTGAATATGCAATCCTAGAGACAAGTGGTCAAGTAACAGTAATTCAAAAACCCGAAAAAAGAAATACAATACCAGAAGATTTTAATATTACTCCAGAATATGAAGGAATACCATATGATTTAGTTATAGATGGAAAAGTAATGGAAAAGAATTTGCAACAAATAGGAAAAGATTATAATTGGTTAAAAAAACAAGCTGAAAAATTTAAAATAAAACCAGAAGAAGCATTAATAATTACAATTGACGGAAAAAATCAAATATTTTGTCAGAAAAGTGAAAAAGGTGACTAACTTCTTAAAAAGATAAATAAAATTTTAGTTTCTTAAAGTTATAGAAGAGGTACAAGAAGAAAGGAAAGTAATTATAATGAGAAAAGAGTTTGTTATTTGCTTAATAATTATTGCATTAATAGCAATTGGGAACTTTTTTAGTAGAGATTATACTAAGAAATCTGGAGAAGAAATATTAGATTCGTTACAACAAATAAAACAAGCAGTAGAAGCAAAAGAAGATGATGTTAAAGTAAAAGAAAAACTAGAAGAAACAGAAAAAATATGGAAAAACAAGCAAGATAAATTAGCATATTTTATTGAACATAATGAACTTGAAAAAATAGATACAAATTTGGTTTTGCTAAAAAGTTATATTGAAACAGAGGAACATGATGAAACTATAAGAGAAATAAATGAGTTAGCATTTTTGGTGAAACACATAGAAGAAAAATATGCATTTAATTTAAAAAATATTTTTTAATTGAAAAATTGGTATATACTATGACATAGGGATTATAAAATATACCAATTTATTAATATAAAAAAGACTTTAGGTAAACTTTGAATGAAGTTACGAATGCGACTGAAGAAATTTTAGAAATTCTTACGTAGTTTTATGGAAAGAGTTCATTTTTAATGGAAGGGTGCCATAAAATAAGTTAGAATTTCTTAAATTTCGTAATGAGCCGAGAAACGTAATGAAAAGTTTACCTAAAGTCTTTTTAGTTAATTATATATTTTTTAATTTCTTTCAGTTGCTTTTGCAAATTTTTTCAATTTTTCTGCAACTAAATAATTTACAGTTCCTGCAGGGAAATTTCCATCTTTATCTTTTTTGCCAGCTGGAACACCTGTCAAAACTTCAATTCCTTCTTCAATAGTTGAAACTGCATAAATGTGGAATTTTTTATCTTTTACAGCTTCTACAATTTCATCAGATAATTGTAAGTTATCAACATTTTGTATTGGAATCATAACTCCATGACTTCCATCTAATCCACGAGACTGACAAACTTGGAAAAATCCTTCGATTTTTTCATTAACACCACCAATAGGTTGTATTTGGCCTTTTTGATTTACAGAACCAGTTACAGCTATTGATTGGTTAATTGGGATTCCAGACAAACTAGAAAGTAGCCCATATAATTCAGTGCTAGAAGCACTATCACCATCTACACCATTGTATAACTGTTCAAAACATATACTAGCAGTTAAGCATAATGGAATATCTTGTGCAAACATTTCCCCTAAATATCCAGTTAAAATAAGAACTCCCTTAGAATGTGAAGGACCAGATATTTCTACTTCTCTTTCTATATTTACTACTCCATTTTTTCCAGTATATGTATTAACTGTAATTCTAGCAGGTTTCCCAAATGTATAATCACCTATTGTTAAGACAGTAAGACCATTTAACTGACCAACTTTAAAACCAGTTGTATCAATAAGAAGTGTATTTTGTTTAATCATTTCTAAATATTTTTCATCATATTTTTTTACTCTCTCAACACGCTCTGCCAAAGCTTTATCTATAAATTTTGGAGTAACAGTTTTTGAACGAGAAAGTTTTGCCCAAGTTGCAGCTTCTCCAACTATTTGGGTTAAATCATCAAATCTTGTAGAAAGTTTACTATGGCTTCCTGCTAATTTAGATGAATATTCAATTAATTTTGCCATTGCATCTTTGTCTAAATGTGGTAATTCTTCATACTCACAGAACCCATGTATTATTTGAGCAAGTTTATTAGCATTTGCTGTGTTTAATGTAGCAGATTCTTCAAATTCAACTTTTATTTTAAATAATTTTCTAAAATCAGAATCCATAGCTAAAAGAGTTTGGTATATTTGAGCATTTCCAATTAATATAACTTTTAAATTAAGTGGAATAGGTTCAGGTTTTAAAGAAATTAATACCATTGAAGAACGTTGATCTGTTGCATTTTCAATAGCAATTTGTTTAACTCTTAAAGCTTTTTTTAGGGCTTCATAACAAGCACCATTAGCTAATAAATCTTTTGCTTGGAATATTATATATCCTCCATTTGCTTGTTGTAAAAGACCAGGTTTTAACATTGTGTGGTCAGTCTTTAAAGAACCGTAATAATTCTCATATTCTATTGCACCAAAGATGTTATTATAAGAATAGTTAGAATCCATAATAACTGGTGCACCCTCTTTATTAGAATTATCAATAAATAGATTAACTCTATAATTTAAACAAGGATCAGGCTTCTTCATTGCTGGATTCATTGACTGTTGAGGGGAAGGCGTATTAGAAGGTTCTTCTAAAAATGTAGGTATGTTTTTTAAAACATCTTGTTTAACAGCATTTAAAAAAGTATTAACTTTTTTTATTCTTTTGTATTTTGATTTTAGATAATTTATATGGGCATTAACTGTAAGTAAAGCAACATTTGACTGCCATTCTGAAATTCTTTTGTCAGATTGACGTTCGATTTCTTTAATTTTGCTAATTACTGTCATAATTTGTTCTTGAACAACAACAGATTTTTCTTCATAACGTTTTTTCAATTCATCATCTAGTTTTTCAAATTCTTCTTCTTCAATTACTTTACCTTCAACAATAGGCATCATATATATACCATTTTGAGCAGTCTTTACTTGAAAATCGTATTTTAAAGCATTTTCGTTTAATTTATCTAATAAGGCAGAACGTCTAGATTCAAATTCTTGCTTTATTAAAGCTTTTTCTTTTTCAAAATCATCATTATTAAATGTTTTTTGGATATCTTTTTTTATTTCTTTAATAAAACCAGCCATATCATCTTTAAATTCTTTACCTCTTCCTGCAGGTAATTCAATAGCAATGGGTTCATTTGGAATGTCAAAATTATATACATAACACCAATCAGAAGGAACTTTTTTCTTTTTGGCAATTGTTTGTAGATAATTTTTGGTATAAGAAGTTTTTCCAACTCCACTAGGACCTTCCAAATATAAATTATATCCTTTTAGGTCTACTTGCAATCCAAATTCTAGAGCCTTAATGCCTCTTTCTTGGCCAATTCCATCTTGAATAGATTCTAAATCAGCAGTTGAATCAAAATCAAAAATGTTAGGATTGCAACACATTTTCAAATCTTTATAATTTAATTCATTTTTATTTTTCATTTGTTTCCTCCAAAGTTTTTTATTAGTATAACCAATCTTTTTTTATTTTATATTAGATAAATTAAAAAGTAAAGGTAATCGTGAAAAATGTAAAACAATTGTAAAATTTTTGTACGGATAGTTCAAAAAAATACAAAAGTATTGCATTATTAAATAAAAATATATATAATAAGAAAAGATTATTATGCTTAATGTTAGTAGCAAGCAATGTTTCAAATGAAAGGTGGTAAAAAATGAATAAAACCAAACGAAAAATATTTGAAACTTCAATGAAATTATTTGCTGAAAAAGGATATGATGCAACTAGTATAGAAGAAATAACAGCAACCGTTGGAGTGGCCAAGGGAACTTTGTATTATCATTTTTCTAGTAAAGAGGAAATTTTTAATTTTTTAGTTGAAGAAGGAATAAAACTTTTACAAAATAGTGTAGATATAAAAACTGCAAAATTTTCAAATTATATAGATAAAATAAAAGCAATTATATTAATACAAATAAAGATTGTTGACAAGTATGAAGACTTAATAACAATATTATTAAGTCAATTTTGGGGAAATGAGTCTAGAAACCAAATGTGCAAAAATCAAATTTTTCTATATATAAAACAAATTGAAGAAATTGTAGAACAAGGAATACAAAAAGGTGAAATAAAACAAGGAAATCCACAAGCAATAGCTTCAGAAATATATAGCTTGATTTGTGCTAATCTTGTTTATAAGGTAAGAGATAGAGAAAATTTTGATATAATGAAATTATATAAAGAATATGAAAATACAATAATAAAAGGACTAAAAGAAAATTAAAAAGCAAAGAAAATAATAAAAATAATTGATAAGAGCATAGTAGCATAGAAGGGAATGAATTTATAATGAGAAAACCAATTCATAAATTTACAAAATATACAGATTTGAAAGAAATGTTACAAAAATCAGGTGAAAAATTTGGAGATAGACCAGCATATATATTTAAAACAGAAGAAAAAGGTAAATTTAGGAAAATAACACATAGTGAATTTAGAGAGGAAATAAATGATTTAGGAACTAAATTATTAGATTTAGGGCTAAAAAATAAAAGAATAGCTGTAATATCAGAAAATAGATATGAATGGGCAGTAGATTACTTAGCAGTTGCAACTGGAGTAGGAGTTATTGTACCATTAGATAAATCATTGCCAAATAACGAAATAGAAAGTTTAATAAAACGTTCAGAGGTTGAAGCAATATTTTATTCAAAAAAATATGATGAAGTTATGAATAAAATTAAAGAACAAAATGAAACAAATTTAAAATATTTTATATCTATGGATTTAGAAAAAGAAGAAAATGGAATAAAATCACAAAAAGAATTAGCAGAACAAGGAAAAGCTTTAATCGATAACGGAAATAGAGACTTTTTAGATGCTAAAATAGATAACGAAAAAATGGGAATAATGCTATTTACTTCAGGAACAACAGCTATGTCAAAAGCTGTAATGTTATCTCATAAAAATATTTGTTCTAACTTAGCAGATATTGCATCAGTAATAAAGGTAACAGAAAAAGATAGATTTTTGTCATTTTTACCATTACACCATACTTTTGAATGTACAGTTGGATTCCTATATCCAATATCAGTTGGTGGAGCAATATGTTTCTGTGATGGAATAAGACATATCGCAGAAAATATAAAAGAATATAAAATTACAGCAATGATATCAGTTCCGATACTTTTTGAATCTATGTATAAAAAAGTAATGAAAGGAATTGAAAAAAAAGGAAAATTAGAAACTGTAAAAAAAGGAATGAAAATAAGTCAATTTTTATTGAAATTTGGAATTGATATAAGGAAACAATTATTTAAAGAAATACACCAAACATTAGGGGAAGATGCTAGGCTATTTGTTTCAGGAGGTGCTGCACTAGATCCAGAAACAGAAAAAGGATTTAATGCAATGGGATTCACAATGTATCAAGGATATGGACTTACAGAAAGTTCTCCTGTTATAGCGGCAGAAGATGATAAATATCAAAGAATAGGTTCAATAGGAAAAGCGTTTCCTAGTATAGAAGCAAAAATAATTAATCCTGACGAAGATGGAATTGGAGAATTGGTAGCAAAAGGGCCATCAATTATGCTTGGATATTATAATAACGAAGAAGCTACGAAAGAAACATTAGAAGGTGAATGGCTACATACTGGAGATTTAGCAAGAATAGATAAAGATGGATATATCTTTATTTCTGGAAGAAAGAAATTTGTTATAGTATTAAAAAACGGAAAAAATATATTCCCAGAAGAGCTAGAAACATTGGTAAATAAAATCGAAGGTGTTAAAGAAAGTTTTGTCTACGGAAGACCAGAAGATGATGGAGACTATAAAATCTGTGCGAAACTTGTATATGACCCAGAAGTTGTAAAAGAAGAATATGGAACTACAGATGAAAAAGAATTAAAAGATATATTGTGGAAAGAAGTAAAAAAAGTAAACAAAGAAATGCCTGCATATAAATATATAAGAGACATAAGTGTTACCGATAAAGAATTAATAAAAACAACAACACAAAAAACAAAAAGAGCAGAAGAAATAAAAACAGTATTATAAAAATTATACAAGATTTAATATATAGCAATATAGCGAAACTTGAATAAAGCTTTTCATTACGTTCCTCGGCTTATTACGAAATCCAAGAAATTCTAACTCGTTTTATGGCACCTTTCCATTAAAAATGAACTCTTTCCATAAAACCACATAAGAATTTCTATAATTTCTCTATTCGCATTTGTCACTTCATTCAAAGCTTTATTCAAGTTTCGCTTATAATGTTAAATTTTAACGAACACTTGTAACACATTTGTAATATTTCTGTAATAAAAATTTAACAGAAAAAATAAGTGCTGTATCTTGTAGTTTTTTGTAGGTTAATGTATAATAAAAGAGAACAGCAAAGCTGAATACGCGTAAGATGAAGGAGGTAATTTACAATGTCTAGATCTGGCATAGTAAATGTGAGAATGGTTATCACTGAAGAAAAGATATTATCAAATATAGATAAAGTACAAAAATTAATAAATCCAAAAAGTAAAAAACAAATAGTTCAACTAGAAGATGATACATATTTTAAAGATTTGGTTGAATCTATAAAAACATATTTAATAGAATATCCAAAGAAAAAGAATTTTCCACCAAGTGTATATAAAGCTGCATATGGTTTAGTTGAATTTGCAACAAATCAATTTGAAGAAAATACTAAAAAAATTGAGGAATTAATCCGCCAAAGAGAAGAAAATATTGCATTAGCTGGTAAATTAAAAGAAGTAATGGAAGCAGTTGAAAACAAAGAAGAAGACTGGAAAGATCAAGTTAAAGCAGCAGAAGAGGATTTCTCAGAGGATATAATAGAACCATTAAATATAATTGGAAAAGCAAAAGGAACAACATCACAAAATTATCAAGATGCAATGAAGCTATTAAAAGCAAGAGTAAATAATTTAGAATCTAATCTACATATAGAAATAGATATGGAAAGAATAGAAGACAAATCAAAGGCTTTAAGTTATATTGGAATTGAAATTGCAGATGCGTTAAAATCTATTCCAACACCAGTTGAAGAAATAGAAGAACAACCTGTAGTTGAACAAATTGAACAAGTTCAAGAAATAAAAGAACAAGAAGTAGAACAAAAACAAGAAAATGTTCAAACTGCTCAAGTAGAAGAACAACAACAATATAATCAAGAAATGACATTTGAAACTAAACCAAGCTTATGGCAAAGATTCAAAAATAGTAAATTTGTAAGAGCAATAAAAGCTGTTACAAGAATAAGAATAGTTTTAGATTATTCAGATGCACTTCCAGAAGGAAGAGGAGAAAACAAATAATAGTAAAAGTGAAGAGGAAAGTTACATAACTTTCCTCTTCTTGACTTTTCCTAACTTATATAGTATAATAAAAAACAGTTGTTAGCATATAGAAATGCTATGTTATGAGATTTTATTATAAATTATACCTAATTAAAATGTAGTAAGGTATACGAAAAAATATGAGAGCGGAAACAAATTAAATAAAACAAAATAGTTTATATAAAAGCTGGGAGAAGCAATATAAATATAAACTTTATTAATGTATATAAAAATAATTAGGAGAAAAAAATAAAACTCAAGAGATTAGGCAAAAGCCAATAAAAGTTATAAGAAGAGAAGGGAGATTTTATGGCAGAAGAAAAATTAGAAAAAAGGCCAACAAATAATAAAGCCAAAGTAGAAACAAAAAGAAAAAGAGTAACTAAAAAAGAAGGAGAAAATGTAAAAAAAACTAGAGAAGGAGTAAAAAGAAATACCAAAAGTTTAGAAAACAAAAAAGAAACAAGGGCAGTAAAAAAAGAAAATACGAAAACAACCAAAAGAGAAAATACAAGAACAGTAAAATCAGAGAAAGGAAAAGGTACTACTACTAATCAAAGAAGAAAAACAACAAGAAATACAAATAAATCAATATTTAAAAAATCAAAATTAAAAATAATTCCATTAGGTGGTTTACATGAAATAGGAAAAAATATAACTGTTTTTGAATACGAAAATGAAATAATAGTTGTTGATTGTGGTTTATCATTTCCAGAAGATGATATGTTAGGAATAGACTTAGTTATACCAGATATAACATATCTAGAAAAAAATGTGGATAAAATAAAAGGATTAGTAATAACACATGGACATGAAGACCATATTGGTTCAATACCATATTTATTGAAAAAAATAAATGTTCCAATTTATGCAACTAAACTAACAGTTGGATTAATAAAAAATAAATTAGAAGAACACAAATTATTAAGAACAACTGAATTACATGAAGTGACTCAAGGTGAAACAGTTAAATTAGGAAAAAACTTTAAAGTAGAATTTATTAGAAGTTCACATAGTATCCCAGATTCAGTAATGCTAGGAATAACAACACCAGCAGGAACAATATTGCACACTGGTGACTTCAAGGTAGATTTTACTCCAATAGATGGAAAAATAATGGACTTTGGAAGAATTGCTGAACTAGGAGGACAAGGAATTTTAGCATTAATGTCAGATAGTACAAATAGTGAAAGAAAAGGATTTACAATGTCTGAAAGTTCAGTAGGGGAAGTATTTGATAAATTATTTTTACATTGTACAAAAAGAATAGTTGTAGCAACATTTGCATCAAATGTACACAGAGTTCAACAAATTGTTAATGCAGCGATAAAATATAACAGAAAAATTGCAGTATGTGGAAGAAGTATGATAAATATGATTACAACTGCAAGAGAATTAGGTTATATTGAATGCCCAGAAAATTTATTTATTGATATAGATATGATAAAAAATTATACTGATGAACAACTAGTTATAATTACAACAGGAAGTCAGGGAGAACCAATGTCAGCATTAACAAGAATGGCAGCTGGAGACCATAGAAAAGTAAAGATTACACCAAATGACTTAGTAATTATTTCTGCAACACCTATACCAGGAAATGAGAAATTTGTATCAAAAGTAATTGATGACTTAATGCAAATAGGAGCAGAAGTTGTATATAGTGCGTTAGAAGATGTTCACGTATCAGGTCATGCTTGTCAAGAAGAACAAAAATTAATAATAGCATTAGCAAAACCAAAATACTTTATACCAGTACATGGAGAATATAGACAATTAATTGCCCATAGTGAAACCGCTCAAAGTATGGGAATAGACAAAGACAACATCATAATGCTACAAAATGGTAGAGTATTAGAAATTAATGAAGATAGTGCTGAATTTACAGGTACAGTTCAAAGTGGAAGAGTGCTTGTTGATGGTTTAGGAGTAGGAGATGTTGGAAATATCGTATTAAGAGATAGACAACATTTATCACAAGATGGTTTAATAATTATAGTATTAACAATGGACGGATCAACAGGGGAAGTAATAGCCGGACCAGATGTCATTTCAAGAGGATTTGTTTATGTTAGAGAATCAGAAAACTTAATGGATGATGTAAAAGCAGTTGTAAGGCATGAAGTAAAAAAATGTGAAGAAAAAGAAATTCGTGATTGGTCAACAATAAAAACAACTGTAAGAGAAAACTTAAGAGATTATATATTTGCAAAAACAAAAAGAAACCCAATGATAATACCAATTATTATGGAAGTATAATAAAATGTAGTAATACCAAGCTATTTAAAACTTGGTATTACTTTTTTATTGCCATTTTGATATCTAATTAATAGAATTTAATTCTCTTCTTTAAAATTTCTACCTACTAAAAAATCTAAAGATGTATTATAAAAATCTGCTAATTTAATAAGACTATTAATATCAATTGTTATTTCTCCATTTTCATATCTTGAATATGTTTGCTGTGTACAACCAAGAATTTTAGCGACTTGACTTTGCGTTAAATCGTGGTCTTCTCTTAAATCTCGAATGCGTAAATTCATTTTATTCACCTCTAAAAAATTATAAAATATTCTTAAGACGTGTATTGACTTTTACGCGTTATACGTGTAAAATAAATTCAAATTATATACGGAGGAAAAATATGGATAAAGAGAGAAATAAAGGAATAACATTAATTGTACTTGTAGTTACAATAATAGTTTTATTAATTTTGGCTGGTGTTTCAATTGCAATGTTAACGGGAACAAATGGAATATTAACACAGGCAAAAAATGCTAAAAAGGCAACAGAGGAGGAAACTGAAAATGAAAAAAGGAAATTATCACAAGTAGAGGCAAGTACACACTTAGAAAATTATGATTATACAGATACAGAAGGAAATATAGCAAAGATTCCAGCAGGATTTGCTGTTTCAAATGTAGAGGGTGAAAACTTAGTAAGTAAAGGACTTGTAATAATAGGAGAGACTGGCAATGAATATGTATGGATTCCGTGCACAACTGATGAACAAGATACAAACAAAGTACAATATAAAAGAGAAACTGAAAAATGGGGAATAGAAGATGATAACGGAACATTAGCAACAAAAGATGAATTAACATTGACAGAAGAGATTCCTTCTGAAGAAGAAGAAAAAGCAGGAATAACTGTAGAAGTTTTGAATGAAATAGTAAAACAAATAAAATCAGAAAAAGTAAGTGTAAAAAATAACGGTGGGTACTATATTGGAAGATATGAAACAGGAAAAGAAAAAAATAGTGCAGTAGTAAAACAAAATAAAATGCCTTATAGAGAAATTAGCTGGAGTACAGCTTATGACCTAGCTAGAGGATTAAATATAAAAGATGGTGCTACATCATATTTATGTTCAAGTTATGCTTGGGATACTGCCGTAAATTTTATAGAAAAAAACAGTATATGGACTAATTATGGAGCGTCAAGAGAAGATACTAATGAAAATTGGTTAGATAAAGAAGTAAAAGATAAAAATGAAAATGTAATAAAGCAAATTAATAGTGCAAAATTACTTAATACAGGATTAACAACAGCAAAATTAAATATTTTTGATTTAGCTGGTAACGCATCAGAATATACAACTGAAATATTACCCAATACTGGTGAAGAGGCTGTAATTCGTGCAGGTGCTTATTATGATTTGCAATTTTGGACTCTTTCATCAGCAGGATATCGTTGGGATACAGCCAATAAGAATCTTTCTAAGGCGTTTAGAGTTACATTATTCTTAAACTAATACAAATAAAATACGCAAAATAAAATGTCACACAACATACAAAGATGTGACATTTTTATTTTTTTTAATACATAAAGAAGGAATTATGTAAAATGTGTCGAATTATATAAATGTGTATATTAATGAAAAATACAAGAAAGTGGGAGAAAAATGCCAAGATATAGTGACGAAATTATAGAAGAAGTAAGACAATCAAACGACATAGTTGATATAATATCACAATATATGCATTTAAAAAGAAGTGGACGAAATTATTTTGGATTATGTCCATTTCATAATGAAAAATCACCTTCTTTTTCTGTTTCACCAGATAAGCAAATATTTCATTGCTTTGGTTGTGGAGTAGGTGGAAATGTATTTACATTTTTAATGAAAATAGAAGGAATAAGTTTTGTAGAAGCAGTTCAGTCTTTAGCCGAGAGAGCAAATATACAATTACCGACATTTGAAAATAGTGCCGATTCAGCAAGAGAAGAACTAAAAGCAAAAGTGTATAAAGTAAACGAGTTTACAGCTACTTTTTATCACGAAAATCTATACAAACCCACAGCAAAAGAAGCACAAGAGTACATTAAAAAGAGAAAATTAACAAATGAAATTTTACAATCATTTAGAATTGGTTTTTCTGGAAAATTTGATGAACTATATAAAGCACTAAAAAAAGAAGGATTTAACGACCCGGAAATTTTGGAATCAGGTTTAGTAAACAGAAATGACAATGGTGCATATATAGATAGATATAGAAATAGGTTAATGTTTCCAATATGTGATGCACGAGGAAGAGTAATTGCATTTGGAGGAAGAGTTTTAGACGATTCAAAACCTAAATATATAAATTCACCAGAAAATGTAGTCTATAGTAAAGGTAGAAATTTATTTGGACTAAATGTTGCAAAGAAAAGTCAAGAAACCAAAAAAAGAATTCTTATAGTAGAAGGATATATGGATGTAATATCTTTACAACAAAGAGGAATTCCAAATGTAGTTGCACCATTAGGAACAGCGTTAACACAACAGCAAGGATGGTTGCTAAGAAAAAATTCGGAACAAATAGTATTAAGTTTTGATTCAGATGAAGCAGGGCTACAAGCAAAAATAAGAGCACTAGATATATTACAAAATATGGGATGTGATATACGTGTGTTGCAAATGGAAGGTGCTAAAGACCCTGATGAATTTATTGTAAAATATGGCAATGCAAGATTCAAAAATTTAGTGGATAAAGCATTATCAGTAATTGAATTTAAAGTAAAATTATTGAAAAAAAACTTGAATTTAGAAAATACAAATGACAAAATAAAATTTTTAAATGAAATTGCAAAATTAATATCTAAAGTTGATAATAACATTGAAAGGGAAATTTATATTGAAAAAATTGCTAAAGAATATGAAATTTCAAAAGAAGCTATTTATGCAGAAGTAAATAAACTTACATACGCAGGAAACAAAAGTGAGAAAATATTGGACAAGCCAAAACCAGTATTTACACATAAAAAAGTAGAACAAGTAGTTTCAGAGGCAGTAATAAGAAGAGAAAATACAGTACTTGCAATATTGCTAATGGGGGATTTAAGTATTTTTCAAATTATAAAATCAAATATTACAGTTGAAGATTTTAAAGACGAATTAAATAAGCAAATTGCTCAAAAAATGTATGAAGAATTTGAAAAAGGAAATAGTAATATAAATGCAATTTTAGATAAAATGGATGAAGAAGAACAAAGTCATATAACAGAAATATTAGCAGATGATTATGAATTAGATGACATTGAAAAGGCAATAGATGATGTTATGCAAAGCTATGAAAAAGATAAATTGACTAGTAGAAAATTTGAGATTCTTGAAATATTAGAAAAAAATGACGGAACTTTGGAGCAAGAAGAAAAAAGTAAATTAGAAAAAGAGCTAAGTGATACTATAAGTAGATTAGCTAAAATGAAATAGGGGTGAAAAAAATGGCAAGTAAAAAAGAAGAAATAGAAAAAGAAAATACAAAAGTAGTAAAAAAGGTGACAACAGAAAAGGAGAATATAAAGACAAATAAAAAAACTGTAGCAGAAAAAGAAACAGAAAAATTAGAAAAAGCAAGAGAAAAAATAAAAGAAAGCCATAAAAAGGAAGAAAAAGCTGTTAAAGAAGCCAAAAAATCTAACACAGAAAAAACTAAAAAAGTAGAAAAAGCAAATAAAGAAGAAGGCAAAGTAGAAAAGAAGAATGAAAAAACTTCTAAGGATAATGTAATAAAAGACGAAAAAGTAAATAAAATTTTAAAGAAAGCCAAAGAACAAGGCAAAATTACATATGGTGACCTTGCAAAAGAATTAGACGATGTTAATCCTGACCAAATAGACCAAGTGTTTGATGCTTTTGAAGAAATGGGAGTTAATCTTTTAAGTGACGATATTGATGATGAAGAACCAGACATAGAAGATTTAAAAGAAGTAGAAGATTTAAAATTAGATGAAATAACAGATACAAGTTATGAAGGAATAAATGTAGATGACCCAGTTAGAATGTACTTAAGAGAGATAGGAAGAATACCACTTTTAACATTTGACCAAGAATTAGATTTAGCTAAGAGAATACTAGATGGTGATGAAGAAGCAAAAAAAGAATTAGCAGAATCAAACTTGAGATTAGTTGTAAGTATTGCTAAGAAATATGTTGGTAGAGGAATGCTATTTTTAGACTTGATTCAAGAAGGAAATATGGGATTAATCAAAGCAGTAGAAAAATTTGATTATACAAAAGGATTCAAATTTAGTACTTATGCTACATGGTGGATTAGGCAAGCAATTACAAGAGCAATAGCAGACCAAGCAAGAACAATAAGAATTCCAGTTCATATGGTAGAAACTATAAATAAATTAATTAGAACATCAAGACACTTATTACAACAATTAGGTAGAGAACCAACGCCAGAAGAAATTGCCGCAGAAATGGAAATACCTGTAGAAAAAGTAATGGAAATTCAAAAAATTGCGCAAGATCCAGTGTCTCTAGAAACTCCAATTGGAGAAGAAGATGATAGTCATTTAGGTGATTTTATTCAAGACGATGATAGCCCAGCACCACACGATTCAGCAGCATATACATTGTTAAAAGAACAATTAGAAGAAGTAATGAATACATTAACACCTAGAGAAGCAAAAGTTTTAAAATTAAGATTTGGCTTAGAAGATGGAAAAGCAAGGACACTAGAAGAAGTTGGCCGCGAATTTGATGTAACACGTGAAAGAATTAGACAGATAGAAGCAAAAGCTTTAAGAAAATTAAGACATCCAAGTAGAAGTAAAAAATTAAGAGATTATATGAGCTAAAAATTTATGGAATACGGAGGATAAGATGGAGCAAATAGTAGGATTTATAGAAAATATAAAGTCAGTACAAATTGTAGACGTGCTAGTAGCTATATGTATAATGGTCTTATTTACAGTATTAAGCCCAAGTATATCATATATTATTGTAAGATTATTTAAAAGAAAAAGCAAAAAAAAGGAAATAAGGAACAGTGCATTTTATAGTCCATTAAAAATATTCTTTTCAATATTAGGAATATATCTTGCAGTAGTATTTTTAAAGGAATCATTAAATATTTCAGAAGAAATTATGGAAGTAGTAACTAAAGGATTCTGGATAATTAGTACAATAGCATTTAGCAAGGCTTTAGCACAGAGTTTTACGATGAAATCTAGCTTGATTATAAAATACAAAGAAACAACAGAAAAAGATATAAATGATGGAATGCTTAAATTTTCATTAAAAATAGTAAGGATAATTATATATGCAATTGCAATATTAATAATATTAATAATTTTAAAAGTAAATGTTGGAGGAATAATTACAGGCTTAGGTTTAGGTGGTGTTATTATAACATTAGCAGCTCAAGATACAGCTAAAAATATTTTTGGTGGAATTGTAATATTTTTGGACAGAACATTTAATGTTGGAGATTGGATTGAAACACCAAATTATGAAGGAATTGTTGAAGGAATGACATTTAGAACAACAAGAATTAGAAATTTTGAAAATTCAGTTGTAAATATTCCAAACTCAACAATGGCAGACACAGCAATAATTAATTGGAGTAAAATGGAAAAGAGAAGATATAAAATAAGATTGCCATTCTCTTTTGAAATAACATCAGAGCAAATGAATATGTTAAAAGAAAAAATAGAGGCAATGCTAAGAAGCAATCCTGAAACAATAAACGATGATATATTATTAAGTTTTGATACAATTTCAGAAAATAACCTTTCACTATTGATAGATTTGTTTGTAAAAACAACAAGTTATGATGATTACGAAAGAACCAAGGATAAAGTGAATGCACGAATATTAGACATTGTACATAATTCTGGGATGAAACTTGCATATCCTGCAAGTACAGTCTTTTTAGATAATGAAAATAATAGATAAAATAGACTTGAAAGAAAAGCGGTAAATAAAAGTGGAAAAACCATTTTGTATTTACTGCTTTTTATAATAAAAAAATAATGCTGTATGAACAAATTTATCTAAAGCCGTTCACGCTATAGACATAAATACCATTTATAATATATAATATCATATAAACAGTCGGGATTTTAACAACAAGAATTGAAAAATTTTGAGCTAATAAGAAAGGATGAAACTTAAAATGAGCAATTGTATTTTAATAGTAGATGATGAATTGAGAATGAGAAAATTAATAAAAGATTTTCTATCAGCAAAAGGATATTCTATATTAGAAGCAGAAGATGGAGAAAAAGCATTAGAAGTTTTTGAAAACAACAAAAACAAAATCAGTTTGATTTTATTAGATGTTATGATGCCTAAACTTGACGGTTGGTCAGTTTTAAGACAAATTAGGCAAGAGTCAAAAGTTCCAATTATAATGCTAACAGCAAGAGGAGAAGAACAGGATGAATTATTCGGGTTTGAATTAGGAGTTGACGAATATATATCAAAACCCTTTAGCCCCAAAATTTTAGTTGCAAGAGTTGAAGCAATATTAAAAAGGACTAATAAAGACGAAAAAGAAATAAAAGATTATGATGGAATAGAAATTGATAAAGAAGGAAGAACTGTAACTGTAGATGGAAAAAATATAGAACTAAGTCTAAGAGAATACGAATTATTGGTATATCTTGTAGAAAATGAAAATATAGCATTATCAAGAGATAAAATACTAAATAATGTATGGAACTATGATTATTATGGAGATTCAAGAACAATTGATAGTCACATAAAGAAGATAAGACACAAATTAGGTAAAAAAGGAAAAAACATAAAAACAATAAGAGGTGTAGGATACAAATTTGAAACAAAATAGAAAAGAGGAATAATAAAATGGCAAAAAGAGAAACACCATTCAATTCAGTAAGAGTAAAATTATTTTTAACATTATCGCTAGTAATTTTAGGAATAATAACATTTTTAATATTAGTAAATAACTTTGTATTTGGACAGTTTTATCTATTTAGCAAAAGGCAAGTGCTAAAGTCAGTATATTCTACGGTTAATGATTATTACAATAATTGCGAAGATGGGAGTTTATCAACAGAACTAGAACAAATTGCTATAAAAAATAATTTCGATATATTAATTCGAAATAACCAAAATATAAATGTATTTACATCAAGTAAGGATTTTTTCTCAACATTAGGACAAATGGATGAAATGACTAATAAATTGCATACAGGCTCAGGGGAATTGATAGAAAAAGGGAATAAATATATAATAAGTAAAATAAAAGATACTCAAAATGGTCTAACATATGTATTGTTATCAGCAACATTAGATAATGGATATTTACTATATATTAGAATTCCAATAAATTCAATTCAAGAAAGTGTAAAAATATCAAATAACTTTCTATATTTAATGGCTGGATTTGCAATATTGATAGCTGCGGTTATAGTATCATATGTATCAAGAAAATTTACTGAACCAATTTTAGAATTAAATGCAATTGCAAAAAAAATGGCAAATTTAGACTTTAGCCATAAATATAGAATAACAGATGCAGATGATGAAATAAATAACCTTGGTAAAAGTATTAATATGATGTCAGATAAATTAGAAAGAACAATAAAACAACTTAGAAATACAAATATTGAATTGGAAAAAGACATAGAAGAAAAATCTAAGATAGACGAAATGAGAAAAAGTTTTATATCAGACGTATCACATGAATTAAAAACTCCAATAGCTTTGATACAAGGATATAGTGAAGGGCTATTGGAAAATGTGAATTCAGATGATGAAAGTAGAAAATTCTATGCAGAAGTCATTTTAGACGAAACCAATAAAATGGATAAATTAGTAAAACAGTTACTAGAATTAATGAAATTAGAATATGGAAAAAGAGAATTTACAGACACAATATTTAATGTTGTGGAAGTAGAAAAAGAAGTTATTAGGAAATCTAAAGTAATGCTAGAAGAAAAACAAGCAGAAGTAAAATACGAAACACCAGAAGAAATAAATGTATATGCAGACGATTTTTATATAGAACAAGTAATCACAAATTATATGACAAATGCAATAAAACACGTTGAACCAGTAAATGGAGAAAATTATATAAAAATAACTAATGAAGTCAATATAGAAAAAAATACGGTTAGAATAAAAGTATTCAATACAGGGGAACAAATTTCTGAAGAGCATATGGCACGAATTTGGAATCGTTTTTATAAAATAGATGAATCAAGAAATAGAACTGATGGTGGTACTGGTATAGGACTAGCTTTTGTAAAAGCGATAATGACAAACTATGGAAAAGATTATGGACTAGTAAATAAAGATAATGGCGTAGAATTTTATTTTGACTTAAATCTAAAAATATAGAAAAAAATTGAAAAAATTATATAAGTTATAAAACAAAGCATAAAATTCAAATTATGAATTATTCAATATGAAATAAAAAATCTCTCGTATTTAGTAGAAAAAATCTAATAAACACGAGAGATTTTGTTAATTATTACTATTTTTAATAATATTGAATCTGATTTCAATAATTTTTTTATAAAAATTTTTCCTTATATCAGATATACAATTTATACTATCAATAAAATCAAAAATCTTAGAAATATCAATATTGGGAAGTAATCTTGAGATGGCTTTTTTACATTCCTCATTATTACCATCTTTTATATATGACATATAATTAATTTTTTTACCATTTTCTTTTATGCAAGAGTAACAATTTAAAGCAAAATTTTTAAGTTCAGTTTCATTAAGGCCAGAAATGTCACTATCTTCAAGCATAGGATTTAAACAAGAACCACAATCATAAATTGGAGAAAAACGAACTTCGCTTGTTTTCTTATTTAGTAAAAATCCCCAATTACCATTATGCCTGTCAGTATTACCAATTAAACTATCAATAACAAACATATCCCAAAATTTATTTTTTGTTGAATCAGAATCAATTATTGTATTTGTTTCAATAACTTCCATTATATCACTTAGTTCTGTTTCTATTTTTTTATCTGGGTTAGTACTTAAAGCCAAATTTTCAAATTCATATAATACATCATTATCACTTGTAAAATCCTCACAAGCACATACTATTTTTTCTTTACCATTATAATTATATATACCTAATAAAGTGTTTTGAGTTTCAAATTTTGAAAGCTTAAATATATTACTACCAATATATTCAGAAAAAGCATTATTAATATAAGAAATATTTTTATTTTTTTCTCTAACTGGGTCAGGGAATTTTACTAAATATTTTTTATTGTTATAAATAAGAGTTTTCTTTTTTTCTGAACCTTTATAATTATTAAATTCTTCTATTGCATTTGTAAAATCAATCATAGTTATATTATTAAAATCCTTTCTATTAACTATATACTAATATAACATATTTTAAATGAAAAAATCAATATATATTATTTTTTATAATAAATAAAAGGAATAGTATTACTTATGAAATTTTGACTTGGGGTAAGGTTTAGATATATCTGTTCTGTAAATTAAATAATCAATGCTAGTATTATAATAATCTGCTAATTTTGAAAGTATTTCTATAGGAATGTTACGTTTGTTTAGTTCATAGTATGAATATGCAACCTGAGAAATATTAAGCATTTTACTAATTTCAAATTGTGTTAAATCATTATCTTCCCTTAAATTTTTTATACGAGTATCCATATTAAAAAGTCCTTTCTACATTATGAGAAAATTATAGAATAAAACAAATTGTTATATTGACTTTTAAAACAAAATGTTATAATATAAACCAAAACAAAAGACAGGAGAAATAAAAATGGGATATAGATTAGAAGAAAATAACCTAAAAAAATTAAGCAAAAAAATAAATGGAATAACACTAATTGCATTAATAATAACAATTATTGTTTTGCTAATTTTAGCAGGAGTAAGCATTGCAATGCTAACAGGGCAAAATGGAATATTAACACAAGCACAAAACGCTAAGCAAATAACAGAGATAGCACAAATAAAAGAAGAGTGGGATGTAGAAAAATTAGGGTTAAAAATGCAAGAGCAAAAATTTAAAGAAATAAATGCATCAGGAGAAAATATTAAAAATTATATAAAAAGTATGCCAGACAATTTAATTGGAAAAATCTCAATAGTAAAAGGTGAACTTGCATATGACATTAACAAATTTACAAAAGAAGAGCAATTAACACTGAAATCTGATTATGGATTCAAGGCAACAGGAGATAATATTGTTCCATATGGCTCAGCAGAGAAAAAAGTAAAAGATGGAAAAGTAGAAATAACAGTGTTTTCAGCAGATGATGAAAGCGATGTAGACAAAATAATTTTGCCAGACGGAACAAGTAAAAAGATACAATATGAGACAGAAAACATATTGTTACGAGGAAAATATTTAATAGCAGAAGAAATGTCAAAAGAAAAGCTTGGAAAATATTTTAAAAATGTTACAATGGATGAGAAAAATCAGATAGCAACGTTAAAAGATGCAGAGAACTATAATGTTATTCTTGATTTAAATTCATATGGAGAACCAGCAAATTATAAGTTTTTAAATGAATGTTTTGCTAATAACAAAAATCTAGTTACATCTGGAAATGATTCAACTAATGCATTGGAAATTATAGCACAGAGTTATTGGACAGAAGGGAAACTTGAAGCTAAAATTGATAAACAAAATGAAGTAACTAAATATTATAATCCGATTCCAGGGAGTGATTCGTTATATGGCATAGAATTTAAGCAAGGCACTGATATATGGTGCACAGGAACTGTTGCTGGAGAAAATACAGATGTGGTAGGAATATATGAAAATGAAAATGGGAATAGGTGGTTGCATAAACATTATGGAGAATTAAAAGATATAGAATTATTTTACAGGAATGCGATTTATAGAGTAGCAGGCTCAAGAAGTGCAACATATAATGTTGACAAAAATGGAACATATACATTCACAATAGTAGACTTAGCAGGAAATGAAACAAAAATAGAGGTAGAAGTAACAGAATTATAAAATAAAAAGCATACTAAAGTATAAAGAGCAAATACTTTAGTATGCTTTTTTATGAAAAAATTTGAACTATAAAATTGCTATGAGAGTAAGCTTAGAAATCTATTTGTCGGATTTTGTCGAACGATTTTTCTTTACAAAATGGAAAATGTGTAGTATTATGTTACCAGAGTTAACTCATAAATATTTTAATTTATTTAAATCTATAATAATCCCTCAAAAGCTAATTGAATAATAAAAGGAGGTAATTATATTGCTTAATGTTTAGATATAGCACGATGTATATTAATATAATTAGCATATTAATTTCAATATTAATTTTTAGTTGTGTACAAGTATTTTTATCAAATTATAAAAATTTTGGTCAAAAAAGTTCATTAAAGGCAAGTTTTAGTGTCGAAAATCAAAGTCAAAATCAGACGAATATTCCAAAAGAGGATGAAAAAATCAAAAATAAAGAAACCGAAGAAAATGACACAGAAGATATATGGTATATAGAAATTCCAACGATAAATTTGAAAGCAGACATAAGAGAAGGAACAAAAAAAGAAACGTTAGACGATTATGTCGGACATTTTGAAGAAACACAAAAGATAGAAGGAAATATAGCATTAGCAGCACATAACAGAGGTTATAAACATAATTATTTCGAAAATCTAAAAAAGCTAAAAGAAGGTGATAGTGTTTTATATTATTATAAAAATATTTCAAAAGAATATAAAGTAAAAAGAATAGCTATAATAAAAGATACTGATTGGAGCAGTTTAAAAAATACTAAGGAAAATATGATTACACTTATTACTTGTGTGGAAAACCAGCCAGAGTATAGAAGGTGTATTCAAGCAGTTGAAAATAGCGTATAGAGGAAAGGAGAAGATGATGTAAATTTTGTATGTAATACATCATAATAATAGATTAAATGAAAAATTTAAAAAACAAAAAAAGAATTAAATTACTTAAAATAGAAAAAATGAGAGATAAAACCAAAGATAACAAGATAAAAAGACAACTAAAAGGAATAATATTACTTGCTACAGCATTAATATTAAATTTTTTAGGAGTTGCAACAAATGTGTTTGCCACAACCAATATAAGTTCTGCCAATATTTATGCTACAAATGATTGTGGAAGTTTGCTTACATACAAAGGAGCAACGGTAAAAGTCACATATGTAGAATATAATGCAAATGGAATTCATTATCCCGCATATTGTATGGATAAAACCAAACCAGGAGCGGAAAAGGGTGAATATACTGTGTCTATAAATAGCGCAATAAATGATGTTGGATTATGGAGAAGAATTGTAAATGGATATCCATATAAAACATTAGAACAACTAGGAGTAAATAATAAAGAAGAAGCATTTACAGCTACGAAACAGGCAATATATTGCTATATACATGGAAATAATCCAGATGACTATGGAGCAATAGGAGAAGCTGGAAATAGAACTTTACAAGCAATGAAAAAAATAATATATGATGCACAAAATTCTTCTGAAACTAAGATTTCAAGTACTTTAACAATCAACAAAATTAGTAGTGAATGGGAACAAGATAGTATAGAGAAAAATTATGTTTCAAAAGTATTTAACGTTACTGCAGGAGCTAATATTAGTAATTATAAAATAGAAATAGAGAACGAGAATGCACAAAATTTAGGAGGAATAAAATTAACTGATAGTAATAATAACGAAAAATCAGAATTTTCTCCAAACGAAAAGTTTAAGATATTAATACCAATAAAAAACCTAACTAACAATGGTAAAATAAATTTAAAAGTTACTTCAACAGTAGAAACAAAACCAGTATTATATGGAACAGCACCAGATAGTGGACATCAAGATTATGCATTAACAGCAGCAACATTTGAAAATGGAAAAGGAGAAACAAAAGATGATTATTATAAAAATGAAACTAAAATCATAATTGTAAAAAGAGACACTGAAACTGAAAATTATATTCAAGGTGTGGAATTTGAATTATTAGATAAAGATAAAAATGTTGTATATTCTGACTTGAAAACTGATGAAAATGGAAGAATAGAAATTGGTAATTTAATACCGGGAGAATATTATATAAGAGAAACAAAAGAAGCTGAAGGGTACCAAAGATATGAACAATTGATAGATGTAAAAGCAGACTTAAATCAAGAGGTAACAGTAACAGTTAATAATGCAAAAGAAGAAAAACCACAAATAGAGACTAAAACTCAAAATAGTAAAAGCATTTCTAACAAAGTAGTTAAAAAATTACCAGTAACAGGAATGTAAATTATCAAATATAAAAGGCTATAAATTAACAATAATTAGTTGAATTTATGGCCTTGTTTTGATACAATATAAGCGAAGTAAAATTGATTATAAAATGATTACAATTTTATGATAGAAAAGAACAAGAAAAAGGAGTGTAAAAATTTTATATGTTATCACAACTGATAATTTTAACAATTTTAATTTTGCTAAATGCATATTTCGCAGCAAGTGAAATTGCATTCATATCTTTAAATGATGCAAAAATCGAAAAACAAGCAAGAGAAGGAAATAAAAAAGCTAAACAAATTGAGGAAATGTTAAAATCGCCAAGTAAATTTTTAGCAACAATTCAAATAGGAATTACTTTAGCAGGATTTTTATCAAGTGCATTTGCATCAGACGCATTTGCAGAAAAACTGGCACCTTCATTATATACGTTAATGCCATTTTTAAGTTTAGCTGTATGGAAAAGTATTTCAATAATTATAATTACAATTATTTTATCATTTTTTACATTAGTGTTTGGGGAGTTAGTGCCAAAAAGACTTGCAATGAAACATTACGAAAAAATATCATTTGCAACGATTGGAGTCATAAGGATGATTTCAATTATCACTTCGCCATTTGTAAAGTTATTAACATTTGTAACTAATACAATTTCTAAAATATTTGGAGTTGGAGAAAGTGACGAAGGTGAAGTAACAGAAGAAGAAATTAAAATGATGATAGACCAAGGCGAAGAAAAAGGAACTATAAAAGAAGAGGAAAAAGAACTAATAAATAATGTGTTTGAATTCAATGATATTACTGTATCAGAAATTATGAGACACAGAAAAGATATTTTTGCAGTAGATATAAATATTAGTAATGAGGAACTTGTACAAGAATTAATTGATTCGCAATATAGATATAGTCGAATTCCAGTATATGACGAAACTATAGATGAGATAAAAGGAATTTTATATATAAAAGATGTAATGAAAAATATTAATAACAAAGATGTTAAAGTAAAAGACTTAGTAAAAGATGCATATTTTGTATCACAAAGTAGATTAATTAATGAAGTTTTTAAAGAATTACAAAAACATAAAATGCAAATGGCAATTATATTAGATGAATATGGAGGAACAGCTGGAATTATAACAATGGAAGATATCCTAGAGGAATTAGTAGGTGACATATATGACGAATATGATAAGGAAGAAAAAGATTTTGAAAAAATAGACGAAAACACATATATCTTATCTGGAAGTATGCCAATATATGATGTAAATAAATTATTAGATGCTAAAATTCCAGAAGGAGACTATGATACAATTTCAGGATATTTACAAGAAGAATTGGGAAGAATCCCAGAAGACGAAGAAAAGCCAATAATCGAAACAGATACAGTGACATATAAAATAGAACAATATGAAGATAAAAGAATTATAGCGATAAAAGCGTGCAAAAATAATAATGAAATAATAAAAGAAACGAAAGAGTAAGGAAGGTTTTGTTATGAAGAGAAATTTTATAATAAGAACAGTAATACTAATTGTAATACTAATTGTATTAGCTGGAGGAATGCTTTACTATTTTATAAAAGAAAATGGAAAAAAATATGAAATAGCAAAAGTAAATGAATACAATTATTTTGTATTAAAAAGTGGAAATACGTCAGGAGTTATTGACAAAGCAGGAAATTTAATAATAGAGTCAAATTATGATGATATAAAAATACCAAATCCTGAAAAAGATGTATTTGTATGTTATAAAAATGGAACAACTAAAATTTTAAACAGTCAAAAACAAGAAAAACTAACTGATTACCAATCTGTAGAGCCAATACAATTAAAAAATATTACAACAAATTTAATGTATGAAAAAACTGTATTAAAATATGAAAAAAATGGTAAATATGGTCTAGTAAGCCTAGAAGGAAAAAAGATTACAGGGCCTATATATGAAAGTATAGAAGGTTTGCCATATAAAGAAGGAGAACTTCTTATAAAAAAAGATGGTAAGTATGGAGTAATCAATATAAAAGGAAATGAGTTGATTAAAAATATATATGATCAAATTTCGGTTGATGGATATTATACAACGGATAATGGCTACCAATATGCTGGATATATTGTTTCAAATACTACAGAAGAAGGATATAGATATGGATATATCAATTATAAAGGAAAGGTAGTATTAAAACCAGAATATAATCAACTATCAAGAACAATAGACATAGACGATGATGAAAATGCATATATAATCGCAGCTAAAAATGGTCAATTTGGAATAATGAAAAACAACGAACAATTATTGCCAAATGAATATCAATCAATCGTATATGATGAAGGAAATGATATATTTACAATAGAAAAGAGTAAAAAATATGGTGTTACTAATAAAGATGGAAAAATATTAGTACCAACAGAATACAAACAAATAGATGTAACTGGAATATATCTATATGCTCAAAATGAACAAGGAACTACAGTGTATAATACAGAAGGAACACAAGTCAATATCGACACAAGTGTTGCAATATTAAACACGAATAATGAAAAATACAAAATAAAAATTACTAATAAAGACGGAACAAAATATGGTGTTATAGGAAAAAACGGAGAAGAAATTATTGCTCAACAATATAGCTATATAGAATACTTAAATGATAATTATTTTATTGTTAGCAAAAATGATTCGAAACTTGGAGTAATTGATGACAAAAACAATATAAAAATAGATATAACAAATGATTCTTTACAAAAAATAGATGGAACAGAATTGATAGAAACAGTTACAACAAAAGACAATATGATTAGATTATACTCTAAAGATATGTCAATGGTTTGCGAAATGGAGAAGGCAAATGTGGAAACAAAAGAAAATTACATTAAAATTTCCAACCAAGAAGATGTAAAATATTTCAGTAAAGAGGGTAAAGAACTAAAAAATACAGAAGTGTTTACTAATAATGTACTTTTTGCTAAAAAAGTAGGTGACAAATGGGGATTTGCTGATAAATCTGGAAAAATGGTTGTTGAAGCAAAATATGACTTTGTAACAGAATTTAATGAATATGGATTTGCAGGAGTAAAAAGTGAAGACAAATGGGGTTCTGTTAATACAAAAGGAGAAGTAGTAATAGAGCCAACATACAACTTAAATGAGTTAAATCCATCTTTTATAAAATCATATTATCAAGTAAAAAATGGACTAGGAGAAATTTATTATACAAATAATAAATAAATATAAAATATACTATAAAAAAACAATATATATCATTTTCTTTATGCCTTGTGTGTAGCAACCTTACAATTTTTAATTCTTGTAGGTTGCTCCAATCATACTCGCATAGCTCGTTTGCTCGCTTACTCGGTATTGCATAAAATAATATATATTGTTTTTTTTATGCAATTTTCTTTATAGTTTAATATATAGAGATTTTTTATTTATAAGTATGTTTTAATTCACAAAAATTTGTAAATAATATTAATATATAGTAGAAAAATTTTGTGAATTAGGAGAGAAAAATTGAAATTAGGATTAGCATTATCAGGTGGAGGAATACGAGGCATTGCACACGCAGGAGCATTAAAGGCTTTAGAGGACAATAAAATTACAGTTGATATAATTGGGGGAACCAGTTCTGGAGCATTAGTTGCATCTTTATATGCAATGGGGTATTCACCATATTACATATATTTATTATTTAAAAGGTATGCCAAAGACATAGTTGGAATAAATTCAAGCCCAGTCATCTCTGGAATAGGAAATTTTTTCAAAAGTAAAAAAGTGAGTATGACAGGATTAAAAACAGGGGAATCAATTGAAGAAGCATATAATAATTTAGCATTACGAAATGGAATAAAGAAAATAAATGATATAAAAAAGATGCCAATAGTAATTCCCGCAGTGGATATTAAAGAATCAAAAGAATATGTATTTACAAACAGAATTCCAATAGATACTAAGCAAAAAGATAAATATATAAATGATATAAGTATTGGGAAAGCTGTAAGAGCAAGTAGCAGTTTTCCAGCCGTTTTTTGCCCTTGTGAATTTAAAAAACATAGCTTTTTAGACGGTGGAGTCTTAGACAATATACCAGTAACAGAAGTAAAAAAACAAGGTGCAGATAAAATAATTGCAATAAATTTTAAGGCAGATGAAATAAACGAACAAAGTAATATAATGGATGTAGTAATGAGAACAATTGATATTATGGGAAACAAAATTGGAGAAAAAAATCTAGAAAAAAGTGATTATGTTTTAACAATCAAAACTGATAAAACAGGATTGTTAGATGTAAAAAAATTGGATAATTGTTATAAATATGGTTATGAGGCGGTTTCGAAAAAAATTGATGAAATTAAACAAGTTTTAGATATCTAAAGAATATAATATATAAAATATTATATTAAAGGAATGAGTTTTATGAATTTTAGATATTTTGATAATGCTGCAACTACAAGAGTTTATGACGAAGTTATAAATGAGATGATACCATATTTTTCTGAAAAATATGCAAATCCATCATCAATTTGTGAAATGGGAAAAGAAGCCAAATTAGGAATAGAAGAGGCACGCGTAAAAGTTGCTAAGTTAATAAATTGTGAGCCAAACGAAATTTATTTTACCTCAGGTGGTTCGGAAAGTGATAATATGGCAATAAAAGGAGTAGCTTATTTAGCAAGAAGAGGGCATATTATAACAACAAAAATTGAACACTCAGCAGTAATCCATACTTGCCAAACATTAGAAAGAAAAGGCTTTAGAGTAACTTATTTAGATGTTGATAAAGATGGAATGGTTAATTTAGATCAACTTAGAAGAGCAATAAGAAATGATACTATTTTAATAAGTATTATGTTTGCAAACAATGAAATAGGAACAATAGAACCAATTTATGAAATTTCAAAGATTGCAAAAATGTATAACATTATATTTCATACAGATGCTGTTCAAGCCTGTGGTAATGTACCAATAGATGTTAAAAAAATGGGGATAGATATGCTTTCTCTATCAGGACACAAATTGCATTCACCAAAAGGAATAGGAGCATTATATATTAGAAATGGAATAAAATTAGAAAAATATATTGATGGGGGACATCAAGAAAGTGATAGAAGAGCAGGAACAGAAAATGTACCTGGAATAGTCGGGCTAGGAAAAGCGTGTGAAATTGCTAGAAATAATTTAGGAATAAATATGAAAATCTTAAAAGAATTAAGAGACTATTATGTAATGCAAGTTGAAAATAGTATTCAAAATGTACGATTAAATGGTTCTAGAAATATGAGATTACCTGGAAATGCAAATTTTTCTTTTAGGGGAATAGATGGAAGAGCATTAGTATTGGAGTTAAATAAAAGAGGAATTTGTGTATCAGGAGGTTCTGCCTGTGCAGCAGGTTCAACAAAACCTTCACACGTGTTAACTGCATTAGGGTTGCCAGATGAAATGGCAAAAGCAGCTATAAGAACAACATTTGGACCAGATAATACAAAAGAAGATATTGATTATTTGGTCCAAAATTTGAAAGAAATATTATATAATTAATGTTAGAAATCATATATATTGATTTTAGGTATGTGAACAACTTAATGGTCTAGCTGAAACGTTTTATTATAATTAGTTTTCTAAAATTGCAACAGCACATTTTATCCCATCAACAGCAGCAGACATTATACCTCCAGCATATCCTGCACCTTCTCCACAAGGATATATACCATAAATATTGGAAACTAAATTTTCATTTCTAATTATTCTAACAGGAGAAGAACTCCTTGTTTCAACACCTGTTAATATGCTGTCAGGGTTAGCAAAACCTTTCAGCTTGGTATCAAAATAATTGATACCTTCTTTTAATGTTGCAGAAACGAAATTAGGTAAAATTTCATTTAAGTTAGAAAGTGTTACACCTGGCAAATAGGTAGGTGTAACAGAACCTATAAAAGTAGATTTTTGGTTAGCAATAAAATCTTCAAATCTTTGAACAGGTGCATAATAATTTGAGCCACCCAAAACAAAGGCTTTTTCTTCTAGGTCTTTTTGAAAATAAATACCTGCTAAAGGTGAAGTACCTTCAAAATCGTTTGGAGTAACATTTACTAAAACAGCAGAATTTGCGTTTTTCCCACTTCTTGAATAATAACTCATACCATTTGTAACAATTGTATTTTTCTCACTTGAAGATGCAATAACAACTCCACCAGGGCACATACAAAAAGTATAACAAGAACGCCCAGAAGGAGAATGGTATGCTAATTTGTAATCTGCAGGTGGTAAGTGTAATTTTGTATGAACTCCATATTGTGCAAGATTAATTTGCTCTTGTAAATGTTCAATTCTAACGCCAACAGAAAAATTTTTTCTTTCCATATTAATATTTTTATTATAAAGTTTTTCAAAAGTATCTCTTGCACTATGCCCAATCGCAAGGATTAAGTGGCTTACAGGAATATCAAATAAGTTCTTATTATTATCACAAGTTATAGAAGAGATTTTGCCATTTTCTATATTAAAATCAACAGCTTTTGTATTAAAATAAAACTTTCCACCTTTTGAGATAATGTATTCTCTAATATTTTTTATAATAATAATCAAATTATCAGTACCAATATGCGGTTTGGCTGTGTATAATGTGGATTGTGGAGCCCCAAATTTAACAAATTCCTCAAGAACTTTTGTGCAAAAAGGATTATGAATCCCACTAGTCAATTTCCCATCTGAAAAAGTACCTGCACCACCTTCACCAAATTGAACATTTGATAAAGTATTTAAAGTTCCAGTATTTCTAAAGTTTTCTACTACTCTTTGTCTATTTTCTACACTATCGCCTTGCTCAACAACAATAGGAGTAACACCATTTTGAATTAATGTTAAAGCTGCAAATAAGCCACTAGGACCAGCTCCAACAATTACTACTCTTTTAGAATCAGGATTTTTAACATTAATAGTTTTAGGTATTTGTTTTTTTGCAGTGTCGAATTTTTTATATTTGTTTTCATTTTTTAATGATAAATTTACCGAATAATTGTAGTGAACATTGTCCTTTTTTCTGGCATCAATTGACTTTTTAAAAATGCTCCATTCTAAAACATCAGACTTGTTTATCTTGTACTTTTGACAAACTATGTCAATAATGTTTGTATCCGCAATATTTTCATATATTTTTATGTTTGAAATTCTAATCATATAATTAACCTTCTTATAATAAATTTTAAATAAAATCTATAAGTAATTATAGCATATATTTTAGTTATATGCTATAATTATAATGTGCTAATAATAGTGATTATAATATGAGGATGAAAATGAAAAAACAAGTAGAAAAAGGAATTAAATTTATAACAATAATATTTTGGATATTTATTATAGGCAGTGTGTTTGGATTTTTTGCAGAAATGTTGTATTCAACAATATTTACACGAGCTCTGGTAATAAGAAAAGGATTAATATATGGACCATTTGTGCAAATATATGGACTTGGTGCAGTTGCATATTATTTGCTTATCAGTAATGTAAAAGAACCTAAAGAAGCTTTTATATATGGAATGGTAATGGGTGGAATTTTAGAGTATCTTGGTTCATTTTTTCAAGAAATATTATTTGGAACAATTTCATGGGATTACAGTAAAATGTTCTTTAATTTAAATGGAAGAACTTGTCTTTTATATTGTTTTTATTGGGGAATAATAGCGGTTGTATATTTAAAAGTAGTATATCCAGGACTAAAAAAACTAGAACCATTATTACATAAATTATCAGTAAAAATTTTTACAGTATTTTTAGTAATATTTATGACATTTGATATAACAGTATCTTGTATGGCGGCGTCAAGACAGGAAGAAAGAAGGAAAGATATACCACCTAAAAATAGTGTTGATGAATTTATAGATAAAGCATATCCTGATGAATATTTAGACAGAATTTATAATAATAAGAAAAATGTAGAATAATAATTGGCTCAGAGGTGTATGCTTCTGAGTTTTTAATGTTCAAAGATAAAAAAAAGAAGTTGTCATAATTAGTAAAACGTGGTAAAATAAGAATGTATAGCAACAAGCTAAATAACCGTTATCATTACTAGTTTAGGGAGATGAAAAAATGAAACGGTATGGAAAAGATGCAGTAAAAGCAGCGAAGAAAATGTTGGGTGATGCTTTTTGTGATATTCCTAATTATATGCTTCCTCCGGTATTGGATGGATTCCGGTATGTAGAAGGAAATTGGAACGATGGTTTTGTCATTGAAGATAAAGCTTTTAGAAGCCGATTTGTATGGGTTCCTGTTGGAAGTTTGTATGCCAATGGCACACTTGATGGTAAAAATTTCAACCAAAAGTTTGGTAGAAGAAATTTTGAAGGTGATGATTTTTCAAAAACTGGATATCATGAAATTGAAACACCAGAAGTTGTCCTGCAACGACAAATTATCGAACTGATTGGTGGCTTTTATATTGCACAATTTGAAATTTCTGGTAGAGGAATACAAGGAATTTGTCGATCTGTCAAATGGGCAAATCCAATAAGATGTGTTGATTTGAAGAGTGCAGAGAAAATTGCTTCTCAAGTTGCCACAACTGGGAATCTACCAACTCGATTGGTAACCGGAGCAGAATATGATACCGTATTGCAATGGCTGCTACAATCAGGGGCAAAGACTTTGGAAGAAGTTACTGTTGACTCTAGGAGCTGGGGAAATTATTCTATAACCAGAGAAAAGACAGGAAGCAACGAAAATTATGTTGCTAATAGGATTTATGATTTGGCAGGTAATAATTTAGAGTGGACCCAAGAGAAATTTGGGGAAGACTACAGCGTGCTTCGTGGAGGCAACTATGGAATTAATGCTCCTGTAAGTCATCGTTCGCATGGTATTTCAGCATATCCAAACGGTGGATGTGCAGTACGCGCGGCATTGTATGTACCAATTACTCAGGAAGTTAGGGAAGATTCAAATGGGCGATAGAACATTTGTGGAGCACCAGGCCTAGCGTATAATGCGGCATAATCTTTTAGACGCATCAAAATAGAGACTTTGAAATTTCAAGGCCTCTATTTATTTTTTGTAATTTAAAAAGTATACAAAATTTAAATTTGTTCTAAATTTATAAAGTTCTAAGGACTTACTGTGGGGAATACAATTAAACAAAAGTATTTTCATAGGGGGTCTTTCTTTATGAGACAATTATATACACATAATTATGTTGCAGGGAAAAAATCAATAGAAGAACGAAGTGTTGAACTTGCACATTATATAATAGAATCAAAAGACACAGTAAGAGGAGCTGCCAAAAAATTTGGAGTTAGTAAAAGTACAGTACACAAAGATGTGTCTGAAAGATTAAAAAAAATAAATCCAAGTCTAGCAAAAGAGGTAAGGGTTGTGCTAGATGAAAATAAAGCAGAAAGACACATAAGAGGAGGAATGGCAACTAAAAGAAAATATGGCCATTAAATAGAAAAATCACATATCGACAAAAATTGACATACAATATATTAGCCTGATAAATGAGGTGAAATATATGAGTCAAGAGTCGAGTCAAATAATATCAGGTAAAATACTTCATTTAGATGGTGACAAAAAATATAGTGAAAAAGCTTATAATTATTATAGAAAAACTGGACTTAATGCAATAGTAAAAAATATACCAGAAAGTAAACAGCCACAAATGGTTTATTATTTATTAGAAGTGTATAAACCTGATATTCTTGTCGTTACCGGACATGATGAAATGTTTAAAAAGGGAACAAAATATTATGACATTTATAATTATAAAAATTCAAAATATTTTGTAGAAACAGTAAGAGAAGCTAGAAGATATGAAAAAGATTATAACGCAAATTTAGCAATATTTGCAGGGGCGTGTCAAAGTTATTTTGAAGCTATAATGGCAGCCGGAGCAAATTTTGCATCATCACCTGCAAGAATATTAATTGATTTTTTAGATCCACTAGTTGTAGCACAAAAAATAGCAACAACTGAAAGATATAAATTTATTACAATAGATGATATTTCAAAAGAACTAAGAGATGGTAAAAAAGGAATAAATGGAATAGGAAGTAATGGAAAGTTAATTGAAAAATATAGTAAAAATTAACTTAAAAACAAAAATGTAACCAAAATGTAACATACTTGTAATCTTACGAAACAAAACTGCTACAAGCATTGAAAACACTAGGTTACATAAGAAAAAAGACAATTCCTAAATTTTGACAATATTCCCCAAAAATGCTATAATTTAGCCAGCATAAGGGAGTAGGTGATCAAATGATTTGTAGAAATGACATAGCAAATCTAAAAACTGATATCTTAGAAAAAGTAGGACAAAAGATAATAGTAAAAGGTTCATTAGGAAGAAGTAGAGCCTTTGAAAAAGAAGCCACAATAGAAAAAGCATACCCAAATATTTTTGTTGTAAAATATGAGGAAAATAATAGAAATGTAACATATAGTTACACAGATGTTTTAACAAGAACTGTTGAGGTAGAAGTATTTGATGGAGATTCTTATTCACCATTAATACCACCAGCACCAGAAGCAAAGAAAACATCATTATAAAATAAAATTAAGATAGAAGCATATAGTTTAGTAACTATGTGCTTTTTTTCTTTTGCATACAAACGAAATTATACCAAATAGATTTTTATTGATTGTTCTAAAGTATAAAAACTCCTAATATATATTTATAAAGATTATTAAAGGAGGTTTAATAAATGGTTGTAGAAACAGTAAAAGAAAATTTGAATGTAAATAAATTAGTTGCAACAAAAAAAGAAGTGATAATGGTAGAAGGCGATATGATAGTACCAGATTCTAAACCAGATATTATAAGTACAATTAGTACAAGTGGTGTAGTAAGTATTTACAAAAAAGAAGTACTAGAAGGAAAAGTAAGAGTTGATGGAAACATAAATACTTATATAATGTATATGGCAGATGATCAAAATGATAGAATACGAGGTTTATCTACAGATTTAGATTTTTCAGAAAATGTTCAAATGGCGAATATACAGGAAGGAATGGAATGTAAAATAACTTCACAATTAAAAAATATGGAAACAAAGGTAATAAATGGAAGGAAAGTAGGAATAAAAGCTACGTTAGAATTAAATATAAAAATATATGTAAATGAGGAAATTGAATTTGTAAGAGATATTCCAGAAGCACAAGAAATACAAATGCTTAAGGAAAATTTGAATGTTAATTCACTAGTTGGAGTGGGAGAAAACAAGATTTTGGCTAAAGATACAATAGTAATAAATAGTGAAGATAATCTGGCAGAAATATTAAAAGCGAGTATTTTTATAGGAAATAAAGACATAAAGGTTAGTTATAATAAAATTTTAACTAAAGCGGAAGCAGAAGTAAGAATATTATATCTAACAGAGGATAATAGAATACAAAGTGTATCAGCTAAAATTCCTGTTGTTGGCTTTATAGATATACCAAATGTAACAGAAGAAAATATCTCAAATGTTGAATATGAAATAAAAAACATAATAATAAAACCTAACAGCATAGAGGAACATTCAATATATGTTGAAATAGAAATAGAAGTATCAGCAGAAGTATATGAAGATAGACAGATTCAATTAATACAAGATTTATACAGTCCAACAGAAAAGTTGGAGTTTGATCAAAGAAATGTGGTAACAATTACAGGAAAAAGGGTGAATACAGAAGTAAAACAAATAAGAGAAAAAGTAACAATAAATGGATTGGAAGGAAGAAATATCATAGATGTAGATGTAGTGCCAGTTATAAGAGAAGAAAACAAAACAAATAATAATGTATCATATATAGGAGAACTAGAGCTAAACTTCCTTATTTCAAATAGTGAATTAAATGTAGAAACAAAAAATGTAAAAATACCATTTGAATATAGCCTAGATATTGAGGGTATTGGAAATTCTAATACAGAATTAGAAATAGAAGTTTTAAGCCAAAACTTTGTAGTTCAAGATGGAGGAAACGTTAATTGTAATATTGATTTACAAATGAATGTGGATATTTCTCGAAATATAAATATAAATGTAATTGACGAAGTACAAACAGCTGGAAAGAGAGATGATGAAGATTATAGTATATTAATGTATATTGTAAAACCAGGTGATAGTTTGTGGAAAATAGCTAAACAATTTGGTAGTTCAATTGAAGACATTGCAAGAACTAATGGAATTGAAGACGAAAATATAATATATCCAGGCCAAAAAATATTTATACCACATTATACAAGAGTAGCAGTTACTTAAAATGGCTAAAATATATTCAAGACCACGAATAAGATTGCCTAAAAAAATAGTAAATAATAATATAAACAAGAAAAAATTAGAAAAAGTAGTTCAGATTTTATTAATTTTTATTATAGCAATAGGTGTTGCAAAATATATACTTGATGCGGTTGACCCAATTTTTGATACTTTATGTGAGGCAAAGTCAAAATCGATTGCTGTAACAGTATTAAATGAGCAAACAAATAATGTGATGAAACAATATGCATATGACGATTTATTTACAATAGAAAGAGACTCAAATAATAAAATAACAATGATAAAATCAAATACTACTAATATAAATATTATAACAACAAAAATTGCATTAAATGTGCAACAGGAAATAGATAATAGAGGAAGAGAAGACATCTCAATAGCACTTCGGAAGCTTTACGGGAATGAAATTATTATCAGGAAGAGGTCCAGGTGTAAAAATTAGAATTTCTACAGTAGGTGATGTAGAAACAAACTTAAAAAGTGAATTTACAGCTCAAGGGATAAACCAAACTTTGCATAGAATTTATCTAGAGGCAAAGTGTAATATTAATGTATTAACACCATTTAGAGATATAAAAAAAGATATAACTAGCCAGGTATTGCTTTCTGAAAATGTAATAGTAGGAGAAATACCAACAAATTATTATAATTTAGAGGGATTGAATAGGTCTAATGCAGTTGATATTATAGAATAATTAGTAAAAAAGAGGGGCTTATAATAATTACTCTGGATGGTAAAAAAGTATTTCAATATTAAAAACAAAAAACTCGGAAAGTAATATTTCCGAGTTTTGATATAAGTCTATCTCTTGCTAAATTGAGGTGCCTTACGGGCTTTTTTAAGACCATATTTCTTTCTTTCTTTCATACGAGGATCTCTTGTTAAGAACCCGTTTGATTTTAAAGCTGGTCTGTATTCGCTGTTAGCTTCATTTAAAGCTCTAGCTAAACCGTGTCTAATAGCTCCGGCTTGACCTGTAAATCCGCCACCTTTTACTGTTGCAACAACATCATATTTTGATTCTGTATTAGTTACATTTAAAGGTTGTCTAACTATTGTTTTTAATGTTTCTAATCCGAAAAATTCATTAATATCTTTTCCATTAATAGTGATTTTTCCGTTTCCTTCCATTATTCTAACTCTAGCGATTGCATTTTTTCTTCTACCTGTACCATAGAAAACGATATTTTCTTTTTTTGCCATCTTATTTTACCTCCCATACTTCTGGTTTTTGTGCTTGGTTTTCATGTTCAGAACCAGCATAAACTCTTAATTTTTTAAGACTTTGTCTACCTAAAGAATTATGAGGTAACATTCCTTTTACAGCTAAAGTCATAGCTTTTTCTGGATTTTTAGCTAACATATCTTTAGCAGGAATTTCTTTCATTCCTCCAATATATCCTGAATGATGTCTATAAATTTTTTGAGTTAATTTGTTACCTGTTAAGATAACATCTTTACAATTTAAAATAATTACATGGTCACCCATATCTACATTTGGTGTAAATGTAGGTTTATGTTTTCCTCTTAATAATTTAGCAGCTTCTGTTGCAACTCTACCTAATGGTTTGTTAGCTGCGTCAATTATGTACCATTTGCTTTCTACTTCACCTTTTTTTGCATAATATGTTGTATTATTCATGGTAATATATACCCTCCTATTTATTTTTGTATTTATATATGAAATTCAAGTTTTAGCCACCGGGGAGAAGCTTCAACCCAAATCATATTATCAATATTGCTAAAACATTATATTATGAAAAACTAGATTTGTCAATATGTTGGGGAGTTTTTTTTGAAAAACTTGACAAAAAAATGAAAAAAGTATATACTAGGAACGTTCTAAAAAAGGATGTAGTAAATTATTATTTAAGGAGTAAATAAAAAATGAAAAGTAAAAATAAAGTAATAGGCATAATACTCGTGGCAATTTTAGGAATTACAATATTGTTTTTTACAAATGTAAATTTTGCAGCAAATACAGCAAAAGTATGTGTAGAAACTGCAAATTTGAGAGAAACGGCAGATGAAAATAGCAAAATATTAAAACAATTATCTCTAAACGATAATGTTGAGGTTTTAGATAATTCTACTGATTGGTGTGAAGTAAAAATTGATAATATTACAGGATATGTGAGAAAAGATTTAATAACACTAGAAAACAGTAAAGAAGAAAAATCTGAAACTAATACAACTACAACTACAGAAACAACAGTTCAAGCTGATACAACTAAAGAAGATAAAGAAGATTCTACTGAAATTTCTGGAGAACAAATAGTAAAAGAAAATACAAAATTGAAATTAGTACCAGTAATAAATGCAACAGATATAGTAGAAGTAAAAAAAGATGAAAAAGTAAATGTCGTAGAAGTAATTAATGATTGGGTTTGTGTTCAAACTGATACAACTAAAGGCTGGATTAGAAAAAATAAATTAACAACACAAGCAGAAATTGATAAACAAAAAGCTCAAGAACAAGAAAAAAAACAACAAGAAGAAGCTGCTAAAAATCCAATAAAAACAGCATACATTAAAGAAACAAGTGTTAACTTGAGAAAAGAAGCAAACCAAACTTCTGAAATAATAAAAACATTAACACAAAATACAAGTGTAGAGGTATATTCAGAAGAAAATGGATGGAGTAAAGTAAAAGTAAATGGAGAAGAAGGCTATATTTCTACAAGTTTATTATCAGATAGTAAAGTAGAAGTAACTGAGAACAGAACAACTTCAACAAATACAACATCAAGAAGTTCAACAACAGCAAGAACGAAACAATCAGATAATGCTTCAGAAACAAGTGCTAATACAGCTGCTTCAACAGGAAAAGGTTCAACAGTTGTCGAAACAGCTAGAAAATATCTTGGAAGCAGTTATGTGTATGGAGCTTCAGGACCAAGTAGTTTTGATTGCTCAGGATTTACATCATATGTATTTAAATTACATGAAGTAGGCTTAAGCAGAACAGCACAAGGTCAATATAGTAATGGTACATCAGTATCAAGAAGTGATTTACAACCAGGTGATTTAGTAATGTTTGGATCTTCAGCATCAATCATCAATCATGTTGGTATTTATATTGGTGGTGGGCAAATAATACATGCCGCAAATCCATCAAAAGGTGTTACAACAGATTCAATAACATCTGGATATTATAATAACAAGTATGTTGGAGCAAGAAGAGTAATGTAAAACGCAATAAAGTAGGGAGGAATAGACAATAAAAAGACCTATTTTAATTGCAACTATAGGATATATAATAGGAATAATATGGGGGCTATATACTAAAATAAGTATAGCTCCTATTTTTTTGACTATAGTTGTAATACATTATATTTTTAAGAATAAAGAAAGCTATAACAAAATTAATAATAAATATGGGACAAAGTTAGAAAATTTAAACAGGAAAATTGGGAAAAAGTTTTCAATTCTTAATCCTAAAAGATATTTTAGATATGTAAAATTATTTTTTAATTCAAAAGTTTTAATCACAATTATGTTATTTGCAGTAATTGCAAATTTAGTTATAAATTTCCAAAATAAAAATTATGAAAATATCTATAATGATAACGAAAAAGTAAAGTGCGTGGCAGTAGTAATTAGTCAAGCAAAAGAAAAACAATATAGCTATGTATATAAAATTAAAGTGTTAAACTCAAATAAATTATTTTATTTGAATTTAAATAAGAAAATGGAAAAACAATTAGAATATGGGGACAAAGTTAAAATAGATGCAATATTTCAAGAACCGAGTGAAAGTAGAAATTATGGTGGATTTAGCTATAAGGATTACCTAAAAACAGTAAAAATATATGGAACATTAAAAGCAGAAAGTGTTACCGTTTTAGAGAAAAATCAAAGAATATTTCTAATACAAATAATAAATAAATTCTCAGCAAGAATAAAGAAAAATATTGACTCAATTATGCCTGAAAAAGAGGCCGAGATGTTAAAAGGATTATTGTTAGGAGATATTTCTGGAATAGATGATGGAATTCAAGAAGAATTTAAAATTAGTAACTTGTCGCATATATTAGCTGTTTCTGGAATGCAAGTAAATTATATTATATTTGCTGTAGAGTGGGTATGTAGCAAAATTGTAGGTAAAAGAAATAGCAAAATTTTAACAATAGTAATATTAATTTTATATATGGCAATAACAGGATTCTCACCATCTATTGTAAGAGCAACAATAATGGGAATAATATTAATATTATCGACAATAGTTTATAAGAAAAATGATTTTTGGAATACCTTGGCATTTTCACTGTTTTTGATACTTATATATAATCCATTTTTAATCCAAAATGTAGGGCTAGTGTTATCATATTTAGGTACAATAGGGATTGTTGTTTTTAATAAAACGATATTTTTATTTGCAGATACTATAAGAATAAAAAATAAAAAGTGGAGATATAAAATAAATTTAAAATCTAAAAGATTGAAAAAAATAAAGCAAAATATAGCAGTAACATTGTCTGCACAACTTGCTGTATTTCCATATATGATTTTTTCATTTAACTTATTTGGAACGTATTTTTTAATAACAAATTTATTGGCAGGGTTAGTTATAGAGCCAATTACAATTATAGGAATTATTGCAGTAGCAATATCATTTATTTCAATAAAATTTTCGAAATTTTTTTCATATGTAGTACAGTTTTTGATAAATACTTTAATGTTAGTGGCAAAAATGAGTAATCTACCATTTTCAAAAATCTATTTTTCAACACCTAAAATAATAACCGTGATTGTAATATATATTAGTTTGATTTTATTTAATTATATAGGAAGAATATATGTAACAAAAGAGCTTTCAACAACGCAAAAAAGAGTAAAAAATATAATAGCACTTTTAAAATATTATTATCGAAAATATAAAAAGAAGATATATGTTGTATTTTTAACAATTCTGATAGTTGGAACACTTATTAAATTCATACCAAAAAATTTAGAAATTAATTTTGTAGATGTAGGACAAGGTGATTGCACATTTATAAGAACACCATATGGGAAATCAATTATTATAGATGGAGGAGGTAGTAATATAGCAAGTGATTTTAATGGAGGAAAAAGTACATTACTACCATATGTTTTGGATAGAGGATATACAAAAATAGATTTTGTAGTAATATCACATATGGACAATGACCATATAGGAAATTTGTTTACTATTTTAGAGGAATTAAAGGTTAAGCAAGTAATAATATCAAAACAAGGAGAAGAATCAGAAAATTATAAAAGGCTGTTAGAAATTATTGAAAGGAAAAAAATCAAATTAATAATTGTAAAAGCCGGTGATAATATAAAATTTGAGAGAAATTTATATTTTCAAATTTTGTGGCCACAAGAATTACAAATACAAGAAAATATATTAAATAATAACTCAGTGGTAGCAAAATTGGTATATGGAAAATTTAAAGTTCTATTTACAGGAGATATAGAAAAAATTGCAGAGGAGAAAATTTTAACAAAATATAATAGTGAAGTATTAAAATCAGACATACTAAAAATAGCACATCATCGGTTCAAAAACATCTTCAATAACAGAATTTATAGAGGCTGTAAAACCTAAAATAGCATTAATAGGGGTTGGAAAAAACAATTTATTTAATCACCCGTCAGAAATTACAATAGATACATTAAATAAGAATAATGTAAAAATATATCGAACAGATAAAAATGGTGAGATAACAATAAAAGTCAATAAAAATGGAAAATATAAGATAAAAGAAAAAATAAATTACTAAGAAATGGTATAAATAGCCGTAAATTGTAAACACTATATATAAATGTAAAAAAGACAAATAAAATTAAGAAATTTGTATCTTTAGAAGGGGATGAAATGAAAATGAATAAAGTAATTATTAGTATGATTACAATAATTGTAATAATATTAGGAATTATTGCAGCTATATTCTTAATGAAGCCATATACAAAAAACAACAAAAACATTGTTGAAATAGGACAAACCCAAACAAGTGAAAATAGTATTACAATAGAAAATAATAATCAAATAGAAAATAGTGTAAAACAAACTAATACAAGTGAAGAAAAAATATCTCCAAAAGCATTTGTAACATATAAAATAAAATATGAAAAATGTGGACATGAAATAAGCCAATATAGAGAAATTCCAGAAGAATTAGTAAATTTAACACAAGAAGAGTTAAAAGAAAGATATAGTGAATGGAATATAGAGGATTTTTCTGATACTAATATAGTTTTAAGTAAAACAGAAAAAGGAAGTTGTAATGAACATTTTATATTAAAAGAAAAAGATGGATTTGCAACAGTATTTAAAAAGCTAGAAAATGGGGAAGAAGAGGAATATGAAAAAACAGATATAGCAACTGAATATTTATCAGATACAGATAAACTTGAGCTGAAAAAGGGAATTGAAGTAAATGGGTTACAAAATTTAAATCAGTTAATAGAGGATTACGAATAAATTTTCATATAATTTTTGGTATATGTAATTTAAGGTTCTATGTTAATATATTTTTTCTTTGTGACTCCCAACTACGTACAGACTGTAATTATATAACAGTCTGTAACTTGTCGGTCCCCCCGAATTGTCACCGCATAAAAAATATATTAACATAGAATATAAAACATAACAGAAAAAAAGAACTAATAATTTTAGTTCTTTTTAAAATGCTTTTTCTCAATAGTTACTTCAGTAACATCTTTTTTCAAATCTTTTTTATCAATAAATCCCTTTTGGTATAAAGCTTTTACATACATAATTAATGCAAATACTGTTGCAATTAACGCTAAACAGTATGTTGTGAGTGTTAACTGTTCCCAAATACCAACAAGGTTAAATTGCTTAATTACAAGAGAAAATACAATTGCAAGATAGAATAATACAGTTGCTAATTTTCCATACCATTTACTATATACAACAACATCTTTTC
This sequence comes from uncultured Clostridia bacterium, assembly GCA_934167445.1. Classification (GTDB taxonomy): domain Bacteria; phylum Bacillota; class Clostridia; order TANB77; family CAG-508; genus CAG-269. The sequence continues at coordinate 92,296 of CAKPKJ010000002.1, forward strand.
CATAGAGGAAAGAAGCTCCTACAATCATTATAAATTCTTTTAGTAATACAATTATTAAAATCCATAAAGGAATAATATTAACAATAACTAATGATGTAAGTGTTGCTATTTGTGTTAATTTATCAGCCAACGGATCCATTAATTTGCCAAAATTTGAAATAAGGTTAAACTTTCTGGCAATAAATCCATCTGCAATATCAGTTATGCCTGATATTGTGAAAAATACAAAAGCTAATATATAATTACCTATAAATATGTTTAATAATATAAATGGTATTAATAAAAATCTTATAATTGTTAAAATATTTGGTATGTGTTTAAACATTGTTTTCTCCTAATCTTCTACTTTAAATTTTAGTTTATCTTTTTCAAAATCTACTACTACTTTTTGACCATCAATTAATTGACCTCTTAAAATCATTTCAGATAATTCATCTTCAATATATCTTTGGATAGCTCTACGTAAAGGTCTTGCACCAAATTTGATATCAGTTCCTTTTTCTAAAAGATAATTTTTGGCTTTAGATGAAACTTCTAAAGTAATATCTTTATCTTGTAAGGCTTTTGATGTATCTTTTAACATTAAATCAACAATTTGCAATAATTGTTCTTTTGTTAATGAATCAAAACTAATAATTTCATCAACCCTGTTTAAAAATTCAGGTCTAAAATATTCTTTTAATCTGTCTATAAGTTTATCTTTATTAACAGTTTCATTTCCAAAACCAATAGAATTATTATTAACATTTGAACCTGCATTTGATGTCATTATAATAATTGTATTAGAAAAACTTACTGTATTTCCTTGGCTATCAGTTAATTTACCGTCGTCTAAAACCTGTAATAAAATGTTAAATACATCTGGATGTGCTTTTTCAATTTCATCTAGTAAGATTATAGAATATGGTTTTCTCTTTACTTTATCAGTTAATTGACCAGCATCATCATATCCAACATATCCTGGAGGTGCACCTATTAATTTAGATGTAGAGTGACTTTCCATATATTCAGACATATCTATTCTAATAATAGAATCTTCACTTCCAAACATTTCATAAGCTAAACTTTTAGCAAGTTCTGTTTTACCAACACCTGTTGGACCTACAAATATAAAAGAAGGTGGCCTTTTAGTGCTTTTTAATCCTGCACGATTTCTACGAATTGCTCTTGCAACACTACTTACGGCCTCATCTTGACCAATAATTCTTTTATGAAGATTTGTTTCTAAATTTAATAATTTTTGAGTTTCTTCTTCAGTTATTTTCTTGACAGGTATTTTAGTCCAATTTTCAATAACAGTAGCAATATCCTGAACTGTTAATTGTTTTGGTTTTGTTTTAGCACTTAACTTATCAATTTCTTCTATAAGTTGACATTCACGAGTTTTTAAATCAGCAGCTTTTTGATAATCTTCAGTAGAATCTGCTGCAATAACTTCTTCTTTTTCTGCTTGAACTTTTGATAATTCTTGTTTTAACATTTCTAATTTGTATAGAGCTTTATTTTCAAGGTTAATTCTTGAACAAGCTTCATCTAATATATCAATAGCTTTATCTGGTAAAAATCTATCATTTATATATTTTTCAGACATTATAACAGCTTGACGAATTACATCAGAAGAAATTTTTACTTTATGATATTCTTCATAATATTTTTTTATTCCTTCCAAAATTCCTATACTGTCATCAATTGAAGGCTCTTCAACTAAAACTTGTTGAAATCTTCTTTCTAAAGCAGAATCTTTTTCAATATATTTTCTATATTCTTTTAATGTTGTAGTACCAATTAACTGTACTTCTCCATTAGATAGGGCAGGTTTTAGAATATTTGCTGCATTCATAGAGTGTTCACCATCACCAGCTCCGATAATATTATGGATTTCATCAATTACTAAAATAATATTTCCATATTCTTTGCATTCGTCAATTATGCCTTTCATACGTGACTCAAATTGCCCCCTAAATTGTGTACCAGCAATGACAGAAGTCATATCTAACAAATAAACTTCTTTATTAAGTAATTTTGCTGGAACATTTTGGTTAGCAATTTTTATAGCTAAACCTTGTGCAATAGCAGTTTTACCAACACCTGGTTCACCAATTAAACAAGGGTTGTTTTTTGAACGTCTATTTAAAATTTGAACAATCCTTTGAATTTCTTTTTCTCTACCAACAACCATATCTAATTGGTTATTTTTTGCTTTTGTAGTTAAGTTAGTTCCAAAAGTATCAAGAAATTTTTTCTTTTTATTTTGTTTAGGGCGTTTTTCAACTTTTACTTTTTTGCGGCCCATATTAGGTTCAGCCTCTTCATTTGATTCATTATTATTTTGAAACATATTAAAAATAGAACCTAATGGAATTGCTGCTCCCGATATTTTAGGAGTAACACCACTTTCATCTTCTTTTCCATCAATATTATCAAAAGTGATTGCTCCTTCAATATTTTCTAAATCTTCAAGATTAATATTTTCTGCTAAATCTTTGAAAATACTTTCAAATTGTTTTGACATATCATTTATATTTGGTCTGTCATTTCCTAAAATATTATTTTGTTCTGAAAGTACTTCTGCTGGATTAATTCCTTTTTTCTTAGCACAGCTATAACAATAACCTTCTAAAGATTCTTTACCATCTTCAATTTTTTTATAAAAAAGTATTGCTGGATTTTTATTACATTCTGAACATAACATACTTTTAATTCCTCATTTCTTAATAAAATATTTCTATAATATAATATCCTAAAATGAGGAAAGAGTCAACATTTTAGGTCAATATTAATGTAAAAATAATATTGCTAAAAAGGTAATCAAATGTTATAATAAAAAAGATGATTTTGAATTGAAAAGAGGGTTTAATACAAATGAATGTAGTATTACCAGAAAAAGATAGAATAAAAAAACAACAATTAATAATATATGTATCAATAATATTCGTATGTATAATCAGCGTTATAATAGCCTTTTATGTGCAATTTTATACAAGAATAGATATTGGAAAAGTATTTGGAATTACACAATCAGGTTTAGGCAATAAAACAGATGAGCAACAGCAAACATTAAAAGCAGAATTTAATACAATTTTTGATAACAACATAAAAAATGATAATGGGGATAATAATTCTAAAAAGATAGATCAAGATAAAAAATTAGTATATACAAAATATGAGAAAAAAGACACAAAATTAAATAGTTATGATTTAGAGGTTCATATTCCATATATTAACATAAGTGGAGAAGTTGTGGAAAAATATAACCAAGAAATAGAAAAAGTTTTTGCAGATATGGCTAGAACAGTTTTACAAAGTGAAAATAATAATGCCGTTTATGATGTTCAATATGTTGCAAATGTGCAAGATGATATTTTATCTTTAATGATAAAATCTAATTTTAAGGAGGGAAATAAGCCTCAAAAGGTTATAGTTCAAACATATAATTATGATTTAAGAAATAATAAAGAAATAACATTAGGAGAAATACTAAAAATAGAGCGTTTAGATGAAAATACTGTACAAAGTAAAATAAAATCAGAAGTTCAAACTGAACAAAAGAAGGCACAAGATTTAAAAAGTTTAGGATATAACATATATTCAAGAGATGTAAATAGTGATATTTATAGTATAGAAAAATCTACTGAATTTTATTTTGCAGATGATGTATTATATATAATTTATGCTTATGGAAATGAAGCAGCAACATCTGAAATGGATATAGTAATATTATAATAAAAAAAGGAGAGAAGAAATTTATTAATTTCTTCTCTTTTTGAAAATAAAAGGGGATGTTTTTTATTTCAAATCAGTAATCTCTTTACTGATTATGTTTGTATTTTAACATCTAATTTTGTCCATTGTGTGAATTAAAAGTGAAAAAACTAAGGTTGTTCTCCTAAAGTTAAAGTTAATTCTTTTTCTTGACCATCACGATTTACTTTGATTTTCATTTCATCTCCAATAGAATGTTTATTTTTTATGGAATTTAATTCATCCATTGTTGAAATTTTTGTTCCATCTGCTTCAATTATAACATCACCAATTTTGACTCCAGCTTTTTCAGCAGCAGAGAAGTCATCTATAGCTTTAACATAAATACCTTTAACTAAATTATTTGCTTTTGCTGTATTTTCACTTAAGTCCATACCAGTTATGCCAATATAAGGTCTTTTTACTTTGCTATATTGGATTAATTGTGAAGTGATATCTGTAGTTGAATTAATTGGAATAGCAAATCCCATACCTTCAATTCCAGTTCCTTGTAATTTTAATGTATTTATACCAATAACTTGACCTTGACTATTAACTAATGCACCACCACTGTTACCAGCATTTATGGCTGCATCAGTTTGAATTAGCGTAAATTCTTTTCCGTCGCTATCTGTAATTTTACGATTAACAGCACTTACTACCCCACAAGTAATACTACTTTGCATTCCTAATGGATTTCCAACAGCCATTGCAAATTCTCCAACTTTAATATTATCTGAGTCAGCAAATTCAGCCTTTGGAAGATCTGTTTTTTCAATTTTAATAACTGCTAAATCTGTTTGTTCATCAGTTCCAACAATTTTTGCATCATAAGTTTTGTCATCATTAAACAATGTTACAGTAACTTTTTCAGCTTCTGAAACAGAATAATAATTGTTACTAGAAGAATTACTAGAAGATGTAGAAACAATATGATTATTTGTTAAAATATATCCATCTTCACTTATTATAATTCCAGAACCAGTAGCTGTTGCAGTTTGAGATTGTCCTCTGTTACCAAACATAGATAACATAGAATTTACATTATATTGAACTTCAATACCTACAACAGAAGGCAAAATTTTATTAGCAGCATAGACAGCAGTATCTGAATAATTTGAAAGTGATGTTTGGCTAACATAACCACTAACACCTGAAGTTGAAGAATTTGTAGAAGTTGAAGGTGTAGAAGAACCAAGTAATTTAGTTCTAATTGAAGGAACACCAAAACAAGTGCCTACTACAACTGCACAACCTACAACACCACTAACAAATGGAACTAACACAGTTTTTCCAAATCCACTATTATTAATTTTAGATTTTTTAGAATTTGTTGTATTTTTTGTATTAGTTTTTACAGCTTCAAAATTTGTAGATTTTTTAGAATCTTCTTTTTTTATTTCGATAATTGGTTTTTTATTATTTTCATCCATTTTTAATACCTCCTAAAATAACCTATATTTATCTTATCCTATTGTAACCATATAATACAATAGATTTGTGAATATTTTGTGAAAAAAATTAGAATATTTTAAGATTAATCAACTATCTTTTTTTATTAAAAATTGCTTGAATTATTATGGAATTTTATTTATAATAAAATATGAAAAACAAAAGTAAAGGGTGAAATAAATGCAAAAAAATATAAAAAAAGAAAATGGAATTACATTAATAGCTTTAGGAGTTACAATTATAGTATTATTAATAATCGCGAGTATAGGAGTGTATGGCGGAAAAGAAACAATAAAAAAAGCTCAACTAGAAGAAATGAGAACCAATATGTTACTAATTCAAGCAAAATCAAAAGAATATGTAGAAGAGGCAAATTTTAAAATAGGTAAAAGTACAGATGCTGCCAAAATAGCAGAAATACGAGCAAATGTATATGAAAATGAAGCAAAACTTGAACCAGCAAGCTCAATTTCTGCTACATCAGCAATTCCTGTTTCAGAATGCTATTTAGTCACAAGTGAAGCAATGAAAGAATGGGGATTAGAGAATGTAAAACTAAAAAATAAAGAATATTATTTAATAAAATTTGATGATACTAATGCAACTGTAGAAATATATAATACACTTGGATATGATGGAAAATATTCATTAACAGAAATAGATAATATTGAATAACGAAGGAAAGAAAATGAAAGAAAAAGAATTTGAAAGATTAACAAAAATAAAAGAAGTAGAAAAAGATTTATATAATAAAGGATTTAAGAACATATGTGGAATAGATGAGGCTGGAAGAGGACCATTAGCAGGGCCTGTTGTTGTTGCTGGAGTTATAATGCCAAAAGACTCAATGATAGAATGGGTAAATGATTCAAAAAAAGTAACAGAAAGAAGAAGAGAAATCTTATATGAAAAAATAAAAGAAGAAGCAATTAGTTACTCAATAGCTGTTATTGACCATAATATAATAGATGATATAAATATATTAAATGCAACAAAACAGGGAGTTACAGAAGTTGTAGATGGTTTAGCTGTAAAACCAGATTTAATTATAGTTGATGCACTAACACATATTAATACAAGAGGAATACCATATGAGCCAATAATAAAAGGTGATGCCAAATGCTATAATATTGCAGCTGCATCAATTTTAGCTAAAGTAACAAGGGATAGAATAATGCGTCAATGGGACGAAATTTATCCCCAATATGGGTTTGCAGCACATAAAGGATATGGAACAGCCAGACATATAGCTGCAATAAAAGAATATGGACTTTGTCCTATACATAGAATTACATTTACAAAACATTTTACGAATTCCTAAAACATAATATTAAGCAAAAGAATAAAACTCGAGGAAGGTGATTATGCAAATGAATATTTTAAATATAATAGAGAAAAAAAGAAACAAAAAAGAACTAACTAAAGAAGAAATAGAATATTTTGTAAAAGAATATAACAAAGGAAATATAACTGATTATCAGGCAGCAGCATTAATTATGGCCATATATATTCAAGGAATGACAAACCAAGAAACAACAGATTTAGCAATAGCAATGGCAAAATCTGGAGAAATTTTGGATTTATCTAGTTTAAAAAAGGTAATAGTTGATAAACATTCAACAGGAGGAGTTGGAGATAAAGTGTCAATTATTGTATTACCACTAGTTGCGTCTTGTGGAGTTACAATTGCAAAAATGTCAGGAAGAGGACTAGGTTTTACAGGTGGAACTGTAGATAAACTAGAATCAATACCAGGTTATAGAACAAATATAGAAACAAATGAATTCATAAAAAATGTTAAAAAAATAGGGATAAGTATGATTTCACAAACAATGGATTTAGCCCCAGTGGACAAAAAAATATACGAACTTCGTGATAGTATTGCATGTGTAGATAATATGTCATTAATAGCATCTAGCATTATGAGCAAAAAGATTGCAAGTGGAGCACAAAAAATAGTATTAGATGTAACTGTTGGAGACGGTGCATTTATGAAAACTAAAAAAGAAGCGGAAGAATTAGCTAAAGAAATGATACAAATAGGAAATTTAGCAAATAGAGAAACTGTTTGTGTTTTAACAAGTATGGAAGAACCACTAGGATATAATGTAGGAAATAGCCTAGAAGTAAAAGAAGCAATAAAAGCTTTAAAAGGAGATATTGCAGAAGATGTAAAACAAGTTGTACTTGAAATTGGAAGTTATATGCTTAAATTAGCTGGAGTAGAAGAAGATATTGAGAAATGTAAAAAAAGATTAGAAGAAAATTTAAATAACGGTAAAGCGTATGAAAAATTCAAACAATTAGTGGAAAATCAAAGTGGTGATGTAACTTATATTTCAGATACCGATAACTTTGAAGAGGCTAAATACATTGAACCAATATATAGTGAGGAAATAGGATATATATATGAAATAAAAGCAGAAGCAGTGGGGAGAATTGCCTGTAGCTTAGGAGCAGGAAGAGTAAAAAAAGAAGATAAAATAGACCCAGCAGTTGGAATTATTTTTGAGAAAAAAGTAGGAGATTTAGTGCAAAAAGGGAATGTTTTAGCTTATATCCATTCAAATGATTTGGAAAAATTAAAAAATGCAAAAGAAGAATTAACAAAAGTAATAAAAATTAGAACTGACAAAGTAAAAAAGATAAAAACAATAATAAAAATAATAGATGGAAAAATAAACTAGAAAAAGATTAATGTAATTAATTGAAAAAACAGTAGTAAGTTGATATAATTGTATAGAATTAAAAAATAATTACAATTTTGAAAAAAATATTGTAGTGGAGAACTAAGAAAGGAACGAGATTAAATATGAAAAAGACAAAAGTTAGTGCAGAAAAAGCAAAATATGATAAAGGACAAATATTTGTAAAAGTAATGGCAGGAGTACTTATAGCCTTATTATTAGGAGGAACAGCAATATCACTAGTATATGCATTAATGTTTTAGTAGAAGTAGGAGAAATAAATGGTTATTAATTTAGGAATGAATTGGGAAAATTTTTATAAAGATAGTATAGTTGCATATATAAAATCACTTCAAAGTAATCCTTTTGAGCTAATAACTCTAATCTTAGATTTAAGTATAGTTGTTTTTTTACTATATTGCTTCTTTAAAATAGTAAAAGGGTCAAGGGCCTGGCAACTAATAAAAGGTATAGCATTATTAATTTTAGCAACTTGGGTAAGTGGTTTATTAAATTTAAAAATATTAAATTGGATATTAACAGGAATAATGAATCTGGGGGTTATTGCAATAATTGTAATATTCCAGCCAGAATTAAGACGTGCACTAGAACAATTAGGAACAAATAAGCTAGCACAATTTTTTGGAATTGAAAAAGATTTAGCAACAAAAACAAAAGAAGATATATATAAAATTGTTATTGCAGCAACAGAATTGTCAAAGACAAAAACAGGGGCATTAATAGTAATTGAAAGAGATATAAAAATTCAAGATATTATAGCAACAGGAATACCTATGAATGCTGAAGTATCTCCTCAATTATTGGTAAATATATTTGTGCCTAAAACTCCATTACATGACGGAGCAGCCGTAATTTCAGGAAATAAAATCGCTGCTGCAGCTTGTGTATTACCATTGGCAGATGATAAAGATATCGCAAAAGAATTAGGAACTAGACATAGAGCAGCAATAGGAATTTCAAGGGAATCTGACAGTATAGTAGTTGTTGTATCAGAAGAAACAGGAAAAATATCAGTTGCAAAAGATGGTACATTAATTGCAGATGTCAGAGAAGATGTGTTGAAAAAAATATTAATTAGTAATGTTGTAACTAAACGTTTTACAACAGAAAAAAAGGAAAGAAAGCATAGATTAAAAGAACTTAGAGAAAAAATGAAAAAGGAAGAAAAAGAAACAACAGAAAAGAATCAAAACAAAAGTGAGTAGAAACAGAACTTTTGTGTAAGAATTAAGTCGCAATATAATGCGACTTTTTTATAAAAAATTATAGAAAGAAATTAAATTAAAATGAGAAATATAAAATTAGTAATAGAATATGATGGAAAAGAATTTCAGGGGTGGCAAAAACAACCTGGAAAATTAAATATACAGGGAAATATAGAAAAGGCAATAGAAAAAATAACAGGAGAGCAAGTAGATTTAACAGCTTCAGGGCGTACTGATAGAGGAGTACATGCTTTTCGGACAAGTTGCTAATTTTAAAACTAATTCAACTTTACCAATTGAAAAATTCCCTATTGCTTTAAATTGCAATTTAAAAGCAGCAATTAGAATTAAAAGTGCAGAAGAAGTAGATTTAAGATTTCATAGTAGATTAAATTGTAAGAAAAAAACATATAGATATATAATAAATAATTCAAAATATGGAACAGCTATATATAGAAACTTAGAAACATATATTCCACAAAAATTGAATATAGAAAAAATGAAAGAAGCAGTAAAATATTTTGAGGGAGAGCATGACTTTAAAGCGTTTAGGTCAAGCGGAACAAGTAGTAAAAGTAGCGTCAGAACAATTTACAAAGCAGAAGTAATTGAAATGCCAGGAGAAAGAATATATATAGAACTAACAGGAAATGGATTTCTATATAATATGGTAAGAATAATTGCGGGAACATTAGTTGATGTTGGAATAGGAAAGATAGAATCTTCTGATATAGAAAAAATAATAGAAAGTAAGGAAAGAAGTAATGCAGGAAAAACATTACAACCTCAAGGCTTGTATTTATTAAAAGTAGAATATGAAAATAAATAAAAATATAGTTATACTAGTTATTTTTAAGTAATAAGAAAAATATTTTCAAATTTTAGCACAATTTAAAATATGTTAACCAAATAAAAAAAATAGCATAAGATATAGTAAAAAACAAAGGAGAGAAGAATATGAATAATTTATTGATATTTTTTGCTTTGCCAATTGCTACTATTATAATTTCAATAGCAATGCAAAAAATCTTTAAATGTCCTCCACTTGTAGCAGCTATAATATTTGCTATTTTTTTAATAGTTACATTTGTTGTAGGAAACATTAATTATTTGGTTGCAACAATAGTATATACAATTTTAAGTTTTATAACAGCATCAATAATGTGCTTATTCTGTAGATTAATGGAACAAATAAGCAATAATAATAACAATAATGGAAATCTACTTACAATATCAAGTAGGACAGGAGAAAATAATTCTAACAGTTGTGGCTGTATATCAGAAAATTCTGGAAAAAATGGGGTAAATGCAAATATAAATGTAATACCTAATAATTACAATAATGGAAGAACAGGATGCTTATGTGGCAGATATAGAGTAAGATAAAATTAATAAATATATAACAATAGTTAATACAATTAACAATATAGTGTTAGAAAATTATTGTAAAAAATTTAATTGAATTAAAAACTTGACAAGGTATGTTATTATATATAGTAGATTATATAAGGAGAAAAGATAATGTTAGATGTTATTATAGATACATTAGTAGATAGTATAAAATTGCTGCCTTTCTTGTTTTTAACCTATTTAATAATGGAATATTTAGAACATAAAACAAGTGATAAAGTAAGGCATATGATTCAAAATTCAGGAAGATTTGGACCAGTAATAGGAGGTTTGCTTGGAACAATTCCACAATGTGGATTTTCAGTAGCTGCAACAAACTTATATGCAACAAGAATAATAAATATAGGTACATTAATTGCTGTATATTTAGCTACTTCTGATGAAATGATACCAATAATGATTTCAGAAGGAATTCCTATTACAACAATATTAAAAATATTAGGAATTAAATTAGTAATTGCTATAGTTGTTGGCTTTTTAATAGATTTAGTAGTACAAGCTAGAAAAAAGGGAGAAGACGAACGAATAGTAGATTTATGTGAAAAAGAGCATTGCCATTGTGAAACAGGAATATTAAAACCAGCTATTAAACATACAGTTAATATTTTAGGGTTTATTGTTGTCATAACATTTGTAATAAACACCATTGTACATTTTATAGGAGATGCAAATATAGCTCAATTTGTTAAATCAAATCCGGTTTTAGCACCTGCAGTAGCAAGTATTATTGGCTTAGTACCAAATTGTGCATCATCTGTAATATTAACACAATTATATGTTCAAAATGTTATACCAGTTTCTACAATGATTGCAGGATTATTAGTTGGAGCAGGAGTTGGATTAGCCGTATTATTTAAAATGAATAAAGGAATAAAAGAAAATTTAAAAATAGTATTTTTATTATTCTTAATAGGAACTATATCTGGAATGGTATTACAACTATTAGGAGTTAATTTTTAATAAAAAAACTTCTTATGATATTTTTATATCGTAAGAAGTTTTTTATGTATTAGTTTTTCTTTTTATTTCTGAAATTAACAACTATAGCATCTTCACTATCAAACATATATTTTGAGTCAGTTGTATCTGTTTGAATTGGATCAAATTCATTTCTATCATCTTTAAAATCAATATTTTTAGGATTGAATTTTTTTCTCATATCACTAGAATCGTCTTCTGAATTAGTAGTAACGCCATCTGAAAATTTACCAAAATCAAATGTCTTTATTTTATGAGGTTCTTTATATTTTGATTCCAAGAATGTAAGTTTTCCTGGTCCTACAATTGGTTTTCCGTTTGTACCTCTAATTTTATATGCACAATCTTTTAGGCCTAGATTTTGAAGTTTACCAGGTTTAAAGTTGGCCACAAATTTCCATGCAATACCATTAAGTTTATGGTCATATTCCATTGTATCTGTGTTCATACTACTTCCATAAGTCCATTCTCTATGAGTACCAAGTTCGTTTGCCCACCATTCAAGTTCATCAAAGGCGGCATTACCAGTTAAGATTTTGCTTGCACAGTTAGATAAAATAGTATTTTTATAATTTACCGCAAGAGCAGGAGTTTCAAGCTGTTGCAAGTTTTGAGTAGATATAATAGAACCTACTTTATATTTTCTATACATTGTAAACATTGCTTCAGTATCTTTACAAATGAAATCAGCAAATTCATCTATATAAATAAAATATGGTACACGAGAACTTTCAATACCAGGTCTTCTTAATACAGAATTTTGCATTGAAATCAAGTAAAATAATCCAAATGCTTTATGACCAGCAGAACCTAAGTCACCACGTCTTGTACAAATAAAAGTAACTTCTGAATTAGCAAGAGTCTTATCAAAATCAATATTGTTGTATCTATTACATAATATTCCTTTGATACCAGGAATACGTAGTAAATTATCTAACTGACTTACAACAGAATAAATATATTTTTCCATACTTGACTTTGCAGGAGCGTCACTATAAAAGTTCTTTTTGAAATATGCTAGTAATACAGCATATTTTTCTTGTTGCACAGGGTCATTCTCTATATTATGTTCTAATATTTTACACATTTTTTCTATTAAGCCAAAATTAGTAAACATTTTTAACATATCTTCAAGATTAGGAAGTTTACCTTCATTCATCTTTGGATATATTTCTTTTAGCAAAATTGCTAAATTTTCTATTGCTTGAATTGCAATATCTTCTTTATATGCTTCATTTATATCAGAATGTGCTGTATTATACATTGATTTTATTACTGCTGAAATAGTAAGAGCAATTTTTGAAGAATCTTTATAAACAAAAGGATTTAATCCCATAGATTTTGGATTATTAGGGTCTATAAGATTATATTCAATTCCAAAATTCTTACAAACACTAGACATATGTTCAATTATTTCATAATCAGGAGCCATTAATGTAAGACCAACATTCTTATATGTGTATTCTCCATTAACAGAGCCTAATAACATTTTTTGTAAATATGCTTTAAATAAACTTTCTTTTCCTTCAACAGGTTGTAACATATTTAGGTTAAAATATTTATTAACATAACTATTATCATAAGGACTTTTTAATGTTGCTAAACCTGTGCGTAAAGCAGTGTATCCCATTTCTTTAGAGACTTCTTTGAAAAAGTATTTCTTTTCCAAATCTCTAGCAAAAAGAGGTTCATAAATTAAAGAAGTTTTACCAGAACCAGAGCCACCACATACAAATAAAGATTGGAATCTTGATTCTTCAGGAATAGTTATAGATTGAGCAGTGTCACCATTATAACATAAATAAACTTCACAAGAATATGCTCCTTTATTTTTTGGAGTTGTTGCTAAACTAATTCCGCCATAATCTCCAATAGAATCAATCATATCTTTACTGTCATTAACTCCAAAGTAACACCATTTAAAAAATGGGAAAAATGTTGCAAGAGGAATAAATAAAGATATACTTCGCATTGCAGGTCTTACTAAATCTGAAAATCCAGTTATAAGTTCTGTATAATTAGGGACAGAAAGTAGTAATAACCAAGCTCCCATATTTAGCCATTGTGTAAACATCGAAATTGCTATAATATATAAACAAATTACATATAAAAAGAATAATGTAATTTTCTTATTTTTTGTATTAGCAAATTTTGAAGGACCAGAAAATAAAAAAGCAAAAACTGGACAAGCCAATGCTAAAAGATATTCAAAAGGTCCCCAATAAGAATAAGAAACACCGGTAAATATCATAAGCAACATTTCTACAATTCTATCAATTGCTAAATAAGCACTTATTAAGGTAAGAACATAAGTGGCAAAAGTGTTTCTATCAGTATTTAATTTTTTCAAAAATGTATCTATAAACTTCATTTAAAAAATCCTTTCGTTATTATAAATATACATATATATTATCCTATAAATTCGGCAAAAAAACAAGTATTTTGAGTAAATTATTGCTAAAAATGAATAAAAAAGGTAGCTAGGAATATACTAGAAGTAAAAAGAAAATAAAGGAGACGGAAAAATATGTATGAAGAATATAGAAGAGAAAGAAAAATTATAGAAAAAAATGAACAAGAAAAGCAAATAGAATTGATACAAACAATAATAAAAACTAGGGAAGAATTAGAATGTAATAACAAAAATTTTGAGCTGGCAAAAGATGAGTTAGTAGATTATTATGCTTATCAGATAAAAGCAAATCAATCTAAATTAGATTATTTAATAAAATTAGCAAAATTACAAGGAATAGAAATTGATATGATTACAAACAAAAAATATAGAACTGTTTTATATGATACAGCAATTTAGAAAATTAAAATGATAAAGTAATATTTGTCCAAAATTAAACATAAAAATGGTAATAAAGAAATTTATTATCATTTTTTATGGGAGTAAACTAAAATGAATATTAATATAATTACATATTTAGCGTGTATTTGCTTTATTTTTATATTCGGCAGAATTTTTATAGTACCAATAAAAAAAATACTTAAGTTAGCCATAAACTCAATATTAGGTGGATTAACAATTTATATTATTAATATAGTAGGTGCGACATTTGGTTTCCACTTGGGATTAAATATTTTTACAAGTATTTTAATAGGGGTGTTAGGTTTACCAGGAGCTGTTGTGCTAGTTTTAATAAAGCTGTTGGTTGGTTAAAAAATAATTCTATAAAAAACTAAAGAACCCTCTGTATAGATAAAGGGTTCTTTTATAAATTAATACTATAAAAAGTATAAATTATTCAACTGTTACTGATTTAGCTAAATTTCTTGGCTTATCAACATCTAATCCTTTTTCTTTAGATATATAATAAGCAAGTAATTGAGTAGGAATAACAGATAATACAGGAGAGATGAAAGAACTTGTTTCTGGAATGCGAATTACAGTATCAAATAATTTTTCATCTATATTTTGATTTGTTATAATTAGTGTTTTAGCACCTCTAGTAATAACTTCTTGGATATTGCTTACAGTTTTTTCAACTAATTTAGGGTCTGTCATAATACTTATAACAGTGATTCCATTTTCAATTAAAGCTATTGGTCCATGTTTTAATTCACCAGCAGGATAGCTATCTGAATGAATATAAGAAATCTCTTTCAATTTTAAAGAAGCTTCTCTAGCAACCGTTTCATCAATACCTCTACCTAAGAAAAATACATCTTTTTCTTGATAAATTCTGTGGCCAAATGCTTTTACAGTATCAGCAGTTTTTAAAACTTCTTCCACCTTTTTAGGCAATTCTAAAACTTCTTCTTTTAAATTTGCAATATCAGGACTAGATAATTCTAAAGTTTCTGCAAAGTAAATAGCTAGAAGAGATAAAAGAACTACTTGAGAAGTATATGCTTTGGTTGAAGCAACAGCAATTTCAGGACCAGCATGTGTATAAATAGAATAATCAGCTTCTCTTGTAATTGAGCTTCCAATTACATTAGTAACCGCTAGTGTTTTAGCACCTTTTTCTTTAGATAATTTTAATGCTGCAATTGTGTCTGCTGTTTCACCAGATTGTGATATAAAAATACATAATGTTTTATTATCAACAATAGGGTCTCTATATCTAAATTCAGAAGCAATATCAACTTCTGTAGGTATTTTACATAAACGTTCTATCATACATTTTCCAGCTAAACCAGCGTGCATAGCTGTACCACAAGCTACTAAATATATTTTATTTAATCCTTGTAAATAATCCTTTGTGAAGTCTAATTCTTCAAAATCACATTTTGAACCTTCATTTAATTTAGCTCCTATAGTTTCACGAATTGCTGTTGGTTGTTCATATATTTCTTTTAACATATAATCTTCAAAACCTTCTTTTTCAGCACTAGAAGCGTTCCATTCAATAGTTTGAATTTTTTTATCAACAGGATTTAAATCTATATCATAAAATTTAACATCATCTCTTGATAAAACAACAAATTCTAAATCATTTAATAAATAAAAATTTCTTGTAAAAGAAAGTATAGCAGGTATATCTGAAGAAATATAATTTTCTCCATCACCTTTACCAATAACTAGTGGACTGTCTTTTCTAACTACTACCATATGGTCTGGGTCATACTTAGAAATAACCTCAATAGCAAAACTTCCTTTTAAATCTAAACAAGCATTTTTTACAGCTTTTAAAAGATTTTTATCATTGTTTTTTGTGTAATAATAATGAATTAAATTAGGTATAACTTCTGTATCTGTTTGAGAATAAAAAGTGTAACCATTATCAGTTAAAAATTTTCTTAATTCATTGTAATTTTCGATAATTCCATTGTGAACTACACTAAATGATTTTGAATTATCAAAATGAGGGTGAGAGTTTTCCTTTGATGGTTTACCATGTGTAGCCCATCTTGTATGAGCAATACCAATAGTACCAGTTAAATCATCAATACCTGGTAAATTATATAAATTTTTTACTCTACCTTTATCTTTCATAACAGAAATTCCATTTTTTTCGATTGTTGCAATTCCTGCTGAATCATATCCTCTATATTCTAATCTTAAAAGCCCATTAATAAGAATAGGGCTAGCTTTTTGTGTTCCTATATAACCTACAATTCCACACATATTAAAGTCCTCCTTAAAATTTAAAACTTGGAATTGAAAGTATGCAAAATAAAACCTAAATGTATTAATTTTTGTTGCAATATTGCTATTGTTCTTTGTATTAATACTTTGACTTTAGGAATAGCCACTAAAGCACCCGCCGAATTTTCGATAACTTTAGACCTCGTCAACATTATTAAAAAATTATATGTGATTGCAATTAAAAAGTTAATTTAAAAATAAAAATTCTATAACTTTTTAAATCTGCTTTAACAAAAATAATGTTCTGGCGCTATTTTATAAAAAGTATAACTCCTTTCTCTTATAATTTTTTTGCTGTCTTTCAATTTACTCTATTATATTAAACTAAAATAATAAAAGTTGCAAGTGGTAGATGGAAAAAATTAATATCAGTGTAAAAAATGGTTGACCACAACTATTAAATCATATATAATGCGAATAATAAATAAAGAGAGGGAATACTAATATGGAGAAGATAGGAATAGTAATTGCAATGCAAGAAGAAAGAGAAAAGATGCAAGATTATATAGAAAATATGACAAGCGAAACAGTTTCTAATATAGACTTTTATATAGGAAAAATTGCTGACAAAAAATGTATAATGGTACAAAGTGGTGTTGGAAAAGTAAATGCTGCAAGGGCAACACAAGCTCTAATAGACAACTATAAAGTTACAAAAATAATAAATGTAGGGGCTGCGGCATCTGTAAATGATTTACTAAATGTTGGAGATATAGTGATTGGAAAATATGTTGTTCAACATGATTTTGATATAACTGCATTTGGACATAGTAAAGGATATATAACAGGAACGGGAAATGGAGTAGAATGCAATAATGATATAATAGAAAAAATTCAGAAAGCAGTAAATGAAGAAAAAAAAGAGATAAAGGAAAAAACATTTGAATCAAAATTAGGAATTGTAGCAACAGGTGATATTTTCTGTACAGATGTAGGAATGAAAGATAAAATTAGAGCAAAATTTGACGCTGATGTTGTAGATATGGAATGTGGTGCAGTTGCTCAAGTTGCTTATTTAGCTGGAATACCTTTTGGAGTAATAAGAGGAATTTCAGATACACCTAATGGAAAAAATGCAGAAGATTTTGACAAAAATTTGGATAAAGCAGGTTCAATATGTGCAAAAGTTTTAAGCAAAACAATAGAAAAAATGTAGAATAATTTATTAAACTATAAAAAGGACAAAATATAAATTTCCAAATTTTTACAATAGTTCAAAAAAAGCTTGATTTTTCTAAAGATTTGTGCTATACTAAAAAAGTATTTTATGAAAAGAGGAATGAATATGAAACAAGCAATAAAAACAAGAGAAAAGCAAACTGCATGGAAAGCCGTATTTAGTGCTTTGTTTGGTTCCAATTCAGATGTAGAAGAGAAAACAGAATTTGAGGAATGGAAAAAAGAGCCAGAAGTAATAGATATAATAGAAAATAGCGAAAGAAATGCTAAAAAATTGGAGAAAATGTTTGACCATCCAGATAGAAAAACAAGAGGAAATGGCAGGAAGAAAAATGGAACAACTCAAAAAGAAAAAACTAAAGGAACAACTGAAAAGGGAATAGCAAACAAAGAAGCTAACAAGCAAATTGAACGTGAAGAAAGATAAAAAATACAAGAAATTTTAATTTCTTGTATTTTTTTCTTGACAAATGGACAAACTGCAAGTATAATATGTATTGTCGTTATGGCGAAGTAGCTCAGTTGGCTAGAGCATTCGGTTCATACCCGAAGGGTCATGTGTTCGAATCACATCTTCGCTACCAACTAAATAATGGTTAGAAATAGCTTGTATCAATAGATACAGGCTATTTTACTTTTTGTGACTAATGTATTTTTATAATAATCTAGAAAAATAATAAAAAAGCCGTTGACAAGAATAAAAAGTTTGTATAATATGGATATACAGAAAAAACAAAAGAGGAGAAAAAAGAAAAGATGAAAAGAACAACCAATGAAAGCCTTGAGGCTGTAAGAGAGAGCTACACTTTAGTAAATAAAAGTAGCTTATTAAGTTTAGCTAAAACAGTAGTGTTATGTCTACTTAAAAATATAAATATGAATAAAAAGACAGAAATAGAGCCAAGTTAGTGGCTTTTTATTGCTGTCTTTTTTGACATTTAATTAAGTTATTAAATTTTTAAATTTAAATATATAAAAAGTAAATTTAGTAAAATAAGAAACTAAAATTTACAAATAAAAGGAGGAATGAACAGATGAAATTAAATCTAAAAGAAAGGAAAGGTATAACCCTGATAGCGTTGGTAATAACAATAATTGTATTATTAATATTAGCAGGAGTTTCAATTGCGATGTTAACAGGACAAAATGGAATATTAACACAAGCACAAAAGGCAAAAACAACCACAGATAATAAAAGTGCAGAAGAAAAAGTAAAACTAGCAGTAATGGCAGCTATATCACAGTCTAAAGATGGAACACTAGACGCAGATAAATTAGTTGCAGAAATAGTAAATAATTATGGAGGAACGGCAACCAAAACAGGTACAGGATTTCCGGTAAATGCAACAGTAGATGGAAAAAGTTTTACAATAGATAAAGATGGAAATGTAACATCAAAAGAAGATTCAAATCAACCAACACCTAATCCAACAGACAAAATTTCAAAAAGTACATCATATGTAGGATATTATGCAGATATAGAACCAGATGGAAAAGTAGATGGAGTAATATATGCAGACTTGGCTAAAGGAGATAATGTAGAAAAAAAATGGAACAATGATTCAAATAGTAAATATACAATACCAACAGTAACAGAAGGACTAAAAGATTATTATATAAGCAAAACAAATTATAAAGCGAATGACGGATTTGGAACAAAGGATGTAATATCACCAACAGGAACAGGAACAGAAAGATTTTATGTAATGGCGTTGACAGATATAGATGGAAAAAGAAATGGAACATATTATGACTGGTATAATGCAGCATATCGTAAAGGAATGAGTGATTATGCAACCGCAACATCAGGAAATTTTGGAAAAGGAAAGTCAAATACAACAACAATGATATCAAAATGGAATGCACCAGCATATGGAGATCAAGATAACTGTTCAAATCATAAAGATATGTGGGGACAAATACAAGAAAAAGTAAACAATGGATGGTTTGTGCCATCTAGGGCAGAATGGGCAGCATTTGGAGGAGAACTGGGAATGACGTCAAGTAATTATGGAAACTTCGGCCTTAGCCACTGCTACTGGTCTTCTTCGCAGTACAGTACAGTTCGGCGCGTGGAACGCGTTCTTCTACGGCGGCTATATGTGCAACAGCGACGTCAATAGCTACAACTATGTCCGCTTGAGTGCGACTTTCTAATTTTGTAAAAAATTAGAAAGCAGATAAAAGCGTTATGTAAATAACGCTAAGAAGTCAAACTGAAATTAGCTTTGTAGAGTTTGAGTTTGTCAATACTGGTGTGTGATCTTTCTTTCCGCCCAATCTTATACCTATAAAATAATAAAAAAAGGAGGCATTTATATAAAATGTACCTCCCTTTTTTTAACCATAAATTTCTAACTGTTGAGAGAAAAACTTATCATCTTTAGAAGTAAATAAATTGATATTATTATGTTTCTTCAAAATTTGTTGTATATTCCATAAACCAAGACCAGTGTGATTTTCTTTAAAAGAAACACCTTTTTCAAATATCTTTTTAACATCAATATTTTTATCAGAGTAGCTGTTTTCAATAACAACAATCTGCCTAGAAGATTTATAGTCATTTTTAAATGTTAAGTTAATAATTTTTTCATCACTTCCACTACTTGCATCAATGGCATTATCTAGTAATATTCCAAGAATTCTTGCAAATTCATAGATTTGCATATGTAATGAATTTAAATCAAGCATAAAAGATAAATTTATTTTAATATTTTTTTCATTAGCTATCTGATATTTTTGATTTAGTAAATTATAAATACCAGCATTATTTATTAAGGTTGGATTTAGTAAAGTTAAATTATTTAATCTTTGACAATCAGAATTCAATTGTTGGTAGTATTTCTTTAAGCCTTCCATATCATGAGTATTAACATAGCCGCCAATTGTTGTAATAATATTATCAAAATCATGCTTGAAGCCTTTTACACCATCTTGAATGTCATGTAGATTTTTATTATAAGATTCAAGAGTAACTATTCTTTCTTTGGTTTTTAGCAATAAATTTAAATTGTTACATAAATTATATGTAGAGACAGAAATATAGGTAAATAAAGACATAATATTTAAAATAAGTGTTGACGTAGACAAAAAGTTAATATATCGAGCAAGCATTATTGAATGCAAAATTACCGTAACTATCCCAATGGACAAATTAATAGACAATATAATAAAATCTTTTTTTAAAGATATATCAAAAATATTTTTTCTCAAATAGTGATATTTAATTTGTAGAATACTTATAATCGAAAAAATATATATAATAGTAAAATACATAAATTTATGGGATACAATTAAATTAAAGATTTTCATGTTTTCGTAACACCTCCATAATACTAGATTTATATTTAGGACCTAGATTACAAGTACTACCATCGTTAAATGTAATTATACCTGACACTGGTTCAATATCTTTAACTTGAGAAATATTTGCAATGCATGATTTATGACATCTTTTATAATTGTTTGGTAAGTGGTCTTGAATTTTGTTAAATGAATTATAAGTTTCGTAATCACGATTAATTGTATGAAAAACAAGCTTCATTCCATCCTTTTTTATGAATTGAATTTCAGAAGCGTTAATTAAAGTGTTTTTATTATCAATTTTAATATATTCTTGAGTTTGACTATTAATGTCGTCAAACAATCTTATAATAGTTTCCTTTAATCTATCATAAGTAATAGGCTTAGCTAAATAGTCAAATGTTTTATATTTATAAGCTAGCATAATATATTCTAAATGACCTGTAGAGAAAATGATGTAAGTTCGTTTGTTAAGTTTTCTTAGAGATTCGGCTAATTTTAATCCATCTTTATTTGTATTGATATTTATATCCAAAAGAATAACATCAATTTTATGATTAGTTAAATATTCAAGCATAGATGATGTGCTAGTGGTTGTATATTCAACTATAGCATCAAATTTTTCTTCTTTAAAGATATCATTAAGCATAATAGATAGCTTATCCAAAATATTTTGACTATCATCACACAGGACGAATTTTATCATAAGTATCAACCCTTCTTCTGTATATTTAAATAATGAAAATAGGAAAAATATCCAAAAAATAATTTCCTTATTTTTCCAATTTTTACACAATAGTATTCCAAAAAAATAATATTGTCAATAGGTATTTACAAATTTATCCATAAAATACAATTAATGGTAATACAAAAAAGTTCTATATATAAAAAGAAAACATAAGATTAAATAAATAATGAAAAACAGGAGGACTGTTTATGAACCAAAAAAATAAAATAGTTATAAGTATGATTTTGTTAATTCTGATTATTGTTTTTAGTTTAATATTAAAAAATGAAAAGACATTTCAAACAACAAGTAATGTAGTAAGTTCAAGTAAGATTGAATGGGGAATAAAAAGAAATAACAACCATGAGCAACCTGATGTTGGGAGTAAAAACAAATCAATCCTTGAACAAAATAATGGAATTTGTTTAGGAAATAGCAATAAGAAAAAAATATACCTAACATTTGATGAAGGGTATGAGGCAGGTTATACTCCTAAAATATTGGAAGTGTTAAAAAACAACGATGTAAAGGCAGCTTTTTTTATAACTGCACATTTTGCAAATACAGAGCCCGAATTGGTAAAACAAATGATAGATGAAGGACATATAGTAGGAAACCATACAGTAAATCATAAGTCAATGCCAACATTATCAGAAGAAGAAATAAAAAAAGAAGTTATGGATTTACATATTAGCATATATCAAAAATTTAGCTATGATATGAAATATTTAAGACCCCCTAAGGGAGAATTTAGCGAAAAAAGTATAATAGAAACCAATAATTTAGGTTATAAAACTGTAATGTGGTCTTTTGCATATGAAGATTGGAACGAAAAAAATCAACCTAATGAAGAAGATGCTAAGAAAAAAATTTTGAATAATTTACACAATGGTGAAATTATGCTGTTACATGGGAATTCAAAAACCAATACTAATATATTAGATGCAGTAATAAAAGAGGCTAAGAATGGGGGATATGAATTTAAATCATTAGACGAATTCGAAAAATAGAAAGGAGAGTCGTATAAGAATTAATTATACGAGAGCCTATGATGAAAAGAAAAAATAATAGAAAAGTTGATAAAATACTTGAATTGCCGAAAGAAGTATATTCAAACATTCCTAAAATAATAATAACTGGATTTGAAGAGTTAATAATTGAAAATTTTAAAGGAATTCTTGAATATGAAGAATTTTTTGTAAGGATAAGTACACATATTGGAGTGATAAATATAAATGGATATAATTTAAATCTTCAAAATATGACAAATGACGATATTAAAGTTACGGGAAAAATAGAAAGTCTTGATATAGAAAGATTAACAGATGAATGATAGGGAGAAAAAAGTATGTTTTTTAAAATTATGACTAGTTATATAATAGGATATGTGTATGTATCAATAGAAGGATATTATATAGAAAGATTTATAAATATATGTAAAAAAAATAATATCATAATTTGGAATTTAAGAAAAGAAAAAAACATAATTTTATTTTTTAATGTTAATATAAAAGAATTTAAAGAAATATGTAAAATAGCCCAAAAAGTGAATTGCAAAGTGAAAATAATTAATAAAAAAGGTTTGCCATTTTTAATACATAAATATAAGAAAAGAAAAATATTTGCGGCATTATTATTAATTGTAATTTTTATTATATGGTTATCATCAATATATGTATGGAATGTGGATATAATTGAGAAAGATAATCAGGAATTGCCTAATATACGAGAAGATATGGAAGAAAGTGGATTAAAGCCAGGAATATTAAAATCCAAAATTAATACAAAGGAAATAATTAATAAAATAAGGCTAAAAAGAGATGATATTGCGTGGATGGGAATAGAGATTAAAGGTACAAATATAATCGTAAAAGTAGTAAAAGGAAATGCCAAACCTGAAATAATAAATTCAGATGAATATTGTAATATTGTTTCAGACAAACCAGGTATAATAACAAAAATTAATGCACAAAATGGAACCGCAAATGTGAAAATAGGAGATACAATAAATGTAGGAGATATTTTAATTAATGGTTGGATGGAAGGAAAATATACCGGAATTAGATATGTACGTGCAAAAGGTGAAATTGAAGCAAAAGTTCCATACACAAAAAGTAAAAAAATCCCATATACACTTACGCAAACAAGGAATACAGGAAAAGAAGAAAAAAGGTATAGTATAAAAATAAATAATTTTGAAATAAATTTTTTAAAAAAGTACCCAAAATTTCAAAATTATGATACAATAGAAACTGATAATAAAATTAAAGTATTTTCAGATTTTTATTTACCGATTTCAGTAGTAAAAACCACATTTAAAGAAAAGGAAAGTTATACACAAAAATACACAGTAGAAGAAGCTAAAACATTAGGGATAAAAGAATTACAGGAAGAATTAGAAAAAGAAATAAAAAATAAAGAAAAAATTGTAAATAAAAATATAAATACCTATGAAAAAGACGATGGTGTTGAAGTACAAGTTACATATGAAGTTCTAGAAAACATAGGTACAAATGAAAAAATAGTGTTTTGAAGGGATGATAGTAATGGAAGAGAGAAGCCTTAGAATAGTTGGAGCAGATAAAAGTTTTTTTAACAAGATAACAAATACATTAACAAAAATATTAATACCTACAAAAATAGGAATTAATGGAATGTTAATTTCAATAAAAAGAAATAGCCTTATAAAAGCATTTGAAAATTACAATGCAGAAAATGAAAATTATAACAAAGATGAATTAGAAAAGAAATACAATACAGCATATGAAGCATATTTAGATTCTTTAGATAAATATGTAATGGATTCTATCTATAAAAAAGTTAGAAACAATACAGCATCAGAATTTGAACAAAGTGCAATGGCAAGATATTATGAAGTTACAAGTTTAAAAGAAAGTGAATTCATAGAATATAAATATAGAAAACAAAAATATTTGTTAGAATTAGATTACGAAGGATTAAAAGCAAATGCAAAACAAAAAGTATTAGAAAAATATAATAAATTCTATATATCAAAAATGGACAGTTTATATAAATCTATATTGAAAAATTATTCAATTAAAGTTGCAGATACTACAAATATATATGATTCAACTAAAGAATGGATATATATGAAAATTTTTAATACTTTAGAGGATTATATTCAAAATATATTGCCAATAAAAATTGAAAATAATATTGATGACAAACACTTACAAGAAATTTCAAATGATTATGAAAGATATGAATCATATACAATTGGAAAATTGGACACTAGAGACAATATAGAAAAAAATATGATTTTATTAGGAATAAGTAGAAAATTATTTACACATAGCTTACCTTTAATTGTTGCAGAGCAATGCTATGAAAAATTATTAAAAGATGCAAGAACATTAGTACAAGATACAAAAATTGCAACAAAGAGAGAAAAAGCATATTCAATGCTTATTAACTTAATAGAAGATTACAATGTAAAACTATTATCAACAAAAGTATATTGGGAAACACCAAAAGAAAGAGAAGAATACAAAAAATTCTGGAACAAATATAAAGAAATTTCAAAATTAAAAGAAACAGATTTTATAGAATATGTAAAGCAAAAAGAAATATTGTTTATAAAAGATGATATTAAAAAATTAGATAAAGAAAAAATAGATTACAGTAAAATAGTAAAATATTACAAGAGAAAATTAGTTGATTACGGAGCGATGAAAGAATTAAAAAATTCTTGTAAATCACAGGGACAGTATATAAAAAAGTTGAAGGAAGTAGCATAAATGTATGAAATTATATATCAAGATATAGAAGAAAATAAAGAATATGAAGCAACAATAAAAAAAGTAGTTGAAAAATGCTTTGAAGAAGAAGGAATTTCAGCCTCTAAACTATGTTTAACAATAACATTAACAACTCCTGAAAATATAAAAAAAATAAACAAAGAATATAGAAATATAGATAAAGAGACAGATGTTCTTTCTTTCCCAATGTTTGAAAAACAAGAACTTGATGAAATAATTGCCAACAAGAAATTTGAATATGAAGATGTTTTAGGAGATATTGTAATATCAATTGCGAGAGTTGAAGAACAAGCTAAGGAGTACGGACATAGTTTTGAAAGAGAATTAAGCTATATGGTAGTACATGGATTTTATCATGTAATGGGCTATGACCATATAAAAGAGGAAGATAAGCAAAAAATGAGACCTAAAGAAGAAAAAATATTAAATGCTTTGAAAATCTTAAGAGATTGCTAAAAAGTATTACCTGAAAATTAAAAAATATAATGATAAGGGGAGAATAAAAATGGAAAGAGGCGGAGTAAAAGTATTAATAACAATACTTGTTATATTAGTAATTGCAGCAGGAGGAGTGTTAGCATATAAAATTACACAAAGTAAGAAAGAAGAGATGGTAAATTCAGATGGAGAAAATGTTTTAGTAGGTTCAGCTAAAGAAGAGAAAAAGGTACAAATATTCAAAGGAAACGAAAGACCATTTGCAGTAATGATAGACAACCATAAAGATGCATGGCCACAAGCAGGATTACAAAAAGCATATATGGTGTATGAAATTGTTGTTGAAGGTGGAGAAACAAGATTAATGGCATTATTCAAAGGTGCAGACTTAGATAAACTAGGACCAGTTAGAAGTGCTAGACATTACTTTATAGATTATGCAATGGAAAATGATGCTATATATGTACATTTCGGGCAAAGCCCTCAAGCTGCAAGTGACATAAAAAAATACAGAATAAATGATATAAATGGAATTTCAGAGGATGGAAGCACATTCTGGAGAGTAAAAGATAAAGCTGCACCACATAATGCAGTAACAAGTATAGCAAATTTAAAAAAGTCAGCTGAAAGCAAAAAATATAGAACTACATCAACAGAAAAAAGTGTGTTAAATTATGTAACAGATGAAGTAAACCTTGAAAATGGTGCTAGTGCAGAAACTATAACAATTCCACATTCTGATTTACAAACAGTAAAATATGAATATGATACAGAAAATAAAGTATATAAAAGATATGCAAGAGGTTTAGCACAAAAGGATTGGGATACAAAAGATGCAGTAACAACAAAAAATATAATAATAACTTATTGTGATAATTATACATTAACAGATACAGAAAACAAGGGAAGACAAGGACTAAAAAATATAGGAACATTTGATGGATACTATATAACAAATGGAAAAGCTATAAAAATAAAATGCATAAAAGAAGCAAGAGATAGTAAAACTATATATCAAGATTTAGAAGGAAATGTTATAAAAGTAAATGATGGAAATACATTTGTAAATATATGCCCAACAGATGCTAAAGTAACAATTGAAGGTAGTGAATTGAAAACAGACACAGTTACTTCAAATCAATAAGGCCATAATAAGTTTTGTAAATTAAGAAAGAATAAAAGCTAAGTATAATTTATTTAAATATGGAGGAATAAAAAATGAATGTATATGATACAGCAAATAGATTAGCAAGTGAAATAAAAGAATCAGAAGAATATGTTAATTATAAAATGGCAAAACAAGCATTAAGCTTAAATAGTGAACTAAAAAGCAAAATAGAAAATTTTGACAAATTAAGATATGAACTTCAATTAGAAATGATGCAAACTGGAAAAAACAATGAGGAAAAAAATGCACAATTACAAAAAGAATATGCAGATTTAGTAGAAAATCCTGATGCAAAAAAGTTTTTTGAAGCGGAAACAAAATTTAATATCTTAATAGCTGATGTAAATAAAATTATTGGTGAAGCTATTAGAGATGTAATGCAATAGAATAAATAATAGATAAAAAATCAAGATATATCATTTTCTTTATGCCTTGTGTGTCGCAACCTTACAATTTCAATTTTTGTGGGTTGCTCCAATCGCACTCGCATAGCTCGTTTGGTCGCTTACGCGGCATTACATAAAATGATATATCTTGTTTTTTATTGATTAATTATTGTTATTAGAAGAATCTTTTAATAGCAAATTTAAAATTTCTGGATAAATTTCATTAGCGTTTTTATTCCAATTATCAACTATTTTTTTTGCCCTTTCTCGAGAGCCGACAAAAGATTTAACTTCAAATATTGTTTCGTTATTTTCTACAATTTTACATTTTACTGTATATGAATTTTCGTTTTTGGGAATGAATTCGGCTATAATAGACGACTCGTTTTCAATAGAATTAAATTCAGACTTGAAAATATTATCAGCCTTTAACTTTAAAATCCCAGGTAAAACATCTTTGGTAAGAATATATGCGTTTTTCCCTTCAGAAGTAATCTTGATTACTGGTTCTTCTTTTGTATAAATACCTACTAATTTGGAATCAATTAAATCTGTTATAATTTGTTTGAAAATAAAATAATTCATATTATTAATAGAAGTAATTATTTTAAACAAATCATCTTGTCTAATATCTGTATCAATTAAATTTAATATATATAAAATTAATACTTTATTTTCAGCCAAAGTAGTAGCATTATTTGATTCTGAACTCATACATAGCACTCCTTACTTTGAATTATTTGAGGCGATTATATCATAATTAGAAAAAAAAGTAAAATAATTGCCAAAAAATCTTTAATAATTAAAAAAAAGGTGGTATAATATATGCGCAAAAAAGAAGACTACATTAATATAAAGGGAGTTGATTTATTATGAAAAAAGGAAAAGTAGTTTTAGTAGGTACTGGATTTGTAGGAATGAGTATGGCATATTCAATGTTAAATCAAGGTGGAGTAAATGAACTAGTTCTAATTGACATTGATAAAGATAAAACAAAAGGTGAAGAAATGGATATGGCACATGGATTACCATATGCACCACAAAAAATGGTAATAAAAGCTGGAGACTATGATGAATGTAAAGATGCACAAGTAGTTGTAATAACAGCAGGAATTGCACAAAAACCAGGACAAACAAGATTAGAACTTTCAGAAGTTAACACGAAAATAATGAAACAAATAACAGAAAGCATTATGGCAAGTGGATTTGATGGAGTTATAGTAGTAGCAAGTAACCCAGTAGATTTAATGACATATGTTGTAGCAGAAGTATCTGGATTACCAAAATCAAGAGTTATTGGTTCTGGAACAGTGTTAGATACAGCAAGACTTCGTTATTTAATGGCAGATTATTTACAAGTATCAAGCAAAAATATTCATGCATATATAATGGGAGAACATGGAGATTCTTCATTTGTTCCTTGGAAACATGCATATGTTGGATGTAAAAGAATAAAAGATGTAATGGAAGATAACAATCATCCAATGTCAGATTTAGAAAAAATACATCAAGGAGTAATTGATGCAGCTTATGAAATTATAGAAAAGAAAAAAGCAACATATTATGGAATTGGTATGGCATTAAATCGTTTGGTAAAAGCTATATTAAATAATGAAAATTCAATATTAACAGTATCAACATATTTAAAAGATGGACAATATGGACAAGATGATATTTATATTGGTGTGCCAGCTATAATTAATAGCCAAGGTGTACGTGAATTATTAGAATTAGACTTAGATAAAGAAGAGCAAGCTAAATTAGACCATAGCTGTGAAGTAATAAAAGAAATGAGAAAAAATTCTATAGATAAAATTATAAAAGGATAAATTTAACTTTATAATTAGAGCGGTTAGTTCCCGCTCTTTTTTTATATTAAAACTTAATGTCTTATACAAGCTAAAAAATGGATTTTAAAAATAGTGGAATAAACAAACAAAAACTCGGATAAAATATCATTGAAAAAGATAACAGTTCTGATATACTGAAAATCAATAAAATATTAAAACCACTGAATAATATGAAAATAATTAATAATAGAGTATATAAAAAAGACGAAAGAAGAGGTAAGAATATGAAAAAAGTAGAAGCTGAAAGCCTTGGTGCTGTACACACACACACACACACACACAATACATTTAGAGAATAAAAGAATAAACAGCGAAGAAAGCTGTAAAAGTAACATTGTTGGACTAGTAATAAGAAACAAAAAGGGCATAACTCTAATTGCATTGGTGATTACAATAATTGTATTATTAATTCTGGCTGGAGTAAGTGTTACGATGCTAATAGGAACAAATGGAATACTAACACAAGCACAAAAAGCAAAAATGACAACAGAATTATCAAGTTATAAAGAGCAATTAGAATTATATAAAACAGAAAAACTTTCAGAAAATAGAGATTTTTTAGAAAGCACATTAACTGTAGGAAAAGAAAGTCTAACATATAATACACAACCTGATGGAGAAACAGGTAATATAAAAACAGTAATACCAAATATAAAAGATGAGTATATAGATAAGGTAGAAATAATAAAAGGTTCATTATTAATAAATACTCAAGATAAAAATGAGATAGAAATAGCAAAAAGTCTAGGAATAGCGGCAAATCCATATGATATAGTTGATGGAGAACTGGTATCATCAAATGGAAATTTATTATTGATGGACGAAACAGGTTCATTAACAATACCTAACAATGTAACAAAAATAGGACAAGGAGCATTTGCAAATTTAGGGGGATTAAAAACAATAATAATCCCAGGAACAGTAAAAGAAATAGGAGAAGACGCTTTCGCATATAATCCAACACTAGAAACAGTAATAATTCAAGAAGGGGTAGAAAAGATAGATGCTAGAGCTTTTCAGCAATGTGCAGTACTAAAAAATGTACAGTTACCAGAAAGTTTAACTGATTTGCAAGAACAATCTTTTTATTCAGATGTAAAACTTGAAAAAATAGAAATACCATCTAAAATAAAAGCAATTTATGGATTTACTTTTTCAGCTTGTGACCTTAAAGAAGTAAAACTACCAAGCCAGTTAGAAACAATAGGACAAGATGCTTTTGGAGCGACTAAATTTAGTGAAATAACGATACCTGAAACAGTAACTGAAATTGATTCAACAGCATTTGCAAGAAATAAAAATTTGAATAATATTATATTAGAAGGAAAAAACAATAATTTTGTATATGAAAATGGTATGTTAATGACTAAAAATAAAGATGAAATATTATTTATTTCAGATAGCTATTTGAAAAACATAACAACATTTACAATACCAAATGGAATAACAAGTTTTAGAATAAATTTATCAGGATATGGAAATATAACAAAATTAGTAATACCTAAAGAAACAATATCTATTGAAGCAGATTATTTACCTAAGAGTATTTCAGACATAGAAGTAGATGAAGATAATCCTAGATTAGCAGTTTCAAAAGAAAAGAAAATATTATATACTAAAGATAATAAAAAAATAGTATCCTGTTTTTCAAAAGAAGAAACTATAGATTTAAAAGATGAAAAAAATGAAATGGGAATAACTGGACTAGCTTATGCATCGTTTTATCAGGCAACAAATGCTAAATATATTACATTGCCAGATTCATTAACAGCAATTGCAGATTTTACATTTAATAACTGTACGAATGTACAAGAAATCAGAATTGGAAAAAATGTTTCAAACATTGGAAATTTATTCAAATATTTAAATTACAGTGGGAATATAATAATAGATGAAGCAAATCCATATTATACAGTTGAAAATAAAATTTTATATAATAAAAATAAAACAACATTATATTCAGTATTATATGAAATTAATGGAGAATTTATTGTGCCTG
Source organism: uncultured Clostridia bacterium (assembly GCA_934167445.1). Classification (GTDB taxonomy): domain Bacteria; phylum Bacillota; class Clostridia; order TANB77; family CAG-508; genus CAG-269. Next base: position 123,717 of record CAKPKJ010000002.1, read on the forward strand.
ATGGAGTAGAAAAAATTGATGATAGAGCACTTCATGCACAATGGCTAGTATCAAAAATAAAAATACCAAGTAGTGTGAAATATTTAGGAGATTGTTTTAATTACTGTACATCATTAACTTCAATAGATATACCAAGCAATGTGGAAAGCATAGGCTGGGGCTGTTTCAATGAATGTAGTAATTTATCGACAATAAATATAGACAAAAAAGAAAATTCTGTAGAAGGAGCCCCATGGAAAGCTCCAAAGGGAATGAAAATTGTAAACTGGAAAAAATAGGAGAACACACTGAGAGAACAAAATAAAGTGAACCTGACGTATTAAGCAAAAGTTTAATATGAAGGGTTCATTTTTTATATAAAAGTATTTAGGATATATTTTATTACAAAAATATTAAAAATTTGTTACAAAACTGGTAAAAAAGGTGAAAAAAAGGTTGACTTTAGAAAAAAAGCATTGTATAATATAAAAGCATGAATTAAGCGATGAAGCTAAATGTGGCTACATTCTTACAACAAGTAAGTATGGAGGGAACTTTAGTGGAGTATGTCATGGCAAAGACCAGGCGGTAAGTTATTTAAATAAAAAGGCACTTATCCCAAGATTATCATGCGTATTTTGGGCTTTTATATAGGTAAAATTCAAAACACCTGAGTGCGTTTTAACTTGCCACGGTAATTTCGATAGCAAATACTGCTATCTCCGGCAAAAGCCGAAAAAATAAAACAATAAAAGGAGGGAAAATTACAATGGCAAATTTAGCAACAAGTGAAAAAATTAGAATAAGACTAAAAGCATATGACCATGTAGTTTTAGATCAGTCTGCTGAAAAAATAGTAGATACTGCTAAAAAAACAGGAGCAAAGGTTTCAGGTCCTATTCCATTACCAACACAAAAAGAAATCGTAACAATTTTACGTTCTCCACACAAATACAAAGATTCAAGAGAACAATTCGAAATGAGAACACATAAAAGAGTAATTGATATTCTTTACCCAACACAAAAAACAGTTGACAACCTAATGAAATTAGAATTACCAGCTGGTGTTGATATAGAAATTAAATTATAATTTTATGATTCAATCAATACAAATGATTATAAATATCAATAAATTCATAATTCAAAACAAAAAACCAAGCTGATATATACATATATATGTAAAATTTAAATATCAGCCAATAGTTAGGAGGAAAACAAACAATGAAAAAAGGAATTATAGGAAAAAAAGTTGGTATGACACAAATATTTGACGAAAAAGGAAATGTTATACCAGTAACAGCTATAGAAACAGAAGGAAACATCGTAGCTCAAATAAAAACTGTAGAAACAGATGGATACCAAAGTGTTCAATTAGGATATGGAGATGTAAAAGATAAACACATCAACAAACCAGAAGCAGGACATTTTGCAAAAGCAAAATTACCAAACAAAAAACATTTAAGAGAATTTAGATTAGATTCAGTAGAAAACTACAAAGTAGGAGATGAAGTAAAAGTTGACATCTTCGAAGCAGGAGAAAAAGTAGATATCCAAGGAACTTCAAAAGGTAAAGGATTCCAAGGTGTTATCAAAAGACATGGACAACACAGAGGACCAATGGGACATGGTTCAATGTACCACAGAAGACCAGGTTCAATGGGTGCAACATCAACTCCAGGTAGAGTTTTCAAAGGTAAAAAATTACCAGGACATATGGGAAAAGTAACAGTAACAATACAAAACTTAGAAATAGTAAAAGTTGATACAGACAAAAATGTACTATTAGTAAAAGGAAGCGTTCCAGGACCAAAAGGAGCTATACTAAAAGTAAAATCAACTGTAAAAGCTAGTAAGTAGAAAGGAAGGAGGAATACGAAATGCCAAAAGTAGACGTATATGATTTAAACGGTAAAAAAGTAAGTGATATAGAATTAGCTGAAAACGTATTTGGAATTGAACCAAATGAAGCTATAGTTCACAGTGTACTAAAAAATTATTTAGCAAATCAAAGACAAGGTACACAAAGTACAAAAACAAGATCAGAAGTTTCTGGTGGTGGTAGAAAACCATGGAGACAAAAAGGAACAGGTAGAGCAAGACAAGGTTCTACAAGAGCACCACAATGGATTAAAGGTGGTATTGCTTTAGGACCAAAACCACGTTCATACAGATATACTGTAAACAAAAAAGAAAGAAGACTTGCTATAAAATCAGTATTAAGTTCTAAAGTATTAGAAAAAGAATTAACAGTACTAGATAAAATAGAATTAAAAGAAATTAAAACAAAATCAATGGTTAAAGCTTTAACAGCATTAAAATTAGAAGGAAAAACATTAATAGTTCTTCCAGAAAACGATAAAAATGTTGTTATGTCAGCAAGAAACATTGAAGGAGTTAAAACAATTTCTGCAAACAATATAAATGTATTTGATTTATTAAAATACAACAATCTAGTTTTACCAGTAGATACTGTTAAAAAATTAGAGGAGGTGTACGCATAATGTTACCAGAAGAAATTATAGTAGCACCAGTTGTTACAGAAAAAAGTAATGATGAATTACAAGAAGGAAAATACACTTTCAAAGTTAACAAAAAAGCAACAAAAGTTGAAATAGCAAAAGCTGTTGAAAAATTATTTGGAGTTAAAGTATTAAAAGTAAATACAATGAATGTTAATGGTAAAAACAAAAGAGTTGGATACCATACAGGAAAAACTTCAGATTGGAAAAAAGCTATTGTTACAATAGATACAAACCCAAGCGAACAAACATATTTAGCTAAAGGTGGAAAAGTAACAAAAATAAGCAAAAAATACAAAGACAGTATTGAAGAATTTATGGGAGCTTAATTAAAAACTTCCAAATTAAAATATCGAGAGAAAACTCGGAAAATAAATATTAAAAAGGAGAGAATTAAAAATGGCAGTAAAACATTTTAAAGGTTATACACCATCTAGAAGAAATATGACAGTTTCTGATTTTGCAGAAGTTACTAAAAAAACTCCTGAAAAATCTTTACTTGCTAAAAAGAAAAAACACGCAGGTAGAAACTCATATGGAAAAATAACTGTAAGACATCATGGTGGTGGAAACAGACAAAAATATAGAATTATAGATTTTAAAAGAAATAAAGACAATATGGAAGCAACAGTAATTGGTGTTGAATATGACCCAAATAGAAGTGCTAACATAGCATTAATCCAATATGAAGATGGAGAAAAAGCATATATTATAGCTCCACAAGGATTAACAGATGGGGATAAAGTTGTATCAGGAGAAAATGTTGATATAAAAGTTGGTAACTGTATGCCAATTAATAATATACCAGTTGGTACATTGATCCACAATATAGAATTAAATCCAAAACAAGGTGGAAAATTAGTAAAAGCTGCTGGACAAAGTGCTCAATTAATGGCTAAAGAAGGTAAATATGCACATGTAAGATTACCATCAGGAGAAATGAGATTAATCTTAGCTAGATGTAGAGCAACAATAGGTGTAGTTGGAAACAGCGAACACGAAAATATCAAAATTGGTAAAGCCGGAAGAAAACGTCATATGGGTATAAGACCAACAGTTAGAGGTTCTGTAATGAACCCAGTAGATCACCCTCATGGTGGTGGTAACGGTAAAGCTCCAGTAGGACACGCAGGTCCATTAACACCTTGGAGTAAACCAGCTCTTGGATATAAAACAAGAAATAAAAAGAAATTATCTAATAAATTTATTGTTAAGAGAAGAAACAGTAAATAGGAAGGAGGACATTCTTTATGTCAAGATCAAGCAAGAAAAAACCATTTGTAGAAGAAAGATTATTAAAGAAAATCGAAGCTATGAACGAAAATGGAAGCAAAGAAGTTTTAAAAACATGGTCAAGAGCTTCTACAATATATCCACAAATGGTTGGACATACAATTGCTGTACATGATGGAAGAAAACATGTTCCAGTATATATAGCAGAAGAAATGATAGGTCATAAATTAGGTGAATTTGCTCCTACAAGAACATTTAAAGGTCATGCAGGAGACAAAACAACTAAAGTTGGAAGATAAATTAATAAGAAAAATTAGTTGTTAAGGAGGGAAATATAGTGCAAGAGCAAGAAACAGTTGTAAAAAACGAAGCAAGAGCAACTTTAAAATATTCTAGAATTTCTGCTAGAAAAGTTAAAATAGTAGCAGATTTAATTAGAGGAAAAAATGTTGATGAAGCATTAACAATTGTTAAATTTACACCAAAGGCATCATCAGAAATATTAGAAAAATTATTAAAATCAGCTATCGCAAATGCTGAAAACAATCATGATATGAAACATGAAAACTTATATGTTGCTGAAATTTATGCTAACCAAGGTCCAACTCTAAAAAGAATTAGACCAGCAGCAAAAGGTTCAGCAGTAAGAATTAGAAAAAGAACAAGTCATATAACAATAGTATTAAAAGAAAAGGAGGCTTAAATCCATGGGACAAAAAGTACATCCAACAGGATTTAGAGTAGGTGTAATCAGAGATTGGAACTCAAAATGGTATGCAGATTCTAGAAATTTTGCAGATTATTTAGTAGAAGATCAAAAGATTCGTAAATTTTTAAAGAAAAAATTATATCTTGCTGGAATTTCTAAAATCGAAATAGAAAGAACAGCAAAAGCTATAAAAGTAAATTTATATGCTGCTAAACCAGGAATTATAATTGGAAAAGGTGGAGCAGGAGTTGAAAGCGTAAGAGCTGAACTTAAAAAATTAATTGGAAAAGATATTAACATAAACATAGTTGAAGTTAAAAATGTTGATTTAGATGCACAATTAGTTGCAGAAAACATTGCTGGTCAACTAGAAAGAAGAATTTCATTCAGACGTGCTATGAAACAATGTATGCAAAAATCTGTAAAAGCAGGAGCTTTAGGAATCAAAACATCAGTTTCTGGTAGATTAGGTGGAGCTGATATGGCTAGAACAGAATTCTATAAAGAAGGAAACATTCCACTACAAACATTAAGAGCTGATATTGATTATGGATTTGCAGAAGCAGACACAACATATGGAAAAATCGGTGTAAAAGTTTGGATTTATAAAGGAGAAATTCTTCCAGAAAAGAAAGTGGAAGGAGGAAATAAATAATGCCATTAATGCCAAAAAGAACAAAACATAGAAAAATGCAAAAAGGTAGAATGAGAGGAAAAGCAACAAGAGGAAATAGAGTAACAGATGGAGAATACGGAATACAAGCTGTTACAGGAGCTTTAGTTACAGGAAATCAAATTGAAGCAGCCAGAATTGCTATGACTCGTTATATAAAAAGAGGTGGAAAAGTTTGGATTAAAATATTCCCAGACAAACCATTAACAGCAAAACCAATCGGTACTCGTATGGGTAAAGGTAAAGGAGCTCCAGAACGTTGGGTAGCAGTAGTAAAACCAGGTAGAGTAATGTTTGAAATATCTGGAGTATCAGAAGAAGTAGCTAGAGAAGCCCTACGTTTAGCAATGCAAAAACTACCTAATAAAACAAAATTCGTAGTTAGAGAAACTGAAAAGGTAGGTGAAAATGATGAAGATAAATAAAATAAGAGAAATGTCTTCACCAGATCTAGAAAAAGAATTAGGTGAACTAAAAACAGAATTATTCAAATTAAAATTTAGTTTAGCTACAAATGGATTAGATAATCCAATGAAAATAAAAGAAGTTAAAAAAGATATAGCTAAAATAAATACTGTATTAACAGAAAGAAAAATAGCAGACTCTAAAAAAGCATAATTATAAGCAGATATAAAACGATTTTTAGTTTAAACACTAGAAAGAGGAAAGGAGAAAACTAAATGGAGGAAAGAAATCTTCGTAAAGTTATGATAGGAACTGTATTATCAAACAAAATGGATAAAACAGTTGTAGTAGCTGTTCAAAGAAATGTAAGTCATTCAAAATATGGTAAAACAGTAAAAACAACATATAAATTAAAAGCTCATGATGAAGAAAATGTTTGCCAAATCGGTGACAAAGTAAAAGTAATGGAAACTAGACCACTTTCTAAAGATAAAAGATGGAGAGTAGTTGAGGTTGTAGAAAAAGCAATTATAAAATAAGAAAGGAGGAACCATAAATGATACAACAACAAACAAGATTAAAGGTAGCAGATAACACAGGTGCAAAAGAAATTATGTGCATTAGATGTTTAGGTGGTTCTAACAGAAAAACATCAAACATAGGAGATGTAATAGTTGCTTCTGTAAAATCAGCAACACCAGGTGGAGTTGTAAAAAAAGGTGATGTAGTAAAAGCTGTTATCGTAAGATCTAAAAACGGATTAAGAAGATCAGATGGTTCATATATAAAATTTGATGAAAACGCAGCTGTAATTATAAAAGAAGATGGAACACCAAAAGGAACTCGTATTTTTGGACCAGTTGCAAGAGAATTAAGAGAGAAGGATTATATGAAGATTCTTTCACTTGCTCCAGAGGTTCTATAAAAAGAAAATTTGGGAAAAGTGAAGAAAAAATCATAATAATTTTCGAAATAATATAGAGAACTTTTAAAAATTAAGAAAAGGAGGCAAGCTCTGATGAAAATCAAAAAAGGAGATAACGTTCAAGTTTTATCTGGAAATGATAAAGGTAAAACAGGAGAAGTTTTAGAAGTTATACCAAAAGCTGATAAAATCGTTGTTAAAGGCGTTAATGTTAGAAAAAAACATGTTAAAGCTAGAAAACAAGGAGATGAAAGTGGAATTATAGCAGTAGAATGCAGCATTCCAGCAGCTAAAGTTAATGTAGTATGTTCTAAATGTGGAAAAGCTACAAAAGTAGGATATAAAGTAGAAAAAGATGAAAAAGTTCGTGTTTGTAAAAAATGTGGAGCTAAATTAAAATAGAAAGGAGGAGTTTTCATAATGGAAAAACTAAGAGAACAATATAATAATGAAGTAGTACCAGCTTTAATGAAAAAGTTTGAATATAAATCAATTATGCAAGTTCCAAAACTTGATAAAGTAGTAATAAATATTGGATTAGGAGATTTAAAAGAAAATCCAAAAGCTTTAGAAAATGCAATGAAAGATTTAACACAAATTACAGGTCAAAAACCAGTAATAACAAAAGCTAAAAAATCAATCGCTGCATTCAAATTAAGAGAAGGAGCAAATATTGGATGTAAAGTTACATTAAGAAGTGATAAAATGTATGATTTCGTATACAAATTATTCAATGTAGCTCTTCCAAGAGTTAGAGATTTCAGAGGAGTTTCAACTCATTCATTTGATGGTAGAGGAAATTACTCAATGGGTATTAAAGAACAATTAATATTCCCAGAAATCGAATATGATAAAGTAGATAAATTAAGAGGTATGGATATCGTATTTGCTACAACAGCAACAACTGACGAAGAAGCAAGAGAATTATTAAAACTTTTAGGAATGCCTTTTAAAAATTAATCATTAATTAGTCAAAGGAAAGGAGAAAAACTATGGCTAAAACTTCAATGAAAATTAAACAAGCCAGACCACAAAAATATAAAACTAGAGAATATAACAGATGTAAAATTTGTGGTAGACCACATTCATATATAAGAAAATATGGAATTTGCCGTGTTTGCTTTAGAGAATTAGCTCATAAAGGAGAAATTCCTGGAGTTAAAAAAGCTAGCTGGTAAAATTTTAGTACAATTAATATAGAAAAAATGAAAAAAGGAGGGAAATATTTAAATGAATATTACAGACCCAATTGCAGATATGTTAACTAGAATAAGAAATGCAAATAGTTCAAAACATAAAACAGTTGATATCCCAGCTTCTAAATTAAAATTAGGAATTGCTGAAATATTAACAAATGAAGGATATGTAAAATCTTATGAAGAAATAAAAGATGATGCACAAGGTATCATAAGAATTACTCTAAAATATGATGAAAAAGGAACAAGAGTAATTGATGGTTTAAAAAGAATTAGCAAACCAGGATTAAGAGTTTATGCAGCAAAAGACGAATTACCAAAAGTATTAAACGGATTAGGAATTGCTATAATCTCTACATCTCAAGGATTAAAAACAGACAAACAAGCTAGAGAATTAGGAATTGGTGGAGAAGTATTAGCTTATATTTGGTAATATCTAAAATAGAAGAAGGAGGGAAAAACTAAGATGTCAAGAATAGGAAATAAACCTATTACAGTACCAGAAGGTGTAGAAGTAAAATTAGACGGAAAACACCTTACTGTAAAAGGACCAAAAGGTACATTAGAAAGAGAAATACATAATAACATTTCTGTATCAATTGAAGGAAATACAATTAATGTTACAAGAAGTGATAATCAACCATTCAATAGAGGATTACATGGATTAACAAGAACATTAATAAACAATATGATTACAGGTGTAGTTCATGAATATAGTAAAGAATTACAAGTTAATGGAGTTGGATACAGAGTAGCAAAACAAGGAACAGGATTAAACCTATCTTTAGGATTTTCACACCCAGTACTTGTAGATGCTCCAGAAGGTATTACTTTTGACGTACCAAATGCAAATACAATTATTGTAAAAGGAATTGATAAAGAATTAGTAGGTCAAACTGCAGCAGAAGTAAGATCTAAAAGACCACCAGAAGTTTATGGTGGAAAAGGTATTAAATATGCTGATGAAGTTATTAGACGTAAGGAAGGTAAAACTGGTAAATAAAATAATTTTAATTAATTCCTGCATCTTGCACATTTTAATTTCATTAATCAAATCTCGATGTACCAACGTACACCTTCGTCTTGATTAATTCATTAAAATGCACAATATGCAGAACTAAATTAAAATTAGGTGAGTTGCCTAGTTATACTCGTTTATAATTAATTTTGAAGTCTAGAAATTCGAATTTAGAGAAAGGAGAATAAAAATGGTTAAGAAAACAGATAGAAAAATGGAAAGAACAAGAAGACATTTAAGAGTTAGAACAAAAATTTCCGGAACAGCTGAAAGACCAAGATTATGTGTATATAGAAGTAACACAAACCTATATGTACAAATAGTAGATGATGTTGCTGGTAATACATTAGTAGCTGCTTCTACATTAGATAAAGAAGTTAAAACAAAACATGCTAATAAAGAAGCTGCAAAAGAATTAGGAACATTAATCGCAAAAAAAGCAGCTGATAAAAAAATAGAAACAGTAGTTTTTGACCGTGGAGGATATATCTATCATGGTGTAGTTAAAGAATTAGCAGAAGCTGCAAGAGAAGGCGGACTTAAATTTTAGTAGATTAAAGAAGGAGGAAAACTAAAACCTATGGAAGAAAAAGAATTAAAAGAAAAAGTTGTTGCAATAAACAGAGTTGCCAAAGTTGTTAAAGGTGGTAGAACTTTTAGATTCAGTGCCGTAGTAGTTGTTGGTGATGGTAATGGTCACGTGGGTGTTGGAAATGGTAAAGCATCAGAAGTTCCAGATGCTATAAGAAAAGCTATCCAAGAAGCTAAGAAAAACTTAGTTGAAGTGCCAATTGTTGAAACAACAGTACCTCATGAATTTGTTGGAAAATTTGGAAGTGCCAAAGTTTTATTAAAACCAGCTGAATTAGGTACAGGACTTATTACTGGAGGTAGTGTAAGACCAGTTCTAGAATTAGCAGGATATAAAAACGTAAGAACTAAAGTTATTGGTACAAACAATCCAAGAAACGTTGTTTATGCTACATTAGAAGGATTAAAATCAATGCAAACAGTAGAACAAGTAGCTAAAAAAAGAGGTAAAAAAGTAGAAGAAATTTTATAATTTAAATATAACACAAGCAAAAAGAAGGAGGTGCAAACCAGAAATGAAATTAGATGATTTAAAACCAGCTGTAAAAAAAGTAACAAGAAATAGAGTAGGTCGTGGAATTGGTTCTGGAAATGGAAAAACTTCAGGTAGAGGACAAAAAGGACAAAAATCAAGAAGCGGCGGAGGAGTAAGACGTGGATTTGAAGGTGGTCAAACACCATTATATAGAAGATTACCAAAAAGAGGATTCACTAATATTCATGCAAAAACTTATACAGAAGTAACTTTAAAAATGTTAAATCAAGTTAAAAATACAGACGTTACTGCTGAAAGTCTAGTAGAAGAAGGAATCATTGGAAAAATCAATGATGGTATCGTTATTTTAGCAACAGGAAAATTAGAGAAAAAAGTTAATGTAAAAGCTACAAGATTCACAGCTAAGGCAAAAGAAGAAATCGAAGCTTTAGGCGGAAAGGCAGAGGTGATTTAATTGTTCAAAACAATCAAAAATGCTTTTTCAACACCTGATGTTAGAAAAAGATTATTGTACACCTTATTATTAATTGTTGTATTCAGATTTGGATGCTATATTACAGTACCAGGAGTAAACAGTGTAGCATTAAATGAAGCAATGTCTAATAACAATGGAATTGCAGGATTAATTGATATGATTTCCGGAGGAGCTTTTTCTAGATTTTCTGTTTTTGCTATGTCAATTAGCCCTTATATTACTGCATCAATTGTTATTCAATTGTTAGCGTTAATTATTCCATCTTTAGAAAGATTAACTAAAGAAGGTGGAGAAGAAGGTAGAAAGAAAGTAAACAAATATACTAAATTATTAACTGTTGTATTATCATTAGTTGAAGGTATAGGAATTTACTTATCTTACAAATCATCAGGAATATTTGTCAATGATAGTTTCTTAACAGGAGCATTAGTAGTAATGGGATTGGTTACAGGAACATCAATCTTAATGTGGTTAGGAGAAGAAATAACAAATAAAGGTATTGGAAATGGAATATCACTATTAATATTTGTTGGTATAGTAGCAGGATTTCCTTCACTAATTAATACATTATGGGGATTAATTATTCCAAGTACAGGATTTAGTACAACAGGATTATTAATGGCTATAGGTATTATAATTGGTGCAATATTATTAGTAACAGGAGTTGTTTTTGTACAACAAGCTGAAAGAAGAATTCCTGTTCAATATTCTAAAAAAGTAGTAGGAAGAAAAATGATGGGGGCACAAAATACTCATATACCATTAAAACTTGCAATGTCAGGAGTTATGCCTATAATTTTTGCATCATCATTTATGACATTTCCAGCTATGATTATACAAATATTTGTATCTGATATAGCAAATAAAACAGGATTTTTAGCAGGATTATATAAATTCTCAATTGCTACATCAACTTCTGGTGTTGAATGGGGATACTCTTTAGCAAATGCATTGGTATATTTATTGTTAATTGTAGGATTTTCATTTTTCTATACATTTGCTACATTTAATCCAGCAGAAATTTCAAGTAATATAAAGAAAAATGGTGGATTTATTCCAGGGATAAGAGCTGGAAAACCAACAACTGAATATTTATCTTCAGTAATATCTAAAATAACATGGTTTGGTGGATTATTCTTAGCAGTAATTGCTATATTACCAATGTTATTAAGATTTACAGGATTAAATATCGCATTTGGTGGTACATCAATATTAATCGTTGTAGGTGTTGCGCTAGAAGCCGTACAACAATTAGAATCTTTCTTAGCGATGAGACACTATAAAGGATTCTTAGAATAGGATAATAAGGGACGTAATTAATTAAAGATACACGTCCCTGTATCTTTGTCATATTATAGAAAGTTCAAAAAATTTACTATAATATACATATATTAGAAAAGTTATGCCAAAATAGCTTTTCGTATGTCCAACAATAAAATGGTGGATATGCTAAAGGTTATTATGGAGATAATCTTAAACAAAAGTAGAGGAAGTGTTAAACAATGGTAGTAATTATGTTAGGAGCACCTGGTACAGGTAAAGGAACAATTGCAGGAATTTTAACAGAAAAATTAAATGCACCACAAGTATCAACAGGAGATATTTTTAGAAAAAATATTAAAGAAGGAACAGAATTAGGAAAATTGGCAGAACAATATATTGCAGAAGGAAAATTGGTTCCTGATGAAGTAACAATAGGAATTGTAAAAGATAGATTACAAGAAAAAGATGTAGAAAATGGAATTATATTAGATGGCTTTCCAAGAACAGTTCACCAAGCAGAAGAATTAGATAAAATACTAGAAAAAGAAGGAAAAAAAGTTGATATAGTAATAAATCTAACAACACCTGAAGAAGAAATAATTGAAAGAGTTGTAAATAGAAGAATATGTTCAAATCAAAATTGTAAAACAGTTTATAATTTAGTATTGAATCCACCAAAAGTAGAAGGAATATGTGATAAATGTGGAGCTGAATTAATTCAAAGAAAAGATGACACACCAGAAACTGTAAAAGCAAGACTAGAAAGTTATTTAGAACAAACAAGTCCACTAGTTGATTACTATCAAGGACAAGGAAAATTATATTCAGCAGTAGTTAGCAAAACAATAAATAAATTAGGAAAAGATGTCGCTGAAGATGTCGAAAAATATATAAAAGAGAATTTTTAGGAGATGGTATAATTGGTAACAATTAAATCAAAAAAAGAAATAGAATATATGAGAGAAGCTTGTAGAGTAGTTGCTGTAATGTATGAGGAATTAGAAAAAAAAATAAAACCAGGAATGTCAACTTGGGAAGTTGATCAATTAGCAGAAAAAATAATAAGAAGAGAAGGAGCCTTACCTGCAGAAAAAGGTTACCCATCAGGAATGAGAGGAGTGCCACCATATCCAGCATCAATATGTATATCTATAAATGATGAGGTTATACACGGAATACCTTCAAAACACAAATACATAAAAGAAGGTGATATTGTAAGCATTGACACAGTAGCACTAAAAAACGGATTTAATGGAGATGCTGCAAGAACATTTATGATAGGAAATGTTTCAAAAGATGCTAAAAGATTAGTAGAAGTAACAAAACAATCTTTTTATGAAGGAATAAAATATGCAAAGCCAGGTTATAGAATTGGCGATGTATGTCATGCAATTGGTGAATATGTGCGTTCACAAGGTTACTCTGTAGTAAGAGAATTTCAAGGCCATGGAATAGGAAGACAAATGCATGAAGATCCGGGAATACCAAACTATGGAAAAGCAGGAAGAGGAATAAGATTAGAGCCAGGAATGACATTAGCTATAGAACCTATGGTAATTCAAGGAAAACCTAACATTTTAGAATTAGAAGATGGTTGGACAATTATAACAGAAGATGGAAGTTTAGCCGCACACTATGAAAATACAATTTTAATTACAGAAAAAGAGCCAGAAATATTGACAATTTTGAAATAATCTTGTATAATGAAATAGTTATTATGCACAATAGCCCAATTTTGCATAAAAATGTAAAAAAACTCTTTAATAATAGGAGGGGAAAAAGTTGGCAAAAGAAGATGTAATAGAAGTAGAAGGTACTGTTGTAGAAGCATTACCTAACACAGTTTTTAAAGTAGAACTAAAGAATGGACATCAGATATTAGCTCATATTTCTGGTAAATTAAGAATGAATTATATAAAAATATTACCAGGAGATAAAGTAAAGGTAGAACTTTCACCATATGATTTAACAAGAGGAAGAATTACATGGAGAGCTAAATAAGATAGAAATTAACCCAAAAATATAAATTTAAAGCAAAGCCAAGGAGGTGCTAATAAGATGAAAGTAAGACCATCAGTAAAACCAATGTGTGACAAATGCAAAGTTATAAAAAGAAAAGGGGTTATAAGAGTAATTTGCGAAAACCCTAAACACAAACAAAGACAAGGATAATCCTTATAGTTAACAACACAAATGAGGTAGCGGCTGTGAACCTAAAAAAGTTTAGGTTACATTTATCTAGTTTGTGTTTATATATATGTTCTAAAATCTTAAACTGACTAGAGTAAACGCTAGTACATTTCACTTTTTAAGCTCTTTTGGGACAAACAAAACAAAAAATTTGGAGGTGCAAAAAAATATGGCTCGTATAGCAGGAGTAGATTTACCTAAAGAAAAAAGAGTAGAAATAGGACTTACTTATATTTATGGAATAGGAGTATCAAGCTCAAGAAAAATCCTAGAAAAAGCAGGAGTTAATCCAGATATAAGAGTAAAAGACTTAACAGATGACCAAGTAAACGACATAAGAAAGGCAATAGACGAATCTTACATTGTTGAAGGTGACTTAAGAAGAGAAGTAGCATTAAATATTAAAAGATTAACAGAAATCGGATGCTACAGAGGATTAAGACATAGAAGAGGTCTTCCAGTTAGAGGTCAAAGAACTAAAACTAATGCAAGAACTAGAAAAGGTCCTAGAAAGTTAGTTAGCAAAAGTAAAAAATAAACAAAAATCAATTTAAATCAACATCTTGCACATTTTAATTTCATTAATTAAACTTCGACGTACCAGCGTACGCCATCGTCTTGATTAACTTATTAAAATGCACAATATATTAATTTAAATTAATTTTAACAAACAAATAAATCGAGTATAATTCAAAATAAATTTGAATAAGGAGGAAAAAGCGAAATGGCTAAAAATGTAACAACAAAAAAAGTAGCTAGAAGAAATAGAAAAAACATCGAAAAAGGTGCAGCTCATATTCATTCTAGTTTTAACAATACAATAGTTACAATTACAGATACACAAGGAAATACAATATCATGGGGAAGTGCCGGAGAATTAGGTTACAAAGGTTCAAGAAAAAGCACACCATTTGCAGCTGGTCAAGTTGCAGAAACAGCAGCTAAAATTGCTATGGAACATGGTTTAAAATCAGTAGAAGTATTTGTTAAAGGACCAGGTTCAGGAAGAGAAGCAGCAATTCGTTCATTACAAACAGCTGGATTAGAAATAAGTGCAATCAAAGATGTAACACCAATACCTCATAATGGTTGTAGACCACCAAAAAGAAGAAGAGTATAGAATTAGTAAATAAGTGAAAGGAGTATAGAAATGGCAAGATATATAGATGAACAATGCCGTAGATGCCGTAGAGAAGGACAAAAATTGTTCTTAAAAGGTGACAGATGTTATTCAGACAAATGCAGTATTTCAAGAAGAAACTATGCACCAGGTGACCATGGACAAAAAAGAGCAAAACTTTCTGAATACGGAACACAATTAAGAGAAAAACAAAAAACAAAAACATACTATGGAGTTGGAGAAAAACAATTTAGAAAATATTTTGAAATGGCTTCAAACCAAAAAGGTGTAACAGGTGAAGCTTTATTACAAATATTAGAAAGCAGATTAGATAACGTAGTATACAGATTAGGATTTGGTGCATCAAGAGCACAAGCTAGACAACTTGTAAACCATGCACAATTCGAAGTAAATGGAAAGAAGGTTAATATACCATCTTACTTAGTAAAAGCTGGAGATATTATCACAGTAAGAGAAAACAAAAAAGATAATGCAACATTAAAAGCTAATGTTGAAGAATCAGCTAAAAGACCAGTACCAGCTTGGCTAGAAAGAGATACAGAAAAATTAAGTGGTAAAGTAATTAAACTAGCATCTAGAGAAGATATTGATATTCCAATCGAAGAACATTTAATAGTAGAGCTTTACTCAAAATAATAATTAAAAGTTATATAATAGAAACTTTTAAAATTTTACTTGAAAAAACTTAAACAAGGTTTTAAAAAGTTTGAGATATAATCTCGAATATTAGGAGGTAAAAATGATAGAATTTGAAAAGCCAAATATTGAATGTCTAGAAGTGGATGATGCAAACAATTATGCAAAATTTGTATGTGAACCATTAGAAAGAGGTTATGGAGTAACAATAGGTAACTCATTAAGAAGAATTTTGCTTTCATCACTTCCAGGTTGTGCTATAACAAGTGTAAAAATAGATGGAGTATTACATGAATTCTCAGCAATAGATAATGTTGTTGAAGATGTTCCAGAATTAATTGTAAATTTAAAAAACGTAAGACTAAAATTTGACGGTGAAAAAGAAAAAGTTTTAAGAATAGAAGCTAAAGGCGAAGGTGAAGTATTAGCTGGAGATATAATAACAGATGGAACAGTAGAAATATTAAATCCAGATTTACATATAGCAACAATAGCTGAAGGTGGAAACTTAAAAATGGAAATGACAGCAGATAGAGGAAGAGGATATAATTCTTCTGAAAAGAATAAAAAACCAAATCAAGATATCTCTGTACTTCCAATAGATTCAATTTATACACCAGTTAAAAAAGTAAATTATCAAGTAGAAAACACAAGAGTTGGGCAAATGGTAGATTATGATAAATTAGTAATTGAAGTTTGGACAGATGGAAGCTTAAAAGCTCATGAAGCTTTAAGTTTAGCTGCAAAAGTTATGACAGGACATTTAGAATTATTTATAGATTTATCTGAAGCAGCAAAAAATACACAAGTTATGATTGAAAAAGAAGAATCTAAAAAAGAAAAAATCCTTGAAATGACTATAGAAGAATTAGAATTATCTGTAAGATCATTCAATTGTTTGAAGAGAGCTGGAATATCAACAGTTGAAGACTTAACAAACAAAACAGATGCAGAAATGATGAAGGTTAGAAACCTTGGTAAAAAATCATTAGAAGAAGTTATTGCAAAATTACATTCATTAGGATTAGATTTTGCAAAAGAAGATGAATAAATTAGGAAGGTAAGGTGAATAAAAGTGGCTACTAATAGA
This sequence comes from uncultured Clostridia bacterium, assembly GCA_934167445.1. GTDB lineage: Bacteria > Bacillota > Clostridia > TANB77 > CAG-508 > CAG-269. The sequence continues at coordinate 140,256 of CAKPKJ010000002.1, forward strand.
AAATTAGGAAGAACTACAGATATTAGAATGGCAATGCTAAAAACATTAACAACAGACCTTATTATGCACGGAAAAATAGAAACTACTTTACCAAGAGCAAAAGAAGTAAAATCAATAGCTGATAGCTTAATTGCTTTAGCAATAAAAGAAAAAGATAACTTCGAAACAGTTGATGTAAAAGTAGTAAAAGCAAAATTAGATGCAAAAGGTAATAAAGAAACAGAATTAGTAAAAAGCAAAAATGGTAAAGAATATCTAAAAGTAGTAAAAGAAGAAACTACTGAAAAAAGACAAAAAGATATGCCATCAAGATTAAATGCAAGAAGAAAAATGATGAAAAAAATCAATAAAGTAAAAGATAGTGAAGGAAATAATGTTGATTTACCATCAAAACTATTCAACGAAATAGCTCCAAAATATGCTGATAAAAACGTAGGTGGATATACACGTATAGTTAAAGCTGGTCCAAGAAGAGGAGACGGAGCTGAAGTTGCAATATTACAATTAATCTAGTTCTAAAACAAAACGAAAAAGATAAAAAACAGGACTCAAAACATAAGTATTAGTTTAGAGTCTGTTTTTTTATGTGTATCAAAAGCCTCAAAAATCTCATATAATGATATATAGGAGGCATACAAATGGAGTTTATATTTAATATTATTTTTTGGACCTTAGCAATATATGGTTTGTTTGAAATTATAAAAAATATTATATATATTCATACATACACAAAATTTAAAAGAAATGGTACATATGTAATAATAGCTGTAAAAAATCAAGAAGAAAATATCGAAGCATTTATGAGGTCAACTTTATTTAAAATGTTATACGGAAAAGAAGAATATGTAAAAAATATAATGGCAGTAGATTTAAAATCAGAAGACCAAACAAAAGATATATTAAAAAAGATGTCCAAGGATTATGAATGTTTGCAAATACTAAGTTGGAAAGAATGTAAAGATTTAATAGATAATATCGACGAAAATTAAGTAAGTTAATATGTTAGTTTGATACATTGCAGTATGACTTACAAGGTTAATAGTATGCAATTATAAGGTGAAATGATAAGTAAATGTAAGTGGAATAGCATATAAAAATCTTGAAAAAGGCCAATAATTATGATAGACTAAAAAGCAGTAAAAAGGAGAAAGTAATGGAAATAACCGGAGAAATTATAACAATAATTTATACTAATAAAATAAATAGTTATACAATTGCTGAAATGGAAACTGACGAAGAAGTGGTAACAGTTGTGGGTTATTTACCTTTTATAAATATTGGAGATACATTAAAACTAATAGGAAGATTTGTAGAACATAAAGATTATGGCAGACAATTTAAAGTAGATACATTTGAAAAAGTTATGCCACAAACTACAGCAGCATTAGAAAAATATTTAGCAAATGGTAATATAAAAGGAATTGGAGCAGCAATAGCTAAAAGGATAATAAAAAAATTTGGAGAAGAAACAATATATGTATTCCAACATCAACCAGAAAGACTAGCAGAAATACGTGGAATATCTAAAGAAGGAGCACAAGAAATGTCAGCCAGTTTTGTAGAAAACTGGGAAGTATGGCAAATAGTAGGATTTCTAGAAAAGTTCGGAATAGGAGCTGAATATGCCAAAAAGGTATATGATTTATTAGGAACAGAAGCAATTGAAAAAATAGAGGAAAACCCATATATCTTAATGGATATAGCTAAAAATGTTGATTTTAAACAAATTGACAAGATGGCATTAGACTTAGGAATTAGTTATGACAATGAAAGAAGGATTGCTAGTGGGATTAAATACGGATTAGTAAGGGCTACATACAATGGAAATAGTTGTGTAGTAAAAGACAATTTAATTGAATTTGTAATTCAACTATTAGATGTAACAAATGAGCAGATAGAAAATGCGCTAATAAATTTAAATGCCAAGGAAGAAATAGTTTTAGAAAAAAGAAACAATATAGAATATATATATCTATATATATATTATGCGGCAGAAGAGGAAATAGCAATAAGAATAAAAAAATTGCAAGAAGCTCCAAATATGAAAAAAATATCAGGCTTAAAAAGTAAATTGAAATACATAGAAGAAAATTCAAAAATCGAATTATCAGAAAAACAAAAAGAAGCAATTGAAATTGTAAACAATAACAATGTAACAATAATAACAGGCGGTCCAGGTACAGGAAAAACAACAATAATAAAAAACATAATAGAATTATATGAAGATTATGGTAAAAAAGTAGTATTAGCAGCTCCAACAGGAAGAGCCGCAAAAAGAATGACAGAAACAACAGGAAAAGAGGCATCAACATTACATAGATTATTGGAAATAGGAAAATTAGATGAAGACAATTTATTTAAAGATACAAGAGAATATCAAGGTGCACCAATAGATGCTGATGTAATAATAGTTGACGAAGTGTCAATGATGGATATGTTTATAATGAATTATCTATTAAAATGTGTATATCAAGGGACCAAATTGGTGTTAGTAGGAGACATAGATCAATTAGCCTCTGTAGGACCAGGAAGTGTATTAAAAGATTTAATAAATTCAGAAAAAATAGAAACAATTAGATTAGACAAAATTTTTAGACAAGCTGCGAAAAGTAAGATAATTTTAAATGCACATAAAGTAAATAATGGAGAAAAATTCTTAAGTAAAGAAGAAATAACAGAAGATGTAGAAGAAGATTTTTTCTTTATAAAAGAAAATACACAAGAAAAAATGTTGGCACAAGTTATATCTTTATGCACAGGCAGATTAGAAAAATATGGAGACTATGATTTTTTTCAGAACATACAAGTATTGTCAGCTACGAAAAAAGGAATATTAGGAACAAAAGAATTAAACAAAGTATTACAGTCACAATTAAATCCCAATTTAAATAATTTACCAGAAAAGGCAAGTCAGGGAGCTGTATTTCGTAGAGGCGACAGAGTAATGCAGATAAAAAACAACTATGATATTTATTGGGAAAAAGGAGAAAATAGGACAAAAGGAACATCTAATAAGGAAATAGGAAATGGTGTATTTAATGGAGAAATTGGAACCATAATAAACATAGATGAAAAGGAAAAACAAATAGAAATACAATTTGATGACAATAAAAAAGTTTTATATGAATTTTCAGAACTAGACCAAATAGAACATAGTTATGCAATAACAATACATAAAGCACAAGGAAGTGAATTTGATGTCGTAATAATGGTAATACCTCCAACATCACCAATGCTACTTACAAGAAATCTATTATATACAGGAATAACAAGAGCAAAAAAACTTCTTATAATAGTTAGTACAGAAAAAGTAATAGAATTTATGATACAAAATATTGATAGTAGAAAACGAAATACAGGACTAGAACATAAATTAAGAGAATTATAAAGCATCTCAATATAATTTGATAAATTGAAAATGTAAAATCAAGTTACTGATAAAAAGATTGTAAAAAATATTTTAAAGGATTTAAGCAACTGGTACAATTCATCAGTAAAATTTTATGTAAATTTACAAACAAGTGTTGATTTAAAACTTAATTAGTGGTATAATAAAAAGACGCATTTGTAGTAACCTTTGTTAAAAATTAGAACAAGGGAAAGAGAAAGGAAAAAAATGACAAATACGTTTTTTAAGAAAGCAGTAGCAATTCTTGCAAAAGTAGCAATCATTATGTCATTAACAGCAATTTTTATTGCTTTATTAGCATTTGAAAGCAATTTTTGTGCAGCTGCTACTGCATTAGTGCTTATAATTGTAATAACTTATTTTTAGCCTTTCTAAACAAAGAAGCTCCTATATAGGAGCTTTTCTATTATATATAAAAAGGAGGAAAAGTTATATTAGAACAAATTTTAAATCTTATTTATCCACCAGTCTGTGGAATATGTGGAAAATTAAATCAAAACTATTTATGTCAAAAGTGTGAAAATATGCTAAAAAATCGAGCAGAATTTAAAGTCGAAAAATTCCAAAAAGAATCAAAAAATTTTAATGAACTTTTATACATTTTCAAATATGAGGGAATAATAAGAAAAACAATATTAAGATATAAATTCCAGGAAAAATCATATACATATAAAACTTTTGTAAATTTTATGTTAAAAAACAAAAAATTCTTTGAATTTATAAAAAGTTATGATACAATTGTACCAGTTCCAATTAGCAACAAAAGATATAAAGAAAGAGGATATAACCAAAGTTATCTTCTTGCAAGGGAAATATCTAGAAATACAATGTTGAAATTACAAAATAGAAGTATAATAAAAAATAAGAATATTATTGAGCAAAGTAAGCTTAATAAAGAAGAAAGAAAAGCAAATATACAAGGAGTATATAAATTAATCGATAGCAAAAATATAAAAAATAAAAATATTATTTTGATAGATGATATTTATACAACAGGAAGTACTGTAAACGAATGTGCAAGAGTATTACAACAGGCACGTCCAAAATCAATTTCAGTACTTGTGATTGCTAAAGATTAAATATAATAAGAACAAGTACAAAGGAGGAATTTCAGAATATGGAAGACTTAGTAGAAAGCATTTTAGATTATATAAGGTCAGATTATACAGATTATGCAGTAATGCTAAATGGAGAATGGGGTTCAGGAAAAACACATTTTTGGAATAACAAAATAAGAAAAAAAATTGAATCAATGCAACTAAATGGTAAAAGCTATACAACTATATATATGTCCTTATATGGAATCTCTAACTTAGAAGAAATAAGCAAAAAAATCTTTATAGAAACAACGCAATTAATGGATAAAAATTTAAGAAAGTTTATGGCTGCAAATGGGCAAGAAACTATTCCAGAATATGCAAAAACAGGAATTGATATGGCAAACTTTTTTGGCGTTACTCAAAATGGAGACAGAGTTGATTATTCAGACTTTTTCTCAACTGATGATAAAGTACTATGCTTTGATGACTTAGAAAGGGCAAATGTAGATGTTATTGATATTTTGGGTTATATTAATAACTTTGTTGAGCATGACCATATAAAAACAATAATCATATGTAATGAAAAAGAACTAGCAACAAAACTAAAAAGTTCAAACTTGGAAATGAAAACATTTATAGCTACTTATTTGTTAGATAAACAAAATGAATTAACAAAGGCAGATAAACCAATAGTTGAAAAAATACAAGATAAAATAGAGCATGTATTTGATAAAGCAAATGATTATGAAAGAATAAAAGAAAAATTAATTGGTGAAACTTTTGAATATGCTCCTAAATTTGATTATATAATTAACGGAATTTTAATGAGATATGAAAATAATCCAGACTTGATTAGATTTTTAAGAGAAAACACTAAATTAATAATATCAACATTTGAAAGAAGCGGAACAAGAAACTTAAGAATCTTAAAACACGCGTTAAATGATTTTAAAAAAATCTATGAAATGGTAAATGCCTCATATCCTAATACAAGCCATAGAGTAATGCAAACAATGCTTATATTTACAATAGCAATATCTTTTGAAATAAAAGCAGGAAAAGTAACTAAAGATAAATTTATAAATATTAAAGACAATGAAGAATATAAATCAATATTAGTATCATCAAGAATTCTTATGGATAACAGACAATTTTATATAAAAGAATTTGACAATAATTATTATTACAATTTTAAATCAGAATATCGTTTCTTTAAATTTATAGAATACTATGTAAGAACACGTATATTTGATATGAAATTATTTAAAGAAAATATGGAAACTATAAGAAATACAGTAGATACAGAGAATTTACCTGCATATAAAAGATTACTTACAGAAGAATATTGGAAAATATCTGATGACCAGTTTGAAGGTGTAATAAAAGAAATACTAGAAGACGTAAAAGAAGGAAAATTAAAACTAATAGATATGGTAAAAATGTTTGCATATTTTAGCTATTTTTCAAGAAAAAATTTAATTGATTATGATTTAAAAACATTAAAAAGCGTATTTTTCAATGGAATGAATATTGCATCATTATCTTCTGAATATTGTTCAAATGTGAAAGAGGAATTAGGAAAAATAGCAATAGAAGAAGTTGCTGAAGATATGGAAGATATATTAAAACATTTCAATATGCTAAATGAACAATTATTAGAGAAAATGAATAAAGAAAAAGCAGAAGATATAATGAAATGTATTCCAATGAGAATGGAACAATTCTATGAAAAATTTGATAAGTATTGTATGGAGGTTCCAATATTTAAATATTATGATCCATTCCAATTGTTCCAAAGAATATCATGTGCAAGTAATGAAGACATAGTTTTAATTAAAGAAAAATTAATAGATAGAGTAGAAAAAAATGCCAAGAAAATTGAACCAGAAATGAAAAATATCAAACAATTAAAACAAATAATAGAAGATTACTTAAAAGGAAAAGAACCAAGCATAAAATATGTTATGCTAAAAGAGTTTGCAGAAACGTTAGAATATATATTAAGTAAATATAAAACAAGCTTTTTGCCTAAAAAACCAGAAAATACTGAAACGAGTGTTTTACCAGGAATTGAATAACAATTTCTAATTATGAATAATTTTCCCCTTTTTTGTAATAATAAGAATATAAAAGCAAAACGAAAGCAAGGGAGGAAAATTATGAAAGCAACTGGAGTTGTAAGAAGAATAGATGATTTAGGCAGAGTTGTTATACCAAAAGAAATAAGAAAGACACTTAGAATAAAGGAAGGAGAACCGCTGGAAATATTTACAGACAGAGAAGGCCAAATAATTTTGAAAAAGTATTCTCCAATAGGGGAATTATCAGAATTTGCATCAGGATATGCGGAAACATTATCAAAAACAACAGGACATATGGCCTGCATAACAGATAAAGACACAATTATTGCTGTATCAGGAGGTTCTAAAAAAGAATATTTGGAACAAGATATAAGCAAAGAATTAGAAAAACTAATGGAAGACAAAGAAATATATACAAGTAATAATAATAGTAATACAGCAATGCCAATAATACGAAATGACAACCAAGAAAAAAAGAATAATGCCCAAATTGTATATCCTATAATATCAAATGGAGATACAATAGGAACTGTAATATTAATGTCAAAAGAACCAAATAAAAAGATGACTGAAGTGGAACAAAAAGTAGCACAATCTGCGGCAACCTTTTTAGGCAGTCAAATGGATATATAAAAATAAGAACAAGTTAAAATGTCGAACTAAATGTTGGATTAATTAACTTGTTTTTTTATTTGTATAATAGTAAAAAAGAGGTTGCCGAAAAACTATTGCAAATGAAAATGTCAATTCCATAAATAAAAAGAGCACAGGTCTAACAGAAAAGAAAATAGAAAAACTAAAAATTTCTTGATTTTTTGCTTGTTTTGAAGTATAATTTTATAAGCAAAAAAAGAGAAAGGAAGACTTATAATGAAAGCAATAGAAATAAGAAATAAATATTTAAACTTTTTTAAAAATCATGGACATACAGTAATTCCATCTGCACCACTAATACCAGAAAATGACCCATCAGTATTATTTACAACAGCAGGAATGCAACCATTAGTGCCATATTTATTGGGACAACCACATCCAGAGGGAAAAAGACTAACCGATTTTCAAAAATGTGTTAGAACAAATGACATAGACGAAGTAGGAGATAACCGTCACCTAACATATTTTGAAATGCTTGGAAATTGGTCATTAGGAGATTATTTTAAAGAAGAATCAATAGCTATGAGCTTTGAGTTTTTAACAAAAGAACTAGGAATTCCAGTAGAAAAATTATCAGTAACAGTTTTTGCTGGAGATGAAGATTGTCCAAGAGACGAAGTTGCAGCAAATGCTTGGAAAAAAGCAGGAATATTAGATGGTCACATTTATTATTATGGAAAAGATGACAACTGGTGGATAGCCGGAGAAGAAGGACCATGTGGACCAGATACAGAAATGTTTTATGATACAGGAAAACCTGCATGTGGACCAGATTGCCAACCATCTTGTGATTGTGGAAAATATGTTGAAATATGGAATAATGTATTTATGGAATATTTCAAAGATGAAAAAGGAATTTACACAAAATTAAAACAAAGAAATGTTGATACAGGATTAGGCCTTGAAAGAATGACTATGCTATTACAAGGAAAAGAAACACCATTTGATACAGAATTATTCAAACCTGTAATGGATAAATTGCAAGAACTACAAAAAGTTGATAACATAGAAAGTAGAAGGATTATATCAGAACATTTGCGTTCAAGTATGATGATAATTGCTGATGGCGGGAGACCAAGTAACTTAGATAGAGGATATGTCTTAAGAAGATTAATAAGAAGAATGATAAGACATATGAACAAATTACAAATCGACCTAAATGAGTTAACAACATTAATTGATGTTTATGTAGAAAATTTAAATGAAATGTATCCAGAATTAGCCAAAAATGAAAAAACAATAAAAGCAGTAATAATAGAGGAAAAAGACAAATTTGTAAAAACATTAAATAAAGGTGAAAAAGAATTTGAAAAAGTAATAAATAAAATGCAAGACAAAAAAACGATTCCAGGTGATGTAGTATTTAAATTATATGATACATATGGATTTCCTCCAGAAGTAACAAAAGAGCTTGCAAGTGAAAATGGATATGAAATTGATATAAAACAATTTAATGAATTATTTAAAAAACATCAAGAAAAATCAAGAGCAGGGTCAGAACAAAAATTTAAAGGTGGACTAGCAGAGCAAAACGAAGTAACAACAGCATATCATACAGCTACACACTTATTAAATGCCGCAATTAAAAAAGTATTAGGAACAGATGCACATCAAAGAGGTTCCAACATAACTGTAGATAGAATGAGATTTGACTTTAACTGTGATCACAAATTGACAGACGAAGAGAAGAAAAAAATAGAAGATTTAGTAAATGAATGGATACAAGAAGGATTACCTGTAACAAAGCAAGAAATGAAAAAGGAAGATGCAATAAAATCAGGTGCAGAATGTATGTTTATTGAGAAATATCCTGATATAGTAACTGTATATACAATAGGAAATGTGTCTAAAGAATTATGTGGAGGACCACATGTAGAAAATACAAGTGAATTAGGAACATTTAAAATCAAGAAAGAAGAATCAAGTTCTTCAGGAGTTAGGAGAATAAAAGCTGTTTTAATTAAATAAAAATGGGTTAATGGACATTAGAAAAATAGTATATGATATTAATAAGCTTAGAATTCTAAAATTTTAAATTTATAAAAGAGGTAAATTATGGAAGATTGTTTATTTTGTAAAATAATAAAAGGTGATATACCTTCAACAAAGGTATATGAAGACGAATTTGTATATGCGTTTAAAGATATAAATCCAGAAGCACCAGTTCATATTTTGGTAGTACCTAAAAAGCATATTAAATCAATGAATGAAATAGAAGAAATAGATGAAAATTTAATTGGAAAAATATTTTTTGCAATAAAGAAAATTGCAAAAGAGCAAGGTATTGCAGAACAGGGTTATAGAGTTATATCAAATTGTGGAAAAGATGCAGGACAAACAGTAATGCACCTACATTTCCATATACTTGGAGGAAGAAAATTAGGAGAAAAAATTTTAAAATAAAAAAATCCTTTATCATTAGACATAAAAAAGTTTAATGATAAAGGGTTTATTTTTAATAGTACATATGTTATAATAGTAATAGTTGATGTATACGGAGGTAAAGAATATGTTTGAGAGTAAATATAGCAAAGTATTAACAGTAATACTAGCAATAGTAATAATAGCAATAATTGGATTATTAGGATTTTTAGCTTTCCAATATTATCAAAATTATGTATTATCAAATGATGCGGCAAAAGAAGTAGATAATTTTAATGGTGAAGTAGGAGCTGAAGATAATACAAATACAACAAATACGACTAATGATACTAACCCATTTGATCAAATAACAAGTAATGATTCTTCTAGTACAAGTTCAGGAACAAAAAAAACATATAAGGGATTTGGAATGCTTGGAACAATGGAAATTCCAGCAACAAATTTTAAATATCCTGTATTAGAAAAGGTAACAAAAAAATCTATTGAAACAGCAGTAGCTTTTCAATGGGGAGCAGGACTAAATCAACCAGGAAATTCAGTTATTATAGGACATAACTATAGAAATGGAATGTTTTTCTCTAATAATAAAAAATTGAAAAATGGAGATAAAATATACATAACAGACAACTCTGGAAAAAAATTGACATATACAATATATGATAAATTTGAAACATCAGACACTGATACATCGTTCTATCAAAGAGACACAGGTGGAAAAGCAGAAGTCACTTTGTCAACTTGTACAGACGATAGTAAAGCAAGATTGATTATCCTTGCAAAAGCTGAGTAGATAAAAATATAATATTAGAGTTTTAGTACATTCTCATATAAAGTATTATTTTTAAATAAATCAATAAAGGAATTTATAAAAATTCCTTTATTTTTTTGCCAAAATTGTATATAATGAGACTAGTTAAAAATAGCGAATTAAGAGGTGCCTAAGATGAAGAAAAATGAAGCTAAACAGAGAATTGAAGAATTAAGAAAAAAAACAGAATATTATGCAGGAAAATATTATGATGATGATAAACCAGAAATATCAGACTTTGAGTATGATATGTTGATGGTAGAATTACGAAATTTGGAAAAAGAGTTCCCAGAATTTAAATCAAAAGAATCATTAACCCAAAAAGTTGGGGGACATATAAAAGAAGGGTTTGAAAAAGTAACACATGAAGTACCATTACAAAGTTTGCAAGACGTATTTAGTATAAAAGAAATGGAAGAATATGTTAATAAAATAAACGAAAAAGCAAAAGAAAATGGGATACAAAATAGAACATATGTAGTAGAAACAAAAATAGATGGATTATCAGCAGCATTAGAATATAAAAACGGAAAATTTGTAAGAGGAGCAACAAGAGGAAACGGACAAGTAGGTGAAGATGTAACAGAAAATTTAAAAACAGTAAAAACAATTCCAATGGAACTTAACGAAAATATAGATATAACGGTTAGAGGAGAAGTTTTTATAAGTAAAAAAGATTTTGAAAAAATGAACCAAGAAAGAGAAGAAAACGAAGAAGAATTATTTGCAAATGCAAGAAATGCCGCAGCAGGTTCATTAAGACAATTAGATAGTAAAATAACTAAAAAAAGACCACTAGATATTTATATTTTTAATGTTCAAAAAATAGAAGGAAAAGAATTTAATTCACACTTTGAAGAACTAGAATATTTGGCAAAATTAGGATTTAATGTTAATCCTGTACGTATTGCTTGTTGCAGTATGGAAGAAATAGAAAAAGCAATAAAAAAAATAGGAGATGACAGAGAAAACTTGACATTTGGAATAGATGGAGCAGTTGTAAAAGTTGATGACTTAAAATTCAGAGAAATCTTAGGAACAACAGCAAAAACACCAAGATGGGCAATTGCATATAAATACCCACCAGAAACTAAAGAAACAATTGTAAAAGACATTATTTGCCAAGTAGGAAGAACAGGCGTAATAACTCCAATGGCAATACTCGAACCAGTGGTAGTCGCAGGCTCTAAAATATCAAAAACAACATTACACAACGAAGACTTTATAAAAGAAAAAGGCTTAAAAATTGGAGATACAGTAGTAATACAAAAAGCAGGTGATGTAATTCCGGAAATAGTAAAAGTAATTGTAGAAAAAAGAACAGGAAAAGAAAAAGACTTCGAGATGCCAAAAGTATGTCCTGTGTGTGGTGCAGAGGCTGTAAGAGAAGAAGGAGAAGCAGCTGTTAGATGTACAGGGATAGAATGTCCGGCTAAATTATTTAGAAATTTAGTTCATTTTGTATCAAGAGAAGCGATGAATATAGATGGATTAGGAGAATCTATAATAAAACAATTACTAGATAAAAATTTAATTAGTAATATGGCAGACATATATACTCTGCAATTTGAAGAAATTGCATCATTAAAGAAAAATGGTCAAAAATTTGCATCAAATTTAATAAACAGTATAAATGCAAGTAAGCAAAATGATTTATCAAGATTAATAACAGCTTTTGGAATAAGACATGTAGGAACTAAAGCTTCAAAAATATTAGCTAAAAAATATAAAAATATAGATAATTTAATGGAGGCTACTTCAGAAGAATTAGCTCTAATAGATGACATTGGACCAATAGTTGCAAACAGCATAAGAGAATTCTTTTTACAAGATCAAACAATAGACTTAATAAATAAGCTAAAAGAAGCAGGGGTAAATATGCAACATGAAGAAGATATAATAGATAACAGATTTGATGGAAAAATATTTGTATTGACAGGAAGTTTGGAGAATTATACAAGAAAAGAAGCCGGAGATTTAATAGAAAAATTTGGTGGAAAAGTTTCTGGTTCTGTATCTAAAAAGACAGATTATTTGTTAGCAGGTGAAGATGCCGGTAGTAAGTTAACAAAAGCGCAAAGCCTTGGAATAACAATATTAACAGAAAAAGAATTTGGGAATATGATAAAATAAAAGGTAGAAAAGTTAAAAATATTAAGTATAAAATGAAAAATGGAGGAAGTATGGAAGATTACACTTTTGAAAAAATGTGGGTAGATTTAAGAGATGGATATCAAATATATTACACATATGTTGGAAATAGATATTTATTATTTAAAACAGCAGAAAATTGTTACACACAAAAATTATTATCAGAATACAAAAGAAATCCACAACCACGAATGACAATGCTTACACTAAAAAGAGTGAAAGAAATGTTTCCATATATGGAAGATATAGAATATAAAGCAAGTTATGAATTATAGATTGAAGATGTCTTTAGTAAAAAGTGGGAATATAACCAAAGATAAATGAAAATAGGAAATTAATTAAATAATAAGCAAATATAAAATTATTAAAAATATTAAATAAGGAGAGTATGGCTATAACCATATAAGAAGAAAAAATGGCGGTAATAATTGATGGAAAAGCTTTAGCAAAAAAAATTAGAGCAAATTTAAAAATAAAATGTGATGAATTAAAACAAGGAGGGATAGAACCCAAATTAGCAGTCATAATGGTCGGAGACAACCCAGCCTCAAAAGTGTATGTTAGAAATAAAAGCAAAGCATGTGAAGAAGTTGGCGTAAAATATGAAGAATATTTATTAAATGAAAACACAACACAAGAGGAATTAATAAATTTAATTAAGAAACTAAATCAAGACAAAACTGTAAACGGAATTTTATTGCAAAGTCCGATTCCGGCACATTTGAACATTAATGAAGCCTTTAAAACAATAACATATATAAAAGATGTAGATGGGTTTACACCAGCTAGTATAGGAAAATTATGCATAGGTGAAGATACATTTGTTTCATGCACTCCAAATGGAGTAATGAAAATGTTTGAAGAATATAATATTGACTTAAGTGGTAAACATGTGGTAATATTGGGAAGAAGTAATATAGTTGGAAAACCACTAATTCAATGCTGTTTACAAAAAAATGCAACAGTTACAACTTGTCATTCTAGAACAAAAAACTTAAGTGATATGACTAGGCAAGCAGATATTATAATCTCTGCTATTGGCCAACCAGAATTTTTAAAAGCTGATATGGTAAAAAATGGCGTAATAATTATCGATGTCGGAATAAACAGAAATGACAAAGGAAAATTAGTGGGAGATGTTGACTTTGAAAACGTTCAAAAAAAGGCAAGCTATATAACACCGGTTCCTGGAGGAGTAGGACCAATGACTATAGCAATGCTTATGAGTAATGTTATAAAAGCAACAGAGGAACAGAAAAAAGAAAAATCAAATTTATAATAAAAATGGGGGCATTATTATTAATGCTCTTTTTATATTATAGTAAAGTTCTCCAATTAATATATAGAAAGAAGGAATAGATATAGAAAATATAGAAGAAAAAAGCTATTGGGTGTGGCTTAGCTTAATAAAAGGCCTGGGAAGCAGAAAAAAGTTAGAGTTACTACAAGAATATGGTAATCCAAAAAAAATTTATAATCTAACAGAAAGTGAGTTATTAAAAGTTAGAGGCATTGGAAAAGAATTGGCAAAAAAAATACTGGATAAAAATATAAAAGAACAAATATACAAACATATAAAATATATGCAAACATATAAAATAGATATAATTAGTATAAATGACAAAAAATATCCGCAAATTTTAAAACAAATATATGATCCACCGATAAGTTTATACATAAAAGGAAATGCAGAAATTTTAAATGGAAAAAACATAGCAATAGTTGGGTGTAGAAATTCAAGTAAATATGGAGAAGAAGCGGCAAAATATTTTGCATATAACTTATCCACAAAAGGGATAAATATTATTAGTGGGTTAGCAAGGGGAATAGATACTTATGCACACATTGGTAATTTAGGCGCAATGATGCATAATGGCAATGATATATGTGGAAAAACAATTGCGGTTGTAGGAAATGGAATTGATATAATATACCCTAAAGAAAACAAATACCTAGAGGAAAAAATCATAAAATCAGGAGGTTGCATAATATCAGAATATCCATTAGGAACAAAACCAGAAAAGTTTAATTTTCCAGCAAGAAATAGAATTATAAGTGGTTTATCAAAAGGAGTTTTGGTAATAGAAGCAAGAGTCAAAAGTGGAACATTAATTACTATAGATTTTGCATTACAACAAGGTAGAGATGTATATGTTGTGCCAGGGAATATAAACTCAGTTAATTCAGTAGGAACTAATGACTTAATAAAGCAAGGAGCAAAACTTGTTACAAGGGTAGAAGAAATTTTTTAACAAAAAAGTGTTGACAATTAAAAATAAGTTTGTTATACTGAGAAAGTAGATATTATTATGTAAATAAAAAAATCGATGATTAAGAGAGTAATTTTGTAAAGAAGCAACAGCGAGTTAGGTAGAGTGAGAGCTAACATGTGAAATGCAAAATGAAAAGAACTTATGAGTGACTATGGGAAAAATATTAATCTAGTATCATAGTTCGCGGACTCGGCGTTATAGAGAAGAGTGATTTATATATAAATAAAAATATATAAATAATTAGAGTGGTACCACGTTTATATAGGCGTCTCTTTGTAGGAGACGTCTTTTTTTGTATATAATTTCACAAATCATCGAAAATAAAAATATGGAGGGATAATTATGAGTTATAAAAAAATAGTATTATCATATTCAGGTGGATTAGATACATCTGTAATAATAACATGGTTAAAGGAAAACTATAACAACTGTGAAGTAATAGCAGTTACAGGAAATGTTGGACAAGGGGATTATGAACTAGAAGGGCTTGAAGAAAAAGCTAAAAATACTGGAGCATCAAAATTATATGTATTAGATTTAAAAGAAGAAATGGTAAATGATTTTGTTGCTCCAACAATAAAAGCTGGAGCAACATATGAAGGAGAATACTTATTAGGAACACCATTTACAAGACCGTTGCTAGCTAAGAAATTAGTAGAAATTGCAAAAAAAGAAGGAGCAGATGCAATTTGCCATGGATGTACAGGAAAGGGAAATGATCAAGTAAGATTTGAATTAGCAATAAAATCATTTGATCCAGATATGCCTGTAATAGTGCCTTGGAGAGAATGGGATATAAAAAGTAGAGAAGACGCAATTAAATATGCAGAAGACCATAAAATTCCACTAAAAATAAATAGAGAGACAAATTATTCAAAAGATAAAAATTTATGGCATTTATCACATGAAGGTTTAGATTTAGAAGATGTTGCAAATGTTCCAAATTATGATAAAATATTAGAAATGGGAGTTACTCCACAAAAAGCAAAAGATGAAGAAACTATAATAGAACTAGAATTTGAAAAAGGTTTACCAGTTGCATTAAATGGCGAAAAAATGAATTTAGTTGACATTATAGAAAAATTAAATAAAATAGGTGGAGAAAATGGAATAGGAATTCTAGATATGGTAGAAAATAGACTAGTAGGAATGAAGTCAAGAGGAGTATATGAAACACCAGGAGGAACAATTATATATAAAGCACATTCATTATTAGAAACAATATGCTTAGACAAAGAAACAATGCACTTTAAACAAGGAGTAGCTGCTAAGATGGGAGAAATCCTATATAATGCTCAATGGTATACACCATTAAGAGAAGCCATCCAAGCTTTTGTAGATAAAACACAAGAAACAGTAACAGGAAAAGTAGGATTAAAACTATATAAAGGAAATATAATTCCGAATGGATTAGAAAGCCCATATTCATTATATTCAGTAAAAACAGCATCATTTGATGAAGATGACGAATACGATCAAAAAGATTCAGCAGGATTTATAAATTTATATGCTTTACCAACAAAAATAAGAGCAAAGATGGAAAAGAAAAATAATATTAATAAATAAGGAAGAGAGGTAAAGAACAATGGCAATGTGGGATGGAAGATTTGAAAAGAAAATTGACTCTAGAACAAACGATTTTAATTCTTCAATAAAATTTGACCATAAAATGTACAAACATGACATAAAAGGAAGTATGGCACATGCAAAAATGCTTTCAAAACAAGGAATAATAGGAGAAGATGACAAAGAAAAAATACTTAAAGGTTTAGAAGAAATTCTAGAAGATATAGAAAGCGGAAATTTAAAACTTGATCCTAATGCAGAAGACATTCATATGTTTGTAGAAGCAGAATTAACTAAGAGAATAGGTCAAAGTGGAAAAAAACTCCACACAGCAAGAAGCAGAAATGACCAAGTTGCATTAGACATAAAAATGTATTTAAAAGATGCAATCCTTGAGATCCAAAAAGAACTAAAAGAATTAATTGCAACATTTGTGGAAAAAGCAGAAGAAAACACAAAAACAATAATGCCAGGATATACACATTTACAAAGAGCTCAACCAGTAACATTTGGACATCACCTAATGGCATATGTAGAAATGTTTTTACGTGATGAAGAAAGATTAAGCCAAACATATAATAGAATGGATGTATCACCAATAGGAAGTTGTGCTTTAGCAGGAACGACATATAACCTAGACAGAGAATATGAAGCTAAAGAACTAGGCTTTGCAAGTGTTACAAATAACAGTTTAGATGGAGTATCTGATAGAGATTATGTAATAGAATTATTATCAGACATATCAATGATAATGATGCATTTATCAAGAATAAGTGAAGAAATAGTTATGTGGTCATCTTGGGAATTTAAATTTGTAGAATTAGACGACGCATTTGCCACTGGTTCTTCAATAATGCCTCAAAAGAAAAACCCTGATATTACAGAATTAATCAGGGGAAAAACAGGAAGAGTATATGGAGACTTAATGGCGATGTTAACTGTAATGAAAGGAACACCACTTGCATATAACAAAGATATGCAAGAAGACAAAGAAGCAATATTCGACGCTTTAGATACAGTTAATTTATGTATAACAACATTAAATCCATTAGTAAAAACAATGACTGTACTTAAAGATAATATGAAAAAGGCAGCAGCTAAAGGATTTATAAATGCAACAGATTGTGCTGATTATCTAGTAGAAAAAGGAATACCATTTAGAGATGCCTATAAAATTACAGGTAGCTTAGTAAAATATTGTATAAAAAATGATACAACATTAGAAAATCTAAAGTTGGAAGAGTTTAAAGAATACAGTGATAAATTTGAAGAAGACGTTTATGAAGCAATAGATTTAATCAATTGCGTAAATAAGAGAAATGTTGTAGGAGGGCCTGCAGCAGAACAAGTTATGAAACAAATTGAAAGAGTAAAAAATATTATAAAATAATTAAACTATTTACAATAGATAAGATACTTAAAAATCAATAAATATTACAAGTTATTAAAAAAATTTGGAAAATTGTGAAAAAATATAAAAAATTGCTTGACAATTAAAATAAAATGATATATACTTTTACTTGTCTTGAGTAGAAGTATGTGCTCCCTTAGCTCAGTTGGTCAGAGCAACCGGCTCATAACCGGTGGGTCCAAGGTTCGAATCCTTGAGGGAGCACCATTTTAATTTAATATATGGGTAGGTGGCCGAGTGGCTAAAGGCGGCAGACTGTAAATCTGTTCTCATTCGAGTACGAAGGTTCGAATCCTTCCCTGCCCACCATAAAATACAAGAAATTGTATTTTATTTTTTACGGTAGTGACGAACAAAAATTCGGAAGATGGAAATAAAATTTCAAACCAATAAAGAAAAAGGAAATGCGGGATTAGCAATGGCAATAAAATAGCTATAAAAGAAGCGGAGTTGATTTCAATGAATGAATTAGATAAAAATGAGAACTATAATAATCAAAATTTTGAAGATATAAAACATATTGATGAAAACGGAATAGAATATTGGAATGCCAGAGAATTACAACTAGTTTTAAATTATAAAGAATGGAGAAAATTTGAAAATGTGATAAACAAAGCAAAAGAAGCTTGTAAGAATAGTGAGTTTAGTATAAATGAACATTTTGTCGACGTCGACAAGTTGTCGAAGCGTGCCAATAATGCAAAAGTATTAATAAAAGATTACAAATTAACACGTTATGCCTGTTATTTAATAGCACAAAACGGGGATGCAAGAAAAAAAGTTATTGCTCTTGCACAAACATATTTTGCAATCCAAACTAGAAAACAAGAAATTAGCGAAGAAGAATATACTTCATTAACAGAAGAGGAAAAGAGATTTTATCAAAGAAGCTTAACGAAGAAGGGAAATTATTCACTTAACAAAGCAGCTAAAAATGCGGGAGTTAAAAATTTTGATAAATTTCATAATGCAGGGTATAAAGGGCTATATAATGGAGAAACAGCTGCTGATATAGCTACAAGAAAAGGATTAAGATATAGAGAAGATATTTTAGATAATATGGGAAGTGAAGAGTTGGCAGCTAATTTATTTCGAATTACACAAACAGAGTCAAGATTAAAAAGAGATAAAGTTGATACAGAGAAGAAAGCTTGCGACACTCATAATAAAATTGGGAAAATAGTTAGAGAAGCTATTAAACAAGCAGGGCGGAACTATGCCAGAGAAGTTACCTACACCTAATAAGAGTCTAAAACAACTAGAAAAAGAAAATAAAAAGAGCTTGAAAAGTAATTAATAAATTGGCTACATATTGTAAAAATATATTCAAATAAAAATTGATAATAAAACAAGGCTGGTGAAAAATGAACATATTTGAAATAAATCTTAGAAAACATATTCCAGAAGTTATTGAAATATACAGTGAAATTTTCGGAAGAGAAAATAAAAAACAAATTGCTGAAAAAATAAATTCAGCTTATTATGTGTATTATTTAACAGTTGAAGGAGTAAAACGTTATAAAAATTATTTATTAGATTGCAAAGCAAAAAAATTATATGTAAAATATCTGAGAGAACTAGGTATTGATATTCCTGAAAATGATGAAGCAATAAGCCACTTAATTGGAAAATATGTGGATAAAACGGCACTTAGCATTCCAAGTGAAGTTCCTCTATATGGAGTGGCTCCATTTTTTATTAAATATGATAATCCATCAAATGACGAAATTGCTAGAAGAAATAAAATAAATTTTATTAATGCTTTTAGAGGAGAAGAATATGAAGAAATAGATGAGTGGTCATTTGACGAATTTTGCAAATCGCAAGAATATATAGAATTTCTCAAACAAATAAAACCATATTATGATGAATATAAAAAGATAGAAAAAGAATACAGAAGATATGAAGCGGAAATAGCAACGATATATGACGAGTATATAAAAAGAGAAGAAAAAAGAAAAAGCACTTTTGATGACGAAGAATTAGATTATATATATAATTCAGATGAATTTAAAAGAAACTTTGACACAGACTTAATCTCAGAAGAATATAAAAGAAATTTTGCTATATCAATGCTACTACAAAACGTGGCAGTATGTCCAACTAAACTAAAAAGAGAAAATAGAGAAAAATATATATCTATAATGTTATATACTCCTAAAAATGATGCTGGAGGAGTGTTAGATTTTATATATTTGCACGAAATGTGCCATATAATCGAAACAAGAAATGATAGAGTAGGTTTTGAAACAGAAGTATCTAAACAACCAGCTATAAATTTATATAATAGTAAATATAGAAAATATGAAAGATTAAATGAAACCGTTACAGATATGATTGCAGGAGAAGCATTAGAAATTGCAAAAGAAAAGGAATTGTATTTCTTTGAAGATAAAAAATATGCCAAAGCTGAAGGACACGAAAATATCAATACAAGTGAAATAAATAAAAAGATACTACAACCTTTATATGATATGTATAGAAAAGAAATATTAGAAGTAATGTTAACTGGGGATAGACAAAAATTTATAGAAAAAATTGGAACAGAAAATTTTGAAGAAATAAATGATATATTAAATAAAGTTGATTATTTGGTATATGAAGGACTTATGAAAAGTTTGAAAAAGAAAGAGAGAGAAAAAAATAAAAAAGAAAATGCTAATGTTAAAGAATACAGAGAACAACTTAAGAGGTTGAAAAAAGTATATGCAAGGGTTGACAGAAGAAAAAACAAAACGACAATTAAAGCAAGCGAAGAGCTCAAAGAGCGATAAAAGCTGAAAATAGCCATTCACGGATTTAAAATTTATATTTGATATTGATTGAAGATTATCTAAAGTTGTTGTATAATATGCACTAAGGAGATAAAAATGGAATATATAATTTACTTAACAGAAAAATGTAATTTGAATTGTACATATTGCTATGAAAATAAAAGAAATAAAGATATTTTATTTGACAGCATAAAAAAACTAATTGATTATGAAATAGAAAGAAAAGAAAAATATGCTATTATAGATTTTTATGGTGGAGAACCGCTATTAAAAAAAGATGTTATAAGAGATACTATTGAATATATAAAAACTAAAAAAAGCAAAACTAGATTTTATTATGGAATAACAACAAATGGAACATTATTAGATGATGAATTTATAAAATATATGTCAAAAAATAATTTTGTTAATATTGCATATAGCATAGATGGAACAGAAGAAACACAAAATTTGAATAGACAAACAATTTATGGTGAAGAGACTTTTAAAATTGTTGAAAAAAATGCAAAAAAGCTTTTGAAAACGTTTGATGATGCTATAGCTATGACTGTAGTAACCAAGAATAACTTATTGAAATTAAGTGAAAATGTCAAATACTTATTTGAACTTGGATTTAAAACAATAAATTTATTATTCGATTATTCACAAGACTGGAATGATGAAGATTTAAAAGATATAATAGAACAGTATGGAAAAGTAACACAAATATATGAAGAGAAAATCTTACAAGAAGATGATGTGCAAATCCCAGTGATTGATGATAAAATAAAAACATATATAGATGAAAATTACAATTGTAATGAAAACTGTAATTTAGGAAAAAGTACTATAGTTGTGGGAGTTGATGGAAATTTTTATCCTTGTATACAATTTGTAAATAATTATAGATTTATTATAGGAAACTGCAAGGACGGAATTGATGTAAAAGCTAAAATAAATTTGATTAAAGAAAATAACAAAGAAAACGAAATATGTAAGAAATGTGCTATTAGAACAAGGTGTAAGCATATGTGTGCTTGTAGAAATTATAGTTTAACTAATAATATACAGGAATTATCACCAATAGTATGTGAAACTGAAAAGATTTTAATTGAAGTATCTGATAAAATGGCTGAAAGGTTATATAAACAAAACTCAAAAACATTTATACAAAAGTTTTATAACGAAAATTATAATTGGATTAAAGAAATATCAAAAACAAGAAAGTAAAAGAGGGAAATAATTATGGAAATAAAAAATGTTGCTAATGAAAATAAAATGAAATATCCAACAAAAAAGCAGATTAAAAAAGATAAGATATTAGATAATATTCCAAGTAAATGGAGGAAAATAGGAATATCTTCTTTAGTAATGATGATGATAATGAAAGGCACGTCATTGGCGGTGGATCCAGCTCATATACATACTATCGAAGGCGATACAAGTGGAATCGAAATGACGCCTTTTACAAAAATAAAAATTTTTGGAACACTAACATTACCATTCATAATATTTATTATAACAGGAGTAATAATATTAATAAATAAATTTAAAGCTAGAAAACAAGTCAATTCTAAGAAAACAAAAAGATGGGTAGAGATTCTTTGTGCAATTTCTGCGATAATATGTGCTATTGAAATATGGTGGGGATTTATAATGCCTTACATAGATTAGGCAAAGCAGTATAGCATAGAATAAATATACTAAAAAAGCTGAGGTAGAAAACTTTTAAAGTTTTTCAACCTCAACTATTTGCATAGAGCCATTCTATATACTTAATTAAATAATTCTACATTGTAATTATTTTTTTAGTAAAATCCATATTACTGCAAGAATCAAAGTCATATCCAATCGAATAAATGTTAGTAGCACAAACATCTTTTTCAAGCATTAACCTAAGATTTTTATTTGTAGAAGTATCGGCAAAACGTTTTACAGAAGTTATAATATCAAGTTTAGGGTTGGCTTTAGCAATTTCAGAAAGTAAGAATTGTCCTCGTTTAGTAAAACCTAATACTCTAATATATGGAGTTTGCACTTTTTTTGATAGTGCCATGTCTTTTTTTGTTATTCCAAGTAAACTATACAGCAAAATTCTCTGAATTCTGGTAGAAGTATATCTTTTGGATTTTATAAGTGATAAAAATTCAGTTATAGTATTACAAGAATTAGCTGCTTTTTTTAAAGAATGTTCTAAACCTTCTGAAACATCAGGGAGTTCTTTGATTTCATCTAAAGTCATTTTTCTTAAATTATAAATTATTTGCCTTTCAAAAACTGAAATGTCAGGAATGATATGACCTTGTTTTATATTATCAATTAAAATTCCATAGCTAGGAGCTGGAACTAATTTTCTTAATGCTTTAAAATTTCCATTTTTAACAATGTTTCTAATAGCAGTGGCACTTGCAATGTTTCCAGAATAAGAAACATCATTATAACCAGCTTCAAATCGTGTAATAGCAACAGGTTCGATTATACTGTTATTTTTTTTCAATGCTTTCATATATTCTAATCCTAAAATGTTATTAGGATTGTTTAAAATATTTAAATATTTTCTGATATTACCTAGATACAACATTAAAGCATTTTCACGAGCTTTAGGGAAAGAAATTCCTTTTTTTAATTCACTAGATAATAATAGTCTGTAAGCTTTAGGTTCTTTATATAATACATCAGCAATTGGACTAAGAATATCCATATCTGAAGTTTCAGCTCCGAAAGCTAGATAATCGACTACTTTTAAGGAGTTTAATATTTTTACAGCACCATCAGCAAAGTTTTCTGCACTAGATGTTGCATATAAAGTAGGAAGTTCTAAAACTAAGTCAATACCACAATTTAATGCAA
This sequence comes from uncultured Clostridia bacterium, assembly GCA_934167445.1. Taxonomy (GTDB): domain Bacteria; phylum Bacillota; class Clostridia; order TANB77; family CAG-508; genus CAG-269. The sequence goes on from CAKPKJ010000002.1 coordinate 163,634, forward strand.
TTTCAGCTCTAGACCATTTGTCTATAATGGCAGTACTACCACGTTGAGTAAAATTACCACTCATAATAGCAACAGTATATGAAGAACCTGTGAGCTTTTTGGCTTGTTCTAAATGATATAAATGACCATTATGGAATGGATTATATTCAGCAATAATTCCTAAAACTTTTCCCATTATTTCCTCCTTGTATAAATTGATTTTTACTGTTATAATACTATCATAAAAAATAGAAAAAAACAATTGTAATTTAAAGTATAAAACTAATATAGTATAAAACAATAGGTTTATAGGCAAATCCTTTAATAAAAACCTAAATATATTAAATAAGGAGAATATGATACTTATAGATATCATAAAAGAAAAAATGGATAAAGTTGTAATATATACAGATGGAGCTTGTTCTGGAAATCCAGGTCCAGGGGGATGGGGAGCTGTACTGATATATAAAGATAATAGAAAAGAAATTTCAGGAGGAAAAAAAGATACAACAAATAATATAATGGAATTAACAGCAGTTGTTGAAGCATTAAAATTGTTAAAACATCCTTGTGAAGTAGAATTATACAGTGACAGTGCATATATTGTGAATAGTTTTACACAAGGCTGGATATACGGCTGGATAAAAAATAATTGGAAAACCTCATCTAAAGAACCGGTAAAAAACAAAGAGATTTGGCAAGAATTATATAATTTAACAAAAATACATAAAGTTGCATTTAACAAAGTAAAAGGCCATAGTGATAATGAACTAAATAATAGATGTGATGAATTAGCACGTAATGCTATTCCATAAATATTACAATTCAATGACATAAAATAAAAACCTTGAAAAAGCTAAATGTTTTAAGTATAATAAAATTGTAGAAAAATGGAACATAAGAAAAATGAAAAACGTTTAATAAATAATTGATATATATTTTTTTGTTAAATGATTTTAACTCAAAAGAGGAAGGAATGAAAATAAAATGAACACTTTTGCTGAATATATTTTAGAAGAACAAGATTTAGCAGCTAAAATGGAAATTGTATATTATTTATCAAAGAAATCAAAAATATTTTTTGACAAATCTGTAGTATTTAAAACAGAAATAGCAAGAATGTTTTTAAATTATGCCAAACTAGATATTGATAAGAACCTAATATTAACAGCATGCTTATTGTGTAATGTAAAAAAAATAAATAATGCTCAAGATATAGAAAGTGTTCATACATATGCAAAAAAGGGAGCCGAATATTTATCTGGACTAGGATTTAACAAAAGATTTTGCAAAATTTGTGAAGAAGTTAATAGATATAGCGGAAGTAATCCGAGGGAAAGAGAAAGTGATATATTAGAGCTTGTAGAACAATTTGGCGGAATGCTATTAGATAGGCCAGAAAGAATTGGATTCAAACCAGATGAGGCCCTTGTTTTATTAGAACATAGAAATTTAAAAGATACATACAATAGATATCTTGACATCTTTATGGATTTTGTTAATTTTCTAGAAAAAATTAATATGAGCGAACTAACTAGTATGCCAGCATTAAGGCGACTTGTAAAAATACATAATGAAACTACAAGTATAATGGATTTTATAAAAGAAGTAGTATATAATTATGAACCTAAAATAGATAAACTTACAGAAAAACAAATGAACAAACTATCAAAAGAAATGTTCGAAGATTTAGAAAATCCTAATAGACCTTTGTTTAGTGAAGAAGCTGCACAAAGAGTTATGAGACATATTAATGAAGAAACTATAAAAATAAAAGAGTAAAATAAGCAGTTTGAATAAAAATAAGTATTTAAATTAAAATAAGCATTTAGTGTTTTATAAAAAAATAATGCAAAACATGGAGGAAGAAAATGTACGAAATATTTGCAGATTTACATGTACACATAGGAAGAAGTGAAAACGGAAAACCAATAAAAATAACAGCAGCAAGGTCTTTAAATTTTGCAAACATTGCAAAAGAATGTGCTGATAGAAAAGGAATAAACGTAGTAGGAATAATAGATTGTGCATCACCTTATGTTATAGAAGACATAGAAAATTTTTTAAAAACAGGTGAAGCATACGAACTAGAAGATGGAGGAATTATATATAAAGATAAAGTATGTATAATTTTAGGAAGTGAAGTAGAAACATCAGAAAAAGGTAGAAATGGGAAATCAGGAAGTGCACATAATTTATGCTATTTTCCACACTTAAGTGATATAAAAGGTTTTTCAAATGAATTAAGCCATCATTTGAAAAACATAACATTAAGTACACAAAGAACGGATTTATCAGGATATGATTTAATAGATATGGTAGAAAAATATAACGGAATATTAGTTCCTGCACATATATTTACACCACATAAAAGTTATTATGGGAATTGTACAGATAGATTGGAATATGTATTCAAAGAAAAATTTGATAAGATATTTGCAGTAGAATTAGGACTAAGTTCAGATACATTTTTAGCAGATGAAATTTCAGAAATAGAAAAAAGAGCATTTTTAACTAATTCAGATGCACATTCTTTACCTAAAATAGCAAGAGAATATAACAAAATGTTAGTTGAAGATATATCGTTTAAAGAAATTGTAAAAGCTATGAAAAACGAAGATGGCAGAAAAATTATTGCAAATTATGGATTAGACCCTAAACTTGGAAAATATCACAGGACATATTGCGATGATTGCAATGAAACTATAGAAACAAAAGAACCTGTTGAAAAATGTCCAATGTGTGGAGGAAAAAATGTAACATTTGGAGTTTTTGATAGAATAGAGTTAATAAAAGATAAAAAACAAACAAAAAGCCCTAAAAATAGGCCACCATATATATATCAAATTCCACTTGGATTTATACCAGGAGTTGGTGGAAAAACAATTCAAAAATTGTTAGATAATTTTGAAACTGAAATGAATATATTACATAAACTTACAAAAGATGATATAGAAATGGTAGTTGGAGAAAAAGTTGCAAATAATATAGAAAATGCAATAAGGGGAAATTGTGAAGTACATGCTGGTGGTGGCGGAAATTACGGAAAAGTCACTGTAAAAAAATAAAATGTAGAGTTCTAAAAATCTCTTTATCGAATACACATTATGTATAAAAGATAAGGAGATTTTTTATGAAAAATGTTATATTAAAAGTGAAAGAAATAATAAGACAAAATATTATAAACAACAAGAAAGAATACATACTAACAGCTTTGATATTTATTATAGGAATATTTTTAGGTGTTTTCTTTATAAATAATATTCAAGAAAGTCAAAGAACAGAAATATCAGATTATTTAAAACATTTTATAGAACAAATGAAAAACATAGAAAAGTTAAATAGTCTAAGTCTATTAAAAACGAGTGTAATACAAAATATAATATTAGCAGTATCTTTATGGTTTTTTGGAACAACTGTAATAGGCATACCGATAGTATTGGGAATAGTATTATATAGAGGTTTTTGTTTTGGATATACAATTGCTGTATCAGTTACCATACTTGGAATAACCAAAGGAACTATTTTTTCATTAGTGAATTTCTTGTTGCCAAGTATATTGTTAATACCTGCGATGTTAGCGATAGCTGTTAGTGGAATGAAATTATATAGGTCAATAACAAAAGACAAAAGAAGAGAAAATATAAAATTAGAGATATTTAGGCATACAATATTTTCATTAGTTATGTTAATTTTTATGTTAGTGGCATCTGTCTTGGAAGTAAGCATTTCTGCCAATATATTGAAAGGAATAATTAAATATTTTTAAGGAAAATTGCCAAAATGTATTTACTTTTTTCAAATAGTTTGATATAACATATATGGTTTATGTAAATAAATTATTTTTAATATAGATGATAGGGGTAGAGAGAAAATGGAAAGACAATTAAAATTCTTTTTTGAATTTTTGGAGAATGAGAAAAAATTATCAGAAAATACATTACAATCATACAAAAGAGATTTGAAACAATTCAGAAGATACATAGAAGCTTGTGAAGTTCCTTACAATAGAGTAAAAGAAGAAGACATCAAAGACTATATTAGAGAATTACAAGAAAATGGTAAAAAACCATCTAGCATTTCTAGATGTATAGCATCAATAAGATCTTTTTACCAATTTGTATTAAAAAGAAAAAAAGTAAAAATAGATCCAACAGCAAATATACAAGCACCTAAGATAGAAAAAAGAGTACCAAGCGTATTAACATCAAAAGAGGTAGAACTATTATTAGATCAACCTAAAGATATAGATTTAAAAGGAACTCGTGACAAAGCAATGCTAGAATTTGCATATGCTACAGGGATGAGAGTAACAGAAATAATATCATTAAATGTAGAAGATGTAAACTTAGAAGAAGGATATGTTACTTGTCATAGTGGAAATAAACAAAGAACTATACCATTAGGAACAATGGCATTAAATGCGTTAAGCGAATATATGCAAGACGCAAGAGATATTATGATAAAAGATGAAGGTGAAAAAGCTTTGTTTGTTAATGTAAATGGAAAAAGATTAACAAGACAAGGATTCTGGAAAATAATAAAATATTATAAAGAACAAGCACATATAACAAAAGATATAACACCACATGTTTTAAGACATTCATTTGCAACACATCTTTTACAAAATGGTGCAGACTTAAAAGCTATTCAAATGATGCTTGGACATTCAGATATATCTTCAACACAAGTATATATGCAATTCCAAGATGGAGGACTAAAAGATATTTATAAAAAAGCACATCCACGTGCTTAATAAAATAATAATAAAAGTTGGGGTAGAAAACAAATCAAGTTTTCTACTCCATTTTTGAAATCTAATATTAAGTTAACAACTAGACATATGTAATAAAAAAAGATATAATATAATCGAAAAAATAAAAAAAGAGACTAAAAAATAACTATAAATTTTATTAGAAATAAATTATTTTTTACAATCAGAAAGAGATAAATATGGAGAAAAAAGTTTTGTTTATATCAAGTACAGGAGGACATTTAAATGAAATGTTGCAACTGTCACCAATGTTTAAAAAATATGATTATCACATAATAACAGAAAAAGATGACGCAAGTAAAGCTTTAAAAGAAAAATATGGGGAAAAGATATCATTTTTACCATATGGTACAAGAAGCAAATTACTTCAATATATATTTAAATATACTAAATTATGTTTTAAGACTGTATATTATTATTTTAAGTTAAGACCAAAGGTGATAATAACAACAGGAACACACACAGCAGGACCAATGTGCATATTAGGAAAAATATTTGGAAGCAAAGTGATTTATATAGAAACATTTGCTAATAGAAATAAAAAAACAGCGACAGGAAGGTTAATATATCCAATTGCAGATTTGTTTATCGTGCAATGGGAAGAAATGTTAAAATTATATCCTAAAGCAGTTTATGGAGGGTCAATTTATCAATGATATTAGTATTATTAGGAACACAAAATAATAGTTTTCATAGGCTATTAGAAGAACTGGATAGATTAGTAGAAAAAAAAGTAATTAATGAGAAAATAATTGTACAAGCAGGTTATACAAAATATAAATCTAAAAATATGAGAGTATTTGGGCTAATACCACAAGAAGAATTAGAAAGATACCAGGAAAAAGCAGACTTAATAATTACACATGGTGGAGTTGGTTCAATTATAAGTTCAATAAAAAAAGGAAAGAAAGTAATTGCAGTACCAAGATTGCATAAATATAATGAGCACGTAAATGACCACCAATTACAAATAATAGAAAATTTCAATAGTAAAGGCTATATTATAGGAATAGATGATGTGAACCAATTAGAAAATGCAATTATAGAAGCCAAAAATTTTGAGCCTAACAAATACGAGACTGCACCACAAGGTGAGAACAAAATAATAAAAATAATAGAAGATTTTATAGATAATATTTAAAATTTTGCATAGAGGTAAATAAAAATATTTATTAATAATTTTAGAGATTTAAATTTATTTATAATTTTTTAGAAATGGGTGAAATAAAAATGGAAGAAGACAGAATTATGAATCCAGAAATAAAAGGAAATGAAGAAGAGCGTATGGAAAATTCTTTAAGACCTCAAAATTTGGACGAATATATAGGGCAAAATAAAGTAAAAGAGAATATGAAAATATATATAGAATCAGCCAAAAAAAGAAATGAACCATTAGACCATTGTTTGTTATATGGACCACCAGGACTTGGAAAAACAACACTTGCAAACATTATAGCAAATGAAATGCAATCTAATATAAAAATAACATCAGGACCAGCAATAGAAAAGCCGGGAGATTTAGCTGCATTGCTAACAAATTTATCTGAATTTGATGTTTTATTTATAGATGAAATTCATAGACTAAGTAAAAGTGTGGAAGAAATTTTATATCCTGCGTTAGAAGATTTTACATTAGATATAGTAATTGGAAAAGGACCAAGTAGCAGGTCAATTAGATTAGACTTACCTAAGTTTACACTAATAGGAGCAACAACAAAAGCTGGTTCTTTAACAACACCACTTAGAGATAGATTTGGTATAATACATAGGTTAGAAATGTATTCAGAAAAAGACTTAGCTAAAATAATAAAAAGGTCAAGTAAGATATTAAATATAGAAATAGACGAAGAGGCTTCAAAAGAAATTGCTAGAAGATCAAGAGGAACACCTAGAATTGCAAATAGGCTTTTAAAAAGGGTAAGGGATTATGCCATTGTTTTAGGAGATGGAAATATTGATTTGAAAATAGCTAAACACGCATTAAATCAATTAGAAATAGATGAATTAGGATTAGATGAAATAGACAGAAAATTATTAGAAACAATGATAGTTCAATACCAAGGAAGAGCAGTAGGAATTGAGGCATTAGCAGCAACAGTTGGAGAAGAAATTGATACAATAGAAGATGTATATGAACCTTATTTAATACAAATAGGTTATATAGCAAGAACCCCAAGAGGTAGAAAAGTTTTACCGCCAGCATATAAACATTTAGGGTATGAATTTCTTGGAATGTAAAAACTTATAAGGAGGATTGTTTGTGAAATCCATAAAAGAAAAACTAAAAAGCATAATAAAAAAACCTGGATTTAAAATAGCAATTATAAACATTATGATATTTGCAATTTGCAATATGATATATTCATTAAAATATGAACAAGTTGATGATATGATAATATATGGTTTATATTCTGGATTAGATGGAACATATAATATATATGGAGTGTATATACATCCATTTATTTGTGCTATTTTAAGCATATTGTATAGAATTATACCGGTAATTAATTGGCACACAATATTTTTATTATCAATGCAATTCATCTGTTTTTCAGTAATAGGAACAATATTAGTAAACAGGAACAATAGCCAAAAATCATATATAATGTACACAATATTTGCAAGTGTTTGTTATACAGCATTATTACTACTAATACAATACACATCAGTATCAGCTTTATTAATAGCAACGGCGTTTTTTATTATATTTGATATGATAGAGCAAAATAAGAAAAGCAAAAAAAGATTAATATTTGCAAGTATACTCTTTGCAATAGGCATAATGACTAGAATGCAAAGTATTTTGATAATTGCACCATTTTTTGCAATATATCTAATATATAAATTTGGAAAATATATAATTAATAAAACAGAAGAAAATAAAAAAAATATTCAAGAACTATTAAAAGAGTATGTTGTTTTAGTAATTATAGCAATAATTGTGTATGGTTCTAATGTGTTAATTTACAATACAAATGAAACTTATAAAAACTATATAGAGTATAATAATCTAAGAGCAGAATTACAAGATTTATCATACACAAATTATGAGGAAAATAGAAAAATTTTTGATGAAATAGGTTGGTCAAAAAATGACCATTATTTATTTTATACCTTTAACTATGGAGACGAAAATGTATACAGCAAAGAAAACCTACAAAAAATAATAGATTACAAAAAGGAAAATGGAGAAAAATATAATTTAAATAAAGATATAAATGATGTTTGGGATAGTTTGTTAGAACAATTAAAGGGAAGCAATAAATATATTTCAATATTATTTTTTGCAACATTTATTTTAGCTATATATACAAATGACAAAAGTAAATTTTTTATAACATTTATAATGCTTACAACAATAGCTGTGAATGTATTGTTTGTTGTTTTAAATAGAGCAATGTTAAGAGTTGTTATACCTGAATATATTCTAGGAACGGCTATAATGTTATATTTAACCAAATATAAGAAAAAAGAAGACAGAAAAGAAATATATGGAATTATAGCAATTATAATTTTGTTATCAATAACTTTTGGTGGAGATATTTATAATTTTGAGTATGATTTTAGTAGCTACAAAAATTACCAAGATATAATAGAATACACAAATTCACATAAAGAAAATACATATCTATATACAGCACCAGCAATGCAATTTAGATATTTAGCATATCCTGTATATACAATGCCACCTAAAGGAGCATTTTCAAACTTAAGAGTTATGGGTGGCTGGGATATATTCACACAAAATTATTATGATTTTAAACAAAGAAATAATTTAGAAGGGACATTTTTAGATTTACTAAAAGACAATGTGTATCTAATAGATGGAGATGTAAATTGGTCAGGAACATATTACAAAAATTATAAAAAAAATATAATTGAATTTATAGAACAACATTATGGAAAAAATGTAAAATGCGAAAAAATTAAAACATTTGAAAACATATATATATACAAATTAACAGAAGATAATATAAATTAAGAATATGTAGATATCAAAAAAATATAATTATAGCAATTTTCGATAAAATTTAGGAGGAAAAAATGAAACTACTATTACATACTTGTTGTGCACCTTGTAGTGTTTATTGCATAGACGAATTAAGAAAAGAAGGAATAGAACCTACAGTATATTGGTATAACCCCAATATACATCCATATAAAGAGTATCAAGCAAGAAGAGATTGTTTAAAAGAATATACAAAATCAATAAATGTAGAAGCTATCTTTGAAGAAGAATACGGTCTAGACGAATTTTGCAAAGAGGCAGTAAAAGATTTACAAGCAAGGTGTGTTAACTATTGTTATCCAGTTAGACTACGCAAAACATTTGAATATGCAAAACAAAATGGATATGATACTGTATCGACTACATTGTTATATAGCATTTATCAAAAACATGAATTTATAAAACAACTTATGGAAAAATATAGCCAAGAATATGGAATTGACTTTTTATATAGAGACTTTAGAGAAGGCTTTTGGGAAGGACATCAAAAAGCTCACGACTTAGGCTTATATATGCAAAAATATTGTGGATGTATATTTAGTGAAGAAGATAGATATAGTAAACAAATAAAAAAAGATAAAGAAAACAATATAGAATTTAATCATAGAATATGATATAATTCGCATTAATTAAAAAGCTTAGAATATAAGGAGGCCATTATGGAAAAATATTTAGAAATGTTAAAAAAAGAAGAATTAACAAGAGAGGAATTTTTACCAGTATGGGAGGAATTTAAAAAAGACTTAAATAATGGAAAAGTAAGAGTTGCATCAAAAGAAGGAACAGAATGGAAAGTAAACAAATGGGTAAAACAATTTGTTTTACTAGGATTTAAATATGGAGAAATAATAAAATTTGAAGATGGAACAATAGATAAAGATACAATGGGAGAAAGAAAGGTAACATTAGAAGAAAAAGCAAGAGTTGTATCACCAACAGTATCAATAAGAGATGGTGTCTATATTGGAAAAGGTGTTGTGTTTATGCCACCTTGTTATACTAATATAGGAGCATACATAGATGAAGGTTCAATGGTTGATTCATTGGCATTAGTTGGTTCTTGTGCGCAAATTGGTAAAAATGTACACCTAGGAGCAGGAGTAATAATTGGTGGAGTGCTAGAACCAGTAGGAGCATACCCTGTAATTATAGAAGACAATGTATTTGTAGGAGCAGGTTCACAAATTACAGAAGGAACAATAGTAAAAGAAGGTGCTGTAATAGGAGCAGGTGTAACAATAACAGGTAGTACACCAGTTTATGATAATGTAAATGGAACGATTATAACACCAAATGAAAATGGTCAAATAGTAATCCCAAAAGATGCTGTTGTCATTCCAGGAACTAGAGATGTAAAATCTAATGTAAAAGGAGTAACATTATCAAAATCAGTTCCAATTATAATAAAATACGGAAGTAAAGTTGTATTAGAAGATTTATTAAGACCTTAATAAGAAAGGAATACAAAAATGGCAAGTGTAAATGAAAATTTCTTGAATTTAAAAAATGATTATTTATTTTCAAAAGTATTAGAAAAAACAAATGAATACAAAAAGAAAAATCCTGATAAAAAAGTTATAAGCTTAGGAATAGGAGATGTGTCACTACCTTTAGTGCCAACAGTAATTAAAGCTATGAATAAAGCTGTTGAAGAGATGTCTAAAAAAGAAACATTTAGAGGCTATGGAATTGTACAAGGATACGAATTTTTAATAGATAGAATTTTAGATGTAGAATATAAAAAAAGAGGCGTGAATTTAGAAAAAGACGAAGTGTTTATTGCAGCAGGTACAAAAGGGGATTTAGCAGGAATTGCAGAATTATTAGCTAAAGACAATTCGGTAGCATTAATGGAACCAGTATATCCTGCATATAGAGATACAAATATAATGTTAGGAAGAAACAACATTATATACTTAAATGCAACAGAGAAAAATAATTTTACACCAGAAATGCCAAAAGAACATATAGATATAATTTATCTATGTTCTCCTAATAATCCAACTGGTATGGTTTTAACTAGAGAACAGTTAAAGCAGTGGGTTGATTATGCAAAAAAAAATAATTCAATAATCTTTTATGATTCTGTGTATGAAGTATTTATTACAGACCCAGATATTCCACATAGTATATATGAAATAGAAGGGGCTAAAGATGTTGCAATAGAATTTAGAAGTTATTCTAAATTAGCAGGATTTACAGGAGTAAGATGTTCGTTTACAGTAGTGCCAAAACAACTAAGAGCGTATACTAAAAAGGGAGAGACTATTTTTTTAAATGGACTTTGGCGAAGAAGTCAGAGTACAAGGTTTGGAGCTGCTTCATATATTACACAAAGAGCTGCTGAAGCGGTATATACAGATCAAGGCCAAAAGGAAATAATGGAAAACATAAAATATTATCAAGAAAATGCTAAGTATATAAAACAAAAACTAGAAAAAGTCGGATTTACTGTATATGGTGGAGAACATTCGCCTTATATTTGGTTAAAAACACCAAATGGTATGAAGTCTTGGGACTTTTTTGATAAATTATTAAATGAAGCAGCAGTTGTAGGAACTCCAGGAGTTGGCTTCGGAAAATGTGGAGAGGGATTTTTTAGGTTAACTGCATTTTCTAGTAAAGAAGATACAAAAGAAGCAGTTGAAAGAATTGTGAATTTATTTGAAAAGAGCTGATAGTATGAATATTGAAAAAACAGTAAATGATTTAAAACCACAAATGTTAAAAGACAAAGAATTTTTTTGGAATCACCCAGAAAGAGGAACTCAAGAATTTGAAACATCTACATATATACAAAAAAGGCTAAAAGAAATGGGATATACAGATATAAATAACAACATATATGCAACAGGAATAGTGGTGACATTAAAAGGAAAGGAAGAAGGACCTTGTATATTATTTAGAACAGATATAGATGCAGTTGTAATGGATGATACAGGAAGAACCAAACATGCTTGTGGACATGATGCTCATATGAGTATCATGCTTGCATTAGCTCAAATATTAATTGATAATCAAGATAAAATAAAAGGTACTGTAAAACTCCTTTTTCAACCAGACGAAGAAGGAGATGCAGGAGCAAGTAAAATGGTAGCTAATGGAGCATTAGAAAATCCTAAAGTTGATAAAGCATTTGCAATCCACGTTTGGAGTGAATTAAAAGAAGACACAATAGGAATAAAAGCAGGAACTGTTATGGCATCATCAGACCCATATGACATTACTGTATATGGAAAAGGTGGTCATGCGGCAATGCCAGAAAGATGTGTGGATACAATTTATATAGCAAATAAAATAGGAATTGCATTAAAAGAAATGGCAAAAATAGATGTACCAATAGACGAAAAGGCAATAATTGGAGCAACAGCAATAAACGGAGGAAAAACAAACAATGTAATTCCAGATGTTGTTCATATGAAAGGAATTTGTAGAACAAATAATAATAAAGTTAGAAAAGAAAGCAAAGAAAAACTAGTAAAAACAGTAGAAAATATTGCAAAAGAAATGGGAGGAAGAGCTGAAGTAAAATTTTTATGTGAGTACCCAGTTGTAGAAAATTCGGAAAAAGAGGCTTTAGAACTACAAAGACTTGCAAAAAATGTAGTAAGCAATGTAAATACAACCTATCAGACAACAGCATCAGAAGATTTTTCTTATTATCTAGAAAAAGTGCCAGGAGTAATGATGCACGTTGGATGCCAACAGGATGTGTACTACCCACAACACAGTGAAGAATTTTGTGTAGGAGAAAATCCAATGTTAATTGGTACACAAATGTTTTATGAAATAGTAAAACATTATTTGATATAAAACATAAGGAGGAAAATTTTGGATAAATTTGTATTAGTAGATGGAAATAGTATAATGAATAGAGCATTTTATGGAATAATGGGAAGTAAAATGTTAACAACAAAAGATGGAAAATACACAAATGCAGTATATGGATTTTTAGCAATTTTATTTAAATTGTTAGATGATATCCAGCCACAATATATGGCAGTTGCATTTGACTTAAAAGCACCAACAGCAAGACATAAAATGTATGAAGGATATAAAGCAAATCGTCATGGGATGCCAGACGAACTTGCAGAACAAATGCCAATTATAAAAGAAGTATTAAGAGCAATGAACATAGATATAATTGAAATGGAAGGATATGAGGCAGATGATATATTAGGTACATTATCTTGTTATGGAGAGGCACAAAACTTAAATGTAACAATATTATCAGGAGATAGAGATACATTTCAATTAGCAACAGATAGAGTAACAATAAGAATACCACATACAAAAGGTGGAAAAACAGAAACAGATGAATATAATAGAGAAAAAATCATAGAAAAATACGGATTAGAACCTAAACAATTAATAGAAGTAAAAGGACTTCAAGGAGATGCATCTGACAATATACCAGGAGTTCCAGGGGTTGGAGAAAAAACAGCTCTAAAATTAGTTCAAAAATATGGTTCAATAGAAAATTTATATAAAAAAATTGAAGAAGGACAAGATGATTTAAAAGGAAAACAAAGAGAAAAAATAGTTGAAAACAAAGAACTAGCAGAATTATCAAGAACATTAGGAACAATTAATACTAAAGTTCCAATAAAGGATGACTTAACAGATTTAAAAGTAGAAGAATGGGACAAAGAAAAAGTATTAGAATTATTTAAAAATTTAAATTTTAATAGATATATAGATAGATTTAATTTAATAGAAAATACAGAAAATGAAAACAAACAAGAAATAAAAGAATTATATAAAAGTGTAGAAAAATCAATAAAAGATATAATTGAAATGATAAAAAATAAGCAAAAAATGACATTTAATGTTGTTACAAGAAATATTGAAAACCAAAGTAAAATAATAAAAGAAAAAATAATAGGAATGTCAGTGTATAATGACGAAAATAAAGAAGTCTACTATGTAAATTTAGAAAATAATGAAATCCAAGAATTTAAAGAAATCTTTGAAGAAGAAAAAATAAAAAAAATCGGAATAGATTTAAGCAAAACATATATATTATTAAAACAAGAAAATATAAATATAAAAGGATTATATTATGACATTGCAATAGCATCATATATAATAAATCCTACAAATAATAAACTAAAAATAGAGGATTTAATACAAAATGATTTAGAAATAGATATAGAAACATTTATTGGAAAAGAAGAAACACAAGCTCAAATGACATTATTTGAGGTTCAAGAAGAAGACAATAAACAAGCTGAAATTCAGAAAGAAAAATCAAATTTATATGCATATTCAATAGGAGAAATAAAAGAAAAAACAGAAAAAGAACTAGAAGAAATAGAATGTTTAGATTTATTTTATAATATAGATATGCCAACAATAGAAGTATTGTCAAATATGCAGTGGAATGGTATGTATGTAGATAAAATTGAATTAGAACAATTTGGAAAAGAGTTAACAAATAAATTAGATGTAATAACAAAAATAATTTACGAAATGGCAGGAGAGGAATTTAATATAAATTCAACTAAACAGTTAGGGGAAATACTTTTTGAAAAAATGAAATTACCTGTAATAAAGAAAACCAAAAGTGGATATTCAACAGATGTTGATGTTTTAGAAAAACTAAAAAAAGAAGACCCTATTATAGAACAAATATTAGAATATAGGCAATTAATGAAATTAAATTCTACCTATGTAGAAGGACTAAAACAATATATTAATCCAGAAACTAAAAGGATTCACTCATTTTTCCATCAAACAATAACAGCAACAGGAAGAATAAGCTCAACAGAACCAAATTTACAAAACATACCTACAAGATTTGAACTAGGAAAACGAGTAAGAAAAGTATTTAAACCACAAGAAGGTTGTGTTTATATAGATGCAGATTATTCACAAATAGAATTAAGAGTTTTAGCATCAATATCAGAAGATTCGCATATGATAGAGGCATTTAAAGAAGGGCAAGATATCCATAAACAAGCAGCATCAAAAGTATTTAAAACACCAATAGACGAAGTAACAAAAGAACAAAGAAGTAATGCGAAAGCTGTAAACTTTGGAATAGTATATGGAATAAGCGATTTCGGCCTTGGAGAGCAACTTGGAATAGGAAGAAAACAAGCTAAAAAATATATAGACGAATATTTAACACAATATTCAGGAATAAATCAATTTATGGATAATATAAAAGAAGAGGCAAAAGAAAAAGGGTATGTAAAAACATTATTTAATAGAAGAAGATATATACCTGAATTGAAATCTAATAATTATATGGTAAGACAATTTGGAGCAAGAGCAGCAATGAACACACCAATACAAGGAACAGCAGCAGATATTATGAAAATAGCAATGTTAAAAGTATTTAAAGAAATAGAAAAAAGGGGATTAAAATCAAAAATAGTATTACAAGTACATGACGAAATGATGTTAGAAGTACCAATTGGAGAGCAACAAGAAATTCAAGAAATAATGAAAAAATGTATGGAATCAGCTGCAGATTTAAAAGTACCATTAGTAGCAGAAATTTCAGAGGCAAATAATTGGTATGATTGTAAATAAGGAGAGTTGCTAAATGAAATATAAAAAAATACTTATTTGTGTTGCAGTAATTCTTATTGCTGTAATATTAGTTAGTGTTTTTAAAGATAAAATACTAAAGATAATATATCCTAAAACATATAAGGAAATAGTTTCTGTATATGCAGAAAAATACAATGTTGACGAAAACCTAATTTTTGCAGTTATAAAAGCAGAAAGTAATTTCAAAGATGATGCAGTATCACATAGAAATGCTGTTGGACTAATGCAAATTATGGAAGAAACAGCAGTTGATGTTGCAAAAAAGTATGGAATTACAATTGATCAAAATAATGCAAGAGAAGAAATAAAAAATGTTCAAAATAATATAAATATAGGAACAAAATATTTATCTGTATTATTAGATACTTATAAAAGTAAGGAAGTCGCAGTTGCAGCATATAATGCAGGGATTGGAACAGTAAATACGTGGATAGAAAAAGGAACTATAAAATCAGATGGAAGTGACATTGAAAATATCCCATATAAAGAAACCAATAATTATGTTAGGAAAATATTAAGAAATTACAAAATTTATAATGAACTGTATAAATAACTAGACAAATAAAGAAAAATAGAATAAAATGTGGAAAAATAAAAGGAGAAAAGAAATGCTATTAGAACAATTACTATTTACATTTATTTCATTTGCAATATTTGTGTATATGTTTTTTAAAATGATTACCAAAAATGATACCAGTTATGTAGGAATTCTAGTGTGTGAAGCAATAGGAATAGCATTAAATTTTGTTGAAGTATTATTTAGTGTAAAGCTAGGTGTTTTTTTAGTAATAATAAAATATTTTTTAGCGATATTACTACCAGTTATAATAATGATTTTAGAAAAACAAAATATATATTTGTATGAAATAATAGATACAACAATGGCTAGAATATATTTAATGTTTTCTGATAATAAAAAAGCCAAACAAGCATTAATGGACTTATTAGATAAAAATCCAAATAGTTATAAAGCACATAAAATGTTAGCACAAATTTATGAAAAAGAAGGCGGTAATAGAAAAGCAATTGACGAATATGTACAAGCTATTGACATTGACAAAAAAGATTATGATTCATACTACAAAGTTGCGAGTTTATTAAATGGATTAGACAAAAAAGAAGAAGCGGCAGAAATGTTGTATAACTTGTTAAATCGAAAACCAGAAACATATGATGCAAGTATTTTGTTAGGAGAAATATTATTTGAAAACCAAATGTATAAAGAGGCTGTAAATGTGTATCAAGACGCATTAAAATATAATCAATATAGTTATGACTTAAATTATAATTTAGGTATGGCATATACAATGTTAAATGATTTTCAAAGTGCAAAAACTTGTTATGAAAAAGCTGCTGAAATAAATACACTTGAATACTGTACAAAATACAATTTAGCGGAAATAGCGTTAATATATAAAGATATAGAAGAAGCAGAAAAGAAATTCTTAGAAGCGGTTAATGAAGAAGAATTGGCAGCAGATAGTTATTATGAACTTTCAAAAATATCATTGTTAAAAAATGATAAAGATACAGCAATAAAATATATTAATGTGGCAGTTGATATAGACAGTAAAAAAATAGTTGCAAGAGTAAAAAAAGACCCAATATTTATACCAATTATGGCAAAAATCTCAATGCCATTTAATTTAGAAAGTAAGGAAATTGAACAACCAAAATTAAAAGAAAAAGACTTGCAAGTAAAAGCTCATTTAGAAGAAATGTCAGAAATAACAAGACACTTAAGTTATAATGATATTAATTTGTTAAAAAGAAATACAGAAGGAAAGCATAAAGGAAAAGAAGAAAATCAAGAATTAGAACAGGTTGTAGAAGAACCAGAGGAACAGAAAGAAATTCAGTAGCATATAATTTTTCTTACTTCACTTTTAAAGTTCAAAATATAAGTTCTTCATTATGTTCCTCGGTTTATTACGAATTTCAAGAAATTCTAACTTTCAGAACTTATATTTTGAACTTTAAAAAAGAAGTTATAGATAAATTTTATTCGCATAAAATCAAAAAAACTCAATATAATAAGCATAAGGAGGGATTTTATGAGTACAAGTTTTTCTATAATAGGTGGAGATTTAAGAACAATAAAACTAGCTAAAATGCTAGCAAATGAAGGAAATAAAATATATACGTATGGATTAGAAAAAGCTGAAGAATTAAAAGACAATTCAAATATAATTTTTACAGAAAAAATAAGTAAGGCAATACCAAAAGACGTAGAAGTTGTTATAGGGCCAATTCCATTTACAAGTAATGGCATAAATATAAATGCACCATTTGGAGAAAAAGAAATATCCATAAGAGAAATGATACATTATTTAGAAGGCAAAATTTTAATTGCTGGAAGTATATCACCAGAAATATATGATATGGCAAATGATGAGTATATAGAAATAATAGATATAATGAAAAGAGAGGAATTGGCAGTTTTGAATACAATTTCAACAGCAGAAGGTGCAATAGAAATCGCAATATCAAATACCAATAAAATAGTACATGGAAGTGAAGTGTTGATATTAGGATTTGGAAGAATTGGTAAAGTGTTAGCAAGAAAAATGGCAGGATTATCAGCAAAGGTAACTTGTGCAGCTAGAAAAGATGAAGACCTAGCATGGATTCGAGCATATGGACATAAAGAAACAAATATAAATGCCTTAGGAGAAAATTTATCACAATATGATATAATATTAAACACTGTACCACATTTAGTTTTAAATAAAGAAAGATTGCAATATGTAAAAAAAGATGCACTTTTAATAGATTTAGCATCAAACCCAGGTGGTATAGACAAAAAAGAGGCAAAAGAACTAAACTTAAAATTGGTATGGGCGTTAGCCTTGCCAGGAAAAGTAGCCCCAGTAACAACTGCAGAATTTATAAAAGATACAATATATAATATATTAAAAGAAATATACAAAAAATAAAATTTAAAACAAAAGCCAGATTAAATCTTAAACAATAAATATAGTTTGAGATTTAAAAATAAATAGAAAATAAAAAACAAATAGAGAAGCTAAAAGTAAAAAAATATAGAAAGTAAATATAAAAAAATAAAACGAAAGAAGGAATAAAAAATGATTTTAGAATTATTAAAATCAGTAATCTTTGGAATAGTAGAAGGAATTACAGAATGGTTGCCAATAAGTAGTACAGGACACTTAATATTAGTAGAACAATTTTTAAAATTCAATCAAGTATCATCAGGATTTGGGGATATGTTTCAAGTTGTAATACAATTTGGTGCCATTCTAGCAGTTGTACTTTTATATTTTAAAGATATATGGCCATTTACAAAAAACAAAGAAAAAGCAATAAAGAAAACAGGAATATTATCAATATTTAATAAAGAAATAATGATATTATGGAGCAAAATTTTAGTTGCCTGTATTCCGGCAGCTATAATTGGATTAGCATTTGATGATATCTTTACAGCGTTATTTTATAATCCAACTTGTATAGCAATTGCATTAATAGTATTTGGTATAGCATTTATAGTTGTAGAAAATTGGAACAAAGGAAAACGAGAAAAAGAAAAAGAAACAAGTTCACAAATTACATATAAAGATGCTATAATAATAGGGATATTTCAATTGTTAGCAGCAATATTTCCAGGAACATCTCGTTCAGGAGCAACAATAATAGGTGGATTATTAATTGGACTATCAAGACCAAATGCAGCAGAATTTACATTTTATTTAGCAATACCAACAATGTTAGGAGCAAGCTTATTAAAAATTGTTAAATTTGGATTAGGCTTTACAGGCATAGAGCTTGCAGTATTATTAGTTGGAACAATAGTATCATTTTTAGTATCAATTTTTGTAATAAAATTCTTAATGAGCTATATTAAAAAACATAACTTTAAAGTATTTGGATATTACAGAATTATACTTGGAATTATAGTATTAGCATTTGCTTTTTTAAAATAAAAAATTTACATAATTATAATTGACAAAAGTATACTTTTTTAGTATAATGAATATACTAAAAAGAAGTACATTTATATGTACTTAAAAAGGAGTATTCAAGCCTTAAGTTGAATTAAAAAGTTGGAGTATCCTACCATAAGTGGAATTAAAAAATTGGAGTATCCAAGCCAAAAGTTGGAATAAAAAATTATGCAGGGGGCAGTAAGTGCACTCTGCAATTATTGTTTAAGAAGCAATATTGTGAATAGATTAAAATTTTATAACATAGACGATAAATACATAGAATATTTATACAATTTTGATAAAAGAGTACCATTTAATAAAAATGGTAAAAGGCCATATATAGGAATAATATTAGAAATAAATGGGATAACTTATTTCGCTCCTATGTTTTCACCCAAAAAACAACATAGTACATATAAAGCTAATGTAACACATATAAAAGTTAATGGGAATTTAGGAATGATAAAATTAAATAATATGATACCAGTAAATAAAGAAAACTTAAAATATATAGATTTTAATAATATTAAGGACAAAAAATATAAAAATTTATTAATCCAACAAAACAACTTTATTCAAATAAATACTAATAAAATAAGAGAAAAGGCAGAAAAACTATATAAGTTTGTTACAATTGATAAAAAAGAGTTTTTTGTTAATTTGTGTTGTAACTTCAAAATGTTAGAGAAAAAATGTAAGGAGTATAAAAAGGAAATTTAATTTAAATTCCCTTTTATAAAATATTTTAGATATAATTTCGACAGTTATTTAAACTGTCTTTTTTATATATGTTTATTCTATTTTTCTATCTCTTCTCAAATCTTGGTTATTACGATTGTCACACATTTTATCATATTCTTTGCATTTTATTTTATATTCCATTTGCATACATAAATACCTATAATAAGAATATGCCTGCTCATATTGCATAATTGGATTAAACATAGGATCTTTATATAAATCGTTAAAATCCATAGAATTATTCATATTTGGGGGAACCATATTAGATTGCATATTATAATCCATAAAATCTCTGTCCATAAAAATCAACTCCTAAAAACTAAAAATATAACAAAAAATAATACAACAGTTAATTATTTTTTGAAAGAATAAATTTAAAACTTTAATAATTATAAGTCAAAATTAAAAAACGGTATAAAACTAGTAAAAATATAAGTATAAAAAGCTGCTAAAACTCCATGAAGCAATTTACCATAAACATATGGCTTAATAGATAAATCGGATTTTGAGGTAATACTAAAAACTTGTAATAGAACGGATATTCCACCAAAACCTAGTAAAAAAGCGGTAAAAATCAGATTTGTAGAAATTTTTTTATTAGAAATATTGGAAATAGAATTAATACCATTTGTAATTTCTAAAAAACCACTAATTAGTGGAGTTGCAAAGGAAGAGTCAATATTAAAAAAGGCTAAAATAGGAGAAATACTAATTGAAAAAACAGATAATAATCCACTTGATTTTAATATTGATATAATGCTAGAAAATATAACTACAAAACCACCTATTAGTAAAATAGTAGAAATGCTATTTGTAATACTTTCTGATAAAATACTTCCTAAATTAGAAAAAGTAACAGGAGTTTGTTTAGATTTTATAATGTGATGTGAGTTATGAGAAATAGAAGAATCACTATACTTCCAAAACCTAAATATAAAACCAACTGTAATACAAGCTAAAATGTGTGTAATAAATAATAAAATGCCAATAGCAGTGTTTCCATACATTAAGATTCCTACAGTACCTATAATAAATAAAGGGCCAGAATTATTGGTAAAACTAAGTAGACGCTCACATTCTTCCTTAGAGCAAATATTATTTTTTCTAAAATTAGTGGCGAGTTTAGCACCCATAGGATAACCACTTATAATTCCCATTATAAAAGCAAAAGCACCTTCTCCACGTATATTAAATAATGGCTTCATACAATTATTTAATATAACACCAAGTTGAAAGACTAAATCTGTATGCATTAAAAGTTCAGTAGCTACAAAAAAAGGAAAAAGTGAAGGAATAACTGAATTTGCCCAAAGTCTTAAACCTGATTTTACAGCAGGAAGATTACTCCTAGAAAAAAGTAATAAACTAACTGTGAAAAATATAAATATTAAAGGTAATACACATCTTTTTGCTTTTACTATAATTATATTTGTTTTTATTTATATCACCTCCAAGCTTTTGCTTAAACATATTCAAAAGACACGGAAAATATAACAAAAAAGGTCTGGTATTTTAACATAAATCTAAAGTAAAATCATGTATAAAAACTCAAATATAATTATAAAAATCTTGTAATTTAAGCCAAAAGATGATATAGTAAAATAGAATTTTTATATAGAGGAAGTATGTATATGAGCATAAAAGAAATGATAGAAAAATCTAATTTGAAGATAGACAAAGAAAAAATTTTATATAATGAACCGATGAAAAAATACACAACATTCAAAGTCGGTGGACCTGCAGAATGCTTAATAAAAATTTCAAGTAAAAAAGATTTAAAAGAAATATTAAAATTTGCAAATGAAAACAATATACAAATAACAGTTTTAGGAAATGGAAGTAATGTCCTTGTTCAAGATAAAGGGATAAAAGGAATTACTTTAATAATAAAAATAGAAAAAATTGAGATTGAAAATCAAGCAGAAAATTTAAATAATAACAAAAGTAAAAACAAAGAAGAAAACAGTGGAAATAATAATACAAAAGTAAAAATAAAATTAGGAGCAGGAGAAAAGATTGCTAAAGTTGGCATCAAATTTTCAAAAGAAGGATTAACAGGATTTGAAGAAATATCAGGAATTCCAGGAACAATAGGTGGAGCTGTAAGAATGAATGCTGGAGCACATGGTAGGGAAATGAAAGATGTAATAAAAACTGTAAAATGTTTAGATTACTATGGAAATGAAAAAACATTTACAAATGAAGAAATGAATTTTGGATATAGAACATCAATATTGAAAACAGAAAAATATATAGCAACAGAAGTAGAAATTGAATTAGATAAAGGAAACACAGAAGAAATAAAAGAAAAAATGGATATGTATAAAGAAAAAAGGAAAAATAGTCAACCATTAGAATATCCAAGTGCTGGAAGTACATTCAAAAGAGGCGAAGATTTTATAACTGCAAAATTAATAGATGAGGCAGGCCTAAAAGGAACAAAAGTAGGAGACGCAGAGGTTTCAAGAAAACACGGAGGATTTATAATAAACAAAGGAAATGCAACAGCTTCAGATATTTTAGAATTAGTTCAAATAATAAAAAACAAGATTTACGAGAAATATCAAAAAAAGATTGAACTAGAAGTTGAAGTACTAGGAGAAGAATAAAAAATTATTCACAGCAGGTTTATAGATAAAACCCTTATGAAAAAATCTAAATATATATACAAGGAATGAAAGTAGAATGAATGGATTTATGCAATGGTTTAAAGCAGGCAGCAAAATGAAGAGGTGGATGTTTCTAATCTTAGTTGGAATTATACTAGCTTGTTATGGATTAGCAAAGATACTTGTTATGAAAGAAATTTCAATTGGAGAAGTTGGGGAAGTAATATTAATATTTGCAATAGGATTTGTAGCAATAGTTATTGGCTTAGTTTTTCTAAATAAAAGGACATTAGAGGTATTGATTGAATCTAGTGATGATAGAATGGAAAACAAAGATAATGTAAATTTGAAGTCACTAATATTTAATAAAACTGTATATGACAAAGGCCCTAATATTGTTGTAATTGGTGGTGGAACAGGGTTAGATACTGTACTAATGGGACTTAAAAATTATACTAATAATGTAACTGCAATTGTAACAATATCAGATTATGGTGAAGGCATTACAGATTCTAGAAGAGAACTAAAAACAATGCCATTAGACGATGTTAAAGATAGTTTGGTTGCTCTATCAGCAAATGAAAAGCAAGTAGGAAATTTATTAAATTATAAATTTAAAACAGGTAGATTAAGTGGCCTAAATTTTTCGGACATATATTTTTCAGCAATGAAAGAAATAAATGGAAATTTTGAAGATTCAATAATAAAGAGTAATGAAGTTTTAAATATGATAGGAAAAGTAATACCAGTTACTTTAGACGAAATGAAAATAGTTGCAGAACTTGCTAATGGATATATTGTAGAAGAAAAATCAAGAATCCCAGAAGTAGTATCAGATAAATTAACAAAAATAAATAGAATTATGATTAGTCCAACAAATTGTAGACCAGCACCAGGTGTTGTAGAAGCAATAAAAAATGCAGATTGTATTGTAATAGGACCAGGTAGTTTATATACAAATGTCATACCAAATTTATTAGTAAATGGAGTTACAAAAGCAATAAAAGAAAGCACTGCAATAAAAGTATATATTAGCAATATTATGACAGAACCAGGACAAACGGATGACTATTCAATAGCAGACCACATAAATGCAATTACAGAACATTGTGGAACAGGAATAATAGATTATTGTATATATGATACAGGAGAAATTATACCTGAATATATTAAAAAATATAACAGAGAAGGTCAAGACATAGTTGAACAAGATATAAGCAAAATAAAAGGAATTAAATTCTTACAAAGAAATTTATCTATAATAAAAGGGAGCTTAATTAGACATGACCCAAGCTTAGTTGCCGCCTCAATTATTGAATTAATATGTGACGACTTAAAATATCAAGACAAACAAGGAGATCCACAATATTTGATGCTAAATAACAAATTACGAGAAGAAAAACGTATAAATAAAATAAAGAAAAAAACAGCTAAAAATGCCCAACGAGAAAGAGAAGGAAAAGCAAATAAAAATAAAAAAACATTAAAAAGTAAAAGCAAATTTAGTAGCAAATATAGTGATAGAATAGAGTCAATAAGAGAAGCTGACAAAAAGGCTGAAGCAAAGATGAAACAACGAAAAAATCAAGAAGGTAAACCTAAAAGAAAACCAGCTAGAAGAACTACAAAAGCAAAGCAAAAAACAAATCAAGAAATAAGGGATGAAATGTTAAAAAAACTAGAAAATAGTAAATTAAAATAAGGGAGAATCATATATGAAAATCACAAAAGAAAATTTGAATTTAGAGCAAGGCTTAGACAGAGAATGGATAATAACGAATGGCATAGGAGGATATTCTGCGTCATCTATAATAGGTGCAAACAACAGGAAATATCATGGACTATTAATTGCAGCACTAACACCTCCTGCTCGAAGATTTTTAATATTATCTAAAGTGGATGAAAGCCTAGAAATACGTGGCAGAAAATATAACTTGTATACAAATGTGGGAAAAGAATTTATATCTAAAGGGTATGAATATCAAGAAACATTTGAAAAAGACTATATACCTACATTTATATATAAAATAGGAAAAGTGGAAATAACAAAAAAGATTTGTATGGAATATGGAAAAAATCTAGTTGGAATTTATTATAAAATAAAAAATGGTGCTTCAAAAGCAAAACTAACATTAGCACCAATAATGAATTTTAGAGATTTTCACACAGTAAATACAAACCACCAATATGAGCTAAAACAAGAATATAAAGATAGAAAAGCTAAAATAGTAATAGATGGTCATTCTGAAACACCAATTTATATGATTACATCAGAAGGAAAATATATTCCGCATCAAAATGATTCTTTTAAAAAAATGTTTTATTTAGAAGAAGAAAAACGAGGATTTTGCGGAGAAGAAGACCACGTAATTCCAGGAAGATATGAAATAGAAATAAAAGCAAAAGAAGAAAAAGAAATTTCATTCATATGCTCACTAGAAGAAAATATAGAAGAGAAAAATGTTAAAAATTTAATAAGAAATGAAGTTCAAAGGTTAGACAAAATAATAGAAAATACTGACTTAATAGAGAATAAGAACAAAAAGACCAAAAAGGAATTACAAAAAGATGAATTAATAAAAAATTTTGTAATTGCAACAGATAACTTTGTAGTAAATAGACCTAATTTTGGACTACATACACTTATTGCAGGATACCCATGGTTTTTGGATTGGGGAAGAGATACTTGCATTGCATTCGAAGGAATTGTATTACTAACAAAGAGGTATGATATAGCAAAAGAAATAATAAAAACAATGACAAGAGACGTAAAATATGGACTCGTTCCTAATGGGTATTCAGGATATGATAATAGGCCTTTATATAATAGTGTAGATGCTTCATTATTATTATTTGAAACAGTTAATAAATATTTAAAATATACAGGAGATTATCAATTTATAAAAGAAGAAATTTATCCAGTATTAGAAAATATAATAGAAAATTATTGCAAAGGAATAGATGTTTCTGAAAATAATATTTATTTAGATATAGATGGATTAATAGTTTCTGGAACAGAAAATACACAAAATACATGGATGGATGTTAAATTTGCAGGTAAGGCAGTAACACCAAGAAACGGAAAAGCTGTTGAAGTAAATAGCTTATGGTATAATGCAAACAAAACTATGGAAAAATTAAGTATCAAATTTGGACATTTAATATCAGCTAAAAGATATAAAGAATTAGCTAAACAATGTAAAAAAGCATTTGAAGAAAAATTTTATAACCAGGAAAATAAATGCTTATACGATGTTTTAGGAGACAGCAAAATAAGACCAAACCAATTATTTGCATTGAGTTTGACATACCCAGTTTTAGAGCCAAACAGTGAAAAAGCTAAAAATATTATAAAGATAGTGGAGAAAAAACTATTAAATTCATATGGATTAAAAACATTAGCTAAAGGTGAACCTAATTATGTAGAAATTTATGAAGGAAATGAAGAACATAGAGATACGAGTTATCATCAAGGAATTACATGGACATGGCTATTAGGGTTGTATTATAATGCTTTGAAGAACCAGCTAAATGCAACAAAAGATAAAGATGAAAAAAATGAATTAGAAACAAAAATAGAAAAATTTGCTAATAAAACAGAAAAAACATTCAAAAAAGAATTGTATGAAAATGGTTGTATAGGAAGCATTGCGGAAATATATGACAGCATAAAACCACAATTACCTAAAGGGGCATTTGCACAATGTTGGAGTATTGGAGAAATTTTTAGAATTATATTAAGAAAATAAAGTTTAATATGTAAGAGGAATGAAACAATATTGGCTCGTTCCTCTTAAACATAGGAAAGGATTTAGTATTATGCAATCAATTGAAAATCTAGAAAAAGAACTAAAAATAAATGAATTACAAAGCATATATTTTTTATATGGAGAAGAACTATTTTTAATTGAAAATGTAGTAAAGAAAATCAGGAAAAAATTTGGAGAAATTGTTAAAGGAATAAACTTTATTTTAATTGATGATACTAATATCCAAGAACTAATATCAGATATAGAAACACCAGCATTTGGATATGAAAAAAAGCTTATAATTGCAAGAAATACCAATATTTTAAAAAGAGAAGGAAAAAGAAAAAATGCTGAAATAACAAAACAAAGAGAAAAACTAGATGAATATATAAAAGAAAACATTAATATTATAAAACAATCTGTTGTATTAGTTTTTATAGAAGAAGATGTAGACAGCAGATTTGCATTATATAAAACATTTGAAAAATATGGCGTTGTATGTAAAGTGGATTTTCAAAAGCCTGCACAATTAGAAAAGCGAATAATGGCAATATGCCAAGGATATAAAGTAAAAATAGATGCATCTACAACTAGGTATTTTCTAGAAACAACAGGAACAAATATGCAAGAACTTATAAATGAAATAAGAAAACTTATTGAATATGTAGGAGAAAATGGAACAATAAAAAAAGAAGACATCGATTTATTAACAATAAAAAAACTAGAAAATGTAATATTTGATTTAACAGACAGCTTAGGAAAAAAAGAAACTAAAAAAGCATTAGATGTTCTAAAAAGCTTAATTTATAATAAAGAACCAATACAAAAAATATTAATAAATTTATATAATCACTTTAAAAAGCTATATTTTACCAAAATAGCATTACAAGAACACAAAGATTTAGTAACAAGCCTAAATCTAAAGCCAAATCAAACATTTCTAACCGGAAAATATAAAGTACAAGCAGGATATTTTAAAGCTAGTGAATTAAAAGAAATTTTACAAGAATTGAGAGATTTAGATTATAACTACAAAAATGGTCTGATAGATTTACAAGTTGGGTTAGAATCAATCTTATGTAGATATTGTTGAATAATATAACCGCATTTTGCTAAAAATATTATAAAGAATTTTGGCAAAGGTGGAATAAAAATGAAAAATAAAAAATTGACTATTATACTTGTTATAATGACTATAGCATTTATAATTTTCGGGATATTTCTATGTGTAAATAATACATCATATGCATTATCTAAATATGGCTCAAGAGGAGAAGAAGTAAAACAAATACAAACGAAATTAAAAAGATGGGGATATTATAAAGGCAATGTAGACGGAATTTATGGCTCAGAAACACAAACAGCAGTAAGATATTTTCAAAGAAAAAATGGACTAACAGTAGATGGAATTGCGGGAAAAGCAACTTTAAATGCAATGGGAATATATACAAGTTCTTCTAGTAGTAATGCTACAAGTAATTCTAGTGATGTGAATTTATTAGCAAGATTAATATATGGAGAAGCTAGAGGAGAACCATATACTGGACAAGTAGCTGTAGGGGCAGTTGTAATGAATAGAGTAAAAAATAGCTCATTTCCAAATACAATTTCAGGAGTTATATACCAGTCTGGGTCATTTGATGTCGTTTCAGACGGACAAATAAATTTAAGTCCAAATTCAAGTGCAAAAAAAGCTGCACAAGATGCAATAAATGGCTGGGATCCATCCTATGGGGCAATATACTATTTTAATCCCAAAACAGCAACAAATAAATGGATATGGTCAAGACCAGTTACAATAGTAATAGGAAACCACAGATTTTGTAAATGATTTTTTCCTCCGACCCCAAAATCATTTCTTGACAAAAAGTGCTTAAATTGGTAATATATATTTGAAAAAATATATGGAGGAAAATATGATATTTTACCCAAACAAGTATATAAAAACAATAGAAGAAATAACAATAGAATTTTTACAAAAAAACAAAATAAAAGCACTAATATTAGATGTAGATAATACATTAGTAAATTATAAAAAAGAAATGCCTGAAAGAATTGAAAAATGGGCAAAAGAACTACAAGGACAAGGAACAAAATTATTTATAGTATCTAACAGTAATGACAAGGAAAAACTAGAAAAAGTGTCAAAAAAACTGAGAGGTACTAGATATACATATTTTGCGATGAAGCCTCTAGGAAAGGGGCTAAAAAAAGCACAAAAAGAACTAAATGTAAAACCAGAAGAAATTGCAGTTGTCGGAGATCAAATCTTTACAGATGTAATAGGTGGAAACCTATGCAAAATGTATACAATATTAGTTGATGCACTTGAAGAAAAAGATTTCTGGTATACCGCATGGAAAAGACCAATTGAAAATAAAGTAAAAGAAAAGATAAAAACTAAGGAGAAATAAAAGATGTATATAAATGATGTACATATCATATATTATGTAGTAGCTGCAATAGCTGGGCTATTTATAGGTGAAGTTGTAGGTTGGGCCAACAAAAGATTGCCTGAATATAAACCAGTATTTTCAAAAGAATTTGTAACAGAAATGAAATTGAATTTTAAGCCTAGTTATATATTAATGTTTTTAACATCAGCAATTTATGTTACACTAGTATATCGATTTGGAATAAAAGAAACTCTAATTGCAAATTTAGATTTAGTAAAATTTTTAATATTAACACCAATGCTATTATCTGCATTTGTGATTGATTATAGATTACAAATAATACCCAATAGACTTAATTTAACAATATTTGAGGTTGGAATTATATTCGCATTTTTATATGGGTTATCAGATGTAGCAATAACAGCAAAAATGTTAATAGGAATGCTAATAGGCGGAGGAATATTCTTATTTATAACCTTAATTGGTGGAATGATATATGGCAAAGAAGCAATGGGGTTTGGCGATGTAAAACTAATGGGGGCACTAGGCTTATTTTTTGGCCAATATGGTATAATTGCTGTAACATTGGTGTCATTTTTGATAGGAGCAATTTTAAGTATTATATTATTAGTAACTAAAATAAAAAAATCAGATGAATATATACCATTTGGACCATTTATAGTAATAGCCGCATTTATAAGTATGTATGTTCCATTTGAACAAATAAAACTAATATTATTAAAAATATTTACACTAGGATTATATATTAAGTAGAAGTAGTAGGGAGTTGAAGAAAAAATGAATCCAAAAATACAATGGTTAAGAAATACAATGTCAAGCTTGAACTTGCAGGGGCTTATTATTTCTAACCCGATAAATATAAAATATCTAACTAATATTGATGCAGAAGGCATATTATTGTTAACAAGAAAAGATAATATATTTATAACAGATGGAAGATACATTGAACACGTTCATAGCATTTTAACATTATATGATGAAATAATTGTGTATGATATAAATGGGTTATCAAAAGATGACTATGAAAACTTCTTCATTTTTTGTGAAAACGTTGGATTCGAAGAAAATTACGTAACATATGCAGGATACAAAGAATTAATTAGGAAATATAAAATAAATAGTCTTGTAGAAACCGACAGTATAATTGAAAGACAAAGAATGATAAAAGATAGAGATGAAATATCTAAAATTCAAAAAGCTTGTGAAATTACAGATGAATGTTTTAAATATTTGCAAACATATATAAAACCAGGAATGACAGAAAAACAAATTGCAGAAGAAATAGATAATTACTATAAACATCATGCAGATGGTACATCTTTTGAAACAATAGTAGCATCCGGTGAAAATTCATCTAAACCACATGCAGTACCTACTGACAGAAAAATAAAAGAAGAAGACATAATAACAATAGATATGGGTTGTAAAATAGATGGTTATTGCTCTGATATGACAAGAACAATATTTGTAGGAAATGTTCCAGAACATATAAAACCAATATACGATTTAGTATTGAAAAAACAACAACAAGTGTTAGAAGAAATGAAAGACGGAGAGAGTACAAGATTTTTAACAACAATGGTTGAAAATGACTTCAAATTAGAAGGCTATGACCTAGTCCATGCTTTAGGACATGGTGTCGGAATGGAAATACATGAAGCACCATATGTAAGCCATCGAGTTGATGTAGCTTTAAAAGAAAATATGGTAGTTACAGATGAACCAGGAATTTATATTCCAGGAAAGTTTGGAATAAGAATTGAAGACACGGCATTAATAACAAAATTTGGATGTATAAGTTTAACCAAATCTGAGAAAAATTATATTGTAATATAGGTTGCTTGATTTTTTAAAGAATTTGTAGTAAAATAAAAAAAGTTTATAGTTAGTAAAAAAGGAAATAGAGAGGAGAATTATTATGGCAGCAGTATACTCAGCAGGAGATTTTAGAAATGGAACAACATTTGAAATGGAAGGAAACGTTTATAGAGTTGTAGAATTCCAACACGTAAAACCGGGAAAAGGTTCAGCATTTGTTAGAACAAAAATAAAAAATGTAATAACAGGAGCAACACTTGAAAAAACATTTAACCCATCAGATAAATATCCAGGAGCAGAAATAGAAAAGAAAACAATGCAATACTTATACAATGATGGGGGATTATATTACTTTATGGATAATGAAACATATGATCAAATGCCATTAAATGAAGAACAATTAGGAGATTGCTTAAAATATTTAAAGGAAAATATGGAAGTTACAATGCTTTCTTATAAAGGAAAAACATTTGCAGTAGAACCACCAACATTTGTTGAATTAGAAGTTACATATACAGAACCAGGATTCAGTGGAAACACAACAACAACATCTGGAAAACCAGCAAAATTAGAAACAGGATTAGAAATACAAGTTCCTTTATTTGTAAACATTGGTGATGTATTAAAAATAGACACAAGAACTTGCGAATATATGGAAAGAGTTTAAGAAAGGTGAGTTATGATATGGGGTTATTAAAAAACGAATACAAAAGTTTTTTAGATGATATAGAAAAAAATATCAAAAATAAGGAAGACTTAGATTATATAAAGCAAAGATTTGTAGGATTTATGGACGCTGTTTTAGAAGAAATGGACTATATAAGTGGCTATAAAGCAGAACAAATTGAAGCATTAGAAAAAAGTCAAAAAGAGGTACAATCAAAACTTGAAAAAATGCAAGCAGTGTTAGACAATATAGAAAAAGACATATATTCAGAAGAGGGTTTTGACTTTGAAATAACCTGCCCGTATTGTAATTATGAATTCTTTATAGATGTAGATGAAAACAAAACAGAAGTAGAATGCCCAGAATGTAAAAATACAATAGAATTAGATTGGAATGGTGATATAGATGACGATCCAAATAATAATTCTGGGTGTAGCGGTAGTTGTGGTGGATGTCACGGATGTGGCGGAAATGATGACGACGACGATATGTAAATTTAAACCTAGCTTATATTAGCTAGGTTTATTTTATACCTAAAAATAATTTAGAGGATTTACATACTTATTATCGACTCTAATTCCAAGATGTAAATGACAACCGAGTAGTTGCACCATTAGTTTCTCTACCTGTAGAATCATGATACTGATTTCCAGGGACGCCAGAAACATATTTAGGGCCAACATTTCCAATAATTTGACCTTGTTTTATTTTATCTCCAACATTAACAATAAAATTAGGGTCAGAGTGGCAATAGCTTACTTTAAAATTCCCAAAAGAAAGGGTTATAGTATAACCACCAGCACCTAAGAAATTTCTGAATGTAATTTCGCCATCAGCAACAGCAATAAAATTAGTACCTTGTGGTGCAGGAATATCTATACCAGAATGAGAAGAAGATGCACCAGAAGTAGGAGAAGTACGTTTTCCAAAAAAAGAACTTATTTGAGTATAACCAGGAAGAGGCCATACGAAGCCATTAGGATTAAAATCTAAAATCTCAGATGATGAGGGATTATTATTAAAATCGGAATTAACAGTTGGAATAAAAAATATTGAAATAAATATTGTAAGAAAAGTAACAATAAGAATAAGTGAACGAAATAATTTATCTATAAAAATCACTCCCTAAATTTAATAAAATAAAAAACACTACATATACTAAATGTAAAATGTAGTGTCTATTTAATATGGCAGGGGTAGAAGGATTCGAACCCTCACAGGCGGTTTTGGAGACCGATGTGCTACCATTGACACTATACCCCTATATGTCTAACACAATTATTATCTTAGCATAAAACAAATAAATAAGCAAGATTTTTTTGAAAATTTGTAAAGAAAATTTTATTGACAAACTAATATAATTAGTTTAATATATAAATGCTGACTTTCTTAGAAGCAGAAAGGAGGTAACTCCGTGAAAAGTTTCATAAGATTGCTAACATTATATATAATTTACTTAATCGTAAGAGATTTAAATGATTAGCAAAACAAAAACCAGGTACGAGCATACCTGGTTTTTTTATAAACTCCGTGAAAAGTTTTTTGCAATTGCTATAATTATATTAGCATATATTTTATTATATGTCAATGTTTAAGAAATATACAACAAAAAACACGGATATGTGCAAAGAGGAGTATATATCAAGTTTTACTATAATTTCGCCAAACTTATTGACTTTTTTTGAATATGAGATTACAATATAATCATTGTAAAAGGAGGAATCTTTATGGTAAAATCAATGGAAACAATCGTTAACTTATGTAAAAGCAGAGGATATATTTATCCAGGTTCAGAAATTTACGGAGGACTAGCAAATTCTTGGGATTATGGGCCTTTAGGTTCAGAATTAAAGAATAACATAAAAAAAGCCTGGCAAAAGAAATTTATACAAGAACAAAAAGATATAGTAGGGCTAGATGCTGCAATTATAATGAACCCAGAAACTTGGGTTGCATCAGGTCATGTTGGAGGATTTTCAGACCCATTAATTGACTGCAAAGAATGTAAAACAAGACATAGAGCAGATAAATTAATAGAAGAATGGGCACATGACCAAGGAAAAGATATGATAGCAGATGGAATGACAGATGAAGAATTAATAAACTTCATAAATGATAATAAAATTCCTTGTCCAAATTGTGGAAAAACAAATTTTACAGATATAAGAAAATTCAATTTAATGTTTAAAACATTCCAAGGAGTAACAGAGGATAAAACATCAGAATTATATTTAAGACCAGAAACAGCACAAGGGATATTTGTAGACTTTAAAAATGTATTAAGAACATCAAGAAAGAAAATGCCTATGGGAATAGCTCAAATAGGTAAAGCTTTTAGAAATGAAATAACACCAGGAAACTTTATTTTTAGAACTAGAGAATTTGAACAAATGGAATTAGAATTTTTCTGTAAGCCAGGAACAGATTTAGAATGGCATAAATTCTGGAAGCAATATTGTGAGAATTGGCTATTAGACTTAGGAATGAAACCAGAAAATATACGTTTAAGAGACCATTCAAAAGAGGAATTGGTATTCTATAGTGCTGCAACAACAGACATAGAATTTGCATTTCCATTTGGATGGGGAGAATTATGGGGAATTGCAGATAGAACAAATTATGATTTAACACAACATATGAATCATTCAAAACAAGATTTAACATATCAAGACCCAGAAACACACGAAAAATATGTGCCATATGTAATTGAGCCTTCATTAGGAGCTGATAGAGTTTTATTAGCATTTTTGTGCAACGCATATGAGGAAGAAGAAATTGCAGAAGGAGATGTAAGAACAGTATTACACTTGCACCCAGCATTGGCACCATATAAAGCAGCAGTGTTACCTCTTTCTAAAAAATTATCTGATAAAGCAAATGAAGTATATAACAAATTAGCTAAAAACTTTATGTGTGATTATGACGAAGCCGGAAGCATTGGAAAACGTTATAGAAGAGAAGATGAAATAGGAACACCATATTGTATAACAGTTGATTTTGATACATTAGAAGATGAATCAGTAACAATTAGAGACAGAGATACAATGGAACAAATAAGGGTAAAAATCGACGAATTAGAAAACTGGTTAAATGAAAAAATTGCATTTTAATAATGCAATTTTTTTTGTATAAGAAAATGGCACTTTCATAAAACGAAAAAACAACAAATCAAATTTATTTCAATACATAAAATACAAAAAACAGACTTTTTAACAAAAAAATTAAATTTTCATATATTAAATTGGCACTTTCGTAAAAATCAACCCCAAAAGGTTGAAAAAAGTGGTATAGTATAAATGGTAAAAAATGGATAGCCAAAATACAAAAGAAAGGAAAGAAAATGTATGAAAGTAAAAGCTAATTTAAAAGAATTGTTAGAGGAGGATCTTATTGGGAAAATTTATAATAACAATTTATATTTATCAGAATATATGCCAGAAAATAAGGAATATATTAAATTGTCAAAGAGCAATGCACAATTATCAAAAATTATAATGCAAAACTCTGATGAAGATTTAAAAGATTTATTTTTACAATATGTAGAACAAAACAGTCAGAAAGAAGGAATTGATGCTGAAGAGCAATTTAAATTAGGATTTAAAACAGCGGTAAAATTAATTATGGAAGGACTAAGATAATAAATTTAGAAAGCATAAAAAAGATAATAATGTAGCAAAAAGCAATCTCATTTTATTTGTGAGATTGCTTTTTTTCTTTTTTATTCATAAAAGAGATAAGTTGTCTAATAACATTTTTATCCCTTTCGCTTAATTGATAAAAACCAGATAGAGAAGAATCAAGTTGAATATCTTTAGGGACATTTAAAAAATCTTGTAAGACATATGTTGGTGTAATATTATAAATGTTGCATAATTTTACTAAAGTATCAATACTACCTTTTGTTTTGTCGCGTTCAATATCAGAAATATATCGAGGTGCAAGCCCTAATTTTTCTGCAACATATTCTTGGGTAAGACCAAGAGAGTTTCGAGTATTTTTTAATAATTTTCCAATTAAAATTTTTTGGTTTTCTATCTGTTTTTTCATTTAAACTCCTCCATATATATAATGTATAAAAATTAAATTTTTTATACATTCCATTGTTTTTGCATTAATACAATATCAAAAATGAAAAGAAAAAAACACGAATAAAAATCCACAAAAAAGTGGAAAAAATATTGAAAAAGAAAAATTATTATGATATACTTTGACAAGATAAAACATTTTTTAAGATAAAAGTGGCTAAAATACATATTTAGCTAATAGAAGGGAGATTCAAATGAAAAAAGAAAAGGGAATTACATTAGTAGCTTTAGTTGTTACAATAATTGTGCTATTAATTCTATCAGGTGTTACAGTAGCAATGCTAGCAGGTCAAAATGGAATATTAACACAAGCACAAAACGCGAAAAAAGCTACAGAAGCAGCAGCACAAGAAGAAAATTCAGCATTAAGCAGTTTAGAGGACTATATGATAACAGATGGAAGTTATAACAAAGAAACCGGTGTAAATGAACCACGTTTACTTAGTGGAATGAAAGAAGTAATGTTTAAATTGCCTAGTGGAAGTGACAAAGGACAAGCTATAAAACAAGGCGAAACAGGTTTTGATGAAAGTAAATGGTATGATTACAAAAAAAGTTACTGGGCAAATGCAGTAACAGAAGATGGAAGCTATTGGGTATGGATACCAAGATTTGCTTATAAGATAACATATAAAAATGCAAGTAATAAATCACAAGGTGGAACAGTAGAAATAAAATTCTTATTAGGAACAACAGACGAATATTATACAGATGATACAAACACAACAAAAGCAACAGCAAAAAGAGCAAGTTCTGCAAATGAAGAAGTAGACACAACTAAAGATTTTTATGTACATCCAGCATTTACAAATGAGAGTAGCATTGGTTATGCAAATGGCGGTTGGGACAAAGAGCTAACAGGAATCTGGGTAGCAAAGTTTGAAGCAGGATATGCAAGTGGAAATAATACCGCAACAGTAAAAGCAAGTAGTGTAAATTACACTCAAACGACAGCTTGGGTACCAGCAAAAGAAGCAGGAACAAAAGATGATAGTACACAAACCGCAAGAAACTGGTTAGATGGCATATATGGTACATATTCAAATGGAAATTGGGGATGGAAAAACGGACAACAAACAGCAATAAAATATCCAACATTCCAACCTAAAACATATTCAATGAACTATATAAATGTAAATGATGCTTATAATATCTCAAAAGTATTAACTGAAAAAGGAAATATATATGGATTAAGTAGTTCCACAACAGATAGCCATTTAATGAAAAATAGTGAATGGGGAGCTGTTGCATATTTAGCACAAAGTAGCTATGGAAATAATGGAACAGAACCATATATAAATAATATAAATTTAAATAGTGGTAGTAACCAAAGAACAGATGATATAGCAGGAGGAACAGGAGTAGATAGCGTGTATGCTGTAACAGGTGTAACTACAGGATCAATTTCAGCAGGAGCAGCAGGTAGTACAATAGACAATATAAATTCAACAACAGGAAACACTGCTAACAGTGGTGTATACACTTGGGACCAAGAAAATGGCCAAAAATCAAGCTCAACATTAAATATGTATGGAGTATTTGATATGAGCGGAGGAGTTTGGGAAAGAACAGCAGGATATATATCTAATGGAAACTGGAATTTAAACGGATATGGTTCAAGCTTTACAAAAGATAAAGTAAGTACAAAATATGCAACAGTATATCCTCGAGATGCATCACAAGATGATTCTAGTAAATCATATGATACATCAACAACAGAAAAATCTAATCAAGTATATACAACATTAAGTACGGCAAATTATAAAACAAATAAATATATATATGGAGATGCTATTAGAGAAACATCTACGAGCGGTACCGGTTCAACGAGCTGGAACGGCGACTACTCTTACTTTCCAGCGTTGAACGGTCCGTTCACGATGCGCGGAGGCAACTTATGGGGTGGCTCTAGTGCAGGGTTGTTCTCTTTCAGCCGTACGAATGGTCGTAGCGATTACGGCCACGGCTTCCGTCCGGTGCTCGTAGCACTTTAAAATATTCCTTGGGCCTTGCGGCCCTTTTTTTTCGGCAAAAATTTTAAAATTAGTACTATACAAAAATACGGGTAAGTGTTATAATTTGAATATATAAATTTGAAAACAGAGTTATTTGGGGATTGAACTGTACTACTCTTACTTTCCAGCGTTGAACAATCCGTTCACGATACGCGGAGGCAACTTATGGAATGGCTCTAATGCAGGGTTGTTCTATTTCAACCGTACGAATGGTAATAGCAATTACAACAACGGCTTCCGTCCGGTGCTCGTAGCACTTCGATACACAAAGATTTATAAAGAAATCTATCTTGGAAGGGAAATGTTCAAGGACATTTCCGCAGGGTAAAGGCTAAAACTTGTTTTATAACTGTAAAATGAAAAAAGTTGTAAAAAAGAAAAGGACAAAATACTACTAGACTTGTATCAAAGAAGTTTAATTCCCTTGGTATAAACTAAGTTTTTATGCCATAAACACATAAATAGTACACGATTGTTTTAGTAGCATAAAAGTGAAAATCCAAGTGTACGAAAAAATTCATTACGAAAAAGTTCCACAAACGGAAAAAATTCGTAATGAATATATTTTTGTTAGGAATTATGCTCAATATTATCAATTAAATTTGCCTCAATACTAGAAAGTGCAGACTTACCATATAAAAAATCACAACTATTTAAAACCTTTTGGGTTAGAGTATAAGAATTACAATGTTGCACATGGCCTAGCCAAGAATTTAATTGTTGCATAGTAAGATTTAAATTTAATTTGTTATTAGAATATTTTAAATTCCATTTTTTAATATTTTTCTTAATCTTTTTTTTGCTGGATAAACGTAATAAACGGTGAGTTGTAAAAATTCGATAACCACAGAAATTAACGCCCATTTTATAAGGATAATATCTAGATTTATCATTTAATTCAAGTTTTAATGTATCTGCTAAAAATTTTTCAATTTGTTTTTTTACTTTTTTACATTCTTCTTTTGTTTTTAAAAGTAAAATGAAATCATCCATATATCGTGTATAATTCTTTATTTTTAAAATACGTTTAACATATTGGTCTAGCTCATTTAAATATATGTTGGCAAAAAATTGACTTGTATAATTTCCAATTGGTATGCCAATTTGCAAATTATTAACAGGTCCATTAAATATTAGAATCTGAGTTAAAAATAATAAATCCTTATCTCTAATATATCTTTTCATAATATTAAATAAAATGGAAGGATTTATGTTGTAAAAAAATTTTTTAATATCACATTTTAAAATCCAAAAATCACCATAATTTCGCTTGAATATTCGCATTTGGCTTTCTACTTCATTTACTGCTGCATGAGTTCCTTTATTATCTAAACAGGCAAATGTTGTATTAATAAAACGAGGAATAATATAAGGCTTTATAAATTCTTCTACATACCACTGGTGGACAATTCTATCTTGATAGGGCAAGGCCTGTATGATTCGTTCTTTAGGTTCAAATACTTTAAAAGAAAAATATTTTCCTAGACGATAAGTTTTATTTTCCAAGTTGTTTTTCAAATTAATAATATTATTTTCAAGATTAAATTCAAATTTGATGACTTCATTTTTATAAGCCTTATGTTTTCTAGCTCTATAATGAGCCTGCAAGAGTTTTTCAAAAGTTAATTTTTGATTAAATTGATTTCTTATCGTTTTTGGCAAGACAAAATCCAACCTCCTAACATATTACAAATATCGGTTATTATAGTAGACCAACTTTGATAATTTTGTAAAGAAATATATCTATATTTATATGAAAGCCTAATTTGAACTTTTAGTAAACTTAGGTTAATGTCAAGTTCATTTAAATGCTGAAGTTTGTCCTTTTTATTAAAAGATTTTACAGCATACATTAAATTTCTAAGACCTAAGTATAATGAATTTTTTATTTCTTGAACAAGTGCAAAATTTTCACATTTAGGGTATTTACGCACAATGTCATTGGAATAATCGACTAATTCTAAATATCTTTGATAGATTTTTAAGCTTTTATTAGGTGGAGTTCTGGTTGCGTATTCCATTAATTTTCTAATTCCTCCTTTATAGAATTGGCTTGAGCTTGAAAGTCATCTATTAACGAATAAGCTTCTTTTATAGATAATTCATCAGTATTAATTAAAGCTAACTTGTTAACTAGATTTTTTACATTGGAATTTAATAAATAATTTTTTGAAGGCAGTGGTTCGGAAACAATAGAATCAACAATTGATATTTCGTAGCCTAAATTTTTTAATAGAGTTAAATATTTGTTTAAGTTGTTTACTGGAAAGCCACATTTTAAAACCGATTCATTAAGATTTGTTAATTTTAAAGATAACGCAGCTGACATTTTTCTTGCATCGTCTGCTAAAAATAAATAAAAAATTCCACTTTTAAATAAATAAATATTTTTTGGATTTACTCTTTTCAATTCTTGATATCTTTGGTACATTTTACTCATATTTACATTTCTCCCTTTTTCTGGATAAATTACATATTTTAGGATATTGTAAAACAAAGAAGAACAAAAGTCAACCCCTAAAGGTTGATAAAATGGAAATAGATGGTAATTAAAACCAACAATGTGATGTTGTATAATAATTACGCAATATAATATTAGGAGATGATTTGGTGAAATGGTATGATAGATTTTATACAAAAGAAAAATGGGTTAGAAAATCTGTCGAAATAGAAGGAGGTTTATACGATAGGTTAAAAGAAATAGCTAATAATGAGTTAGATGCGTCAGTAAATAAGCTTATAGATGCTTGTATAGATAGCTTTGAAATAGGAGAAAAAGTAATTATATACAGTAAAGTAAAGGACGAAATAAATGTAGCAAGATCAATAATAATAAGAGAATCAATATATAAAAAATTAGAGGATATGAGAGAAAAATATGGAATTTCAATTTCAAAATTAGTAAATATAGCGATAAGAGCAGGACTTGAAAGTTATAAAAAATAATGATATAGTAGTTATGATATTATTATTACACAAGGAGGAAAAAATGAAGATACAATACAAAGATAAAACTTTAGACATAGAAAGAGGAAGTAAAATATACGATATTTTTAAGGATGAAATTGAAAATAGTGAATATACTGCTGTTGGAGCAATATATAACAACGAATATGTTAATTTAAGTAGACATATGAACTTTGATGGAACTGTAGATTTTATAACAATAAATTCTAAGGTTGGAAATCAAATATATAGAAGAACATTAATATATATATTTGCGATGGCATTGAAAAAATTATATCCAGATAATAGGGCAACAGTAAATTATCAAATGGAAAATGCTGTTTATTGTGACTTAGGAGATATTCAAATAACAGAAGATGTTGTTAGCAAAATTAATGATGAAATGAGAGAAATTGTAAAGAAAAATTTATTTATAAGAAAAGCTGTTATGAATAGAGAACAAGCAAACGAATTTTATAAAAAAACCAAAACAGCAAGAGGGAGACTACAATATGATTTAAAATCAAATAGAAAAATTTATATGTATTACTGCGATGATTATTTTAATTACTGCTATGGTGTATTAGCGAGAACAACAGGTGCTATAAAAATATTTGATATTATTAAATATGACAAAGGATTATTAATAAGATATCCAAGTGCAGAAAAACCATATCAACTACCAAAATTAATACAAAATAAGAAAATGAAATGGGCTTATGACGAATATAACGAAATCCACAAAATACTAAATATAAATACAGTTTACAAGCTAAATGATGCAGTATTAGAAAAAAGAATTAAAGATGTAATAATGATAGATGAAGCTTTACATGAAAAGAAAATAGCTAATATTGCAGATAAAATAGCAAGAGATAAAAAAGTAAAAATGATATTAATAGCAGGGCCATCTTCATCAGGAAAAACTACATTTGCCCAAAGATTAGGAATCCAGTTAAGAGTAAATAAAATAAAACCAGTAACCATTTCTGTTGATAATTACTTTGTTGAAAGAAAAGATAATCCGAAAGATGAAAATGGAGAATATAATTTTGAATGCATAGAAGCAATTGATTTAAAATTGTTTAATGACCATTTAACTAGATTATTAAGAGGAGAAAAAGTTGAAATACCACAATTTGATTTCTTAGACGGAACTAAGAAATATAATGGTAATTACTTACAACTAAAAGATGATGAAGTTCTTGTCGTAGAAGGAATTCACTGCTTAAATGATCGATTAACAAGTAGTATTCCTCAAGACGAAAAGTTTAAGATTTATATTAGTGCTTTAACAGTATTAAATATGGATAGATATACAAAAGTTTCTTCATCAGATGTAAGATTAATAAGAAGAATTGTTAGAGATTATCAATTTAGAGGATATTCTGCTGAGCATACAATTGATACGTGGCCAAGTGTTACAAGAGGTGAAGTAGAAAATATTTTTCCATTCCAAGAAGAAGCAAATGTAATATTTAATACGTCATTAATTTATGAATTGGGAGTTTTAAAAAGTATTGCAACACCAATATTAAAAGAAATACCAATAGAGCATCCAGAACACGCAGAAGCTCAAAGACTACTAGATTTATTAAAATACATAAGGTCAATACCTGCAAGTGAAGTACCAACAAACTCATTATTGAAAGAATTTGTTGGAGGAGGAGATTTTAAATATTAACTAATAAAATAATGTAAGTAAGGAAAAAACGAAAATGGAAAATAGAAATTTTACTAAAATAGACGAAGAATTTATTTGCGAAAATTGTGGTAAAAAAGTAAGCAAATTAGGATATTCTTGTAGAAATCACTGCCCATATTGTTTACATTCTAAGCATATAGATAAAAATCCAGGTGACAGGCAAGAAGAGTGCCACGGAGATTTAGAACCAATAGGCTTAGAAATTGATGGTAAAAAAGGATATGTTATTGTTTTTAAATGTAAAAAATGTGGTGCAATTAGAAAAAATAAGGCTGCTAAAGACGATAATATGGATTTGATAATACAATTAAGTAGTAAGCATTGAATATAATAAAAAATTTGACATATAATAAAATATGAGCTATAATGTAACTAGCTTAAGCAAACTAACTGTTCAAAATAGTTTTAAAAAGACTAGGTGTTCCTTACCTAGTCTTTTACCTTTAGTCTTTATCATCAAATTTATTTAAAATCAAATAAACTGTCAACAAAGCTATAAGTTTTATGATACTGTTCAAAATAGTACCCTCCTTCCTGCCACTAAGCAAGTCGGCACATATATATTAAATTAGTTGTAAAGATTTGTCAACTGCTAAATTTCCTTGTTCAAATTCCCAGAAGTATAATCTTTTCCCTCAATTCGTTTCCCATCTTTTACAACAGAAGTAATTGCATTAATCTCTGGAATAGACTCATGTAAAATATCAACTCTAACAGAATCCGTGTTAAAAAATTTACTTGGAATAGATGTTATTTTGCTATTATAAATAGTTGTAACAGTTTGAATATTATCTGTTAGAATCTCAAAATCCATATTTAATCTATCTCTTAAAAAATAGGAGTTATTTGTTTGACATTTAGTAGAGCAAGCAGGGTAACACTTATTGGTATTTCCTAATAGACAATAATTAATGTTTAGTAAAGGAACTTTGCCATAAACAATTAATTCTTTTTGTAGATAATTATAATTGCATAATGCTTCAATAGTAGATTGGTCTAACTCAGGAGATAATGTAAAACTGCTTATTCCAAGTTTTTTTAGTTCCAAAACAGTCTGAGAATTATAAATATTGAAAGTGTAATTTGCAATTATTTTGTAGTATTCATTTACATTATTAAATAAGTTGTTTAACAAATTAAGATTTCCTATATTAGAAATTACAAAACCTTGTATATTATATTTTTGAACAGCATTTTCAGCATTTGCTAAAAAGAGATTTTTGTAATTACTCTTTATAATTGTCGGCATATAAATATAAGTATCAAATTTTTTGCTAATAATTTTTAATACAGGTGAATACTTTTTCTTTGTAAAATATTTAAGTGGTATGTAAATGCTATCAATATTTTCAAGTTTATTGTAGTTCCAATCATCGTGTAGTACATTTAAAAGCAAAGATAGTTTAGGAGAACTAGCATTACGATTTTTATTTTTTAAATTTCTCATACCTGTTAGAGTACTATCACATTTTTTGTTTTCATATTCTAAAAAAGTTTTAGTAATAGGCCTGTGTATTTTAGATAAAGCTATATCTTCTATATTCGTTAATGCAGTTCTACGTAATTCATTTAACACACTTAATTTAGGTAAAAATAAGTTATCATCTAAATCTATTTTTATGTTTTTAAAGGCATATGGAGTAGATGAGGTTTTTGATATTTGCTTTAAAATAGTTTCTGCATCAAGAGGTCTATTTTTTGCTGTTTCTGGAATATAGTCTAATGTGCAATTTGTTTTTAAGTTTTTGTATAACTCCAAAGAAGTATCACAAGAAGTAACTGAAATTGAAATAGGTTCATTCCTTTTTATTGAAACTGTTGCATCTAAATAAATTTTTCTATTTTCTTTTCTAAAACTTTCTTTTGCGTTAGTTGTTAATTTTTTAGAACTTAGTCTGTAGACTTTATCACCAACTTTTATATTACCTTTCATACGACCAATTGTAACCAGTTGACCAGCAGACGTTTCTTTTATATTTTGCTTTTTATCCATTAATTCCGAAATGGTGTAACTTCCAGTTTCATTTTCTATAGAAATTGTGTCACCAA
Source organism: uncultured Clostridia bacterium (assembly GCA_934167445.1). Lineage (GTDB taxonomy): Bacteria > Bacillota > Clostridia > TANB77 > CAG-508 > CAG-269. The sequence continues at coordinate 207,702 of CAKPKJ010000002.1, forward strand.
TATTTAATGGCTCTCTAATTTTTAAAGTGATATGACCTTTATTTGCATTATATTTTTGGATATTTCCAATAAATAATCCCATATTATTAGGTTTTTCTTTATAGACTAAATCTGTATTTGCGGAATTTTCTAAATGACCGCTAGAAAAATTTCCTCTATTAAATACTTGAAGTAAAGTTTTTCTATCTTCATCTGCTACAGAAAAATCATTTCCAGAATATGCTAAATCAATATATTTTCTGTATGTATTAGTAACTGTTGCAACATATTCAGGCGATTTCATGCGACCTTCTATTTTTAAGCAATCAACACCAGCATTAATAAGTGATGGTAAAAAATCGATTCCACATAAATCTTTAGTGCTTAACAAATATCCAGAGTTAATTATTTTGCCATTTTCTACAAGCTTATAAGGTAATCTACAAGGACCAGCACATTTTCCACGATTACCAGAACGTCCTCCTAATAAGCTAGAAAATAGACATTGTCCAGAATAAGAAATACATAAAGCACCATGTACAAAACATTCAATTTCGACAGAAGTATTTTTACATATATACTCAATTTCTGTTATAGAAAGTTCTCTAGACAAGACTATTCTTTTAAAACCAAGTTTTTGAAGCTTTAAAGCACCTTCTAAATTATGGATTGTCATCTGAGTACTTGCATGTAGAGGTAAATCTGGAAATAGTTCCATAAGTTTTTTTGCTAAGCCTAAATCTTGAATTATAATTGCATCAATTCCATATTCATATGCTTTACTTGCTAATTTTATTGCATCATCAAATTCATTATCTTTTATTAAAGTATTTAAAGTCAGGTTAGTTTTTACTCCTCTTAATTTTGCATATTCAATAGCTTTTTTTAATTCAAAATTATCAAAATTATGTGCAAAAGCTCTTGCACTAAATAAATTAGCACCAAAATAAACACTATCAGCACCATTTTGAACAGCAGCTTTTAGACAATCAAAATCTCCTACAGGAGAAAGTAGTTCTATCATTTGTATCCTCCAATTGAAATATTTTTTTAAATTATATCACATTTATAAATTTTTGTGTATTTTATTGTAAAATTATAAAATTTATTGACTAAAAAACTAGCAAATGATATAATTTTTTTGTCAATTCAACTAAGGAGGAATAATATGAAGAAAAAAATAGAAGATGTAAAGTTAGTAATGTTTTTAACAATAATTTTTTGTACGATGTTTGCAACACTTTGTTTTACAATTAATATGAATAATACAGCAATTTTAATCAAAACTAATCAAATAATAAAAGGTGTACAAGAAAATACAGTTAATACTAAAACAACTGTAAATAATACAAATACAAGTAGTGGTGGTAGCAACAAGAATACAGCTACACAATCAAGCAATACTCAAAAAGCTACTAATACATCAAGTAGTGGAGCTACAACAGCAACAAAATCTAGCAATGCAGATTTATCTAACTTAGGAATAAAACCAAACGATTTTTCTGGATTTACTCCAAGTAAAACAACATATGATGTAACAGTTCCAGCAGATGTAACAGAAGTAGAAGTATATGCAATAGCACAAAGCAGCGGAGCTAAAATAACAGGAACAGGAAAACAAAAATTGCAAGATGGAAAAAACGAATTAACAGTTACAGTAACTGCAGCAAGTGGAGCTACTAAAAAATATACAATAAACGTAACAAAAGAAACAAATGCTCAAAATAGTACAGAAGAAAATACAGAAGCTAAAGGTTTATCAAGTTTAAAAGTTGGCAACTTAGAATTATCACCTAAATTTGAAACAAATGTATATGAATATACAGCTAAGTATGATGGAGATGACAGCAAAATAGATGTAAAAGCAGTTACTACTGACCCTAAATATGTGGTTGATATAACAGGAAATAGTGATTTAAAAGATGGCGAAAATATTATAACTATATTAGTGTCTGATGGTGAAGAAAATAATGTTGCAACATATCAAGTAACCGTCTCTAAAAATGTAGTAGATGAAAATAAACTTCAAAAAGAGCAAGAAGATGCTAAAAAACAAGAAGAACAGCGAAAATTAGTAATGATTGGGGCCATTGTTGTAGCTGTAATATTAGCAATTATTATATATTTAATTATTAGACATAAAAGAAATAATGCTTGGGCAGAGGATTATATGATGCCATATTCAAGTGATAGGCCAGATGACGGATTTGTAGAAGATGATAATCAAGAAAACAGTGATGTTGATAATGAAGATATAAATAATGATGAAAGTGTAGAAGAAGATTTTCAAATGTCTAAGCAAGAGGCGAGAAAAATGTTTTTAAGTGGATATGACCATAAAGAAGAAAATTATGAATCTAATTATGAGAGACCAAGAGTAAAAAGACATCGTAGTAAAGGAAAACGTTTTAAATAAAAAAAAGCAGTAAGTATAAAATATACTTACTGCTTTTTTTAGGGTCGATTAGCAACAGCCGCCTCTGTTACCACCGCAGCAACAACAAATTAATAATATAAGGATTATAATCCAGCAGCAGTCATCACCAAAACCGAAACCACCACAACCTCTGTTTTCTGGCATAGTCTAGACCTCCTTCCAAATAACAAATATGTTTTTTCTTTTTCTGTATCCTTTGTATAATATATAATATGGAATTTGTTAAAAAGTGTGAAAGTTTTATAAAAAAATATGTTGTTCGCTTTTTTCATATCTGTTTTTGTGATACAATAGATTTTATCGAAAAGGAGAGTGGTTGAAGAATAAAGATAAATCTTTTCTAAAGCAGTTGAATTTTGTGTATCAGCTGTTGGATTTAGGAAAAGAAAATTCTTTTTCAACTGCCAATTTTAATTTGCAATTGGGGGAATAAAATCAAAATGGCAAATCTAAAAAAAATAGGGGAAGTTTTTAGTGATTATAAAACTAATTCTAATTTAAAATATGCACAAATAACATCATTAAATGTAGTTAAAAAAACAAATACATTAGAAGTAGATTTATATTTTGACGAATATTTAGATATAAAAGAAATATGGTTTTTCGAAAAATTTCTAAGGGAAAGATTTCAATTTGAAAATATAGATATAAAAATAAAATATCACGAATCAGTAAAAAAGAAATCAATAAAAGAAGAATGGCGAAATATCATAGCATATATGTCACATAAATATCCATTAACAAAACCAATGTTACTATTAAAAAGTGATGTTGAAGAAAATGGAAACAATATTTTAATAAAAATGCACATAAAAGGTGCAGATTTTTTAAAGGCTAAAAAGACAGATAAAGAATTAATAAAAGTTTTAGAAAACTTATTTGGAATCAAATATGCTGTAGAACTTACAGAAGAAATAACAAAAGATTCACTAGAAGAAATAAAAAGAAAAATAGAAGAAGAACAAGCAAATATTGTAGCACATATGGAAGAAGAGCAAAGGGCAATAGCACAAGAAAAATCAGAACATAATACTAATGCAAGTGATGAAAATTATCCTCCAATGCCACCACCACCAGATATAGATGGATATATTCCAGAAGAAATGGATATGCCACCAATTGAAGAACCTCCAATACAAGAAGATTATATTATGGGAAAACCATCAAAAGCTAAAGAAAAGCATATAAAAATAAAAGATATTTCAGCAAATGACGGTAGAGTAACATTAGAAGGAAGAGTAACAACATCAGATGTTAGAGAAACAAAATCTGGTAAAGGAATGATTATTTTCGAAATTTATGATGGAACAGGATTAATAACAGTAAAATCATTTGCAAAAGATTTAAAAGAAGGGCAAGAAATAATAGAAAAAATTCAAGAAGCTAAAACTGTAAAAGCAATAGGTAAAGCAGGGTTAGATACTTATGCAGGAGATATAACAGTAATAGCAAATACAATAGCAAAATCAAATATAGAAGTTCCAGAATTACCAGAAGAAAGAGATGATACACCTATAATTTTAGGAAATACAGAAAATATTACAGAACCATTGGTGAAAGTTCAAGACTTAGGAGTTGATGATGGAAAAGTTGCATTACAAGGGGAAGTGATATATTCAGAAGATAGAACATTAAAATCAGGAAAAACATTATTTAGTTTTGACTTATATGATGGAACAAGTACAATTACCTGTAAAGCATTTTTAAATAAAGATAGTGCAAAAAGAATTATGAAAAGAATAAAAGGTGCAAAAGGAATAAAAGTAGCAGGAACTGCAGGAATGGATAGTTTTACAAATGAATTATCTGTAATGGTAAACAATATAGTTGAAGCAGAGGGAATAAAGAAAACAGTAAGAAAAGATAATAGTGAAGTAAAAAGAGTAGAACTACATATGCATACTCAAATGAGCCAAATGGATGCAATGACATCTGCAAAAGATTTAATTAAAAGAGCAATGAGTTGGGGAATGAAATCAATAGCAATAACAGACCACGGAGTTGTACAAGCATTTCCAGAGGCACATAAAATGCTAGGATATGACAATCCAGATATGAAAATTCTGTATGGAGTTGAAGCATATTTAGCACCAGATAAAAATCCAGTTGTAGAAAATGGAAAAGGACAATATTTAGAAGATGTTACATATTATGTGCTAGACTTAGAAACAACAGGGTTCTCAGCTGTAACAGAAAAAATAACTGAAATTGGTATAATGAAAGTAAAAGATGGAGAAGTTTTAGACGAATTTTCTTGTTTTGTAAATCCGGAAAAACATATACCACAAAGAGTTACAGAAGTTACTAATATTACAGACGAAATGGTTGCAGATGCAGAAACAATAGAAAAAGTATTTCCTAAAATGCTAGAATTTATAGGAAATGATAAAAATGCAGTATTAGTTGCACATAATGCAGGATTTGATATAGGGTTTTTAAAACAAAATGCGAAAGTTTTAGGATATGATTTTGATTATACATATTTAGATACATTGAGTTTAGCAAAAGACTTATTCCCAGAATATAAAAAATATAAACTAGGAAAAATAGCTGATAATTTAGGAATTAAAGTTGAAGTAGCACATAGAGCTTTAGATGATGTTGATACAACAGTTAAAGTATTTAAAGTAATGTTAGATATGTTAGATAAACGTGGAGCTAAAAAGATTGAAGATATTGATCAAGTTAGTCGAACAGAAGAAGCTAAAAAAGAAGAATATAAAAAATTAAAAACATATCACGCAATAATTTTAGCTAAAAATTATGTTGGATTACGTAATTTATATAAATTAGTTTCACTTTCACATTTACATTATTTTTACCGTAAACCACGTATTTTGAAAAGTTTATTTGAAAAATATAGGGAAGGTTTAATATTAGGAAGTGCTTGTGAGGCGGGTGAATTATATCAAGCAATTGAACTTGGAAAATCTGACGAAGAAATAGAAGAAATTGCAGAATTCTATGATTATTTAGAAATTCAACCAATAGGCAATAATAATTTTTTAATAAGAAAAGAAATCATAAAAGATGAAGAAGGTTTAAGAGATATAAACAGAAAGATTGTAAAACTTGGAGAAAAATTAAATAAGCCAGTTGTTGCAACTTGTGATGTTCATTTTATGGATCCTCAAGATGAAGTATATAGAAGAATTTTGGAAGCGGGTCAAGGCTATGATGATGCAGATATGCAAGCACCATTGTATTTAAGAACAACTGAAGAAATGCTTGAAGAATTTGCATATTTAGGAGAAGAAAAAGCATATGAAGTAGTTGTAACAAACACAAATAAAATATCAGATATGTGTGAACAAATAAGCCCAATATCACCTGAAAAATGTCCTCCACATATTCCGGGATGTGAAGAAGATATAAAAAATATTGCATATAAAAAGGCACATGAATTATATGGAGACCCATTACCAGAAATAGTGCAAACAAGATTAGATAAAGAACTAAATTCTATAATAAGCAATGGATATTCAGTTATGTATATAATTGCACAAAAATTGGTATGGAAATCGAATGATGATGGATATATAGTAGGTTCCAGAGGTTCTGTTGGATCTTCACTTGTAGCATTTATGACAGGTATAACAGAGGTTAATTCTTTAAAACCACATTATAGATGTCCAAACTGCAAGTATTCAGAATTTGAAGATTATGGTGTAGGAAATGGTTTTGATTTACCAGATAAAGATTGTCCTAAATGTGGTCATAAATTGGCTAAAGATGGAATGGACATACCATTTGAAACATTCTTAGGATTTAATGGAGATAAAGAGCCTGATATCGACTTGAATTTCTCAGGAGAATATCAAGCAAAAGCACATAGATATACAGAAGTAATATTTGGAAAAGGAACAACATTTAAAGCCGGAACAATAGGAACAATTGCAGATAAAACAGCATTTGGATATGTAAAAAAATATTTTGAAGAAAGAAATATACCAATAAATAGAGCTGAAACACAAAGATTAGCAGCAGGATGTACAGGAATAAAAAGAACAACAGGACAACATCCAGGTGGTATTATAGTTGTACCAAAAGGAAGAGAAATTTATGAATTTTGTCCAGTACAACATCCAGCAGACGACCCAAATTCAGATATTATAACAACACATTTTGATTATCACTCAATAGACCAAAACTTATTAAAATTAGATATACTAGGACACGACGATCCGACGGTAATTAGGATGTTACAAGACCTTACAGGAAAAGACCCAACCAAAGTACCGTTAGATGATAAAGAAACGATGTCAATATTTAGTTCAACAAAAGCTTTAGGAGTGTCACCTGAACAAATACACTCAGAAGTTGGAAGTTTTGGAATACCTGAATTTGGAACAAAATTTGTTAGAGGAATGTTAGTAGATACAAAACCAACAACATTTGACGAATTAATACGTATATCAGGTTTATCACATGGTACAGATGTGTGGTTAGGAAATGCCCAAACATTAATAGACCAAGGAGTTGTAACACTTCAAGATGCAATATGTTGTCGTGACGATATAATGATATATTTAATAAAAAAAGGAGTTCCACCAAACCATGCATTTAAAATAATGGAAACCGTACGTAAAGGTAAAGCATTAAAAGACCCAGCAAAATGGGAAGAATATAAAGCAATGATGAAAGAAAATGATGTACCAGAATGGTATATAAAATCATGTGAAAAGATAAAATATATGTTTCCAAAAGCCCATGCAGCAGCATATGTAACAAATGCGTTTAGAATAGCTTGGTTTAAAGTACATATGCCACTAGCGTATTATGCAGCATTTTTCTCAATAAGAGGAAAAGACGATTTTGACAGTGATTGTATGATATTTGGAGAAGAAAAAGTTAAAAATAAAATGAAAGAAATAGACTTATTAGGAAATAACGCAACACAAAAAGACAAAACAATGTACCCAATACTAGAATTAGTATTAGAAATGTATGAAAGAGGATTTAACTTCTTACCAATGGATTTATATGAATCAGATGCAACAAAATTCAAAATACAAGATGGAGCATTAAGACCACCATTGAACAGCATACCAGGTTTAGGAACAGTAGCAGCATTAGGAATAGCAGAAGCAAGAAAAGAAGGAAAATTTATGTCAATAGATGATTTAAAGATACGTGCAAAAGTAGGAAACTCAGTAACAGACGTATTAAAAAACTATGGATGTTTAAAAGGAATGAGTCAGAGCAATCAGATGAGCCTATTTGCATAATGATTTCGGGGCTGGAGCAAAAAATCATTTTAAGTTGATATATTTTGTATTTAGTGTACTCAAATTCTTAAAATATGCTAATTTAAAAAATGATTTTTTGCTCCGGCCCCGAAATCATCGCTTAAATATTATATGAAGGAGAAATAAAGATTAGTATAAAATCTTTATAGAAGAGAAATGCAATTTACACAATTAAATTTTAATGAAATATTTACAACACAAAATATAATAATATATTTTATTGTTATTAATATAATAGGATTTTTTATAATGTGGTTGGACAAAAGGAAAGCAATAAAAGGCAGTTGGAGAATACCAGAAAAAACATTATTTATAATAACAGCATTAGGTGGAGGAATTGGAACAATTGCAGGAATGTATACATTTAGACACAAAACACAAAAAATCCAATTTGTAATAGGATTTCCTGTTATAACAATTTTAGAAATAATGACAATAATATATTTTGTATTGAAATAAAATGAGAATAGCTGTATAAAATCTAGGAAGGATTTATACAGTTATTTTTTTGCTTAAAACTTGTACAAAATTGCAATGTATACTATATAACCAAAAAGAAGGAAACAAAAAACTTTAATTGATATACATAATAAGTACAATGAATAAAAAATAAAATATAATATTATGCAAACTAAAAATAATTGTGAATAACTCGTGAATGGAAAATGACTATTTAAAGTTATTCACAAAGTTATCCACAGTTTCCACAGGTAAGTTACCCACACATAAAAGTGATAACGCAACCAACAAAAAGGGAACATAAAACACAAAAAGTAACATAAATGTCATCAAAATGTATAATAAAAAAGAAGAAAAACAAAGAAAAAAAGAGTAAAATGTAGAAAATAAGACTAAATCAAAGAAAAATGACTGTAAAATCAGCTAAATAAGCCTATAATTGCAATAAAAGTGAAATATATTTGTAATTGTTATTTTGTAGAAAAACAAGGTAATATGTGAAAAAATGTAAAAATATAAAATCAAGGAGAGATGAGATATTTGTGGAAAATTAAATAGGTAATTGTGGATAACTAAAAGTTGCAGAAAAAATTGTGGAATAAAAAAACAACAACTCGGATAAAATATCATTGAAAAAGATAACAGTTTTGATATACTGAAAATCAATAAATATTAAAACCACTGAAAAATATGAAAATAATTAATAATAGAGTATATTAAAAAGACGAAAGAAGAGGTAAAAATATGAAAAAAGTAGAAGCTGAAAGCCTTGGTACTGTACACACACACACACACACAATACACTTAGAGAATGAGGAAAGAAGCAGCAAAAAAAATTGTAAAAACAAAATTGCTGAATTAGCAATAAGAAATAAAGATGGTATAACATTAATTGCCCTTGTGATAACCATAATTGTCTTACTAATTTTAGCAGGTGTATCAATGGCAATGCTAACAGGAACAAATGGAATACTAACACAAGCACAAAAAGCGAAAATGACAACAGAATTATCAAGTTATAAAGAGCAATTAGAATTGTATAAAACAGAAAAGCTTTCTGAAAATAGAGAATTTCTAGAAAGTACGCTAACTGTAGGAAAAGAAAGTTTAAAATATAATACGCAGCCTGAAGGAGAAAAAGGGAATATAAAAACAGTAATACCAAATATAAAAGATGAGTATATAGATAAAGTAGAAATAATAAAAGGTTCGCTATTAATAAATACTCAAGATAAAAATGAGATTGAAATAGCAAAAAGTTTAGGAATAGCATCAAATCCATATGATATAGTAAATGGAGAATTACTATCATCAAATGGAAATTTATTGTTAATGGATGAAACAGGTACACTAACAATTCCAGACAGTGTAACCAAAATAGGAGAAGGAGCATTTGCAAATTTAGAGGGATTAAAAACAATAATAATCCCAGGAACGGTAAAAGAAATAGGTACAAATGCATTTGCATTTAACAATACTTTAGAAAATGTTATCATAAATGATGGTGTAGAAATTATAGGAAGTGGAGCTTTTCAACAATGTAAAAATTTAAAAAATGTTGATTTACCGAATAGCATAAAAAACATGGGGTCATTAGCTTTTTATTATTGCTTTAAATTAGAAAAAATTAGAATTCCAGATAATATTACTAAGATAGCTGAATATGCATTTTGTGGTTGTAGAACACTTAGTAATATTACTTTACCTGAAAATTTGCAAGAAATTCAAGGATATGCATTACAAGAAACTGCATTGGTATCAATAACAATTCCAAGAAGTGTAACTATATTAGGAGAAGGAATTTTTGCAAGATGCACAAATCTTTCAAAAATTGACTTAAAGGATAATGAAAATTATATTTATGAAAATGGATTTTTGATGGATTCGTCAAAGGAAAATATATTATTTATTTCTAATAGTTATTTATCTAACAAAACGGTATTAGAAATTCCAGAAGGAATTACAAACTTAAATACAGCAATTCCAGCACAGGAGAATTTGAAAGAAATAAAAATTCCTTCAACATTAACATCAATTGCATATGGAATAATACCTAAAAATATAAAAAAGATAACTATAGATCCAAACAATACAAAGTTTGTTGCTGAAAACAATATTTTATACACAACAGATACGAAATCATTAATATTGTGCTATTCAGACGAAAAAAACATAAACATACAAGAGGGAATTTTAGAAATATGTACAGGGGCATTTAATAGTGCGCCTAATGTAGAAAATTTAACATTACCAGAAAGCATTACTACAATAGGAAATAGCGCATTTAATTTATGCTATAGTTTGAAACAAATAAACATAGGAAAAAATGTTTCAAATATTAGTCCAACATTTATGATATATGGATGTAATGCAAACGTAACAATAGATAAAGATAACCCTAATTATATGGTAGATAACGGATTTTTGTATACTAAAGATAAAAAGACTCTGGTTGCGTGTTTGAAAGAGTGTACCGGAGAGATTACGATAGATTCAGGAGTTGAAAATATAGGATATACATCATTTGATTTACAGAAGGTTACAAAGGTTATATTACCACAAAGTATAAAGACGATTGAATATTCAGCATTTACACAATGTGAAAAATTAGAAAGTATAGAGATTCCTAGCAGTATAACTTCAATTGCTGCGGGAGCATTTGATAGATGTAGTAACTTATCAGAAATAAATATTGATAAAGAAGAAAATTCGATTTCTGGAGCACCGTGGGCAGCTCCTAAAGGAATAAAAATAGTAAACTGGAAAAAATAAAATATTGTAAAATATATAAGTTTATGTTAAACTACAAATGTTATAAAAAGTGCAAATATAATATTTGTAGTTTTTCTTTGAATTTTAAGTCAAAATTTGATTCGAATATTAATTTCAAAAAATATAAAAAACAGAATAAATAAAAGCATATGCAAATATGCTTATTCAAAGAGTCTGGCTAAAGTGTAAAATGAAATAGTACTTAAAAAGTAGAAAATCAAAGTAATCCGATGAAAAAGTGAGCTAATTATATGAAAATGCCAAATTAGACAAAAAAATAAATATTGAGTGATTGATAAAAAATAAAATATAATACGAATAGCGAACATAACAATTAAATTTTATCAAATAGTAAAATAAGAACCGAATCAAATGGAGGTGAAAGCCATGAGAAGAAAAAAGGAAGAAATTACAGAAGAACAGGAAAAAACAATGATAAGAAAGAAAGGCCAAAGAGAGGGGATGAAAGTAGGACAAAAAATTGGAATTATGCAAGTTGCAAGGAATATGTTGAAGGCGAAAATGAATATAATGGTTGTAAAAGATTTAACAGGATTAACAGAAGAGGAATTAAAAAAAATAAAATTGTAATTGAATTTTTTTTATAGGTATGATATATTTTAGAAAAAAAGAATCAGGTGATTTTTATGTATTATGATGTATGTGTATTTGGAGGATGTTCTCTTGACAATATGTTTTACCAAGAGGTATCTGGAGGATATCCTGGAGAAGCAAATTTAACTGTGTTTGGAGGAAAAGGTGCTAATCAGGCGATTGCGGCTGCGCGTGCAGGAGCCAAAACCACAATAATTACAAGGATTGGAAAAGACGAAGTTGGCAAGAAAATAATCGATAATTTTAAAATAAATAATGTTGATGTGTCAAATATAGAAGAACTTGAAAATGTAGTAAATGATTATTCAAATATTTTTATAAATATAAATGACAAAGACAATGAAATAGAAAGATATGGAAATGCCATAAATAGTTTTAGCAAAGAAATGATATTGAAAAATAAGGAGACAATATTAGATTCGACAATAGTGGTTGCACAATTAAAATGCCCTATTGAAGTTACAGAAGAATTAATAAATTTTTGTTATGATAATGAAAAAATATTAATATTAACTCCATGTAGACCGGAAAGATTAATTGGCAGAGAGGATTTAATAGATAAAGTCAGTATGATTACTTGCAATAGAAAAGAATGCGAAATTATGTTGGAAAATTCTAATATAGAAGAATGTGTGAAAAAATATCCTAATAAATTAATAGTTACATTAGGTGCAGAAGGGCTTATGTATTATGATGGGAAAAGGGTAATAAAAATGCCTGCAATAGATGTAAATGTAGAAGATACAACTGGTGCTGGTGACACGTTAAATGGCAATTTAGCATATTTATTATCACAAGGATTGGATTTAAAACATTCTTTAAGAAAAGCAATGTATGCATCTGCCTTGAAAATTCAAACAAAAACAGCACAAAAAGGAATGCCATATAAAGAAGAATTAGAAAAATATATTATGGAATGTAGAAACAAAAAGTTTGAGTATAATTCGGAATTTGACTTAGCAATAGATTTAGTGAGAAGAGCATATTTTTTAATAAAATCAAGAGCAGATTTTGCAATAAAAACTAAGAGTGATAATACTTTAGTAACAACTGCAGACACTCAAATAGAGAGTTATTTAATAAATGAAATACAAAAAAGATACGAAAATGACAATTTTTTATCAGAAGAAACACATTCGAAAACTACTCTAAAAGATAGAACTTGGATAATAGATCCAATTGATGGAACAAGTCATTTTGTGAATGGTAGTGATTTTTGGGGAATACAGTTGGCGTTCTTTGATAAGGGAGAAACTAGATTTTCCATAATATACTTACCAAAAATGAAAAAGATGTATTATGCTTTGAAAAATCAAGGGGCCTATGTTAACAACAATAAAATATTGTTGGATAATCTTAATACAAAAGATGCTAATAGATGTATAGTAGAATTTGGAGGTTCTATATATAAGCAGCGTGTAGAAAAATTAAATTATTTAATCAAACTTATAGGCGATAATATGTTATTAGTATCTAATGTTATGCATATAAATTCTAGTTGTGTAGCATATACTAATTTAGTAACAGGGAATACAGATGCCTTAGTGACTTCGACTAAAAAACCATGGGATATAATGCCAGGAGAGTTTTTGTTAAAAGAGACAGGGATAAAAGCATATAAAATGGATTTTGAAAACAAATTAACATTGTTTACAAATAATGAGCAGGTTAGAAAATTATTGCTTGAAAATAAAAAAGATAAAAGAATTTGAAATGTTGAAAGAATTTAAAATTTAATGTTTTAAATTCTTTTATTTAATATATGCTGTTATTTCTTGCAAAAGGCTGAATAAAATAACCATAAAATATTGACTAAAACGTAAAAAAAGTATAAAATTTCTATATATTGGAGGTATTATGGATAATAGAAAACAACACATTAGAAATTTTAGTATAATAGCACATATAGACCATGGAAAATCAACCCTTGCAGATAGAATGATAGAAATGACAGGAGTATTATCTAAAAGAGAAATGGAAAGCCAAGTATTAGATAATATGGAAATAGAAAAAGAAAGAGGAATAACTATCAAGTCACAAGCTGTAAGAATGATATATAAAGCAAAAGATGGTCAAGAATATACATTTAATTTAATAGACACACCTGGTCATGTAGATTTCAATTATGAAGTATCAAGAAGTTTAGCTGCATGTGATGGAGCTGTTTTAGTAGTAGATAGTAGTCAAGGTGTTGAAGCACAAACACTTGCAAATGTTTATTTAGCAATAGACAATAATCTTGAAATATTGCCTGTTTTAAATAAAGTTGATTTACCAAATGCAAGAGTAGATGAAGTAAAAAAAGAAATAGAAGATATAATAGGAATTCCAGCAGAAGATGCACCATGTATATCAGCTAAAACGGGATTAAATGTTGACCAAGTATTAGAAAGAATAGTAACAGATATACCATCTCCTAAAGGAGATGAAAATGCAAAAACAAAATGTCTTATATTTGATTCAATATATGATAACTATAAAGGTGCATTGATATATGTAAGAGTAGTAGATGGTAAAGTAAAAGTTGGAGATGAAATAAAACTTATGGCAACATCAAAAGAATTTACCGTTGCAGAAGTTGGATATTTTGTACCAGGTTCATATATGCCAACAAAAGAATTACAAGCAGGAGAAGTTGGATACATAGCAGCAAGCATAAAAAAATTATCAGATATTCATGTAGGAGACACTGTAACACTAAAAAATAATCCCTCAGAAGAACCATTAAAAGGTTACAAAAAAGTAACACCTATGGTATATTGTGGGTTATATCCTATGGATGGTAGTCAATATGAGGCATTAAAAGAAGCACTTGAAAAATTGGAATTAAATGATGCAGCACTTCAATATGAACCAGAAACTTCAGCAGCACTTGGTTTTGGTTTTAGATGTGGATTTTTAGGATTGTTACATTTGGAAATAATAGAAGAAAGATTGGACAGAGAATTTGACTTAGGATTAATAACAACAGCACCATCAGTAATTTATAAAGTACATAAAACAGATGGAGAAATAATTGAATTATATAATCCAGAGGATTTACCTAAATCTCAAGAAGTATCATATATAGAAGAACCATATGTAACGGCAAATATTTTAACACCAAAAGAATATGTTGGAAATATTATGGAACTATGCCAAAAAAGAAGAGGTATTTATATAGATATGAAATACCTAGACGAAAACAGAGTAACATTAATATATGAAATGCCGTTAAACGAAATTATATATGACTTTTTTGATAATTTAAAATCAAAAACAAAAGGATATGCTTCATTAGACTATGAATTTAAAGAATATAGAAGGTCAAGCTTGGTAAAACTAGACATATATATAAATGGAGAAATTGTAGATGCATTAAGTTTTATAGTACACCAAGATAGTGCATATGATAGAGGCAAAAAAATGGTAGAAAAATTAAAGACGGTAATACCTAGAAAACTATTTAAAATACCAATTCAAGCAGCAGTTGGAGGAAAAATAATTGCAAGAGAAACAATATCAGCAATGAGAAAAGATGTACTTGCTAAATGCTATGGTGGGGATATTACTAGAAAGAAAAAATTGTTAGAAAAACAAAAAAGAGGTAAAAAGAAAATGCGTGAAATTGGAAATGTAGAAATACCTCAAGAAGCATTTTTATCTGTGTTAAAATTAGACGATGAATAAAGGAAGAAATAATTATGAAAAGGATTGTATTGTGTGGAAGTAGAAAATTAAGAGAACAAATAATTGAACTAGGAATAAATATAGAAAAGCAAGGGTTTGAAGTAGTTATACCTAAAGAATTTTTTACGCCAATGGGAAAGAAAGAACACTCTATGCTCCACTTTTCAGAAATACAGAATCCTAAAACAGATTACGTACTAATAGTAAATGATGAGAAAAATGGAATTCCAAACTACATTGGAGCAAATAGTTTCGCAGAATTAGCATTTGGATTTTATTTTGGTAAAAAAGTATTTTTGAAAAATGATATATATAAACCATATGAAGATGAAATTACAGGTTGGGGAGTGATTCCACTGAAAGGTGATATAAATAAAATGTTAAATTATAAAGAGGAGAGAAAGCAATAAAATGAAAGAAAAGAATAAAAAAAATAATAAATATTTAAAAGAAGCAAAGACTAAACAAAAAACAAACAATTATGTAGCAGAAAAAAGAGAAAAGCCGGAATTTGATGATCAAGTAGAAGGAAGAAATGCGGTGTTGGAATTACTTGAAAGTGGAAAAGATATAAATAAAATATTTGTAGAAAAAGGCGAAAAACATGGTTCAATACATAAAATAATTGCAATTGCTAAAGAAAGAAGAATCATAATAGTAGAAAAAGAAAAAAGGCAAATGCAAGAAATGGCTCAAAATCAAAATTATCAAGGTGTAATTGCGATTGTTCCTCCTTTTGAATACTGTGAAATAGAGGACATATTAGAAGAAGCGGAAAATAAAAACGAAGATCCATTTGTATTAATATTAGATGGAATAGAAGATCCACATAATTTAGGTTCTATAATAAGAACAGCAGAAACTGCTGGGGTGCATGGCATAATAATACCTAAAAGAAGAGCTGCTGCAGTAAATAGTACTGTTGCCAAAACATCTGTAGGAGCAGTTGAATATATGAAAATAGCAAGAGTTACTAATATTTCTGATGCAATAGATAAACTAAAAAGAGCAGGATTATGGATATGTGGAACTGACATAAGTACAGAAAAATATTATTATAATCAAGACTTAACAGGACCAATAGGAATTGTGATTGGGAATGAAGGAAACGGAATGAGTGAAAAAGTTAGAAAAAACTGTGACTTTTTAGTAAAAATTCCAATGAAAGGAAAAGTAACTTCTCTTAATGCATCTGTATCAACAGGAATTGTTGTTTATGAAGCCGTAAAGCAAAGATTAAGCAAAATGGAAGGAGAAAAATAGAAAATGATGACAAGAAAAAAGAGAAACTTAATATTAATAGTTTCTATAGTAACATCGGTTATCGTTGTGATTTTAGTAGCAATTTGTGTGTTTTTATATTTAAAAACAGATAAGTTCAAATCTAATGAAACATTGTTCTTTAAATATTTTGGCAAAGGTATAGAAAACATAAAAAGCATACAGTCAATTAATTTTGCTGAAGACAATGGAGAAAACTATTCATCATCTGCAGAAGCAAATGTTAAATATACAACAAATTTAGGAACTACTTCCGAAGATACCAGTAATAATATAAACCAGTTAAAATTAAAAATAGATGGACAAACAGACAAAACTTCTAATTATAAGTATAAAAAAATCCAGCTACAAAATGGAGAAAATACAGAAGCAACTGTAGAAACTTTACAAAATGATAATACAAGCGGAGTGAAATTTTCAGATTTGTTTGGACAATATGTAGTAAATTCAAATTCTGATATTAATAGTTTGATAGAAAAATTAGGAATTTCTGATAGTATAGGAACATTAGAATCTATAAATCTGGAGAATATAAATATTGATGATATAAAATTTACAGAAGAGGAAGTAGACAATTTAAAAGAAAAATATACTACTATAATTTCTAAAAATTTATCTTCTTCAAGCTTTAGCAAACAAACTAATGCAACAGTAAAAATAAATAATAAAAATTATGCGGCAAATGCCTATGTTTTGAATTTAACTAAAGAACAATTAAATAACTTATACGTAAAAATATTAGAACAGGTAAAACAAGATGATGCGATTTTAGGAAAGATAGATAAAATCCAAGAAAAAATAGAAAGAACAAATAAAAATAGTAATATGCAACTAAAGGAAAAGTTTGTAGCTAAAATAGAAAATACAATGCAAAAAATCAATTCTAATAATATAGGAAGTGATTCTGTAAAAATAGTTGTTTATGAAAATCAAAAACAAACAATTAGGATATCTATACAAACAGCTGACTATGAAATTAATATAGATTATACAGAATTGGATAATGAGAAATATTTTAATATAGAAAAGACAGTTAATGATAAAACTGTTGCTGAAATTGCAATTGATTATACACAAGAAAAAGCAACACTAGAATTAGAAAATAATAATGAGGATAATGCAATAAAAATTGTATTTGAAAGAAATACCAAAGAACAAGATAATCAGAAAAATAATAATTATGTATTGAAATATGAAGATAATATGCAAAGAGCAGAACTAGGAATTAAACAAAATATAAAATTAAACGATGTTAAAGATAAAACAAATTTTAATGATGAAAATTCAGTGAACTTGTCAAATATATCTGAAGACCAATCAAAACAAGTTATAGAAAAAGTGCAAACAGCAGTAAAAGAAAAAAGCAATCAAGTAAAACAAAATATAAAGTTTGATGATATAAGAACAATGCTTGAAAACATCGGAATATTAAGTAGCGATACAAAACTAAGCTCTCAAGGAGTAACAGATGCGGAACTTAATAGATATAATTCGAAATATGAATTGCTACAAGGAGAAAAACTTGAAAGCGCAAAAGTTCTAACAATGATAGAAACAATAAAAGACAATATTTCTAATATAAATATTGTTTCAGGGCAAGAGTTAAAATTAGAAATAAATGAAAATCAAGGAAATCAACAAGTTGTTGAAGCATTAGAAAATTATTTTGATAAAAATAAAAATAATCAATATAATATAAAAGTAGAATATGATGAAGATAAATTTGTAAAAAATATTGATTTAACAATCGTGCCAAAAGAATAAATGCAAAAAATAGAATTCTGTTTATAAAATGGAATTCTATTTTTAAAATTACAGATAAAAAATATTAATATAATGACTTTTTATAATGCGAGAACAAATAAAAATATATGCTAAAAACCCATTAAAATAAGGTTTAAAGAGAATATAAAAAACTTTTTGAAAAAAATATCAAAAAAAGTGTTGACAAAGAATAAAACATAGAGTATAATAAGAATCGTTCCGCAGATGAGGAACAAAAAAGAACATTGAAAAGTAAACAATAAAATCCTTTAGAGAATAAACCTAAGCGGTACGATTTTTAGCAATAAAAATCAGTACTACATAGAATTTAATTTTTAAAAGTTTTTAGTAAAAAAAGTAAGAAGCATTTAAAGAGCTTGAGAAAAACTTTAAGTTTGATTTATATAAACTCGAAAGAGTAAAATATA
>CAKPKJ010000003.1 GCA_934167445.1 uncultured Clostridia bacterium
ATCTTCTTTTGATAGTCTTATATAAATTGCTACCTTGTATATTGTTTTTTCTATTTGTTCAAGCATTTTTCCTCCCTCCTATGCTTGGATAAATACAATTTGATTTTAAGTTTTATTATATCTTATTTTGAATAAAATTTTAATGCTCAAAAATATCTTTTTTTAAGATATTAATTATTATGTGTTTTATTAATCCTTCTAACTCTTCGCCCTTTTCGTCGAAGTATATATTGATTTTGAAAGTTTCACTCATATTTATTCACTCTCCCTATACTATATATACATCTGTTTTCTTATAAAAATTCTCCCTTACTCTAAATTTATTTTTAAATTTTTTAAATATGTCCACATTTGCTCATAAATAGTTTAAGGGTAGCTATGCGATAGTTTTCACTATCCCACACCTACCCTAGTTAGTAAAATATGTCATCTGTTTTGTTCAAAAGCATTGGTATTGCTGGTTTGTCTGATTATAAAAAATGTCCAATTTAGAAGTTTATTTTACTCAAAAATTTGGACATTTTTAGCTTATACATAATTTCATAAAAAGTACTGAAATATTTTGTTTTTGTATAATATTTTTACAAAATTTTTTATTTTAAAATTTAGAGCAAATTACAAAACTCACATTTTAAAATTTAGTTTTAGCAACAATAATTGTAATTTGTATTTAACCTTGACCTCTTTGGGTATTTATAAAGTTTATAATTCCATTTTCCTCTAATTTTTTTCTTAATCTATTTACATTAACAGTCAAAGTATTATCATCTACAAATTCATCGGATTGCCATAATTCATCCATTATTTCATCTCGTGAAACAATTCTGCCTTTGTTATACATCATCAATTTCAAAATATGAAACTCATTTTTTGTTAATTCAATTTCTTTATCATTATTTTTCAAATTTCCTTTTAATAAGTCTAAAGAAACACCTTTATACCTCTATACAGTCTAAATAATTTGCATTCTTAGTTCTCTTTAATACTGCCGAAATATGCCCTAGTAAAATCTGCATATTATATGGTTTTGTAATATAATCGTCTGTCCCTAAATTCATACTTACAATTTCATCCATATCATTATTTCTGCTAGTTACAATGATGATTGGAGTTTCCGTTTTCTTTCTTAATTCTCTACATATATAAAATCCGTCATAATATGGTAGATTAATATCAAGTATAATTAAGTCCGTTTTATTTTCTATAATATCTTCTATTATATTTTGATAATTATCACTTGTTTCTGTTTCATAACCATACTTATTTAATAGTTCCATTAATTCTCTTTTTAATGTTTTATCATCTTCTATTACAAATATTTTCATTAAATTACCTC
Source organism: uncultured Clostridia bacterium (assembly GCA_934167445.1). Classification (GTDB taxonomy): domain Bacteria; phylum Bacillota; class Clostridia; order TANB77; family CAG-508; genus CAG-269. The sequence continues at coordinate 1,337 of CAKPKJ010000003.1, forward strand.
TTTCTTTGTATATATGAAAAAATACTATATAGCTTTCAAGTTATTCTTTTGCTGTGCTTGATTACTTGGTAGATTATATCCATTTTAAGACAGATGGAGAAAATTTCCTTTCTATGCCTGACAAAAGCATTTACTCATAAATATTTTAAAGGTAGTTATGCGATAGTTTTCACTATCACACACCTACCCTAGTTAGCAAACTATGTCATCTACTTTGTATCAATTAACAATTCTTTTGGATTCTTTCTTAAACTACTTATAGATGATATCACTAAAGATATTATAAGTACAAAAGACATAAATAAAATTACGTATATCATTGATTTTGGTAATATATTAATATCTAAACTTGTTAAAGTTTTATTAAAGCCGTCTACTTCTGCTCCTCCACCAAGTCCACTAGATGCTGATTGCTTTGCTATTTGTTTAGCTATGTTTCCAGTGACTTTATTTAATATATTATTTCCTATTATATTCCCTGTATAAACTGCTAAGAAATATGACCCTATATATGCAGGAATTGATATAAACAATAACTCAATAACAAATTGTCCAAAAATTTTCAATTTTGATATTCCTAATGATAGAAAAATTGCTATTTCTTTTTTTCTAGCATTCATCCATAAAAGTAATAATAATGAAACTGTAATACCTGCAAATATTAATGAAGCAGCAAATAATTTGTTTGCTATTGAATATATACCAGATATTGATTGTTGTAGTGCTGGATAATTTGTTGAACTTTTAATTAAATTGTATTGTTTCCAATTTATATCAAGTTTTTTAATATTTTTAATGACTTGATCCAAATTTTTATCACCTTTTACAAAAAATGTTGCATCTTGATATACTGCAGTATCTTCTGTATTTCCATAAACTTTTGCAGCTGTATCTAAATCTGTTATTAATGTATTTTCGTAAAGTTCTTGTGCAGAAGTTACACTACTTTCATTGTGGCCATCGAAAATTCCTTTTATTTCTACTTCTAGTGTTTCATTTGCTCCTTTTTCATTATCTGCATCAAATAAATTGGACTTAATTTTTATTTTATCTCCAATTTTCAAATTGTTTTTTTCAGCTAAGTCTTTATGCATTAAAATCTTACTTTTGTCATTTTCTTCTAAATGTTCTCCTTCTATTAATTTGTAAGCTCCTGACACAAATTTATTTTCTTTTGATGAATCATTAACTCCTGTTAGCATAACTGTTCTTTTAAAATTTTCTGCTCTTTCTGGTGATTGATTTGCAATTGTTTTTTTAGTTTCTATAATATCATTATCTACCAAATCAGCTACACTATTTATTCTCTTTACAAAAGAGGAAATATCTTCAGATTCAGCTATTTTTTTTATGTCTTTTCCTTTTATATTTCCTCCACCTCTAGGTGTTCCAAGATTAACTCTTCTATTTATTTCCATAGAAAAACTATTTGTTATATTTTTAAAAGTTTCCTCTGAAGCTCTATTAGTAGCATCTTTAATTGCCAAGCTAATCAGACTAAGTGTTGACATAGCCATAATAACTAATAATATTATTATTGATTTTAAACTTTTTCTTGTTACATATGCAAAAGCATTCTTTATCATCAATATACCTCCTAATTAATTTTACTTATCTCTCTTAATTTTTTGTCACTTAATTCTAAAATAATATCAGCAGAATTTGCAACTTCCTTACTATGTGTTACAACTATTACACATTTATTTCTCTCTTTAGCCAATTTTTTTAATATTTCTATTATTTCTCCTGCAGTGTCACTATCAAGATTTCCTGTAGGTTCGTCAGCTAGAATTATTGGTGCTTCTGATGCTAATGCTCTTGCTATGGCTACTCTTTGCTGTTGACCACCAGATAGTTTCATTACATTTCTATTTATCTGACTTTTATCAAGTCCCAATTTTAACAAAATATCTTCTGATGCCTTTTTATTTACTAATCTAACATTTTCTATTGGTGTTAAATAATCAATTAAATTATAATTTTGAAAAACTAATGTTATATTGTTTTTTCTATGATTACTATACCCTTTGTTCTCTATATCCTCATTTTTGAATAGAATTTGACCTTTTTGTGGTTTGTCTAGTCCTGCTAATAATGAAAGTAATGTTGACTTTCCTGCCCCTGATTTTCCAATTATTGCATAAAATTGTCCAAGCTCAAATTTTTGGTTTACTGATGATAAAACTTTTTCTCTTGAATTCGAATAATTATATGTTACATTTTTTATTTCTAATATATCCATTGCAATCTCCTAACTTATCTTTGATAATATTTCTTTTGGTTTTTTTACTAATATCATTGCACTTGCAATAATAACTGATAAAACAATAATTACTATTAATATTCCATAACTTTGTAAAAATATTGTAATATTTGATATTAAATTATCATTTTTTAGTAGATTATTAATATTTATTGTCGAATTATCAGAATTGATAAATCCACCTATTATTTGATTTAATATCACATTTCCTAAAAATAAAGATGCTACTATAGATGGTAGTGATATAAATATTAACTCAAATATAAATTGAGCTATAATTTTTGCTTTACTTATTCCTATTGATAATAATATTCCTATTTCATAAATTCTTTCCCTTAGCCATAAAATTAATATTAATGATAAAACTATTATTCCTCCTGTCATAATTGAATATGTCATAACCTTTATTATATGTTTTATCCCTTCTACAGATTCTAAGGTTTCTTCATATGCATCGTCATCTTTTTCGATATTGAATTGTGACCAATCAATTTTTATTTCTTTAATTTTATTTAATGCTATATTTGTATCTTTTGAACTATCTGAAATTATTTCAAGTTTATTTACAACTTTATTGTTTTCTGCTTTGTTTAATGCTGTTTGGCTTGATTCATAATCGATAAATACCATATTTTCACTAAAGTCTGATGTCATTCCTGTGTATTTTTCTTGTTTTTTTCCAGAAAAAATCCCAATAATCTCAAATTCATATTCTTTTTTTATTTCATTATTGTTTAAGTCAAATAATTTAAGACGAATTTTATCATTTAATTCTAAATTATTTTTTTTTGCCAGTTCTTCATGTATAATAATTTTTTCTCTATCATCTTTTTCAATATGTCTACCTTTTATAAGAGTAAAAACTCCACTATTAAATAAATTGTTCTTTTCAGTATTGTTTGTGGCTTCTACTGAAAGTATATTCTTGAATTCTTCTGGCAAATCATCTCTTTCAACCATTTGTATTCCTTCTACTGCGTTAATATTAGTAGATTTTGCTAATCCATCATATTGGCTAATTGTTTCTTTTATCTCTTTTATATTTTCTATTTCTTTAAATTGATTTATTTTAAAGTTCTCATTGTTGTTTTGTGTTATTGATAAAGATGTATTTGATAACTTATATAAATTATTTTCTAAGTTGATTGTTGATTTCATTATGTTTAAACATGAGTATAAGCATGAAAGAACTATTGTTAAAATAATAAATATAATAACTGTTCTACTCCTCTTTCTCAAGATATATGCTATAGCATTTTTTAACATTTTTTAATCTCCTTTATACATATTTAATAGATTCGTTCTTTTTACTACTTTCCATCCAAAATAGTACTTCTGCTATCGTATTATCATAAGAAATATTATTTATTATAATTCTACACAAAAATAAATATTTTTGTCAATATCAAAAATATATTTATTTCAAAATTTTCGTGTGTAAAGTTTTTTTCTATAAACGAAATATACTAAATTGTATATATTGTTATATTTTAGGCTCTTTAGAGATTACTTTAGTGTCTGTAGATAATTACAAAAATTGCATATATATAACTAAAATTTTTATAAACAACTTAAATAAATCTAAATTTAATATAATGCATTATTATCAATTACTTTTTTTCCGTTTTTATATAATATTCCATAAAAATTTAAAAAATATATAAATAAGGTTGCTGCAATCCTTTTTCAAAAGCTCTTACATATAATTATAATTTCATAATAAATATAATTTAAAATCTAAAATTTGAAATTTATAAAATTATTTTAGTAAATTATATATTTTATATTTCTTTCTTAAATTATTTCTAAAAATCATTTTAGAACATTGCGCAAAATATTTTACTACCTAATCTTCTATTTAAATTGTATTTATTTAAAATGTATATATCCGAAAATAAGGCTCTTCCCCCTACTCCACTCATTTTTATAAATTATCAATATGTTTAAAAATTTGTTGGTATTTATATATTATAACTTTCTAATCTACATTTATTATTTTATATTTTCTTGAACCAAATCCAAGTTCACTCGCAGCTTCTATTGTGTGAACTCCATTCTGTCTTTCTACTCTTTTTACAAAATGATCTCTTCCGGTATCTTTAGAATTATATATTATATCGATACAAGCTTGGTCTATTGCAATAGGATCAGTGCTTGCTAAAATTCCGACATCCTTCATGCAAGGATCTTCGGCAACAGCACAGCAATCGCAGTCCACAGACATATTGCACATAACATTTATATATACAATTTTCCCTTTAAACATATTGTGAACTGATGATGCAGCATCAGCCATGGCTTCTAAGAATCTATCTTGTTCAGGCAAATTATCCCATAGTTTTTCTTGATCTTTTGTTACTCCTGCAGAGTGAATCCAAGCTTTTCCTTCTGAAGAACCACATCCAATTGATAATTGTTTTAATGCTCCTCCATATCCACCCATTGGATGTCCTTTAAAGTGTGATAATACTAGTATTGACTCATAATTTTGAAGGTGCTTACCTACATAATTTTTTTTAAGAATTTTTCCATTTGGAATGTCTACTTCTAAATCATTTCCTTCTGAATCCATTATATCTACATCGAAATATTTTGTCCAACCATGTTCTTCCATTAATTTTTCGTGTTTTTCGGTTGTATTTCTAGCTCCACCATATGCAGTATTGCATTCTACAACTGTTCCATTTACCTTTTCTACAATTGCTTTTACAAATTCTGGTCTAATATAATTTTGATTACCTTTTTCTCCTGAATGTAACTTCACAGCTACTTTCCCTGGTAAATTTACTCCAAGAGTTTCATACATTTTTACTACACTTTCTGGTGTAATTTGATTTGTGAAATATACTTTTGACTTTTCCATAATTAATCATCCCTTCTATAATTTTCTATAAGTATTGCTTATTTTTGTTCAAATGTTTGTGCCACCTTTTCTAGTTCATTTCTAATGTGTATATGTTGGGGGCAAACTTGTTCACATTTCCCGCATTTAATACATTCAGAAGCATGTTTTAATCCGTGATCATTTACTAGCCAATCTTCTTGATTTTTAGCGGCATTTAAATCTTTGTATAAAGTCAAATAATTCATTGCTGTGAACGAGCCCGAAATTCCTATTTTCATAGGACACACTTTAGCACAATAGTTGCAAGTTGTACATGGTATTAAAGGAATACTTTTTAATACTTTTTGAGCTTTTTTTATTGTTTTTTCTTCTTCCTTTGATAATTTTATAAAATCTTTCATATATGATAGGTTATCTTCCATTTGTTCGATGTTACTCATTCCTGATAGCACTGTAATTATTTCATCTAAATTTGCTGCAAATTTTATTGCCCAAGATGCAACAGATACATTTGGATTTGCTTTCTCAAATATTTCCTGTACTGGCTTTGGCGGTTTGGCTAGCATTCCACCTTTTACTGGTTCCATTATGATAACTGGTTTTCCATATTTCCTTGCAACTTCATAACAAGCTTTAGATTGTATTGCTGGATTTTCCCAATCTGCATAATTTATCTGCAATTGTACAAATTCCATTTCTGGGTGTTTTTTTAATATTTCTTCTAATTCTTCTGGCGTGGAATGAAATGAAAATCCTGCATGTTTAATTTTCCCCTGTTTTTTCATATCTAGTATCCAATTCCACATATTAAAATCATCAAAAAATTTTGTTCTTCCTTCTCCTAAATTATGTAATAAATAAAAATCAAAATATCCTGCTCCTGTTTGTTTTAATGAAGTTTCAAATTGTGATATTGCTTCTTCTCTTGTTTTACAATTTATCCAAGCAGAATTTTTTGTCGCTAGTTGGAATTTCTCTCTAGGATATCTCTCAACTAATGCTTGTCTAATTGCATCTTCACTTCCAGTATATGCCCAAGCAGTATCAAAATAAGTAAATCCTGCTTCTAAAAATTTATCTACCATTATTTTTGTTTGTTCTATGTCGATCTTATTATCTTTTTGTGGTAATCTAAGTAGACCAAATCCTAATTTTTTAATATCTTCTCCTAAATATGACATTTTTACTCCTCCACCTCGATATTTTTATATTATACTTATATAACTTTGAGTAGACTCTAAGTCAATGATATTTTATATTATATTTATATAACTTTGTGTAGACTCTAAATTAATAGTTTTTGTAAAAAATTAATATTTATATTATTAACTATTAATATAATTGTCTACCTTATTGCACAGCTGGTCTATATATTTGATTTTTAGCACATTTTTTTCAATAATATTTTTACGTAAGAATTCAATAACAATAGCAGCTATATATAGCATAACAATAGAACCAAATATATAAAATACAAATTGCCAATCTTGTTGTAATTTATCTAGTGTAAACCATTGTTTCCAAAGTATTGGTCTCATATAATCATTTTCATGTAATAAATATACACCTAAACTTATTCCACCTAAATAGTTTATAATTTTACTATATTTTATTTTTAAATCTTTAAATATACAAAATAGAGAAATTGCAGGTAATACAATCCATATTGAATACATATCTCTATAATAACCAAATATCAAATTCCATAAATCACTTATGCTTGACTTCTTTATAAGTACTACCATTCCTGTTAAAAATACATACCCACAAAGGATAATTAATGCATTTCTTTTGTTGTGCTTTTCGAAAAAATTAATTTTATATTTTTTAATATATCCTCCCAAAAGGTACAGATAGATAAACATAGCAATTTCAGTGCCTAATTGTAAATCTTTCATTAACTCATTTGCATAAAAAACTGTTGGTAATATTACTAAAACCATTGTTAATACTATCAAACATTTTTTGTAATATTCGTGGTCTATTGTATTTACAAATTTATTTAGAAATGGTGTTAGTAACATCAAATATAAGTATACTGTTATAAACCAGTAATGATTATACATTAGAGGGAAGAAATTTTTTATTACTCCAAATAGATTAATTTTTTGTCCTAAGAAAATATTAAATATAAGCATGAAACCAATGGAATAGCAAAATAGTTGTAACCAAAGTACAAATATTTTTTTTGCTTTAAAAGGTTTGCCACATATAAAATATCCGAGTTATTAGTACATATGTTACAACTCCTATTTTGCCTCCAATTCCACCAATTATACCAAGTATCATACTAATATTGATATTATTTCCATCTAATACACCAGTATTAATGGATAAGTGGTAAAAAACTATCATACACATTGCTATTATTCTTAATAATTCTATATTAGAATCTCTGTTACTTTTTCTTATTAATTGCATTTCCTTGTTCAATGTAAAACCTTCTTTTCTATTCTTCATTATCTTCATTTATTGTATTAGTCGTTGAAGATGAGTTTGTTGTATTTTTATTTGATGAGCTATTATTAGTATTACTAGTTGTATTTGTTGTGTTACCTTTAGAATTTTCCGAATTTGTAGAATTTTGTGTTGTGCTTGAAGTGGTACTTTTATTATTTTCTAAAGTATTGGTATTGTTTTTATGTGGATTATTATTGGTATTTATATTAGTTTGATTGTTATTTTTAGTTGCACCTGAATTATTCGTTGTATTAGTAACTTCAGTAGTTCTTGCAGGTTCTTTTTCATCAATATCGGTTGTAATACCTTTTATTATTTCTGTTACGTTGTTATTATTTGTTGTATTCGTTGTTTTTATTTCACTTCCGGAGTGTTTGCTGCATAATCCTGGTGTAGTAAGCCATAGGAAATATTCTGTATATGTTGACTCACACCCGGTTGTTGCTTTTAGGCCTGTTTCGACACAAATTGTAGCAGTTGTAACACCAGCAGGCTTTTCAAATTTTGCTGTTTGCAATCCTGAATGTATACGTGACATAACATTTGCCCATATTAATCCAGCTGGATTTCTTTGGTTAAAATTAACTGTTTCATTTTGATCATATCCAAACCATGTTACTGCTGTATAATATGGTGTGAATCCACAAAGCCATCTATCATAGTTTTCGTCTGTTGTTCCTGTTTTGGCAGCCACATCTACGCCATTGATTTTACAGTATGTTGCTGTTCCACTAGCTCCCTGCACAGGTTGAGTTAATAATTCTTTGACTATATATGCCACCTCTTTAGAAAATACTCTTTTTTTAGTTTGCTTAGCTTCTACAAATTTTGCTCCACTGCTTTTTAAAACTTGAGTATAAAATACAGGTTCTATATATTCCCCATCATTTGCTATTGTTGCATATGCACCAGCCATTTGTAATGGGCTTATTCCTTTTTCTAGTCCTCCTAATGCTAGTGGTAATCCATTATCATTTTTTGTTAATGTTGTAACACCCATTTTTTCCATATATTTAATTGAAGTAGATGGCTTTATTTTTTCCATCATTTCAACAAATGGAATATTTTGAGAAGATTCAACAGCTCTTCTCACTGTAATATTTCCTAAACTTTTACTATAATCAACTGGGTGATAGCTTCCCTCAAAGTCTTGCTCTGTATCATCAAATATAGTTGAAGCTGTAAAATCTTTTTTATCTATTCCTGGTATTAATACGGCAATTGGTTTTATTGCAGAACCAGTTTGCCTAACGGTTTGAGTTGCTCTATTAAATGGTCTAACTTCTGTTTTTTCTCCAAGTCCTCCTGAACACGCAAGTACTTGACCTGTTTTATGGTCCATTACTACCATTGCAGCTTGTGATGTATCTTTTCCATTTTGTGATTTTAAAATATATTTTTTCTTAGCAGATTCTTTTTCAACTTCTTCTTGTATTTTACTATTTTGTGTGCTCTTAATTGTTAGCCCAGCCATATTAGTATAGTTTGTTGCAAATGTTTCTGAAATATTATATTTTTTCTCAATATCTCCTATTAATTCAGATATTAACGCATCTGTATGATATGAATATACTCCATCACTTTTAGCTGTTACTTCTCCATTTTTGAAATTTAATCCATTAGTTACTTCGGTAATCGCATTATCATACTCGTCATTTGTTATATATTTTAGTTCTTTCATTTTATCTAAGACAGTTTTTGTTCTGCTTGCAATTTTTTCTGAAGTATCTTTATCTCCAAAGGGATTGTATGAATTTGGAGAGTGATTAATTCCTGCCAAAAATGCGCATTCTGCAATAGACAGATTATTAGAAGATTTATTAAAATAATAATGTGCCCCATTCTCGACTCCATATATACTAGGTCCAATGTAGATAATATTTAAATAACTTGTAAGAATTTCGTCTTTTGACATCGCTGTTTCTAGTATTGTTGCTTTCCACCATTCATTAACTTTTCTAGTAATACTGTCTGTAGTATCACCTGTTAAATTTTTTACTAGTTGTTGAGTTATTGTACTTCCTCCAAATGACGAAGAACCAAAATGTATTATATATGAAAAGATTGCAGAAGTAGTTCTTTTAATGTCAACTCCCCCATGCTTATAAAATCTTTCGTCTTCTATTGCTACATATGCGTCTTTCAATTTTTGTGGCATTTCAGAAGATGTAAGATTAGATTTCTTTCTTTGGTCCCCAATTTTTGCAATTGTTGAACCGTCTTTATCGACAACTGTTGAACTTTCGTTCTTTGCCATATCTGTTGCCATTGTTTTCCAAGTATTTGCACTAATTCCAAGTATTATTCCAATTATTATTATTGATATCAAAATTACTATTAAAACTATTTTTCTAAATTTATGTTTTCCTTTTATTTTTGTATCTTTTTCATTTCTTTTTGAATGCCTACTTGTAGTATTTACTTTTTCATCTTTTTTATTTTTCATATTCCTAAGAGCTTTAGGAATTTCATCCTCATTGCTAGAATGTTTTGATTTTTTTCTACTCATTTTCAGGCTCCTTTCTTTTAGAGCTTAATAAAATTAATTTGAAGCAAAAATCTCTTGTGCCTTTCCGCTATTTAAAATTTCTTTAAGCCAAATTTATTGTTCTTAAAAGCATACTTAGTATATCATAAAATTATTAAAAATTAAAGAAATTTTGTATTGTATTCCCAATTTTGTTGTTATATAATAACTAACAGTTAAGGAGTGTGATACATATGATAAGTAGAGACGAAAATCCAGGTTTTATAAATGCTTTTTTAGACTATTCAACTATTATTCTTAATAAATCACCTAATAGCATAAAAGAATATAATTATGATTTAGCAATGTTTTTTAAATTTATAAAAATGCATTTTAACTTAACAGATAAAAAAGATTTTAAAGAAATTGAAATTAACGATTTAACCATTGATACTGTAAATAAAATTAAAATTGATGATATTCACTCTTTTTTAGGGTATCTTACTTCTGAATATCACAGTAAAGCAGCAACAAGAGCAAGAAAAATTTCAACAATAAGAATATTTTTTAAATATTTATCACAAGAGGCAAGTAATGAATATCGAATAGATCATAATCCAGCATTAACATTAAAAACGCCCAAAAAAGATAAACGATTACCTAAATATTTGTCTTTAGATGATAGTAAAAAATTATTAGAAGCATCTGAAGATGAAGATAACCCTAATTATGCTCGTGATTTTGCTATTACTACTTTATTTTTAAATTGTGGTATGCGTCTTTCTGAACTTGTTGGAATCAACATTACAGATATTGATTTGAATGACTGTAAATTAACTGTTATTGGTAAAGGTAATAAAGAAAGAACTATCTATTTGAACAAAGCTTGTTTAAAAGCTATTTCTGAATACTTAGAGGTGCGTCCTAAGCAAGGAGTTCAAAAAGATAGCAAACATTCAGAAAATGCTTTATTCTTAAGTTCAAGAAAAACGAGAATAAGCAACCGTACAGTTCAATATATTATAAACCAAGAGTTAAAAAATGCGGGACTTGATTCTACGAAATATTCTGTTCATAAATTACGACATACGGCTGCTACTTTAATGTATCAATATGGCCAAGTTGATATTAGAGCTTTGCAAGAAATTTTAGGACATGAAAGTATTTCTACAACAGAAATATACACACACGTAAGTAACGAACAAGCTAGAACAGCACTTGATAAAAATCCATTGGCAGATTATTAAGCCATTTTTGTGCTATTGAGCTTGCTTAGTACTAATTGTAAAAAATCTATTTTTCAAATTTCCAGTAATATGGCTTAATTTCTGGAAATAAATCTTTTAAATAAATTGTATCTTGATTTTGATTTTCTATTTTAATATTAGGGAAAGTCAAAATCATTTTTTTGTCATTCCAAAAAGTATCTATGAAATTAGAAATAGTATGATGTTGTTTTACAAAATCATATTGTCTTTTCATTTTTGAATAGTCTTTAGCAGATACATCTATATTTTTTTCTATTACGGTTCTTGTTATAAATTGTTCTTGTGCAACTACTGTTGCAGCACAGTCTAAGGCCAAAAATATTATTACAATACCTACCAAAATTTTTAGTTTCTTCCTTGCAAATTTTTCCTGCAACTTATTACACATTTTGTCTATTCTAGGATTTACAACATTTACTAATAACACTGTTAGGAAGCCCCAAAATATAGAATATAGTAAGCACACTCTACCATTTACATTTAATATTTTACCAGAATAATCCCACCATTTTACTCCAACTATATTTTCTACAGCAAAACTCACAATGTATTCTGTTACTGTTCCAATTATATAACCAGCCACGAATAATTTTAAATTATTTTCTTTAAAATATTGTGAAAATAAAATTATCAAAACTGCTCCAGCCCCATAAATACCCAAAAACGGTCCATATAAGAAACTTTGTCTACATTCCCATACTCCCATTGTTGCTAATGCAAATAATGTTTCTACTAGATATCCTAAAATACTATATATTATAAAATATACAAATAATTTCCATATGCTAATTCCTAATATTTTAATTTCTTTACTGCCTTTATTCATTTTAAGTTTCTCTCCTTTTTTGGATTATTCTATCATTTCTTTTAATTGCTTTAACTTTTCATTATAAAAATCTGCTGTATTTTGATAAACATTTGTACTTTCCAAATCAACATCCACCATTTTCAATAGTTCTATTGATTTTTTCGAACATCCTTGTTTTAACATTTCTATATATCTATTAACAAATGTTTCTCCTTGTTTTAATATATTACTTGCAATACATATTGCTGCTGAGATTCCTGTTGAATATTTATATACATAAAAATCAGTATAAAAATGTGGTATTCTAGCCCATTCGTATTTTATTTCATCATCTATTATCATATTATTGCCAAAATACTTTTGGTTCAACTTGTAATATATTTTATTTAAATCCTCTGCTGAAAGCATTTGTTTGTTTTCTATTTTTTCATGTACTATTTTTTCAAACTCAGCAAACATTGCTTGTCTAAAAAATGTAGCTCTAATCATTTCAAGTAATTCATATAATATTTCAGCTTTTTTCTTTTTGTCTTTTTCATTTTTTATTTGATATTCGTTTAATAAAATTTCATTTACAGTTGAAGCCACTTCTGCAACCATTATCGTATAGTTGGCATCTATTACATTTTGATTGCTGCTTGAATAAAATGAATGCATACTATGACCTAATTCATGCGCAATTGTGCTTACATCTCTTTTACTATTTACAAAGTTTAGTAATACATATGGATGCACATTATATACTCCCATACTATATGCTCCACTTCTCTTATTTGGCATTGCATATACATCTACCCAAGAATTTTCAAATGCTTCATTTAACTTTTTAGTATATTCTTTTCCCATAATGCTTAATGCTGCAAGTACTTCATTTTTTGCATCTTCAAAACATATTTCATCTTTTTCTTCCTCAAAAGGATTTACATACAAATCATACATATGAAAATCTTTTTTGTTTAACAATTTCTTCTTTAATTCTATAAATTCGTGATTATACTTCAAATTTTTATGTACAGATTCAATTAGTGAATTATACACTTTTATACTAGCATCATCATTGTGAACAGCTTCGTCTAATGCTGAATTATATTTTCTAACTCTTGCATTTATGTTGCTGCTTTTTACATTTGTCAAATATATTTCAGAAATAGTATTTATAAACTCTTTATATTTATTGTACATTAATTTGAAAGCTTGTTTTCTTACTTTTTCGTTTTGGCTTTTCATATATACAGTATAATTACTTTCTGTCATTTCTACTTCGTTATTTTCCTCATCTGTTAATTTTCCAAATTCAAATTCTGCATTTGTTAATATATCAAATATATTTTCAGGTGCAGAAAACACCTCTGTATAATTTGAAAGTAACTCTTCTTCTGATTTACTTAATATATGTTCTTTTTCTTTTAATGTATCTTTTATAATTCTAGCATATTTACTTAATTTGGGTTCTTCTTTTAAATACTTTTCAATAACTTCAGTATCTGTATAAATTAATTCTGGCGTTATAAATGATGTTACTGTTCCGAATTCTGCTTCTAATGCTTCTACCTCTTTAAATAATTTTATATTCTCTTGATTCGACATATCTAGATGATAATTTAGCATCCCATACGCATATAACTTTTCTAATAATTCTAGTGCTTTTTCGTATTTATTATAACAATTGTATAAATTTTCCGCACTTTTGCAAATGCTATCTTTGTATTCTTGTATGTCAGTTAATAATTTGTTTAATTTGTTTTTTGTTTCGTCAAATTCACTTTTATTGGCAAAAATATCAGCTAAATTCCAGCTATATTTTTCGTTCATACCTCTTCCCTCTTTCTAAAACATATTACTGGAATAATATCACAAAAATAAATAACTTGCAAATTGCTCATCTTTTTTAATTTTATATAATATTTCTATTTCAAAATTCTCCCAAGACTGAAGTATAAGTAGTTTTTCATTACAGTCTTGGGAAAAAATTGGTTAATAGCATATTATACAAATCATAATAATATTGGGCTTATTTGTGTTCCTTCTAAGGCGTACTCGATGGTTTTAATTAAGTATTCTTCCTCAAAAACAATTGACCTTGGTTTTGTTATTGGATTGTCTTGTCTAAATGGTACAAAATAATAATTTTTTCTGTTTAATAATTTTCCAATGTTTTCTGCATTTCCACTTAATCCGTTGTTAGTAGAAGGCGCAATTACAAGAGGCCTATCGTTTCTTAGATGTGATTTTGCTGCCATCGTTACAGGTGTATCTATTATGTCTAATGCTAATTTTGCCATTGTATTTCCTGAACAGGGTGCAATAACCATTACATCAGTCAATTTCTTTGGCCCTATTGGTTCTGCATCTTGAATCGTATGAATTATTTTTTTACCAGTTATTATTTCAATTTCTTTTATAAATTCTACAGCTTTGCCAAATTTTGTATCTAATTTATAACTATTGTAGGACATTATTGGCAAAATATCTGCACCTTTTTTTATTAATTCTTTCATTTTAGGAATAGCTTTCTTAAATGTACAAAATGACCCAGTTAAAGCAAATCCGATTTTTATATTATTTAATTCCAACTATATCTTCCCTCCTTTTCAAAAGTCATTTATATATAATATGAAATTATGTAAAGTTTGGCATTGGATTTTTCTTAAAAAGATATCATAAGTTTAATTTATTATTAATAAAATTAAATGGTGATAATGTGAAAAAATTTATAATTAACGGTCTAATACTCACTATAACAGCTCTACTTACCAGAAGCATCTCCATGATATTTAATATATATGTTTCAAATAGAATTGGTTCTGAAGCAACCGGCTTGTTTAGTCTTATAATGTCTGTGTATTTATTTTTTATAACTATTGCTACATCAGGTCTAAGCCTTGCTTGCACATATTTGGTTTCAGAAAATTTTGCAACATCCAATTACCTTAAAGGAATTAAAATTTCTAAAATTTGCAATATTTTTGGTATGATTTTAGGTGTATTTAGCAGTACTATTTTAATATTGCTTGCTCCTATAATTTCACGGCACTTGGCTAAATAATTCAATTTCACCAATATTGTTTTACGTTATTGCAATAGGATTACCTTTTATCTCGCTTTCTTCTGTCATTAATGGATATTTTTCAGCAGTACGAAAAACTTATAAAAGTGCTTTGTCTCAAGTATTTGAACTTATACTAAAAATTATAATAAGTATCTTTTTATTAAAATATCTTTTTACGGCAAATGTAGAAATTATTTGTATTTACTTAATTGCTGCTGACGTAATTTCTGAAATATTTTCTGGAATGTTTTTATATCTTTTATATAAATTTGAAATAAAACAATATTTAGTTAGACAAACTATAAAAGAAGATTTCAAAAAAGCAATACTGCAAATAACTTTACCTGTAGCAATCACTTCTTATATACGCTCAGGGTTATCTACATTAAAGCAATTTATAGTTCCAAGACGATTACTTGTATTTGGCCTTCCATATACAATTGCACTATCAGAATACGGAAAAATCACTGGTATGGCATTACCAGTGATTATGTTCCCTTTTGTATTTATTGGTTCATTTAGTCTACTTATTATACCTGAATTTTCTGGTTTATTGGCAAAAGGATATCATAAAAGAATTAGATATATAATAAAAAGAATATTTATTGTCACATTAATATTTTCTATTGGTATAGCAACTATCTTATTGTGTTTTTCAAACAAACTTAGCTTTTTTCTGTTTCAAAATATAGACTGTGCAATTTATATAAAGTTACTATCCCCTCTCATTGCTTTTATGTATTTAGATAATATTATTGATAATATGCTAAAAGGTTTAAATCAGCAAATACAAGTTATGCTTTGCAATATTATTGATTTGCTAATTTCAATATTTTTATTGTATTTTCTTTTACCTAATATTGGTGTATATGGTTTTATTATTACAATTTATGTCAGTGAAATTTTTAATTTTACTGTAAGTTACATTACACTCTGCAAACATACAGGATTTAAGCTATTTACTTAAATAGCTTAAATTTGTTTTTCTTCTAATAATTTTTTGTTATATTTATACCTTTTTTCTTTTCTTTGTAATTTTCTTTTGTTTAATCTAATTTGATATATTAATATAACTATTAAAATAATTAACAATCCAATTAGTGTAACTTTGTTTTTAATTATTTCTGTAAATGTTCCTAATCCTTTTATTTTAAATATGTATTTTCCTTCTATGTCTACATATGATACCAAATTTCTATCATTTCTTTTATTATTATCACCTTTAGTTCTATATTTAATTTTGCCATTTTCGTTTAATATTTCTACAATACGGTGAGTATTAATAAAACCGTCATCTTTAAAAGAAATTACATCTCCTACTTTTAAGTCTTCCTCTGGCACTTCCTTTACAAAAATTGCATCATTTGGCATAATATTAGGTTCCATACTTTCTGAAATTATAACCAGACTTTTTATTCCTAAAAAACTTGGAGTTTCGTCAGGATTTACTAATGATTTTACCATTAATGTTAAATTATATATGATAATCGGAATAATTATTGCTGCAACTATTATGCTAATTATTCTTAAAAATTTATGTACATTTTCTGCTGATTTATTAAAATCTTTTATTTTATACATTTCTTCTGTCTCCTTTGCTTTTGTACATATACAATATAACATATAGCTTTTTCCTTTTCAATATACTTCAAGTATGTTACATAAATGTAATATTTTTTTAAGATTTTTTTATTTACTTCTTTTATATTTAACTATATAATAAATAAAAACATAATTTAGTAGGAGGAGTTTTCGTGGATCGCAATATATTATTAGTTTCTGAACAAGATCAAAAAGCATATTTACCATATAAATTTGAAGATGTAGAAAATATTTTAAAAAACTCTAATAATAAATTTAACTCTACTCAAGATGTAATAAAAAGCTTATATATCTTACCTTTAAGCCGTTTTAGAAATGCGCCTATTTCACGATTTAGAGAAACAATTAATCTTATAAAAAATAAAGAGAATTCTTCTATTTTTAAAGCATTAGATTTAGCTTTTGAACTAATGTTTAATTACAAACTAAACCCTATTATAATTTCTGCTTGTAGAAGTTTAGATGAGCTTGATATATATTTAGATTGTTTAGAAGAAAATCAGCTATTTGATTTTAAATGTTTTGAAATCAAATTTGAAGTTACACCTGATATTTATACTAGACACGCTAAAGTGTTTTATGAATAAAAAGTTAAAAACTAACTATTTTAATTATAATATTAAATGAATAGAATTAAAATAAGCAAAAGGCATATAATATAAATTTTTCATTTCATTCAAAACTTATATTATATGTCTTTTGCTATATATTTTATCTACTATTATTTATTTTTTCTAAATTTGGCAGGTTGATACGGACTATATTTTAAATCCTCTTTTGTATATTGGTCAGGTCTTAGTCCTACCCTATTTCGCATTTTATCTAATATTAAAACAGCTGCTACGGTCATTATGCAACCTATGATGATAAATGTGTTTGCTGTTGTTGTAAGTTTTAGTAATAATGCACAAGTTAGTGATATGATAGCTGTAAATAAATTTAAAGCCAATTTACTTAATGCTGTAATTTTAGGTCTTATTGTTTTATTTGTAAAATTATTCAAATATCTAGTCATAAGTGCGTTATATGGTCCTTTAAATGCATATTGTACTAGATATAATAGAAATATTAAAATCAAAGATGATTTTGATAATTCCTCGTTTCCTATAAATCCAATTAAAATACAAGATGTTGTAACAGGTATTGTTAAAAAACCTAATACTTTATTTCTAAAGGCTTTATGAAATCGTTCACTATTTCTCGCTGTTATTGCTGCTGAAAATTGCAATAATGCAAATATTATACCAAAATATATTTCTGGCACTTGCATTTCGCTAAGCATACTGCTTCTTAAATTTACTATACCTAAAATTAATCCCATAAAAACGGCATTTAATAATATTAGCAACTTTATTCTACTTGATTTTTTGAAAAATTTCATCGAATCCTTTAATTGTTTAAAATATTTTTTTAAGCTAACTGGTTTTACTTTTTCTTCAACAATTACAGTTTGTCTAAATCTAAATGAAATAACCGTTGATATAACACAACATATAAAGCATAAAACCATTGGTATGTATCCATTAATTGCAAATGTGAGTCCTGCTATTATTGAAGCAATTCCATCAAATATATAAAAATATGAGGATGATTTTCCATCTATTGCAGCAAAAACTTTTCCTCTTTTTTTGCTTGCAGGCAACGAATCATACAGTATATTAGATTCACATATTCCTTTTATTGAATATCCTAAGGCATATATAAATTGAATAATAAGCAACTCATAAAAACTTTGCATAAATATCATTGCAAATATGCTTGCTGCATATAAAACATTGCCAATTATAAGACAATTCTTTTTTCCTATTCGATCTATTACACTTGTAACAGGTAATTGCCAAAAAGTATTTGATAATGTATAAAATGCATCTGCAAACAAGACTTGAGCAGGTGTTAGTCCTTTTTCCTGTGTTAAAAACAAGAAAATAATTGGGAAGTAAAATAATAAATCCCAGGAAACAGTTTTGTATATAGGAAAAATTTTTACATTTTTATGTTTTCTTCTTCTTGCAGGTTCTTTAGTATTTTTCATTTTTTTCTCCTTGTTTTGATATAAAACTATCATAACAAAATAACAAAATTTTGACAAGTTTTTTTATTATATTTTTTGAATTTTTACGTACAATAATATTATTATGAATCAAATATTAAAAATAAATAATTCTAATGAAAAAAGAAGCAAAACTTTTTTTAAATTTCAATTGTTTTTTTCTATTTCAATAATATTATCACTACTTTTGGGGATATTCTATATTATATATTCTATTCAAATTTCAGAAAAAGAATCTACTAAACTAATAGGAAACTATAATATTTATAGATTATATTCTAATTCTAGCAACAATACTAGTTTTAGTGATGCAATACGAAGTCAAATTCTTGGCACAATAGAAATACCAAAAATCAACTTATCATACCCTATTTTATCAACTTTAACTGAAGAAAATTTAAAAATTTCTCCATGTAAATTTTATGGTCCTAATCTTGGTGAAAAAGGTAATATCTGCATTGCAGGGCATAATTATGATAATGACAAATTCTTTAGTAATTTATATTTATTAGAAATAAATGATACTATATTTATATATGATAATAGCAAAGTAAAATACTCGTATAGAGTTTTCAATATTTACGAAGTAAAAGAAAATGATTTTTCACCCTTATATGATTATGACAAAAATAATAAAGAACTAACTTTGTTAACTTGTAACAATGTAAACAAACATAGAATTGTTGTTAAAGCGATACAATCAAAACAATAGACCTTTATATTGCATAATATAAAGGTCTATTTCTTTTCTTAATTATATATTTTTATATTCTTTAACTTTTTTATAAGCATATATTGCTGATATACCAAAGATTACAACTAATGCAGCTATTGGTAATGAACTTGCTACACCTGTTTTTGGTAAATTTGTGCTATTATTATAAACACTTGAATTGTTTGATTTGTTAGTGTTGTTTGTAGTATTATTTGTTTTATTTGTGTTGCTTGTGTTATTAGTACTAGCATTGTTGTTTGTATTAGCAGAATTTGTATTATTACCTGTGCTAGAACTATTAGTTAGTAATGTATTTGATATGTCATTAAATCCGGCATTGTCTGCTGCATTAACTATTGTACACATTAAAACTAAAACCACACTTAAAATTAAAACTGAAAATGCTTTGATTAAATTTGAATTTTTCATATTGATATCTCCTCTACTTTTCTAATTTTTTATTATTATTATTACAATCATTCTTAATTATACAACTTTTTTCAATATATTTCAAGAAAAATCGCAATAAATAATAAAATAAACATTTTTCTTACGTTCGTTAAATTTATTTTAACCTTAAATATATTATAAGTCAATATATTTCCTCTATTTTTTCTTTACAGTTTCATTACAGAAAGATTACATATTTTACATTCTTAAGACTATACATTAAATTTAAACAACACAATGTCTCCATCTTGCATTATATATTCTTTACCTTCTTGACGTACTAGTCCTTTTTCTTTTGCTTGAACCATTCCGCCTGATGATATTAAATCATCAAAAGAAACAACTTCTGCTTTTATAAATCCTCTTTCTATATCTGAATGAATTTTTCCAGCTGCTTGAGGTGCTTTAGTACCTTTCTTTATTGTCCAAGCTCTAACTTCTGGCTCTCCTGCTGTTAAGAATGACATTAATCCTAATAAATCATAACTTCTTTTTATAACCTTGTCTAATCCTGATTCTTCTAATCCCATTGCCTCTAGCATTTCTTTTTTGTCATTATCTTCCAAGCCTGATAATTCTTCTTCAATTTTAACACATAGTGGAATCACTTCTGCATTTTCTTGTGCTGCATATTCTTTTACTTTTAAAACTAATGGATCATTTTCAGCATTATCTATTTGACTTTCTGAAATATTTGCAACATATAATATTGGTTTTGTTGTTAATAAAAATGTTTCTTTCACTATTGGAAGTTCATCTTCATTAAAGTCCAATGTTCTTGCAGATTTTCCTTCTTCTAATGTTTTCTTTATTCTTTCAAATAAATCAATTTCTGTTTGATATTTTTTATCGGCTTTTAAATTTTTTCTGGCTTTATCTAATCTTTTATTTACCATCTCTAAATCTGCAAATATTAATTCTAAATTAATTGTTTCAATATCTCTAATTGGGTCCACGCTTCCATCTACATGTACCACATTTCCATCTTCAAAACATCTTACAACTTCTACGATTGCATCTGTTTCTCTAATATGTGATAAAAATTTATTTCCAAGACCTTCACCTTTGCTTGCACCCTTAACTAATCCAGCTATGTCAACAAATTCAATTACAGCATGTGTTGTTTTTTGCGGATTGTACATTTCAGTTAATTTATCTAATCTCTCATCTGGTACAGGTACAACTCCTACATTTGGTTCTATTGTGCAGAATGGATAGTTTGCACATTCTGCACCTGCTTTTGTTATACTATTAAATAATGTACTCTTCCCCACATTTGGAAGTCCTACAATTCCTAATTTCATTATAATTCCTCTTTCTTTTTATTTACTTTTATTTTCTACTTCTTCTTTAATTTTAGCTACAAATTCGTCTGCATTTATTGTTTCATTTTCTGCATTTCCTCTTGAACGAACAGCAACTGTATTTTCTTCAACTTCTTTATTTCCTACAACTAACATATATGGAACTTTTTCAAGTTGTGCTTCACGAATTTTGTATCCAACTTTTTCGTTTCTATCGTCAACGACAACACGAATACCTGCTTTATGAAGTTTTTCTTCAATTTGTTTAGCATAATCTAATTGTGCATCTGCAATTGGTAATATTTTTACTTGTGTTGGTGAAAGCCACAATGGGAATGCACCTTTTGTTTCTTCTATTAAGAAACACATAAATCTATCAAATGTACCAAGTATTGCCCTATGAATAACAACAGGTCTATGTTTTTCTCCATCTTCTCCAATATATTCTAATTTAAATCTTTCAGGTAATAAAAAGTCTAATTGGCAAGTAGATACTGTTACATCATGTCCAACAGCAGATTTTAATTGAACATCTAATTTAGGTCCATAAAAAGCTGCTTCTCCTTCTGCCTCATAGAATGGGACTCCAAGTTCTTTTAATATTTCTCTTAATTGTCCTTCAGCTTTTTCCCACATTTCGTCATCATCAAAATACTTCTCTTTGTTGTTTTTGTCTCTTAAAGATAGTCTAAATTCATAATCTTCAAATCCAAAATCTTTATATACAGATAAAATTAATTGAACTACTTTTCCAAATTCTTCTTTTATTTGATCTGGTCTTACAAATAAATGTGCATCATTTTGACACATTTCACGTACTCTTTCTAGCCCACAAACACTTCCACTATCTTCATATCTAAAGTCATGTGCTAATTCTCCAATTCTTATTGGTAAATCTCTATATGAACGCATTTTGTTTTTATATATTAACATATGATGTGGACAGTTCATTGGTCTTAATACCATTTCTTCATTATCCATTTTCATAACAGGGAACATATCTTCTTTGTAGTGGTCCCAGTGTCCTGAAACTTTATATAATTCTGTATTTGCAAGTGATGGTGTGTATACATGTTGATATCCCATTTCTATTTCTTTATCTTGAATATATCTTTCTAATAATCTTCTAACAGTCGCACCATTTGGCAAATACATTGGTAATCCAGAACCAACTAATGGACTTGTCATAAATAGCTCTAACTCTTTGCCTAATTTTCTGTGATCACGTGCACGAGCTTCTTCTAATTTTTGCATATATTCATCCATTTGGCTTGCTTTCGGGAATGATATAGCATAAATTCTTTGCAACATTTTATTATGTTCATCACCTCTCCAGTATGCTCCAGAAGATGATAATATTTTAACAACTTTTACTTTTCCTGTGCTCTCTAAATGTGGTCCTGCACATAAGTCTGTAAAATCTCCTTGTTTATAAAAACTAATCTCTTCCCCATCAGCTAAATCATTAATTAATTCTTGCTTATATGGTTGGCCTTTCATTAGTTCTAAAGCTTTTTCTTTAGGTAAAGAAAATCTTTCTATTGCTAAATTTTCTTTTATTATTTTTTTCATTTCTTCTTCTATTTTTGATTTATCTTCTTCTGTAAATGGTTTTTCTACATCAAAATCATAATAAAATCCATTTTCTATTGATGGACCAATTGCAAATTTTGCGTTTGGAAATAATCTGTTAACAGCTTGTGCCATAATATGTGATGTTGTATGCCAATAAGCTTTTTTTCCGTCTAAGTCATCTTCTTTAAAAGTATGTATAACAATTTCACAATCTTCATTAATTTTATGTCTTAAATCCTCGACTTTACCATTTACACTTCCACATGTTGCATTTCTTGCAAGTCCTTCACTTATTTTTTTTGCAACATCTAAAATAGTACTTCCTTGTTCTACCTCTAATATAGAACCATCTGTTAATTTTACTTTAACCATTTTAAAACCTCCTTGAAATCTATTGTATAACTTTTCTAACATATAAAAAGCACTCCCAATAGACATTTTTATAATATCTATAGGAGTGCATATATACACGGTTCCATCCTATTTTTTACTTAATTAAAAGATTTTAACGTATCTTACCCGTCTAGCTTATTCACCAGAAACTAAAAGAGTTAGTTTTCAAATAGATTTTCTTTAATTGGTTTTCAGCCTATGACCAATTTTCTCTGTGAAAGCAATTTCTATTTTACTCTTCTCTTATTGTTTTTGCCTTATGTTAATAGTTTAATATCTTTTTTACAAAAAGTCAATAGAAATTATTTACTTTTTTACTTTATTATTGTATAATTTGGAAAGCTTAACAAATTATAATTATATTTGTAGCTTGCTTAGTTGCCAGTTATTTGTGCCTGCATAGCTCAGTTGGTAGAGTGCTACCTTGGTAAGGTAGAGGTCACGGGTTCAATTCCCGTTGTAGGCTCCACTTTTATTCAAACATATTTTTCGTTGCTTTTTTGCGAATTCTTTGTATCGCATTATCAATTGATTTTACAGGAGTGTTTAATTTCTTAGCAATCACTGTATAACTTTCTCCATTTAAAAATCTACTTAAAACTTTTTGTTCAAATTTACTTAGATTTTTATTAACAGCTGTTTCAACCTCATTATATTGTTCTTGTTTCATAATTGTTTCTAGTGGATCTTCAATTGTTTTACTGTTAAATGTTTCAAGTAATTCTACACTATCATCATCATTGTTCTCATATGCCGCAGTGTTTAATGATAAATATGAGTTAAGTGGTTGATGTTTTTGCCTATTGGATGTTTTTATTGCAGTTATTAACTGTCTTTCTATACAAATGTTAGCAAATGATTTGAATGAGTTTTGCTTTTCAGCATTATAATTTTTTATTGCTTTAAATAATCCTATCATTCCTTCTTGAACTGTATCTTCTTTTTCTGCCCCTATAATAAAGTATTTACTAACTTTTACATTTACCAAATCTTTATATTTTTCTAATATATATGAAAGCGCTTCTTCATCACCATTTTTTATTTCTGATATAATTTGTTCATCTGTTAAATTTTGATATTTACTTGTTGTAAAGAAAACATCCTTTTTCTGCATCTGTCAAAATACCTCCAAATGTGCTTTTTTAGTATTATATATGTCATTTTCAGCATTGTCAAGGAATATTTATAAATTATTACTCTACCTTTGTATAAGTGTCGGCTTTTAAGTTTGGAATAGCATTAAAACTATATTCAATTCCGGTGCTACTACTTTTCCATATTCCTTTAGGTAATGCTGCCCAAGTATTTCCATTCCCCTTAAAAGAAAATTTGTCTCCCAAAGAAATTTGTTTAAGATTATTCATTTCTTCAAAAATATTAGATAAGTTTGACATATTAGTAGTATTCCAATTAGATATATTCAAATTTTGTACGCTTGAGCAATTATAAAACACCTTATAACCCGCAATTACATTTGATGTATTCCAATTGCTTACATTTATATTTGTTAATGATGTACAATTATAAAACATATTTCCTATGTCAGTGAAATTACTTGTATCCCAATTTTCTAGACCATCTATTTCTTTTAAATTTGTACAATCCGAAAACATTGCAAAAAAACTTTTCCCCTTTTGAGTATTCCATTTTCCTAATTTAATATTCTCAATGTTATGACATTCAGAAATCATTCCATTAAAATTCTCTCCATTAGAAACATCCCAATTTTCAAGTACCAGACTTGTTATTGAATTCATTTTTGAGAAAGCCCAGCGATAATCAGTAATTGTTGATACATTTAAATCATTTATATCAAAATTTTTCAAATTTGTATCTCCATAAAACATTGCATTTATACTTTTACAATTAGATGTGTCAATTTTAGATAGTCCTTGTATTGTTGTACAATTTTTTAACGCTCCAAAGCTTTCTTTTAAATTTGTAGGTTTTATTAGATTTCTAATTTCAACTTTTTCTATATTATCTCTGAATTCAATCCAACTTGTGCCTCCTTCTACTTCTATATTCTCACATCTTTTTACTAGTTTTTTTTCTTCGTCTATATTATCACCTCTTTGGATAATAATTTCATATGATTCTGTTGTTCCATCTGATAATTTATAACCATTATCATATATCATCGCATATGCTGGTTCTGCACTTTTGTCTATTTCTACGTCACCATTTAAAAATATATTTAAAGCTGTATTATCTATTATTATTCTTGCTGGAAAATCCTTTGAATTTATTTCTTTGATTTTTTCTTTTATTCCAATAGTAGAATTTAATTCATCTTTTAACTTATTGAAATCCATTCCTTCTGCATTTTTACTTGCCGTTACTGCTAATTTTGCCTTTTCCACTGCTCCAAACTCTTTACTTTGCTTAACTGCTTCTTGGGTTTGTGTTAATATTCCATTTTTTCCTATAAGCATTAAAATTGATATACTTGCTAAAATTAATAGGACAACTATTGTCACTATAAGCGCAATTAGTGTTATTCCTTGATTTTCTTTTATTTTTCTCATTATATATTACCTCCTCTTTTGTATTATCTTGTTAAGGAATTCCTTAATAAGATATCATAGTAGCACTTTAAATTCAATAGTTTATTAAGAAATTCCTTAATTTTTATTTGTATTAAGGTTTTCCTTAGTGGTTATGCTTCTTCCTTTGATATAATTTTTATATAAATTTATAATAAGGAGAAAATATTTATGCAACTTTCAGATGCAACAAGAAAGAGAATTAAAAATTTGTTGAAAGAAAAAAATATGAAACTTTTTGATTTATCTAAATCTGCAGGTGTATCTCTTCCTACAATTTCAGATTTTTTAAAGAATGATACTAAAAATTTAAGAATGGATACCTTGTTACATATTTGTGAGGGATTTAATATTACATTAAAAGATTTTTTTAGTGATCCACTTTTTGATGACGTTATTTCAGAATAAAAACTCATTTTAAACTACTATATTAGTCTAAAATGAGTTTTTATTTTTTATATATACTAAATTTTCTTCTATTTTATAACATTTTATGCTATAAATATTATTTATTTAATTCTTGCTTAATCATAGGCCACACATCGTCTGAAGCCATATTATATTCCCATGAAGCAACACCTGCTAAATCATTATCTTTTATTAATGAAATTTTAGCTTTTAGGGACTCTAAATCTTCTATCCATATTTGCTTAGTATTGTTTCCTGAAGTGAATGTAACATAATTTTGTTTTAGTTCATCATTCCATTGTTTATCTACACCATCTGGTATTGCCGCTTCTGTATTTTTTATATTCAAAGTTCCATTGCTTATAACTTTTCCATCTGCATTTGTTGTCCATACTCTTGTATAAAATGGAACTGCTAAAATTAATTTATCTGGTTCAATCTCTTCTGTTTGTAGGAACTTAACTAAATTTAATTTTACCCAATTATATCCAGCTGTTGTACCAGGTTTAGTACTTGAACTTCCATTTTGGTCATATGCCATAAATATTATATAATCTGAAACATCTCCAATAACATTTCTATCAAAGCACATTGACCAAGTGTCACCGCCATCTGGAGCAGTCACATCAACAGAAAGTACCATTCCAATTTCTTTTAATCGTGGTTCTAATTCTATAATAAATCTAGAAAACATATCTTTATCTTCTGACTTCATATTTTCAAAATCTATATTTATTCCATCTAATTCATATTCAACACATTTGCTAACAATATCTTCTATTAATTCTTTACGTTTTTCATAATCATTCATTATATTAGATGTTATACTAAGGCCTTTATTCGCAGCTACTCCATTTGAAACTATAGGCCATACTTTGTATCCATTATCCTTAGCCCATTTAACATATGCTTTTCCAGAATTCCCCGCATTTTCTTTTAATTTGCCGTCTGTATCTAGATAGAAAAACGCAGGTGAAACTACATTAACACCATCTATTTTTGTACCGCTTCTATCTGGAGCACTAGCATATTCTGAATAATAGTCCCAAGTTAGATTAACTTTTCCAGAAATTTGTTTTTCTTCTTCCATATTTTCTCTTATTGCAAATTCATTTTCTAATTTATTTGATTTTACAATTCCAACTTTTCCATTGGCTGTTCTAACTTTTGTATATCCTTTATCAGAATTTACAACAATTACAGCATCACCCTTCTTTACCCTATCTACAGTTTTGGAGATAAAATTGCTTGTTGATTTTACTGCAATATTACTATTTACTATTGCTCTTTTTTGCTCTTTATCTAACGAATCCATTGTAACAATATTAGACTCTTGTATATTTGATATTTCTATATTATATACATCAGCCATTTCAGATATAGGTAAATAGATTTGTCCATCTTTTTCAATTGCTGATGATGATATTTGCTTATCTGAGCCATTAATATTTATCACTTTATTTTCCAAACCTATTTCAGCTATTTTCTTGTCATATGTTGTTATTATTTCTTTTGTCTTATCATCTTGATAAATATGTTTGTCAAAGAAATTAGCAATATCCTGTTTAGACAGGTATATTACATCATTTTCTATTAATACATCATTTTTCAAGCTTGATGTTACATTTTTATTATTAATAACAAGATTCGTCCTTTTATTGTTATCTATAATAATATAATCATTTGCTATCATTGCAGCAATTCCTATAACAATAATCGCTATGATTGTAAAAAACACACTTTTTATTACTTTCTTTTTATGTTGTACCTCTTCTTTCGTCATTTTCTTTCTACTTGACTTTTCTTTAACTACAACTCTTTTTCCTCTTTTCATCTGCTTCCTCATTTCATTAAATTACTTTTGTATATCATATATTTCATATTTATTATAAATATCATATTGCTAAAAGTCAACGAACATTCTTTTTGTTTTTGATTTCATTTATCCATTTATTTATTTCTGCACCTACGAACACTGTGTAAAAACATGAATATGTCCACATCATAACTAACATTAAAGTTGTTAAACTTCCATAGGTAATTGAAAAACCTTTAAAAATATATAAATATCTTGAGAACACAAAAGATACTACATTTAATGAAATTGCACCTAAAAATGCGCCATAAATTTGACTTTTAAATGTTACTTTTCTTCTTCCCACAAATTTATATAATATTATAAATACTAAAAATGTTACAAATATAAATGCTATATTAGTAATTACCTTTGATAGGATAGTATAATTTTCCAATGTTTCAAAATGTTTTTGTATAATTTCAATTAGGCTACTTCCAAACACTAAAACCATTAAGCCTAATACTATAACGAAAATAAAAACAAGCGTTTGCAGTAAAGATTTTATTCTTAAATATGCATAGGAAGAAGTTATTTTATTTTTATCTTCATCTGTATGGAATATTGTATGTAGACCCACTGTTAATGCAAATAAACCTCTTCCAGCTGACCATAATGTAAAAATCAGCGAAATCGAAATTGTTCCAATTGATTTTGAAAATACCTCTTTTACTACTTCTAATACCATAGGGCTCATACTAGACGGAACAATATTGGATATAGCCTCAAATAAAGTATCTGGTTTGATTCCAGTATATTGTATTAAAGTTATAACTAATATTATAAATGGTATAAAAGATAAAATTGTATAATATGCACTTTGCGCTGATGACTCACTAATGTGGTCTTTATTCATATTATCTAATAAAATTTCAATATTTTTGTACCACTGTACTAATTTTTGTTTTTTCATTATTTTTTTAACCTCATAAATAATATATCAATTAATTTGTTTTTTTGCAAGTAATATTTTATTAAAAAAGTTAATACTTAGACTCCTCTAAATATTAACTTTTTACAACTTTATTATATTTTCACTTTATTTTCTTAATCTAGATGTTTTCCCCTGTGCTTCTGTTATCATAACAATTTGCATTCTTCATATAAAACTTTCTATCAGCCAATTTTTCTTGTACACCTCTTAATGCTTCCCCAAATCTCTGAAAATGCACTACTTCTCTTTCTCTTAAATATCTTAGTGGGTCTAGTACATCAGGGTTATCCCTGCATAAATCTATTAGCTTTTCATACGTAGCCCTAGCTTTTTGTTCTGCTGCAAGATCTTCTTGTAAATTAGCAATTGGGTCTCCTTTACAGGCTAAACATGTTGCATTAAACGGAAAACCTGCTGCTGCTTGTGGATACACATCAACACCATGATCTGTATAATATGCTCCTAATCCTGCTTTTTCTATTTCTTCTATACTTGCGTTTTTAGTCAATTGATGAACAATTGTACCTACCATTTCCAAATGGGCTAATTCTTCAGTTCCGATATCATTTAAAATTGCTTTTGCTTTTTGATCTGGCATTCCAAATTTCTGACTTAAATATCTTAATGATGCTGCAAGCTCTCCGTCAGGACCTCCATATTGAGATATTATTACTTTTGCAAGTCTAGGATCTGTACACTTAATATTTATAGGATATTGTAATATTTTATTATATGTCCACATATTAGTTATTTCCTCCTTCCCAAGGCCAAGGTTCTTCTAGCCATCTCCATTTGTTACAAGGATATGTGATAGTAAGAGGGCCATATATTCTTTGATAGATATCTTTCATCTCTTCTAATTCATTGCAATACTTCTTGTGTAAGCATAATGCCTTTCTATCTTCTGGATGTGTGTCTAAATATAATGCTAACTCAGTAATTGCAAATTCATGACATCTTATTTCTGAAAGCAATTCTTCTTTCTCACAATTATTTCTGGTTATTGTTTCTTCTTGTATTTCTTGAACAACAGCCATATTTTCTTCTTGTTGTTCACATTGGCAAGCTCTATTTTCTCTATACATTATGCATTACACCCCTTTCCTATCGTATTTCTTTGTCTTATATAATTGATTTCTTCCATTGATTGGCAAGGAACGTATGGACTAACTAATTCTGGAAATATTGTTCCCATTTTCAAGCCAACATTAGGCTTAAATGTTCTATCCATATATTGAATTGGAACATAACTTTGAGCTAACATTGGATTAGTTGGAAATATATTACGTCCTTCGTCAAATCCACAACCACATTCATTTTCATAGTTAGTGTATGAACTTACATTACTGCATTTTTCTTCCATTATATCATTTTGTAATTTACTGTTATTGTCTTGATAATTGTTATTCATACAATAACATTTTTTATTTCTAAACATATTTTTTCCTCCTTTTAATGTTATTATATGATTGGTTTCGACATTTGACACAAAAAATAGAGCAGAAAACTTTATGTGTTCTCTACTCTTTATCCTTAATAAGTTTTACAAAATATTAGTCTAAATAATTATCTATTTTTCTTATGAAAATTATATTTTCAACAATATTTGCAATTCCATATACTAGTATTGCGATTCCTCCTGTTTGTATTAATGCTCCTGGATTTGCCAAAACATAAATTCCAAGTCCAATAGTAATAATTGCTAATATTAAACTTATACCCCATAATGTTGTTTTATAATCTTTCCATACTATAGTTGTTTGTAAATTTAATATTCCACTATATAATATCCAAATTGCTATTAAAATTCTAGCAGCTGATAGTATAAGGTCTGAGCAAAACATTAATACAACTCCAACTAAAATCATTACTACTGCCATTGCAAGTAAGTAATTATCGGTTCTATTAGTTGAAAAGTAATCTATTGCTTTTAGAACTCCTATTGCAATAAATAGTAATCCTACTAAAAAAGATATTCCTGACATTACATATTCAGGTCTTGCAATTAGCATAATTCCTAATAATATAAATACTAGTGAAATTACAATATCAGTCCATCCTGACTTTTTTAAAAACTTTTTCCACATTTTCATTACCCTCTTTTCTTTATATTTACTTTGATAAAATTAATATACCATAATAAAATTTATTTGTACATATTTTTACTGCTTTTTCATACCTTTTTTTAATATTTCAATTTCTCTAATTAGTCTTTGTTTTCCCTCTTCAAATGTAATCTTTTTTAAGACTACTTCCATCGAAATTGCTCTTACAATAGCATTTAATATTTTTAAGAAATATTGTAAATCATCATCATTTTCAATTTTCAATTCCTCTTTATTTATCATTTTTTCAATTGTTCTTTTGCTTCTTAACATTTCTTTACACTCGCCAAAAATATTTATATTATTTTTCTTTACTTCTTGTAAGATGTTTTTGAACAATCTTTCGTTTTCGTCTCTTTCTGTTATTTTAGCCATATCCTCATATATATTAACAGATGTTTCGAATATATCCCCTTTATTTCTTAACAAATATTGATATATTTTATTTTTTTCTTTTTCTAAATATTTATCTATAATATAATAAATAGCATCTTCTTTGTCTTCAAAATATTGGTAAAAACTTCCTCTTGGAATATTTGCTTCTAAAATTATATTGCTGATTGAAGCTTTTTCGAAGGAATTACGACTAAATTCTTTTATCAATGCTTTTTCTATCTTTTCTTTTTTGTCTTCTTTCAAATTAAAAAATGTTTGTTTTGGCATATAATATCACATCCTTTTGAATGACACTTTGTCATACATTATTTTATAATATTCCTCTGACTGTGTCAACAACAATTTGTGATTTTTGTAGCAAATGCTTGGCTATTTGTAAAATTCATAAAAAAATAACGTCTGTCTTATTACAAACGTTACTAAAATACTTACGCATTTTCTGTTTCTTTTTTAGCTATTACTTCTTTTCCATCATAATATCCACAGTTTTTGCAAACTCTATGTGGTAATACTGGTTCATGACAACGTGGGCAAGTTGAAAATGTTGGTACTTCTTTTTTCCATGTTGACCTTTTTGAATGTGTTCTTGCTTTTGACCATCTTCTTTTTGGTTGTGCCATTATTATCCCTCCTTGTTTATCGCGATATATGTATATATCTTTTCAATTTTATCTTATTCATATATGACATTGCCTTTAGTCACTATAAAATTATACAAGTATTTTCTATTTTTGTCAATAGTTATATTACCTTTATTTACAATATTTTTCATAATTTTTTCTAAAGTTCGCCTTTGTAAATGTTTTACTTATCCCCTCTTCTACAGCTTGTTCTAGTATAGCAGTTACAAATTGCTCTGTTTTAGAATTTATCTTTTCATATTGTTTTTCTTTATTCCAATAATCTAATTCATATTGTTCCGAAAATTTTTCTTTTTCATAGGCCATCCCAGCAGCCATTTTATCACAAATCATTTCTGCTGCATATTTATATGGAATTATTGGCGTTTTATCTGGCGCAATATCATCGACCCAATATTCCGGATGATGTTTGTTTCTTCCCTTATGATGTAACCACGCTTCGGAATATCCTTTATCTTTTTTTGCCTCTGTTATTGGAGAATGTATCCCTACATAATATTTACAACTTTCAATAAATTCAGTAGGTGAAAACTTAGAAAAGTCATGTACAAGCCCTCTCCAAGGCTCTCCAATTTTGCAACATAATCTGAAAACTTTCCATTTATGATTACATACCAAGCCAAAATGTAGAAATATATTTTTTATTTTCATTTATTTTTCCTCATACTATATTTTTTATAATTACTATTTTTTAGATATATATTGTTACAATCTACTTTTCTAGTTTACTACAATTTTTTTACTAAATCAATAAATTTTACATACTTTTTTGCATACACTATATAATAAGTTATAATATTAATGTAATTTTAAAATGGAGGAATGTTATGTGTGGTTTTGTTGGATTTGCTAATTTCGAAAAAGATATTTCAAATGAAAAATATATTTTAAAAAGCATGAATAATACGCTTTTTAGAAGAGGGCCTGACGAACAAGGATATTATATAGACAAAAATGTTGCTCTCGCCCACAAAAGACTTGTTGTTATAGACCCAGAGGGCGGAAAACAACCTATGGTTGAAAAATATTCATTTGGTACATATGTTATGATATATAATGGCCAAATATATAATACAAAAGAATTAAAAAAAGTGTTATTAAAAAATAATTTTGAACTTCAAGGACATTCAGATACAGAAATTCTTTTAAAAAGCTATATTTATTATGGAAATGATGTTGTAAAACATTTAAATGGCATTTTTGCATTTGCAATATGGGATACACAAAAAAATCAAATATTTTTAGCAAGAGATCATTTTGGTGTTAAGCCTTTATTTTATACAATAATTGATAAAACTCTTGTCTTTTCTTCTGAAATTAAAGGATTATTAGAATATCCTGGTGTTAAAAAAGTATTAGACTCTCAAGGAATTTCTGAATTGTTTGGCATCGGTCCTGCACATACTCCTGGTTTATCTGTTTTTAAAGATATATTTGAAATTAAGCCTGCTCATTTTGCCATATACAATCATTCTGGATTACACTTAGAACAATATTGGAAACTTATTTCTAAAGAACATACCGATAGTTTAGGCCAAACTTGTGAACATTTAAAATTTTTATTAAATGATTCTATAACAAAACAATTAGTAGCTGATGTTCCTCTTTGTACCTTTCTATCTGGTGGATTAGATTCTAGTATTATTACAAAATTTGCGTCTGATTATTATGAGGCTAATTTAATGCCACCATTAGACACTTATTCTATAGATTATGTTGATAATGATAAAAATTTTGTTAAAAGTGATTTTCAGCCAAATTCAGATAACTTTTACATTGACCTTGTTCAAAAGAATTTAAAAACTAATCATCATAAAATTATAATAGACACACCTGAATTAGCAGATGCTTTAGAAGATGCTATGATTGCAAGGGATGTACCAGGAATGGCTGATATTGACTCATCTTTATTATTGTTCTGCAAAAACGTGAAAAAAGAAAAAACAGTTGCATTAACAGGTGAATGTGCTGATGAAATCTTTGGTGGATATCCCTGGTTTTTTAGACAAGATGCTTTAACTAGTAATACTTTTCCTTGGTCTATCTCTCTAGATGAAAGGCAAAAACTTTTAAATCCTTCAATTGGCAAAGAAATATCTTTAAAAGAGTATATTGACTTTAGATATAACGAAAGTTTAGATAAAGTTGAAATACTTCCAACAGATTCAAAAGAAACTGCTGAGAAAAGGAAAATTTCATATTTGACATTAAATTGGTTTATGCAAACATTGTTAGAGCGTTCTGACAGAATGGCAATGTACAATGGTGTTGAATTAAGAGTTCCTTTTTGCGATTATAGACTAGCTGAATATGTGTGGAACATACCTTGGGAATGGAAAGCATTAAAAGGGCGTGAAAAAGGTTTATTACGTTATATTTGTAAAGATTTTCTTCCTTCTGAAATTGTTGATAGAAAAAAATCTCCATATCCTAAAACTCACAACCCAACATATCTGGCTAAAGTAAAAGAAATGCTTACAAATATTATGAAAGATAAAAATGCTCCTATTAATAATTTGCTAAATAGACAATATATTTTAGAAATTTTAGAAACTGATGGTAAAGCGTTTACAAGGCCATGGTTTGGCCAATTAATGGTCGGCCCACAACTAATTGCTTATTTATGTCAGGTAAATATGTGGCTTGAGAGGTATCAGCCTAGAGTTGAAATATAAAAATAGAGATTCTTAAGTGAATCTCTATTTCATTTTCTCTTTTATTCTAACCAATGTATTTAAAGCATCAATTGGTGTTAGCTCATTTAAATTAATTTTGTCAACTTCATGTGCTATTTCAGCTAATTTGTAATTATACATATCAAATTGACCTTCCACTTGCTTTTTGTCTTGTTTTTCTGCTTTTTTATTTGTCAAGATATTTTTTCTTTCCAAAGAACGTAAAATTTCATTAGCTTTCGTTGTTACAACTTTTGGAACTCCTGCAAGTTTAGCAACATGAATTCCATAGCTTTCGTCTGTTCCGCCTTTTACAATTTTTCTTAAGAAAATTATATCTTCACCTTTTTCTTTTACTGCAATAGAATAATTTTTTATTCCATCTATTTTATTTTCTAATTCTGTTAATTCGTGGTAATGTGTTGCAAATAACGTTTTTGCTCCACATTTTTCTGTATCTGCAATATATTCTGCCACAGCCCATGCAATTGATAGACCGTCATATGTTGATGTTCCTCTACCAATTTCGTCTAAAATTACCAAGCTATTCTTTGTTGCTTCTTTTAAAATTGTAGCAACTTCCATCATTTCAACCATAAAAGTACTTTGTCCCATACTTAAATCATCTGATGCACCAACTCTTGTAAAAATTTTATCCACAACACCAATATTAGCACTTTCTGCCGGTACAAAGCTTCCTACTTGGGCCATAAGTGTTATCAAAGCAACTTGTCTCATGTATGTTGATTTTCCGGCCATATTAGGTCCTGTAATTATTGCTAGTCTGTTTTCATTTCTATCTAAATATGTATCATTTTCTACAAATGTTCCAACACCCATAATTTTTTCAATTACAGGATGTCTACCATTTTTAATATCAATTATACCTGTATCATTTACTTCTGGCATACAATAATTCATATCTTCTGCAACTTGAGCAAATGATGCCAATACATCTAATGTTGATATTACTTCACTTGTAGTTTGCAACCTTCTTACATTTTGGGCAATTTCTCCTCTTATTTTTGTGAATGCATCATATTCTAGGTTTACAACACGTTCTTCTGCCCCTAATATTTGGTTTTCCAAAGTTTTTAATTCATCTGTTATATATCTTTCAGCATTTGTTAACGTTTGTTTTCTAACATATCTATCTGGTACTTTATCCAAAAATGATTTTGTTACTTCTAAATAATATCCAAATACTTTATTGAATCCAATTTTTAAGTTTTTTATTCCTGTTTTTTCTTTTTCTTCCGCTTCTAGTTGAATCAACCAATTCTTTCCTTCTGTTTGTGCGGTCTTCAATTTATCAATTTCCTCGTCATAACCAAGTTTTATTATTCCACCCTCTTTAATTGTCATTGGTGGGTCATCTACTATTGAATTTTCAATTAAAGTATATATGTCTTGTAATTCATCAAGTTTTTCATATAATTCCTCAAGATAAGCTGATTTACATTCTTTTAAAACATTCTTAACATCCGGTAATTTATATAACGAATTTTTTAATGTAATCATATCTCTAGCATTTGCATTTCCAAATGCCATTTTTCCTGCTAATCTTTCTATATCATATACTTTCTTTAAGTTCTCAATTACATCTCCTCTTAGCATTATACTATCTTTTAGCTCTTTTACTGCACTTAATCTTTTATTAATCTCTTTTACATCTATTAATGGGTCATTTAACCATCTTCTAAGTAGACGTCCTCCCATTGATGTCGAAGTTTTATCTAATACCCATAGCAATGTTCCTTTTTTCGATTTGTCTCGCATCTTTTCCGTTATTTCTAAGTTTCTTCTTGCATTTATATCTAATGCCATATATTTAGAAAGTTGATATACTGTTATTTTATTTATGTGGTCTAATGTTGTTTTTTGAGTTTCTTCTATATATTCAACTAGAGCATTTATTGAGCTAACTGCTAATGTTTTATCTTGTATATCTTCAACTTTTTTACCATTATTATCTACTATGTTAAATCTTAAATTTATATTATTTAGCTCACTTGTAAAAAATTTATCATTAAAATTAGTAATATAAATATTTTCGAATCTTTCCTTTATTTTTCCGATTTCTTCTTGGCAATTTGACATCATAGAATTTACTAATAATTCTGAAGGTGTATATCTAGCAATTTCATCTAATAACATTGGAAAATTATAATTGTCTTTTATCTCTGCTGAGTAAAATTCTCCTGTAGATATATCACACACACTAATTCCATAATATATTCCACTTTTAAAAATAGACATTATAAAGTTATTTTTTCTTTCCTCAAGCATATTACTTTCTACAAGGGTTCCTGGTGTTACAACTCTTATAACTCCCCTTTTTACTATTCCTTTAGCTTTTTTAGGATCTTCAAGTTGTTCGCATATTGCTACTTTATATCCTTTCGCTATTAATTTTGATATATATATTTCGGCAGCATGATGTGGTATTCCACACATTGGCGCTCTTTCTTCTTGTCCACAATCTTTTCCTGTTAATGTTAATTCTAATTCTCTTGATGCTGTTATTGCATCATCAAAAAACATTTCATAAAAATCGCCCAATCTATAAAATAATATGCAATCTTTATATTCTTCTTTTGTTTCAAGATATCTTTGCATCATTGGTGAAAATTCTGCCATTTATTTTTCTCCTTTTATATTATTATATATTTCGTTCATCTTTTTTCAAATTTTCATATTGTTCTACTTTTATTTTTGCTCTTCTTAATGAACTAACACTTATTCCCAAAGTTTTAGCTTTTTCTTGATTGGTTCCTTCTATATTTTGTGCTTTTTCTAAAAGTTCTTTAGCTGTTTTATATTCTCTTTCTTCCTTACTTATTGCATCAGAAATTATAACTGGCCCTTCTTTATATTTATTTAATATTAAATCCATCAATATCCTTTCATATTCTGTAAAAGGTTTTCTTGTTACCTTTCTTTCTGCACTTTCTTTTGCCATTTTATATATTTCTTCAAATTCCTCTGAAGCTTTAAATTTTTCTAACTCTCTGCTAACTGTTCTTGCAGGTATTCCATATACTTTTGCTATCTCACTTTGACTCATATCTAATTTAAGCATTTCTATAAATAACGCTTTAAAATTAATAAATGAATAATCTGGATTTATTCTTGATTGATATTCTACATATTTTCTTTTAAGCTCGTCATCATTTGAACCATTTATGTATTCTAACATCTTTTCCCTAAAAGTTTGTATATATACTCCACAGTCTCTAGCAGCTTCCTCTAACAATGCCTTACCTTGTATAACTTTTAAAGTTTGTTTTTCCAAGTCTTCTTTAGGTATATTTACAGTAGTACTGTTTTTCTTATTTTCAAATAATTGTTTTTCTATTTGTTCCCTTTGAGGAGTTCCAACCGGATATTCTCTATTAATTCTTTCTTTAAACCAATTCCTATCAAAGCCGTATTTCTCTTGAAGTTCTCTTAAACTTTTACCATTTAATAATTCTTTTAATATTTTTTCAAATAAATCTTTTTCCATTACTTTTCTCCAATTTATTATCATAATTTATTTAGCTTATATGATTTTTTGCTCCGTCCCCAAAATCATTTTTGCCTTTTAAATACCACATATGTTCTGACTCTATCTCTATTTCTATTATGTTATTTATTAGGCATTTTGGTCCTTTAAATATAACTACTTTATTACTATCTGTTCTTCCTGTTAGCATTTCTGGATTGTTTTTGCTTTCTCCTTCTACAAGGATTTTTTGTTTTGTTCCTACATATTTTTGATTGTTTTCTTCTATTTGACTTTCTACTAATGCTTTTAATTTATCAAATCTTCTATGTTTTACTTCTTCTGGTATTTGGTTTTCCATTCTATCTCCTGGTGTTCCAACTCTTCTTGAATATATAAACATATATACCTGTTCAAATTTAACTTTTCTTACAACATCTAATGTATCTTCAAATTCTTCATCAGTTTCCCCTGGAAAACCTACTATTATATCTGTTGATAATGTTAAATTAGGTATTTTTGCTTTCATTTTTTCCACTAAATTCAAGTATTGCTCTTTTGTGTATTTTCTATTCATTACTTTTAATACATTTGTATTTCCTGATTGAAGCGGTAAATGTATTAATTTACATACCTTGTCACATTCTGCAATTGCTTCTATAACATCATCTGTAAAATCTTTTGGATGTGGTGATACAAACCTAATTCTTTCTATTCCATCTATCTTATTTATTTCTTTTAATAGTTTTGCAAATGAATCTACTCCATTGTATTTCTCAAATGGTATATTATTTTCTCTTTCTACTCTTAAATATGAATTTACATTTTGTCCAAGTAACGTTATTTCTTTATATCCTTGTTTGGCTAATTGCTCTACTTCTTCTATTATATCTTTTGGTTCTCTACTTCTTTCTCTTCCTCTAACATATGGCACAATACAATATGCGCAAAAATTATTACATCCGTTCATTATTGTTACAGATGCTTTTATTTTGCTATCTCTTTTTATTGGTAGTCCTTCATGAATTTCACCATCTATATCTATTATGTCTTCAATTTTTCTTTTTTCTTGAATTGAATTATATAAATCTTCTGGAAATCTATATAATGTGTGTGTTCCAAATAATATATCAACAAATGGATAACTTTCTTTTATTTTATCTGTTATATGTTTTTCTTGCATCATACATCCACCAATTGCAATTATTAGACCTTTTTCAACTTTTAATTTTTTTAGTTCTCCTAATTTACCAAATAATTTATCTTCTGCATTTTCTCTTACACAACATGTATTAAATAATGCGATATCTGCTTCTTTTACATCTTCAGTCTTTGTGTATCCCATTTTTTCTAGCATTCCACACAACTTTTCTGAATCATTTTCATTTAATTGACATCCCATTGTTAAAATATTATATTTTTGATTTTTTTCTTTATTTATTTCTCTTATCTTTTCTATATATTTTTCTTGTTCTTTTATGTTTTTATCTACTTTCATTTTTACTATCTTTCCTTCCTAGTTTAGCACACCCATTTTATTATATTTTGGTTGATTTTGCAAGGGATTAACAACAAAAAAAGAAAGTAGACATTTCTACTTTCCAACTTCTTATGCAAGACCATATTTTTTCTTGAATCTATCTGCTCTACCACCTGCTGTTTCTTGTCTTAGATTTCCTGTCCAGAATGGATGACATTTTGAACATACGTCTACTTTTAAATCTTTTTTTGTTGAACCAACTTCTAACACGTTACCACATGCACATGTAATAGTTGTTTGGTTATATTCTGGTTGTATATCTTTTTTCATTTATGTTCACCTCTTTCTCATTTAATAAACTGACTGTTTTTAATATTATCATATTTTTTTATTTTTTTCAAGCTTTTTAACTAAATTGTTTTATTGTTATTTATTATTTTGTGATTCATTGTTTGAATCAACTTTATTTTCTTGATGTTCTTGCATGTATACTGCAGAATATAACATCTCTTTATTTATTGATAACTTATTTACTAACTTGCTCATTATGTTAAAAACACAAGCTATAATTAGTATTAACATACCTATTTTTTTCCAGTACTTTGCAAGCATAACATCTTTCTCCTTTTATAAACTACATATCCATTATACTTTTATTTTCACAAAAAGTCAACTATAATTTTATTTTTCAAATATTACTTATTGTCTTATAAATTCAATGTCTTTTGGGTATATTATTTATAAGGTAAAATATAAAAGAAAGAGTATGCTTACAAATGCTATCTAGATATAAATTGTAAGCATATCATATGAGGATATTTATTTATATGAAAAACAAAAATTGGATAATTGCAGTTTTACTTTTATTATTTATTTTAGGTTTTGGCATGTATTACTTTTCAAAAAACAAAAATAATAATGCTAATACTGATGCAGAATACGAAACAAACCGAACTTCTTCAACAGCTGAAAATGCTAGCAGCAATACAACAGAAAACGAAAGCAATTCAGCTAACTCCAGAACTCCTACTCAACCTGAAGATAGTAACACTGCCCCAACGCACGAAGAGCAACCTTCTGGGCAAGAACAATCTCACGATTCTACTCCGAAGACTGTTGAAGATACAATTTCAACATTTACAACTAATATATATTCATCAGATACGGCCAGGCAAAATAATATTAAAATAGCGTGTGACACTTTAAATGATACTGTTGTTAAAGCTGGTGAAACTTTTTCTTTCTGCAATACTATAGGAAAAGCAACTTCTTCTAAAGGATATCAAAAAGCGGATATTTTTGACAATGATGGTAACAAGAAAAAAGGCATTGGTGGTGGCATTTGTCAAGTTAGCAGTACATTATACAATAGTATCTTAAAATCAGACTCGCTTGCAGTAACAGAAAGGCATAGTCACAGTAATAAAGTACCATATGTTAAACCTGGAAAAGATGCTGCAGTTGCACATCGGAAGTTATGACTTAAAATTCAAAAACAATTTGCCTGATGATATAAAAATTCTAGCATCTACAAATGGAAAAACTGTTACTACTACAATACTAGAAATCAAAAAAAATTAATCAAATTTTTAAGCTCTATATGGTAGATTAATTTATATTATTTGGACTATTTTTTCTTTCATTGAATATTTACAAATATTTAGAATATATTTTAATATCAATTGGAGGGATTTTTATGCGAATATTCAAATTAATTATAAGTTTACTTATTATTTTTGCCATATATTGTTATTTTATTTTTCCTAGTTTTGCTAAAGCCAGTGTTCCAGTATGGGCTTCTGGTCAAGAACCACTAGAAGAAGTTGATTCGGATATCGGTTCAATCACAAATGATAACAATTCTTTAAATTTAGAATCTGCATCTGCTATTTTAATTGAGCAATCTACAGGTCAAATTTTATATGCACATAATATCCACGAACAATTACGCCCTGCTTCTGTTACTAAAGTTATGAGTATTTTGTTAATAATGGAGGCTTTAGATAGTGGTAAAATAAACTTAACCGACCAAGTTCCTTGCAGTGAAAATGCTGCTAGTATGGGTGGTTCACAAATTTGGCTAGACCCTAGAGAAACTTTAAGTGTTGATGATATGTTAAAGGCTATTTGTGTAAATTCTGCAAATGACTGTGTTGTTGCAATGGCAGAATTTATCGCAGGTTCCGAAGAAGCATTTGTTCAAATGATGAATGATAAAGCCAAAGAACTTGGTATGAATGATACAACATTTAAAAATTGTCACGGATTAGACGAAGATGGTCATGTTACATCAAGTTATGATATTGCTTTAATGTCAAAAGAGTTATTGTCTAATCACCCTAATGTAACTAAATATACTACAATATGGATGGATACTTTGCGTGGTGGAAAATCACAATTATCAAATACAAATAAATTAATAAAATATTACAGGGGTGCAACTGGTTTAAAAACCGGCTCCACAGGATTAGCATTATATAATTTATCTGCAAGTGCTACAAGAGATAATTTATCTTTAATTGCTGTAATTATGAAAGCTCCTTCTACAAAAGTAAGATTTGCAGAAGCTCAAAAATTATTGGATTATGGTTTTAACACTTTTTCTTATAAAGAATTCGGAAAAAAAGATGATGTTATATCTTCTGTAAAAGTAGATAAAGGCTCTAGCTCGGAAGTTCAAGCTGTTTTAAAAGATAACTCAGGCACACTTATTGAAAAGGGAAAAGATAAAAATGTAGAACAAAATATTGATTTACCAAGTAGTATTTCAGCTCCAGTAGCAACTGGTCAAAAGCTTGGAGAAGTAACATTTTCTCTTGATGGAGAAGTTATTTCTAAAACAGATATAATTGCCAAAGATAATGTAGATAAGATTAATTTATTTAATATTTCTAAAAAGGTTTATTATTCTTGGGTTAGTTTACTAAGAATTTAAAAAATTTTAAAAGAGTTAAAATACAAGATTTTCATTACGTTTTTTGGCTTATTACGAAATTCAAATCTTATATTTCAACTCTTTTTAGCTTTTACTAAAATATTATTATCTTCTATTTATTCGTCTTCTAAAGTTTCGTCATATTCAAACTCATATGTTTCTTCTGGTTCTGTGGTTTTATCTTGCACTACTGTTTTAATTTTTTCAACATTTTGACTTTCTTTTTGATTCCCTTTATTCTTTTCATTATTATCATTCTTGCCATTCTTTTGTTGATTTTTCTGCATCTCTTTTATGATTTTTTGTGTCTGTTCTTTTTTAGTTTGAACACATCTATTCATCATATTATTTGCCTTTTCCATAAAATCTGGCATATAGTCTAATAGCTTGTCTAGTGACGAACTATGGTTTACAGGCATTAATTTTACATTATTAGGTTGAATTACCAAAAATGCTATTGGGTTAATACTAACTCCTGCTCCAGAACCTCCGCCAAATGGCAATCTATATTGAATTGCTTCTTCTTTATCTTTTTTAGTGTATTCGTCTACTGTTTCACCTTTAAATTCACTACCACCTGCTGCAAACCCGAATGAAACTTTTGATATCGGTATAATTATAATATTATTTGAAGTTTCAATCGGCTCTCCTATAATAGTATTTACGTCTATCATATCTTGTATGCTATTCATAGCTGTGACCATAAGTCCTTCTATTGGATGTTGTTGTTCGCTCATTTTTCTTCACTCCCTCTTTTCTAATTAAGATATATATTATATTAATAATATGTATCATTTCAAATTCAAATATACCTGAAAACAGTATATTAAGCAGATTTTTATTGCAATATATTGGCTGAATTATAAAATTTTGTTTTTTGTAATCTGTTGTATTATTTTTTATAAAAATTGAAATTAGCATTCCTAATATTGGAACCATAAAAGATGTTAATACTGCATCTTCTGTTCCCATATCTATTCTTAGCTTCATTTC
Source organism: uncultured Clostridia bacterium (assembly GCA_934167445.1). Lineage (GTDB taxonomy): Bacteria > Bacillota > Clostridia > TANB77 > CAG-508 > CAG-269. The sequence continues at coordinate 45,041 of CAKPKJ010000003.1, forward strand.
TTTTAATTCAATTTTTAATTTTCGTATAAATAATTTTACTTTTCTATTTATTTCTTTGTCTTTTTCTATATCTGTAATATCAATTTTATATTTAAATTTTTGATACATTTTTCGAACTTTATCATCTGTTATTTTGATTTTAAAAATTGGTATATTTTTTAAAATTTTTATTTTTACATTTATTATACATTTTATTTTGTAACTCTGCGTATTATAGTTAAAGTTTTCTATTTCTATATTTATAGTTGAAAACACTATTAAAACAATTAATAAAATAACTAGTCCAAATGCAAAAAGAAAAACCAATATATTCGCCTCCTTTAGAGGATTTATATTAGTTTTTCCAATTTTTACAAATTTAATTCCTTATTTTATTATTTTTCTCAATTATTAGTTATAAAACCATCATCATCGTAAATAATGTTGCAACAAATATTTCTGCTCTTGACATTTCTTTTGGGAAAATCTCTAATTCTCCCTCTTCTTTTTCATTTACAATTGATATCTTGTAAGACTTTACGTCATTTTTTTCAAAATAAAAATTAAAATCTTGTGTTTGATTTACATCTGTAGTTTGAATTTGTATATATCTTTTTCCTACTTCATTATCTCTGCTTGAATATAATTTTATTTCTACATATTTTCCAGTCAAACTATCTTTTCTGTCATCCTTTATAGTTCCTTTAATTTTTCCATTTACAAGTGTTGCTTGTGCTTGAGTAATTTCTACTTGTGCTGTAGTATCTTTTCTTGTAATGTCTGCATATGAAGATTTTAAACTTGCATTTATAAGTAATTCAGATAATACTGCAAAAACTACAATCCATATTACATATTTTAAAAATGTTTTTAATCTGCTCATAATTTTCTCCGTTCTTTTTTATTCAACATCTTTATTATACCAGATATGTGCAGCTTTTTCAATATTTCTGGGGACTTTTATTTCCATAGTCTAAGTGTGTTTTTATTTCTATGTTCAAAACCTTTTTACAAATCTTCTTACTTTAATTATATGTTAAATATTTAGAAAATTACTTTAAAAATAAAGTTGAACGGAACCCATACCAGTCTCCCATAAGACCGTAAACCTTGATCAGAACGGTAGCCCGCTGAATAATTGTGCCCACTGTATCCGCCTCCACGCAACACCACGTCCTCGGACGTATTAGGATTTAACTCTGTAGTAAATTCTCCTACATTTCCTCCCATATCATAAATATTTGCCCAACTTGTTGTTAATCCTGTATTCAATCTTACTCCTGCACCTAATTCCTTAATTATATTTCCTTTTTTATCTTTTACTTTTCTATCTTTCCAGTTTCCATTTAAATTATCCCTTGATGTTGCATAATTTGTTGCTGTACTATGTGTTTGTATAAACTTTATTGCTGTATCCCAAGCATAACTTGAGCATAAATATGAATTAGCTTTATTTCCTACATCTATTCCTTTTGCAAGTGCATATGCTTCACTCCATTTTATATTTGTATATGGTTCTTGATTTTGTTTTATTACTGCTACATTATTTTCTTTTCCAGTTTCATATCTTCCAATATAATATCCACCATTTGCTTCTACACTTGCTATTTCACTATTTACTTGATTAACTATTTCATTTAAAACTGTTGTTGTTATTCCATTACCATCTTCTACTTCTGACGGTGTTACTCCTGTTAATGTTAACTCATCTTTTATTGCTTTTGTTCCATTGTCATCCTCTATTCCCCAAGCTGTTTCTTCTCTTTTATAAGTATCTTTTGTGCAAGGTATCCATACATATTCATTTCCTGTTGTTCCTATTATTACAAGTCCTTTACTTACTAAGTTTTCACCCTCTACATTTGAAACCGCAAATCCTGCTGGAATTGTAGCTGTATTTCCTTCTGCATCTGTATATGTATAATTTTCCAAATGTGTGCTTGCTTCTATTTGTGATAATTGTCTTTTTTCTTTTTCAGCCGATTCTTCTGTGGCTTGTTTTGCATTATTTGCCTGTGTTAGTATTCCATTTGTACCCGTCAACATTGCTATTGAAACTCCTGCTAACATGAGTAAAATTATAATGGTTATTACCAATGCAATTAAGGTTATTCCTCTTTCTCTATTTTTTAAATGTAATGTGTGTGTGTGTGTGTGTGTGTGTACAGCGCCAAGGCTTTCGGCTTTCATTTTGTTCATAATTTTTTCTCCTTTTCTTTAGTTTTTCTAATATTATTCTATATAATTTTCCTTGTTATTAAATAAAATATTATGTCTGACTAAAATATACATTAAATAATTATCATTGTCAATGATGTTTTATTACTTTTCATTTTATATATATTCTTGAATCATATTTTTATCTCTTTTTCCAAATAAACTGAATAAATATACTTTTCTGAAACTTTTTTCTTATACACTTTTTCCAATGCTTTTGCATATAAATCTAGTTGCTTTTTATATTTTTCTATCAAGCTATTTTCTTCTCCTTGTTCTACATAATCTGTTTTATAATCAACTAATTTTAATTCTCCATTTTTATCTATATAATATAAGTCGATGATACCTTGTACTAAAATGTTTTCTTCTGTTTCTTCTCCGTATACGTCTTTAGCTGGTATATTAATGTAAAAAGGTTTTTCTTTGCACACTTCTTTTGCTTCCTTTAGTTCTGTCCAAATTTTAGATTTTGTAAATGCTAGAACTTTATTTATATTAATACTTTGTGCTTCTTTTTCTGTGATTATTTTTTTTGCTTGTAATTTTTCTATTAGTTGCTTTATTTTATTAAAGTCATAATTTTCTTTTTCATTTAGTCTTTGTAAACACATATGTACTAAGGTTCCCTTTTTAGCTGATGTTATTTTTTCTTCTTTGCTGGCATTTAAAAATTTAGGCTTAGGAAATTCTACTATTGAATTCATATTATTGAATTCAGTTATTTCGGTATCTTTTTCAATAGTATTTATACTTTCCCTTTTGTTCAAGTCCATAAAGTTGTTCGTACTATTTTCCTCTTTTATGGCTAATTCTTTTAATGCTGTTACAGATGTTTTAGTTGGAATTTTAGTGTCTACTATAAATGGATATTTATAGTTTAATTTTTCTTCTAAAGTTTTTATTATATTTTTATTTTCTTCACTTTCATTTATGTTATTAAAATTTTCTTGATTTATAGCATTTTCTAACTTTTCAATAACATCTATTTCTTCCGTCTTTTTATTTTCTATATATCCTAACACCTCTTGTTTTTTATGCACATCTAGTTTTATGAATTTTTCTGCATTTTCTTTTTCATATTCATATACAACTAATATCCAGTCTATATATTTTTTATATTGTTTTAATAATATTGGTTCTATTTTGTTATTATCTTTAGAATATTGTTCTACTTGTTTTATGATTTTGTTTATATTCTTTTCATAATCTTTACTTAGACCGGTTATAAATATTTTTTCTTTTGCTCTTGTTAATGCAACATATAAAATTCTCATTTCTTCTGAAAGTGTTTCTTTAAATATTTTATTTTTAATTGCCATTTTAGTTAAAGTATCATATTGTACTTGCTTGTCATAGTCTATATACTTAGCTCCAATTCCCATCTCTTGATGTAATAATACATTTTCGTTTAAGTCCATTAAATTAAATTGTTTATTTGTGCTTGATAGAAAAACCACAGGAAATTCTAATCCTTTACTTTTATGAATACTCATTATTCTAACAACATTTTCATTTTCTCCTATGATTTTTGCTGCACCCATGTCTCCACTTGAAGTTTTTAATTTGTCAATAAAGTTTATAAAACTATACAATCCTCTAAAATTACTGCTTTCATATTGTTTAGCTTTTTGGAATAACATTTTTAAATTTGCTTGTCTTAATTTACCATTTGGCATTAATCCCACATAATTATAAAATCCTGTATCACTATATATTTTCCATATAAGCTCGTCTAATGCCAAATATTCTTGTTCTTTTCTCCATTTATTTAAATTGCTTATAAATGTTTTTATTTTTTCTTTTAATTTGCTATCTACATCAACTATGGCTTTCTCTATGCAAGTATAAAAATCATCTCTTGAATCTGATAATCTAATTTTTATTAAATCATTATCTGTAAATTTTCCGATATATGAACGCATAACTGTAACAAGCGGTATATCTTGCATTGGGTTATCAATAATTTTTAGTAATGACATAATAGTTTGAATTTCTATACTATCTAAGTATTCTTGTGAGCTATCTGCAAATGTTGGAATTTCAAGGTTTATTAGTTCTTGTTCATATACAGGTGCTAAGTTTGATGTTGATCTTAGTAAAATTACTATGTCTTTATATGTTATATCTCTATATTTTTCAGCTTTTTTATCCCATACTTGGAATCCGCTGTTAATTAATTCTTTAATTTTGTTTGCAACAAATTTTGCTTCTAGCTCTGCATCTTCTATTCTTTCAGTTTCTTCCTCTTCGTCGTTAGTTTCTTGCTTTTCTATGTTTGTATTTTCGTCATTTTCTGCTAAATCTATAATGTGTATTTCTGTTCTCATTTCTTGAGACTCAGTTTTACTATAACTTGCCCCTAAATTCAAATATTCTTCTTTGTTATAATCTATATCTCCCAATTTTTCACTCATTATATTTTGGAATATTAAGTTAGTTACATCTAACACATTTTCTCTACTTCTAAAGTTTTTAAACAATTGAATTTTCAAGGCATCTTCTTCATTTTTGTGCTCTTTTAATTTATATGTGTTATATTTTCCAATAAATAATTCAGGCATTGCTTGTCTAAATTTATATATACTTTGTTTTACATCTCCAACCATAAATACGTTATTTCCATTTGATACCGAATTTAGTATATATTCCTGCACTAGGTTGCTGTCTTGGTATTCGTCTATTGCGATTTCTTCAAATTTTTCTTGGTATTTTTTTGCAATATCTGTTGGTTTGATTTCTCCATTTTCTTCTTTTAATAATATCTGAAGCGCAAAATGTTCTACGTCATGAAAGTCTACAATATTTTTGTCTCTTTTCCTTCTAGCAAATTCTTTTTCAAATTCAAATACTAAATTTTTTAGTTTATCTAATGTAGTATACATTTCATATATATCTTGATTAGCTTCTTTTGAATTACATATTAATATTTTATCTAATACTTTTTTTACATTTTTCTTAATATTGTCTCTTATTTGTTTTGCTTCATCTTTTAATGGTAAATGTGAAGCTTGCCTTGGCCAAGTGTTAAATTTTAGCATTTGATATATTTCATAAGATTTGTCCCAATTGCCAAGATTATTTTTTAGACCATTTATCAAATCAATATCATCCTTTACTGTTAGCCAAAATTTATCTAATTCAGGTTCTAAAGACAGTTTTGTTTCTAGGTTTTGTAATATATAAAGTGAATTTACTAGTTCTTCATCTACTTCTTTTAGCAATTCTTTTCCCCATATAGTTTCTGCAAAGTTTTTGTCTAATGAGTCTTTGATATTGAACATTTCAACTTTTTCTGTAAACCATTTGTCTGGAAAAGGATTACTTTGAGTATATGTATATATTTTTATAACTAAATCTTTTAAAGGTGTATCATCTCTGTAGCTTGTATATGTGTTTATTAGTTTATAAAAATCTTTATTCTCTTCTTCATATTTTTTTTCAAATATGTCTTCTATTACTTCTTGTTTTAGTAATTCTATTTCAGTTGTATCTGCAATTCTAAAATTAGGAGATAAATTGTCTAGTATATAGAAATTATTTCTTACTACATCTAAACAAAATGAATCTATTGTGCATATATTGGCCTTGTTTAGTAATGTTACTTGTCTTAGTAATACTTCGTTTTCCGGCTCATCATCTAATTTTTTGTATATTGCATCTAATACTCTTTCTCTCATTTCAGAAGCGGCTGCATTTGTAAATGTTACTACTAATAATTTGTCTATATCTATATGGTCTTTAAGGACTTTTTCTATTATTCTTTCTACTAATACTGCTGTTTTTCCACTACCAGCTGCAGCTGCTACTAATATATTTGAGCCTTTTTCGTATATAGCTTGTTCTTGTTCTTTTGTCCAATTTACTTTACTCATTCATTTTCTCCCAACTAATTTATTTTTTAATTAATATTACTTTTATTTATGTTGTAATTTTATCATTTGCATAGGCTTTTTTCAACTATTTTATCGCTATCTTTCATTTAATATAAAATATTATTTTTGCAATAATCCTTGAAATTAATCATTTATAAATATATAATTACATTAGAAATTTTGGTTTATAGGTATCCATATAAAACCTAAATATATATAAGGAGTAATTGAATATGGAAAATGATGTAACCACTAACAACAAAATCCTTGGCAAAACATTTTTCTGGATGTTTTTAGGTTTACTTGGTTCTGGTATTATTGCATGGTATACATACTCTTCTGGCTTATTTGAAAGTATAATTACAGATGGCTCTTTTACTATATTGTTAATAGTTGAGCTTGTTGCTGTACTTTTATTTAGTTTCTTGTTTAGAAAACTTCCACCAGCAGCAGTAGGAATTTTATATTTTGTATATGCAATGCTTAATGGTATTACTTTGTCAGTAGTTTTTGTAGTTTATGAATTATATTCTGTTATCTACTTATTTGCAATTTCAGCTTTAGTATTCGGAATTTTATCTTTTATTGGCTACAAAACAGATAAAGATTTAAGTTCTTGGGGACCATATATTACTGTATTTCTAATTGCCGGAATTGTGCTTAGTCTTATCAATCTATTTATTCATAATTCTATTTTTGATTTATGCGTTGATTGGCTAATTCTAGCGTTATTCTGTGGAGTTACTATATATGATATTAATAAAGTAAAATTGTTGCAAAGTGAACCAGAAATAGACCAAGAGAAAATTCATATTTATTGTGCAATGCAATTATACTTAGATTTCATTAATATTTTCTTAAGAATACTTTCTATATTTGGAAGCAGAAAAGACTAATATTATAAAATCAAGCATTTAAAATAAATATAACTTTATTAAAATAAAAAACAAAGGTTTTAACTTTTATAGTTTTGCCTTTGTTTTTTATTTTATTCTTCTATTTCTTCTTTTACTGCTACCATTAGATCATTTGACTCTACTACTTTTTTTCTTCCTCCATATGTATATTTAGCTCCTGTAAAATATACTTGATATCCTAAGTTTTCAAGTCTTGTCTTACATAATTTCAAAAATTCTTGAGTTTGTTCTTCTGATAAATTCATTTTAACTCGAACTTCGAAAAATGTTATTTCTAATATATTCTCATTTTTTTCTATTTTATTATCTAAAAATTCAGTTATCTCTTGCATTGACATTCATCTCTCTCCTTTTCGTATGATATTTTACCACAAAATTTCATAAAAAGAAATATTATTCACAGATTTTTTACAAAAATCCAAAGGAAAAAGCAAAGCCCAATTATCAAACTTTGTTTTTTATGTTTAATAATTGGGATTTAGTTATTCTTCTGCCTCTTCAAATTGAGAATTGTATAAATCACTATAAAATCCGCCTTTAGCAAGTAGTTCTTCGTGTGTACCTTGTTCTACTATATCTCCATGGTTCATAACTAAAATTAGATCTGCATTTTTTATAGTTGACAATCTATGTGCAATAATAAAACTTGTTCTTCCTTTCATTAGGTTATCCATTGCTTTTTGAATTTGTATTTCTGTTCTTGTATCTATTGAACTTGTAGCTTCATCTAAAATTAATACTTTCGGATCTGTCAATATTACTCTTGCAATTGTCAATAATTGTTTTTGTCCCGCTGATACATTACTTGATTCTTCATTCAAAACTGAATTATATCCATTTGGTAATGTTTTTATAAAGTGATGCACATGTGCTGCTTTTGCTGCTTGAATTACTTCGTCATCTGTTGCATCTTCTTTACCATATTTAATATTTTCTTTTACAGTTCCACCAAATAGCCAAGTATCTTGCAATACCATACCAAACATTTTTCGTAAATCTCCACGTTCAAAATCTTTAATATTTATTCCATCAACTAAAATTGCACCATCTGTTACATCGTAAAATCTCATAAGCAACTTAACCATTGTAGTTTTACCAGCTCCTGTTGGTCCTACAATTGCTATTTTTTGACCATCTTTAACATCACAATTAAAATCGTTTATTATTGTTGTTTCTGGGTCATAACCAAATTTTACATGTTCAAATTTAACATTACCTTTTAGCTGTTCAACACTAGTTCCTTGTTTTGCAGTATCTTTTTCTTCCTCTTCCTCTAGGAATTCAAAAACTCTTTCTGCTGCAGCAACCATTGCTTGTAGCATACTTGAAATTTGTGCAATTTGGTTTATTGGTTGAGTAAATTGTTTATTATATTGTATAAAACTTTGTATGTTTCCTACTGTTATTGTCCCTTGAATTGCTAAATACCCTCCAGCAACGGCTACTGCTACATATCCTACATTTCCTATAAAATTCATTACTGGGAACATTAGTCCAGACAAAAATTGTGATTTCCAAGCGGAATGATATAAATTATCATTTGCCTTTTTGAATTCATTTGTTACTTTTCCTTCTGCATTAAATACTTTTACAATATTTAATCCTCCATAAACTTCCTCAACTTGGCCATTTACATGTCCTAAATAATCTTGCTGCGATTTAAAATATTTCTGTGATTTTCCAACAATATTTTTTACCAACAATGCTGATATCGGCAAAATAACAAGTGAAATTAAAGTCATTTGCCAACTTATAGAAAACATCATTACTAAAATTCCAATTAATGTACAAAAAGATGTTATTATTTGTGTAATACTCTGGTTTAAATTTGCACTTAATGTATCAACATCATTTGTTATTACTGATAATACTTCCCCGTGTGTTTTTTTATCGAAATATTTCATTGGTAATCTATTAATTTTTTTAGATATATCTTCTCTTAATTTATAAGTAATTTTTTGTGCAACTCCTGTCATTGTAAAGCCTTGAATGAAAGAGAATAATGCACTAATAACATATAAACCAATTAAAGTTAATAATATTTTACCTATTTTCCCAAAATCAATTCCTGTTCCTCCTGAAATTTTACCAACAATACCATTAAAAATCTCGGTTGTTGCATTTCCTAGTATTTTAGGTCCTACAATTGTAAATATTGTACTTCCAATTGCAAATATAAAAACTATTATTAAAGCGATTTTATATTTAGATAAATATTCGTTTATCAATTTTTTTGTTGTTCCCTTAAAATCTTTTGCTTTTTCTAATGATTTTTTTCCTGGTCCTCCCATTGGTCCTGGCATATTATTCTCCTCCTTTCTTATTTAATTCTTCTTCAGATAATTGTGATAATGCTATTTGTCTATATGTTTCATTATCTTTCATTAATTCTTCATGTGTCCCTTTTCCAACTACCTTTCCTTCTTCTAATACAATAATTTGATTTGCATCTAATATTGTACTAATTCTTTGTGCTACTATTATTACTGTTTTATTTTTAGTTCTTTTTGCTAATTCTTCTCTTAATGCGGCATCTGTTTTTAAATCTAGTGCAGAGAAGCTATCGTCAAACACATATATTTCTGGGTCTTTTGCTATTGCTCTAGCTATTGATAAACGTTGTTTTTGTCCTCCTGAAACATTGCTTCCACCTTGTGCAATTTCATCTTTATATTTCTTTTCCTTGGTATCTATAAATTCTGTAGCTTGTGCAATTTTTGCAGCTTCAATCATCATTTCATCAGACATATTATCATCAGAATATTTTATATTTGATTCTATTGTTCCTGAGAATAACACTCCTTTTTGTGGCACAAAACCTATAACAGCTCTTAAATCTTTTTGTGATACATCTTTTACATTTACACCATCTATTAAAAGTTCTCCACCTGTAACATCATAAAATCTAGGTAATAAGTTTACAACTGTTGATTTTCCACTTCCTGTACTTCCAATAATGGCAGTAGTTTCTCCTGGTTTAGCTGTAAAGTTTATATCAGATAATATTTCTGTATCAGCATCTGGATATCTAAAAGATACATCTTTAAATTCTACTAAGCCTTTTTTATTAGGATCAAATTTCTTTGTTTGTTCTTTATCTTTTATTGATGGAGCTGTATCTAATACTTCATTAATACGTTTAGCTGATACAGATGCTCTTGGAAGCATAATTGATATCATTGATATCATTAAAAATGCCATTACAATTTGCATTGTATATTGAATAAAAGCCATCATGTCTCCAACTTGTGCAAGTCCTTGGTCTACACTATGTCCTCCTACCCATACTATAAGTACAGTTATTGCATTCATAATTAACATTAACATTGGCATCATCATTGACATTGCACGATTTACAAATATATTTGCTTGCATTAAATCTTTATTTGCACCGTCAAATCTTCTTTCTTCTTTTTTCTCTGTATTAAAAGCTCTAATTACAGGTAAGCCACTTAAAATTTCACGTGATACTAAGTTTAGCTTATCTGTTAATTCTTGTAATTTTTTAAATTTTGGCATTGCTATAATAAATAAAGTTCCAACTACAAATAATATTGCAAGTATTGCAACACCTATAATCCAAGCCATTGAACTATCACTATTTGTTAATACTTTAATAAATCCTCCTATACCGATAACCGGTGCATATACAACAACTCTAAATAACATTGTCATTAATTGTTGGATTTGTTGGATATCATTTGTACTACGAGTAATTAATGATGCTGTTGAAAATCCGTTTAATTCTTCATTTGAAAAACTTAATACTTTTGCAAAAACTTTTTCTCTTAATGTTTTTGATAGTTTTGCAGCTACTCTTGCTGATAGTAACATAATTATAATTGCTGAAACCATACTAACTAATGCTACTCCAAGCATTTGAAATCCCGCCATTATAATATATCTGTTTTGAATTTTATCTGTATCTATTCCAATATTTTTATACATTTGTTTTACAGCAGAAACAGCGGCTTGACTTTTTATTGAATCAGACATTTCATTTATTTTACTTGTAAATTTCTCAAGCACTTCATTTTTCTGTTCTTCTGGCATAATAGATAAAATTTCTTTTATACTTTTATCTTGTATATATACTTTTTGCTGTTCTGGCATATTTGCTGTCATTTGACTTTTTATTTGATTAGCAGTTTCTTTATTAGTGATTGTTAAAACATCTAATAATGGTGTTGCTAATTTTGTTGCCAAATTCTCTTTTTCTTCTTTATTAATATCATTTAATATATATGCACTTCCGGCTTCTACTGTTTTGTCTTTGCCTATATATTTATTTACAATTTTTTGCTCTTGGCTAGTTAACTCTGTTCCCACTAATGTATAATTATTAGTAATATCTTCTTTGTTTTCTGTAAACATTAATATTGTTTCAAAATCATCTTTACTAATAATTTCTGGTACAGCTGTTTCTATTCCTCCTGCTTGTATTCCAGTATTAACTATTTTTGAAGTATAATCTGGTAATTTTAAATCAGCTTGTGCTTGTACAAACAATAATAGAACTATAAACACAACTGATATAAATGAATTTTTTAAATTCTTTAAAACTTTTAGCATTTTTTCCTCCTCTAAATTCTTTATAACATAAATAACACCATATCATTATATGTGACACGGTGTCATCTTGTCAAGAAATATATTGTAAATTTTGTGTGAATTACATTTTTCTAAATACTCCTGCCACTTTACCAAGGATTTCACATGTTGGTACAATAATCGGATCCATTGTGCTGTTTTCAGGTTGTAATCTAATATGGTCTTTTTCTTTATAAAATGTTTTTACTGTTGCTTCATCTCCAATTAAGGCAACAACAATTTGCCCATTTTCAGCAGTATTTTGTTTTTTTACTAAAATATAATCTCCATCTAAAATTCCAGCTTCTATCATACTTTCTCCTCTAACAGTTAGCATAAAGCTTTCTGAATTTCCAACAAAATCAATTGGGATTGGAAATGTATCTGTTACATTTTCAACCGCTAAAATTGGTTCTCCAGCTGTTATTCTGCCAATAATTGGTACTTCTACAAGTTCCTTTTGTGTATAGAAATCTTTGCTTGAAGTCTTTTTAGGTTCTCCTGAACCACCTTTTAACAAACGTAATGTCCTACCTTTTTTGTCTTGTTTCTTTATATATCCTTTATCTTCTAATTTCGCTAAATATCCATGTACAGTTGCTGTTGAACTTAACCCTACAGCTTTTCCTATTTCTCTTACTGATGGTGGATATCCTTTTGTCATTATTTGTTTTTCAATAAATTTTAGTATTGATTTTTCCCTTTTATTTAATTCTGGTCTCTTTCTTGGCATAAATATCACTCCATTTCATATTTGAGCACATAATATCATACAAACAAAAAAATGTCAAACATATTTTTGGAGTTTTTAATGACAAATTGATTTTATTTATTAACTTCTTAATTAGATTTTTCTGTTAAACTGCTGTACCCATACTCAACAAAAGAGCCCCTGAAATTTCAGAGGCTCTTTTGTAATTGTTTAGGAGCTATCAAAATTTTAAAGAAACTTGTTTGACAAAGAAGCTAAAACTAGGCAATATAAAGTGCCGTACGGAATGTAAATTCAACATAGTTTTCCGAACTTTCATTGTTAACGTGCCTGCGGTAACCTGCTGGACTATATTGGTATTCCTTGGCTCCACGTAACACTGCCAATTTCTTTTTTCCCCATAGTTCTTGAGTCACTTTTAAGACATTTTCGGAAAAATCACAAATTTCATTTGTTCTCCAATCTTCGTTTGTCCCTGTTTTATGCCGATAATGTGCTATCCCCTTATAATATTTGTCTCTAACTTGTCTTTTTGATATTTCTCCGGATTCTATATACCACTGTAAGACAGAATCATGTTCTGAGCCATAAATCAGATGAGAAGATACAAATTCTGAATTATTCTTCATGCCGTCAGCAATTCCCATTACTCTCTCTCTCAAAAAAAAGATCGCTGGAAGTTCTTGTTTTATGGCTTGTGGTCTACCCGTATGTTTATTCATTGAAATATCATATCGTGCAACATAAAAGCCACCATACTTTTCTACGCTCACGAGTTGCCTCTTAAGCTCTTCTGTCATCGGCTCATAATATCCATTTTCTGAAAAATCATCGCCACACCAATTACGCCTGCCAAATTGTTGGTCAAAATTTTTTCCGTCAAGTGTTCCGTTTGCTTTTAAGCTTCCAACAGGAACCCACACAAACTCGCTTCCGTCTTCTTTTCTACGAATAACAAATCCATCGTTCCACGTTCCTTTGACATACTCGTAATTGTTAGGAATTGGCGGATTCATATAGTTTGGCCTACTGCCTGGCTCGTAAAGATAATATACATGCTTTTCTATAAACCTTTTTGTGTTCAGAACCTCGATATGGTTAATTTGCTCTATCTCCATTGCTTTTTGTCCTATCTTATGACTAGCTCTAATAAGCAGTTTCCCTTCCTCTTTCTCCGAAACATCAAAGAAAATTCCTTCATCTGCCTCTAACACAATTTTTTCGTACCGTTTCATTTTTTTATCTCCTAATATAGTACTGATAACGGTCTTTGCTTTGGCTTATTGCCAGTGGAGCTATTATAACATATTTTTAGCGAGGTTACAATTATGTTAAGTTGTTTTTTTTACATTCATTCCTGCTATCATTCCCTCATTTATAGCTTTAGCAATTTGATATATGCCACCTATACAATCTCCACAAGCATATAATCCTTGTATAGTTGTTTCCATTTTATCACTTACAACAATTTTGTTGTCTTTTACTAAAGCTCCTAACTTTCTAGCAAAATCTGTACTTCCGGCAACCCCTTGGGCTACAAATAAACCATCTACTTCTAGTTTTGTTCCATCTTCTAATTCTATGGATTCTAGTTGATTTTCTCCTTTTACAGCTATAACTCCTCTAGTTTCGACTTTTACATTTTCCGCTCTAAAATCTGGCACTTTTTTCTTATTAGTCAATATTGTTATTTTATTTGCTACGTTTAATAAATCATTTACTTCAGATATTGCATAATCTCCACTACCTAGAACTGCAACATCTTTTCCTCTATAGAAAAAGCCATCACAAATCGCACAATAACTTATCCCTTTTCCTTCTAGCTCTTTTATTCCTTTAATGTCAGGTACATTTTTCTTGTTTCCTGTTGCTAAAATAACATTTCTGGAAATATATTTTCTATTACTTGTGCTTACTTCAAATGTTTCTTTTATTTTTTCTATTTTTATGACTTCTTCTTTTTTTAGCTCTATCCCTAAATTTTTTGCTTGCATAATTCCATTTTGGTAGAGTTCTTTTCCAGATATTCCGTTTGGAAATCCGTAATAGTTTTCTATTTTATTAGCTTTTTCTAAACTTGATTTTTCATTATATATAATTAAAGTTTTTTTGTTAGCCCTTTGAGTATATAGACCTGCTGAAATGCCTGCTGGTCCTGCACCAATTATTATTACATCATATATCATAAATTCTCTTCCTTTCATCTATAATATACTTAATATCATATCTTTTTATTCTTTGTCAATTAGATTATAAGCATTGTTTTTGCATTTATTATTTTAATCTTCTACTATTTAAATCTTTTAGCAACCTGTAAAAATTTGTATTGTTCCTTTTTTATTTTTATGTTATACTGCCTTTAGGTGATTAATTTGAAAATATTATTTAAAAATACTACAAAATATACTAAAGACACTTATTCAGAATTCGTAAAATTTCATAATAAAAAATATAATTTTACATATAATTTATATACAATTATATGTTCTGCATTATTCCTTTTTTGCATAGTTTTTCAAGTAAATAAACATCTCTATAACTTAGCTATTTTATTTTGCGTAGCAATTACTTGCTTTATCTTATGGAGATTTTTCAAACCAATTTCTGACGTATCTAAAGAACTAAATGGTGATACTTTAAAAAACGAGAAAGAGTTTTCTTTTAAATTTTATAATGACTATTTTATTATTAGTGACAATAAAACATATAGTAAAATGAAATATTTTGAGCTTTACAAAGTTTATGAAACCACTAATTTTTTCTATCTTTATACAGATAGAACACATTCTTTTTTAATTAATAAAAGAAACTTTTTTATTGGTACCCCTGTTGATTTTTCAGAATTTATTCATAAGAAGTTGCGTTTTCGTTTTAAATCATGCAAATGACACTTATTTTAATTTTTTCGAATAAATGTTTGACTTTTTGTTTTTTTGTGTTATAATGTGTACAAATGTTCGTATAGAGGTATTAAAAATGGATATATTTGAAAAGTTGAAAATTCTAGCAGATTCAGCCAAGTATGATGCTTCTTGTAGTTCTAGTGGTAGCTCAAGACGTAATAAAAATAATGGCATTGGGAATGGTAATTATTCTGGAATTTGTCATAGTTGGGGTGCTGATGGTAGATGTATTTCTCTACTAAAAATTTTGTTTTCAAATTGTTGTATGTATGATTGTGCGTATTGTATTAACAGATGTTCTAACAATGTAAAAAGAGCTACTTTTACTCCACGTGAGGTTGCAGATTTAACAATTAATTTTTACAAAAGAAATTATATAGAAGGGTTATTTTTAAGTTCTGCTGTTATAAAATCTCCTGATTATACAATGGAATTATTGGTAAAAACTGTTACAATTTTACGTAATAAATATAATTTTAATGGTTATATCCATTGTAAAACGATTCCTGGTTGTAGCCAAGAATTAATTGATACGTTAGGCAACTTAGTTGATAGGATGAGTATTAATATTGAATTACCATCAAATACTAGTTTAAAATTACTAGCACCGCAAAAAGAAAAAGATGGAATCTTAAAGCCAATGTCTTATATTTCTACTAATATAAAACAAAATAAATTAGACCATAACAAATTTAAGAAGAATTTTGTGCCTGCTGGTCAAACAACACAGTTAATAATTGGTGCAACACCTGAAACAGATTTAAAAATATTAAATCTGTCTCAAAGTTTGTATAGCAAATTAAATTTAAAAAGGGTATATTATTCCGCATATATTAGTGTAAATAATGATAAAAACTTACCAACATTAGAATCTCCACCCCTACTTCGCGAAAACCGTTTATATCAAGCTGATTGGCTTTTACGATTTTATGGTTTTACTGCAAATGAGCTTTTAGATGAAACACATCCTAATTTTAATAATATATTAGATCCTAAGTGTGATTGGGCACTACGACATTTAAGTAATTTCCCTGTTGAAATTAATACAGCGAGTTATCATACACTTTTGCGTGTTCCTGGTATTGGCGTAATTTCTGCAAAAAAGATTATTAGAGCCAGACGTTCCTTTTCTTTAACTTTTGAAGCTTTGACAAAATTAGGAGTAAGTTTAAAAAGAGCACAATATTTTATAACTTGCCGAGGAAAATATTTTGATAGAGTCTATAAATTTAATCAGAATTTTATAGAAACAAATTTAATTTATCAAGAAAGAAACAAATTACCAAAAAATGAATTTGAGCAATTATCATTATTTGATAATCTGCTCCCTACAAAGGAGGACAAAGTAAAATGCTTAACTGGAAACTTATAAATAAAACATATCTATATGACGGAACTTTTGAACGGATTATTAACCATTGTTTTTGAAACTTATACAACAAAAACATTACCTCAAAAAATTATTGCTAAAAATAAATATATTGAAAATTTTTTAGATAAAACTATGTATATTGAAACAGATTACAATAAATCACAAAGAATTTTTAATGGTATTGAAAAAAGCATTTGCCATCAAGCTTTATATAATGCATATTATGCTTTTATGGCAGAAAACGAAAGTAAAGAAATAAATATTTTAAAATATCTATGTGATGGTTTTAGCACAGGACCTGAAATAAATAATAAAATTGCTATTTCTTATGTTTTTAAAGTTATAAATATGAGAAGAAAAGCTTTGGCTGAATGCCACAAATTAAAAGGATTGCTTAGATTTCAAGAAATTGGTGATAATTTATGCTATGCCAGCATTCACCCTGATAATAATATTTTAGAGCCATTAGGACATCATTTTATGAAACGCTTACCTTCTATGTCTTTTATAATACATGATAAAAATAGGAATTTATGTTTTATTTACAAAAATGATACATATAAAATTATAGATAGCACTAATATGAAATTACCTTGTATTTCTTCTTCTGAGGTTGCTTATCAAGAATTATGGAAGTTATTTTTTAATACTATTGCAATTAGAGAAAGAACCAACCCTAAATGCCAAATGCAATTTATGCCTAAAAAATATTGGCAAGATTTAATAGAAGAGCCTTAATTACTCTTCTATTAAAATATAATTTTATATAAATTATAGCTATATCTTTTTTATTTTCAAAAATAATTATTTTTTCTTTGCCATAATTATACTTGAAATTTCAAATTAATATTTTAATTAAAATTCAAAATTTTCATTACTCTATTATAATTTGCATCTTCATTTGTTAACACTATATCAAAGGTGTCTTGAAACTTAGGTAAATTTTCCAAAGCTTTTTCAATAAACCCAACAGTTACTGTTGTATCCCATTCTTCTGATTTTAGCATATTCTTGTCCTCAATTAAGTCTCCTAGTAATAATTTATATTTCCTATTTTCTAGCTTTTTCCCCCAGTTACCAAGCTGCATTTTATCTAGCCTTTTATTTGTTGAATTTATAATTTCGCCATTAAATTTATGTATATTCCCTTTTTCGTCAAAATTAATAAAATTACTTATAATATACATATTTTCATAATAGCAATTATTATTTTTTAAAACTTCCTCTATTACATTACCTATTCCTGCTGACAAAATTATAACAGGCACATTATTTATATTCATATATTCAAAAAATTTTTTTATTCCATCTCTAAATTCTATTCCACAATTTTCTATTGCTTTATCTAAGTTATTTTTTGTTAAATTATATTTATAATATAGATTAATACATTGTTTATACCAGTCCTCCATCGCTTTGCATTTATCTTCATATGAAATTTTATAGTCCAATTCTATTGGACGGTATTTGTTAAATAATCTTACTAGCTCTACTTTAAAATCTTCTCCTAATCCTTGGCCCGCCACATCCCAAGAGTCTACTTTTGTGTATTTTGTTATTGTTCCATCGAAATCCATAACAACATACATATTTTCAGGTTTCAATTGTATATTTTTTTGTTCATATTTTTCTACATATTCCATTTTATTTTCTCTCCTGTAAAATTCTTTATTTTAGTTACTTTGCCATAACTCATTTTTTTGTTCTATCAAATACTTATATTAATTCTGACCTAATAACAATTTAAATATAAAAATATTTTACTATATGGACTAAAAAATTTCAATATGGTATAATATCGAAAAATGAGAATAGATGACATTTGATTATCTTAAATCGATATTTTTTATCATCTATATTTATTTTAACCAATACATTCTTAAAGAAAGAAGGTTCAGTTTTAGATGAAAAACTTTTTTATTATTCTTATTATGAAATTACTAAATATTGCTTTGAAAATTTGTGGTAAAAACGGTGGTAATTTCTTAGGAAAACTCGCTTTTGCTTGGAGTCCTAATATATTTACATATTTTAAGGTTAATTGCCCTGTTATTGCTGTTACAGCAACTAACGGAAAAACAATGACAAATAATGCTATTGGTTATGTTTTAAAAACTGATGGCAAAAAAGTGGTTAGCAATATTGAAGGAAATAATATGGAAACAGGCATTTTATCCACTATTTTAAAAAATTGCACTTTAACAGGAAAAATCAAAGCAGATTATTTAGTCTTTGAAGTTGACGAAGGTTATGTTCCTATTGTTTTTAAAGATTTTAGACTTGATACATTAGTTATATTAGATTTCTTTAGAGACCAGCTTGATAGAAATGGTGAAGTTGAAACTTTAATACTGAAAATAAATGAATTTTTAAAAACTTATACTGGAAATTTAGTATTAAATAATGATGACCCAAATGTTGCAAGACTTGGTAAAGCTAACCCTGAAAACAAAAATATTTATTATTTCAGTGTTGAACGATATGCATATGCAACAGACAACGAAAAAGAAGCCGGAGAAGGTAAATTCTGCCCATTTTGTAAAACTCGCTTGGAATATGAATATTATCAATATTCTCATATTGGAAAATTCAAATGCCCTAATTGCGGATATGGTAATAACCCAATTTATAAACAAGCAACAAATATTGATTTAAAAGCTAGAACATTTAAAGTTGATAATATTTCTTATAAAATTAGATTTAACAGTATTTATAATATCTATAATTTTGTTGCTGTAATATCTGCTGTAAGTTTATATGATATTGATACAGCTGCAATCCAAAAGGCTTTATCAAAATTTGTTTTGAACAATGGTAGACTTGAAGAAGTTAAAATTAATAATATCCCTACTATAATAAATTTAGCCAAAAATCCTACTGGTTGCAACGTTAGCTTGAGAATTCTAAATGAAGATGATGACGAAAAAGAATTATTATTTGTACTAAATGACAACCTTGCAGATGGATTTGATGTTTCTTGGATTTGGGATATTAATTTTGATAATCTGAATAATGTTTCAAGAATTATTACATCTGGCAAAAGAGCGTATGACATTGCAATTAGAATAAAGACTGCCGGTTTTGATTCTAATAAAATTGAACCATATTTAGATTTAAAAGATGCTGTAACAAATTTATATAAAACTAACACAAAAAAATATGTTATTGCAAATTATACTTCACTTCAACCTACACGAAAAGAAATTTTTAGTATTAATCGATAAACAATATTTACATTAATATGATTTAAAACTATTGTAAAGGTTCATTTTGAAACCTAACCCAAAATTTATATAAGGAATGATTTTAATGAAAGAATTAAAAATATTATATTTATACCCAGATATATTAGAACTATATGGAGATTTTGGAAATATACAAGTACTTCGCTATAGATTAGAGAAACGTGGTATTAAAGCAACAATTGTTCCATACTCTATTGGGGATGACGCTCCTAACTTCAATGATTATGACTTGGTTTTTGCTGGTGGAGGTGCTGACCAGGAACAAGGAATATTATCTAAAGATTTAGTACAATATTCAGATAATATAAAAGAAGCTGTTAATAATGGTGTATTTTTCCTTTTAATATGTGGTGCTTACCAATTATTTGGAAAGTATTATAAAGACGCTGATGGGAACGTTATTCCTGGTTTGCATATTTTTGACTACTACACAGAAGCTTTAGCCGATAAGAAAAAAAGGTGTATTGGAAATATCGTTATAAAAGCTAAATTAAATAATACGGAAACGGAAATTATAGGCTTCGAAAATCATGGAGGACAAACTTTTGATATTAATACGCCTTTTGGTACTGTATTATATGGAAATGGCAATAAGTTTGGAGATACTCAAGAAGGATTTTTCAAAGACAATGTTATTGCAACATACTTGCATGGCCCTCTGCTTTCTAAAAATCCTGAGTTGGCTGATTATATTATAAAATATTGTTTAGATAAAAAATATAATGACAATATTCAATTAGCAAATTTAGATGATTCCTTTGAAAACTTATGTAGGAAACAATTGTTAGAACGATTTTTAAAAAATTCTGATTCTACTTAATTGTTTAAAATCTAAATTTAAATATTTTATAAACTGAATTCATAGAAAAAAGAGCCCAACTATGAGCTCTTTTTTCTAGTTCTTTTAAGAATAGCAACGTTTAGAATCACTCTTCAGTGTCTTTATGTGTTTTCTTCTTTTTCTCCTCTATGTATAGTGTAATAGAAATTATAATTATAGCAACATTCCATAATATTGCTATAAAGAAATCTATCCACCAGAAGAACCAGCAAACACTTATATTGACATTTTCTGCTAAAATATACAACATATACAATGTTGCACTTACTATAGCAGAGCATACCAAAAGCACTGAAATCCTCTTTCTAATCATTTTGCCCTCTTTTCTTTAAGATTTTGACTTATACATTGCATATAGCATCTTTATTATTATAACATATTTTTTCTTATAAAAAAAGAAAAAGTTTATCAGAAATTTCTGATAAACTTTTTAAGCTGTTTGGTTTTTGTGTCTAGTGTTTATTATTTGTTTCGTCATTGTATTTCAGCAATTCTGTAACCAGTATGGAAATAACAACAATTACACTTAATAACACTATCGACCAATTAGGCTCTGTGATAAAACTTATAGCTACACCAGCGATGCCAGCTACTACTACTGTAAGTAGTAGTATGATAGCAAAAGTTGCAATCGCGCTAAGGAGCCAACACACGACTTCCAAAACAACTTCTCTAATAATCTTGGGAAATTTTTCTTTCATAGGGCAATCCCTTCCTTAGATCGATACCAAGATTGGTATAAAAAATATACTTTTATATTATACAACTTTTATAAAATTATTACAAGTGCATTACTCTTTGTTTAATTTCTTTTGTTTTTCCGACATTCCAGAAATTTTCTCCTAAATATCCGCAAGTTCTTCTAACTACCGTCATTTTACTGTGGTCTTTATTTCCACAATTTGGACATTCCCATTCATTATCTTTGTTTATAATTATTTCTCCATCGAAACCACATACATGGCAATAGTCAGATTTTGTGTTAAATTCAGCATATTGGATATTATCATAAATAAATTTAACAACTGATTCTAATGCATCTAAGTTTTTAGCCATATTTGGTATTTCAATATAAGAAATTGCTCCACCTGTAGAAATGTTTTGGAATTCGCTTTCGAATTTTAATTTTTCAAAAGCATCTATTTTTTCTCTTACATCTACATGATATGAGTTTGTGTAATATCCTTTATCTGTAACATCTTTTATTGTTCCAAATCTTTGCTTATCTATTCTAGCAAATCTATAACATAAACTTTCTGCTGGTGTTCCATATAATGCAAATCCAAGTCCTGTTTCCTTTTTCCATTTCATAACTGCATCTTTTAATTTTTTCATTACCTTTAATGCAAATTCACGTCCTTCAGGAGTTGTATGTGATACACCTTTCATTAATTTTGTTGTTTCATATATTCCTATATATCCTAATGATAATGTTGAATATCCATTTAATAATAGTTTATCTATTTTTTCGCCTTTCTTTAATCTTGCAATTGCTCCATATTGCCAGTGAATTGGGCTTATATCAGAAGGTGTTCCCATTAATGCGTAATGTCTGCACATTAATGCTTCTTTACAAAGTTCAAGTCTTTCGTCTAATAGTTTCCAGAATTTTTCTTCATCACCATCTGCTATTATTGATATTTGTGGTAAATTTAAGCTTACTACACCTTGATTAAATCTACCTTCAAATTTATAATTTCCGTTTTCGTCTTTCCAAGGTGACAAGAAACTTCTACATCCCATTGGGCTAAATACATTACCTTCATAATTTTCTCTCATTTTTTTAGCTGAAATGTAGTCTGGGTACATTCTTTTTGCAGAGCATTTAACAGCCATTCTTGTTAAATAATCATATTCTCCACCTGTTAAATTGTTAAAGTGATCTAACACATATACAAGTTTTGGAAAAGCTGGTGTTACATATACACCTGCATCATTTTTTATTCCTTCATATCTTTGTCTTAAAACTTCTTCAATTATCATTGCATTTTCTTTGATGTATGGATCTCCATCTTCTAGGTGAAGGAATAATGTTACAAATGGTGATTGTCCATTTGTTGTCATTAATGTATTTATTTGATATTGAATTGTTTGTACTCCTGCTTTTAATTCTGCTCTCAATCTTTCTTGAACAAGGTCTTCTATTATGCTTTCTTTTATTTGTCCTTTATGTTTAGCTTCTATTTCTTTTTTGAATTTATTATAACTTTTTCTTAAATATTTTCCTAAATGTTTTAAATCTACAGATTGTCCACCATATTGGTTACTTGCTACAGCTGCAATAATTTGAGTTGTTACTGTACAAGCTACTTGGAAGCTTTTTGGGCTTTCTATCATTTTTCCATTCATTACTGTTCCATTGTCTAACATATCTCCAATGTTTATTAAACAGCAATTAAATATTGGTTGTATAAAATAATCTGCATCGTGAAAATGTAAAATTCCGTCTTCATGAGCTTTTGATATTTTTTCTGGTAATAACATTCTTTTTGTTAAATCTCTTGAAACTTCACCAGCTATATAATCTCTTTGTGTTGAAGCAAGTGTTGTATTTTTGTTTGAATTTTCTTCTGCTAATTCTTTATTTTCATTTCTTATTAATCCTAATATTGATTCATCAGTTGTATTTTGCTTTCTTACTAAAGCTCTTGTATAACGATAAACAATATAACTTTTTGATAATTCATATTTTTGGAATTCCATTAATTTTTGTTCAATTACATCTTGAATGTCTTCTACTAGAATTCTTTTTTTACCTAGTTCTTCAATATAATTAATAATTTCTTTAATTTGCTCTTTTGTTGCTCTTTCTCTAGGTTTTACTTCTTGGTTTGCTTTTGATATTGCTACTCTAATTTTTTCTTGATCAAAATCTACAGCTCGCCCATCTCTTTTAATAACTTTCATTTTCACATTTCCCCCTCAAGTAAATTATGGCTTTATTATATACTAAAAAAAAAGTTTTTCTGTTGCAAAAGCAACAAATTATTTTGTCGAAATTTGAACATTGCAATGCTCTAAGTTTATTGGCTAATATTACATTTATATTACAAAAATATCACGTTAAAATTTCTTTTATTTCTATTTTTTATGTATAGTAAGTTTAATTTTTTTGTGTAAACATAAAAAAGAGAATTTAAAATTCTCTTTCTAAATCTCTATTAATTATTTAAAAACTTCTCTGCTCTAGCTTGTAAATTACTATCTTTCGCGATTTGGTCCTTTCCGGTTTTTAAGTAATCTTTAAGCAAATTACGGTCAGTATCATTCAAATTTTCTTTTTCTAATATTTTCAAAACTATATCATACACCATTCTATCAACATCTCTTAATGAATCAGTAGATAAATTGGTTATTCCTGTTATTGGCTCTTCTTTTGCCTTTTCAATAGCCTCGTCTATTTCTTTTGGATAGTAGCGTCTCATAATTGCAACTTGTTGTTCTTCTTTCTTATTTAACTCTTCAATTTCTCGGTCTATTTCTGCATCTCTCTCCACTCCATTATCAACAGTATATGTTTGTGTTGAAACCACATTATTTGAAGACCCCTCTGCAAATTTTTTCTTTTCTTCAAGTAATCGCTCTCTTTCTTTTTGATTTGCTAGTTCAATCTCTTCGTCACTTTCGTGATGTATAAACAATGTCCTCGATGCATAAATTCCAACAGGAATTGTAATTATAGCTAAGATTATAACTGCTAATAATATAACTTTTCTTTTTTTCATTAAATTTTCCCCTCTCGTATAATATATTTATAAGGTTTATTCAGAATGCATTTTATAAATATATAATATGAGACAGTAAGTAATATGTCAAGAGAAAACGAAAAAGTTTTTCAACTGTTTTTTACCTCTTTTATAAATTCCTATGTTTCTTCTTTGACTATTTTAGTTGCAAATGCAACAATTATATGTTATACTGTTTCCATAATTATTTTGAAAATGTAAACGGATGTGATTATATGAATTTAAGTTTCGACCTAGAAAATTTTATCCAAGAATTTTCTAAAAGTTGTATAAAAGCACAAAAGAAAACATTCGTAAAAAATGAAGTTATAACTTCTTATATTGAAAAAAGAAGTCAACTTTGCATATTAATTAGTGGAACTGCAGATTTAGTACGTTATGACCTTAATGGTAATAGAACTATAGTAGAACACTTTTCTAAAAATGATATCTTTGGAGAAGTTTTTTACAATGTTATTACAAATAACGAACTATTAGTTGAAGCTCGAGAAAAATGTGAAGTATTGTTTTATCCTTACAATAATATTCACAGTAAATGTAGAAACAATTGCAAATTTCACCAACAACTTTCTGAATATATACCTGAATTAATTCTATATAAAATAACAAACCTAAATGCACGAATAGAACTCTTAACCAAGCGTTCCACTCGTGACAAATTAATTGATTATTTTATTTCTCTTTCAGCTCAAACATTTAGTAAATCTTTTAAATTACCACTATCTCTTACTGATTTGGCTGATTATTTAGGTGTTGATAGAAGTGCAATGATGAGAGAGTTAAAACTTTTAAAAGAAGATGGTTTTATTCAAAAAGAAGGAAACAGAATTACTCTTTTATACAAATAAAAAACTTTGGACTTTCCAAAGTTTTTTACAATTTTCTCAAAATATATATGTACACTAAAATTCAAATTCTATTTTTTGCTCTTCCCCTGTTTCCATATTTTTTAGAGTATATTTTCCAGATTGTATTTCGTCTTCTCCTACAACTATTACATATGGAATTTTTAGTTTGTCTGCATATTTAAATTTTGCTTTTAGCTTTTTATTATTTAAGTATATTTCTGCATTTGTTCCTTTAGATCTTAGTTTATTTGCTATTTTTATTGGTATTGTTAAATCTTCTACCATTGGTATTATTAATACTTCTGATATTGATTTTTTATTTGCTTTTATTAAATTCATTTCATTTAATTTATAGAATAAACGTGTTAATCCAATTGAAACTCCAACTCCTGGTAGTTTTTTGTCTGTATAATATTCTGCTAAATTTTCATATCTACCACCAGAACATACACTTCCAAGTTCTCTATAATCATTTAAAAATGTTTCATATACTGTTCCTGTATAATAATCTAGTCCACGTGCTATAGTTAAATCTACATTGAAATTATTTTCTGGTATTTCGAACATCCTCATATGTTTTACAACATATTCTAGTTCTTCTACACCTTTTATATATGTTTCATTTTCTATGTTTAATTTTTTTAGTTTTTCTATTTTTTCGTCTGAAGTTCCATTAATTGAAATAAATTCAATTATTTTTTCAACCGCTTCTTTTTCTACTTCTATTTTTTCTAGTTCTTCTATTACAGCATCTTTTCCTATTTTATCAATTTTGTCTATTATCCTTAAAATTTCAACTGCCTTTTCTTTTTGATTTAGGCTTTCAAATAAACCATTTAATATTTTTCTGTTATTAATTCTTATTTTAAAATTAGAAAATCCTAATTTAGTAAATATTGTATAAATTACACTTGGAAGTTCAGCATCATTTATTAAGTCTAATTCTCCATCACCAATAACATCTATATCACATTGATAAAATTCACGGAATCTTCCTTTTTGTGTTCTTTCTCCACGGTATACTTTCCCTATTTGATATCTTCTAAATGGAAAATTTAAATTTCCATAGTTTTTAGCTACATATTTAGAAAGTGGTACTGTTAAATCAAATCTTAATGATAAATCATTATCTCCTTTATTAAATCTATATATTTGCTTTTCTGTTTCTCCACCAGCTTTTGCAAGTAATACTTCTGATAATTCTATTACTGGTGTGTCTAATGGTAAAAATCCATATTTTTGGTATGTTTCTTCTATTGTCTTTTTCATTTGGTTAAATAATATTTGTTCATCTGGTAATAATTCCATAAAACCAGATAGTGTTCGTGGTTCTGTTTTTGCCATACTTTATCTCCTTTACAATTTTTATTGTTTATATTTTTTACTGTTTATGTTTTAGGTTGTTTATATTTTTATCAGGTAGGTAATTTCTAATTTTTATAACTCCACTTATATTTATGGTAGTTTTGGTTTTAATTCTAAATATATTGGTCTTTCATCTTCTATTCTTGTACTTAGTCCATGACCTGGGTAACAAATTGTTTCAGCTGGTAATATTAATAATTTATTTACAATTGAGTGTATTATGTCTTCAAAGTTACCTGTTGGAGTATCTGTTCTTCCCCATGTTCCTCTAAATAAAGTATCTCCTGAAAATAAACATTTTTCTTCTTCACAATAAAGTGAAGTGCCTCCTTTTGTATGTCCTGGTGTATGTATTACTTTAAACTCAAGGTCCCCTAAATGTATTAGGTCTCCATCATCAATTCTTGAATCAGCCTCTAATTCTATCTTTTTTTCTACTATATATGGTGTTAAATTGATATCGGCATTATTTAATCCTTCTGCATCATCTCTGTGAATTAAAATTTTTCCACCATATCTTTCTTTTAACTCTGGTACCCCAACAATGTGATCTCCATGGCAATGTGTTATATATATGTATTTTAGGTTGCCTCCTAAAATATTTATCATTTCTTGAATTTTATCCACATCACCAGCCGGATCTATTACCATTGTTTCTTTTGATTTTTCGTCAAAAATTATATAACAATTTGTTGGGTCTCCTACCCAAGTTTGTATCTTTAGTTCTTTTAAAATCATTTCATCATTTCCTTTTTATTCTTTTTGTTCTTTTTTCTTTTATATAGTTTATAACTATATTATTAGTCTAATACATTTATACACGCCTTACTTCATAAACGCTGTTTACTTTTCTTAGCACTTTTATTGCTTTATTCAATTCGTCTAAACTGTCTATTTCTAATGTGATCTCAATTATAGCAATTCTTTCTTTTGTTGTTTTGGTATTAACTCCTAAAATTTTTGCTTTTGTTGTTCCTAATTCTTTTAGAATATCTAATAATAATCCAGCCCTATCATTTGAACGTACCTCAATATCTGCTTGATAGCTTTCTTTATTTTCATTGTACCATTCAACATCAATCATTCTATTTTCTTCTGATATTAAATTTTTTATATTTGTACAATCTTTTCTGTGAACTGATACTCCTCTTCCTTTTGTTATATATCCTACAATTTCATCTCCTGGAAGTGGATTGCAACATTTAGATAGTTTTACTAGACAATTATCTATACCTTTTACTACAACTCCTGAATTTGATGGCTTTGGTTTTCTATTTTTTGCCTTCGCCAATTCTTCCATCTTTTCTTCAATATCATCTTCAGTATGCTCTTTTCGATATTCTTGTAGTGCTCTTGAAATAACTTTGAAGGCTGAATTAGCACCAAATCCAACAGCAGCATACATTTCGTCTAAATCTTTATAGTTGTATTTTTTCATCATAGGGTCTATATATTCTTGCTTAAATAAATCTGCATGTGTTAGTCCTATTCTCTTAATTTCTTTTTCTATTAAATCTTTTCCTTTTTCGATATTTTCTGAACGTTGAGCTTTTTTGAACCAACTTCTTATTTTGTTTTTAGCACTTGAGCTTTTTACAAATTTTAGCCAATCTCTACTTGGTCCTTTTGAATTGTCTGATGTAATAATCTCTACTATATCTCCACTTTTTAAAGGTGTTATTATTGGCATCATTTTACTATTAATTTTACAACCTGTCATATGGTGTCCTATTTCTGCGTGAATATTGTATGCAAAGTCTATTGGTGTCGCTTTTCTTGGTAATACAATTATTTTTCCTTTTGGTGTAAATACATAAACTTCGTCCTCGAATAATTCTGTTTTTAAAGTTTCTAAAAATTCTTGAGGATCTTCCATATCTTTTTGCCATTCTAGTGTTTCTCTAAGCCATGTCAATTTATCTGGTTCAACTTGTACAGATTGTTTTTTACCAAAATAGCTTGCCTCTTTATATGCCCAGTGTGCAGCAATACCATATTCTGCTATATGATGCATTTGATATGTACGTATCTGTACTTCAAATGGTGTTCCTTTTTCCCCCAATAATGTTGTGTGTATTGATTGATACATATTAGGCTTTGGAACAGCAATATAGTCTTTAAATCTTCCTGGCATTGGGCTATACATTTCGTGAACAATTCCTAGTGCTGCATAGCAATCTTTTACTGAATTTACTAATATTCGAAGTGCAAATAAATCGTATATTTGGTCTAATGTTTTATTGTCTCTTTTCATTTTTCTATATATTGAATATAAATGTTTAGCTCTTCCTGTTACTTCGGCTTCTATTTTTTGTTTTTTTAATTCTGTTCTAATATCGTTCATTATTTTGTCAATGAATTTTAATCTTTCTTCTCTTTTTTTGTTTATACCTTCAACTAACTCATGATATTCTTCTGGATGCAAATATTTAAAAGATAAATCTTCTAACTCCCATTTTAAAGAATATAGACCTAATCTATTAGCTAATGGTGCATATAAATCCATTGTTTCTTTACTTATTGCTATTTGTCTATCTCTTTTTAAGAATTTTAAAGTTCTCATATTATGTAATCTATCTGCTAATTTTATTAGTATTACTCTTATATCTTTTCCCATTGCTAAAAACATTTTTCTGTAATTTTCAACTTGTTGCTCTTCAACAGATGCAAATGATATTTTACTTAATTTTGTAACACCTGCTACCATGTCTGATATTTCTTGTCCAAATTCTTTGGTTATATCTTCTTGACTAGCTTTTGTATCTTCTACAACATCATGTAAAAGTGCCGCACATACAGTTTTGTCGTCTAAACCTATATCTGCTAAAATATATGCTACATCAAGTGGATGTATAATGTATGGTTCTCCTGACTTTCTTTTTTGGTCACCATGTAAATTCACAGCATAATTATATGCTCGCATAATTAATTTTGTATCAACATGTCTTTTAGAATGTTCTTTTCGTTTCGCAATTACATCTTGTATAGTTGCATTTTTTACTTCACTCATAATATTCCCCCTCTATATTGACTTCATAATATCCTTAATGTTTATTTGCAAATTATCAATTCCATTAAATGTATTTATTTCTAGCACACCTGCAAGATCTACTTTATCCCCAATTTTATATTCGTTTGCTAGTTCCCCAATATTAAATCCTATTGCATTTATTATTTGATTATTATCTCTTAATGTTAATTTTAAGTGTTTCCCTTCTGATAGTGCTCTTATAGAGTCTATTCTTATATTTTTCAAAGCAAATACTGGCATTTTATTTGCTTCCCCAAAAGGTTCTAATTGTTTTAAGTCTTCTACTACTGTTTTATCTATCTCATTTAATTCTATTTTAGCATCTACATTTATTATTGGAACTATATTTTCCGTTTTATTCTCTTTTGCCACTTTTTCGAATTCTTCATAAAATTGTTCAAATTTATCTTTTTTTAAGGTCAGTCCAACAGCCATGCTGTGTCCACCAAATTTTTCCAAACAATTTTCACATTTCATTAAGGCTTCATGTAAGTCAAATCCTGGAATGCTTCTTCCTGAACCTTTTCCAGTTCCATCTTCTTCAAAGCTTAATAAAATACTTGGTTTGAAATATTTTTCCGTAATTTTAGAAGAGACGATTCCTATTACTCCATGATGCCAGCCTTCTCCTCCTACTACTATTGTTCTGTTCTTGTCTAAATTATTTTGTTCAATTTTGTTCAATACACTCTCGAATATTTCTTTTTCAATTTCTTGTCTTTCTCTATTATAGTTGTTTAATTCTTGAGTTAGTTTGTTTACTTCATATATATCTTTAGAAAGTAGTAACTTTAATGCTTGTTCTGCTTTTCCCATTCTTCCACAAGCATTTATTCTTGGAGCTACTCCAAATGATATTGTTGTGGAATTTATTTGACTATATCCTGATGAATTTATAATTGCTTTTAACCCTGTATTTCGTGTTTGTTTTAATAATTTTATTCCTAATTTTGTGATGACTCTATTTTCACTTATTAATGGCACTATATCTGATATTGTTCCAACACATACAATATCCAAATATTTTAAATATTCTTCTTCTTTCACATTCATACTTTGTGCTAATGCTTGGGATACTTTAAATGCCACTCCCACACCTGCTAATTCTCTAAATGGATATTTACTATCTTTTCTTTTATTATCAATTACTGCTAACGCTTTTGGAAGTTCTTCTCCTGGCTCATGATGGTCTGTTACTATAACTTCTATTCCTAAAGAATTTGCATAATTGACCTCTTCTATCGCTGATATTCCACAATCTACTGTAATCATTACTGTATATTTATTTTTTGCAATTTCATCTATTGCATTTTTGTTTAATCCATATCCTTCTTCTAATCTATTTGGGATATAATAATCGACATCTAAACCAACATCTTTTAAAAAGCTTTTTAAAACTGTAATACTTGTAATTCCATCAACATCATAATCCCCATAAATTATAACTTTTTCTTGAGTTTCGATTGCTTTTCTTATTCTTTCAACAGCAATGTCCATATCATTAATTAAAAATGGATCAAAAAAATCATTTCTTGTTGGGTTCAGAAATTCTTCTATTTCTTTTTGTGTTGTTATGTTTTTGTTTACTAATATTGTAGCAAGCAATTCACTTATACCATATTTGCTTTTTAATTTTTCTACTTTTTCTTTATCTACTTCACATATTTGCCACTTTTTATTCATAGACCTCTCCTAAAATCATTTTACAATATTGTATAACATTTTAGCTTTTTTTTAAAGTATTTTTATCACAAAACTAAAAAAACTAATAGTTTTTCAACTATTAGTCTTGTTTTTATGCTCCAATTATAGAAAATCCGTTATCTACATGTATTATTTCTCCTGTGATTGCACTTGACATATCACTAAATAAAAATGCTGTGCTATCTCCTACTTGAGTTGTTGTTACATTTTTATGTAATGGTGCTTTTTCTTCTACAACATCTAAAATTGAACCAAAGTCTTTTATTCCTTTTGCAGATAATGTTTTTATTGGTCCTGCTGAAATTCCATTTATTCTATATCCTAATTTTCCTAAATCTTGTGCCAAATATTTTATACTTGTTTCTAATGCTGCTTTTGCAACTCCCATTACGTTATATCCTTCTACTACTTTTTCTGAACCGTAATATGTATATGCAACTATACTTGCACCTTCATTTAACATTTCTTTATCCACTGCTTTTCTTACTATTGCTGTTAACGAATAGCTACTTACATCTAATGCATGAGCAAATCCGCTTTGTGTTGTACGTATAAAATCATTTCTTAAATCTTCTGTATTTGCATGTGCTATTGCGTGTAAAATTCCGTCAACTTTTCCATGTTTTTCTTTTATTTCGTTTAGACATTCATCTATATTTTCTTCTACACTAACATCTCCTAAGGTATATACGCTTGTTCCTGGTAATTCTTCTAATAGTTTTTTTACCTTTTCTAAATTATCTTCTGCACATGTGCAAATAACTTCTGCTCCTTGGTCATATGCAGACTTTGCTGCACCATATGCAATACTCCATTTATTTCTTACTCCCATTATAATTACTTTTTTACCTTTTAATATCATTTTTTCTTTTATGATATATTTAATACTTTAAATACACCATATTCTCCTTTCTTTATTAATTTCTAAATCAAACTTTAAAATACAAGTTAATTTATGTTTAAATTTGCATATTTTAAGCTTCTCTTTTCTAAAAGTTCTTCTATCTCTAGCTCTTGTAATTCTTTTATATTTTTAACCAAATATTTCTTTATATCTTTTGTTATTCTTTGAAAATCACTTTGTGCTCCATCTGCTGGTTCTTTTATTATTTCATTTACTATTCCAAATTGTTTTAAATCTTTAGCAGTTATTTTCATATTTTCTGCCGCTTCTTTTGCTTTGCTTGAATCCTTATATAAAATACTTGCAAAGCCCTCTGGAGATAATATTGAATATACTGCATTTTCAAGCATAACAATTTTATCACCAACACCTATTGCTAGAGCTCCTCCACTTGAACCTTCTCCAATTACAATACATATAATTGGAACCTTTAGTCTTGACATTTCCATTATATTTGTTGCAATTGCTTCACCTTGGCCTCTTTCTTCTGCTCCCATTCCTGGATATGCCCCAGGAGTATCTATAAATGTGATTATTGGTCTTTTAAATTTCTCTGCTTGCTTCATTAATCTTAGTGCTTTTCTATACCCTTCTGGCTCTGGCATTCCAAAATTTCTTTCCATATTTTCTTTCACATTTTTTCCTTTTTGTTCTCCTATTACTGTTACTGGTATATCCTCTAGCCAAGCTATTCCTCCAACAATAGCTTTATCATCTCCAAAATTTCTGTCTCCATGTAACTCTATAAAATTTTCAAATATATTATTTATATAATCTAAACTTTTTGGTCTCTCAGCTTGTCTTGCAAGCTGTACTTTATCCCAAGCTGTTATCATTTTATTCACCTCTTTTTACACTTAATTATCATTTAATTTATTGCTTAATTATTTTACACTGTGTAATTTTAATATTTTTCCAATTGTTTCTTTCATATCTTTTCTTTCAACTATTTTATCTATGAATCCATGTTCTAGCAAAAATTCGGAACTTTGAAATCCATCTGGTAACTTCTGTTTTATCGTTTGTTCTATTACCCTTGGTCCCGCAAATCCAATTAGAGCTTTTGGCTCTGCTAAAATAATGTCTCCTAAACTTGCAAAGCTTGCTGTTACTCCTCCTGTTGTAGGGTCTGTTAGTACAGATATATATAAATTTCCACTTTCTTTTAATTTTGCTATTTCATTTGAGGTTCGAGCCATCTGCATTAATGATATAATTCCTTCTTGCATTCTTGCACCACCTGATACGCAAAACATTATAAATGGTATTTTTTCTTCAATTGCTTTTTCTATTGCAAGAGAAATTCTTTCTCCAACTGCTGCCCCCATACTACCCATTAAGAAATTTCCATCCATAACACCTAATACTACCTTTAGTCCATCTATTTTGCATATTCCACATTTTACAGCCTCTTCGATATCAGTCTTTTCTTTTAATAGTTCAACCTTTTTTAAATATCCTTCAAATTTTAGAGGATCTTTTGTTTTTATATTTGCACCAATTTCTTCAAAGGTTCCTTCATCCGCAATTTGTTTTATTCTTCTTCTTGCTGACAATCTAAAATTCTTTCCACAATTTGGACAAACACTTAAATTGTTATGCAAATCTTCTTTATAAATTATTTCTTTACATGAGTCACACTTTACCCATTTTCCAATCATTTTGTCTGATGCTGTTTTGTTTTTTGTTCTCGGCATTTTTTCGTTATTTTCTTTTTTTAGACTTTCTATAATCAAAAATTTTCCTCCTTTAACTATATTAAAAGCACCGCTTCTGCGATGCTTTTTATTATATATTTCTATTTTGTTTTTTTCAATTGGGATGAGTGGTCAATTGCATTTAATCAGCTAATTCCAATTTACAACCTTCATTCCCTTAGAAGCTCCCCAAGGTGCTCCTTCTATTGAGTTTTCGCTATTATTAATAATTATTTTATCTAAATTTATTGAAAATATAAAAGTTGTATCATTTATATATTTAACGCTTGAAGGTATTTCTATTTCTTTTAAATTAGTACAGCCGTAAAATGTTTCCATTGATATATTCTCTAGTCTATCGTTTAAATTCACTTTAGTCATATTTTGCTGGTCTCTAAGAGCTCTAGGGCCTAAAGTTTTTACGTTACTATCTATAGTAAACTCTCCATCAATTTTATAAAGCATCCCTACTAATGTTTCCTTATCTTTGCTATAAATTATATTCTTTTCAACAATGTAATTAGGATTCTCTTTATCGATATTAAGTGTAAACTTCCAATTTGAATTTAAGGCAAAATTACCATCTATATTTTTTAAACTTTTTCCCACATTTATTTCTTTTAGATTTTGTACATTACTCAACCACACCTCTTGAATTGTTTCTACTGAGTCGGCTAGTGTTATTTTCTCAGCATTAATAGCTCCCATAAACGAATATGAATTAATTATTTTCACTTTATTTTTTAATGTGATATCTTTTTCTTTAGAAAAACAATATATTAATCGCTGATTGTCACTACTATAAATGCAATTTTCTAATACATAAAAATTAGAATTGCCTGCTGCAACTTCAACATTTGTTATGCTTGTTGGTAAAAATCGTACATTTAATTTTTGCAAACTTTTTGGAATATTTAGTTTTTTTATATTAGAAAGCGGACTTATATATGTTTCAAAATTAACCACTCCTTCTGGTATTGAAAATACTGATTCGTTTATGTAATATTTTTCCGAAACAAATAATATTGTCTCCATATCTGCTGACAATAATATTCCAGATTGATACACAAAGTTTTTATTATCATTTGCAATAACTATATTATCTAAATTATGACATTGTCCTAATGCTGTTGAATCCAATTTACTAAGTCTAGAGGTTATTTCAAAACTGCTTATAGCTGTTCCTAAAAACGCCTCATTTCCAATTTCTGTCACATTTTTTCCTCTAAATTTTACTTTTTTCAAATTATTGCAACTTGTAAAGCTTTGCATACTTATAATGTTTATTTGACTTGGTATTTCTATTTCTGTCAAATTGCAACAATGGTAAAACACCGTCCTTCCCATAGTTTTCATAGTTTCTGGCATTTGTACGCTTTTTAATGCTTGACATTCCATAAAAGCATAATCATCTATTGTTTCTACACCTTCTTGCATTATTATGTTCTCTAATGTTGCATTGTAAGCAAAAGCATTTTTTCCTATTTCTTTTACGGTTCCCGGTATTATTATTGTTTTTAATCCCTCTAAATTTGCAAATGCTCCTTCTCCTATTTTGGTTACACTATCAGGAATTGTTACAGTTCCGTTTTCATCCATTAATAATAAATTTCCATTTGAAGATAATAATTCGCCATTTATTATATCATATGGATTTATTGTTATTCCTAAGTTCTTAGCTATTTCTATTTCTTCTTTGTCTTGAGTATTTATTAATAACTTTCCTTTTATTATTTCTATTTTGTCTATGTACTCGTCTTTTATATTTGAAATTACTGTTTTTATATTTCCTTTTTCTCCTTGTGGCTGAGTATTATAAGTTAAATTTTCTTTTCCTACTGTTAAACTGCTTTCTAAAAAATCTTTGTTTTCAGTTTGTTTTCCGTTTTTATATAATTCTAGTTGTTCTTTATAGTTTGAAAGTTCTGTTGCTATTTTCGCTTTTTGTGCTTGCGTCAATATTCCATTATTTCCTGTAATCATTACAATGGATACACCTGCTAAAATAAGTAAAACTATAATTGTTACCACTAACGCCACCAGCGTTATCCCTTTAATATTGCATTTAAATTTCTTCCTCATTTTATTTTTCCTCCTTTGTTTTCGTCTCTCTCGTGATACGATTAAAATTATAATATATTCTTTCAATTTTTGTCAATGTTTTTCAAAATTTCTTGTTTGTTTCTCCAGTGGTAACGCTCTTTAATTTTTTTCTTATACAATTCATTTGTATAATTTTATATAAAAGGAGTTTATTAATGTATCAATGTAGCAAATATAATAATAATTTAAATGTAACCAGTAAAAAAATAAAAGAATTACGAATGAAAAATAATTTGTCTCTTTCTGAACTTTCTACTAAGTTAGCTTTAATGGGAATTGATATTTCTAAGCCTTCTTTGCATAAATTAGAAACTGGAAAACGAATATTGAAAGAATATGAATTATATGGTTTATCCAAAGTTTTTGGTGTTAGTATGGAATATATTCTTGCTGATTTTATTTCTGAATTAGATGCAGATAGTGTCAAATAAATATCGACACTATCTATTTTTTGTATAAGTTATTTCTTTTTTTAAAATCTTCTCCATTTCCCTTGAATTTATTTTGCTTTTAGTATAAGATAGTGTGTAGATAAAATGAGATTACATAGGAGGATAATATGCCAAGAAAAACTAAAGAACAAAACGAAAAAGAATTAAAAATTAAAACAGTAACACCTGCTGAAAAATCAACCAAAAAATCCACTTCTAAGCCTAAAGCAGCAGTCAAAAATTCTACTAGCAAATCTGTAGCTAATAAAACTACTACAAAAAGTACAACTGCTAAAAAAGCAGCAACTAAAACTACTAAAAAGTCAACTAGTAAAACTACAGCAAAAAAAGCAACTAAAAAAAGCAAAAGTACAACTAAAGCAGTAGCAAAAAAAGGTGCAAAGCCTCTTGAGACTGTAGAATATTATGATTTGCCTTATCGTTATAATCAAACTGTTGTAAGGCTTTTGGCTCAAACACCAACTACCCTATTTATTTATTGGGATATTTCTGATAAAGATAGAAAAGCTTTTGAAGAACAATACGGAGAAAATTTTTTCCAAGAAACCAAACCTATATTAATTGTTCATAATGATACTTTAAATTACAGTTTTGAAGTTGAAATAAATGACTTTGCCAATAGTTGGTATTTACACGTTGCAGATAGTAAATGTGATTATAGAATCGAACTTGGTAGACGTCCTATTGTTAAGAAAGATAAATTGGAGCACACAGATTACATTTATGTAACTACATCTAATGAGTTAGAAGCTCCAAATGATAGAATTCTACTTAACAAAGAACAAAAAATGGTTTATTTTAGAAATGTAAAAACAGGTGCTACACAAGAAAAACAATTTGCATCATTGTCATTTATGAGAAATATGGGAAAAATTTATAATATTTATGATTTCTATAAAACAATTTATAAAAACGAAAATGTTGAAGATATTTATGATTTAGCAAATCCATCTTCTCACCCATCTTCATAAATAACTGTATTTTTAATTAGATATAGCGACTTATTGTCGCCATTTCTTTTTATGTACAATATAAATTCAATAATAAAGGAGATAAACTATGCAAGAGAAAAAAGGATATGTAAGTTTTGTACTTCATGCACATTTACCATTTATCCATCATCCTGAAAGTGATGACTATTTAGAGGAGTCTTGGTTATATGAAGCAATTTCTGAAACTTACTTACCATTACTTAGAAATTTTAAAAAACTAGTAGATGAAGGTGTTGATTTTAGAATCACAATGTCTATGACTCCTCCTCTGCTTTCAATGTTAGATAACAAATTACTACAAAAAAAATACATTAATTATTTAAAACAATTAATCGAATTATCTGGAAAAGAAATCAAACGTACAGCTGGAGACGAACGTTTAAATAAACTTTCACATTATTATTATGAACGTTATTCAGATGATTTACATTTATTCAAAGATGTTTTCAAATGTAATATTATACAAGGTTTTAAGCATTTTCAAGATTTAGGTGTTTTAGAAATTATAACTTGTGGTGCAACACATGGTTATTTCCCTATCCTATATGTAAATGAAAAAACTGTAAAAGCTCAAATTGCAGTTGGTGTTCAAACTTATGAAAAATATTTTGGCAGAAAGCCTCGCGGTATATGGCTTCCAGAATGTGGTTATGTTCCTGAAGCAGATAAATATCTAAAAGAATTTGGTATTGAATATATAATTACAGAATCACACGGAATTTTATATGCAGACCCTACACCTGTTTATGGTACATTTGCTCCTATAGTTTCTCCTGAAGGTGTTGTAGCTTTTGGACGTGATATTGAATCTTCTAGACAAGTATGGAGTTCAATTAATGGTTATCCAGGTGACTATAATTATCGTGAATTTTATCGTGATATTGGTTATGAAGCAGATTATGATTATATCAAGCCATATATTGCACATAATGGTGTTAGAGTTCACACTGGCATAAAATATTATAGAATAACTGGTAAAACTGATTTTAAAGATTATTATAATGTGCAATGGGCTAAAGATTCTGCCGAAAGACAAGCTGGACATTTCTTAGATTCTAGAACAAAACAAATTAATGATATAGCACCTTATATGGACCACCCACCTATTATTTTATGTCCTTATGATGCAGAACTTTATGGTCATTGGTGGTATGAAGGACCTTACTGGTTATATATTTTATTTAAGAAAATTTATTATGATGATTGTAATTTTAAGCTTATTACTCCATCAGAATATATTGATAAATATCCAAATATTCAAGTAGCTTCTCCTTGTCGTTCAAGTTGGGGTGCTAATGGATATAGTGAAGTATGGTTAAATCCTTCAAATGATTATGTACATAGACATTTACATACAGCTGGTGATAGAATGTGTGAATTGGCTAATTTATACCCTAACGCAAAAGGCCTTAAGAAAAAAGCATTGAATCAATGTGCAAGAGAACTTTTACTTGCTCAAAGCAGTGACTGGCTATTTATAATTACAAATGGTACAATGGTTGATTATGCTAAAAAAAGAATAAAAGACCATATTGGACGTTTTACAAAACTTTATTATCAGATTAAAGATAATAAAATTGATGAAGATTTCCTAAAAGATATTAATAAAAAAGATTGTCTCTTCCCTGATATTGATTATAATATATATGGATAATATGATAAAAAACAATACATAGTATTTACTTTTAACAAGTAAAATAATATGTATTGTTTTTATTTTATAAAATCTATTATTTTTTTATACAAGTTACTCTTTTTTATTTCTTATCATACTATAATGTATAACTTTTACTTATTTAGTAGATACTATTTTTATTAGGAGGAGATTTTTGATGAAATCATTATGTATAAAAACAAATAATTCTAAATTGCTCCAATATCTACTAAATGAATTAAAACACTTTGAATTATCTAGTATCTGCTTTTCTTTACGTAAATTTAAACATTATAATAATATTATTATTCACTACAATGGCGTTGATAATTCTGCATTTTTAAATAAAATTTCATATATTTTAACAATCATGATTATAGATGAACTTGAAGAAACTTTTTTAAAAGACTTTCTTAATCAAAATTACTTCTATTTTGATTTTAATGAAAAAAATGAAATATTAGAATTGTTTTTTGATATTTCCGCTGAAGATTTTACAAATCTCTTTGAGAAAAAATTTAATATTATATATCATAAAATTTATGAATATTTATCTTGTAACAAGTCACTCTTTTTATCTGGTTTTATATATTTTAGATTGCAAGATTATTTCAAATTACTAGATAATTTGCTTTCAAGAGCTGTTAATAGTTTTGTTGTTGAAAAAGAATATATGGAATTTATTTCGCTTCTTAAATTATATGTTAACTCTCAACCCCCAACTTGCAGTTCGGTTCATATTATTTATTCATCATCTGAATGTTTGTTATTAGATGAAGACAAACAAATTATAGATATTTATAATTATAAATTAGATGCTAAATATTTAAGTGATATTTCTTTTTCAACAAATGATTATACTTTAAATACCTTGCTAAATATTCTACCAGAGAAAATCTATATTCATATAGTTGATTCCTATTTCGACGAATTTTTAAATACTCTTCGACAAATATTTGAAGATAGAATAATTATTTGTGCTGATTGTAATATCTGTAAACCATATAAAAATCAAACTGGTACTACTACAAAAAAAGTCTAAATCTGAGAAAAGCCAATTTAGCTTTTTCAGATTTAGACTTTTTAATTTATATATTATCTTTACATTTCTAATTTATGGTTTTCTATATAAATCTTATATTTTATGATAATGTATTTATGGCATCTTCTAGTCCTGGTAATATAGCATTTACTAGTTCATCATCTGAAACAATTTTCCATTTATTGTCTACTTTTACAGCATTTATAGTTTTTTCGTTTGTTGTTGTTTGGATTTCTTCATTTTTTAATTCTTCTAAGAAATATTGTTGGAAATCTTGTTCAGAAATATTTTCTGTTTTTCCGTTTCCAATAGCTTCTTTCGCTGCATTTAAAGCTCTTTTAGCGTAATTGTTTACTACTGTTTGGAAATCTTTATTTCTTACTTCAACTACTATTGTTGCTTTATCTTTTTCTTGAGTTACCTTTTTGATATTCCAAGATAATTTTTCAAATAGTAATTTTTGTGCTTCTGCATCCAATGCTGTATCTGTTAATTCTGTTTCATCTCCACTTAGATATTCTTGTGCTTTATCAAAATTACCAGCTCTTAAGTTTGTTAACAATCCATCTAATGATTTTTTAGGATCACTAGAAACTACAATCATAACTGTTAATACAGCAATAATTGCTATAACAACTAATGCAACTATTGTTGTTGGTACCCAAGATTTTTTCTTTCCTTCTGTTTTCTTGTCTTTTTTATTTTTTTTCTTCACTTCTTTATTTTGGGATTTACTTATTTTATCAACTTCCTTAGCATTTACTTTTTCAAATTTTGCTTCGTTTTTTACTTCTGGTTGTTTTGCTTTTTCTTCAACTTTTTTTTCAACCTTTTCTACATTTTCTGGTTTTTTGGTTTCTTTTTTGTTTTCGTCCATTTATAACCACTCCTTAAATTCTATTAATACTTGTATTATATATTAATTATTACCTTTTTTCAATCTTTTTTGCAAATTTTTTAAAATTCAAACTATTAATAAATTTAAGAAGTAAAAAACAACATATATTATTTTTTATTATAAAGATTGATTTATTCCTCTTGCAACTATTTCTTTCATATTTTCTATTAAATCATCAATTTCTTTTGGCGTTACTATTAAGTTAAAGTCACTTGGAACTAATGCTTGTTTTATTTCTTCATAATTATCATTTTCTTTCAGTTTATTTAAATATTCATTTGATTTTGCTTCATCTTGCAATTTTTCTATAAATAAATTCAAGCTATCATTTACAAGTACTGCAGTTTCAACAACTGTTGGTATTCCTATTGCAATTACTGGTACACCTAAAGTATTTATACTTAACTCGCTTCGTTTATTTCCAACACCAGCTCCTGGAACTATACCAGTATCTGATAATTGCACTGTACTACTTATTCTTTCTATACTTCTTGAAGCCAGCGCATCTATAACTATTATTAGTTTAGGCTTTGTGTTTTCTACAACTCCTTTTAATATTTCTAATGTCTCAATTCCTGTTGTTCCTAATACTCCTGGTGCTATTGCACTTACCATTCTTGTTCCTTCTTTTACATATTGTGGCATATAGTTAATAATATGGCGTGTAACTTCTATTTCATTTATTACCTTTGGTCCTAGACTATCTGGCGTAACATATATATTTCCAAGTCCTACAACAAGTACCTCTCCTTGATGACTTATATGTTCATTTAACATTCCTTTCAGTTCTTTTGTTATGGTATCTGCTGCTTGTTGTAATTCTTTCTCTTGAATTATTTTTAAATCTTTTATATCTATTGTTATATATGTGCCAATTGGTTTTCCAATTGCTTTTTCTCCACTTTCATTTATTATTTTTACTTTTTCTACTTTTATTTTATCTGTAATATCTTCAACTTCGCTTGTAATACCATCAATTTCTCCTTTAGCATCATTGGCTTTTTGATATATTTCTCTTCTTTCTGATGCTAGGTCTGTTCTAAAATTATACATATTTTCCTCCAATATTTATTAAGTTTGTTACATATATTTTTAGAACTTTTTAGATATTTTATACAAAAAATAATGAAAATATTATCTTTCTTCACTTATTAATGTTTCTTTTTTGTGTGTTTGCTTTGCTTCTACACACATTTTAAACTGTTTTAATAGTTCAATTTGTCTGGCTGTAAAATTTTCACTTTGTTGGTTTAATAAATCTTCTATATATTGTGCAATTAGATGACTTTCCCCTTTTGCTATTTTACTTTGTATATTTAATTTTACATCATTAAGTCCAATAGCCGATCCATTTTCTGAATCATCTAATATAAAATTTTGATTATTTCTATTATTTTTTTGTATAGCTGCATATTTTTTACTTCTCTCTTCGCCTAAAATAGTTAATACTTCCGCATTTGCAATACCTTCTATTTGTGCAATTTCTTCATATGCTATTTCTTTTTGATTTAATCTCGAAATTCTTTCTCTTTGTTTTCCTTCCTCTATACCTTTTCTTAAAATTATTGCTAATACATCCACTTCTGATATTCCAAACTTTTTAGCAATTTCTGATTCGCTTTCATCATTATTATAAGCCTCTATAATCCTTTTAATGTCTGTTGGTTTTCTTCTCATATTTTCTCCTTTATCTTTCCGCATTTATCTCTCTTCTTCATTATCAAGCAGATTCTTTTTTTCTTCCATTAAAGTTTCTCTATCGCTTTTTTCCATCCTAGTTTTAGCAAAAGATATCACATTTTTATATTTTAATATTAATTCAAAATCTTCTTTTGAAAAGCTTTTAGGTCTTACTTCAAGTATTTTGTCAATATAACTTTCAATCGCCTTTCTATTTCCTGATTCTATTTTATCTCTTAATACCGCCCATATTGTTCTTCTTTCAGATTTGGCCATTAATTCTTCGTTATCTTCCACTTCCTGGTGTTGCTTTTCGTTCAATGTTTTCCTTTTTTTGACTTTTCCAGCTTTCACTAATTGTGTAATATCTCGTGTTATCGTTGTTCTAGATACGCCTTCGCTCTCTGCAATATCTTTAATTCTCATTCCTTTATTATACAGTGAAATAATTCTTTCTCTTCTTTCTTCTATTTCCTGGTAATGCTTTTCTTTCAACGTTCCTTGCTTTTTGACTCTTCCAGCTTTCATTAATTGTTCTATATCGTTTGCTATTGTTGTCATCGATACGCCTTCGCTCTCTGCAATATCTTTAATGCTCATTCCATTATCATACAGTGGAATAATTCTTTCTCTTCTTTCTTCCATTTCCTGGTGTTGCTTTTCGTTCAATGTTTTCCTTTTTTTGACTTTTCCAGCTTTCAATAATCGTTTTATATCTTTTGATATTGTTGGTATCAATACGCCCTCAATCTCTGCAATATCTTTAATTCTCATTCCTTTATTATACAGTGAAATAATTCTTTCCCTTCTTTCTTCTATTTCCTGGTGTTGCTTTTCTTTAAACGTTTCTTGCTTTTTGACTCTTCCAGCTTTCATTAATTGTTCTATATCGTTTGCTATTGTTGGCATCGATACGCCTTCGCTCTCTGCAATATCTTTAATGCTCATTCCATTATCATACAGTGGAATAATTCTTTCTCTTCTTTCTTCCATTTCCTGGTATCGCTTTTCTTTAAACGGTTTCTTTCTTTTGACTTTCCCAGCTTTCACTAATTGTGTAATATCTCGTGTTATCGTTGTTGTAGATACGCCTTCGCTCTCTGCAATATCTTTAATTTTCATTTCATTATTGTACAGTGAAATAATTCTTTCTCTTCTTTTTTGTGCTTGATCTTGTATTTTCTCCCTCTCGCTTTTTCTTTTGATCATAACTTTTACCCCTCTTTTTATCTTTCTTCTGTTATTTCTCTTCTTGTTTTTGAGTGAATTTCTCTATTTTTCATTTCCATTGCTTCAATAAAATTTTCTAACTCTTCTCTCTGATTTCTTTGTAAGTACTTTTTTTATTCCAGACAATTATAATATATTCTTTTGAAATCACTTAACATAATTATTTTACCACTTTTTGCAAGTTTTTGCAAGTTCTGCTGATGTTATCTGCATTTTAAAAAATGGAAAGTAATTTCTTATCGCTTTCCATTTTTTACATCATCTTATTTGATTTTATATTTCTATAATATTAATTATCTTCTAAATATTTTTTTAAGAATTTTCCTGTATAGCTTCTTTCGTTTTTACAAATTTGTTCAGGACTACCAACTGCAACTACTTCTCCACCATTTTCTCCGCCTTCTGGACCTAGATCTATAATATGGTCACAAGTTTTAATTAAGTCTAAATTATGTTCTATTACAATTATTGTATTTCCTGTATCAACTAGTCTTTGTAATATATCAACTAATTTATGAACATCTGCTATATGTAGTCCAGTAGTAGGTTCGTCTAATATATATAGTGTTTTTCCTGTTGCTCTTTTTGATAGTTCTGTTGCAAGTTTAACTCTTTGTGCTTCTCCTCCTGATAATGTTGTTGATGGCTGTCCTAATTTTATATATCCTAATCCTACATCATATAATGTTTGAATTTTTTGT
The DNA here is from genome assembly GCA_934167445.1 of uncultured Clostridia bacterium. Lineage (GTDB taxonomy): Bacteria > Bacillota > Clostridia > TANB77 > CAG-508 > CAG-269. The sequence continues at coordinate 89,739 of CAKPKJ010000003.1, forward strand.
TTGATTTTAGGAATATTTTCAAAGAATTTTAATGCTTCTTCAACAGTCATATCTAAAACATCGGCTATACTTTTTCCTTTATAACGAACTTCTAATGTTTCTCTATTATATCGTTTTCCTTTACATACTTCGCAAGGTACGTATATGTCTGGTAAAAAGTGCATTTCTATTTTATGAACTCCATCTCCATTACAGCTTTCACATCTTCCGCCTTGCACATTAAAACTAAATCTTCCTTTTGCATATCCTCTCATTTTTGCTTCTTCTGTTGCAGCAAAAATATCTCTTATTATATCAAATACACCTGTGTATGTTGCAGGGTTTGAACGTGGTGTTCTTCCTATTGGTGATTGGTCTATATTTATTATTTTGTCTATGTTTTGAAGTCCTTTTACACCTTTGCATTTTCCTGGTTTTTCATTTGCACCATTTAGTTCTTTTGCTATTGTTTTATATAAGACTTCATTTACTAATGTTGATTTTCCAGAACCTGAAACACCTGTTACACAGTTAAATATACCTAGTGGAAATTTTACACTTATATTTTTTAAATTGTTTTCAGTAGCTCCTTGCACTTCTATTACTTTAGATTTTACTGGTTTTCTTCTTTTTTTAGGAACTTCTATTTTCTTTCTACCACTTAAGTATTGACCTGTTATTGAACCTTCAACTTGTTTAACTTCTTCAGCTGTACCTTGTGCCATAACATTTCCACCATGTGTTCCTGCTCCTGGTCCAATATCAATAATTTGGTCAGCTGCATACATTGTATCTTCATCGTGCTCTACTACTATTAATGTATTTCCTAAGTCTCTTAGCTTTTTCAAAGTTGCAAGTAATTTGTCATTATCTCTTTGATGTAAACCAATACTTGGTTCGTCTAAAATATATAATACTCCTGTTAATCCAGAACCAATTTGAGTTGCTAAACGGATTCTTTGTGCTTCTCCTCCTGAAAGTGTTCCGGCATTTCTTGATAATGTTAAATATTCTAATCCAACATCAATTAAAAATTGTAATCTTTGGTCAATCTCTTTTAATATTAATTCTGATATCATTTTTTCTGTATCATTTAATTCAAGATTGTTTAGATATTCTTTGATATATCTTATTGACATTTGGGTTAATTCATTTATGTTTTTATCACCAACTTTTATTGAAAGAATTTCTGGTTTTAATCTTGCTCCATGGCAAGCATGACATTCGGAATTTGTCATATACATTTCATAAAAGTCTCTCATTCCTTGTGATTTTGTTTCATTGTGACGTCTATCCAAAGTTGGTAAAACTCCTTCAAATGGTGCTGTGAATTTTCTTGTTCCCGCATATGATGTATATTCAAAGTCTATTTCTTCATCACCTGTACCATATAGAATTTTTTCCATAAACCATCTTGGCAGATCTTTAATTTTTTTATTTTTAATATCTACTCCATAATGTTTTCCTATACTTTCAAAATACATTTTTGCCATTGTGTCACCTTTTTTCATTGTGCTTGAACCAAATGCTTTTATTCCGTCATATAGTGTTTTATTTTTATCTGGAACTATTAAATCTTCGTCCATTTTCATTAAATATCCGATACCTGTACATTCTGGGCAAGCTCCAAAAGGATTATTAAATGAAAACATTCTTGGTGTTAATTCTGGAAAACTAAATCCACAATCAGGACAAGCGTAATTACAACTATATAATACCGGTTTATCTCCTATTACATCAACTAAAACTAGCTTATCTGCATATTTTAATGCTGTTTCAACAGATTCAGTTAATCTACTTGTAATATCTGGTTTTATAACTAATCTGTCAACAACTAATTCTATATTATGCTTTTTCTTTCTATCTAGCTCTATATCATCTGATAATTCATATACTTCTCCATCTATTCTAACTCTTACAAAGCCATCTTTTTGATATCCTTCTAATTGTTTTGTGTATTCACCTTTACGCCCACGAACTACTGGTGCTAAAATTTGTATTTTTGTACCTTCAGCTAATGCCATAATATTATCTATAATTTGGTCTATTGATTGCTTTTCTATTTTTTTGCCACAATTAGGACAATATGGAACTCCTATACGTGCATATAACAAACGGATATAATCATATATTTCTGTTACTGTTCCAACTGTTGAACGTGGATTTTTTGATGTTGTTTTTTGGTCAATAGAAATTGCTGGTGACAATCCATCTATTCTCTCTACATTTGGTTTTTCCATTAATCCTAAGAATTGCCTTGCATATGAAGATAAACTTTCTACATATCTTCTTTGTCCTTCTGCATATAATGTATCAAATGCTAAACTAGATTTTCCAGAGCCTGATAATCCAGTTATGACAACTAATTTATCTCTTGGTATTTCTAAATTTATATTTTTTAAATTATGTTCTTTTGCTCCTTTTATAACAATTTTATCATTCATAGTTTCTCCTCCAAAGTTATTATAACTTATTTAAATTATAAAAACAAGAGTTTGGTAAAAAAAGAGATGCCAAATTTTTGACATCTCTTTTGAGGATTATTTAATCTTAAACTTGGACGGTTTACAAGCTACCAAGCCATATGAATTTAAAAAATTCCTATAATATTTTCATCTTCGTCTATATCTATTTGTTCTGCTGCTGGAATCTTTGGTAATCCAGGCATAGTCATAATCATTCCTGCAAGAACTACAATAAAGCCTGCTCCTGATTTTAATTCTACATCTCTTACATATATATTATAGTTACCTTTACATTCTAAATTTTTACCGTCATCGGAAAATGAATATTGCGTTTTTGCTATACATACTGGTAATTTTTCAAATCCCATTTTTTTAATTTTTTCAATTTTCTGTATTGCTTCATCTGAATATTCAACATCTTGTGCTCCATATATTTTTGTTGCAACTGATTTTATTTTTTCTTTTATTGTTTCCTGATCTTTATAAATAAATTCAAAGTTATTTTCTTTTTCACTAGTTTTGCATATATTAACTATTTTTTTTGCAATATCAATTGCTCCTTCTCCGCCTTTTTCCCAGCCTTCTACTACACTCATCTCTATATCTTTTTCTTGTAACTTTTGTTCAATCCATCTTATCTCTTTTTCAGTATCTGATGTATATTTATTTAATGCAACAATCACATTCAATCCAAATTTATTTTTGATATTATCAATATGTCTATATAAATTTTCAATTCCTTTTTCAAGGCCAAAAATGTTTTCTTTTTGAATCTCTTCTTTATCAATTCCACCATGATATTTTATTGCTTTTATAGTTGCAACTATAATTACTACATCTGGTTTTATATTCGCTTTTCTACATTTTATGTCCAAGAATTTTTCTGCTCCTAAATCTGCTCCAAATCCTGCTTCTGTTATTGTATAGTCAGCTAGTTTTAAGGCTGTTTTAGTTGCTATAACACTGTTACATCCATGTGCAATATTAGCAAAAGGTCCTCCGTGAACTATTGCTGGTGTATGTTCTAATGATTGTACTAAATTAGGCTTTATTGCATCTTTTAACAATACTGTCATTGCCCCATTTGCTTTTAATTCTCTTGCATAAATAGGTTCATCTTTATGGTTATAACCTATTATAATATTTCCCAACTTTTCCTTTAAGTCTTTTAAGTCTTCAGCTAGGCACAATATTGCCATTATTTCAGAAGCTACTGTTATATCAAATTTATCTCTTCTAGGTACAATTCTTTTTTCTGATGATAATCCTGTTTCAACTTCTCTTAATTGCCTATCATTTAAATCCATACATCTTTTCCATGTAACCGTTTTAAATCCTAATTCATTGCCAAAATATATGTGATTATCTATCATACTTGAAAGTAAGTTGTTAGCAGCTGTAATGGCATGAATATCTCCTGTAAAATGTAAATTTATATCTTCCATTGGTGCAATTTGAACCATTCCTCCACCTGTTGCTCCACCTTTGATGCCAAATACTGGGCCTAACGATGGTTCTCTTAATGCCAATATAGATTTTTCTTTTATTTTTCTTAATCCATCTGCAATTGCTATTGATACAGTTGTTTTTCCTTCTCCTAAAGGTGTTGGACTCATTGCAGTTACTAAAACTAGTTTCCCATTTTTCTCATCTTTTCTTTTCATATATAAATCATTCGATATTTTAGCTTTATATTTTCCATACATTTCTAAATTTTCTTCACTTATATCTAATTTTTCAGCTATTTTATCTATGGTCTCTAATTTTGCTTTTCTTGCAATTTCTATATCTGTCATTTTGCATCATTCCTTTCTTGTAAATGTAGTAAAAAAATCAATATATATTATTTTTGCAATGCCGCATAAGCGACCAAATGATTTACGCAATTAGTCCTGCAATAACTCCTATTAAAGCCCCTACAATAACTTGTATAGGAGTATGTCCTAATACTTCAACTAATTTTTCAGAAACCTGAACCCCTGTTAAGCCTGGCGTTTCTACTAATTTGTTTAATAATGCTGCTTGTTTTCCTGCTGCTCTACGCACACCACATGCATCATACATTACAATAAAGGCCGTTATAAAAGCAACTGCAAAGATTGAACTTCCTACCCCTTCATATTTTCCTACTAGAGTTGCTAAACCTGCTACAACTGCAGAATGTGAACTTGGCATTCCGCCAGCTCCCATAATTCTTCTAAAATTAAATTTTTTCGTTGTTACTAAGTCATATAATAATTTAAATAACTGTATTCCAAACCATAATAAAAATGGTACATAAATATATTTACTTTGTACAAATGTTAAAAAATTGTTCATTGTCTTTCCCCTTTTATTTTTTCTATTCGTTTATCTCAAATTTTTCTTCTTGTATTTCTCCGTCATTGTTTATTAGCATTGTAATTTTTTTCTCTGCTGTTTCCAAAGTTTTATTACATTCTTTTGATATTTTTATGCCTTCTTCAAATTTTGTAACAGATTCGTCTAAGCTTAATTCGCCTTTTTCCAATTCTGCTACTATTTTTTCCAGGTTTTCCATTTGGTTTTCAAAACTTGCTTTCATTTTACACCTTTACACATATAATATTTAGGTTTTTATTGGGATTACCTATAAACCTTTGCTTTTTTACTTCCGTCTATTAATCTAATTTCAATGTCATCTCCATTTTGTAAGTCTTTTATGCTTTTTACAACCTTTCCGTTTTTTTCGGTTATTGAATAGCCTCTATATAAAGTTTTTAATGGGCTTAATGCATCTAATTTTGAAATCAATTCTATATATCTGCTTTTTTCTTTTTCAGTTTTTATTTTTATCAAGCTTTCTAGTTGTTTTACGTAATTATTAATTTTTAAGTAATTATCATTCACCGTTCTAAGTGGTTCTTTAAAAACTCTACTTGCCATACATTTATCATATCTTAATTTCATAAGTTTAACTTTTTGAACTAAAGCATTTCTTAGTCTATCTTGATAACTATTTATTTTTTGTTTTACTTCATATATATCAGGTACAGCTAGTTCTGCTGCGGCAGATGGTGTAGGTGCCCTTAAATCTGCTGTAAAATCTGCAATTGTAAAATCTGTCTCATGCCCTACTGCTGAAATTATTGGTATTTTAGAATTATATATACTGTGTGCTACTATTTCTTCATTAAATGGCCATAAATCTTCTAAAGAACCTCCACCACGTGCTAAGATTAAAACATCTGCTAAATTATTATCATTCATAAATTTAATTCCATCTGCAATTTTTTCTGCTGCTCCATCTCCCTGAACAGGAACAGGAAACAGTCTTATATACACATTAGGATTTCTTCTTGTTGAAACATTTATAATGTCTCTAATTACAGAGCCTGTTTGTGAAGTTAAAACTCCTATAACCTTTGGCATCAATGGTAATTTTTGTTTATGACTTTCTTCAAAAAAACCTTGAGCTTCTAATTTTTTCTTTAATTCTTGGTATTTTGTATATAAGTCTCCTAATCCGTCCTCTTCCATTATTTGCACATAAATTTGATATACACCATCTCTTTCAAATACTGCCACACTACCTAATACTATAACTTTCATTCCGTCTTTAGGCATAAAAGAAAGTTTTTGAGCATTTGATTTAAAGCAAATACATTTTATTAAAGATTTGTCATCTTTAAGTGTAAAATACATATGACCTGTATAATGGTTTTTAAAATTTGATATTTCTCCTTTTACTAATACCTGATTTAAATTTTCATCATCTGCAATTTTGTTCTTTATGTATTTATTTAAGTCAGATACTGTAACAGCCATATCTGCATATCTCATTATTGTTTCCTCTTTCTTGATTTTGCCTACTCTTTTTCTTTTACTATACTTGCTAAAATTCCATTAACAAAATTTTTAGAGTTATCTTCACCATATTTTTTAGCTAATTCAACTGCCTCATTTATTACAACCTTATATGGTATTTCTTTATATGTTATTTCATAAATTGCTAACTTTAATATCACCAAATCAATTTTTGAAATACGCTCTATTTTCCAGTCTTTTTTTAAATTTTTTTCTATATTAGCTAATATTTCTTTTTTATTTTCTTCTATGCCCAAAACCGCGTCTTTTATATACTCAATTGCGCTTTCGTCTTTTATTTCATTGCTTTCTATGTATAACCCTAATTGTTCTTCTAAGTTTTCATTTTTTTGTATTTCTAAACTATACATAATTTTGAAAGCTTGTTCTCTCATTTCTGAACGATTCATTTTTCTACCTTCCTATTTTTCTTTTTGCTACATTTTATCTATAAAATTTTTTAATTTTAGTTTTACCTCATCTTTATTTTGTTGAATATAATTTCCAATTAATGCTCCTAAAACTAATACTACAATTGCAATTATTAAGTCTTGTAATCTTGTTATTAATATTAAAGCCGCAATAACTACACCTATAATTGCACCCTTATAATTGTTCCAAAATTCTTTAAATCCGTTCATAGTATTCACCCTTTCTTCTTTAGATTATTCTTCAGTTTTTGCAGCAACTTTTTTTACTGTAATATTTACTTCTTTAACATCTAAATCTGTTGCTGTTTTTATTTTTTCTTTAATTTTTTGTTGCAATTTTGAAGATAATTCTTTTATAATAGCTTCTTCATTTACTATTAAATTTACATACACTTTTACATTGTTTTCACTATCTAATTCCACTCTAGTTGTTACATCTTCTGCGTTTTGGAAATTTAATGCAACTGAGTTTACTAAGTTTTCTATTGTTTCTTTAGAAATTAAAAGTTTTCCACTTTCATTTTGTAGTAAAACTCCTTGTCTTTCTTTTATTTCCTCTTTTGATGTAGAATCAAAGAAAATACATTTTATAGAAAGTAAAATAAATACTACGCTTAATCCTAGTAATATTTTGCTTGATGTTTCTCCTATTATTAAACTATTTATTATGTTTTCTACTAGACTTATATCTAGCCAATTAAATATTAATAAACATAATATTATTGATAATATTAGTATTATGTTTGAATATATTATTAATGTGATTTTTTCTAAAATTTTCATTTCTTTTATTTCTCCTTTATTTTTATATTTTTGTTTTTATTTCTTCTTAGTTTCGTGTTAGCTTTTCAGCATTTCGCATTTTATAAATTCGCTGTTTTATGTTCCTATTTGATGATTTCACATTTTTAACTTAATCATTTTCACTTGTTTCTTCTTCATTTTCAGATGCTGTATCTGTATTAACACCTTGTACATGAACATTTACTTCTTCTACTTTTAGTCCAGTCATACTCTCTACAGCTTTTTTTACTCTGTTTTGGATTTCGAAAGCTACATCTGGAATTCTTGAACCATATTCAACTATTATATTAACATCAATTTTTGCACTATTTTCATTTATATCAGCTTTTATTCCTTTAGCCAAATTTTTCTTTCCACTAAATACTTCTGAAATTCCTCCTGCAAATCCTCCTGCCATACCAGAAACTCCTGGAACTTCTGAAACTGCTACTCCAGCAATTACAGCCACTACATCATCTGATATTTTTATTCCGTCATTGTCTGTTTTTATTTCTTCCTCTAATTCTACTTCTTGTTTGCTTTCAGTGTTTTCGTTATTTTCTTCACTCATAACAATTCCTCCTTATCTGTTCTTTTTAATTTATATTAAAAAGATATACTTATTTTCGTGTATAAGTATATCAATTTTTTATATTTTTTACAACTGTTTTAAGTAAATTTTAGTGGTTTTAATTACTTTTTGCCATAATCTTTATTTCTGGAAATTTATTTGAATCAGTCCTTACCTCTATTCCATTTTTACTATAAATTTCAAGTGTCTTTATTGTTTTTTTGTTTATTTTTTCTCCTGGTGTAATTATTGGTACTCCAGGTGGATACACCCATATATACTCTTTTGAAATCGCACCTTCTGATTTTTTATAATTCACCATTTCTGCTTTTTCATAGTTAATTGCTTGGCATATTTCCATATCTTTTTCCGATATATCTAATTTGTTAATTTTTGCATTGCATTTATTCTCTAAATTTCCACTATTTAAATTGTGTTTTGATAAATTACATTTAGAGTCTATTTCTATCAAAGCATTTAATAATCTTTCAAAATTATTCCAATTATCACATATACTTGTCATTGCAATAACATAATTTACAGATGCCATTTCAATTTCAATTTTATATTTTTTTCTTAAAATGTCTGCTAACATTTGCCCTGATATATCAGTATTTTTAGTTATAATTACAATTTTTCCATAATCATATATTTCGTTTTTAATATTATTCCCAAATATTTTTATTTTCTGTAATTCTAAACTTTTTAAATAAAATTTTTTCAAATTTTCTTGATATTTTTCAAATAAGTTTTTTCCATTCTCTTCTAATATTTGTAAACATTCGTCTATAGAGGACATTAATATATATGAAGGACTGCTTGTTTCAAATATTGCTAATTGGCGTTTTATGTTTTCTATTTTTACATAATCTCCTTGAATATGTAATATTGCTGTTTGTGTTAATGCTGGTAATGTTTTGTGTAAACTTTGAATTACAATATCTGCACCTGCTTTTATCGCCTCCTGGCTTTTTGCATCTTCGTTTTTGCTCATAAAAGCTATATGTGCTCCATGTGCTTCGTCTACAAGTACTGGGACATTATGATTATGAGTTATTTTTACAATTTCTTGTAAGTTGCTTATTATTCCTTCATATGTTGGAGATGTTAAAACAACCAATTTTATTTCCGGATTTTTTTCTAATTCTTCTTCAATATCTTTTGGATTAATTTCTCTTGCAATTCCGTATTCGTCTATATTAGGGCTTATATATATTGGTTTTAAATTGTTTAATTCAATTGCATTATATACAGATTTGTGACAATTTCTAGCAACTAAAATAGTATCTTCGTTTTTTATCAGACTTCGTATTCCGGCTAATATTCCACAAGTACTTCCATTTACTAATATAAAACTTTCTTTGCTCCCAAATATTTTTTTTGCTCTTTCTTGTATATCTTTTATAATTTCCGTCGGATGGTGTAAGTCATCAAATCCATCAATTTCTGTTATATCAATATTATATGGCAATTTCGTTCCTAGCATTTTTGTATTTCTTTTATGTCCTGGCATATGCATTGGACAATAATCACTTTTATTATATTCTTCTAATCTATTTCGAAGTATTCCCATTAAGTTTCCTCATTTTCTTCTTTTTCTAATTCTTCCATAGCTTCTGCTATTTTTACCATAATTGCACATTCAATTCTTTTTCTAAATAATTTACATCCATATTCATAAACACCATTTATTGTTCCTGTTGTATGATAGCTATTTGCAGCACAACCACCACTACAATATAATTTAGCCCAACAATGTTCACATTCTTTACGAGAATATACGTTACATAATTTAAATTCATCTCTTAATTCAGTATTTTTTACTCCATCCCATACATTTCCCATTAAGAATTTTTTATCGCCAACAAATTGGTGGCAAGGGTATAAATCTCCATTTGGAGTTACTGCTAAATATTCTGTTCCAGAACCACATCCTGTAATTCTTTTATAAATACATGGTCCTCCTGATAAATCTATCATATAGTGATAAAATGTAAATGGATTTCCTTCTTTTTTTCTTTTTATCATTTCTTTGGCTAAAATTTCATATTGCTCATATAATTTGTCTAAATCTTCTTCTCTTAATGCATAATCTGTATCTGGTTTAGATACAACTGGTTCCATTGATAATTCTTTAAATCCTAAATCTGCCATATGGAATATGTCATTTGTAAAATCTAAGTTATTACGCGTAAATGTCCCTCTCATATAATATTCTTTGTTTCCTCTTTTTTGTACAAAATTTTGGAATTTTGGTACTATTACATCATAACTTCCTTCTCCATTTGGTTTCTTTCTTTTTGCATCATTTATTTCTTTTCTTCCATCTAAGCTTAATACAACATTATTCATTTCTTTATTCAAAAAGTCTATAACATCATCATCTAAAAGCATTCCGTTTGTTGTTAGTGTAAATCTAAAATGTTTATTATTTTCTTTCTCTATGCTTCTTGCATATGCTACTAATTGTTTTACAACATCGAAATTTACTAATGGTTCTCCACCAAAAAAGTCAACTTCTAAATTTTTTCTCGTTCCAGAATTTTTAACTAAAAAATCTAATGCTTGTTTTCCAACTTCATAACTCATTATTGCATCTTGTCCATGATATTTTCCTTGTCCTGCAAAACAATATTCACAATTCAAATTGCAAGTATGTGCAACATGCAAGCATAAAGCTTTTATTACTGTATCTCTTTTTTTAAGATCTAAATTTTTTCCTTTAAATATATCGTTTGTAAATAATTGTTTATTTTCGATAAGTTCGTCAACACCTGCTATTGCTTCTTTTATTTCTTCTTGTTTTAGGTTTGGATATTTATCAGATATCATTTTTTCGATTTTTGATTTTTCTACTTTTTCATCATACAATTTTATAATGTCATATGTTACATCATCGACACAATGAACAGCTCCACTAAATGTGTCTAAAACTATATTAAATCCATTTAATTTATATTGGTGTATCATTTTTTCTCTCCTTTATTAGTATATCTTTTAGTATTTATTTCAAATCAATCTCTAAGCAGAAACAAAGTTACGTTTTTTAATTTGTTTATACTCTGCTTTAAGCAAATTAAAGTGCCGACAATTTTTCTTTTGTGCCGGCAACCTTTCTTATTATTTACTTAAAATTTATTTGTTTGCATTTTCGCATTTTTGATTTGCTACACCACAAGATGTTTTACAAGCTGATTGGCAAGATGTTTGGCATTCTCCGCATCCTCCATTTGCTTGACTTTTTTCTAAATTACGTGTATTTAATGTTACTATTCTTTTCATTTTTATCTCCTCCGTTTAACTATAATACTTTTAGTATTATAGCACGAATCTCTCTACGTGTCAACGTTTTAGACCCCCTTAAATTTTGCTTTGCCAAACCATTAAATAGCTAATATTTTATTCTTAAAATGCTTGAGATATAAGTTTTTTAACTATATCCCAGCATTTTAGAAATAAAATTATATGCCAATCTTATTTTGTTGATATATGTATATTTTCTATCTTTGCCTTCATTTCTCTTGATATTATATTTTGAATTTGTGCAACTTCTTCTTGTTTCAATTCTTCTTTTCCAATAATTACACTTACACTATCGCCATTTACAAATATTATAGCATTATTAAATCCTTTGGTTTGTAATAAATTTTCACTTACCATTATACTATTTTTTGTATCATTTATTTTTGTTATTTCTTGTGTTGCAGACTGTTTTTGCGTTTCAAGCGAATTCGCGCTATTTAATACTTTTTCATATGTTTCTAACATTTGTGAGTACATTGTATCTCTTTCTAATTTTGATTTTGTAAAATAATCATCACTTACATTACTACTTGTTTCTGCTGTATTACTGTTTGTTGCATTACTATTACTAGAAGCACTATTTAAAGCACTGCTGTTTGTTTCTTCTATTTTATTATCTCCTTCTTTGCTGCCATTTTGTTGGCTACTTTCTTTCGAATTTTGTTCATTATTTTCAGTAGAATTTTCTGATACAGCATTACTACTTACTAACCTTGCATCTCCAACATTTGCCAGTTCAGATGTTGTATTTATATCTTGACTACTTGCTTGTAATGATTTTTCTGTATTTGTAGAATAATTTAGATATCCTGCAACCATCAATAACACGGCTATTGCATAGATAACAATTTGATTTTTCTTTAATAATTTCATTTTTATCCACTACCTCCTTAATACTTTAATCAAATCAAAAAACTTTCTATATTTTAATTCATTTCAAATACTTGTATTTTATGTGTTGCAAGTCCCGTTACTGCTTCAACTGCTTGAATCACATTTGTTTTTACAGTTGCATTATTAGCTCCTTGTGCTGTTATTATTGCACCTTCAATTTTAGGTTGTATTATTTTTTGTGTTATTGGTGTCTTTTTCCCATCTTCTTCTTGATATATTATATCTTTTTGTGTATCTGTTTCCTGAATTTTTCGGTTTCCTCCAGATGTATCTGTTTCATCTGTAGAACTTGTCTTTGAGGTTTCATTATACATTGCAACTGTTTCACTACTTTCCGAATAATTCAAACATACTTCTACATCCCCAACTCCTTGGATTTTTGATAATATATTTTTTAATTTTTCTTCTAACCCGTGTATTTCCTTGGTTTGGCACATCTGTATTTGTTTGTACCTGCTCTGTTGATGCTAATTTTTTTGATGTATCATTATTATTTTGTTGATTTGTAGTTTTACTTCCATTCCAAATTATATTTATTGCAACAACTGTTATTATTAATATAACCACAAAAAAGACTAAATTTTCTATCTTTTTTTTATTATTTCCATTTGGTTGTTCTTCTCCATTTTTCAATAATTCTTTTAATTTATTTCCAAACATTTTTCTTTCACCCCATATTCATTTATAAGAATTTCTTTAATATTTTGAACATCTTCCTGTGTTATTTTACTTTTAGCATTATTCTTTTGCTTTTCATTTGGTTGGTCTTTTGAAATTGTTGTATCAACTTTCTTTATTTTCTCTATTTCTGTTACTACTTTGTTTTCAATTTTTTGTTTTTCTTCATTGCTTACGTTATTTTCTTCACTTTTTTCTACTTGTAATTTTATTTTAATAATTGTATTTTCTTCGCCTGATTTTTGTTCTTCAGCAATCTTTGCCTTTACTTTACAACTTATCGCTTTATATCCTTGCTCTTGCAATTTGTTTTTTATGTTATTTTCTAATTCTTTTTCATATAATTCTTGTATTCTTTCATTCATACTTGTTTTGTCTACTGTATTATTTTGAGTCAATGTATAATTATCTATATCTACTGATGATATTTCTAATTTTTCTTTGTTTTTTACAAATGGTGCTATTATGTTGAATATAACAAATATGCCTAACACTACCCTTATATATTTTTTTGTTTTGTTATTTGGCAATATCATTTCAAATATTGATACTAAAACTATTACTACTCCTAAGTTTTTAGCCCAACTGCTTAAAAATTCAATCATTTATATTCCCCTATCTATACATTATTACTCCATTCGACATTTTTACAACCAATGCAGTTCCTATTATTAGCATAAAGCTTACTGTAAATAATATTCCTAGAAATATTTTAAAAACATCTCCTATTTCTTCTAATAAACTTGATATTTTTGAATCGGCTATTGTCTGTGTTACTACTGCAATAAGCTTATATGACATCATTAATATTGTTAGTTTAATAATTGGTGCTATACATATTCCAATTATTACTATTATACCTATTACTCCTACTGCATTTTTTAATATAACTCCACACCCTAAAACTGTATCTACCGCATCTCCCAATATTTTTCCTACAACTGGTACTGCTGAACTAACTACCGCTTTTGTAGTTTTGGCTGTAATTCCATCAACACTGCTAGATAGTGTTCCTTCTAATGATATTACTCCAACAAAAATAGTTAAAACAATTCCTAGAAACCATACTATTCCAGATTTTAAGAATTTCGCCAATTTATCAACCTGTATTTGATCAGATATTTTTGAAATTATTACTAAGCTTGTAAATACCAGTACTAACGGTATTACCAATGTTTGTATTAAGTTACATACAAAATTTATTAGAAATAATATAATTGGTTCTAATACTGTACTTGTTGTTACACTTCCCGCGTATGTTATAAGTGTTATTAGTAATGGCACTAATATCTGCATAAAAGCCACTAAATTGTTTGTTGTTACTTGCACAAGTTTTATTATTTCTGTAAAATTTGCCATTATAATTGTTACTATTAAAATATATTGTACATAATATACCATTTTTGCAATCCCATCATTTTCTAGTCCATCTCCAATTGCTTTTAATATTGCACTAATAAGTATTATTACTAAAATGCTTCCTAATGCTTTGATATTGTTTTTTACTTCTTTTCCGGAACAAATCCCATATTTTTTTTGCTATATTAGAATTATTAACTTCTCCTTTTATTGCATTATTTAATAAATCACTTACATTTATATTTTCAAAAAATTCTCCTCCATATTTTTGTGCACTGTCTATAAAATCATTTATTCTAAATTCACTTTGCTGACTTTTCAAAGTTTCTTCTGTGTTTTCACAATATGTATTATTTATTGGAATTATTAAAATTATAATAAATGTTATTAATATAACTATTCCTTTTTTCATATGTACTCCTTTAAGGCAATATTTTTAATATTATTTCTAACAGGCTTGATATTATTGGAATAGACATTGATATTATGATTATTTTTGCTCCTATTTCCATTTTGTTTGCAATTGCAACCTCTCCAGCATCTTTACATATGCTAACTGCAAATTCTGATAAAAATGCGATTCCTGTAATTTTTATTAATAATGTTAAGAATTCAGTATTTATAGATGCTTTACTTGCTAATGATTGTAATAAATTTATAATTCCTGTTAACTTATCTACTACTATAAATAATATCAATGTACCTGCAATTAGACTTACATATATTACAAATTCCGGCTTGTACTGTTTTAGCATAACAATTATAATTAAAGCAATTAGACCAATTCCAATTATTTTTAATATTTCCATTGTTATCCATCCTTTTCTGTTTTTTTATTAAAGTAGACCAACCTTTTTATTCTAATATTTTCTTTATTGTCTTTATTTTTATAAATTAAATACTGTCCTTACTGTACCAAATAATCCACTTATTTCTTTTATAACCATTGTTAGAACTATTATTAAACCTGCTAAAGTTGTCATCATAGCTTGGTCTTCTCTTCCAGCTCTTACTAATACTTGATATAAAACTGCTACTAAAATTCCTATTGCGGCTATTTTAAATAATAAATTTATATCCATTTTTGCCTCCATTTTATTTTTAGGCTAAAATTATCACAATTGTCATTCCTAAGATAGTTCCTAGCCTTGTATATAGTTTTTCATTTTTTTGTCTTGCCGATATCGCATCTTGTATCTGTTCTTCTATAAATTTTTCTGTTATTTCTATTTGACTTATTTGCCCTTCTGAATCAGTCTGTCCAAGTAGTTTAGCTAATGTTTTTATTGCCCTTTTGTCTTCATTATTTAAATTTGCATTTGCTTCATCTACTGATTCCTGCCAAGCAGTCTCTGCTGTACTTTCTTTCATTTTTTCCTTTGCATCTACAAAAATATTTTTTATATTTTTGGTTGTATTTTGAGCAATTTCAGTAAAGATTTCTGGAATTGGTTCATATGTGAATCTTATTTTTGTTTTTAATATATTTAATGCTACTTTTATTTCTTCTAACTCTTCTACTCTATATACATATTTTTTTGCCATTGTTCTGCCTATTAAAGTTGATATTATTAAGATTAAAAAAAGTATTAAATATTTTATCACTTCCACTTTACTCTCATCCCCTTTTGATTTCTATATTATATGCTTGTCCTAAAGTTTTAGAACCTCATTCTTTATATTTTATAAAAATATTATTTTTTCTATTTTTTTATTATCTATTAATTCTTTTATACTCTTATTCATTCTTATATCTTCCATATTTTTTCCATGCATTGTAAAAATACCTTTTACACCTGAAATCATTGCTTCTTTTATTGCTTCCACATCTTCTTTTGAACCTATTTCGTCACAAGCAATTACTTCTGGGGCCATAGAGCGAATTAGCATTTTCATTCCTATTGGTTTAGGTACGTTTTCAATTACATCTGTTCTTATTCCAACATCATTTTGTGGCACACCTTGGTACATTGCTGCAATTTCACCTCTTTCATCTACTACTCCTACTGTTTTGCCTCTAAAATTAAAGTTTGTTACTCCATTACTAATATTTTTTATCACATCACGTAGCATTGTTGTTTTTCCTCTTCCTGGGGGAGACACAATAAGGGTGTTATTTATGGTGTTTTCGCCTAAATTTATAACTTGTCCTAAAATTTTTAGACTACAATTTGCTACTTCTCTTGCAATTCTAAAATTTAAACTTGTAATGTATTTCATATTTATTATTTTTCCGTTTTCTATTACTGCACTTCCTGTTATACCGGATTCTATGCCCTCCTTTTACAGTTATAAATCCTTCACATATTTGATTTTTATATGCATAAATAGAATTATTGCATAATTTTTCTACTGTTTGTAATATTTCTGTTTGGTTTACTTGATATTCTATTACAAGTTCTACATTTCTTAGTTTTAATATTATTGGTCTTTCAGCTCTTATACGTATTTCTTGCAATTCTTGTTCTATTTGATAATTTTGTTCTGTGGTATTTTTTAGTAGACTATATATATTACTAGGAAAATACTTATAAATTTCTTCAAGTTTTCTTATTTGCATTTTAATTATCCTCTTTCCCTATGTTTTCTCATCTTTTACTATGTTTTCCTATTACTTACTATTATTTTATTTTGATTACATCCTCAAAAAAAAGAAACATATATTAAAATATATGCTTCTTTTTTTATTTTTAGAACGTATTTTATAAAATTTTAAGTTTATTTTCTATTTAGGGTTAATTACTGCTCTATATATTAGCCCTGTACTTTGATCTTTTTCAAATTCAACTTTATAATATGAATCTGTTTTTATATCTTCCTTTAAAAACGCAATATTTTGAGTTGTGGCATCATATTCTTGACCATTGAAATTAATTTCTTTTATTTGTCTATTAGTCTCTTTTGATTCATTATTTAATCCAATTGTTGTTAATAATCCTTTCACTGTAGCTCCACCTAAATTTGTACTTTGGTATAATTCAAACTTCTGATTAAAAGAATTTACATCTTCTTCACTAATCTTATCAGAATTTAGATTTTCTATTGCATTTGCATATGCTCCAAATGATGGTATTAAATGAAATATTGGATTGTCTGATTCTTGGATTCCAAGTTGTTCCATTTGCATTTTATTTACTTCTTGAATTCTTTGAACAACCTGAGTCAAGAAATTTGATACAATATTAGCATCATAATCTGTAAGCATCAAACTATTGTCTGCTGTTAAATCCTCTATGTTTTGACTTTGAGTCAAATCAACATTGTTTTCCAGTTTATATGTGTATGTATTTTCAGAATTTTCTATGCCTAGTTCATAATTTTCTTGTACTTTTTGCATATCTGCAATTCCATTATATTTTGCCTTAAGAGAAATCTTCATTGTTTCATTATTATATGTTGATGTAAATGTTATATCATATTCTAAATTATTAGTATTATTAGCAACTTTTTCTATTTTCAGCTCATTATCATTTATAGAAATATCTATTCCATTAGTTTTTCCATTCTTTTTATAAACTGTTGCTTCAAATTTTTGATTGTCAAAGTTTTCGTTATTTGTTATATTAGTAATTTCTTTCTCTATATCTGTAGACGTAATTTTATTTGAACTTTCTTGAATATTTAGGTATTCATTAATTTTGTCTAATGCACTTTGGTCTTGACTTAATGCTTGTAACAGTTGAATAGTTGCATTTTTCAAGTCATCACCTGACAATGATAATTTGTATCCAATTCCAGTTGAATCACTTATTTTTGAATATTTACTATTATCTATTCCATTTAAAACATTTATAATTTTATTTACTACAAGACTTAAGTCTTCCTCTGAAGGAATTTCGTTAAATAAACTTGATACTTTTTCTATAGTATTTATAGAATTACTATCAACATTTATATTTGTACTAGTATTTTCTTGATTATTTGTTTCTGTACTAACACCAGCTGTATTAGCATCAATTTTTACAGTTGATAACTTGTCAAGTTTATCGTTCTCTCCGCCTATGTATTTACTTCCTACATAATCTGTTTGTAACGCAATTTTATTTCCTACTTGTCTATAATTTACAGGAAACTTAACAGAATCTGAATAATTTATGTTTATATTCTGCTCTGCTTTGGAATTTGCAGTATCAACTTGCCCTTTATATGTTACTGTAAACTTATTTACATTTTCTAAGTTTACACTATTTGAATTTGCACTTGCATTAACTGAAAATGTTCCTTCATCTGAATATGGTGTTTCATTTTTCTTTTCTTGATATTGTTTTAGGGTATTATCCATTGATATTTGCCCTACATATTTAGCAAACAATATCTTGTTACTTTTGAACAAATCTGTTGTAAGGTATATAATTCCTATACTAGCAGCAATTATTACAATTGATACTAATATTATTAATATATTTACAATTTTACTATTTTTCTTTTGATTCATAACCATTCTCCTATTTACAGGTATTTTAAATTTTTTTCCTATAAAATTAGATTTTATTCTTCCCAGTTATGATAAATATTTGCAACATCATCTAATTCTTCTAGTCTTTCAATAAGTCTTTCCATCCTTTCAACGCCTTTTTCATCAAGGCTAACTGTTGTTGTTGGTACCATTTGGACTTCTGCTTCTAAGAAACTAATTCCAGCTTCTTCTAATTTTTCACTTACTGTCACAAAATCTTCTGGTGCTGTTATAACTTCATATATTTCGTCTAAAGATTGAAAGTCTTCTGCTCCTGCATCTAGTGCAAGCATCATTAATTCATCTTCTTCAATTGGTGCTGTTTCTTTTTCTATAACAATCATACCTTTTTTATTAAACATATATGATACACATCCTGTTGTTCCTAAATTTCCACCTGCTTTATCAAATACATGTCTTACGTCTGCTGCTGTTCTATTTTTATTATCTGTAGATGCTTCTACTATAACTGCAACTCCGTTAGGCCCATATCCTTCGTACACTATTTCTTCATAATTTTCGTTGCTTGTTGAAGCTTTTTTGATTGCATTATTTATTGTATCATTAGGCATATTTGCGGCTTTACATTTGGCTATAACGCTTTTTAATTTTGAATTTCCGGCTGGATCTGGTCCACCTTCTTTTACTGCTATTAGTAATTCTCTTCCTAATTTTGTAAATATTTTTCCTCTTGCTGCATCAGCTTTTCCTTTTTTGGCTTGTATATTGTGCCATTTTGAATGTCCTGACATTTTTCTTCTCCTCCTCTTTGTTTTTTATTGTATTTTCAAGGTTTCTATCCTTTATTTTATAATTTACGTCTTTTATTGTACCACATTATTTCCTATTTGTGTAGTATTTTTTTATAATTTACTTTTTTATTCTACAAAAAAGACACCAGAAAATATTCTGATGTCTTTTTCCACATTATTTTATCTGATTTTGTTTCTCCTTTACTTTGTTTTTATATAGATACATATTGTCATCAGCCTCTTTTACAATGGCTGAAATTGGTCTAGAGTCTCTCAAATCGGGGTTATAAGTCGCATATCCATATGAAATGTATGGAAAACTAGCCTCAGTTTGCCTCTTTTCTTGAATGTTTTTAACAAAAGTTGAATTTAATTCTTCAACCTTGTCTATATCTCTTTCAATAATTACAGCAAACTCGTCTCCTCCTATTCGATAAACTTTGCCATAGTTGTTATATGTATCTTTCAACATTTGAGCAACTGTGCTAAGAATACAATCACCAGTATAATGACCTAATTTGTCATTTATCTGTTTAAAGTTGTTCGCATCAAAAATAATTAATGCAAACTTATTCTTAGCATGTTCTTGTAAATATGTGTTATAACTGTCTTTATCCAGCAAATCAGTATGTCCATCTAACCACTGTATCAAGCCATTATAATACACATAGATAAAAGTAGCAGCTATAGCAATAGTTATCCAACAGGTTTTCACGTTTGGATTAACTAGTTGGAGAGTTACGCCGTATATAACAAATATCACAATGAAATATATATCAATCCGATTTTCAGATTGATAACACCTTCTAAACTGTGAAATATTTGACAGTAAATAAATCGTCGAAATGATGCATGATATTGTATACATAAAATGCAAATCTGCGTGGTGATAAACATTGTTTGAATCAATAACAAATATATTGTTTGTACACATCAATGCTATTTCTACCACTATATATATTTGTAAAAATGCATAAAATATCTTATTGAATTTCGACGGTTTTTCTGGCGTTTCAAAAATAGTTTTCGAATAGACAATTGGAAGAATTTGTGCTGCAATAAATTCAAAGCTTTTTACTGCAAAGTGCAGTAAAATAGCAAGATTAGGCATTGTAGCAAAATCTTCTCCATTTAGTACTGTTCCTCCCCATTCAGAAACAGCTCCAATAATCACAAGTAAGTATGTGATTATAAATCCCTTCCGTATCTTGGTTTCAAGCTTCCGGTTAGATATAATTATCACAATCAATGTGATAATACTGCCAACCTCTATTGTAATCAAAGTCGTGTAGTAATCCATGTTAGTTCCTCCTGTAAATCAGTTATAAGAGCAAAGTATGTAAAAATCATCATCCTTTATTTAGGATAATAATGTGGATCCTAAACAGTATTATAAAAATACCCTATTAACTATTATACACTTTTTTCACATTTTTTCAACTTTTAAAAAAAGCAGATGGAAATAACAAAAGTTTCCATCTGCAAAATAATTTCTTATATTAATTTATATCTTTTCAATAAATCTTCTACAACTGTTCCCTCTGCTACTTTTAATGCCTTTTTCAATACTAAGTCCTTTGCAAATGGCAATTTTAAATCTGTAATTTTTTTACCATCCATCATCTTATATGTTGAATCCAATAATACACGAATATCATAGCAAGAGCCAAATACTTCTGGAACTCCTCTATCTACATCAAGTAATGTATACACCGCTTCCATAGCTGTTCTTACTGAATATTCTGTTGTAAATACTGTATCTCTTACAGTATCTGAAAATTGTCCTATAAATGCAAAGTTTGTACATCCTTTTGGAACTACTTTTGGTCTATCTCCTGCTGTTCTTGGCATAAAGAATGCGGTTATATATGGCATCATACAAGGTACACATTTAGCAGAATGTTCTGCTAAATCTTCTATTTGATCTTTTGGAACACCTAAATGATATAACCATTCCTCTGTAATTTCTTTTCCTGTACATTCTCTCATTGGCTTTTTAATGTAATTTCCTTTTACATTTGTAAATAGTCCATATACCCAAACTACTAATTGGTCTTTAGGTTGATTTTTAAAATGTGGTTGTCTATTTACTGTCCAACTCATCATCCAATTTGAATCTTTTACAGATACTATTCCACCTGTTACAACTCTTCCGCTAAATGGATCTCTTTTACATATTTTTTGAATATATTGAGGAATTTTATCATCTAAAGTTGTAACTGTTGCAGATTCCCAGTTAGTTTCCTTTATGTTCATACAGAATTTTTCTGGATGGCCAAATTCTTCACTTTGTATAGCTATATTTTTCCATAATTCCCAGCTATCACCTTCACCATTTTTTATATTTAAATCAGGTGCAGTGTTTTGGTCTCCTAGCATTGATCTTTCTGTACAACTTCCGTTTGTTACAAATACTAAATCATTTACAGTTAAATCTATTACTTCATCTTTTCCTTCATGTACACATATAATTTGTTTAGCTGTTTTCTTTTCTCCATCAATATCAAATTTTACATTTTTTACTTGTGTATCATATTGAAAATGTACTCCATTGCTTTCTAGATATTTTACCATTGGTAAAATTAGTGATTCGTATTGGTTATATTTTGTAAATTTCAAAGCTGAAAAATCAGGTAGTCCTCCAATATGATGTATAAATCTTTGAATATATAATTTCATCTCTAATGCACTATGCCATGTTTCAAATGCAAACATAGTTCTCCAATATAACCAAAAATTAGAACTAAAAAATTCTTCTGTAAATACATCTTCTATTTTTTTATCATATAAATCTTCATCTTTAGTAAAAAATAATTTTACAATTTCCATTGAAGCTTCATCTGATAATCCAAATTTGCCATCAGTGTGTGCATCTTCTCCTCTGTTTACAGTTGCTCTCATTAATGAATAATTTGGGTCTTTTTTGTTTAACCAATAATACTCGTCTAATACTGATGCTCCTTCTGTTTCTAATGATGGTATTGAACGGAATAAATCCCATAAACACTCAAAATGATTTTCCATTTCACGTCCACCACGAATTATAAATCCTTTTTGTGGATCATCTATACCGTCACAAGCTCCTCCTGATAATTTTCCTGTTTCTAATATGTGAATATTTTCACCTTTCATTTGTCCATCTCTTACTAAAAAGCATGCTGCTGCAAGTGATGCAAGTCCCGCTCCTACTAAGTATGCAGATTTATTATCTACACCTTCTGGTTTCTTAGGATGTGCAAATGCTTCATAGTTTCCATTACTATAATACATAATAACTACCTCCATATCTTTAGTCTTTCCAATATATTATATGTTTATGTATTTTAAATTTCAAGATACAGATTTTGTTTTTTGTATATAATCTTACATTATTTTTTATTTATATAAATTTAAACATTATTTTCTGATGAACTTGTTCCTAAAAGTCTAAATGTTTGTATTAGTATTTTTTTACTTTCAGGTGTTAAATTTTTATATGTTGTAAGCATTGCCCTTGCACTTGCAAACCAGTTTCCTTTAATTTCTGACAATGTTTTTGCATTTGTGGCATTTAGTATTTCAAATAATACATCAAAAAATTCTCCTCTTTGCTCTGGGCTTACTTCTCTTAACCAATTAGTTATTTTTTGGTCTATAAATTCACTTGAGTTTGTTAATTCGTCTTCTACAAATTTAGCTCCTAATACTTGCCAAGAATATAAATCATGTTGCATTATTCCCATTTGTGTACTTTTAATTATTGTTGTTTCTTCCTTATGATTTAATAGCCTTCCTATTATTGAAGTTTGCGGAATATATGTATGTACTTTTTTTATCATTTTTGCATATTCTGGACTTTGAACTACTTTTTCTGAAAATCCTGGACCATCATTATTATATACTTCTATAATTCTATCTTGTATTTCCGGTTTGCAAAATACTGATGCATATATTGCCAAATTTCCGCCTTTAGAATGTCCTCCAACTAATATTTTCTTTTCTGGATATTTATTAGCAATTTTTTCTAAGTATTTCACTGATTCTGTTTGTGATGCAACTAAGTCACTAAAACTCATATTAAAATCTTCTTTCCAACCTACAATAGTGTTGTCTGTTCCTCTGTATGCAACATATATTGTGTTATCAGGAAGTAATATTGTTACAGCTGAAAATTGTTTTTCTGCTTCTGGATCTATTTTGTTTACAAAGCCTGTTAACTTTAGATTTCCAAATCTTTCACTATTTGCAAGTTTAGGAAATAAGTCAATATCTTCTGCCTGTAAAATTCTTCCTGTAGTTCCTTGTTCTTTCATTTTTAGATATGCTTCTTTTACAGTTATTTCATCATTTTCCTTTACTGAGCCATCTAATGGGAAATATGATAATCTTGCTAAAATTAAATTATCTATTTCATTAAATTCTACTTTTTCTAAACTTATATCTCTCCAATCTAAATAATCAAAAATATTTGCCATTTTTTTCTTCGTACGATACTATATTTTTAATCTCTTCGTACTTTCTCCTTTCCCAAATTTTGTATTTAATTAAACTAATTTCTATTTTAATATAATTCTATTTTTGCATTAATACAAATTCTACTATTTGCTCTGCAAGTTCTTTTTCTTTTCCTGTATAGCTATGGTTTGCTCCATCTATATAGTCGATATTTTTATTTTCATTTGTTATTATATTATTTACCATTGTTGATAATTCATCCGCTTGTTGAATAATCATTTCATTATCATTTCCCCATCTCATAAATAATGGTACTTGTATATTATTTAATTTTTCTAGTTCGTTATCTTTACCATAATTCGCAAAATCTATATCTTTATTATCTCGTGCATAACGTAAAAATGATTTTACACTTATTGGATGTATAAATGATTCTCTAGGCATCATTTCGTATATTTTATTTTCACGTTCCAATTTTTCGGCATAATCAAGATATTGTTTAAAATTATCTCTTAGATATACTTTTAAGGCCATTGGGATATCTACTAATGATAACAATATTACTCCTTTTATATTTTCTAATATTTCTGTTTCATCATTATTTATCAATTCATTATATGTGTATACTATTTTTGTGCAACCTAAACTATGTCCTTGTAAATATATATTTTTATATCCTAATTCTTTTAATTTTATTATTGCTCCAACTATATCTTCATAGCCTTCTAGTACATCTTCATATGCTGTTCCTGCTAGTTCTTTTGCTGGCTGTCCTTCTGTTTCTTTTTCTATATATTTAACAATTTCACTTCCTCTATTATTAAATGCAAAATAGTCAATTCCTTTTTCATTAGCTTTTTTAGCTATTTCTATATCTCTTTTTTTAAAACAATTACTTGTCATTCCATGTACTGATAATATTATTTTTTCACTTATATTAGATGAAGCTTTATATAATATTCCTTCTAAATTTACTCCATCTGTGGCCATAAAATTTATTAATTCCATATTCAAATTTCCTTTCTAAATCTTGCCTACATTATACACTTAAGATTTTTAATTGTAAATAATTATTTAAAAAGAGGCAGGTCAAAAATGTTATAAAAAACACCTTTGACCTGCCCCTTTGCAAAGTAAACCTGTAAGCCGGGTTCTGTCATTTAAAATAGTCATTTATCTAGGACAAATATCGCTATTTGCCTCAAGCCACGCAAATTAAGAAGGCACCGAGCAGGCTTAATCTTCTTTACAAGGTGTTGCTCCAGATGGGGTTTACACAGACCCACTATGTCACCATAATGGCGGTGAGCTCTTACCTCACCTTTTCATCCTTACCTTAGTAAACTAAGGCGGTTATTTTCTGTTGCACTTTCCTTAAGGTCACCCTCACTAGACGTTATCTAGCATCATTGCTCTATGGAGCCCGGACTTTCCTCTCGTAATTTCTTTCGAAATTTACCAGCGACTATTTAATTTACTTTAGCAATATACATAATAACATAAAATTATTACGATGTCTATAAATTCTTTTGAAATAATTTGCTATACAATGCAAATTTTTAATAATTTTAATATTATTTTATGAAATACCGCGTAAGCGACCAAATAATCTATGAATTTTATAAATCATTTAATTCTTCCAATATATTTTTATACTTTATCAAAAAAACATTTGTATCTTGTATGTTTACTGCATTTTTCAATTCATTTAACATCACATAAATTTTGTTTATAGTATATTGTTTACTATCTTTTTCACTAACTTTTGTTAATAGTTTTGTAAAACTTTCTACTGTTTGATTTACATCTTGTGATATTTCACTCCAATTTTTACTATCCAGTTTGCTATATCCTTTAAATAAATTTTTCTTTGTTTCTAATATTGTTTTTTCTAATTCATCAGTTGTTGCTTTTTCCGCAAATTTAGGAATATATTCATATATTGTTGCTAATTTATTTAAACATTCTTCTTTTCTTTCTTGCTCAACTAATAAGGTTAATGAATCTAATTCTTTGTTGAAATTTAATATATCATCTTGGTTTACTTGTATTTGATATAAATCTAATGTTATTGTTGGGATAGATAAATATAATGTTTCAATTCTGGTTTTTATCTCGTCCCAATCTATTTGGTCACTCCTTAACAATACACTTGTTGATTGCAATTGAAATTCTTCATTTTTAGTTGTACTATTCCCATTTTGAGAATTTTGTAACGAACTATCTGTACTGTCTGTACTATTACCACTAGAGCTATCTTTTGAACTACCTCCAGACGTATTATTAGATTCACTACTTGAATTACTGTTTTTGCTTTCTCCGTTTTTATTTGCTTGAGCATCTTCTTCATTTTTGTCGCCTTTTTCATTAATTTGAGTTACAGATACATTGTAATTTCTAATTTCTATATTATTCATTTGATTAAATAGATTTACTAATTCTCCATCTAAAAATTCAATTTCAGTAAATGCTTTTTCTTCTTGAGTTTGAGTATTATTACTATTACTAATATTTCTATATATTAATACAAAAATTACAATTAAAATTGTCATTGTTGCAATAAACAATATTATTTTATTTTTTTTCAAATTTTTTCCCTCCATTTTTTCTATTATTTACATTTTTTATTTACTTTATTCTTTGTATATATTTTTATTTATTTTTTAATACTATTAATATAATTTGATTTTTTTAATACATATTGGTTTATAGGTAAATCCTCTTAAAAACCTAAATACTACTACAAGGAATAATTTATTATGTTTGCTACTGTAAATTTATATAGTACTAAAAAAGGCGAATTAAATGATTTTTTAAGTCGCTTTTATAATACAGATTTAGAAATTTATAATAATTTAAATTGGGAAAAAAAATACACCAATCCCATTGAACTTGCTGAGATAATTGGTGTTTATATTGATAATTCTGATTTATATAATTTAAAAATGTTAATATGTATTGACAAGAATTTGTTTATTACAATAACAGAAGATAATGCTAATGATATAATTAAATACTTATATGAACGTTTTCCTTATTAACTACTTTTCCATTATTATTGTTACTGGACCATCATTTAAAAGGCTAACTTTCATATCTGCTCCAAATATTCCTTTTGCTACTTTAATGTTATTTTGCTCACATTGTTCGCAAAAGTATTCATATAATTCTTTCGCTTGTTCTGGTTTAGCAGCATTTATAAAAGATGGTCTATTTCCATTAGAACAGTCTGCATATAGTGTAAATTGTGAAACTATTAATAATTCTCCATTTATATCTTTTAGACCTAAATTCATTTTATCGTTTTCATCTTTGAAAACTCTTAGTTTACACAATTTTTTCACTAAATAATCAGCTTGTTCTTTGGTATCACTATGTGTAACACCTAGTAATACCAAGAAACCTTGCTTTATTTCTCCTACTATTTTGTCGTCTACTTTTACTTGTGCATTTTTCACTCTTTGTACAACTAATTTCATTATTGTTCTCCGTCTTCTTTTACTTCTTTTTTAGCTTCTTCAATTTCAGTTGAATCTATTTGTGTTTCAACATTTGATTCTACTTCAACTGTTTTTTCTAAATTAGTTTTTTCTTTTTGTTCTTCTATATCATCACTATTATCTTTATTTTCTGGTTCTTGTTCTGCTCCAAATGCATTATCATCGTCATCAGAATTACTACTTTCTGTTGCTTCTAGTACTTCTGCTTCAACTGCAATTTCTTCTTCTTGCTTAGCTCCACAGTGTGGGCAAAATTTAACATCTTTTTCTATTTCTGCATAACAATTTTCACATTGTTTTTTATCTTTCAATTCTAGACATTGTTTTAATAAATTATCTATTTCATCGCTTAGCATATCTATTTTTAAACATTTTTCTTTTATTTGTTCACATACATTTTCAGTGCATTTCTCGCCACCATTTTTTATTGTATGTTTTTCATATGCCTTTTTACCAATTTCAGTATATATTGTATTTATTTCTGACTTTAACTCGCTAATTTTTAATTTTAATTTAGTTTCCTTAGCTATTTTACCTGTTTTGTCAGCTGTAATTTTATATGCTTCTGACGCTTTTTTACTCAATTTATCAAAAAATTCCATTATATTCATCCTTTCTTTTTTTCATATTATTTACCATTTATATTAAATTTATTATTAATTTAATATTTTATTTGTTTTTTAGAAAAATTATAAAACAAAATTTCTGCTTAGTGTAATTTTAGCACAAATATTAGATTTCACTTTTCTTTTCTCTTGTCATTAAATCTTCAACAGCTTTTTTAGGATCTAATCCATTATAAATAACATCATATACTGTTTCTATTATTGGCATATATATATTATTTCTTTTCCCTAATTCATAAGCTACATCTATATTGTCTATACTTTCTATTACCATTCCAACTTCTTTTCTTGTTTCTTCAAGTGTTTTTCCTTGACCTATTAGTTTTCCTGCTCTTCTATTTCTGCTATGTTCACTAAGACATGTAACAATTAAATCTCCAAGTCCACTTAATCCATAAAATGTTTCTTGTTTTCCACCTAATTTAACACCTAATCTTGATATTTCACCTAAACCTCTAGTAATTAATGCCGCAAATGAGTTATCTCCTAATCCAATTCCAGCTGCTACGCCAGCACAAAATGCAATAATATTTTTTAATGCTCCTCCTAATTCAAGTCCTTTTACATCTGTTGATGTATATATTCTCATATTTTTAGACATAAATGTGTCTTGTATAAGTGGTAATATTTCTTCATGTTCAGATGCTATAACTAACACTGTCGGAATACTTATAGCAACTTCTTCTGCATGGCTAGGTCCTGTTAGAACTCCAATTTTTGCTGATGGTAATTCATCTTTTATTACATCATCTAATGTTTGTAATGTTTCTTTTTCAAATCCTTTTGAACAAATAATTACTGGTTTGTCTCCTACATATTGTTTATATTGTTTAAATGTAGATCTTGTAAATTTTGATGGTGTTACATGTAATATAAAATCTGCTCCATCAATTACCTTTTCAAAATCAGTCATACATTCCACATTATTAGGAATTACTACTCCTGGCAAAAACTTGCATTGTTTTTTATTATTTATTAAATCTTTTTCTTCTTCACAAAAAGACCAAATCTTTACATTGTTTCCGTTGTTGGCTAAACATACAGCTAATGCTGTACCCCAGCTTCCGCTTCCTATTATTGCTACGTTTCTCATAATCTTTCGTTCCTTTCCAATTTACTATCAAAGCCCCTAACTGTTAATTTTTTCAGCATATTATTTATACACCTTTGTTGCTTTTTTGCTTAATACAATTCTCAGTGTCAGCTGTTTCTACACATTTATTTCTATTTGGCACTTTTAAAACTTAATTTGTTTTCAGTTCCATTTAATAATCTTTTTATATTACTTCTATGATTATATAATACAATTACAGCTAAAATAATACTATAAATTAAATACGCTTTTCCACTTTTTCCTTCTGTTAAAACTGTATAATGTTGGTTTATAAATAAAGTTAAAACTGGGTATAGAACTGCTGCTCCACAAGATCCAAGTGATACCATTTTTGTTAAAGCCATAAGTACCAATGCAAATACTAGACATATTAATCCTATTTGCCAGTTGCTTATTAATAGTACTCCTAATGATGTTGCAACACCTTTTCCACCTTTAAATCCAAAAAATACTGGGAAAGTATGTCCTAATACAACTGCGATTCCTGCTATTTGTACTAATAGTTCTCTATTTATATCTTGTACCATATTTCCTAATACAACTGCGATTCCTATAGATATAACTCCTTTTAAAATGTCACATACCAAAGTTAATGCTGCTGCTTTTTTCCCTACAGAACGTAACATATTTGTACTTCCTGCATTTCCGCTTCCTTTTTCTCTTACATCAAATCCTGCTACTTTTTTACTTATTATAACTGAAAAATTTATACTTCCTATTACATATGCAATTAATGCCATAATTATGTATATAACCATTTTAATACCCCTCCTTTTGAGCTTCTTTATCAGATTTTTCTCTTACGATTATTCTTACTGGTGTTCCTTCTAATCCAAATTCTTTTCTTATTTGATTTACTAAATATCTTTCATATGAGAAATGGAATAGACTTTTATCATTTACAAATATAACAAATGTTGGTGGTTTTGTTGATACTTGTGTTCCATAATAGATTCTTAATCTTCTTCCTTTATCAGATGGTGGTTGAACTATTGCAATTGCTTCATTTACAACCTGATTTAGCACAGATGTTTTTATTCTCATACAATTTTGTTCTGCTACATAATTTATTAATTCAAATAATTTATTTACTCTTTGTCCTGTTTTTGCAGAAATAAATATTATAGGTGCATATGAAAGATATTTTAATTTTTCATAAACATCTTTTTTATAAGCTTCTAGTGTATGATTATCTTTTTCTATTGCATCCCATTTGTTTACTACAATTATTACACCTTTTCCCGCTTCATGTGCTTCTCCTGCAATTTTAGTATCTTGGTCTGTAACTCCTTGTGTTGCATCTATCATCATTAAACACACATCTGCTCTTTCGATTGCAAGCATTGTTCTAATTATACTGTATTTTTCGATATCTTCTTTTATTTTGCTTTTTCTTCTTAAACCTGCTGTATCTATTAAAATATATTCGCCTTTATCGTTTTTAAAGTTTGTATCAATTGCATCTCTTGTTGTTCCTGGAATATCACTTACAATACTTCTATTTTCGCCTATAATTCTGTTAACTAAAGAAGATTTTCCTACATTTGGTTTTCCTATTAAAGCAACTTTTGTTATTAATCCGTCTTCTTCATTTTCATTTTGTTTAGGAAAATGTTCATATATTTCGTCTAAAACATCTCCTATTCCAATGGCATTTGATGCTGAGATTGGATGTGGTTCTCCTATTCCTAAATTATAAAATTCATATACTTCATTTTGATATTTTTCTAAATTGTCTGTTTTGTTGCACACTAAAACAATTGGCTTTTTAGATTTTTTTAACATCAATGCTATTTCTTGGTCTGCAGCTGTTACTCCTTGCCTTACATCTGTTAAAAATATTATTACATCTGCCATTTCTATTGCTAAGTTTGCTTGTTCTCTCATTTGAGAAAGTATTATATCATCTGAATCAGGTTCAATTCCACCTGTGTCTATTAGAGTAAAATCTCTACCTCTCCAATTAGTTTCAGCATAAATTCTATCTCTTGTAACACCTGGTGTGTCTTCTACAATAGATATCCTTGTTCCTGCTAAATAATTAAAAAAAGTAGATTTTCCTACATTGGGTTTTCCTATTATTGCTACAATTGGTTTTGCCATATTTATTTTTCCTTTCCGGTTATTTTTTCCTTTTATAGTATAACATATTTTCAATTTAATTACCAATAAAAATGCAAATTTATAATATATAAAAAAAGCGAAATCAAATTACAACAGTATAATTTAAAATTCGCTTTTCTATTTTGGACATTATGTTTCTTTTAGAATATATCTAAATTCTAACACATCCACCAATAACTTTACCTTTAGCTTCTGATTTTAATGCTGATGCTCCACCAGCTAAAACAACCATATCACCTTCAGTTAATAATTCTTTTTCTTTTAATTTTTCTATTCCATTTACTATAGTTTCGTCTATTGAATTTGCATTTTCACATAATACTGGTATAGTATTAAATACTAATGCTAATTGATTATATGTTTTTTCATCATCTGTTATTGCAAATACTGGACATTCTGTTGCTAATGATGCTAATTTTTCTATTGATCTTCCTGTATGTGTATATGCAACAATTGCATCTGCTGCAACTTGTTCAGATGTAATAGCTGTTGTATAAGCAATAGCTTCTTCCATATCTTTTTTGTTATGATCAAAACTTCTCTTATAAAATCTTTTCCAATAATGAATTGATTTTTCTGTTTCTTTTGAAATTTTAACCATTGCAGTTATACATTCTACAGGATATTTACCCATAGCACATTCTCCAGAAAGCATTATATCACTTGTAACATCATATACAGCATTAGAAACGTCACTAACTTCTGCTCTTGTTGGTCTTGGGTTTAATGTCATTGATTCTAGCATTTGTGTTGCTGTAACTACAGGTTTTCCTATTTTATTACATTTTTTGATAATTTGTTTTTGATATATAGGAACCATTTCCATTGGAACTTCTACACCCATATCTCCACGAGCTACCATTATTCCATCTGATTCTTCTAATATTTCGTCAAAGTTTTCAATTCCTTCTTGACATTCAATTTTAGAAATAATTTTTATTCTTTCTCCACCATTTGCTTTTAATAATTCTTTTATATCTCTAACATCTTGTGCTCTTCTTACAAATGATGCTGCAATATAATCAAATCCTGCTGGTATTCCTTGAGTAATATCTTTAACATCTTTTTCTGATAAAAATTTCATTTGAATATTTACTGATGGAATATTAATTGTTTTTCTGCTTCCTAATTTAGCAGTATTTAAAGCAACACATATAATATCTTTGTCTTTTATTTCTGTTACTCTAAATTTTAAAGCTCCATCATCAACTAACATTTCTGTTCCAACTTTTACTTCTTTGTATAAATCTTTGTAAGTAATCGTTGTTTTTTCGTTATTTCCTATAATATCATCATGAACAAATGTAAATGTTTGTCCTTCTTTTACTTCAACTTTTTCGTTTCCTGACTCTAATACACCTGTTCTAATTTCAGGTCCTTTAGTATCAAGCATTAAAGCAATTGGTCTCTCCAATTTTGCTCTAACTCTCTTAATTGTTTCAATTTTTTCTTTGTTTTCTTCATATCCACCATGAGAAAAGTTAATTCTTGCTACATTTAATCCTGCTTCAACTATTTTTGTGAACATTTCTTCACTTTCACTTGCAGGTCCTATTGTTCCAATTATTTTTGTTTTTCTTAATTGTTCGTTCATTATAAATTCCTCCCTTTTTTGAACCAACTGATATTATAACACATTTTTCTCCAATTTCAAGTTTTTTAATCACTTTTTTTCATTTTGTCCTACTAATTTTTACATTTTATCTTTTTGAGTCTTATATTAATATAACTCAATTACGGAATGAATTTTAGTATTATCCTTGTTTTTTATTGTTACTATATGTTTTTGTCCTTGCTTTGTATATTGACATTCAACCTGTTCTCCAAGTTTGACTTCTTTTTTATACATAATTCTTACATTATCAAAAGGTCTTTCTTGTTCATATACTTCTTCTGGTAATGCTTCATATGCTAAATCTAAGTAATATAAGTTATGTAAATGCTTGTTTACATCTATATCCTTTCTTATAACAGTATATTTTATAGATGATTCATAATTATCTGGTGCTTTTATCTTGTCCATATCTTTTTCTTCAAAAACGTGTTTTTCCTCTACTTGATATGCATCTAAAACTTTTTGTGATATACCTGCCATTTTTCCTGTTTCAACATTGACTAATGCCCACTTTGATGTCGCAATTGCAACAAGTTTGCTGTCTACATATAATTCATAATCTCGATAAGTAAAAAATTTATTTGCATATCTTGCCCAAGTTTTTATCTTTATTTCTTGGTCATATTTTGGTCTATCTATAATTTTCAATTTCCAATCCAATAAAATCCATGTAACCTTATTTTTTAGTACATCATTGATTCCATATCCTATAATGTCAGATTGAAACGCTCCTATATTTTCTAACATTTCTAATATAGCTTTATTTTTTACCCTGTTTTCTTTTCCAATATCTTTTAATCCAATTTTAAATTTTTCTTCATAAAACATTTTATCGTCCCTTTTTACTTTTAATATCCTGGTTTTTTTAATAATTTAAACATATTTTTTTTATATTTCTCTACTCCTGGTTGATTAAACGGATTTACTCCTAATAGGCTTCCTGACATCGCACATGCTTTTTCAAAGAAATATATTAGTTCCCCTATATTTTCTTCGTCTAATTTATTCATTAAAACTCCTATATTAGGTACATCTCCAGAAACGTGTGCTTGCACAGTTCCTTCCATTGCTTTTTTATTTACATAGTCTAATTTCTTGCCTGCTAAATAATTTAAGCCATCTAAATTGTCATCATCTGAGTTTATAATAAAATCAGAATTTGGTGTTTTTACTGAAACTACTGTTTCAAATAAGTTTCTTCTTCCTTCTTGAATATATTGTCCCATTGAATGTAAATCTGTTGTATTATCTACTCCTACTGGTAAAATTCCTTTTTCGTCCTTACCTTCACTTTCTCCAAATAGTTGTTTCCACCATTCTGTAAAATAGTGCATTTTAGGCTCATAATTTACTAATATTTCTGTATTTTTATATAGCTTATATAAAATATTTCTTACAACTGCATATTGATAACATTCATTATATTTTAGATTTGGATCATTATATCTTTCTTGTGCTACTCTAGCCCCTTCCATTAGCTTGTCTATATCAATTCCAGCAGTTGCGATTGGAAGTAACCCCACTGCTGTTAAAACAGAATATCTTCCTCCAATATTATCTGGAACAACAAATTGTTCATATCCTTCATTTTCAGCTAATGTTTTTAATGCTCCTTTTTCTTTATCTGTGGTTGCATATATTCTACTTCTTGCCTCGTCAATTCCATATTTATTTTCTAGAATTTCTCTAAATACTCTAAAAGCAATTGCAGGCTCTGTTGTTGTACCAGATTTAGATATTACATTTACAGAAAAATCTTTATCACCAATATATTCTATTAATTCATTTAAATAGTTTGAACTCAAATTATTTCCTGCATATAAAATTTGAGGATATTTTCTTTGCTTATCTGGTAACATATTGTAAAACGAACTAGTTAGAGATTCAATAACTGCTCTTGCACCTAAATATGATCCTCCTATTCCTATTACTACTAATATATCAGACTCTTTTTTTATTTTCTTTGCTGCTTTTTTTATTCTTTTAAATTCTTCTTTATCATAATTAGTTGGTAACTCTAACCAACCAACAAAATCGTTTTCATCATTCGCTCTTCTATGTAAATCTTTATGAATATTTTCAATTTGTGCCTTATATTCCATAATACTTTTTTGCGTAATTCCTGAATTTTTTAAATTTAATTTAATTTCTGCCATAATATGTCCCTCAACTTTCTTTTGAATTTTCTGCTCACATTATATACAAAGTTAGAATAAAATTCAAGTGATTTTGGGGACGGAGCAAAAAATCATTTTAAAAATTTTATATAAAAATGATTTTTTGCTCCGTCCCCAAATTCAGGTTATTTCGTTCATAATTTTAGCCAAGTATTTCATACTATTCAGACATTGTTCTAAAGTATTTCCTGTTGCCCCAACTTCTATTATATTGGCATATTTTCCAGTATGTTGATTATATCTTGATTTTGTAAGCATTATTGGTTTAAATAGCCCTGGATACAGTTCCTCCGCTTTTTCTTGTACTTTTACTGCAAATTTCAAATTTTGATTCCAATTTGGATGCCATAATCCGCCATTATTTGTTCCTATTACGAACATTATTTGTGCAGCTTCTTCATCACCGATTTTCACGGTTGGAGCATAATCACTTCTTGAGCCTACTGCATCTCTATGTAAATCAATAATTATATCACTTGGCATTGTTTGTAAAATTCCATCCACAGTTTTTAATGAACGTGTATATGACCCATTATAAGATGGATAATCATGATAATCTTTATTATGTATTACATTAAAGTTATAGCTTTTTAGTTGACTTTCAAGTTCAGTTCCCACCCTTGTAACTGTATAATTTAAATCTGTTGTTCTATAAGTGCCTGTTGGTATATATGGGTATTTTTCACTTGATGTGTAGCTTTCACAACTGTGTGTATGAAAAATTATTACATTTTTATTATCTATTGAAATGTCTGGTTTTAACATATCCTGCGTTAGTTCATAATCTGTTTCGTTTTTTATTTTTACTTTTCCATATTGAGCATTACTTTTTTCTGCTATAGGATTTTGAGTTATTACTTGTGTTGTAACTCCTGCTTGAGCAATTTCTGTTTTTTGTTCATCTGTACTGCTTTCATCATTTATACTTGTTTTCGTATTATCTTCCTGATTTTGGTTAACTACTAACTCTTCATTTTTTTGATTTTCTTCAATTTTCTCCATTCCTTTAATTGAACTTATTTGTGTCTTTAACATTATTTCTAAAATATTATTCTTATTTTTGGCTTTATCATTTAGGTTATCTTTTTTATATTTTCCATTGATATTTTCTATTTCCGGAACTGTTTGATCTAATATTTCTACAAAACTTTTATTAGCTAAAAAATTTGGCTTTTCTAACCTTTTTACTTCACTAGCTTTTTTATTATTTATTTCTATAAAACTGTTAGTACAAAATACGATTACTGATAAACTAATTATAAATACAATTCCATATTTAATTATATCTTTTAATCTTAATACAGCCATATTAAACATAATTTTCTCCTTATTAGGTCTATTATATTTAATATATTCACTTATATTTCAAATTATGATAACTAAATTTTATATTTATTTTAATGTTTTAGTTTATATTCCAAAAAAAGAGATTCATAAAAATGAATCTCCTTAATTCTAATTACTTAATTAAACTTTTTTCCAGAACCAGTCTAGACTGTTATCCAAACTCTTTTTACCTGTAATTTTTGTTTCAATATCATCAACCCATAAATATGAGAAAAATGAAACAAATACAAATATAAAATCAATTACAATACATCTAGATAACGTTTCTAATAAATATCTATATTCTGGTGCTAATGTTGCAATTTGTGCTACATGTACAATTAAAAGAACTAAATATACAAATAACATACTAGCTACTAGCATACTCTTTTTTACCTCTTGAGATAAAAAGATTAATAATACTGTTACTGCTAACATTAATAATAACGTTAATGGGTTAGATATATCAAAAATGAACATTTGACCCCCTCCAATTTTCTTTTGTTTTACTAGTACTATAATATCATTATTATAGATTTAAATCAATCTTTTTTGTTTACGATTATATTACATTTTTGTTACATAATGGTAAAGCATTATATTTATACCAATTTAATACATTGCCTATTTTAATTTTTTCTCAATCAAATCAGCAATATCTTGAGCTTTTTTAGTAATATATTCTTGATCTTCTCCTTCAATCATAACTCTTACTAATGGTTCTGTTCCAGAAGGTCTTATTAAAACTCTACCATTTCCAGCAAATTCTCTTTCCAATTTATCAATTGCATCTTTTATTTCTTTATCTTTATCATAATCGTATTTTTTGTTACTATCCACTTTTGCATTTACTAAAACTTGTGGATATAGTTTTACAATTTCACTTAATTCAGAAGCTTTTTTGCCTTCTTCTAAAATTGTACTAATTAACATTAATGATGTTAGGATTCCATCACCTGTTGGGTTGTAATCTAATAAAATTACGTGTCCAGATTGTTCCCCACCTAGGTTGTATCCATCTTTCAACATTTCTTCTAAAACATATCTGTCTCCAACTTTAGTTTGCAATAATTCTAATCCATTATCTCTAGCATATTTATTCAAACCTAAATTACTCATAACAGTTGCAACTATTGTATCCTTTTTTAGTTTTCCTTTTCTTTTTAGATTTTGTGAAATTATTGCAAGTAATTTATCTCCATCAATTTCATTTCCTTTTTCATCTACAGCTAAGCATCTATCTCCATCACCATCATAGGCAACTCCTAGGCTCATATGATTTTCTACTACGTATTTTTTTAGTCCTTCTAAATGTGTTGAACCACAATTAGCATTAATATTTATTCCATCTGGATGATTATTAATAATTCTATAGTTTATTCCTAACGCTTGAAATACTTTTTCTGCAACAACTGATGTTGCTCCATTTGCTGTATCTAATGCAACTACAAAATCTTTATCATTGTATTTATCAATAACATCGTCGAAATTTTTTCTAAAGAAATATACATATTCATCCATTAAATCCAAAGCATATTCTGAAACACCTATATTTTCATTTTTTGCTGTTAATTCAGCAAATTTATCAGATTCCATTATTTCTTCAATTTCTTCTTCAAGATTATCTGGAATTTTCATTCCTTTATTACTAAAATATTTTATTCCATTAAATTCAAAAGTATTGTGTGAAGCTGAAATAACAACACTTGCATCAGCATTTAGTTTTCTTGTTAAATATGCAACTGCTGGTGTTGGAATTACACCTAATAACTTAACGTTAGCTCCATAACTTAAAAATCCTGCTACCATTGCACTTTCTATTAATGTTCCTGAAATACGTGTATCTCTACCAATTAATATTGTTGGTGCATGGTCTGTGTGTTTAGATAAAACATATGCACCCGCCTTTGCTACTTTATACACTAGTTCAGGAGTCAATTCTGTATTTGCAATTCTCCTAATACCATCTGTTCCAAAATATTTTCTCATAAAATTACTTCCTTTCCTGCCCACATCTATGGACTTAAATAATATTTTTAAACTTTATGTTTATCTTATTATCTATTATTAAAATATTTATATATACTAATGTCTCGCACTTTGATTTTTTCTAATTTTATTTTTTACTTTTTGTATTGCTTCTTCTGCATACATTGACATTTTTTCTTTTATTGTTAATTCAAATTTATATGGTTTTCTAATATCAATTCTTTTATTATTTATTACTAATTCTGGATTAATTGTAGTTAATTCATTTAATTTTTCTTCTCCAATTAATGATTTTAATTCCACCAGTATTTCTGGTATTTTTGGATATATTGTATTTTGCCTATGTGCATCTGTTCCCAACATATGTATCATGTTATTTTCTAGAAACTTTTGTACAATCATTTGTGCCTTTTTACCGTATTGTCCTACAATGCTTCCATAATTTGCTTGCATTAATACACCTTTATCAATTAAATCATATATTAGTTCTGGATCTGTTTGCACAAAACTATATCTTTCTGGATGTGCCAAGATTGGAACTATTTTATATTGTTGCATCTCATAAACCATATCGTATAAATTCATTGGCTCTACATTTAGTGGTAACTCAAATAGCACATAACTTGTATCATTCATTGTAGTTGCTTTTCCATCTTCTAATAATTTTATTATATTATCAGACATATATATTTCATTTCCTAAATATAGATTCATCTCTATATCTTTATTTTTTAGATTTTCATGTATTGCATTTATCCATACTTCTCTTTCTGGTCTATCTGTTTCATAATAGTTTTCCATATAATGTGATGTACAAATAATTCCTTCAAATCCTGCTTCTTTTGCTTCTTTTATTAAATTGAATGTTTCATCTATACTTCTTGATCCGTCATCAATATTGGGTAATATGTGTGAATGTACGTCTATCATTGATTTGTTTCTCCTTTTGTTATTCCTAATTCATTTTTTTCTTTTCTTCATCAAGATACTGATTTATTTGATCTAATATCTCTTGAGTTTTTTCTATTGATATTTCTTCTTTTGTTTCTACATTTATTCTACTTTGTAATGATTTTGGCATTTCATTTTGGACATTATTTTCTAAATTCTTTTCTTCCGAAACATTTTTTTGTCCTATTTCATTGTTGCTTGTTCTACTACTTTGAGCCATTAAGTTTGATGCTCTATTATACATTTCTCTATTTGGCCTTTTAGATGTTGTTCTTGGCATACTCCTTTGCCCTGTCCTGTTGTTTCCTTTTGACCTTGACATTGTAGTAGAACCATAATAGTATGATTGCTCGTATTTTTTAGCATTTATTGGTATTTTATTTACAACAACACCAGCAATTTTTCCACCAACCTGCTCAATATTTGCAATAACTCTTTTTAAATCCTCTTTCTTAGTTTGTTTACTGGCAGTTACAATTAATGTTGAATCAACTAACCTAGCTAATATTAGAGCATCTGTAACTAATTGGCTTGGTGTTCCATCTATTATAACAATATCACATATTTCTTTTAATTGTTCTAATAAATCAACCATTTGTGGAGCAATTAAAAGTTCTGCTGGATTTGGTGGGATATTACCTGCAGCTATTAAATATAAATTTTCTACATCTGTTTCTTGTATGTAGTCAACTAAATTTATCTTATGATTTTCGTCATTAGATTCATCTATTCCTGACAAATAATTTGAAAGTCCTGGTCTTGGTGAAACTTCAAATATTGAATATTGTCTTCCTTTTCTCATATCTGCATCTATTAATACAACTTTTTTACCTGCTTGAGCAAAAGTCACCGCTAAATTTGATGATACCCAGCTTTTACCTTCCCCTGGTAAAGTTGATGTTACTAATATTGTTTTTAATTTTCCTTTAGTATTCATAAATTGAATATTAGTTCTTAATGTTCTAAACACTTCAGAAATTGGAGATTTAGGATCTTGATGTACTATTAATTCTCTTTTCATTATCTTCTTCCTCCTTTTCCTTTTTGTGTGTCACCAGTATATAATGGTATTGAAGCTAATACAGGCAATTTATATTCTTTTTCTACCTCTTCTGCTGTTTTAATTGTGGTATCTAACATATTTGCAATTAGAACATATATTACTGCTATAACTAAACCAATAAAAGCAAATATTAAAATATCTTTCTTGTGGTTAATGTTTGATGGTGTTGTGTTAACTTCTGCCTCATCTACAATATGAACATTATTTATGTTGTAAAAATCATTTGCAACTTTTTCTATAAATACTTTTGCTGTTTCATTTGCTATTTTAGCTGCATTTTGTGCATTTTCTGTAGTTACTGTGATTTTTATCATTTCTGTATCTTTTACATTTGTTACTGCAATATTATTTTTTAATGTTTCATAATCTTCATTTATATTTAAATTAGAAATAACTTGTCCTAATACATTTTTACTTTTTACTAACTCACTATATGTAGAAACTAGTTTAGAGTTTAGTGTTACATCTGTTGTTGTTATTGTATTTGTCTGTGTTCCACTAGAACCAGAACCAGCCAACAATAATGATGTTGAAGCACTATATTTTGGTGTTGTAAATCCTACAGTATATATTATTCCTATTACCACAAATATTAATACCATTAGTATTATTTGCACTTTTTGGTTCCAAAACATTACAAATAATTCTTTTAGATCTAATTCTTCCATTTCTTCCCCCTTATTTTTTTCTTATTTTTCTTTTGTTTTCTGCACTTTTATAGTATACATTTAAGTTTATTTTTTTGCAATATTTTTAGCAAAAAAAATCAAGATATTGTAATAAAAAATAATCCAAGGCTTCATAAGTTTCTTGGATATAAAACGCCTATACTTAGCTAATCCATTTTTCAAATATTTGTCTAACTTCTTTGTCGTTCTCTATATAGTCAAATAATATTTCTAAAATTCCACCATATATTTGACATCTAAACTCCTTAGGTTTTCTGGCAAAAATATTGTCATCTTGTGCTAAATTTATAACAGGACAAGTTCCACAATATGGCATATATACACAGCTAGAGCAATATGGTAAGCATTCTATACAAGAAGAAACACACATAGCTTTAGTACAGTCACATTTCATTAGATTTTGATATGTATCTTCATATACATTTCCAAGTTTGAAACTATCATTTCCCATTTCTGCAAGCATTCGTCCTTCGTCACAAGTATATATATTCCCATCATAATAATATGCTATTTGACCAATAGCTCCTCCACAAGGTGAACGCAGTTCCATATAATTTACAGGTTGATGCAATAATATCTTTTTCAAAAAAATATTACTATGACCTTCCACTAAAAATGTTCCTTCCTTATTTTTTTGTATAATATATTTTAAGGCATTTTTATAAAATTCTAAAAATTCTTCTGCACTATAGCCTATTCTATCCCAATTAGAATCAGCTTTTCCAAGTTTTGTTAATGGACGTATAAATATACTATTTAATTTTAATTTTATGTATTCGTCTACTATTTCTTTAAATTTATTTAAACTATATTTTGTAGTTGTTTCGATGGCACTAACATTTATTCCTTTTTCTCTTAATTTTTCTATTTGTTCTACTGTTTTTCTATATGAATTTCCATCCTTATATGGTCTATTTCTATTTTGCAATTCTTCATTTCCATCTATTGAAGTACATATAGATACATTGTTTTCCTTAAAAAAATCTATCATTTCGTCTGTTAACAAGGTTAGATTTGAAACAACATTGTAATCAATTTGCTTTCCATTTGCATTTTCTTTAGAATATTC
The DNA here is from genome assembly GCA_934167445.1 of uncultured Clostridia bacterium. Taxonomy (GTDB): domain Bacteria; phylum Bacillota; class Clostridia; order TANB77; family CAG-508; genus CAG-269. Next base: position 131,912 of record CAKPKJ010000003.1, read on the forward strand.
CACAATATATTTTATTACCTCAAAATTTGTAAGCGGTTCTCCTCCTTGAAATTCAAAACTTAAATACTTATTAGGTGCTTGCAAAGCAATATCTGCTGACCTTTTTGCGGTTTCAATACTCATTTTATAATCTTGTTTTTGATTCAAGTTTCCAGCTTGACAATATACACAATTAAAATTACAGTTTTTACTTACTACAAATATGTGTAATGTCGTAGCAGTTAGCAAATATTCTTTTTGATTTCTTAATTTTAGATACATATTTTCTGTAAATAATTCCTTATTAGTTTCGTATATAAAGCCTTTTTCTAACAACTCTTTTTGTGTTTCTTCTTTTAGTTTGCCTTTATTTACTAATTTTTTAAATTCTTCATTCTCTATAAAGGCATATTCTCCTATATCATTTGTTAGTAAATAATTGTTATTATTTTTTTTAAAATTAAAGTAATTTAATTTATACATATCTTTTCCTCTTTATTTTATAGGTTCTATTTTTATATCTTTTACATTTATTGTTGAATTAAAAAATCCTCCACATTTTTCTTTTGCTTTACATTCTATGCATTCTGGTTTATATCTTACTTTATAGTCTGTTATACTTTTACGTGCTATTGAATATACTCTTTCGTCTAAATTACATAATGGAAAATTATACAAGTTTGTTGTAATTCCAGCTCTTATCAAAATTGTGCTTGCATTATATATTGGTTCTTTTATTTTATCAAAATTTATCCAAACTTCTTCTTTATTTTTATATGCATTTCCTGTCATTTCTAATGCCATTATATTTACAATTGTTACTTTTGGCATTTCTTTTACTATAAAATTTGCTATATTTTCTAATATCTTATAGTTTTTCTTTAATACTACTATTCTTACTTCTACAGGTATCTCTCTGGCTAACAATTTTTTGATTCCCACAACAGCTTGTTCAAAACTATTTTTAGTTCTAGTTATATTATCGTGTATTTCAGCATTATCCGCATATATAGGAATTGCAATTCTTATATTATTAGGAATGTTCCCATTTACCTGATTTACAAATAATGTATTAGAAAAAATCCTTCCATTAGATAATAATAAAAACTCAGTTTCTGGTAAACATTCTTTACATTTTCTTAAAATTTCTATTAAATTTTCCTTTAATAAACCTGGTTCTCCACCTGTTATAGTAATATGTTTTGTATCATCTGGTATACAACTTATTTGTTTTATAATTTTTCTTATATCAGGATTCTCTTTTGTATTTCTTACAAAATCTGAATCAGGGCACATAATACAATTTGAATTACATTGATTAGTAACTAAAATTGCATTATCTTCTGAATCATCTCTATATAACACTTTAATATCTTTATTATTTACAATTTCAATAACATCATAATCAATTAAAGTTTCAAAATCTTTTATTTCATAACAATAATTTATGTTCTCTAAATTGATTAACTCAGGCTTATGTTCAAAAATATATCCCAAATATCCAGTTTCAAATAATCCTATATTAGCATCATCTAATATTTGAATATAATTTTTTTTGTTTTCTACATTTTTATTTTTTATTACTTTTCCTATAATATATTCATCAATGTTTCGTATAACTGTTTGTCCTCTTAATATAAGTGGTCTGTCCATTTTTCCTTCCTATCTATATATATAATTTTAAAATCCAAAATAATATTTCACCTAACAATATAAATGGCGCAAATGGAATATGTCTTACTATTTCTATATTTTCCTGTCCTTTTTTAGTTTTGCTCCATCTTTTTATGCTATTTACTTCTTCTTCTGTTAGTCTTGTGTCTGTTGTTTCATCAGTTATTTTAGGTAACCCATTTACCCTAGAAGAATAAAATCTTAATACACTTCCATATGATAAAATCATTCTTGGTTTTAAATTTTCAATTTTTATTTCTTGATAATTGTACTTTTCTGCAATTGTCCTGAAAAGCATTATAATTACTACTAGAATTAGAAACTTAATATCAATTGCATTTATATAAAACCCAAACTTAATATAATATATCAGATTCAATCCAGCAAATACTATTGCAATTACACTAGTTAATCTAATTTGTGATACAATTCTGTATATAAACAGTAAGATTAACATGTTACATAATATTGCAAGCCCTCCATTATATAATCTGAATTCTGGGAAAAACCTCATTAAGATATTATTTATAAATAATATTATAAAATATCCCATAAAATATTGTATTAGAAAATTAATAAACTGTTTTTTAGTTATATTAAAAGTATTCAGATTTTTAATTTTTTCCTTGTCTCGTATCCATAAATAAATTGTTTCTATTACTATATATACAAATGCTATACCAAATATCATTATTAGTAAATATAGTGCTGGAAATATATTAAATTCATTAGTTTCATACACTTCATATGGTATCATCAACACTAACGCTAAAAATAATTTTGCATCTCCTGCTGCCCAAATTTTAAAATAAAAGAATGCAAAACTTATTCCTATACTTATTAACAGATTTAATATATATTTATCTATTAAATCAAATTCGATTTGTCTCCAAAATATTATATAAGCAATTGTACTTCCAACTATTGCACAAATTAAGTATTTATTATATATCTTTTTTTCTTTAAAATCTGTAATTGCAGAAATTACTCCTATTACTATTGCTATTATACTTTGTATATATACTAACATTATTTTTCCTCTTTATTCGTATTTTTTTCAAACCAATTTACTGCAATTTCTTCTATATCATAATCTTTTTCTTCTGTGCTTGAAAATGATTCATTTTCCACTTTAATTGTTTCTTTTTCATTCTCAACATTATCTACCTCAATACATGTTGAATATAATGCCCTACCAACTATTAGTTCTCTCAAGTCTTTAGTTTCTCTAGCAATATTGTATCTCAGACTTTCTTCTAATAATTCATTATAGAATTTTCCAACAATGTTATTTGTATTTTGTTTGCTGTTTAATACTAATTTTACAATTATTTTATTGTTCTCTTCTTCTATTTTGGCAAATGCTATATCTAAAAAATTGGATATAGTTTTTTCAATTACAATTATTGGATAAATATCGACATCTAATATTATTTTTATATATTCATTTTCTATTTCATATAATCTTTCCATATTGCAAATTTATTCCTCTTCTTACAAGCTTTATTTTATCTCAGGTGAAATAGGTGGTATTTGAGGTTTTTGGAATTCTGGTATAACCTCTTTTACAGTATTGGTTGTTGTAGTAGCAGGTTGCGTAGTAGTATTAGTTGTTGATGGCACTGCAGAAGCTGCTGAACTACTGTGATTACTATGTGCACTTCCTCCTGTAGAGCTTTGATGGCTTTGGTGACTTTGATGACTCTGATGGCTTTCATGACTAGAATGTCCACTTGTTGCAGATGAATAATGAGAAGAATGTGATCTATGAGATGAATGTGAACGATGTGCTCCAAAAACTTCATCAGCAAATAATATTCCCGCAATTAATAATAATGAGCCAACTGTTAGTATTTTTCCTCTGCTTATATTTCCTTCTTCTTCATATAAAAAATCGCTTATTTTTCTATTCATTTTTTGAACCATTTTTTCTTCTTTATCTTCCATTTTATCCCCCTAAATTTTTATTTTATATATTCATTATTCTTCCACGTTCCTGTATACTGTTTTCCATCTTTTGTATATGTTCCTGTTCCGCTAAATTTATTATCTACAAATTCTCCTTCATATTTATCGCCATTAGCAAAAGTATATATACCTTGTCCGCTCATTTTATCTTCTACCCATTCCCCATCATAGATATCACCATTGGCAAATGTATACTTTCCTTTTCCTGACTTTTTGCCATTAACAAAATCTCCTTGATACTCACCCAAGGTTGGTATAGTCATTTTTCCATTTCCATTTATTTGGTTATTAGAAAATTCTCCTTCGTAAATAGCTCCACTATTCCATTCAAACTTTCCATTGCCTTGTTTTTTTCCATCGACTATATCTCCTGTATATTTGCCATATTTTTCAGTTATTTCATTACTATTTTGGTTTTCTTCTATACTTGCACTTGTCTCTATATTTACATTATTTATTTTGTTTACTGCTTGTGGTTCATTTGTTTTTGTGGTTGTTGGCACATTTACCATAAACACTAAAAAGAAAATAACAATTAATATATTTTTTACTATTTTATACTTTTCCAATTTTTCTTCATTATTAATTAAACTTTTTATTCTTTCATTTACAGGTGGTAACATTAATATTCCCGCAATTAATAATAATATTGCTGGAAAACAAATTTCTTTTATATATATAAAAGATGAAAGAATAAAAAATATAGATATAACCCATATAAAAATTTTTTTCATAAAAACATCCTCCTTGTTTATATACAGCATTATATATTACATTCCAAAATTTGACAATATATTTAAAATATAAAATTAAATAATACATTTACTCACAAAGTTTAAAATATTATAAAAAATAATCCAAGAATTTAAAAGTTTCTTGGATATCAATATATTGTTTTAATATCTTATTTTTCTTGATTTAAATTTAAATATAATTGCTGCAATTATTACTATTCCTATTACTAAAATAATTATATTATTTAAACCTGCAGCCGGAAGTTTTGTAATCGCTGTTGTATTAGTTGTTAAATTTGATTTTGTAGTGTTGTTTCCAGATGTTGTAGTATTATTTGTTTTTTGTGTATTAGATGTGTTAGTAGTATTTGTTTGTGAATTTGTTTCATTGTTTGTTGTATTATTTTTTTCATTATCTTTTGCGTCTGATTTTTCTAAAGTTACTGAAAATGTTTTATTATAAGTTGTCTCATTTGTTCCATCTGTAAGAACTATATTTTTTAATTGAATGTTCCCTGTAGCTCCTGACTCTAAATTACTTTTTAGTTTAAAAGTGATTTTTGCAATATCTATATTGGCTTTAGCTGTTGCTGTATCTGCTACAATTGTGGTTGACTTTGTTGGATCATATGTTACTGTCCATCCATTTAATCCTGTAACTGTTGCTGATTCAAATACATTATTGTCATATTCTAATGTTCCTTGATATCCTAATGTGCTATTTTCAGCAATTCCTGAAAAGCTTCCTAAAGCTAATGTAACTTCCACTGTTTTATCGCTTTCGCTAATTTTAGTTTTGCTTATATTTGCATTCATTGCAACATTTAATGTTGCAGCATTTGAATATATTGGTAATATTCCTAGTGCTAATATTAGAATAATTAGAATAATTTTTATTGTTTTTTTCATTTTCGTTCTTCCCTTCCTTTTAATATTTTATCTTTCTTGATTTAAATTTAAATAAAATCATTAGTAAAATTAATATCACAATTATTACTACTAACCAAGTAGAATTTCCTGCATTTGGTAATGTTATTTCATTATTTCTTTGAGATACTGTTGTATTTATTGCTTTTTCTCCTGCTATAATTTTTATATCACTTACTTTTTGCGCTATATTGCTATCTGTTTTATTATTTTTCAAATTTATTGTCACAGATTTTTGAGAAGTTATTTTAAATTCTCCATCTGATAATTCTATGTTATTTAATGATATTTTCGTCTGTTTATCTCCATTTATTTGTTGCTTATTTAATTTCAATTCAATTGTTGCTATCTCAGTATTTGGCATTGCATTATTTGTATCACATAAAATTTTGTTATTTGCTTTATTGTAGTTTACATTCCAGCCATTTTCTCCTGTTACTGTCACTTCTTCTATAATTGATGAATCATAATCTAATATAGAAGTACAACCTAATACTATTCCATTTTGTATATTAACAAAATCTCCTAAACTCATTTTTAAATTTATTGTGTCTGTCTCATTTGTAACACTGTATTCTTGTTCTTCTGAAGTTAGTTTTACGTCTATACCAGCTGCATTAACAGTTAATGGGAACAATATAATTACTAAAATTAAAGCTAAAATATATATCGTTTTTTTCATCATTATCTTTCCTCGTATAATTATTTACTTATTATAATTTTTCGCATTTGTACTAAATCTTTTATTGATATTTGGCTATCAACTGATACATCAGCCGCTTTTTCTTGTAAATCGTCAAATTGTTCTGCATTTATCAAATATTTTCTTAGCTTAACCAAATCTTTAATATCTGTTTTTCCATCTTTAGTAATATCACCATTTACAATTATTTTAAATATCTTATTTCTAACTGTTCGTAGCTCATCTCCCGTTGATAATATGCTTTCTGTATCTATAAGATTATTATTTCTATATATATTATAATCAACATTTCCATTTAATCTATTTTTAAAAACTTCTAAATTAGTATTATCTGTGATTCCAACGATATATTGTCCATCTATTTTATATTCTTCAGTTGAAACTTTTTCTTGCATCTCAAATCTTACTTTTGTTTCATTTCCCGCCTTGTCTCTTACAATTAATATATAATTACCAGCTTCTTTTATTACATCTCCTAGTGTATATGTTACTTCTTGATTATTTTTCTTTAATATTACTTCATCTATATCGTCGTCATCACATAATGGTGTTATTTCTTCTGTATAAGATGCTCCTTCTGCAACTCCACTTATTTTTGGAGCTGTTGTATCTGCAGTTATTTGATAATTCAATATAGTATTTTCGTTATTTGAAACTGTTACTGTAATTCCATTATTTTTTAAGTCCTGTGTGTTTACTTCTATATATTTTTTGTCAGCATCTATTTTATATTCATTTGTTCCAGTCACTTCTGTTTTAGCATCTTTATTGTAAACAAATTTTGAACTATCATATAAGCTTGCATATAAATCTGGTAATGGTATTAAAGCTTTATTTTGTATTATTTTATCCTTTATTTCAACTACCACATTTTGGTTATATATGGTATATTTTTGAAGATTAGCTTGATTTTTTAAACTTTCAAAATCAAATATATAGTTATTATCTAAATATAAATATTTTAGATTAGTATTGTTTTGTAATTGTTCTATATTTTGAATTTGATTTTTATTTAAATTCAAATTTTCTAATTTCTTCAATTGTTCTAATGCTGATATATCTGTTATTTGATTATTGCTACAGCTTAAAATCGTTAAATTAGATAATTGTTCTATTCCTTGTAAATTTTGTAGTTTGTTATTATCAATTTGAAATTTTTCTACATTTGGCAATTGTGCAAGATTTTCTAGTGTTTCAATTTTATTATTACTTAAATTTACACTTTTTAAGTTCTTCAATTTTGACATATTTGGTATTTCTGTTATTTGATTGTTTTGAATTGATATATCTGTAAGATTTGTCCAGTTTATTATTGGATTTAAATTTGTTATATTATTGCCATCTAATGTTAGATATTTTATATTTTCTAATTTTTTTAATGGCTCTAATGTTGTTATTTTATTATTTATTGCTGTTATGTTTTCTAATGTTTCTATATTAGCTAGTGGCGTTAAATCTTCTACCTGATTTCCACTAAATGATATTTTAGTCAATTTGCTAAAATTTTGTAATGGTTCTAAATTTGATATTTCATTCCAATCTAAAAATATCCATGTTATATCTTTGTCTGCAAAAACTTCTATTCCTGATAAATCTGTTATTCCTTTATTAGCAAGTCTTAATGATGTTCCTCCTGGTTGTTCTACTATTTTTTCTATATCAGATTTTGTTATAGTTGTTTTACTTTCATCCCCTGTTGCTATTTTTGCTAATTCGAGTATTGCACTTTTTAGATTTTCGTCCTTAAATGTCTTGCTTATATCTATTTCTGCTGAATATACTTTAGTGTTTATTCCATATATACAAAATATTGTGCAAATTGCTGCTATTATAATCCCTATTTTCTTTAGTATTGTTCCTGCTTTTAAGTTTTTTTGCATGCAAAAAGACCCTTTCTATATACTTTGTCTTTTAAAGTATATAAAAAGGGGCTTTTTATGTCAATATTTGTTACATAAATGTTATGAAAATGTTATGTTTGTAATATTTTCCACCATAATAATATAAAAAGACTTTCTTAAAAATTATTTAAATAATCCTGTAATTGTTCTTCATCATTTACACATTGTAATCTTTCATTATTCTCAATTCTCTCTAATTCTTTAAAATTTCCTGAAATATTATTGCCTTTAATAAACATTTTATAAATATTAGAATTGTCATCGTTTACTCTACAACATATTCCATAATCTTTTGCATTATTTTCTGAATTTATAATTTTATTATTATATATTGCAGAGTTCATATTTTCTACTGATATATATCCATTTTCAATTTCATTATTACCTATAATTGAATTATTCAATCTGCCTAGACTTATATATGAATTTTTAAGTATGTTATATTCTACTCGTATTTTTTTTACATAATATTTTTCGTCTTCTATATTGCTTTTACTTAATACGCCAATAATTTCGCCATTATTTATAGTATTCTTGTATATGTTAATTTCATTTTCTGCATTATAAGTCTTTATGCTACCATTTATTTCATTATTATATATCAAAATTTCATAAACATTTTTACTAATTTGAAGTGCTATATTTGTTTTTGAAGAATATAACTTATTATTATAAATTTTAACATGTTCTATTTTAGATTCCTTTCCACCTGTTTCTAAATCTATACAAGATTGCGGATTAGTTCCGTTTATATCGTGAATCTCGTTATTATAAATTTCTACTCCATCAGCAACTATAACACTTATTCCTTGTCTTCTACAGTCGTGAATATCACAATTTTGTATTTTTACCTTTTCAGAGTTATAATCTTTCATGTTTACTTGCTTATTTGTAATATATATACCATCACCTGTCATATCTTTTATTTCTAAATTGTTTATATCTATATTTTGACTACCTGCAAGATCTATTCCATGTCCAAATTCATTGGTAGTTCCATTATTATAATTATGATTTATTCTATCTCCTTCTAATATTCCGTTAGTTATTGAAACATTGTCTACTGCTATTATGCTTATTAGACTATATGATTTTCTATTATTTTCTATATGTTTTATTGTTGAACCATTTAAATCAAGTTTTATATTAGATTTTAATGTTATTCCTTTCTCTTGATAGTGGTATTCTTTTTGATCCTTTTGACTATCTATTATATATGTTCCTTTTTCTAATTTTATATTTTCTATATTATTTTTACTTGCATACTCTATTGCTTTATTAATTCCTACTAATGTTTTCTTAGCATCTCTTCCATCTATCTCTATTCCAAAATATGCGTTATTTATTGTTCCATCTTCAGCTATTGGCTCTCCATATATTTTTTTTAATAACTTTTCATTTCTAATTATTTTACTTTCATGCATTCCTAATATGACTAATAAAATCAATAATATTAGACATGTAAAAATAAATTTACTTTTTTTCTTATTCATTACTATATTTCCTTTTTATGAAATTTACACTTATTCTTCTCATATATTTAATAATACTACATATTATAAATATTGACAAAATTCTTAATAAGTCCCTGTTCTATATTTCTTTAAAGTTCGGGGTTATTTTTCCTATTGCATCAAATAGAATTCCCTTATAATATTTAAATTCATTTGTCTTATAATATGTAATAATAAAAATTATTCCTGATATTATAAATGATATTACTACATTCACAAATAAATTTAATAAATCATTATCTATCTTTATAAAATGTTGTATGATTATTGTTATAATCATTGTAATTATAAATATCAATAAATATTTAAGTTGTTCAAATATATATTCACGTCTTTTTCTGTCCATTATTTTTTTGTATACATATTTAGGATAACTATATAAAAATACTACTAAACTACTCAAAATACTTCCCAGTATCACCCCTGCTATCCCTAAAAACTTAACAAATATTACTGATAAAACTAAATTTGCTATTGCTTCTAATAATGGCATATATCTATCTTCATAAAAAATACAAGCAGCTTCTTTGAATAATTGGATATTTTTCTTCATTCCTTGCATATAGAAATTAGTCATTAACACACAAACTTCTATAGTTTTCATCAAATATTCTCCACCATATATAACTTTTATAATTAAATTAATTGCCATACATAAAACAATTGATGATATATAAAAAATGAAAAAGTTCATTAATGATAATTTTTTATATGTATCATATACTTTCTCTTTAGATTCAGATACAAGCAAATTTCCCACGCTAGCTGTTATTGCATTGAATATCTGTGATATTAATGATGACACAGCATTCAATATAACTTTATAGTTTGTAATTATACCTACACTTGATATTCCCAAAAACATTGAAATTATTATATTGTCTGTACCATCTATTAAATATCCTCCTACTTTATGATATAATAAAGCTTTTACCTTTTTCATAATATCTTTATATATATCATTATCTAATTTTTCAATATTTTTTTCTAATATATATGGATATTTTTTATTTGTATATATTGTAATAATTAAATTTTCTAAAATCCTAAAAATTACTTTTACAATTAGATATAATATAAAATTTCTCATTGTTATTATAATATATATTTGTATAGCATTAAGAAAAACCGTATATAGTATATGAATAAGATTTATAACGTAGTTTTTTTGATCTGCATACAAAAGTGAACGTTTATATGTTAATAAATATGAACAAACTGTATCAAATAAAAATAATCCAAATATTACATATATTTCTTTGCTACTTATTGTTGTTTCTCCAACAATGATATTTAAAAATGGAATTATACAAATTCCGACTATTCCTATAACTACTGCTATAAATCTATACGCTTTTTTATAAAATCCCATTAATGATTTTATCTTTTCTGTATCTTTTTCTGCAATTGGTCTATATAAATGATATACAACTGCTGAGCCAATTCCAAGTTCAGCTATGGATAACATAGAAACAATATTTGAAAACAATCCATTTAATCCATTATATTCAATTCCTAAATATCTTACTAATATTGATTGAGCTACAATACCAATTAGCATTGCTAATATATATGATGCCATAGCAGCTCCAACATTTTTTATTGAATTAATTAGTCTCATTTTTTTCTTCCTTATCTAGTATCTTTAAAAAATTATTATTTTGTTTAAATCCCTCTTTTATAATATCATCTACAAACTTTTGTCTTAAATCTGGATTTAACATTTTTACAATTGAATTATATATTTCACTTGAGTCATAATTAACTATTAATGAATTTTTCTCATTAGTAAAATCTTTATTTACACCTGATGTGTTTGTTGTAATTATTGGCTTTTCAAGAATTTTAGCTTCAATTCTTGATATACAAGCTCCTTCAAATTCTGATGTTTGAATATAAATATCGCAATTTTTAAAATATGGATATGGATTTTTTCTACTACCTAATAGAATAAAATTCTTTTCTATTTTATTTTCTTTTATTTTATTTTCTAAATTTTCTCTTTCTTCTCCATCTCCTACAATAAACCATTTTATCTTATATCCATTGTCGATTAATTTTCTTGTCGTATCTATTGCTAAATCAATTCCTTTTCCTTTAGCTAATCTAGCAACTGTAAGTAGTTTTATTTCTTCTTTTTCACTATTCATATCATCAATTTTTACTTTTGATAATTCTCTTATTTCTTCAATATCTAAAACATTATCTACATATATACATTTACCATTTTGTTTTGGCATTAATTCTTTAAAATGTTTATTAGTTTCTTCTGAAACGGATATAATTTTTTGAAATTTATCTATATATTTTTCATATCTATCTATTATTTTTTTGTCTACAGACAACATATCACAATGTACCCATAGAATTTTCTTATATGCTTTTACATTTTCTGCTACATATACTGTAATTGCTGAAATAGGTACTTGATATGCAACTGCAATATCAAATTCTTCCTCTAGTTTTTCTAAATCTAAAGCTAGAAGATTTGTTTCCTTTTTTTGAAGTTTTATCTTTAATTTTCTAAGAAATATTTTTATTAGTTTTATATAGTTCTTATTTTTTATATATTTTTTAGCTGTACTTTTAAAATCATATACAATTTTGTCTTCAAATCCTGGTATTTCTTCTACTTTTGCATATTTTTCTATTTCTTCTAGCAATTCACCTTCTTTTATCCCAACATACACTGTTGTATCAAACTTTTCTTTAGGAAGTATTTTTACTAAATTTAACAAAGCTTTTTCAACACCACCAATTTTTAAAAAGTTTATAAAAAAAGCTATTTTAGTTTTTGGCATAATTATTTTCTCCTTCTTAACAAGTTTTCTAATTTAAATATCTTTATTAATGTATTATATTTCTTTTTCTCATATAAATAAATATATAAGCTAGAATTTAATTTTAATAGTTTTAACGATTTATTATCTAACATTTCTTTTATATCCGGGCTTTCTCGTAATTTCTTTAATTCTTCCAATATTTCTTTATAATTACCAGATTTTATTACAGATGTCTTTAAATATCCAATAATTCCATTAAGATATACAGTATTTATTATTTTTATATAGTTTTCAAATTCATTTATATTCATTTTCATTATTTTTTCTAAACGCTTTTTCATTACTACTATATTATTAATATTTTTTACATATTTTTTTGTATCTTTAGTTAAACTATTTTCATTACATTGGTAATAAAAATAATTTGCTTCTCTTACAAAGTAGATATTTTTTATAAGGAATATAAGTCTTATAATAAATACTATATCTTCCATAAAAAATATGTCTTCATCAAATTTCAAATTATTTTTATCTAGGATTTCCCTTTTGATTGTTAAAAGCCAAGAGTAACTTTGCACTTTTCCTAATAATATATTTTGTATTAATTCCTCTTTTTTTTCGGAAATATTAATTATTCTATTTTCCTCATACATTTCATTTCTCAATTCGGTTTTTCCATTTTTATATGATAATTCATAGTTATTTCTTACTACGTCACATTCATATTTTTCAAATATTTTTATAGTATCTTTCACTAAGTTTGGTTTTATATAATCATCTGAATCTATAAATGTAATATAATCGCCGGTAGCATTATTTATTCCTGTATTTCTTGCTCCACTCAATCCCTTATTTCTCTGATTTATCACTATAATTCTTTTATCTTTATTTTTATATTCATTCATAATATTTAAGGATTTATCTTTTGAGCCATCATTTATAATTAAAATTTCTATATTTTTATATGTTTGATTAATCACACTTTCTATGCACCTCTTTAAGGTACTTTCTGAATTATAAACTGGAATTATAATACTTACTTTTTCTTTTTCCACAAACTTGCTCCTTTATATATTTATCATTTTATATATTTTGTCTAAAATCTTGTCTAATATAACGCTAATTGATGTTACTAAAATTATTGTCCATATTACAATTAAAATAGAATATTTCAAATTCCAAATAACTTCTGGAAAATAGTATTTCGTAAAAAACGTATGTATCAACCAGATATTGGTACTTGTTTTATAGATAGTTACGCTTTTAGGTTCTTTTATTATATCTGCTAATATATATATATATATTGGTATCATTATAGGATTTACAATTTTTCCCACCACTGGAATATAACCAGTTATATTCATAAATATCATTATTAATATAAACAATAGCCACTCTATTTTTTTGTTTTTGACACCAACTCTTTCTGAAATTTTACTATATATTCCATCTTTTGCAATTAGCATCCCTGTAATAAATACAAATTGATATATAAGTAATGAAAAAAATATATTTACGAAAATATTACCTATATATTTTTTATATATTATTTTTGCAATAATAGAAATTATTAGCGATACTATATATATTATTATATGTTTCTTCTTACTTGTACACTTATTTAAGATACTATTAAATATTGGAAACATTAATAATAATTGTACATATAAAATTACAAACCACCATTCATAATTATAATTGCTAATTACTGCAAAGAAATTTAATGTTAACCTAATAGGATCTGCTTGTATTTTTCCCATTATTAATCCAATCGGGATAAAAAGTAAAAATATATACCAATAATTTATATAAAACCTTAAAATTTTTCTTCCTATCATCTTATAATTTATATTATCACTATATTTTTTTGTTAAGCCATACCCAGATAAAAATACAAAAACACCTACACATATACTACAAAATTTTGTTATTATATATTCTATATTTTTACCGTTGATATTAATAATAGAAATATAGTCTCTTATCGGATTTGAAAATAAATGTAATATTATCATTAGTATTACCGCTATATATTTTATTTTGCTGCTCTTTTTAGCTGTTATAAATTTATCCATTTGTTTCCTCTTTCCAAAATTCTATCATTGTTAATTTATAGTTATTTTCTATTAACTCACCATATCCTATTTTTTTCAAAGTATTAGTTTGTTGTATTATCATAAATAATGTTGTTCCTAAAAGTACTACTTTATAAATACCTTTTATGTTAAAATATTTTTTAATATCATTAATAAAACATAATGCTAACAATATTATACATGCATCATACCACCTATCTCTAACTAAAGAATAATTTGAAGAAAACAATGTAAATAAACATATTAGCTCTGTTATGTTTCTTATTTTTGATTCTTGATTTATATATATTTTTTCAAAAATTATGAATAAATTCATAAAAGCTATTATTTTTATTAAATTGTATACATTATTCAATATATTTGCTCCACTATCACTATATGTAACAGTCTTTTCATATAAATCTGAAAATATTGCTGTTCCATTTAATTTACTTGCAATTGATAGAACAATTGTAGGTGATAATGCATAAACCATAAGTAATGCAATAATATATTTTTTGTTAGTTTTTTTATAAAAAATCAATATTATTCTTAGTACTACACCTAAAGCCATACTCATATGTATAAAACATGGAATAATATATAATAGTTTATATAAAAAATTTTTATCTTCTCTAAAAAACTCTTTATATACTGCTAATAAGTATATCATCATTGCAAAATTATTTCTTACCCCGGTTAAGGCAAGTATGTTATTATAAAATAATATAACTAACGCTATCATAATCCAGTATTGTTTACTTGAAATTTCTTTAATTGTAGAATAATCTGTAATAATATAAAACATTATTGAATAGCATATAAAAGTAGCCGTAAATGTCCATAGATGATAATTTCCTATACTAGCAAATATATAATATAATATATTAGTTAAAAATTCTTTTTGACTAATATATGTTTGAATAAAAGTTTCCCATTTTATTTGTTTCATAATATCCATTATAGAAAAATAGACATTCAAGTCAAGTCCGTATTTACTTGGATCTAGTTGCATGGATATCAATCCTATATCAAATGCTAATAATGTCATATAAATTATTCTATTTTTCTTATCTACTATACTTCCCGTTAAAATAAGTGGTACTGTTAATATTGGATATATTAAAAACAATCCTATAGTTAAAATTATCATTTTTTTATTTTCTCCTAATTTTCTTCTGCATATTTTAAATAAATTTCTTGTAACTTTTTAGCTTGTATCTTTATATTAAAATTAGTTTGAGCCATATTTTCATTTTTTTTGATTCGATTAAGTTCGTTTTCTTTTTTGGTTTTTATGCTCTCTTCAATCCATTTCTCTTTATCTTCTAATGATATTCTAGTGCAATTAGAATTTATCAATACTCTTTCTGATATTGTATCAGACATTATTACTGGTACACCATTTGATTGTGCTTCTATTAATGTTAAAGGTATTCCCTCAAATATAGATGGAAATAAAAAACAATCCATTGCTGATAAAAGCATATCAATATCTTTTCTAATTCCTAAAAATGTAACTTTTTCTTGTAATCCTTTTTCTTCTACATCTCTTTTTATATCACTTTTTAAGGTTCCATTTCCTACTAAAATCAATTTACTTTTTTCTTCTTTTTGACTTATATTTTCAAATATTTCTATTAAAAATTTATGATTTTTAGGGTATGTAAAAGTTCCTATATGTCCATAGACTTTTGTATTTTCCTCTATATTCAATTCTTTTCTTATTTTTTCTCGTATTGTATGATTATACCTATATTTCTCAATATCTATTGCATTAGGAACAATTTCTATATTATTACTTTTTAATATTTTATTTGAAAATAATTGATCATTCACTTCTTCCGAGCACGAAAAATAATTCGTCGCTAAACCACTAATTCTTCTTTTAGCAAATATTTCATTATATATTTTGTATTTTTTTAAGAATACTCTATCAATTCCATGATTATGTATAATTCTAGTTTTTATTCCATACTTTTTAGCCATTTTTAATGGATAATAGTAAGTAATTCCTTGATGGAATTCTACAATTTTATATTTATTCTTTTTAAAGAATGCTTTGAGTTCTTTTCTATTTTTTAAGAGATTAACATTCCTTGCCGTAATTCTGTAAATATTTCCACCTAATTTATTAATTTCATCTTCGTAAAAACATTTTTCTTTTGCCGTTATTAGGAAATCAAACTGAATTTTATTCCTATCTATATTTCTGTAATAATTCATTATCATTGTTTCCATTCCACCGGCATTCATTCCACCTATTACTTGTAATATTCTTATCATTTTTTATCTTTCTCCATATTCGACCATTTATAATATATAATTTCGCTTGGTATTTTAGCCATAATAAATAAAATCTTTTCTTTTCTATTTTTTAAAATTTTAAAATAGTTCTCCTTTAATGCTTTGCTATATACTAAATATAATATAGCATTTTTTATTCTTATTTTGTTTTTATATCTTTTATCTAAATATTCTTCAGCATGATACCTCCCACCTTGTGGATTTTTCATCCTAAAACTTCTTCCACTTTTTGTTAATCCTCCGTCAAGATATTCACACAAATAAATAATTTTATTGCAAAACACCATATCATAATTATGTGATATTTTACTCCATAAAACTCCTTCTCCTACAAATTTCTCTCCTAAATATTGTGGATAACTATAATTTTTTAAGATTTTTGTTTTAAACACTTCCTCTTTATCGCCTTTAATCTCTTTATTTATGATATATGTATTATAATTATCTATAAATTCTTCTTTTTTAAAAACTTGCGTTATCCTCTCTGTTGGAGCATTTAATTTTCCTTTCTGAAAAACATACGCTGCCACCTTGTCATCGTCTTTATATTTATTATGTATTAATAATATCTCTTCAATAGCAGTTCTTGTTAAGCAATCATCACTATCTAATATCGTTAATAGTTCAGTTTTAACTTTTTTAAATGCTATATTTAATGCTATATGTTTTCCTTGGTTATCTTGCTTATAATAAGAAATATCAAAATTTGTCTCCTTCTTAAAATTTTTAATTACATCTTCCGTGTTATCTGTACTACCATCATCTATTACTAACCATTCAAAATCTTTTTCAGTTTGTTCTTTTAAAGAATTAAAAGCTTTTTCTAATTCATTTGCTCTATTATAGGTTGGTGTTACTACTGTTATAGTTTTCATATTTTTTCCCCTTTATATAATTTTATATACCTATCTTCCATTTTTTTGGCTAAAATATTAATATTATAATCTGTTAAGCTTAATATTTCATTATTTTTTATATTTCTAATTTTATCCATATCCTCTATTTTTTTCGCCCAATGCTTGGCTGATTCTTTTAAGCTCATAAATTCTATTGTTTTTGTTATATCTGTTTTTCTATCAATAGTATCTGAACATAATATTGATAATCCTTCAGCTTGCGCCTCCAATGTTACCAGACTCATCCCTTCAAACAATGATGGAAATAATAATAAATCAAATGCTTGATATAAATTTTCACTGTCTTTTCTTTTTCCCAATAACATTACACTTTTTTGTAGCTTTTGTTTTTCTATTTGGTTTTCTATTTGCTTTCTAAGTTGTCCATCTCCTACTAAAATCAGTCTAGAATTACTATTTATATTTTGATATTCTTTAAAAATTTCTATTAAAAATTTATGATTTTTTTGTTTTGAAAATCTTCCGATATGTCCACAAACAATTGTATCCTTGCCTATATCTAGCTGCTTCCTTACTTGTTCCCTAATGCTTTCATTATATTTATATTTTTTTAAATCTATCCCATTTGGTATTATAATTGCCTCATTTTCCTTTCCCTGAAATAGCCATTTTGCTGCTTCTTCTCCGCAAGCCATTAATACTGTTGCATTTTTAATTATCTTGCTTTGTAAATATTTCTTGTACATTTTTGCTATTAAGTTATTTGCATTTTGAGTGTTATGGCTATGTGCTATCCTATTAGTTACTTCAGCCTCTTTAGCAGCTTCTAATATTATTCCGCTAACTTGATCAATGTGTGAATGTACAATTGTATATTCTGGATGCTCTTTAAAAAATGTTTTTAATTGCTTTTTATATTTTATTTGTCCTATTTCAGTAATATAATTCATATAATAAATTTTTCCACCGAGTTGCCTAATTTCTTCGTCAAAAAATCCTTTACCAGTAACTAAAAAATCAAACTGTACTTTTTTTCTATCTATATTTCTATATACATTCATTAAAAAAGTTTCGGCTCCTCCAACATTCATGTGTCTAATAACTTGTAATACTCGAATAGGATTATCTGTCATTATTAAAATTCCTCCATTTTTTATAAATTTTTTCCATTTTGTTTTTTACTGCTTCTAACTCATATTTTTTTACTAATATTTTATTTATTCCTTTCATGTTATTTATTATACTCATATCTTTCAAAAATTTTTGTATACTATTTTCAAAATTTTCTGTATCATTTTTCTCACAAATATATCCATTTTTTCCATTGTGTATTAATTCTCTATGTCCTCTATTATCAGTTGCGCTTATGGGTAAACCTTTATACATTGCTTCCATGACATTTACAGGTAACCCTTCTCTTATACTAGACGCCAAATAAATATTAGTTATAGATAGTAATTCATTTATGTCCTGCCTTTTTCCTAGGAGTTGTATTTCATTTTCTAAATTATTTTCTTTTATATATTGTTGATATTGTTCTTTTAGTGGTCCATCTCCTATCAAGAGTAGCCTTATATTATGTTGTTCTTTTTTTAATCCTTGAATTGTTTTTATTAATAATATTTGATTTTTATTTGCATTCAACTCTGCTATGTATGAAAAAACAATATCATCTTTTCTTATTCCTAATTTACTTCTAAATTTGTCTTTTTCTTCTTGAGTTAACTCTTTTTTTAGTCTTTCTGGATTCATTCCAACTCCATTTATGTGTTCTATATTTTTGGCTTTTAAATGTTTTTTCGCAAATTCATAATCCTCATTTGTTATTGTTATCAAACAATCTGTCCATCTTGCACATACTTTCTCTATTGGATAATATATTATCCAATTAAGTATTGGAGCTCCCTTATAAAAATGAAATCCATGAGCTGTATAAATGACCTTTGTATTGTATTTCTTTCTTGCTTTTCTTGTCGCTAATCTAGTTAACACTCCACCAACTGGCGTATGACAATGTATTATTTCATATTTATTTTCATCTATTATATTTTTTAATTGTTTATATGCTTTTATATTACTTAGTTTTATTGGAAATCTCTCAAATGGAATATCAAAATGTTTGTCGCAATATTCTATTGGTTCATCTCCTCTACTTGCTACATATACTTCATAGCCTTGTTCTTTAAACCATTTTAAATATGGTATATGAAAAGCATTTATATGCCTTGTTACTGTTGCTACAAATAGTACTTTTTTCATTTTTAATTACTCCTTAATATTTTTATTTCATTGTACTTCATCATATAAATATTTTCACTATAATTTCCAATTTGTGTTTGGTTTATTTCATTGTTCATATTATTTATTATCATTTTAGGGATATTGACCCCCACTTCATAAGCATGTGGATATCCTCCGCCAAATCTAGGATTAATTTCAGAAATATAATAATCATTGCCTATTTTAAATATATCTATATCAATCATATATTGATATCCTATTTTTTCTGCTAGTCTACTTATTAATTCAAATAGTTTCTTATCTTTAAATGACCTTGCTTTATCAGTTTCACCTGCTCTCATTTTTATCTTTTCTTTAGTAAAAATCGAAACTACTTTTTTAGAAATAGGATCAATATAAACATCTGCTCCAATTTCTTGTCCATTTAGGAATTCTTGAATTATTAAATTATCATATAAATCAAATAATAAATTTATTTCTTTTTTACTATTAACCTTAGATATGTTTATACTAGCACTACCTTTTACTGGTTTTACAAATACAGGGAAATTAATTTTTCCGTCATTCAAATCTGTATAAAATTCATTTTTATCTACATAACTTTTAGCTGTTTTAAATCCATTTTCTTTCAAATAACAAAACATCTTATATTTATCAAAAGCTAGTTCCACTTGCTCATATTCTGAAACTAATGGTACAGTTCCTATATCTAAAAATCTTTTTTTATTTTTTGCAATCAAGCTTATTTCTGGATCAATTAAAGTAAATAAAGCATCAACTTTTTCTTTTTTGCATATATCTAATATAATATCCAAGTATTTAGGATCACTCATTGCTGGCACTATGTAAAATTCATCTGCTTCATATATAGCTGGTGCTAGTTCACTCATATCGGTTGCTATTACTTTTCCACTATTTCCTATCTCATTTTTAAAATATTGAACAATTTTATTTCTTGTTCCTGCACTCAATATTAATATATTCATTTATTTTCACCCTTACAATAATTATCCTTTATTACAGCATATCTTTTTCTATCAATCAATTTATTTCTATGCATCAAGTCCTGGCTAAAATATCCTTCTTGTATAAAGCCTACTTTTTCATATAAACTACAAGCCGGAATGTTTTCAGCATCTACATTCAGATATATTTTATTCAAACTTAATTCATTAAAAGCATATTCCAAAATCATATTTATAGATTTGAAAGCTATTCCTTTTCGCTTAAATTCTGTATTTCCTATTGTAATATACATTTCTGCCTTATTACTTTTTTTATCTATTTCTAAAAGTCCAATCAATCCAACTGGAACTTCATTATATTCAATAATGCAATCTATTCTTGATATTTTTGACTTGTTTTTATACCAATTCAAAGTCTCGTTAAAATTCAAAGGAATATTATAATGTAAAAAAGCATTATTTCTAGAATCATTTATCCACTTTATCTTGTCATCAATATCTCTTTCTTCAAAATCTCTTAATAAAATTTCATCTTTTTTTAGATACATTATTTTCTTATTCCTTCCTCAAGTCTATTTTGTTTTTCTATTCTTTGATCAATAAATTTTCCAACTTTAAACTCTTTTCCTACCAATATGTCTTCTCTTTTTACAGTCTTCTTTACTGTCTTTAATATTATTTTCAAATCTCCAAGAAAAGTAATTTTTCTTACATATTGTACATCATATTTAAACTTTTCTTCCCACGAAATTGAATTTCTGCCGTTCACCTGTGCTAATCCTGTAAGACCTGGTCTAACATCATGTCTATGTTTTTCTTCTTCTGTATAATACGGTAAATACTTTACTAACAGCGGCCTTGGCCCAACTATTGCCATATCTCCTTTTATAATATTTATCAATTCAGGCAATTCGTCTAAGCTAGTACTCCTTAAAAACTTTCCAAACTTAGTTAAACGCTCTGAATCTGGTAAAAGATTACCATTTTCATCCTTTTTATCTGTCATTGTTCTAAATTTATATAATGTAAAAATTTTTTCATTTTTTCCAGGTCGTTGTTGCTTGAATATTACAGGACTTCCTAATTTTATTTTAACTAAAATGTATATAATACTCATTAATGGTATTAATATAATTAATACCATTAGACTTAATATTAAGTCTAGCATTCTTTTAATATATTTTGCATACATATTGCTATCAATCCCCTTCTACTTTAGCTTTTGCCTTTGTTTCTATTTTTCATTGTATTTTATATTTATGTATCAAAATACATTCAAACAATTATTTCCATAATTTTTTAATTATTTCTATCACTCTATTTTGTTCATCTTCTGTCATTTTTGTATCAGACGGTAGGCATACTCCTCTTTCAAATAAATCTTCTGATACTGCATTTTCTTTAACTTTTATAAAATCATTTTCTTTAAACACTGGTTGCATATGCATTGGTTTCCATACTGGTCTTGATTCTATATTTTCTTTTTCTAATGCTTCCATTATGTCTAGTGGTTTTACTTTTGAGTCTGCTTTTACAGTTATTGCTGTTAGCCAATGGTTTGGTTTTGTTTCTACTGGTGTTGGTTGTAATTCTATATCTGTTATATCTTTAAATGCATCTTTATATCTGTTATATATTTCTGTTTTTTGTTTTATTCTTAAATCTAAAACTTTTAATTGTCCTCTACCAATACCTGCAACTATATTACTCATTCTATAGTTATATCCTATTTCTTTATGTTCATAGTGACGTGCTTTTTCTCTAGATTGAGTTGCCCAAAATCTTACTTTAGCAATTCTTTCTTCATCTTCTGATACTAGCATTCCTCCACCACTTGTTGTTATTATTTTGTTTCCATTAAATGAATATATTCCATATTTCCCAAATGTACCAGTTTCTTTTCCTTTATATGTTGCACCTAAACTCTCTGCTGCATCTTCTACTAACGGTACTCCATATTTGTCACAAATTGCTTTTATTTCGTCTATTTTTCCAGGTGTTCCATATAAATATACTACTATTACTGCTTTTGGATGTGGATATTTTTCAAATGCTTTTTCTAATGCTTTTGGGTCCATATTCCAAGTTTCTTTTTCACTATCTATAAATACTGGTATTGCATTTTGATATGTTATTGGATTTGCTGTTGCAGAAAATGTTAAATCTGAACAAAATACAATATCTCCTTGTTTTACATCTAAAGCTTTAAAAGCCATATGTATTGCAGCAGTTCCTGCTGATAATGCTGCTGCATGTTTTGTTTCTACATATTTTGCTAATTCTTCTTCAAATTTATTAACATTTTCTCCCAATGGTGCTATCCAGTTTGTATCAAATGCTTCTTTTACATATTCTCTTTCATAACCCTCATCAGACATATGTGGTGAGGCTAAATATGTTTTCTTATTCATCTATATAGCCTTCTTTCTTTATTTTTTTCAAATTAAATCAACTTAATTTTGGAATCATTTTTTCAACTTAATTATTGTATATTTTTAGTTCTTTCTTTATCTAAATTCCTATAAGTTGGTACAACTTCACTAATAACATCTTTAATTTCATCTTTTTGTTCATTATTTGTATTATCTAGCAAATGTTGCAATTTAGCCAATTTGTCTTCTAATTTTTCCATATCAATATTGCTTGGTCTTGCCACATGAATTTTATCATGTTTCGTTTCTGTTAGTCCTTCTTCAGCCATTAATAGTTCTTCATATAGTTTTTCTCCAGGTCTTAAACCTGTTACTTTTATTTGTATATCTACATCTGGTTCTAGTCCTGATAATTTTATTAGTTTTACTGCCATATCATATATTTTAACTGGTTCTCCCATATCAAGTACAAATATTTCTCCGCCTTTTGCTCCTGACATTGCTTGTAATACAAGTGATACTGCTTCTGGTATTGTCATAAAAAATCTTGTTATTTCTTTGTGTGTTACAGTTATAGGCCCACCTTTTGCTATTTGTTTTTTAAATAGTGGTACTACTGAACCATTGCTTCCTAATACATTTCCAAAACGTACTGCTGCATATTCTGTTTTGCTTACTTTGTTTTTAGCTTGTATTATTAATTCGCAAATACGTTTTGTTGCTCCCATTATATTAGTTGGGTTTACAGCTTTGTCTGTTGATATTAATATAAATCTTTTTACTCCATATTCATCTGCACATTTTACTGTGTTATATGTTCCAAATACATTGTTTTTTATTGCTTCTAGTGGGCTTGTTTCCATTAATGGCACATGCTTATGTGCTGCAGCATGGAATACCAAGTATGGATGATATTGTTCAAATATTTCGTTTAATCTATGTTTTTCTCTTACATTTGCAACTATTGCATCTATTTCCATATCTGGATAGTTAAATTTCAATTCTTGTTCAATGTCATATAAATTATTTTCATATATGTCTACAATAACTAATTTTGAAGGTTTAAATTTTATAATTTGTCTACAA
This sequence comes from uncultured Clostridia bacterium, assembly GCA_934167445.1. Lineage (GTDB taxonomy): Bacteria > Bacillota > Clostridia > TANB77 > CAG-508 > CAG-269. Next base: position 155,998 of record CAKPKJ010000003.1, read on the forward strand.
AGTTCTGAACCTATAGAACCTCCTCCACCTGTTACTAGAACAACCTTATTTTCTATTAATTTACCAATATTTTTATTATCCAATCTTATAGGATCTCTTCCTAATAAATCCTCTATTTGAACATCTCTAAAACTTTGTATTAATGGTTTATCTTTTATTAATTCTTTAGTTCCTGGTAATATACGAACTTTACATCCAGTTTCTTGGCATATTTCTAATATTTTTCTTCTATCATCTTGTGATATATTTGAAATTGTAAAAAATATTACTTCTACATTATTCTCCCTGCATATTTTAGGTATATCATACCTATTTCCTAATATTTTATTTCCAGATATTGCATAATTTAATTTATTTTCATTGTCATCTATTAAACCAACAACTTTATATGTATCTTTCATACTGTTTTTTATTGTTGTTAATAATATTTTTGTTGCTTCTCCTGCGCCTATTATCAACACATTTTTTCTAGTATCTTCTTTTTCTCTTTTTGATGTTGTTCCTTCATTTAATATTAATCTTATAAATACTCTATATCCGATTATTGATGTAACTATTATCAATGATGCTATTAAATTTGTTCTTTCATCTAAAATTGGTACTCCCGGTATAATATTAAAAAATATCATTATTGTACAAGAAATTAAACAGGCTAATACATATATTAAATAGTCATTTCCATTCTCATATCTAGTGATATTTTTATATGTTTTAAATAATTCAAGTATTCCACCATATATAATAATAGCCATTATTATAGTTATAATAAGTCTCTCACATATTTCAGGTAACATTACCCATTGATTTCCTATTATAATTTGTGCTATACAATAGCTTATAGCTATTATAATAATGTCCATAATTCGCAAATAAATATTTCTATGTTTCTTTATAAATTTCATTTTTTAGTCCCCTCATTTTCTACTATAATATTATATTATTAATATAACTTTTTAGCAAGTATTTTATGCTTGTTTTTCATCAATAACTAATTTTTCTTTTTGTGGCAACAGTATAATTATCCTAAATATGGCGTTATCTATTTTTATATTTAAATCCCCATTATATTTTTCTACTGTTTTTTCTATAATTTTTATTCCATAGCCATGAGATTTTTTATCCTTTTTAGTTGTTTCAAACTTACCGACTTCATTTTTCTTATAACATTTACAAAAGTTTTCATTTTTTATTATTACATATCCATTTTTTTCGTACATATATAATTTTATATTTTTATTTTCATTTTTCTTTGCCGCTTCTATACTGTTATCTAATAAATTAGTAAAAATATTACATACATCTATATCTTCCATATTAAGTTCTATAAAATAGTCTATTTTTAATTCTATATTTATGTCATATTTTTTGGCTTCTTCTATTTTTACAGATAAAATAATGTTTAATAATTCATTTTCACAATATTTTGTGGATTTTATATTATCTAATTCTTTTTCAACTTCTGTTAGCATTTTTATTGCATTAATATTGTTTTGTTTAAAAGCTACATATGCTATTTGTAATTGATTATATATATTATGTTTTATGATAGATATTTCTTCATTATTTCTTTTTATTAATTTATAATATTTATCTAAAAATTCTTTTTTATTTTCTGAAAACATTAATTCTTGTTCTTTTTGTTTTAATTTCTTATCTCTTTTTATATTTTTATATAAACACCCAATATTAGCAAATATCAGCGTTGCTAGTACAAACTTCATATATCATCACCCAAATACTTTATAAATAGTTCTTTAGTATTTCTATATTTGGTTTGGCTAACCGGTACTATTTCTCCGAGTATGCAAAACAAATTCATGTGTATTTAATTCTCTTGCATGTTCTAAGTTTACTATATAACTTTGGTGGCATCTAACAAAATTACTAGGTAACATTTCTTCTATTTCATCCAATTTTCCATATATACGTCTTTTTAAATCTTCTTCATAAATTATAACTACTCTTTTATTGCTTTCTATATATTTTATCTTCTCTACCTCGATATTGAATATTTTTCCTTTTATATTAAATGTTTTGATATTTTTGCTTTGTTTTTCTTCTTTCAGTGCTCTTTCTAAGGATTTTTTAATTTGTTCTTTTTTTATTGGTTTTAATAATAAATATGTTGGTTTGGTTTTAAAGATTGCTTCCGAGTATTGACTATATGCTGTCATATATATTATCTTTATTTTAGGATTTTCTTGCTGTATCTTTTGAGCTATTTCTATACCATTTAATGAGTCTATTTTTATGTCTATATATATGGCATTTATTTTTTGAAGTATTCCTTTTTTGCAGTCTCCTTTAAATTCTTCTAATTTGGTATATTTATATATTTTCGCATTTACATCTAATTTTTCTTTTATTAATTCTCCTACATAGTCTACTATTATTTTTTCATCATCAAAAACTGCTATTCCTAACATAAAAAACACCCCTTCTATGTCATTATATATAATAATAACATATATAAGGAGTGTAATATTTTTTGTTTATTACATTTTAAAGTTTAATTGTTACATTTTGTCGTTTTTACTGTTATTTTAAAATCATTTGCAATAATTTCATACTTTTTAACTTACTTTTTTCTAATCTTTATCTTTTAAATTAATTTATATTATAAGCTAATGACTTTATTTTACCAACTATTTTATTTACTATATCCGGTTTTTTCTATTATTTGATTGCTTATGTCTTTTACTGTATCTGATGGCACATAGTCCTGTTCATTAAATGCTTCTTGGTGTAATCTTTTTACATTACTTTCTAATGTTATAGGTATTCCATACCATCTATCTAAGGTGATTCCCTTTGTTTCATATGGCCAACCTATACTATCTGTTATTTTATAACTTGCTATACTTGGCATCATACTAAATATGTCTGCTGATGTTATATTTGTATATACTTTTGGTAGTATTGTGTCTACAAAGCCATTTAATTGACTAATATTTAGAGTTTTTACTTTATTTGCAACTGCTGTTAATACATCTCTCATTCTTTCTGTTCTTTTATAATCTCCTCCACTTGCATATCTAATTCTTGAATATGCTAAAGCTTGTTCTCCTGTTAATGTATATGTTCCTGGTTTTGTTATTCCTGATATATGTCCAACTTCTTCTGATGTTATTGGCATACTTATTCCACCAATATAGTCAACGGTTTCTTTTACTACATCAAAATTAACTGTTGCAAATTCTTTGATATTTAAGTCCAAATTTGTATTTAATGTTTTTATCGCAAGTGGTGCTTCACCATATGAATATGCATGTGTTATTTTATCAAGTCCATGACCTTCTATTTGAACATAAGTGTCTCTATATACAGAAATTAATTTTACTTCTTTTGTTTTATTATTTATACTTGCAATTATTATACAGTCACTTCTATTTCCTTTGTCATAACTATCATCTCTTGAGTCTACTCCAAATATAGCTATATTTCTATATTCTGCAAGTTGTTGTTCTGCTTGTGCTGATACATTTAAATCATCTTCATTTAAATCAACTTGTTGCATTTTTGACAATTTACTATGTACAAAAGCAAATGTTCCACCTACTATAATTGCTAATATAATTAGAAGCACTAACACTATTATTCCAAAAGTTTTTAATCCTTTTTTATTTTTTTCTTTGTGTATTGACATACTTTTTCTCCTTTTACATCTTATTTGGCATTTCCATACCTAATAATTTAGCTCCATTTTTTAATACTTGATTTACTGCATATGTTAAATAAACTCTTGCATTTTGTACATCTTGGTCTTCTACGATTATTTTGTTTTCATTGTAGAAGCTACTAAATGCTTTTGCTAAATCTATTAAGTATCTTGATAATATTGATGGTTCTTCTTTTCTTGTTACTTGTACTAATATATCTTGGAAATTATAAATTAATTTTATAACATTTTGTGAATAACTATCTTCTAAGACTTCTAAATTTATATCTTTTAGTTCTGGTAATTTTCCTGCTTTTTCTAAAACACTTTTTGTACGTACATATGTGTATTGTATATATGGTCCTGTTTCTCCTTGGAAGTTTAGGATTTTATCCCATTCAAATATTTCGTCTTTAACCCTGCTATTTGATAGGTCATTAAATATAACTGCCCCAACTCCAACTTTTTTAGCTGTTTCTTTTTTATCTTCTAAGTCTGGATTTTTATCTTCTATTATTTTTTCTGCTCTTTCTATAGCTTCATTAAGTAGTTCTTCTAATTTTACTATGTTTCCTTCTCTTGTTGACATTTTTCCTGTTGGTAATTGAACCATACCAAATGGTACGTGTAGTAATCCATCTGTATATTTTTTATCTAGTCCTAAATATTTAGCTGTTGCAAATATTTGTTTAAAATGCAATACTTGTTCATATGAAGTTACATATAGAGCTTTGTCAAAATCATAAGTTCTTGCTCTATACATTATTGCGGCTAAATCTCTTGTTGCATATGTTGTTGATCCATTTGATTTTTCTATTATACATGGTGTGTTTATTCCTTGATCCTCTAAATCAATTATTTTTGCTCCTTGTGATTCTTGTAGTTTTCCTGATTTTTCTAATATTTCTATTACTTCTGGCATTTTGTCTGAATAAAATGCTTCTCCATTCCAAGAGTCAAATTTAGTTCCTAATAAGTCATATACTCTTTGGAATTCTTTTAAGCTTAAGTCTTTAAATTTTTGCCATAATTCTACACAGTATGGGTCACCATCTTCTAGTTTTTTAAAATTATCTCTACACGCATTTAAGATATTTTCATCTTCTTTACATGCTTGATTTATTCTAATATATATTTTAGTTAATTCATTAATAGGGTCTTTGTCTACATCATATTCATTTCCCCACATTTTATATCCTTCGATTAACTTTCCAAATTGTGTTCCATAATCTCCTAAGTGATTTACCCCAGTAACAGTATATCCTAGATATTTATAGATATTGTATAAAGCTCCTCCTATAACTGTTGAACGTAGGTGTCCTATGTGAAAAGGTTTTGCTATGTTAGGTGCTGAATAGTCTATTACTATATTTTTTCCTTCTCCAATTTTTGCTTTTCCATATTCATTGCTTTCAGATATTTCTGTTAGTACTTCTTTTGCAATTTCTTGCTTATTTACGTAAAAGTTCAAATATCCTCCTACAACTTGCACATCTTCAATTAATTCTTTGTTTAAGTCTAGTTTCTCTTTAATTTCATTGGCAATAGCTGGGGGGGCTTTTCTTAATTCTTTAGCTAGTCTAAAACATGGAAATGCATAGTCTCCATTTTTACTATCTACTGGTGTTTCTATATATGTTTTTAATTCTTCTGTGTTAAGATTTGTAGCTTTTGCAATTTCATCTGCTATTTCTTTTTTAAAGTCTATCATTAAATTTCCTCCTATTTAATATTTGTATTTTTTCTTAAATTAATCTGTTTTTTAGCAATTAGCGATACATATTGGTTGTATCCGCATTATCCTTTTACTATGTAATTCCAAGAATCTTTACACATATCCTCTAATGTTTTAGTTGCTTCCCAACCAAGTTCTTCTTTAGCTTTTTTAGGGTCTGCATAACATGTTGCAATATCTCCTTCTCTTCTTGGTGCTATTTTATATGGTACATTTTTTCCTGTTGCTTTTTCAAATGCTTTTACCATATCTAAAACACTATATCCTGTTCCTGTTCCTAAATTATAAATGAATAATCCTTCATTTTCTTTATCCAATTTTTCTAATGCTTTTACATGTCCTTTTGCTAAATCTACTACATGGATATAATCTCTTACACCTGTTCCATCTGGTGTATCATAGTCATTTCCAAATACTGATAATTCTTTTAATGTTCCTGCTGCTACTCTTGCAACATATGGCATTAAGTTATTTGGTATTCCTTGTGGTTCTTCTCCAATTAATCCACTTTCATGTGCTCCTACTGGATTGAAGTATCTTAATATACATATATCCCATGTATTGTCTGATTTATAAATATCTTTTAATATTTGTTCTATAAATAATTTTGTTGTTCCATATGGGTTAGTTGTTCCACCTGTTTTGCAGTCTTCTGTAAGTGGTATTCTTTCTGGTTCTCCATATACTGTTGCAGATGAGCTGAATATAAATTTTTTACATCCATATTTTCTCATTGTATCTAATAATACTAATGCTCCTGAAATATTGTTTTCATAATATTCTATAGGTTTTTGTATTGATTCTCCAACTGCTTTATAACCTGCAAAGTTTAATACTGCTTCTATATTATTTTCTTCAAATACTTTTTCTAATTTTTCTCTATCTAAGTAATCTATTTCATAAAATTTGAAGTCTTTTCCTGTTATTTTCTTGATTTTTTCTAAAACTTCTGGTTTACTATTAGAAAAATTATCTAATATTACAATTTCCTTTCCTGCATTTAATAGTTCTACTGCAGTGTGGCTTCCTATATAGCCTGCACCTCCTGGTAATAAAATTGCCATGATATCATCATCTTCCTTTCATATGACATTCTATTAGTTTAATATGTTTTTCTTTGTAATTTCCAACTATCTGCAAATATATTAAGTTAAAGAAATCCATTACTACATTATTTTTTTTCAACTGTTTGACCTTGCTTAGTATCTTTAACTATATATCCTTTTTGTGCAATCAAGTCTCTTAATTCATCTGATTTTGCCCAATCTTTATTTTCTCTAGCCATGTTTCTTTGTTCTAAAAGTTCTTGAATTTCTTGTGGTATTTCTACACTTTTTTCTTGATTTTTTTCATCTATTTTTAATCCCAGAACTGTATCAAATTTTGCTAATAATTTTGCTACTTCCAGATTTTTCTTTTCAAACTTTGCTAACTCCCATACATAGCTCATTGCTAATGGCATATTTAAATCGTCATTTATTGCTTTGTGGAAATTGTCTTCAATTTGAACTAATTGCTTTTTGTCTTCCTCTGTTAATTCATCTTTTCCTTGTAAATTAGCTTGATAACTGTTGCGTAAACGTATTAATGATTTTTCTGCTGATTCTATTCCTTCCCATGTAAAGTTTAGTTTGTTTCTATAATGACTTGAATAGCAGAATAATCTATACGCTAATGGTTCATAGCCTTTTTCTATTATATCTTTTACTAGATATACATTTCCTAGGCTTTTTGACATTTTTCCACCATTTATTAATAAATATTCTCCATGCATCCAATATCTAGCAGGTATTTTTCCACAAGCTCCTTTACTTTGTGCAATTTCATTTTCATGGTGTGTTGGAATTAAATCAATTCCTCCTGTATGTATATCAAATTGTTCTCCTAAATATTTTCTTCCCATTGCTGAGCATTCTATATGCCAACCTGGGTAACTTGGTCCCCAAGGGCTATCCCATTTCATCAAATGATTTTCTGGAGCTTTTATCCAAAGTGCAAAATCATATGGATTTCTTTTTTCTGGGTCTATATCAACTCTTGCTCCTGCTTTTTGATCATTTATGTCCAAATTAGATAATATTGGATATTTATCTAATTTGGATATATCAAAATATATTGCTGTTGATGTTTCATATGCATATCCATTTCCCATTAATTTTTCAACATATTCTAACATTTCTTTAATATGTTCAGTGGCTTTACATACAATTTCTGGTGTTTCCACATTTAATGATTTTAAATCTTCAAAAAATAATTTTGTGTAATGTTCTGCTATTTCAAGTGGCGTTTTATGTTCTTCTCTTGCTGATTTTAACATTTTGTCTTCCCCCTCGTCTCCATCTGAGACAAGGTGGCCGACATCTGTAATATTCATTACATGTTTTATTTTATATCCATTGTATCTAAGCATTCTTCTTAATACATCTTGAAATATATTTGTTCTCATATTTCCAATAGTTGCATTTTTGTATACTGTTGGTCCACATGAATACATTCTTATTTCTTGTGAATCTAATGGTTCAAAAAGTTCTTTTTTTCTTGTTAATGTATTGTAAAAATATATATCCATATTTTTGTATGATAGTTTAATAACTTAAATTACCATATACTCCTTTCCGTTTTTATTCTGTTGGTTCATCTGGTTCTGTTGGTGTGGTTGTATTCCCTCCTCCAGATGTGTTATTTCCTGTTCCCGGTTTTGTTGTTTCTGTCGTATTAGTTGTATTTGATGAATTGCTTGTATTAGTTGTATTTGTTTTTGGCTCTTCTTTTGGTTTTTCTACTTCTTTAGCTTTAGTGTGTATATCACATATATCAGTTATTTTTTCGCCTGTTGAAGTTGATTTACCATTTAAAGGTGTCCATAATTTTAATTGTTCTTTTGGTATTATAGAACCATAATAATTTGTTTTTACAGTTGTATATTGTGAACAATATTGTGTTGCTATTTTTCCAGATTCAGAACATATTTGTTGACTTCCATGTCCTTGACATTTTTCTGGTAAATTGTTTTGTGCAAATATTTCTTCATAAGTATCTTTACAACTTGATGTTGCTAAACATCCTGTTGTTCTACATACTGTTTCTTTTACTATACCGCTTGGTTGTTCAAATGTTTTTCCTTCTAGTGTTTTATGAATATCTGTCATTACCGCATCCCAAATTTGTCCTGCTGGGTTTTGGCCAAATCCTGTTACTTCTTCATTTTGGTCATATCCAAACCATGTTGCTGCTGCATAATATGGTGTAAATCCGCAAAGCCATCTATCGCAACTGTTGTCTGTTGTACCAGTTTTTGCTGCTACATCCATACCTTTTATGGCACAATATGTGGCTGTACCATTTGATGCTGTTACTGGTTCTTTATTTATTGATTTTGCTAAATATGCTGTTTGCTCTGAAAATACTCTCGTCTCTTCTTGATTTGGTGTCATTACAACTTTTCCACTTGCATCTACTACTTGTGTATAGAATGTTGGTGTAATATAAACTCCATTGTTTGCAATTGTTCCATAAGCTGCTGCCATTTCTAATGGGCTTGCTCCATGTGTCATACCACCAATTGCTAACGCTAAAACTTCATCATTACTATCTAGTGATGAAAATCCCATTTTCTTTAAATATTCTAATGATTTTTTAGGTGTTAGCTCTTTCATTATTTTTAATGCCGGTATATTTCTTGATAATGCAATAAATTCCCTTATATTCATTGTTGAATTTTTATATTTATTCCCGTCATTTTTAGGTGCGTAATTTCCAAAATCGGTCTTTTCATCTATATATACTGTTGCTGGTGTTATAATTTTTTCTTCTAATGCTGGTGCTACATCTGCTATCATTTTTATTGATGAACCTGTTTGTTTTTTCATTTGAGTTGCTCTATTCCATCCAGCTCCTTGTTTTTCGCCAAGTCCTCCTGCTATTGCAACTACATTTCCTGTTTTATAGTCAATAATTGCCATTCCTGATTCTGTATGGTCATTTAGTTTATTTCCATTTGCATCTTTCGCTTTTCCTGCTTTTATATATTTTTCTTTTTGATATTCTTCTTCTACTCTTGCTTGAATTGTTGAATCTACTGTAGAATATATTGTAAGTCCACTACTATATACATAATTTTCAGCTAATTGTCTTGAAATTCCTTTTTCATCCATAACTTGTTTTATTACTTGGTCAACAACTGCATCTGTATGGTAAGAGTAATTTGATGATGAAGATATTGTTCCTTTATTAAAGTTTAATCCATTTTCAGCTTCAGTTACTGCTGAATTGTATTCTTCTTCATTTATATATCCTAAGTCTTTCATTTTTTTCAAAACAGTTTTTGTTTTATTTTTTATTTTTTCAGAATTGTCTTTAGAACTATCAAATGGATTATATGACATTGGTGAACTGTTAATACCTGCCATATATGCACATTCTGCCAAGCTTAAATCTTTTGCACTTTTATTAAAATAATATTCCGCTCCTAATTCAACTCCATGTATATTTCCTTCTCCACCTACAAATAAGATGTTTAAATACAATTCTAGAATTTGATCTTTGGATATCATTCTTTCTACTTGATATGCTTTTGCCCATTCTTTTATTTTTCTAGCTATTCCGGCTAATCCTTTAGTATCATTATCTTCTGTTATATTTTTAACTAACTGTTGAGTTATTGTACTTCCACCATAACTTGAATTTCCTTTAAGTACTGTATTTATAATAGCTCCTGTTGTTCTTTTAAAGTCAACTCCATGATGTTTGTAAAATCTTTCATCTTCTATCGCTACATATGCTTTTGGTAAATATGGCGACATATCTTCTAATTTTACAATTTTTCTCTTTTCGTCTCCACTTAAATTTGATATAACTGCTCCATTGGCATCTACAACAACAGAATTTGATGCTCCAATTTTTAATTCTTCTTTGGTGATTTCAAAATCGTCCCCAAATAGTCCAAAGAATATTCCGGCAACAACTCCTGCTCCTACTACACATAATAATAAAAATATTATTACAGCTATTTTTAATGCCATTTTTAATTTTTCATGGTTGTTTCCATTTTTCTTTTTTCCTTTTGTTTTTCTTCTATTTTGACCAGATGGATTAACTCTTCGTGTTTCAGCTGTTCTGTCACCACTTTTTGACCTATTGCCAGATTTTGTTCTTCTTGCTTGTGGTGTTCCGGTTCTTTTAGTTCTATCTGGTTCATTACTTCTTCTATTACTATTATTTGGCATTTTCTTACCTCCTTGCCAATTATAAATTTGACAAATACATTATATTATATTTTAAGAAAAAAGAAAAGCTTTTACAGAAATTTTTAAGATTTAGTTTATTGAACGTTTTGCAATAAACTAAAATATAATTAGTATATAGTTTTGTTTCCTTTTAAATAATCTATCTGAACTTTATCCCTGTTTAATTTTCTCTTTATGTATTCAAATGGTTGTTTTTGATAAATTTGAGATTCATAAATATCTTTTTGATCATATAAACTATATTTATCATAATTGAATTCGTCTATATTTAAATATTTTATTTCATAATCATTTATACAAATGCCATTAAATCTTTTTTTATTAATTTTTATATTAGCATTCTCACTTACAATTATAGCTTTTTCTGGAATGCTATATTGGTTTATTTGCTCATTGCTAAAATCAATATTTAAAATAATATTACTTCTTAAGAATGCTTTTTTCTTATTGTTTGAAACATTTATCAAAATTCCTTCTTTCTCAAATTGCTCTTCTATTTTTTTAAAATTTGCTATCTTATTTGTAACTATATTTACGTTTTTATATTCTCTTATTATTTTCCTGATATTTTCAAACATACATTCATTATCTATCTTATTTATTACTATAGCTATAGTTGTTTCTGATTTTTCCATATTTTCTTTTTTCAATATATATTCTAAAATTTCATTTGTTAAAATCATATATAGCCATTTACCACAAACTATTTCTATCTGATTATTTTTTATATTTTCAATAAATTGTTTATTTTGTTTTATTTTTTTGCTTATACATATTTTTTTACATCCCGTTTTATTTAATATTCTTTTGATTTTATCGGAAAATATTTTTGCTTTTTTATAATCAATTTCATCGCCTTCTGTAACAGGTAAAATTAATTTATCTTCATATAATTCAATAGCATTAAAGAACTTTAGCCAAAATTTAGGCTTGTCACTTTCTTGAACATAATACAAAAAAATCACCTCACATCCTTTTTAAAGTATATGAGGTTTATTTTAAATTATAACATCTCTTTTTAGTAATTTTTCTTTTACTGTTCCTGTTCCAATAAATTTATTTTCACAATAAATTTTATATACTCCATCTGGATTATCATAAGTTATCTGCACACCATTTAAAAATAATTCTAACTTTTTCCTTGTCAAATTTATTTTTTCATTATTTTTAAATATTTCTTCTATTGTTATAATATTTTTTTCTATATTTTCCTTTTCCAAATCATCTATTGAAATAGCATTTTTCAAAATAAATTTTCCTACTTTTAGTCTTTCTAACTCGGCCATATATCCAATTGTTCCTAGTTTTTCGGCTATATCTTCACATAAGCTTCTTATGTATGTTCCTTTTGAGCAATGAACTTTATATTCTATTTTTTTATTTTGCTTGTCTATATTTAATAATTCTATTTCATAAATTTCTATTTCTCTTTTTGGAACTTCTACATTTTGTCCTTTTCTTGCATATTCATATAATTTTTTTCCGTTAACTTTTATTGCTGAATACATTGGTGGAGTTTGTATTTGTTTTCCTAAAAATTCTTTTAATCTTTTTGTAACATATTGTGGTTCTAATGCATTATTTGCAATTTTTTGTTCTTCTATTACTTCTCCTTCTTGGTCTCCTGTAGTTGTTTTTTTTCCTAATTGAATTGTTGCTTTATATATTTTATCATGTTCTATTAAATATTTTGAACATAATGTTCCTTTTCCAATTAGCAAAGGTAGAACTCCTGTTGCCATTGGGTCTAATGTTCCAGTGTGTCCTACCTTTTGATTTGTTATTTTTTTTACTTTATAAACTACATCATGTGAAGTACAATTTTTTGGTTTATTTACAATTAATATTCCGTCCATTTTTATCCTCCCTTGATTTTCAAAGAAATGATTTTGGGGACGGAGCAAAAAATCATCTAGTTCTATAAATTTATTTTATCAAAAAGCATTTATTAAAAATGTTATTCAATTAGATGATTTTTTGCTCCGTCCCCAAAATCATTTTAGATATTTCTTTGTTTCGTTTACTAATTTAGTTTTTATTTGTTCTGTGGTTCCTTGTATTTTAGCTCCTGCTGCTCTCGGATGTCCTCCACCCCCAAACATCAAGCATACATCAGATACATTTACATATTCTCCTGAACGCATAGATACTTTGTACATTTTTTCGTCTTCATCATCTTGTCTTATAAATATTGAAACTTCTACACCTTCTATGTTTCTACCAATATTAACTAATCCTTCGTGGTCTCCTTCTTCTGCATTTACTTCTTTCAAGTCTTTCTTAGTAATGTATGAAAATGCTATTTTTCCTTTTTCTAATATTTCTAGTCTATCCATAACTCTTTTTGATAGTTCGAAATTAGCTTTTGTTTTTGTTTGTAGAGTTCTTTTACATATATCAGGAATGTCTACACCTTTTCTTAGTAATTCTGATGCATATTCAAATGTGTCTGCTGTTGTTGACGGATATTGTAATCCTCCTGTATCTGTGATTATTCCCGTCATTAAGCAGGTTCCAATTTTTGAATCTATTTCTATATTATAATATGATAGCATACTCAAAACTATTTCTGCGCAAGCTGGGGCAACAGGATTAACATAATTTATATCTCCATACATATTGTTGCTTCCATGGTGGTCAATTACTATTGTTTTTTTAGCATTTTCAAAGTATTCTCTATTATCTAATCTTTTTATTGTTGCACAATCTAGGCTTATTGCTAAATCATATTTTTTAATATCACTTTCTGTTTTTAATGCTTCTATTGCTGGTAAAAAATCAAATGTTCTCGCATATTTGGTTACGATTACATCTGCTTTCTTTCCAATTTTTTCTAGTCCTAATTTTAATCCTAATAAGCTTCCTATTGCATCTCCATCTGGTGTTTCATGTGCTAACATAACTATTTTTTCTGCTTCTTGTATTTCTTTTAAAATTTCATCTAATGTCATATTAATTCTCCTCTTCTTTTTTAGGTAAAATTTCCTTTAAAATGCTATCAATTCTGGCTCCATATTCTAAAGAATCGTCTAATTCAAATACAAGTTCTGGAGTGTTACGTAAATTCACCTTTTTAGCTAATTCGCTACGTAAAAATCCTGCTGATTTTTTTAGAGCTGCTAAAGTTTGTTTATTATCTTTTGCATTTAAAATGCTTACATAAATTTTAGCATATTTTAAATCATTTGTAACTTTTACTTTAGTTACACTAATCATTCCAGTCGCATTTGGATTTTTTAATTTAAAACTAATTATATTGCTCAATTCTTTTCTATATTCTTCGTTTATTCTCTCTAATCTACTTTGACTTTCTGGCATTTTTCTCACTCTCCTCTACATTTATGGCAATGAATCTTTTTATAAAAAGCAACCACAAGTTAGTTGAAGAAGAATTAAATTTTGGCAAGGAAAATTTCATTTAAAAGGCAAAGACGCATACGTTTGTATGTAACTAGGTTTTAAATGAAATTTGACGTAGCCCAAAATTGTAATTATTTTTCAACAAAAAATTATCTTTTTATTTCTTCCATGATATACACTTCTATCATATCGCCTTCTTTGATGTCATTATAGTTTTCAATTTGCATTCCACATTCGAATCCTTTTCCAACTTCTTTAACATCATCTTTAAATCTTTTTAATGTTGATAAATGTCCTTCATGTATTACTATGTTATCACGAATTACCCTTACTCCTGCATTTCTTTCAACTTTTCCAGAAAGTACATAAGCACCAGCAATTGTTCCAACATTAGATATTCTAAATGTTTGTCTTACTTCTACATTACCAATAACTTTTTCTTCGTATTTTGGTTCAAGCATTCCTTTCATTGCAGCTTCAACATCTTCAATTGCTTGATATATTACAGAATATTGTTTTATTTCAACTTCATCTTTTTCAGCTATTTCTTTTGCTGTATTATCTGGTCTTACATTAAATGCAATTATTATAGCATTTGAAACTTTTGCAAGTGTAACATCTGATTGGTTTACAGCTCCTGCTGCAGCATGAATTACTTTTACTCTTACTTCTTCATTTTCTAGTTTTTCTAATGCTTGTTTTACAGCTTCTACAGACCCTTGAACATCTGCTTTAACAATTAGATTTAATACTTTTAATTTTCCTTCTTCCATTTGGCTAAATAAGTTATCTAATGTTATTTTTGTTCCTTGATTTATAGCTTTTTCTCTTGCTTGATTTTTTCTCTTTTCAATTAAATGTTTTGCAACTTTTTCATTTTTAACTTCATAGAATGTTTCACCAGCTTCTGGTACTTCTGTTAATCCCATTATTTCTACTGGTGTAGATGGTCCAGCAGCTTTAACTTTTCTACCTTTGTCATCTTTCATTGCTCTAATTCTACCAATAGATGAACCTACAACAATTGTATCTCCTACATCCAAAGTTCCTCTTTGTACTAGTACTGTTGCAATTGCACCTTTTCCTTTGTCAAGTCTAGCTTCAATAACAGCACCTTTTGATTGTTTATCTGGATTAGCTTTTAATTCTAATACATCAGCTTCTAGCAATACCATTTCTAATAATTGGTCAATATTTTGTCCTGTTTTAGCTGAAATTGGAACAAATATTGTATCTCCACCCCATTCTTCTGGAACTAATTCATATTTCATTAATTCTTGTTTTACTTTATCTGGGTTGGCATCTGGTAAATCGATTTTGTTTATTGCTACAATAATTGGTATACCTGCAGATTTTGCGTGATTTATAGCTTCAACAGTTTGAGGCATAACTCCATCATTTGCAGCAACTACTAAAATTGCTATATCTGTAATTTGAGCTCCTCTAGCACGCATTGCCGTAAATGCTTCATGTCCTGGTGTATCTAAAAATGTTATTAATCTGTCATTTATTTTTACTTGATATGCACCTATTGCTTGTGTAATTCCACCTGCTTCTCCTTCAATTACATTTGTTTTTCTTATTGCATCAAGTAATGAAGTTTTACCATGGTCTACGTGTCCCATTACTACTATTACTGGTGGTCTTGGTTGTAAATCTTCTTCTCTATCTTCAGTTTCATCAAATAATATGTCTTCATCAGTTACTACTGTTTTCTTTTTAGCTGTAATTCCAAATTCTTGTGCTACTAAATAAGCTGTATCATAATCTACTTCTTGGTTTATTGTAGCCATAATTCCATATCCTAATAGTTTTTTAATTACATCTGCTGTTGTCTTTTTCATTTCAGCAGCTAAATCTTTTACAGTAATATTTTCTGGAATTTCAATTTCTGTTAATTTAAATATTTTTTGTTTGTTTCTATCTTGACCATTTTGAGTTTTTCTCTTTTTACCGCGCCTTCCACGTTCTGTTGTTAAATCGTAATAATCTAACATTCCACCATCTTGATCGTCAAACATATTTGACAATTTATTTGTTTGTCTTAATGATTTTAATTTTCCTTCATCAAAATCTCTAGAATTTCCATTATTTCTTCTGTTTTTATTTTTCTTGTTAATTTTATTCTCTTCAAAACGATTATTTGCTTTTTGCTTGTCAATATCCCTATTATATTCTCTAACAGGTTCTTTTTCTATGTTTTCTACAGCCATAATATTTTTTATATTTTTTTCAATTCCTTTTGCATCTAATGGTCGTTTATTGTTGTTGTTAAAATTGTTGTTAAATCTGTTGTTATTGCCATTATTATTTTGACGATAATCATTTCTTCCATTTCTATTATATCTATTGTTATCCCTATTATCTCTGTTGTCCCTATTATATCCTTCTCTATTATCATTTCTACGATAATTTGAATTTTGATTATTGTTTCTATTTTGTTGTCTATTATCCCTGTTATCTCTATTTCTAAAATTATTATTTCTATCTCTGTTAAATTCTCTATTTTCTTGTCTACGCGTTCCTGTTGATTGTTTAAATGTTGGCTTTACTTGCTCTTTAGGTTGTTGTTCAATTTTTTCCATGTTTTCACTTTTTTCTATTTTTTCTACCTTTTTATTTTTTTCTACTTCTTCATTTATTATAACTTTCTCAACTTTTTCTTCTTTTTTAGTATTTTCTTCTTTAACAGTTTCAACTTCCTGTTTCTTTTCTTCCTTTTTAGATTCTAACCCAAATAATTCGCTTACAGTCATCGGTTTATTTGGTTTGTTTCTATAAACAATGTTATAATCCTTATTTTGTTTTCTTTCTACAAATCCTACATTGTTCTTCTTTGACTGTTTTGGTGTATTTTCTTTTTTCTTTATTTGTTCATCTTCTTTTGATATGATTACTTCTCTTCTAATAATAACAGGTGCTTTTTCTTCTTTTTTATTTTCCATTTTTTTTCGATTTTCTTTTCCTTTTTCTTGTTTTACTTCTTTTTTAGTTAAATTGGTTTCTAATTTTCCTGCTTCTTCTTCAGTTATAGCACTTAAATGGCTTTTTACATCTATGTTTAGTTTTTTCGCCATTTCTATGACATCTTTACTGGCTAAGTTTAATTTTTTTGCTATTTCATATATTTTTATCTTACCCAATAGCTTCACCCCCATTATTTATTTTCTCTATTTCTCTAGATAAATTTATATCTTCTATTCCCAATATAGCTTTATTATTTTTTCCAATTGCTTTACTTAATTCTTCAATACTTCCGTGTATAATAATTGGTATATTGCACTGTATTGCCAATTTATTAAATTTATCTTTTGTCCTTTCAGAAGCATCTTCTGCTATGATAAACAATTTTACTTTTCCTTTTTTAGCTTGTGTTTCTACACTGTCTGCTCCAAATGATATTTTTCTTGCTCGTGCAGACAAACCTATTAATCCCAATATTTTCTTATTTGTCAAGTATTACACCTCTTAATTTCTCATATATTTCATCTGATATTTTCATATCAAATACTCTTTCTAATCTTTTAGTCTTAATTAATTTTTCTAAACATTGAATATCATCACATATGTATGCTCCTCTGCCTGGCATTTTTCCAGTTCTATCAATATTTATTTCATTATCTTTGTTTTTAACAATTCTGATAAATTCTTTTTTAGCTTTTTTTTCATTACATCCCATACAGGTTCTTTCAGGTTGCTTTTTCATTATGCTACCTCCTTTATTGTATGTCCTAAAATATATATTTATTCTGTTTCTTCGCTTTCTTGTTCTTCTACATCTTCTGATTCTTCTTGAGCTTTTGATAATAATTCCCTAAATTGTGTTTCAGATTTTATATCTATTTTCCAATCTGTTAGTCTTGCTGCTAATCTTGCATTTTGGCCTGATTTTCCAATTGCTAATGATAATTGGTCATCTGGTACAATTACTTGTGCAAATTTATTTTCTGGTTTTATATCTACTGCAAGAATTTGTGCAGGTAATAAACTTGCCGCGATATATATAGATGGGTCTTCATTCCATTCTATTACATCTATTTTTTCTCCATTTAATTCATTTATAACATTTTGAATTCTTACACCTTTTTGCCCAACACAAGAACCAACTGGATCTATATTAGGGTCTGGTGAATATACAGCAACTTTGCTTCTATATCCTGGGTCTCTTGAAACACTTTTTATCTCAATTACACCTTCATAAATTTCTGGTATTTCAAATTCTAATAATTTTCTAACAAAATCAGGGTGACTTCTTGACACTATAACTTGAGGAGCTCCCTTTTGTCCTTTTTCTACTTTTACTATATATCCTTTTATTTTATCGTTTACTCTGTAAGTTTCAGTAGGTATTTGTTCTTTTTTAGGCATTACTCCTTCTAATTTTCCTAAATCCATTACAACAATATTTCCGTCAGCTTTTTGAATTAGTCCTGAGACTATTTCACCTTTTCTTTCTTCAAATTCATTATATACAATTTCTCTTTCTGCTTCTCTTAATTTTTGTATAATTACTTGTTTAGCAGTTTGGGCAGCAATTCTTCCAAAATCTCTTGGTACAATCTCAATATTAATTTCATCATCTAAATTATAATCTGGATTTATTTTTTGAGCTTCTTTTAGTTCTATTTCTGTTTCAGGGTCTTCTACTTTTTCTACAACTTTTTTTATTGCATATAAATGTGTTGCACCTGTTTGTCTATCCATTTCTACTTTTACATTTTCTAATGAATCAAAATTTCTTTTGTATGCTGTTACTAACGCTGTTTCGATTGCTTCTAGTAGATATTCTTTATCCATTCCTTTTTCTTTTTCTAATTCTTCTAATGCTAATATTAATTCTTTGTTGTCAATTGCTGGTGCCTTTTCTTGACTTTTAGCTTGTTTTTTCATTTTAAAATCCTCCCTTTACCAATTATAAACTGTTTTTATTTGTGCTATATTTTTGCGTTCTATTGTTATTTCCTTTTCTTGCATTTCAACTGTTAATGTTTCTGGGGTGAAACTTTTTAATGTTCCTATATATTCTTTTTGACCATTTTCGTCTTTTCTGAATAATTTCACATTTATTTCTACTCCTATGTTTTGTTCTAAATGCTTGTCTTTTCTAAGTACTCTTTCTATTCCTGGTGATGATACTTCCAAAAAATATGATTCTTTAATACAGTTTGCTTCATCTAACAAATCATTTATTCCATCATTTACTTTTTCGCAATCATTAAGGTCTATTCCTTCTGGTTTATCTATAAAAATTCTTAAAAAGTAATTTTTTCCTTCTTTAGAGTATTCTACATCATATAGTTCATAACCTAATTCTTTTACTTTTTCTTTTATGATTTTTTCTACATTATCCTCTATTTTTGACAAAATATTACACCCCTTTATACCAATCAAGAGTGGGATTTGTTCCCACTCTTTCTGTTATTACTTAAGTTACATTTATTATTATACCCAATTTCTAGCACAATTGCAAGCATTTTAGCTATTTTTTCTAAATTTTACATTTTTGAATGATTTTTTGCTCCGTCCCCAAAATCATTTTTGCTTATGAATGATGTATCATAATTATTGTTTACAAAGTCTTTGTTATTTAGTATTTTCAAAATAAATTCTTTATTGGTTGTAACTCCTTCTATTACTAATTCTGAAAGACAGCTTTTTAGTTTTTCAATACTTTCATTTCTATTTTTGCCATGTACTATTATTTTTGCTATCATTGAGTCATATGTTGGTGGTATTTTATATCCTGTATATACAGCTGTATCTACTCTTACTCCATTTCCTCCTGGTAAATGTAAATCTGTTATAGTACCTGGACAAGGCATAAAATTTTTGTTAGGATCTTCGCTATTTATCCTAGCTTCCATACTATGTCCTGAGAAAGTAATATCTTTTTGTTTATATTCTAATTGTTCCTTGCTTGCTATTTTAAGTTGTTCTTTTATTATATCTATTCCTGTTACTTCTTCTGTAATAGGGTGTTCTACTTGTACTCTTGTATTCATTTCCATAAAATAGAAGTCTTTATTTTTATCCACCAAAAATTCTATCGTTCCAGCATTGCTATATCCTATTTCTTTTACAGCCTTTACTGCAACCTCTCCCATTTTCTTTCTTGTTTTTTCATCTATTGCAAGTGATGGTGTTTCTTCCAAAACTTTTTGATTTCGCCTTTGTATTGAACAATCTCTTTCGCCTAAGTGAACACAGTTACCATGTTCATCTGCTAATATTTGTATTTCTACATGTCTTGGATTTTCTATAAATTTTTCTAAATATACACTATCATCATTAAAGGAAACTTTCGCTTCTTGTTTTACCAAATCATATTCTTTTTCTAGTTCTTCTGGTGTGAATGCTACACGTATTCCACGTCCACCTCCACCACTTGACGCTTTTAACATTACAGGATATTTAATTTTTTCTGCTATACTTATTGCTTGTTCTTTAGAATATATTAGTCCGTCTGAGCCTGGAACAACTGGAACTCCTGCTCTTTTCATTGTTTCTTTTGCTTTTGATTTATTTCCTAATAATTCTATTAATTTATAATTAGGTCCAATAAATTTAATTCCCATTTCTTCACAAATTTTTGCAAATTGTGAATTTTCAGATAAAAATCCATAACCCGGATGAATGCTATCTGCCCCTGTTAAGCACGCAGCCTCTAGTATAGCCTTCATATTTAAATAGCTTTTTTTTGATGGAGCTGCACCTATGCAAACTGCTTCATCAGCCAAACTTACGTGTAAAGCGGTTCTATCAGCTTCTGAGTATACAGCAACTGTTTTTATATTCATTTCTTTACAGGCTCTAATAATTCTAACAGCAATTTCTCCTCTGTTTGCTATCAATACTTTTTTTAACATTAAAATACTGCTCCTTTCTTACTTATACAACAGCAAAAGTTAACTCACCTTTAGCTACTACTTTATTATCTACCGTTGCAACTGCTTGACCAATTCCTATAGGTCCTTTTCTTTTTATTATTTTAACTTCCAATTTTAAGGTATCTCCAGGAACTACAGTCTTTTTAAATCTCATTTTATCAATTCCGCCAAATAGCGCATTTTTACCTTTATTTTCTTCCATTGAAAGTATTGCCACTGCACCAGTTTGAGCTAACGATTCTACTATTAACACTCCTGGCATTATTGGGTTACCTGGAAAATGACCTTTAAAATAATACTCGTCTTTGTCAACATATTTGTATGCTATAGCACTATCTCCGGGGATGTATTCTTCCACTTTATCTATCATTAAAAAGGGTTCTCTTTGAGGGATTATTTTTTTTATTTCTTCTTTATTTAACATCTTTTTTACTCATACAATACAAATTATTGTACAAATTTCTCCTTTCATTGTTTATTATTTATAAATTTATTTTATTTTAAAAAGTGATGTGCCATATTCAACCATATCTTCATTTTTTACACATATTTCTACTATTTCTCCATCATATTCTGATTCTATTTCATTCATCAATTTCATAGCTTCTACTACGCATAACACTTGACCTTTATGTACCTTATCTCCAATTTTTACAAATGGTTCTTTTTCAGGTGATGGACTTGCATAAAAGGTTCCCACCATAGGACTTTTTACAATTTTATAATTTTCTTCCTTCGTTAATTCTTCTTTAACTGTTGTTAATGATTGTTCTTGATTTTCAACTTTTACAGGTACAGTCATTGGAGCTCCCGCTTCTATAACATTTGATTGAGGTGCTGTTATTATAACTTCTTTTTGAGTATTTTTCTTCATTTTTATTTTTATTCCATCAGGAAATTCTATATCTACAGAATCTAATTTAGAATTTCCCATATCGTCCATTAATTTTTTTATTTCACTATATTCCACTTTCATCTTCCTTTCTTTTAAAAGATTTATTTTATTACATTTTAAGTTTTTATCTTTCTTCCCATTTTTTTAGTAAAATACTGCTGTTATGCCCACCAAATCCTAATGAATTTGACATTGCATATTTTACATCTACTTTTCTTCCTTTGTTTGGAACTATATCTAAGTCGCATTCTTCATCAGGAACTTTATAATTTATTGTTGCTGGAACATATCCTTCTTTTAATGCTTTACAACAAACAATTGCTTCAACTCCACCTGCTGCTCCTAATAAATGTCCTGTATTTCCTTTAGTTGAACTCACCATTACTTTTCTTGCTGCTTCTTCTCCTAATGCTGTTTTTATGGCTTGAGTTTCGCAAGAATCATTTAAATGTGTTGATGTGCCATGTGCATTTATATATGTTATTTTTTCTGGTTCTATATTAGCTTCTTTTATTGCATATTTCATAGCTCTTGCTCCACCTTCACCTTCTGGTGCTGGTGATGTAATATGATATGCATCTGAACTTGCACCATATCCAACAATTTCAGCATATATCTTAGCTCCTCTTGATTTAGCATGTTCAAGTTCTTCAAGAAGTACAATTCCTGCTCCTTCTCCCATTACAAATCCATTTCTTTCTTTGTCAAAAGGTATACTTGCTCTTGTTTTATCTTCTGATTTGCTTAATGCTTTTATATTACTAAAACCTGCAATACTAAGTGGAGTAATTGATGCTTCAGTTCCTCCTGCTAGCATTACATCCTGATAACCATACTTTATTGTTCTAAAAGCATCTCCTATGCAATGTGTACCAGTTGCACAAGCTGTTACTATTGCTATAGATTCTCCTTTAGCTCCAATATCAATTGCTACATTTCCGGCAGCCATATTTGAAATTGCCATTGGTATGTACATTGGAGAAACTCTATCTGGACCTTTTTCTACGCATTTTCTGTTTTCTATTTCTATTGTTTCGATTCCTCCAATTCCAGAGCCTATTGCAATTCCAACTCTTGTCATATCTTGTTCATCTTTATTTAATCCGCTGTCTTTCCAAGCCTCTCTTGAAGCAATAATTGCATATTGAGAAAATTTATCTAATCTTCTAGCTTCTCTTCTTTCAAAATAATCTTCTGCATTATATTCTTTTAATTCTGCTGCTAATTTCACTTTAAAATTTGTAGTATCAAATGCTGTAATTTTATCAATACCACATTTTCCCTCTTGTATTCCTTTCCAAAAATCATTTGTATTGTTTCCAATTGGTGTTATTGCTCCTAAACCTGTTATTACAACTCTTCTTTCCATTTTTTATATCTCCTTACATACATATTTATTTTTTAATTTTCGTTTCTTACATAACCATTCCACCATCAACATTTATAACTTGCCCTGTAATATATGAGCTTTCTGCTGTTCCTAAAAAATATACTAATTTAGCAACTTCTTCTGCTGTTCCCATTCTTTTTAACGGTATTTGTGAATTTATGTTTTCTTTTACATTATCTGATAATACATCTGTCATATCTGTTTTTATAAATCCTGGTGCAACTGCATTTGCTCTAATGTTTCTACTTGCAAGTTCTTTAGCTATACTTTTAGTAAAACCAATTACGCCTGCTTTTGATGCAGAATAGTTACACTGTCCAGCATTTCCTGCAACTCCAACAACTGATGCTAAATTAACTATACTTCCACATCTTTTTTTCATCATATATTTTGTTGCAAACTTTGTTATTAAAAATGTTCCTTTTAAATTAATATCTAAAACTTTTTCAAAATCTTCTTCACTCATTCTCATTAGTAAATTATCTTTAGTTATACCTGCATTATTTACTAAAACATCTATTTTTCCAAATTTTTCTATTGTTTGATTTACTAAACCTTCTGCTTCTTCTTTATTTGATACATCAGCTTTTACTAATAATACTTTAACGCCTAAATCCTCAAATTCTTTTGTTAGTGTTTTTATATCCGTCTTTGCTGATACATAATTAATTAACACATTATATCCGTTTTCTGCAAATTTTTTTGCTATTGCTTTTCCAATTCCTCTTGCTGCTCCAGTTATTAATGCCACTTTATTTTCTTCCATTAAATTTCCTCCTTTAAATAATTTTCTAAGGTTTCTATATTATTTATGTTATATGTTTTTGCTTCTTTTATATCCTTTTTAATAAATCCGGTTAATGCTTTTCCTGGGCCTATTTCTATATATTCATCTATATTCTCATTTTCCATTAATTCTATTGTTTTATCAAACCTAACTGGATTTACAATATGTTCTGCTAAAATTTGTTTTAAATTTTCATTTTCCAAATAATAATTTCCATCAATATTTTTTATTACTTTTACCTTTCCTTTATTAAAAGTTATTTTGTCTAATTCTTTTGAATACTCTTCTTTAGCTTTTTCTAATTTTTTCGTATGGAATGGGCCACTAGTTTTTAGCGGTATTACTCTTTTAGCTCCTAGTTCCTTTAATTTTATTGTTGCTTCATTTATTGCACATTCTTCTCCAGATATTACTGTTTGAATCTTACAATTATAATTTGCTGGTGTAATAAACTTTCCTGTTTTTTCTATTTGTTTACACACTTCTTCTATTTTACTAGAGTTTAATCCAATTACAGCAGCCATTTCAAACTTTTTATTTGGTAATAAATGTTGCATATAATATCCTCTCTTTTTTATTAGCTTTATTCCATCCTCAAATGAAATAACTCCTGAATATATTAATGCTGTATATTCTCCTAAACTTAGCCCTGTAGCTATTTGTGCTTCTATATTGTGCAATCTTAAAACCTCCAAGATTGCTAAACTAGTTGTTAATATTGCAATTTGTGTATTTTCTGTTTTCATCAATTCTTCTTCTGGTCCTTCAAAACATATTTTTTTTATATCCATTCCAGATATTTCTGATGCCTTATCATATATTTTTCTTGCTTCTTCATATTTTTCATAAAAATCTTTTCCCATTCCAACTGATTGTGCTCCTTGTCCTGGAAATAAAAATGCTCTTTTCATCTTATCTAATTCCTTTTCTTTAATATTTTTTATTTAAAATTCCATCAAAATACTTCCTGTATTTAGTCCTCCACCATATCCTAATAAGATAATTTTATCATCTTCTTGTAATAAGTCATTTTCCATCATTTCTGCTATAGCTATTGGGATGCTTGCACAAAATGTGTTTCCTATTTTTTGGATATTTATATACATTTTATCTTGTGAAATTCTTAATTTTTTAGCTATTGAATTTAGTATTTTTAAATTTGATTGATGTGGAATTATATATTTTATATTTTCCATACTTTCGTTTGCTATTTCTAGCAATCTATTTATATTGTCTACTGGTTCTGTTACTGCATATTTATAAACTTCTTTGCCCTTCATTTTGATATTTTCCCCTATCTTATATGACAATATATCTTTTAAATCTTCTTTTGCTTCTATATTAGCTTTATACATTTTGGCTTTCATTGTTTTTTGTAGAAGAACAGCTCCTGCCCCATCTGCTAAAACAGCCATTGTTCCTAAATCATTTGTGTCTATCGTTTTTGATAATTTATCCACTCCAACCACTAATGCTTTATTTATTCTTCCTGTTTCTATATATATTTTTGCTATGTCAATTGCATTTATAAAGCCTCCACATCCAGCCAAAATATCTAAACACATACATTGGGTTATTTTAAAATGTTTTTGTATTTGATTAGATATTCCTGGCATTGCATTATTACTGGATGTTGTTGCTACAATTATCATTTCAACATCTTGTAATTTGTCTATATCTATCTTTTCTACTGCTTTTACTGCCATTTCTTCTATGCTTTCATTAATTGCATAATATCTTTTTTCTATACCTGTTCTGCTTTTTATAAAATCTTTTTTGAATTTAAACCTGTTTTCTATTTCACTATTTAAAATTTTGCTTTTAGGTATATATGCTTTTCCGTCTACAATTTGTATATAATTCATATCTTCCTCTCTTTTCCTCTATATTTATATACTATTTTTTTATTTTTTTCTATTAGTCTGATTGGTCAATAAAAAAAATAGATTAAGTTTTTAACAAGACTACTTTAAAAGTAGCTTCGTTTTTAGCTTAATCTATTTTTATTATTCTTGGTTATTATTTATTTCTTAATTTTGCTCATCACTTTGTTGTTCTTCACTCGGTTGTTCTGCATCTTGTTGCTGTCCTTGTTGTCCTTCTTGTGCTTGCTGCTCCTGATTATTATTTTCTTTATTAGTGTTATCAGAATTACTATTATCGCTTGTGTTATTAGTATTATTTGAATTATTATTTGTATTTAAATTTACTGTTGTATTTTCATTTTTACTTACACCTATTTTTTTCAAATATTCTTCTGCATCCATTGTTCCATTATTAGCTGTTATATAATAATGTTTTTGTCCACCACTTATTGTCATATATATATCGTCTGCAACTGGTGCTGCAAAAAGTTCTTGCCCTAATGAACTTAATAATGTATATTTTTTATTTTTACAAGCAACTAATACATTATAATCAGGTATTACTAATAAACTTAAAGCATCTTTATTGCTTGTTGTTACATATCCAAAACTATCATATGTATAATCAACTACTTGTTTTCCATTTTTGTCATATAATCCCCACATTTTATCTTTTCTTGCAGGAATTAAGTTTCCAGCTAATATATATTTATTTTTTATATTATTTTGGTCAAATGATGATATATCCATTCCTATTTCATCATTTTCTATATATATTTTGGTATTTCCTGTTAAATCAAGTACACCATATTTTTTATCTTTTTGTGCTACATACAATCCAGCATCACTGCTCATTAATTCGATTGAATCATATAAAGGTTGTACTTTTGTTTTTCCTGTTTTATCTAATATTCCAACTTTTTTATTGCTTGTAATTTTAAAGTCTCCTATTTCTGGCAAATATGTAATGTCATCATATTTAGCTTCTAATATTGGTTTTCCATCTAAATCAATTACAGCATATACTGGGTTATTATCTCCTTTTGCTACAACTAGCATATCTTGTAAAATTGCCTTTTGATTTGCAAATACTGTGCTTATTTCTTTGTATCCATTATCTAAAGCAACAGATGAATATGCTTGTACTAAATATGGTAAAGTATAGATGTTAACTCTATTTTTGTCTTGATTGTACACAAAGCTTACATTAAATGCTTTTTCTATTGCTTCTGAGCTTGCATATAAAACTCCGTTTTTAGCTATAATAGGCTTTTTAATGTTGTCAATTTCATAATTAGCTTTTGTTACTGTTAAATCTAATTTTTCAATTTGAGTTGAACCTAATACAAAATTAGCAACCTCATTATCATTTTGAACATAGCATTTACTTTTTTCTTGAGATTTTTCCTCATAATTTCCATCATAACTGTCATAGTTCAAATAACTTGCTATTCCTTTAATTGGTGCATATATTGTACCATCATCGTCAAATACTAGCATATTTTTTACTTTTTCGTTAACTTGTCCATCTACAACGGCTCTTAATGCTGTACTTTCAATATAAAATAGATATATTGCGATGCTTATTATTATTAATATTAATAAAATTATAGCAATTAATATAATTCTAGTTGTATGTTTTTTCTTGTTTTGTTCTTTGTCTCGAACGCTTTCTTCAATTAAATTCATTTGTTCCCCTCCTACTTTGTGTATCCATATTTTTTATAAAACTCATCTCTAAAGTTTCCTAAATTATCATTCTCTATTTCTATTCTAACCTTTTCCATTAAATTAGTCAAGAATCTTAAGTTATGTATTGATAATAATCTAACACCTAGTATTTCATTTGCTTTTATTAAATGTCTTATATATCCTCTGGTATAGTTTTTGCAAGTATAACAGTCACATTCTGGGTCTAATGGTGTCCAGTCTCTTTCATATGTTGCATTTCTTACAACTACTTTTCCATGTGATGTTAATGCAGTTCCATTTCTTGCAATTCTTGTTGGTAATACACAATCACACATATCAATTCCAGCAATTGCAGCTTCGATTAAATAATCAGGCGTTCCAACTCCCATTAAATATCTTGGCTTGTCTTTAGGCATAAGTGGTGTTGTATAACGCAAAATA
This sequence comes from uncultured Clostridia bacterium, assembly GCA_934167445.1. Classification (GTDB taxonomy): domain Bacteria; phylum Bacillota; class Clostridia; order TANB77; family CAG-508; genus CAG-269. The sequence continues at coordinate 183,954 of CAKPKJ010000003.1, forward strand.
TCTAAAAAGATATCTTTAGGTTCTCCTACACTTATTCCTCCAATGGCATATCCTGGTAAATCCAAGTCAATTAAATCTTTGGCACTTTGCTCTCTTAAATCTTTATAAAAACCACCTTGAATAATACCGAATAATGATTGCTTATCAACTGTTTTATGAGCTTCTTTACATCTTTTAGCCCATCTAGTTGTTCTCTCCATAGAATTTTTAGTATATTCATATGTTGACGGATATGGGCAACATTCATCAAAAGCCATTATTATATCTGCACCTAAATCTTCTTCTGTTTCCATTACAGATTCTGGAGAAAAGAAATGTTTACTTCCATCTAAATGTGATTTAAATTCAACACCTTCTTCTGATATTGTTCTTAAATCACCTAAACTAAATACTTGAAATCCTCCACTATCAGTTAATATCGGTCTATCCCATCTCATAAAATTGTGAAGTCCACCTGCTTCTTTTACAATTTTACTTCCTGGGCGTAAATATAAATGATATGTATTTGATAATATAATTTGAGCTTTTACTTCTTCTTTTAATTCCTCTGGCGTCATTGATTTCACTGTGGCTTGTGTTCCAACTGGCATAAATATTGGAGTTTGTATATCTCCATGTGGTGTATGTATTACTCCTCTTCTTGCTCCTGTTTGTTTACATTCATGTAATAATTCATATGTTACTGCTGGTTTCATATTTCCTCCTAATGATTTTGGGGTCGGAGCAAAAAATCATTTTTGCCCATTGCCCAAAATTCAATTTTCTATTTTTATATTTACTATTCACTACTATTCTAAAAATGATTTTTTGCTCCGACCCCAAAATCATTTTATTAACATAGCATCTCCAAAACTAAAAAATCTATATTTTTGTTTTACCGCTTCTTTATATGCTCTCATTATATAATCTTTTCCTGCTAGTGCAGAAACTAACATTACTAATGTTGATTGTGGTAAATGGAAGTTTGTTATTAATGCATCTAAGCATCTGAATTTATATCCTGGATATATAAATATTTGTGTATCTCCTTCAGTTGGTTTTACATATCCATTATCATCAGCAATTGTTTCCAATACTCTACAAGATGTTGTTCCTACTGCAATTACTCTATGTCCTGATTTTTTTGCTTTATTTATTTTTTCACAATCTTCTTCTTTTATATAAAAATGTTCTGAATGCATTTGATGTGCTTCAACTGTGTCCTCTTTTACTGGTCTAAATGTACCAATTCCAACATGTAATGTTACATTTGCTATATCTATTCCTTTTTCTTCTATTTTCTTTAAAAGTTCTGGAGTAAAATGTAGTCCTGCTGTTGGTGCTGCTGCTGAACCTTCATATTTTGCATATACTGTTTGGTATCTATCGTTTTCTTTCAAACTTTCATGTATATATGGTGGTAATGGCATTAATCCAATTTTGTCTAATATTTCATTGAAGATTCCTTCATAATGAAATTCAACTTTTCTAGTTCCTCCTGGCATTGTATCTAAAACTTCTGCTTTTAATAATCCATCTCCAAATATTACTTTTGCTCCTATATGTAATTTGTTTCCAGGTCTTACTATACATTCCCATATATCTTTTTCCATATTATTTAATAATAGAAATTCAACTTTTGCTCCTGTTTCTTTTTTACCATATAATCTTGCTGGTATTACTTTTGTATTATTTCTAACCAATACATCTCCTGGTTCTAAATAGTCAATTATATCTTTAAAATGTTTATGTTCAATTGTTTGTTCTTTTCTATCTAATACCATTAATCGTGATTCGTCTCTTTTTTCTATCGGTGTTTGTGCTATTAGTTCTTCTGGTAATTCATAATCAAAATCTGTAACCTTCATTTTAGTTATATGCCTTCTTTCCTTTTATTTAGTTAATTTCTTATTTGTTTTCTTGAAATTTACTAAAAATTTTCTTTATTACTTCTTGTGTTTCTTCTATAAAATTTTTTGGTTGTTTAAATACTGTAGTTATTGCATACGAATTTTGAAAATCACTACTTTTGGCAGGTTTTAAGGTATATATTTCTTCTGGTAGTCCAATTTTTCCACTAGTTGTTTCAATATTCTTATTCATATAATCTTTGTACCATTTTTCCTGTCCATATAATTTTTCATTTTTGTATCCATATTTTTCATAATCATGTAATTCCGGTCTTTCATATCCATATTCTTTTGCATTTCTTTCTAATGTGTGTAAAAATTCATGCAGAAATACTTCTTCTGGAAATTGATTTACACCTGTTTTATATTTATATATATAGCTTTTTTCATCATTCGGTAATCTGATATTTGAAAATCCAATTCCATAATAGTCCATTCCTCCGAAGTCCAATCCAATCATTTATTTCTATATCATCTTCATGTGTTTCGTCTCCGTAATTTCATAACTACAAATATATGGTCATAATCTCCATTAGCAACTACATTTTTTATTTGAGTCTCAACGTTTTCAGGTGCTACATAATATCCGAATTCATTATCATATGATAATTGTTTAAGAGGTTCTGTAATTTTATATACATCACATTTAGCTTTCATTTTTCCTTTAGACATAGTGTCACATACATTTGAAAATCTGCTTATTGTTGTTTCTATATCTTTAATATCTGCATCTTTTACTTTTAGATTTATATTTTTTCCATTTAAGTTAACATCTGTTGATTCTAATATAAAACATGCAAAATTCCAATTATTATCATTTTCTGCAATTCCTTCTTCTAATGTAAAATCTGAAAACCACGCAGTACCTTTTGCTTGACCTGCATTTCCTCCAAGTCTAAAGCCCAAATTAACAGAATCTCTGTTTTCACTATTAAAAATAAGTTCTATTTGTTGCCAGTCTGAGGTTCCTTGAATTGCAACTGACCTTTCAGTTGTCCCTTCTATTGATATTTGTGCACCTATGCTTGACTGGACTTCTTCTGGTACTACATCTTTTGTTTTTACTTTACAAGTAACTTTATATGGCTGATTTTTTTCTACTTTAATTGTTTCATAAAACATTGCGTCATTATAATCATCTGATTTTATTCTGTAACTGCTGTTTTTACTATATTTAACTTTATCATCTCTTTTAAATTCTGATGTATATAAATTTCCTTCACTTCTTATAAAATCATTAAAATTGTTACTTTGATAATATTTATATGTAAAATATAATAGCATACATAGTAAAAACAATGTTATTCCATATATAATTTTAGAACCTATGGATTTATTGTTCATAATTCTAAATTCTCCAATCTTTTGTTTATTAAGGTTCAAAAAGCTATGGAATTATTGTCCACAGCTTTTGATGTACTTAAAAATATTATAAATCTTTCATTGAAAGGTTAATTCTTCCTTGGTCATCTATTTCAACTACTTTTACAGTAACTTTGTCTCCAACATGAAGAACATCTTCAACATTTTTAATTCTTTCTTTTGATATTTTAGATATGTGTAGTAATCCTTCTTTTCCTCCACGGCCTAAGTCTACAAAAGCTCCAAAATTCATTATTCTAACAACTTCTCCATAATAAATTTCTCCAACTTCTACATCTTTAGCTATACCTTCAACCATTTCTAATGCTTGTTCTGCTTTATCATTATCTGTTGAGTAAATAAATACTTGTCCATCTTCTTCTATATCAATTTTTACACCTGTTTCTTCAATAATTTTATTTATCATTTTTCCACCAGGTCCTATTACATCTTTTATTTTATCAACATTTATTTTTGTTGTTACAATTCTTGGTGCATATTTAGAAACTTCTTTTCTTGGTTCAGCTAATACTGGAGCCATTATATCATCTAAAATATATTTTCTAGCTTTAGCTGTTTTTTCAAATGCTTCTTGAATTATTTCATATGTTAATCCATCACATTTAATATCAACTTGAATAGCTGTAATTCCTTTTTCAGTTCCACCTACTTTAAAGTCCATATCTCCAAAGAAATCTTCTAATCCTTGGATATCTACTAGCATTACATAATCTTTATCATCTTCTGGATTTGTTATTAATCCTGTTGAAATACCAGCAACTGGTCTTTTGATTGGAACTCCTGCATCCATTAAACTTAATGTACTACCACAGATACTTGCTTGTGATGTTGAACCATTTGAAGATAAAACTTCTGATACAACTCTTATTGCATATGGAAATTCTTCCTTTGATGGTAATACTGGAACTAATGCTTTTTCTGCTAATGCTCCATGTCCAATTTCTCTTCTTCCTGGTCCTCTTGATGGTCTTGCTTCACCTACTGAGTAACTTGGGAAATTATATTGATGCATATATCTTTTAGCTTCTTCTGTTGTATCAATTCCATCTAATGTTTGTTCTTCGCTCATCATTCCAAGTGTAGTTATTGATAATACTTGAGTTTGTCCTCTTGTAAATAATGCACTACCATGTGTACGAGGTAATAAGCCTACTTCGCAAGAAAGTGGTCTAATTTCATCTAATGCTCTACCATCAACTCTTTTATGTTCATTAAATATCATTTCTCTTACACATTTTTTCTCTAATTTGTAGATAGCTTCTCCGATATCTGATTTGTGTTCTTCAAATGCTTCTTCCCCAAATTTTTCTGTATATACTTCTTGAATTTTAGCTGTTAATTCGTCAACATTATTGTCTCTTGTTTCTTTGTCTTTTTCTTGAACTTTTTCTTTCATTTCATCTTTAAAGTTTTCTTCAATATATTCATATACATCGTGATCTACTTCAAATGATTTATATTCAAATTTTGGTTTTCCAATTTCTTTTTGAATTCCGGAAATAAATTCACATATCTTTTTAATTTCAGTATGTGCGGCTTTTATAGCATCTAACATTACTTCATTTGATACTTCATTTGCACCAGCTTCAATCATTGTTATTTTTTCTTCTGTTGCTGCAACTGTTAATGTTAAGTCACTTTTTTCTCTTTGTTCAACTGTTGGGTTTATAACAATTTGTCCATCAACTAATCCAACATTTACTGCCGCTGTTGGTCCATTAAATGGTATATCTGATATTGCTAAAGCTGCTGCTGCACCTATCATAGCTGCTACTTCTGGTGAGTTATCTTGTTCAACACAAAGAACTGTGCCTACAACAACTACGTCATTTCTAAAGTCTTTTGGAAATAATGGACGTAATGGTCTATCAATTGCTCTTGATGTTAAAATTGCTTTGTCTGTTGGTTTTCCTTCTCTTTTTAGAAATCCACCTGGTATTTTTCCTACAGCATATAATTTTTCTTCAAAATCTACTGATAATGGGAAAAAGTCTATTCCTTCTCTTGGTTCTTTAGATGCTGTTACATTTACTAATACACAAGTATCTCCATAACGTACTAATACACTTCCATTGGCAAGTCCTGCCATTTTTCCGGTTTCTATTACTAATTTTCTTCCGGCTAATTCTGTTTCATATGTTTTAAACATTTAACTACTTCCTTTCTTTTTTGTGCCATATAAATTAGATTGTAACCTCTATATTATGCTATATAGGTTTTATAGCACAGTATACAAGCTACTTACCTAAATTCATTGGCACATCACTATAATTTTACACCTTTCAAATTATTTTTGTACAAAGTTTTAAGAATTAAAACTTCTTATTTGGTTAGACTGAACAATAAAGTTTTTTCTTGAGAAAAGCCCGTGCTAAAAATAAGCATAGGCTTTCACAATTTTACTATTTTCTTAGTCCTAATTTTTCAACGATTGCTCTATATCTATTAACATCTTTTTTAACTAAGTAGTTCAATAGATTTCTTCTTTTTCCAACCATTTTTAATAAACCACGTCTTGAATGGTTATCTTTTTTGTGAACTTTTAAGTGTTCTGTTAGTTCATTAATTCTTTCTGTTAAAAGAGCGATTTGAACTTCTGGAGAACCAGTATCTTTTTCATCTCTTTTATAAGTATTAATAATTTCTTGTTTCTTTTCGCTTGTTATCATATTGTTACACCTCCTAAAATTTATTTTATTCCTTTAACTGGGCTTACAGTCAAGGTGTTCAACTATTAAGCTAAGTAAAAGGTATCGTTCTTACGACATTTATTATTTTACTATATTTTTACGCAAATTGCAAGATTTTTTCTGATTTTTTTGTTTTAATATTCCACATAGTCTATTTTCGGATTTAATAATTCTTTCTTTTCTTGTTTTTCTATTTTGTATCACTTCTCCTTTTTTGTTTTTTTCTTATCATTGAATTTGTGGCAGAACTGCCTTGACTTTTTAATTTAAATGAGTTTGAAAAAAGTATGTGCCCATAGTACCATATTAAAATTTATTTCCAAAATAACATAGGACACAGCTTTTTATTACTGTGTCCTATGCTTGAAACGTTACTCTTTGTCTTTGTTACTTATCAACACCGCAGATAATGTTAAAAGCAAGGGCGATAGCTGTAATTACCACCAACACTCCATAATACATACTTGACGTTGATATAGCACAGGACATCCACTGGCCTAATGCTATGCCTAACACACTGATGGTATAAAAATGAATTCCATAAGACCGTTTCATAACCAAATCCTCCTAATTAGTGTTGTATTTTTCCTTCTGTAAAAGCGAGGAAATGAAATAAAGTAGCGCTTGCTAACTAATTATATTATACAACAAATTTACATATAAATTCAAGTCTTTTCTTTAAGTTTTCTTCAAATCGTAGTTCTTCTTTAATTATTTTTGCTTCAAGCACCATCCTTTCTTTTTAGGATATTGGATGATGTTTTTGGGGCAAAGAAAAAAAATCATCCAACTACTTGAATGATTTTTAGTCTATCTGTTAGTTCGAACAGATACGTCATTGGTGCGGATGAAGGGACTCGAACCCCCACGCCGTTGGCACTGGTTCCTAAGACCAGCGCGTCTACCAGTTCCGCCACATCCGCATATTCAAATTACGTTATTTATATTACCACAACTAGGTGGTAATTGTCAATAGTTTATCTGTAATTAAAATATAAAATTAGTCCACCTATCATTAATATCAAAAAACCTAGTATTTTTAATCCACTTGAAGCTTCATTTTGGTCTCCAAATCCAAAGAAGTTTTTTGTTATTATTCTAGCATCATATATTAGTATCACTCCTGCTAGCATCATAAAAGCTGCTAGTAAGCTAATTATTATTTTAAGCATTTTATCAACATCCTTTTCTTTATCTTGTATCAATATACTATCTTTTTCTGCAAAAGTCAATATAACTTAATTATCAAATTAGATGGGCGTGTTGGTGCAGATGAAGGGACTCGAACCCCCATACCATTGGCACTGGTTCCTAAGACCAGCGCGTCTACCACCTTCGCCACATCCGCATTTAAATTAAACTATACTCTTTTTTATATTTCAATTCTATCTCTAAATTTATCTTGTATTAAAGCTCTTAATGGTTTATTTTCTTCTTTTTCTAATTTAGGATCTTTTTCTAATATTTTTATTGCTACTGTTTGTACCATTTTTAGCATATCTATATCTTCAAATAAATTTGCAATTTTAAATTCTGGCAATCCATGTTGCATTGTTCCAAAGAAATCTCCTGAACCTCTTAGTTCTAAGTCTTTTTCTGATATTATAAATCCGTCATTTGTTTCACACATTACCTTCATTCTTTTCTTTACGTTTTCACTTTTGCCTTCATATTTTAAAATGCAATATGATTTATATTCTCCTCTTCCTACTCTTCCACGTAATTGGTGTAATTGTGCTAATCCAAATCTTTCTGCATTTTCAACTACCATTATATTACTGTTTGGCACGTCTACCCCAACTTCTATTACTGTTGTAGATATTAGTATGTCGATTTTTCCGTCTTTAAATCTTTCCATTATTTCGTCTTTTTCTCTTGGTTTCATTTTTCCGTGTAAAAATTCAACATTATATTGTGGAAATATTTCTTTACTGTATGTTTCATATAATTTTTCTACTGACTTTAAGTCCATTTCTTCATTTTCTTCTACTAATGGACACACTATGTATGCTTGTCTTCCTTCTTTTAATTGTTTTTCTATAAATGCGTTTACTCTGTCTGTCATATTTTTATTTACAGCAAATGTTTCTATTTTTTTCCTATTAGGTGGCAATTCGTCTATTATTGAAATGTCTAAGTCTCCATACAATATTAAGGCTAATGTTCTTGGTATTGGAGTTGCTGTCATTACTAATACATCTGGATTTTCTCCTTTTTCTGCAATTTTAGTTCTTTGTTTTACTCCAAACCTGTGTTGTTCGTCTGTTACAACTAAACCAAGGTTTTTGAATTTTACATTGTCTTCTATTATTGCATGTGTTCCTATTAATATATCTATATCGCCATTTTCTAGTCTTTCTAATATTCTTTCTTTTTGCTTTTTAGTTATTCCAGATATTAATAATTCACATCTAATTCCTAGTTTTTCTAGCATATTTTTAAAGTTTTCTAAGTGCTGTGTTGCAAGTATTGCAGTTGGTGCCATTATTGCCGCTTGGTATCCTGATTTTACTGCTTTATATGCAGCACACATAGCTACAACTGTTTTTCCTGAACCTACATCGCCTTGTAACAGTCTATTCATATTTTTGCTAGATTCCATATCTCTGTCTATTTCTTCTAATACTCTTAGCTGTGCTTTTGTTAATTTGAATGGTAATGAGTTTATTACATCTGACATCTTAGCTTGCTTACTAAATTCAATTCCTTTTTTGTCTGTCATATAGTTATTTTTTAATTCTAATAAAGCTAATTGAACTGATAATAATTCTTCAAATACTAGCCTATTTCTTGCAATGTTAAAATCTTTGAATTCATTTGGAAAATGTATTTGTTTTGTTGCATCATTTATGTTTTCTAATTTATATTCTTTTAGTAAGTAATCTGGCAATGTTTCTGGTAGTTTTCCATATACTTCAGCAATTCCCGCTTCCATTATTTTTCTTATATTGTTTTGAGATAAGCTAAAAGTTAATGGATATATTGGAATAATTCTTCCTGTATTTTTGTTTTGTTCTTCTACATCAAATGTTGGAGAATTAAATGTTATTTTACCACTTCTTTTGCTTACTTTTCCAAATATTTTATATTTTTCACCAATGTTAAATTTATCTTTTAAATATGGTTGATTAAACCACGTTATTGTAGCAGAAGCTGTTTCATCTCTTACAATTAGTCTTTGCATTGTTTTTCCTCTTAATCGTACATTTGATACTCTGCTGCAAGCAATAACTTCAACTAAAGCTTCTTCTCCTTCTTCACATTCATATAAAAATTTAGGTTTGCTTCTATCTTCATATGTTCTAGGATAATATGTTATTAAATCTTTTAATGTAAATATTCCTAATTTATTTAAAAGTAAAACTTTTTTTGGCCCTACTCCTTTTATATATTTTACATCTTTTTGTAAATCTATCATAACTTTCTCCAATAATTATACTTTCGTTTTTTCTTTTTATATTTAAGCTCACTTATTTAGCAATTGTATTTAGAGTTTTTAGCATTCTATTTTATTTTTTGTAACTTAAAATCCACGCCATCTGCACTTACTAATTTAAAATTAATTCCAAAGTGTTCTCCTTCAACCGCTTCTTGTATTGAATTTGAATGCAAATGTCCATAATAACATCTGTGTATATTATATTTTAATAAAATTCTTAACATATCATTTAGCTCATTTTTCTCTACATTTCCTTTGTTTATAGGTGGATAATGTGTAAATGCTATAATTTCTTTATCTTTTCCATATTGTTCGATTCCTTTTTGTATAGAAAGTTCTAACCTCATTGCTTCTCTTTCAAATAATCTTTTGTCTTCACTATCCTCACTTTGGCTCCATCCACGTGTTCCTACTATTATGCAATTTTCAAATTCATATGCATTATTATATATAAAATCTATATTTTCAAAACCATTCTCTTTTATAAATTCTCTCATTTTAGTAACCGTAGTCCACCAATAGTCATGGTTTCCTTTTAACAATAATTTTTTTCCTGGCAAATTATTTATATATCTAAAATCTTCGTCAGAATCTTTTAAATACATTGCCCATGAGAAATCTCCTGGCAATACAACTAAATCTTCATTTTTTACTTTGCTTTTCCAGTCTTTTGCAATTTTATTTTCATGGTTATTCCAATTATCACCAAATATGTTCATTGGTTTGTTTTCTTTAAAAGATAAATGTAAATCTCCTATTGTGTATATTGCCACTCTTATTTCTCCTTCCATTGTTTTTGTAATAATTATTTTTACCGTAATTTTTGCTTATGCGGTTTTAATATTCATATTTTTATTATGATTTTATATTTTGTTACAATTTCAAATTTGGTATTGCATTTAAATCTAATGTATCCCTTTTTCCAGCTATAAAATTATAGTATCCTGCAGATGCTATCATTGCAGCATTATCTGTACATAGTTTTAAATCTGGCATATATACTTTTATTCCATCTTTTTCTAATTCTTTAAAGGCATTTCTTATATATGAATTTGCTGAAACTCCTCCTGCTAATGCAATTGTTTTTAACCCTGTTTTCTTTATTGCTTTTTCTACATTATGTAATAATGTTTCTGTTACATTTTTTTCAAAGCTAGCACATAAATCAGCTTTATTTATATCTGGTTGCTTATGATGTAAATTTATTACTGCTGTTTTTATTCCACTAAAACTAAAATCTAATGTTTCTGTATCAAAATGTGTTTTTGGTAATTCTATATTAGGTTGTCCTTGTTGTGCTAATTTGTCTACTTTAGGTCCTCCTGGATATCCTAGCCCAACTACTCTTGCTACTTTATCAAATGCTTCTCCTATGGCATCATCTCTAGTTTTTCCAAGAACTTCAAATCCTGTATAATTTTTTACTGATATTATTTGTGTATTCCCACCTGACATCATTACACATAAAAATGGTGGTTCTAATTCTTTATATGTTATGTAATTAGCTGCTATATGTCCTGTTATGTGGTTTACTCCTACTAATGGAATATTATTTGCAAATGCTAATGATTTTGCATATGAAAGACCAACTAATAAAGCTCCAACTAACCCTGGTCCATAAGTTGGTGTTATTGCATCTATTTGTGATAGTTGAATATTAGCATCTTTTAGTGCCTTTTTAGTAACTCTTGAGATAGCCTCAATATGGTTTCTTGATGCTATTTCTGGTACAACTCCTCCATATTTTTCGTGTATTGGAATTTGTGTATCTATTACATTTGATAAAATTTCTCTTCCGTTTTTTACTACTGATACTGATGTTTCATCACAACTTGATTCTACCCCTAATGTTAATATGTCTTTCATTTTATTTTTTCTCCTTATCTTCAACCTCTGTTTTTATTGTTTAGCTAAGTTAGTTATTATAATTTACCATTAAATTTTATATACAAGATATATATTAGCTGAATTATATTGCAAAATCAGGTTCCATACTGCCTTTTAGTTAGACAATCTGAAACCTGACAATACTTCTTTTTAAAAAATTATTTTTCCTATACTTAAAAATCCATTTGTTATCCATGAAATTGCAGGTGAAATTATTATTCCTGCTAGTCCTGTAATCCATAATACTACAAATACTAAATAAAATATTTGTTCATTATTTACAAACCATTCTTTTGCTTTATATGGTAAAAATGGCATAATTATTTTTGAACCATCAAGTGGTGGTAATGGTATTAAATTAAATACCCCTAACCCTACATTAATGCTTATTGTGTAAAATATCATTAACATTAATACACTACCCATTGTTGAATGCAAAAATCCTGCTCCTGCAAATTTATATATTGCACAATAAATAAGTGTAAATATAAATGCTAGTATGATATTCATTAGTGGTCCAGCTAATGATACTATTGCCTCACCTTTTTCCATCGATATTTTCCTAGTATAATTACGTGGATCTACATGAACTGGTTTTCCCCATCCAAATCCTGCAAATACCAACATTAATGTTCCTATTGGATCTAAGTGTGCTAATGGATTTAAGCTTAAACGCCCTTCATCTTTAGCAGTATTATCCCCTAGTTTATATGCAGCTAATCCATGTGCATATTCATGAAATGTTATTGCAATTAGCACTCCTGGAATACTTGCTAGTAGTGAAAATAACGCTCCTGGGTTAGTTATTAAGTTTGTAAGTGACATAATAACCATAATTGCAATAACTACATATATCACTCTTTTATCTAAAGAAAAATTATACATATTTTATTTTCGCATAACCTATTGATTTATTATACGAATCTCCTTCCTTCTTACATTTTTAACGATTTCATTATATGTCATTTTTATAATCTACATATGTTGATTGTGGCATTTTTTCAATATTTTTAATTCGATAGTTTCGTTGAACTTTTTATTATGTTCGTTGTAACACGTTTCGTTACTGTTATTTCTGGTACTTTTTGTTGTTAAAAAACTACTATTTTAATGCTACCCGATTGAATTTATTAAAACTCTTTAAACTTTATTAGCAATTTTCTATCATTAAATTCACATTACATACTATATCATATTTTAATTGAAAATTCAATTAAATATCAGTATTTTTCCAGAAAAACAAGTCTGTTTCTAACTCTTTATCTGTCTATATCATCCATAGAACTACTTTTATCAATTTGATGTAATTGTTCTAATTGTTTTTCTGTAATATTTATTACTTTACCACAACAAGGTTTAAAATCTTTATTTCCATAAACGAGCCAAATAATATTTTCTCTTTTTAGATCTTCCTTTGGCATAGTTCCAGGACAAGGATAACCATCAGTAAAAACAATTTTGTTTATTTCTCTTTTTTTAGTAAATGATCTAACTGCTAAATCCCAATCTTCTGTCCTTGCTGAATGTCCTCTGGCTCCTCTAGGTATAGTAAAATTATCTATGTCTTTTACATTTTTTATATCTACAAGTCCCCAAAATCGCTCATTAAAGCATCCTACTCTTAGTTTTGATTGTTCTAATAATGGTTTTAGTTGCCTTAGAAATGATTTTATTAATTCTAAATCTACTGATCCAGAAACATCAATCATAACTTCTGTTTCAGCTTCATCTTCTATATCATTTTCTTCTAATCTATATGCATAATTATTTTCTGCAATAGAACGCCTTTGACTCCAAATTGTTTCTGTTTTTTCTACTTCTCTTCGTAATAAAAGTTTCCAATCAATTTCTTCTTTACTTTTTCCTATATTCCCTAATTCTATTGTTCCTTTATCGGTACTTCGTATATCTTTTTCAGTCTTTTCGCGTCTAGATTTGAATTTTTCTCGTTTTTCTTTTCTATTATCTTCAAATTCTCCTTTTTCATCAAAGTCTATATCTGTATGTTCTTCTCCAGTTTCCTCTTGTTCTTGTCCCTCTTCTTGTTTTTGCGAATTTTCATCTTGCCTTTGTCCTTTCTTTTGAGAATTTTGCTGTTCTTTAAATGCTTCTTCCCATAAGCTATGGTCATCTCCTTGACTTTTCCTCTCATCTGGATTTTGATTTTCTGTTTGATCCGAATTTTCATTATTTTGTTCTTGTCCTTGTTCTTGGTTTTGATTTTGATTATTCTTTTGCTCTTGTTCTTTCTTTTCTTTTTCTTGCAATAATTTTTGATAAAATTCTTCTGCTGAATAATCTAGTGCTTCTGGCATATTTACATATCCTTCTTTGATTGTAAATCCATCTCTTTCTAAATTTGCATTTATAATAGCATCAGTTGCTATATTCCAAAGTTCTGGATCTCTTTTTACTCCACTTTTATCCTTTAATCTATACATATGCATAAATTTTATATGCATTATTTCATGTGCTATTGTAAATAATCTATCATTCTCACTTAAACTTGCAAAATAGTTAGGATCAACATATATATTTTTTCCATCAGTTGCTGCTGTATGATATTTTAAGTTATCTTTAAATTCAATATTAGCTACTGCTATTTCACTGCCAAATCTAGGATATTTTGCTAGCATTTTTCTTTTTACATCATAAATAAAATCTGTATTAGCACTCATTTATATGTTTCTCCTCTCTTAAAATTAACTGCCATAATTTTTATGGCTAATTATTCTCTTTCATGTTCTTCATTCATAACTTCTTTAGAATCTCTTGTTAAATATGAACTATACATTTGCCCTATATCTGTATATGCAGCTATTCCATCTTCTGCATATTCTGCTGTTTCTTTTCCTGTATGTAATGCTAAAGACAT
>CAKPKJ010000004.1 GCA_934167445.1 uncultured Clostridia bacterium
ATTAAATAAAAATAAAAAAGTGAAAAAATTAGTAAAAAAAAGGAAAAAAAAGAATAAAATCGAAAAAAATAGGAAATGTACCGAAAACGGCGGATTAAGCAAAAATACGAGGAATTAATAAAATTAAATAAAAATAAAAATGAAAAGAGGAGGGGTTATGAAAAATGGGCTATGCTTAGCAGGTGGAGGTGTAAAAGGGGCAGCTCATATAGGAGCAATAAAAGTATTTGAAGAAAAAGGCATAAAATTTGATTACGTTGCAGGAACATCATCAGGTAGTATAGTTGCGGCATTATATGCAAGTGGCTTTACATCTGACGAAATGTTAAAAATATTTAAAAAATATTGTAAAAAAATAAAATATGTTGATTTTGTAAATATTGTAAAATTAATTTTGGGTCTTATTTTTACAAGAAAAATAAAAATAGATGGCTTAAATTCAGGCAGGCAAATAGAAAAATTAATAAATAAAGTTTGTAATAAAAAAGGAATATATACAATTAGAGATATTAAAATGCCACTTGCAATTCCAAGTGTAAATATATGTAATGGGGAGGTTATATGTTTTACATCATGTGAAAATAGAAAAGAACCATTAGAAAATACAATATTTATTAATGATATAGAAATAGGGAATGCAGTAAGGGCTAGTTGCAGCTATCCTGTGGTTTTTTCACCATGTAATTATAAAAATATAAAATTAATTGATGGAGGAATTAGAGAAAATGTACCTTGGAAAGAATTAAAATTTTTAGGCGCAGATAAAATAATAAATGTTGTATTTAAAGAAAATGAAAAAGAAAGTTGTGATAGAAATTTAGTAGAAGTAGCAACTCGTTCAATTGGATTATTATGTAATGAACTTTCAGGTTATGAAATGACAGGTGCAAAAAATGTTATAGAAATTAAAAGTGATAAGGTAGGTTTATTAGATATGAGCAAAATTGATTATTTATATAAATTAGGGTATAAGGAAACAGCAAAAAATATAAATAAATTTTTATAATAATAGGAAAATTAAATTCACTACAAAAAATTAGTGATAATTATGGAAAAATTATTTTAACATTAGATAAAATCCCACGTTCTAATGAAGAGGGAATAATAGTAAAAAATGCGTTAGAATGGTTAATAGATGATAAAACAATTTAAATAAAAAAGCTTAGAATATAAAATTTTTATATTCTAAGTTTTTTAGTTATTTATTTTTTGCTTTTAAATTATCTTTAGCAACAGTCATTAAAAGTTTAATTCTATTAGCTTGGTTAGTCTCACTAGCACCAGGGTCATAATCTACAGGAGAAATATTTGCCTCTGGATATTTTGATCTAATTGTTTTTATAACTCCTTTTCCTACGACGTGGTTTGGTAAACAAGCAAATGGTTGAACACATACAATGTTAGGAATATCATGTTCCATATATTCAATCATTTCCGCTGTTAAGAACCAACCTTCACCTGTTTGATTTCCAATAGATAATACATCTTTTACTTTATCCTCTAAATGCCAGATATCACATGGTGGTAAATAGCCTTTTTTAGAACTTGCTAAAGCTGCTTTTAAGTCTTTTTCCATAAGGTCAATAAGTTTAATTGCTACTTTACTAATTTTTGAAGATGTTTTATTTGTATTTAATAATTGGTTAAATGTTATTTTATGTGTTGCCATAAATTTAACAAATCCCATAAAATCAGGAAGTATAACTTCAGCACCTTCTTTTTCTAGTAAATCAGCAACAAAATTATTTCCAAATGGATGGTATTTAATTAAAACTTCACCAACTATACCAACCTTAGGTTTTTCTACTGATGTATCTAATTCTATTTCTTCAAAATCATTTACTATGTCATAAATACTTTTCTTAAATGCTTTATTATCATTTTTTTCTAATATTTCTTTACATTTAATCATCCAAGTATCAAATAGTTTTTGAGTTTCACCTTTGTGAACTTCATAAACTCTATTTTTTGTTATCATTTTTTGTAATAAATCTGCATAGATTACACATTTTAACATTCTATCGATTAATGGAACTGTTAATTGGAATCCAGGCATTTTTTCCATACCTACAACATTTAATGAAATTACAGGTACTTGTTCAAATCCAGCATCTTTTAATGCTTTTCTAATAAAGCCAATATAGTTTGTAGCTCTACATCCACCACCAGTTTGTGACATAATTAATGCAGTTTTATCTGGGTCATATTTTCCAGATTGTAATGCTTCAATCATTTGTCCTGTAACTAAAATTGATGGATAACAAGCATCATTATTTACATATTTTAATCCTGTTTCTACAGTGTGTTGTGTACAATCTCTTAATAATTCTAAATTATATCCACAAGCTCTAACAGCAGTTTCTAGTAATTCAAAATGAATTGGAGCCATTTGAGGGAATAAAATTGTATAATTTTTTCTCATTTCCTTTGTAAATATTTTTTTATGAATATCATAATCTCCATTAGCTGTTTGTTCATGTTTTTCTGCTTCACGTTTTTTCATACTTGCAAGTAATGAACGGATACGAATACGTACAGCTCCTAAGTTATTTACTTCGTCTATTTTTATTAATGTATACATTTTGTCATAACTAGACAAAATTTCTTCAACTTGGTCTGTTGTAACAGCATCTACACCACAACCAAATGAGTTTAATTGTACAAGTTCTAAGCAATTATGTTTTCCAACAAATTCAGCTGCTGCATATAATCTTGCGTGAAATACCCATTGGTCAACAACTCTTATAGGTCTTTTTGCTTCTGTTTTGTCAGATACACTGTCTTCTGTTAAAACACATAAACCTAAAGATGTAATTAATGTATCAATACCGTGGTTTATTTCAGGGTCTATATGATAAGGTCTACCAGCTAATACAATTCCTTTTAAATTGTTTTCTTCAATATATTTTACTGTTTCTGTACCTTTATTTCTAATATCTTGTTTACATTTTTGATATTCTTCTTCAGCTTTTTCAGCTGCATTTAACAATTCTTTTTTAGTAAAATTATATTCTTTAAATTCGTCTAATTCTAAAATCTTTTTAACCAAATTTTTCTTATCTAAAGGTAAAAATGGGTTAATAAATTTTATAGATGGGTCTTTTAAATTTTCAACATTATTTTTTAATACTTCTGAATAAGAAATTACGATAGGGCAATTGTAGTGGTTATCTGCTTTTTCATATTCTTTTCTTGAATATGGAATACAAGGATAAAATATTGTTTTAATTCCTTGTTCTATTAGGCTTTCTATATGTCCGTGTGAAAGTTTTGCAGGATAACATACAGATTCAGAAGGCATTGATTCCATTCCTTTTTCATATGTTGCACGTGTACTTTTTTCAGAAATAATTACTCTAAATCCCAAGTTTGTTAAAAATGTAAACCAGAATGGATAATCTTCGTACATATTTAAAACTCTAGGAATTCCAATAGTTCCTCTTGGGGCATCTTTTTCTTCTAAAGGTTTGTAATCAAATAATCTTTCATATTTATATTGTACTAAGTTTGGTAACTTTTTAGCTTTTGTAACAACTCCGGCACCTTTTTCACATCTATTACCAGAAACGTGAATTTGACCATTACTAAATCTGTTTATTGTTAATTTACAATGGTTTTCACAGTTGTTACAACGTGTATGTGTTACTTTGATTTCTAGTTTGTCTAATTCATCTTCTTTTAAAATTGTAGATTTGTAATCCATATCTAAATTTGTTTCATATTGTTCTTTAGATAAAAGTGCCATTCCATATGCACCCATAAGTCCTGCAATATCAGGTCTTATTACATTTTTACCTACAATTAATTCAAATGCACGTAAAACGGCATCATTGTAGAATGTACCACCTTGAACAACTATGTGGTCACCTAATGTTGATACATCTCTTACTTTCATAACTTTTTGTATAGCATTTTTAATAACTGAATATGAAAGACCACTTGAAATATCTCCAACTGAGTAACCTTCTTTTTGTGCTTGTTTTATTTTTGAGTTCATAAATACAGTACATCTTGAACCTAAATCAACAGGTGTTTTTGCTTTTATGGCTTCTTGCACAAATGTTGATATATCTAAGTTTAAGCTTTTTGCAAAAGTTTCTATAAATGAACCACATCCAGAAGAACAAGCTTCATTTAGCATAATATTGTCAATAGAGCCATTTTTCATACGGATATATTTCATATCTTGTCCACCAATATCAACAATACTTGTAACATTAGGTTCAAATTCTTTAGCAGCTGTATAATGTGCAATTGTTTCAATTTCGTTTAAATCAACATTTAAAGCTGTTTGAATTAATTTTTCTCCATATCCTGTAACACCACTGTATCTTAAAACAGCCTTTTCAGGTAATTCATGATATAGTTTTCTTAACATATTCATAACACTATTTAAAGGATTTCCTTCATTACTTCCATATAATGAATATAATAAATTTCCTTCTCTATCTATTAAAACTAATTTTGTAGTTGTTGAACCTGCATCAATTCCAAGGAAGCAATCACCCTCATATGTTTTTAAATCCTTTTTTACAACAGTATCTTTGTCATGTCGTTTTTTGAAATCTTTGTAATCATCTTCATTTTTAAATAATGGTGCAAGTGGTTTTGTTGTATTATCATGTGAATTACGTAAGTTTTCTATTTTTTTAGATAATTCGTCTGGTGTGATTTCAGCAGTTCCTATAGAATCTAATGCTGCACCTTTTGCAACTAGAAGATGTGCTTCTTCTGGTACAATAATTTCGTCATCTGTTAGATTTAATGTTTCTATAAATCTTTTACGTAGTTCTGATAAATAATTTAAAGGTCCACCTAAAAATGCAACATTACCACGAATTGGTCTACCACAAGCAAGTCCACTAATTGTTTGGTTTACAACTGCTTGGAAAATAGATGCTGCAATATCTTCTTTAGCTGCACCTTCATTTATTAATGGTTGAATATCTGTTTTTGCAAAAACTCCACAACGAGATGCAATTGGATATATTGTTTTATATGTTTTTGCAAGTTCATTTAATCCTTGTGTATCTGTATGTAATAATGAAGCCATTTGGTCTAAAAATGCTCCAGTACCACCAGCACAAGTACCATTCATACGTTGTTCGATAGATTGGTCAAAATATATGATTTTTGCATCTTCTCCACCTAATTCTATAACAACATCTGTTTTTGGAATATATTTTTCAACTGCACGTTTACAAGAAACAACTTCTTGAATAAAATCTACTCCTAAGAATTTTGCAGCAGACATTGCTCCAGAACCTGTTAATGCTACTGTAAAAGTATTTGATGGATATTTTAATAATAAATCTTCCAAAACACTACATACAGTATTTTTTGTGTCTGAAAAGTGTCTTTGATAGTTTTTATATAATGTATTGCCATTTTTATCCATAACTATGATTTTGACTGTTGTTGATCCAACGTCAAGTCCTACATGTAATAATTCGCTCATGACAAAATCTCCTTTTTTATACATAAATTCGTCTTTTTTAACACCCTAATTTTATACGGAAAAGGGCGTTTTGTCAAATGGAAATTATTTGAAGTATGTGTTCTAAAAAGGACAAACAAAGAATAATATTGATAATAAATAAAGATTCAAGGAATGAAAAAAACTTGAGGAAAGAGGTAAAAATGAAAAACAAAAAAATTATCATTTTATTTTCAATATTATTTATTGTTTTAGTAGTTGGTGGATATTTTTTAATACAACATATGAAAAATGAAAAAACAAATGAAACCACACAAGAATATACACCGCAGGAAGAGATATCAGAAGAGCAATCAAGACAAACAATAGTAACACTATATTTCCAAAATAAAGAAACAAAAGAATTAATGCCAGAAGCACGAATGGCAGATATAAAAGAAATGGTAAACACACCATATGATAAATTAATAAATTTATTAATAGAAGGACCTAAAAACGAAAAACTGGAAAGAATAATCCCAGAAAACACAAAACTATTAGGAACTAAAATTGACGGCGAATGCATAACTGTTGATTTTTCTGCTGAAATTTTAAATTATGATAAAACAAATGAAAAATCCAAAGATAATTTAATTAATAGTATTGTAAATACATTAACAGAATTAACAGAAATAAATAAAGTAAAATTTCTAGTAGACGGAACAGAAAATGCTGAGTTCAGTGGAACATATACTAGAAAAGCTACTTAAATAAATTAAAAAGTCTAATGTACCAATTGGCTCTTTGTAAATTATTTAAAAAACATTCAACTTCATTCAGTGATTTTATTGTATTATCCTTATAACATTTAAAACTTTTCTTCTTTTTTGGAGGTGGCTTAGGTCTACCTCCTTTAATTTGTTTCATAAAAATCCTATCCTTTCATAATCAATATAACTGTACTAAGATATTATATGTTATGAAAAATTATTTGCTAATGTTTTAAATAATAATCCTCTTTATTTATTTGTAAAAGTATTATATAATAGTTACATCATAAAAAGAAATGAGGATAAAAAATGACCGTTTTAGAATTTATTTTAAATAATAAAGATTATATAGAAGACTTAGTTACAAGAAGTACATATCATTCAAATGCAATTGAAGGAAGTACACTTACATATGCAGAAACATATGCAATTTTATATAATGATAACAGCTTTAAAATAGAAGGAAAAGAGCCTAGGGAGATATATGAGGCAATTAATCATAAAGAAGCATTAAATATAGTATTTGAAAATTTGCAGGAAAAAAGAGAATTTGACGAAAGATTTATAAAAAAATTAAATGAAACAATAAATAAGAACATAAAGGAAACAAGCGGATTTAGAAAAGTACAGGTATTTATACAAGGAAGTGACCATATTCCACCAGAGCCAGAAAAAGTACCAAATTTAATGAATTATTATATCTATAATTATAATAATGATATAGAAGATATATTTTTGAAAATTGCAAAATATCATATTGAGTTTGAAAAAATACATCCTTTTGAAGATGGAAATGGAAGAACAGGAAGATTGCTTTTAAATTATGAATTATTAAAAAATGATTTACCACCTGTTGTAATTAGTAAAGACGAAAGAGTAAAATACTTTGAATTTATTAGAAAAAATGATAGTTCTGGTTTAGCCGAATGGGTTAAAGAATTATCTAATGCAGAAGAACAAAGAATGCAAAAATTTGGATATAAAAAAATATGAGGTAATATTTGTGGACGTAGAATTAAAAGAAAATGAAAGAATAGACGATTTAGAATTTAAAGGTTTAAAAATAATTCAAAACGAAAAAGGATTTTGTTTTGGAATGGATAGTGTATTATTATCTGATTTTGCAAAAAATATGAAAAATAATAGCACCGTATTAGACTTAGGGACTGGTACAGGAATCATACCTATTTTATTATGTGGAAAAACTAATCTAAAAAAAGTAGTAGGAATAGAAATCCAACAAGATGTTGCTAATATGGCTAAAAGAAGTAGTCAATTAAATAATTTACAAGAAAGATTTGAAGTTGTAAATACCAATATAATTGATTTAAAAAATATATATGAAAAGCAAAGTTTTGATGTTATAGTTACAAACCCACCATATAAAAAAGAAAATACTGGAATAACAAATGAAAATGAAGCAAAACTTATTTCAAGACACGAGATAACTGCTAATTTAGAGGATTTTATTAGTATTTCTAAAGATTTATTAAAAGATAAAGGCGAATTTTATATGGTTCATAGACCTGAAAGATTAGTTGATATTTTAAGCCTTATGAGAAAATACAAAATAGAAGCTAAAATATTAAAATTTGTAAGTCCAAATAAAAATAAAGAACCGAATTTGATATTAATTAAAGGTATAAAAAATGCTAATAGTTTTTTAAAGGTAGAAAAAAACTTATATGTGTATAATGAAGATGGGAAATATACAAATGAGATTTTAAAAATTTATAATAAATAAAAATAATATTTTGCTGTAACTGTAAAATATTATTAAATAGATTTTTTAAATTTAATTAATGTGTAATAGTTTTATGAAAGGATGGTAATTAACTTGAAAAAAGGTAAATTATATATAGTTGCTACACCAATAGGAAATTTAGATGATATAACACTAAGAGCAATAAACACACTAAAAGAAGCAGATATAATAGTTGCAGAAGATACAAGACATTCATTAAAGTTACTAAACCACTTAGGGATATCTAAGCCATTAATTAGCTATTATAGACATACTGAAGAAGTTAAATATGAAAAAATATTAGAAAAAATAAAAGAAGGAAACAATATTGCTTTAATTTCAGATGCAGGAACTCCAATTATTTCAGATCCAGGTGAAGTTATAGTAAAAGAAGCAATAAAAGAAAACATAGAAGTAATACCAATACCAGGTGCTTGTGCAGCAATTACAGCATTAATGGCAGCAGGTGTAGATACTAAAAAATTTGTATTTTATGGATTTTTATCAATAAATAAAAAATTGAGAAAAAAAGAATTAGAGGAAATCCAAAAAGAAAGAAAAACAATTATTTTATATGAAGCTCCACATAAGTTAAAAAATACTTTATCAGATTTAAACACATATATGCCCGATAGAAATGTAACAATTGCTAGGGAATTAACAAAAATTCATGAGGAATTTGTTAGAGGAACAGCTAAAGAAATTTATGAAAAAGTGCAAGAACCTAAAGGAGAATATATAATTATAATTGATTCATTACCAGAAATAGAGGAACAAGAAAATGTGTTAAATGAACTAACTTTAGAAGAACATTATAAAGTATATGAAAGTCAAGGGATGAATAAAAAAGAGATTATTAAACAAATTGCGAAAGATAGAAATGTTAATAAAAATGAAATTTATATGCATTTTATTTAAAGAACAGCTGTAATTAAAAGGCTAGGCTCACTACTTAGTCTTTTATGGTGTAAAAAGTTTATTTATTCAAATCGTTGCAAATATTTAAAGTTTATGGTATAGTGTGTTAGAATATGAAATAAAATAATGGAAATATAAAGATATAATTAATATAAACCATATAAATGGAGGGAATTTTATTGGAAAAATTAGTAGTTACAGGACCTACTTGTTTAAAAGGGGAAGTAGTAATAAGTGGAGCAAAAAATGCAGCAGTTGCAATATTGCCAGCAACTTTATTAATTGATGGAGTATGTACAATTGAAAATCTACCTAATATAAGTGATATAAAACTATCTTGTGAAATATTAGAAAAATTAGGTGCAAAAATTACATGGAAAGACAAACATACAATTACAGTTGATACAACAAATATAACAACAACAAAAGCACCATTAGACTTAACAAGTAAATTTAGAGCATCATATTATATAATTGGAGCAATGCTTAGCAGAAAAGGTGAAGTTGAAGTTGGAATGCCAGGCGGATGTAAATTAGGAGCAAGGCCAATAGACCAACATATAAAAGGCTTTGAAGCATTAGGGGCAAATGTAAAAGTAGAAAAAGGAACTATTTATGCAAAAACAAAAAAACAATTAAAAGGAGCTCCTGTTTATATGGATGTGGTATCTGTTGGAGCAACAATAAATGTTATGCTTGCAGCTGTTTTAGCTAAAGGAACAACTATAATTGATAATGCTGCAAAAGAACCACATATAGTTGATGTTGCAAACTTCTTAAATACTATGGGAGCAGACATTCGTGGTGCAGGTACAGATGTAATAAAAATAAATGGTGTTGAAAAATTACAAGGAGGGGCTACATATTCAGTAGTACCAGATCAAATAGAAGCAGGAACATTTATGCTTGCGGCTGTAGCAACAAGAGGAGATTTAACTTTAAAAAATTGTATTACAAAACATTTAGAGTCAATTACTGCTAAAATCATAGAAGTTGGTGGAAATGTAGAAGACAATGGTGATAGTATACGTGTATGGTGTAATAAAAGACCTAGTAAGGCAAATATAAAAACATTACCATATCCAGGATTTCCAACAGATTTACAACCTCAAATGGGTGTTGTGTTATCAATTGCAAATGGTACAAGCGTAATAAATGAAAGTATATGGGAATCAAGATTCCAATATACAGAGGAATTAAATAAAATGGGAGCAAAAATAACTGCTCAAGGAAAAACAGCATTTTTTGAAGGTGTGAAAAAATTAACAGGAGCTCCTGTATATTCTACAGATTTAAGAGCTGGTGCAGCTTTGGTAATTGCTGGAACAGTGGCAGAAGGAGAAACTGAAATTTATAATTTACAGCATATTGACCGTGGATATGAAAATATAGAAGAAAAATTCAGAAAAATAGGGGCTAAAATAGAGAGAGTAACAGAAGAGGATTAAAATGATGTTTAATTTTTGTAGCTTATATAGTGGAAGTAGTGGAAATAGTCTTTTTGTAGAATCTAAAAATACAAAAATATTGATAGATGCCGGTGTTAGCTGTAAAAAAATAGAACAAGCTTTACAAGATATAGAGGTTGATCCAAGTACATTAGATGGAATTTTAGTAACACATGAACATAGAGACCATGTGCAATCACTCGGAACAATTTCTAAAAAGTTTGATTTACCTGTATTTGTAAATCAAGAAACGCTTGATGCAATGCCTACACAAAGAGATAAGATTGCAGAAAAAAATATTAAATTATTTAAAGTAGATGACAAATTCGAAGTTGGAGATTTACTAATAAAACCATTTGCAATTCCACATGATGCAGCAAATCCTTGCGGATTTAGCGTTTATAAGGATAAAGCTAAAATAAGTTTAGCAACAGATATAGGGCATATGACAAATAGTATATTAAAAAGTTTAGAAGAAAGTTTATTTGTTTTATTAGAAGCAAATTATGACCCAAAAGTATTACAATGCTCATCATATCCGTTTGTATTAAAATCAAGAATAGCTGGTCCAACAGGACATTTGCCAAATGAAATGGCTGGAAAAACTATATCATATTTATTGCAATCAGGATTAAAAAATGCAATGCTAGGACATTTAAGTAAAGAAAGCAATTTTCCGGAATTGGCATATCAAACAGTTTTAGATGAATTAATTACAACTAAAGAATATAATGGTAATAATTTGCAACTTAGTGTAGCTTCAAGAGATGCACATAGTAAAATAATAAAAATATAAAATGTAATAATTATAGAAAAAGAAAAACAAAAGGTATTATTATGTATTTAGTAAATAACACATTTGGGTAGAAAATATTTTGAATATATAATATTTTCTAATATAATTTGCTGAAATATATGATAATACCTTTTATTAAAAGTATAGAAAAAGAGGGATTATAATGCTAACAATCAATGTTATTTGTGTCGGAAAATTAAAGGAAAAATATCTTAGAGATGCAATAGCAGAATATAGTAAAAGACTTTCTAAATATTGCAAACTAAATATTATAGAATTATCTGACGAAAAAGTTCCAGATAAAATAAATGAAAGTATTGAAAAAGAAATAAAAGAAAAAGAATGTAAAAAAATAATTGCGCATATACCTAAAAATTCATATATAATGGCATTAGACTTAACAGGTAAGCAATACACATCCGAAGAGTTTTCAGAAAAAATAGAGAATATAGCAATGGAAAAAAGCAATTTAACATTTATAATTGGAGGAACTTTGGGTATGAACAGTGAATTATTAAATATGTGTGATTCTAAAATATGTTTTTCTAAAATGACATTTCCGCATCAATTAATACGTGTTTTTTTATTAGAGCAAATATTTAGAGGATTTAAAATATTAAGCAATGAAACATATCATAGATAATAAATATTTAATATTAATTTAATATTTATATGATTAAATTAATAAAGTGATTATATATAAATTTGTAGAGAAAAACAAAACAGGGGCTACCATTTTGAAAAAAATTCTCTACAAAGGAAAAAACATAATTAATAAAAATTAAAGTAACATTATATTTTTTTATTTAAATAATTACAAAATTAATTATTCAACAATATAAATTAATCTTTATAATTTTTATTTTTTAAAGTTTTAAAAAATTTTTTGGATAGTTTTTTGATAACAAAATATCGAACTATGAAAAAAATTGTAAGAAATAATAAAAATTTTAACATAAATACTTGTCCTTTTTGAAATAATATGTATATAATTATAAAGAGTAAAAACAAAATTGTCAACACAAAAATTACGACAAAAAACGACAAATTATCATACTAACAGAAATGCCAATAATATCAGCAAAAAGTGCTGCAATTAAAATAAATCTTGTTTTTTTTACTTTGATGTAACTGGTGTATATGGCAATTGTATATAAAGTTGTTTCAGTTGAACCCATAATGGTAGAGGCAATTTTCCCAATTAAACTATCAACACCAAAGGTTTTCATTATATTTGTAGCAATTGCAATAGAACCACTACCAGAAATAGGTCTTAATATTGCAAGAGGCATAATTTCTGAGGGAAAGTTCAAAAAATTTAATATAGGAGAAGCAAGTTTTATTATAAAATCGAGTACGCCAGAATTACGTAAGCTACTTATAGCAACGAAAAGTCCAATTAATGTAGGCAAAATATTAAAAGTCATTTTCATACCATCTTTGCAACCATCTAGGAAGGTATCAAATATTTTAACATTGTCATTTAGACCATATAGTAGCACTAATAGTACGACAAAAGGAATGGCTAGATTAGAAAGATAATTTATAAAATTCATAGCTTTTTCTCCTTATTTGTAAGCTTTATCAAGATTTTTGTGGCGAAAATTGCAGAACATGCTGCTATAACTGTTGCTATCCAAGTTGGAAAAACAATGGAAGCTGGATTTTGTGAATTTAATGATGTTCTAATAGCAATAACAGTAGTTGGAATTAATTGAATAGATGCGGTATTTAAAACAATAAACATCATCATAGAGTCGGACAGGGTATCTTTCTTAATATTTTCTTTTTGCATTGAATCCATTGCTTTCAACCCAAGTGGAGTTGCAGCATTGCCAAGGCCTAAAATATTTGCAATAATATTCATTGAAATTTCTTTCTTTATTTTTGAATTATCCTTTAATTTTGGGAAAAGATAATTTAGAAAGGGAGATAATAATTTTGAAAGTTTTTGAATTAATGAGGTCTTATTTGCAATTTGCATAATACCATTCCAAAGGCATATTGTACCGAGCAAACTTAGAGAAAGGGTTATTGCATCATTGGTGCCATCAAAGATAGCTTTATTTAAATTTTCTAAGTTGCCAGAAAGAATAGCAAATGAGAATGATATTATTATAAGAAAAGGCCAAACTAAATTTAACAAATTAATCACCAATATAATTCTATTTGTGTACATTACTTTTTATGCTAATATAATTGACCCAAAATCAGTTTTATGATATAGTATGTATACGATATATTGGATGTAAAATTTGACATTTTAAAAGGAGGAATATAAAAAATGAAGTCTACAGGAATAATAAGAAGAGTGGATGAATTAGGAAGAGTAGTAATACCAATTGAAATAAGAAATCAATTTAATATAATAGAAAAAGATCCGATAGAAATATATGTAGAAGGTGGAACAATAGTATTAAAAAAATTCGAGCCAAACTGCATTTTCTGTGGTAATACAAAAAATTTAGTTGCATTTAATGACAAACTAATTTGTGAAGAGTGTGCTAAAAAAATAGGAAAATTAGAGCCAGAAAAATAATTCTGGCTTTAATTCTTTGCAGTAGAAATGTTAGATTTATTAAATAGTTCAAGGAGTTTAAATTTAAATTGAATTGTAGAATTTTCTTTATCAGAAACTAACGCGAATTCTTCTTCTGATAAAGAGTTTTCTAATTGCTTTTTCGATTCTTCTGGAACAATTCCAGAACTTATATCAACAAAACATAAAGGAGGAAACATTACACACCACCAGTTTTGACCTTTAGCCTCTCCTATCTCAACTCTTAATGCATCATAATATCCAGATGGAAGAGATATATCCCCATAATATTTTGTTGGAAATTCGAAATTTCCGATTTTTACATTTACATTATAGGAATAGCCATTTTCTCTAATTATATCTAAAGCAATTTTTTTAAAATCATTTTGATGATTTTTGGCAATATTTATTGCCTCTTGTTTTGTGGTACAATCTTTACAAATATTATTCATATAAGAAAGCAAGTTGTCACGAACTTTATACTTTAAATCTTGGTCTTGCTTGCTATCACTATTTGCAATAACGTGTAGTCTAAAAACGCTATTAGCAATATCTGTTGAAACTGTTTGTGCGTAAGAAATTGCACAAGTAGCAGTATAAGCAAATAATAATACTACTAAAATAAACAATACTTTAAATTTAGGACTTCTAAATATTTTTAATAAATTTTTCATATGTTACCTCCATATATCCTTTTTTGTAAAAAAATTCTTTAATTTAATTATTTCCAGATTTGAAAAGTTTATACATAATTGCTAACTATCATTATCGATTTGTAGAACTTTGCCTATAACACTATAAATATCGGCAAAAAATGTCGATAACTTTTTTGAAATATATTTGAAATATTATTGACATATTTGAAAACAAATGGTAAAATTTACCAATAACCAGGAAGTGGTAAAAACTAAGAATCCGTATAGGAAAAGTGAAAAGGAGAGAGTTTTTATGATAAATAAAACAAAAGAAAAGACATGTGCATTTTATGCAAGTGATTATCATTTTGAAATGATTAGTTTACCATTTATTGAAAGAAATTTAGAATCAAACAAAGAAATAATTATATTAACAGAAAATGATTTAGAAGATACAGTCAAAGTTTTAATATCAAAAATAAATTTAAGAGAAGAAAAAAAGAAAAATCTATCAAAAATAAATTGGAATCACAATGATTTACTAAAATTCAAACAAATAAAAAGAAATGTAGAAAATAACAAAAACACAATAGTATTTATAAAAGGAAAAGAAAACTATATAAAAAATATAAATGAAAATATAGAAAAATGGGTTCAAAACAATTCAAATATAAAAGTTATAGATTGTTATGACATAAATGAAATAGATAGTAATTTATCAACTGTAATGAGTAAATATCAAAACATATTAAATACATCTGGAGAAAAAAGGGTAGAAAATTTATAGTATAAACTATTGATATTTTCATAAAAATAGTATATATATTAAGAAATACTATTTAAAGGAGAATGTCTATGGAAAAAGAATTAGGAGAAATTAAGGCTAACTTAAAAAAATATGGACAAGAGCATATATTAAACCATTTTGAAGAGTTAGACGAAACACATCAAAAAGAATTATTAAAAGAAATAAAGGGGATAGATTTTGAACTTGTTACAAGTTTATATAACAATACTAAAAAAGAAAAAAAGAATACTAAAGATGAAATAACACCAATAAATTACTTAGATAAATTCAAATTAGGAGATAAATATAAATATTACGAAAATATTGGAAAAAAAGCAATACAAGAAGGCAAACTTGCAGCTGTAACAATGGCAGGTGGTCAAGGAACTAGATTAGGACATAATGGGCCAAAAGGAACCTATGATATTGGACTAGATTCACACAAATCATTATTTGAATTATTAAGTGATGGTATAAAAGAAGAAGCAAAGAGATATGGAGTAACAATTCCATGGTTTATAATGACAAGTAGAGAAAATAATAAAACAACTGTAGAATTTTTTGAAAAACATAAATATTTTGGATATCAAAAAGATAAAAATATATTTTTCTTTATTCAAGGTGAATTACCTATGATGGATACAGAAGGAAAAATATTAATTGGAGAAGATGGCTTAATTAAACTAGCAGCAGATGGTCATGGTGGAATTTATGAATCTTTAGTAAAAAGCGGAATGACTAAAAAAATGAAAGAGCTAGGAGTAGAATGGGTATTCATAGGTGGTGTAGATAATTGTCTTGTAAAAATGGTAGACCCTGTACTTATGGGAATTGCAATTGACCAACAAGTAACAGTTGCTTGCAAATCTGTTGTAAAGGCCAATCCACAAGAAAAAGTTGGTGTATTTTGTAAAAGAAATGGAAAACCCAATGTAATAGAATATACAGAAATTACAGATGAAATGGCAGAAGCAAGAGATAAAGAAGGCGAATTATTATATGGAGAATCACATATATTATGCAATTTATTTAGCGTAGGAGCAATTGAAAGAATGGGAGCTGAACCATTGCCATATCACGTTGCTTATAAAAAAGCAAAATATATTGATAAAGATGGAAATTTGGTAGTTCCAGATTCACCTAATGCCTATAAATTTGAAGCGTTTTTATTTGATGCCTTTGGAGAAGTTGACGATATGGCTGTTTTAAGAGTAAAGAGAGAAGAAGAATTTGCACCAGTCAAAAATGCTGATACAGCAGGTGTAGACTGCCCAAAAACAGCAAGGGAATTGTATAAGAAATTTTATAATTTGTAATAGATAAAAAGTATTTAAAGAATAAAGCACACTAAAAGTATGAAAAATACAAAAAGCGTGCTTTTTAAATAATGTTAAAAATGTTAAAGTATTTACATATACAAGCATTTATGATATTATGCAATAATATAAGGAGGGATTCAAATGAATTATTTAGAAGAATACAAAAAATGGTGTGAAAGCCAAGAATTCGATGAAGAAACTAAAAAAGAATTATTATCAATAAAAGATGACGAAAAAGAAATTGAAGACAGATTTTATAAAGAACTAGAATTTGGAACAGCTGGACTAAGAGGTGTAATAGGAGCTGGAACAAATAGAATGAATAAATATACAGTAGGAAAAGCAACACAAGGACTTGCAAATTATATATTAGAACAAGGAACACAAGATAAAGGTGTTGCAATTAGTTATGACTCAAGAAGAATGTCAAAAGAATTTAGTTTATTAACAGCATTAATTTTAAATGCTAATGGAATAAAAACATATCTATTTGAAAACTTAAGACCTGTACCAGAATTATCATTCACAGTGAGAAAATTAAAATGTACAGCAGGTGTAATGATTACAGCAAGTCATAATCCACCAAAATATAATGGATACAAAGTATATTGGGATGATGGAGCTCAAATAGTTGAACCAAGAGATAAAGAAATAATTGCAAAAGTAAGAGCAGTAGAAAGCTTTTCAGAAATAAAAGAAATATCAAAAGAAGAAGCAATTGAAAAGGGATTATTTAATGTAATTGGAACAGAAATGGATGATGAATATATTTCTGTATTAAAAAGTAAAATATTAAATCCTGAAATAGTAAAAGAACAAGGTAAGAAATTAAAAGTTGTTTACACTCCATTACATGGAACAGGAAACACAATTGCAGGAAGATTATTTAAAGAAATTGGAATGGAAAATGTATATGTAGTTCCAGAACAAAAAGATCCAGATGGAGAATTTCCAACAGTTAGTTATCCTAACCCAGAAGATAAAGCTGCATTTAAATTAGCATTGGAATTAGCTAAAAAAGAAGATGCAGATGTAGTTTTAGCAACAGACCCAGATGCAGACAGATTAGGAATATTTGCTAAAGATGCTAAAACTGGCGAATATATGGAATATACAGGAAATATGTCAGCTTTATTAATTGCAGAATATAGGATTGAACAGATGAAAGAAAAAGGAATATTACCAGAAGATGGAATGTTTATAACAACAATAGTATCATCAGATTTAGCAAAGGCAATTGCAAAATATTATAACCTTGAATGTATTGAGGTTTTAACAGGATTCAAAAACATAGGTAGAATAATGAGACAAGAAGAAGAAAAAAATGGTATGAAATATGTATTTGGATTTGAAGAAAGTTATGGCTGTCTAATTGGAGATTATGCAAGAGATAAAGACGGAATTGCAGCAGTAATGGCTTTATGTGAGGCAGCCTGCTATTATGCTTCAAAAGGAAAAACATTATGGGATGCCATGGAAGATATTTATAAAAAATATGGATATTATAAAGAAGCTCAAGTATCAATTGTAATGGAAGGTGCTGAAGGAGCAGAAAAAATTAAAGAAATGATGACTAATATGAGAAATACACCTGTAGAAAAAATCGGTGAATATAAAGTCTTAACATTTAAAGATGTAGAAAAAGATTATGTTAAAGATATGGTAACAGGAGAAGAATCAAAAACAGGATTACCAAAATCAAATGTATTATATTATGCGTTAGAAGATAACAATTGGTGTTGTGTACGTCCATCAGGAACAGAACCTAAAATAAAACTATATATGGGTGTAAAAGGAACATCTGATGAAGATGCTGCTAAAAAATTAGAAGCATTAAAAGAAGCAATGGTAGCAATTGTAAAATGATTTTGGGGCCGGAGCAAAAAATCATGATATTAAAATATTAACAAAAAGCTGGGAATATATTATTATTTTTTATACCTTGCATATCGCAACCTTATTATTGGAATTTTTACAGGTTGCTCCAATCGCACTCGCAAAGTTCGTTTGGTCGCTTACGCGGTATTTCAAAATAATAATATATTCCCAGCTTTTATTTAAAAATTTCGATACTATACAATTACATAAAATGATTTTTTGCTCCGGCCCCAAAATCATTTCCACTCAGGTAAATTTCTTAAAATTGCTCCAAACAAGTTAGCCCTAATCATAGGGATGTTTTTACTTAGAGAAAACATTAATTGTCTCATATCTTCCCTTTTAGAAGTTCCGTCCATTGGACAAACCTTAGCCATAACAGCTAAATTATTTTTTCGTACAAATCTTCTATTTTCCTTTTCAGGTGTAAACACTAAAGGTCTAATTAAAGTTATTTGAGATCTATCCATGTAACTTACAGGTGCAAAAGTTCCAATGCTTCCAGTGTAAAATAAATTTAATAAAAATGTTTCTAAAACATCATCTTGATTATGCCCTAATGCTATTTTGTTACATCCTTCACGTATGGCGATAGAGTTTATTGCACCTCTACGCAAATTAGCACATAATGAACAAGGATTTTTTTCTTTTCTTAAATCAAATACTATTTCTTTAGCATTAGTATTTTCCACAAATAAAGGAACTTGGACATCATCACAAGTCTTTTGTAAAAGTTCTACATCAAAATGCTCAAACCCTGGATTTATACTAATAGCGATTAAATCAAAGTGTTTTGGGTAAAATCTTTGTAATGCTTTTAATGCATATAATAATGTAATTGAATCTTTTCCACCAGATAAACATACTGCAATTTTATCGCCTTCTTGTATCATATTATATTTTTCTATTGCTTTTCTCATTGAACTTAGAATTTTTTGCATAAGTTACTCCCTTTTTATAAAAATTGC
Organism: uncultured Clostridia bacterium; assembly: GCA_934167445.1. Taxonomy (GTDB): domain Bacteria; phylum Bacillota; class Clostridia; order TANB77; family CAG-508; genus CAG-269. The sequence continues at coordinate 19,219 of CAKPKJ010000004.1, forward strand.
TATTACTATTATAGCAGACGTTGTCAAGAAGATAAAAAATTTTCCATTTATTAGCCGAAAAAGTCAAAAATAAAAAAGTTTTTCCTTCAATACTCGAAAAAAAATGAAAAATAAAAAGTTTTTCGAGTGTAGGCAGAAAAACTTTACGAAAATTATAAATATAGTATTATAATAATGTGGAAACTATAATATTTGTAAGATAGGAGGAAACTATGTTAGAGAAAGATAAAATGTTGGCAGGGGAATTATATGATGCTAATTGTAATGAATTGATAGAAGATAGATGTAAAGCTAAAGATATTTGCTTTGAATATAATAATTTAAAACCATCAGATGCTGAAAATAGAGATAAAATAATAAAAAAATTATTTGCTAAAACTGGAGAACAAATAACAGTTGAGCAGAATTTTTGGTGTGATTATGGTTATAATATTTGTGTTGGAGAAAATTTTTATATGAATCATAATTGTGTGATATTAGATGGAGCAAAAGTAGAATTTGGTGACAATGTATTTATTGCACCTAATTGTGGCTTTTACACGGCAGAACATCCTTTGGATTATGAAACTAGAAATAAAGGATTAGAATATGCGAAGCCTATAAAAATTGGAAATAATGTGTGGATAGGTGGAAACGTAATTGTGCTTCCAGGGGTAACTATTGGAGATAATGTTGTCATAGGCGCTGGAAGTGTTGTAAATAGAGATATTCCACCTAATAGCGTAGCAGTTGGAAATCCATGTGAAGTTATAAAAAAATAAAAGAAAAGTAAAAAGAGCATAATTAATTTAAATATTGTAATAAAAAAACATTACTAATATTAACTTAGTAATGTTTTTTGTGGTGAACCTAGAGGGACTCGAACCCCCATCGGTCGCTTAGGAGGCGACTGCTCTATCCTGCTGAGCTATAGATTCAAAAACTGTACATATTATAATATAATTGAACTTGAATATCAATATGATATAATAAATTTTAATAAATATATAAATGATTTATCAAAATTTAAAATCGCACGCATTAAATGTAAAATAAATATTAACAAAATTGTAAAAACAATATATATTAATCTTACCTTTCTCCAAAAGGTAGGAAGGGGAAAGTTCTTTGAAACAATTTACAAATAGTATCAAATGATATATAATTACAGCACACAAATATTATAGAGGAACATATTATGGAAGAAAAAAACAAATTTATGAAACAAGCTCTAAAAGAGGCAAAAAAGGCATATGAAAAACTAGAAGTACCAGTTGGGGCAGTAATTGTAAAAGACGGAAAAATAATTGCAAGAGCACATAATTTAAAAGAAACAAAAACAGACACAACTAAACACGCAGAAATTTTGGCAATACAAAAAGCAAGCAAAAAATTAGAAAGCTGGAGATTGCTAGATTGTGAAATGTATATAACCTTAGAGCCATGCTCAATGTGTGCAGGAGCAATAATTAATTCACGTATAAAGAAAATATATATAGGTGCATTAGACGAAAAAACAGGAGCAGCAGGATCTGTTCTAAATTTATTTGAAGATTATAAATTTAATCATAAAGTCGAAGTAGAAAAAGGTGTAATGCAGAAAGAATGTGAAAATATACTAAAAGATTTTTTTAAAATGCTAAGGAAATATAAGAAAAATTTACAAAAAGGTGAAAATAAGATATAATATGTAGCATACTAAAATTGAAAAATGAAAGGAGAAAATCCTATAAATGATAGATAAAATTAAGCAATTAACAAACACAAAAATGTTTCATATTATTATGATAATAATTATAGTAACATTAATTTTATGTGCTTTTGGAATTATAATAATTCAATATCAAGTAGAAGGTGAAAAAGATATGCCTTTTAATATTACAAAAGTAACATTAATAAGTTCATCTGAAAGTACAGATAAAGACTCAGGAGAAAATAGATGGGCATTTGATATCAATCAAAATAATGACATATATATTTACATAGAAAAAAACAAGTCATATACAGATAAAGAGGCAATTAATCATATTTTAATTGATAATATAAATGTACAAAAAAATAAAGAAATTGGCACTATTAATTTTTACAGACCTAACAAAGCAGAACAAGGTGGAACATTTGCAAATACAGAAGAAAATTTGATACAAAACATAGAATATAAAGGAACATTAGAATCAAATTTGAAAAATTTAGAAATTGCCAACCAAGGTGGAATAGTAGTTTTTAGATATGCAAATGACAAAGTTGCAGAATACACATCAAATGACGAAGTTATTAACCATAATGAATTATTAAAAAAAGCAAATGTAAATGAAGAAGATTTAAAAGGAAAAATTAGTTTTGACTTTACAATAGTAACAGAGTCAGGAAAAGAGTATAAAGCTAATATGTCATTTGATTTACCAGTTAATGGTGTTGTAGAAAATGGAACAACTTCACAAGAAATAACAGATGTAAGTAATATTATTTTTAAAAGAACAAAAAATTAGTAATAGATTTTTGTAATTATTTATAGAAATTTAAAGACAATAAAAATATATGAAAAATTAATTTTTTACTTGATTAATCTTATATTTCATTATATAATACGGATGGTATGTATTTAATCTTTGTATGGAGAGTATACCAATAAAGACCTATGAATCTTGTCAGGTCCGGAAGGAAGCAGCAATAAGTAGTTTATCTTTATGTGGAATGCTTTCCATAGAGAGATTAAGTGCCTACCATTTTTTAAAATATAAAGGATGTGAGAAATATGGGGTACACAGCTCTTTATAGAAAATTTAGACCAATAACTTTTTCAGAGATTGTAGGTCAAGAACATATAACAAGAACTTTGAGAAACCAAATAGTAGCAGGTAGAGTAGGGCATGCATATTTATTTAATGGGGGAAGAGGAACAGGAAAAACGTCAGCAGCTAAGATTTTAGCAAGAGCAATAAACTGCTTAAATCCTCAAGATGGAGAGCCTTGCAATGAATGTGAAATTTGTAAAGGTGCTATAAATGGCTCATTAACAGATATAGTAGAAATGGATGCTGCATCTAACAACAGTGTAGAAGATATTAGAAGTATACGCGAAGAAGTAAACTTTTTACCTACAAAAGCAAAATACAGGGTATATATAATAGACGAGGTTCATATGTTATCAACAGGGGCTTTTAATGCATTATTAAAGACATTGGAAGAACCACCTGAACATGTTAAATTTATTTTAGCAACAACAGAACCACAAAAATTACCAGCAACTATTTTATCAAGATGTCAAAGATTTGATTTTAAAAGAATATCAAATGAAAATATTATAAAAAGGCTAAATATTGTATGTGAACAAAGCGGGATAGAAATAACAAAAGAGGCAATGAATATTATTGCTGTCCTAGCAGAAGGAGCAATGAGAGATGCACTTTCAATTTTAGAAAGATGTATTCAGGATGGGGAAAACAAAATTGATGAGGACAAAATCAAAGATTTAGTTGGAATTCCTAAGATTACATATGTTCATAATATAATTGATAGTTTATTCAAATATGATGTTGATAATACATTAAAAAATGTTGATATTGTTTTAAATGAAGGAAAAGATATTAACAATTTATTATGGGAAATGATAAAATATACTAAAGACCTTTTAGTATATAAAGCGTCTCAAAAACTTGATTTATATAGTGAAGAGGAAATTGCTAATATTGAAGAAATTTCTAAAAACATTTCTAAACAAGATTTAATAAATATGGTTTATGAATTATCTGAATTAGAAAATGATATAAAATGGTCAACTCAAAAAACAATAATTTTCCAAGCTGGAATGATTAAATTATGCAATAAAGAAAAAACAGAAAATAAAGGCTTAGAAGAAAGAGTTGAAAAAATAGAAAAATATTTAAAATCAGGAAAAATTGGAGTTGTTCAAAATTCTGCTGTAATGGGAGCCAATGCACAACAAGCAAGAACAACAAGTGCACCAAATAATTTCAGCCCAAGAGCAACAATGGCAGGAGGTACACAGGCTACTCAAACTAGAAGAGCAAATACTAATACAGCTAAAAAAATGGAAACTAGAAATTATTCAAGTGATGCTAAACAATATTGGTCAGAGATTTTAACTGATTTAAAACAAAATGGAAAAATAGTTTTATATACAAATTTAATAAATACACAAGCAAAAGAAATAAATGATATGACAGTTGGAATTGAGTTCAAAAATGGTATGTCAGCTTTTGGTAAGACAGTGTTGGAAAAACCTGAAAATGTTAGGGAAATTTCAAAAATGGTATCTATGGCTTGTGGAAAACCAATGGATATAAAATATATTTCTAATGATACACAAGTAAATCAAATATCACAAGAAGAGAGTTTGCAACAATTTGCAAATGACTCAGATATTCCATTTAATGTGATTGAATAAAAATTAAAAATGAAAATTAGAAAAATAAAATAGAGGAGGATTTAAAAATGGCAAAAAGAGGAGGATTCCCAGGAGGAATGGGAGGATTCGGAGGAATGAATCTAAATAATTTAATGAAAGAAGCTAAAAAAATGCAAGCAGATATGGAAAAATCTCAAGCAGAATTGGCAACAAAAGAATTTGAGGCTTCAGCGGGAGGAGGAGCTGTAAATGTTAAAGTTACAGGAGATAAAACAATAAAAGAAATAAAAATAAAACCAGAAGTAGTAGACCCAGAAGATGTAGAAATGTTAGAAGACTTAGTTTTAACATGTGTAAATGAAGCATTAAGACAAGTAGATTCTGCACAAGCTGCATCATTAGGAAAATACAATATACCAGGATTGGGGTTATAAAAAATGTCACTATATTCACCATCAATAGAAAAATTAATAGAAAGTTTTGAAAGACTACCAAGCATAGGGCATAAAACAGCTGCAAGACTTGCATTTTATATATTAAATTGTTCAGAAGAAGAAACAAATGAGTTTATTTCTGCAATTACAAATGCTAAAAAGAACTTAAAATATTGTAGTAAATGTTTCAACATTTCAGATACAGACCCTTGTTCAATTTGCGGAAATCCTAAGAGAGACCAAAGTGTTATTTGTGTGGTTGAAGATGTAAGAGATATAGTTGCAATGGAAAAAACACATGAATTTAAAGGTGTTTATCATGTATTACATGGATCAATTTCACCAATGAATGGTGTGGGTCCTGATGATATAAAAATAAAAGAATTGCTAACTAGACTTATGGGGGGAGAAGTAAAAGAAGTTATTTTAGCAACAAACCCTAGAGTTGAAGGTGAAGCAACAGCTATGTATTTGTCAAAACTTATAAAACCTTTAGGTATAAAGGTAACAAGGATAGCACATGGAATACCTGTTGGAGGAGACTTAGAGTACACAGATGAAATAACACTAACAAAAGCATTAGAAGGTAGAAGAGAGATATGATTTTGGGGACGGAGCAAAAAATCATCTTGATTTTTCAAACTGATTTAAAAAAAAAATATCCTAGTGTATAATTTATACATTAGGATATTTTTTTTGTGTTTTTATTAAATGATTTTTTGCTCCGTCCCCAAAATCATTTTACAGATAGTTTCAGTTGAATGAGGTCTTGCTAATAATTTAGTATTTTCTTTCATTAAATTTAATTTTTTGTTATCTGCTAATAAATTTTCAATTATTAATTTACTATCATCATTTTTTCTAAGCCATATAGCAATTCCTTTATCTTCCAAAAATTCAGCGTTTTCTTCTTCTTGACCAGGTATTGGATTAATAATAAGCATTGGCAAGTGTGAAGCTAAACTTTCAGATGTTGTAAGACCACCGGGTTTGGTTACAACTAAATCAGATATGCTCATTAATTCTGGGACTTGGTTTGTAAATTCCAAAATTTTAACATTGTTTGTTATATCAGTTGTATTAGTTGTAGTAGTATTTATATAATACTTAGATACAATTTCTTCAAAACTAGCTTTCATTTTTGGATTTTTTCCAGCAATTGCAATTATTTGAATTTTTTCTTTTAAACTCTCTTGAACAAAAGATTCAAAAATTTCAGCTGTTTTTGTTTTTCCAAGTCCAAATTCTCCACCACCAAAAAATAGTACAGTGAATTTATCTTCTGATAAATTATAAGTATCTAAAATTTCCTTTTTATTATATGGTTTTAAAAATCTATTAGATATTGGAATCCCAGTTACAAATACTTTATTTTCAGCAATTCCTTTACTAATCAAATAATTTTTCATTTTATCATTAGCAACAAAGAAATAATCTGTAAACTTATGTCCTACAAGCCATTGGTCATGTGGAGAAAAGTCTGTCATTATTGTTGCAATTTTTGCAGTTATTTTATTTTTTCTTTTTAAATAACTACACATTTGACTTCCAAATGGATGTGTAGAAATTATGACATCTGGTTGTTTTTCACGTAATAAACGTAATAATTTTATAGCCATAATTTTATTTGACCTAGAAGATAAATGTGCTAATGGTCCTTTTTGAGAATCAGAATAGATTTTTCCCCATGCCCAAGGTGCTTTTTTTGCCATTTCTCTATATGCGGCAGTTGTAAGCTTTTCTATAGTTTTATTTACATATTTCATACAATCTATTAATTCTACATCATAATTTGGGTAGTTGCTAATTATGTAATCATTTATTGATTTTGCAGCATTTAAGTGCCCCCCACCATATGATGCGTAAAAAATTAAAATTTTCATAACAAGGTTATCCTCATATAATATGTTTATATGTTTTTATAATCATATTCTTTCCTTTATATTTTTATATGCAAGCATTTTATCATATAAATAAAAAAATTTCAAAAAATGGAATATTTTTTATTAAAAATATGCAAAATAAAGTACAGATAAAGTAAATTGAAATCAAATAAAAACAAAGATGAGTACAGGTTCAGTAAAATTAAAATAAAGCAAAAAATAACAAAAGAAAAAATAAAAATCAGATAAAAATTAAAATAGAAAAAGGTGGTAATTTGAAAAAAGTATTGAAAATATTAATTGTGTTTATTTCTTTAATTATCTTGTTAATAACAATTAATATACTAAATAATTCAGAAATTAATACTTTGACTGGAGAAACCAGTTTAGCAGCAGGCTCTAGTGCCTCAGACATTCAGTTAATGGCTAGGGCAATTAATGGAGAAGCTAGAGGTGAACCATATGAAGGGCAAGTAGCTGTTGGAGCAGTTATTTTAAATAGAGTTAAAAGTTCACAATTTCCAAATACTGTTTCAGGTGTAATATATCAATCTGGAGCATTTACAGCTGTTAGTGATGGACAAATAAATGTACCTATTGCAGAAAGTTCTAGTGTATATAAAGCTGCAAGAGATGCTGCAAATGGTTGGGACCCTACTGGTGGATGTATTTACTATTTTAATCCCAATACGGCTACTAATAAATGGATATGGTCAAGACCATTAGTTAAAGTCATTGGAAAACACAGATTTTGCAAATAGTTATTCACAATTTGTGCTTGAATTGTGGAAAAAAGTGGTAAAAGTATAATCGTTTATGGTTTATAGGTAAAGCCAATTAAAAACCTAAATATAAAGAAAAAGGTAATAAAAAATTTATACCTAAAAAGGATTGAAGAAAAATGAATAAATTAATAGATTGGAAAAATAGGCTAAAAAAAGGGCATATGTTTAGCATTATTGTTGGACTTTTAATAGTAGTTGCAATTTTAGGGATTATTTTATATAAAAAGCAAAGAGAATATAGACAAGCTTCTGAAAATAGCTATAATGCAGCATTTTTTGAGCTAGTTGACTATGTACAAAATGTTGAAACATATTTAGCAAAAGCGTTAATATCTTCAACACCTGAACATGGAGCAGAAACTTTAACAAATTTGTGGAGAGAAGCAAATTTGGCACAAGCATATTTAAGTAGATTACCAATAGAAAGTCAAGAGCTTGAGAATACAGAGAAATTTTTAAATCAAGTAAGTGATTATAGCTATAGCTTATCAAGGAAAAATATTTATAATGAAAGTTTGTCAGATGATGATTTTAACAATTTAAAAGAATTACACACCTATAGCAAAGAACTCGAAAATACGTTGAATCAATTGTCAGATGATTTAAACACAGGGCGTTTTTCATGGGGAGAATTAACAAAAAAAGGAACAGTTGCATTTGCTCAACAAGTTGATAATATATCTAAAGAAAGTTTTAGTAATTTGGAAGAAAATTTCCACGAATATTCAGGGTTAATATATGATGGAGCATTTTCAGAGCATTTAACAAATGTAGAACGTAAAGGATTAACAGGTGATGATGTGGATGAAAGCCAAGCAAAAGAAATTGCAGAAAATTTTATAGGAGTAGAAAATATAAAAGAAACATCTAGTTTGGGTTATTTTGAAAATGCAACAATTCAAAATTATGGTTTTTCAATAAAGAAAAATAATGACGAAACAGTAAATATATCAGTGGCAAAAAAAGGTGGCCACATAATATCAATGAATGCAAATAGAGAAGTGAAGGCAGAATCAATAACTCAGGAACAAGCTAATGAATATGGAAAAAGTTACTTAGAATCAAAAGGATTTAGTAATATGAAAGAAACATATTATTTAAAACAAGATGGAATAGTAACAATAAATTATGCTTATAATCAAAATAATGTAGTAATATATCCAGATTTAATAAAAGTAAAAGTTGCCCTAGATAATGGAGAAGTTTTAGGACTAGAAGCAACAGGATATTTAAATAATCACCAACAAAGAGATATATCAAATGTAAAAATATCTAAAGAAGATGCAAAAAAGAATTTAAATAAAAACTTGGAAATTAAAAGCGAGGGAATGGCCGTAATTCCAACAGAATGGAAAACAGAGATATTGTGTTATGAGTTCAAAGGAAACGTTGATGATAGAGAATTCTTGGTATATATAAATGCAGAAAATGGCAAAGAAGAAGATGTATTGGTTATTACTAATACACCTAATGGAACTTTAACAGAATAATTAATAAAAACACACTAGTGTATAAATGAATTATTAAATAGAGTTTTAATATGTTTCATTTTGATACTTGGTGTGTTTTTATTATATCTAAAATCCATTAATGCCTTTTATAAGTATCTTTTGAAAGCAATTGTTTATTAACAACTTTGCCATCTTTTTTCAAAATCTTATAAGCTTCAGAATAAATTGCAGTTGATGTTCTACCTGTTTCGTAAGAAGAGATTTCAACATCATAATCATCATCTTGTTTTAGTCCGAAAATTTGGAAATTTGCAATTCCGCCTGAAACAGAGCAATTTATTTTTATAGGATAATTTCTATTATTTTTAAATTTAAAGTCTAAAGAACCATAAACAACAGTTGCATCTCTACTTGCTGTGACATAAGAAGGAACAAATTGGTGGTTAGTTCTTTCTACAATTTCTAAGTTTGCATATACTACCGCATTATATAAAGTTGAAGTTATCTGGCAAATACCTCCTCCAAGTCCGTCTACAACTTCTCCACTAACATATATAGGAGCTTCCTTGTATCCTGCAGCAATTGTTCTTGCACCTACAACTTTATTGTATGAAAATGTTTCACCTGGCATTAACACTGTTCCATTAATTTTGCTTGCTGCTAACCTAAGGTTTGTAGTCCTTGCAGTTGCTCCAATAGAATATTTAGTTGAGAAACTAGATAATAAATCTGGAAAAGCTTCTGAACCAATCATATTTGTTGTAACATTTGGATAAAGAACTTTTAGTGGAATTGTGTATTCATCGGCAGATTGGTCCCCTAAGATGTTGTTGGCCTCTTCAATTGAAATCTTGAAGTCTAATCCATTTTCAGAAGGGTATACTGTAAAAGGATTTTGCGTGTAATAAGCATCTTTAGGTTCTTTGTATATTTCATTATGTATATTTTCTATATTAACTTTTTCAGGTTCTTGAGTTTTTACTGCTAATTCTATTGGTTGGTCCAAATTAGAAAGTGTTAAAATAGCAGTTTTTATGTTTTTAATAGAAGCATCTACATCTACAACATTTCCTGTTTTACCAGGGGTAACAATTAAGTCGTTACCATCAATGTAATAACTACTATCAGTTACTTTGTCAGGTAATTGGGCAGACATTTCTTCTAAGTTTTTGGAAATTTGTTCTGTATCTAACTTTAAATTTAAATTTATATCGGTCTTACTAAACATTGTAGATAATACGTGGAAATCATTTTCAAAAATGTTCCCTTGTCTACCAATGTTAAAAGCTTGATTTGTAGCCGTTTTTGTATCGAATTCAACACCTATTTGAGAAGTCGAAAGTGTTGCTTCAAAATCACCATGTTTTACTTTGATTTCTTCTGGTAAGATTTCGGCTAATTGATTGTCTAATTTATATTTAGCGTCAGATTTACTCATATTAGAAATATCTATTCCTTTTACAGAAACACCAGAAACAATATTTTGATTGAAAATGTTATATCCTGTAAAAATCAGTACACTTGTTAAAATAATAATTACTAATATCCCAACTAAAATACTAAAAATAGATAAAATACTTTTCTTTTTTGGTGGTTCTTGAACCGGAACAAAGGCTTGTTCTGGTTTTTCTATTAAACTAGTTTCCTCTTTAGAAATTGAAGCTATCTTTGCATCTATATTTTCTTGCTTTTCTACAGTATTAATTTCTTCAGGGGTATTTAATTTATTCACTTCTTTATTTTCTTGAGCCTCTTGGCTTTCAACGGTATTATTTACTAAGTCATTTTCTTTTAGCTCCATTGTACTCTCCTTTAAAATTTATCTTTTTTATTATAGCATATATTTTGTCAAAATAAATAAAAATGTCTAAAAAAATGTCTAAAATTTAGTAGAAAAAAATTCCTATAATAAAGAATATAAAATAGGAAAAAGATTTATAACCAGAATATAAAATTAATAGTAAAAAATCACAAAATTTTAAAACTTGTAAAATAGCAGAAAATATGCTATAATAGCTGCTGTACTGTAAGGTTGCAGACTAGGGAGGATGCTGAAAAACGCTTAACTGACAAAGAGAAGGAGATGATGAAGGATGCTATTGACAAGTATGTCGGTAAACATCTGAGAGTTTTCGACAAGGTTGAGCAGTTCGAATGTGAAGGACTCATTGAGGGAGTCACTTATGGTAGGCATTACAACAGCCCCTTCGATGTCGAACTTGTTGTTCGATACAGTGATTGTTATGCAGCTCCTATTTCTGTGAATAAAATCCTTAAGGGTGCAACTAAAAAGCATTCTTACAAGGTGCTTGACTAGTATTAGTTGCGCAGGTGCTCCTCTGTAGAGGGGCACTAATTTTATGCAAGAAGTAAAGAGAAAAAACGTTACAGTTTAGTAAGACATAATAAAAACTATAAATGTGTTTTAAATGTTGATATAAATATTGTAATTACATAAAAAAAGTGGTATACTAAAAAAGTATCTGTAAAGTTGCGTATAAGGAGGCAACTATGGAATTTGATGATTTCGGCTTTGAGAAGATCGACAAGGAGGCTCAACAGCAATGCTTCGCCAAGTATGTTGGCAAGTGGATCAAATGTTCAATTTTGGACTATTATGGCGACTGGGATGTGAACATCGTACATGTTGTCGGTGTTTTTACCATTCAGCATGATCTGAAACTGGTCTATCAGTATTTTGACGGAGATATAGATTATATTTCTGTCAAAAAAATCGAAGAGCAGGATAAACCTGGAGAGATCTACTTTACCGTGCTGGACGACGAGATGGCTAAGAGTGAACTTGCCAACCGCTATAAAGTTAATCAAATTTTGTAAGTACTTCTGGCGCCCCTCTGTAGAGGGGCGTTATTTTTATGCAAGAATGAAAGAGAAAAAACGTTACAGTTTAGTAAGACATAATAAAAACTATAAATGTGTTTTAAATGTTGATATAAATATTGTAATTACATGAAAAAAGTGGTATACTAAAAAAGTATCTGTAAAGTTGCGTATAAGGAGGCAACTATGGAATTTGATGAGTTCGGCTTTGAGAAGATCGACAAGGAGGCTCAACAGCAATGCTTCGCCAAGTATGTTGGCAAGTGGATCAAACGTTCAAGTAAGGACGATGATGGCGAAGAATGGGTCATGTACATCGTACCTGTTGTCGGTATTGTTACCATTCATCATGATCTGAAACTGCTCTATCAGTATTTTGACGGAAATATAGATTATATTTCTGTCAAAGACATCGAAGAGCATGATGAACCTGGAGAGATCTGCTTTACCGTGCTGGACTACGAGCAGGCTAAAAGTGAACTTGCCAACCTTTAAGGTAAATCTTCAGAAGCTATAAAGTTAATCAAATTTTGTAAGTACTTCTGGCGCCCCTCTGTAGAGGGGCGTTATTTTTATGCAAGAATGAAAGAGAAAAAACGTTACAGTTTAGTAAGACATAATAAAAACTATAAATGTGTTTTAAATGTTGATATAAATATTGTAATTACATGAAAAAAGTGGTATACTGAAAAGAGTATCTGTAAAGTTGCGTATAAGGAGGCAACTATGGAATTTGATGATTTCGACTTTGAGAAGATTGACAAGGAGGCTCAACAGCAATGCTTAGCCAAGTATGTTGGTAAGTGGATCAAGAGCTCTACAAAAGACATCGATGGTGAATGGAATGTGTGTATCGCACACATAGTCGGTGTTGCAGAAATCCGAGAAGATGATACTCGTAAGACGGCACTTGTTTACAAGGATATGCAGGGGTTTATGGATCTTATCCCTGTTGAAGAAATTGAAGAGATGACTGATCCGGGCAAGATCTACTACACCGTGATGGACGATGAGATGGCTAAAAGTGAACTTGCCAACCTTTAAGGTAAATCTTCAGAAGCTATAAAGTTAATCAAATTTTGTAAGTACTTCTGGCGCCCCTCTGTAGAGGGGCGTTATTTTTATGCAAGAATGAAAGAGAAAAAACGTTACAGTTTAGTAAGACATAATAAAAACTATAAATGTGTTTTAAATGTTGATATAAATATTGTAATTACATAAAAAAAGTGGTATACTAAAAAAGTATCTGTAAAGTTGCGTATAAGGAGGCAACTATGGAATTTGATAATTTCGGCTTTAAGAAGATCGACAAGGAGGCTCAACAGACATACTTAGACAAGTATGTCTGCAAGTGGTTCAAACGTTCAAAAAAGGACAATGATGGCGAATGGGTCGTGGACATCGTACGTATTGTCGGTGTTTTTACCGTTGATGAGGAGCTGCAACTGACTTATCAGCATCCTGACGGATATATAAGTTGGATTCCTGTCAAAGAAATCGAAGAGCAGGAGAATCCTGAAGAGATCTACTTTACCATGTTGGACGATGAGATGGCTAAGAGTGAACTTATCTACCTTTAAGGTGAATCTTCAGAAGTTATAAAGTTAATCAAATTTTGTAAGTACTTCTGGCGCCCCTCTGTAGAGGGGCGTTATTTTTATGCATAAATAAATTTATTATTATTATGTTCATACAGTTGCAAAAATTAAATAAAAGACATATAATTTAGAAAAAATAAAAGGCTCATGAGTGCCTAAAGAAGGAATAATGTATTATCTGAGAATGTATAAGTATAGACGTAAGAAGATAGTAAAAACTCAAATAAAGAATACGGGGAAATAATTATGAAAAATTTAAAAATAAAAGATATTGTAAAAGCCACAAAAGGAGAACTAATAGTAGGGAACAAAGAAGCAATTTGTAAAAAATATTCAAAAGATACGAGAACAATAAAATCAGGAGATTGCTATATTGGAATAAAAGGAGAATCTTTTGACGGGAATTTATTCTGGGAAAAAGCTTTAGAAAATGGAGCTGATACAGTTGTAATTCAAGGGGTAGAATTTACAGAACAAGATAAAACTAAATGGAAAAACAAAAACATAATAAAAGTACAAGACACAATGGAAGCATTATATTCAATTGCAAGAGCTAAAAGAGAATTATATGACATTCCAGTAATTGCAATAACAGGAAGTGTTGGAAAAACAAGTACAAAAGACATAGTTGCAAATGTAGTATCACAAAAATATAAAACATTAAAGACACAAGGAAACCATAATAATAATATAGGATTACCATTTACAGTATTAGAATTAGAAGATGAAGAAGCAATGGTAATAGAAATGGGAATGAATCACTTTGGAGAAATAAGTGTACTTACATCTATTGCAAAGCCAACAATATGTGTAATTACAAACATAGGAACATCACATATAGGAAATTTAGGTTCAAGAGAAAATATTTTAAAAGCTAAACTAGAAATATTAGAAGGATGTAAAAATCCCAAAGTTGTTATTAATAATGATAATGATTTATTACATAAATGGTATGTTGAAAACAAAGAAAAATACGATATCAAAACATATGGAATAAACGAAAAGAACTTATTTAATGCAGGAAACATAAAATTACAAGAACAATCAAGTAGCTTTGATTGTAACATAGATGGAGAAACTAAAAATATAACAATAAATGTTGGTGGAGAACATTTTATATTAAATGCTTTATGTGCAATAACTGTAGGAAAAGAAATGGGAATTAGTTCAGATAAAATTGTTAAAGGTATTGAAAGTTTTGAATTAACACAAAAAAGAATGGATATATATGATTTAAAAGATAATATAAAAGTAATTAATGATGCATATAATGCAAGTTTTGAATCGATGAAAGCATCATTAAAAGTATTAGCAGAATATAAAGAACATAGAAAAATAGCTGTCTTAGGAGATATGTTTGAATTAGGGGATTTTGCAAAAGAATTACATGAAAATGTAGGTAAAGAAGTTGCAAAAAATAAAATTGATATATTAATAGCAAGTGGAGAAAATTCAAAATATATTGTTGAAAAAGCAAAGGAAGGCTTAAAATCTGAAAATATTTACTATTTGGAAGACAAAGAAAAAATAGAGGAATTATTATTAAAAATTGTAAAACCTAATGATGTAATATTATTTAAAGCTTCAAATGGAATGCAATTTTATAAATTAGCTGAAAAGGTGGTGGAATTATGGAAAAAATAAAATTAGGAGTTATTTGCGGAGGAATGTCAACAGAAAATGAAGTATCTGTCGTATCTGCAAGTTATGTTTTAAGTAATTTAAATAAAGAAAAATACGAAATATATCCGGTATATATTGACAAAAATGGCCAATGGTGGGAAATTTTAGATGAATTTAAACCAAGAAAATTTGGTGAAGAAATTACTAAAAAAGAAAAAATAGAAAACGAATTTAAATATTTAAAAAATCTAGATGTTATTTTTCCAGTATTACATGGACTTTATGGGGAAGATGGAACTATACAAGGATTATTTGAATTATTACAAATACCTTATGTTGGATGTCATGTATTAGCTTCAAGTGTAGGAATGGATAAAGTATATGCAAAAGTTGTGTTTGAAAAGGCAGGAATCAATCAAACTAAAAGTGTATATGTTAGAAAATACAATGATAAATATGTATATATAGATGAACATTTTAATGAAGAAAAATTATCAGACATTGATGTTGCAAAAAAAGTACAAACAAAAATAGATTTTCCAATGTTTGTAAAACCTTCTAATTCAGGTTCAAGTGTTGGTGTAAAAAAAGCAGAAAATGAAAGAGAACTTGTAGAAGCAATAAATTATGCTGTACAATTTGATAAAAAAGTATTAATAGAACAAGGCATTATTGGTAGAGAAGTAGAATGTGCAGTTTTAGGAAACGAAGATGTTATAGCTTCTTCAGTAGGAGAGATAAAAGCGGCAGATGAATTTTATAGTTATGATGCAAAATATAATAATCAAGAATCAAGAACAGAAATACCTGCTAATCTGCCAAAAGATATAATAGAAGAAATAAGAAAACAAGCAGTAAAAGCATTTAAGGCAATTGATGGAAGCGGTTTGTCTAGAGTTGATTTCTTTGTTGAAAATGGTACTAATAAAATTTATTTGAATGAAATTAATACTTTGCCTGGATTCACAAGTATTAGTATGTATCCTAAATTATTTGAACAGGCTGGAATTAAGTATGAAGATTTATTAGATAAATTAATAGAGTTAGCTTTATAAAAAAGCTAGCTTTTTATTATAATGTGTGATAAAATATGATTACCTAATTTTGGGAGGATGTAAAAAATGGTTGTTAAAAATTACTATAAAATTTTAGACTTAGAAACAAGCCATGTTTCTATAGATGAAATAAAATCAGCATATAGACAAGCTGCTAAAAAATATCATCCAGATTTAAATGTAGGAGATAGTTTAGCAGAAGAAAAAATAAAAGATATAAATGAAGCATATAAAGTATTATCAGTACCTTCTTCAAAAAGAAAATACGACAGAATGTGGAACTCTAAATTTGGAAAAGGTAAAAAGGCTTTTACATCAAAATCACAAAAAGGCGTGATACTGGATATGTTTTTAGGAAATATTGATAATATAGAAAAAGCAGAACAAGTAAAAACGGCTAACCCTGTAAAAGGAGAAAATATAGAAACTCAAATAAATGTAAGCATTTACGATGCCTTTTATGGGCTAGACAAACAAATAGTCTTAAAAACAATTGAAGGAGATACTAAATCATACACAGTAAAAATACCAAAAGGGATTAGAAGTGGAGAAAAAGTTAGATTAATAGGTCAAGGAAAGCCAGGGAAAAATGGTGGAAAAAATGGAGATTTGCTGATACAAATAAATATTGAAAATGACAGCAAATTTAGACTAACAGGTAGTGAAATAAATACGGATTTATTGTTAACACCTTGGGAAGCCGCATTAGGGGTGCGAACATCAGTAAAATCAATAGATGATGAAACTAAAGTATATGTACCAGAAGGAGTTCAAAGTGGAGAAAAAATAAGAATTCCTAATAAAGGCTATTACATAAATAAAACTGATAGAGGAGACTTAGTTGCAGAAGTAAAAGTAGTAGTTCCTAAGCATATATCTTTAGAAGAAAAAGAAATGTACAAAAAATTAGGCAAAATATCTAGGTTTAATCCTAGAGCCTAGCAAAACTTTACATAAACATTGACAAAAATACTAAATTTCGTTATAATAAGAAATGGTTAACAACAAATGATAAGCTATGGATGAAAACATAGAAATGAGGTGTAAATAAATGAAACCAGTACAAGAGGGAAAGCATTTTTGTATTACTGATCCAGAGGGAATAAAAACAGTAATATATGAAGTTTATAAAACAAAAAAAGAATATTTAAAAGAATATCCTAAATATACAGTTGGAAGACTTGAACATACTGAAGAGATTATAGGTAATTATAACAAAAAGACATTTTATGTTGATGACCCACAACAAGAGGGAAATCAATTAGTTATTTTGTCTTTTGGAAAAGATAAAGTTGTTATTAATAACGGACTTTTATTAGGAGACGAGGTTAGAATAACTAAAAAACCAACTCCATTTCAATTTAATACAATTTATTCAGAGGAGCCAATGGAATACAAAGAATTTCAATATACTCCAAATTTAAAAAGACCAATATCAATAATAGACCCAGAAACAGCAGAAGAGATAAAACCTATGCTTTATTATGATGAAAAAACTGATGAAGTAAAGGGAAAATGTAAATTAAAACCAAATAAGTCTTATTTTGCGTTTGAAATAAGAGAAAAATAGGGAGGAAATGTAAATGGCAGATAGAAAACAGGCAGAAAAGTATGATTATATGAAGCCAGAAAACAGGAAAAAAGTATTTGAACCAGCAGGTCAAAATGATAATAATTTTGGGATTTGTGCTATTGCGATACAAGAAGTTATACAAGAAAAAGACAATAAAGCTAAAACACAAATAACAAGTGCAGTAAAAAGAGATTCAATCTTAAGTACAGATTTAATAGATGGTATGGTAATAAAGGCTGAAAGTTCAAAAAATATGGTAAAAAACACAAGCAAAGAAGTAAAACATAGTGATAGATAAAATACAAAAGAGATAGGTGATTGTATGAATTACAAGTTAGAAGGGGCTTTAAAAAAGAATAGAAAATATTTTATAGTATTTGGAATAATATGGGTAGCAATAGCCATATTATTTGTTTCGCCATTTAGCTATAGTGCACATATTGCAGGTTTAAATGGCAATTTTAGTTTAGAAACATTTATAGAAGTATTCACAACATCTGTTACAGATCCATTTGGAACATTTGGAAAGATTTTTACAAATGGAATATTTGGAGATTTCTTTTCAGCATTATTAATAACAACAATAGTATATGCCGTATTTTTCTTTATAGGATTTGCAAAATCAGCTCCTAAAAATGAATACTCAGATATTGAACATGGTTCAAGTGATTGGAGCCAAAAAGGTGAGCAATATAAGATATTAAGTAAAAATAAAGGAATAATTTTAGCAGAAGATAACTACTTGCCACTAGATAAACGTGGAAATGTAAATGTATTAGTAGTCGGTGGATCAGGTTCTGGTAAATCTGCATCATATTCAATTCCAAACGCTTACCAATGCTTAGGGTCATATGTATTTACAGACCCTAAGGGGGAATTATATGATAGAACTGCAGGATATTTAAAATCTAAAGGATATGAAATAAAAGTTTTAAATTTAGTTAGACCTCAATTTAGTGATGGATATAACCCATTAATGCATATAGCATCTGAGTTAGACGTTGATGTTATTGCAAATACTGTTATTAGAGGTCAACAAAGTGATGGTGGAAATGCAGATCCATTCTGGGACGATTCTGCTGAAATGTTATTAAAAGCATTAATATATTATTTAATTGCGACAAGGCCAGAAGAGGAACAAAATTTAGCAAGTTGTGCTGAATTAGTAAGAGCTGCTAACACAAAAAATGGAACAAATTTACTTTCAGAACTTATAGGACAATTACCATATGACCACCCAGCAAGAATGTATTATAAATCAATAGAAATTGCATCTGAAAAGACATATACCTCAATATTAAGTACATTACAATCAAAACTTGGTAAATTTGACTCAAAGGAAATAGCAGAGCTAACATCAACAGATACAATTAATTTTGAAGATATAGGAAATAAAAAGACAGCTGTTTATGTAATTTCATCAGATACACATACAGCATATGATTTCTTATTAACTATTTTCTTCTCACAAATGATACAACAATTATATGATTTTGCAGACCAAAATGGTGGAAAATTAAAGGAAAGAACATATTTTATATTAGATGAGTTTGCCAATATTGGTAGAATACCAGACTTTGATAAAAAAATATCAACATCAAGAAGTAGAGGAATTTCATTTAGTGTAATTTTACAAAATGTAGACCAATTAGAAGCGGTATATGAAAAATCATATGAAACAATTATGGGTAACTGTGATACACACGTATTTTTAGGAAGTAACTCATTTAAAACAGTTGAATACTTTTCTAAGCAATTAGGTGAAAAAACAATAGAAAGAGATAGTATATCAATAAATAGAGATAAGCAAAATATGAGAACTGGAAAATCAGTTTCAGACCAAGTTATGGCAAGAGCGTTAATGACACCAGATGAATTACGTAGATTAGATAATGATTTATGTATAATTTTTGAAAAAGGAATAAAACCAGTAAAAGCACAAAAATATTATTACTTTAAGCATCATATGGCTAAAGAAATGGCTGCATTGGAAATAAGCCACAATGATATCGGAGAAATTGAAAGGGGAGAATGGAGAAAATATAATCCATATAACCCATATGTAGAAGAAAAAAATGAAGAAAAAGCAAAGGATTTGAAAATAGAGTCATTAGATGATTTATTTGAAGATGAACCAGAAGAGCCAAATACAGCAAAAGAACCAAAATTAGAATCAACATTAGGAACAGAAAAGCCTATTCAAGCAGATGCCAAAGCTAGTGCTGATGTATTCGCAGACTTGGACTTTGGGGATGATGAAAAAGAACAAACAAAGAAAAACATTAAGAAAAAGGAAGCAAGATTAGACTTAGATGATTTTGAGGATGCTCCAATTTTACCTCAAGAAAACAGCGAAGATGATGAATATGATTTACAAAAAGAGCTAGAGGCAAAGTTTGATGAGTTGTTTGGTCCATTAGATGATGAGGATTAAAAATAGAAAAAGGAATTAAAAGAAAAAGTTTAGGCGAGGGCCTAAACTTTTTTGCTATGTTTAATCTTGCTTAATAATTTATCATTATTAGATTCATTGTGATGGAGTTGTAATTAGTGCTATTATAAAAACAAAGTAGAACGGAACCCATAATTGTTTAGAGCACTGCTGCAAGGAACATCCCAACGGTAGCCGGATGGACGGTAATAGCCATAGTAACCGTAAAAATCTCCGCGTAATATGGACTCCTCAGATGTATTAGGATTTAATTCTGTAGTAAATTCTGCTATATTTCCTCCCATATCATAAATATTTGATTTAGCTGAAGTCAATCCCGTATTTAGTTTCATTTCTGTACCTGACTTTTTAATTACATTTCCATTTTTATCTTTTACTTCTTTATCTTTCCAGTTTTCATTAAAATTTTCTCTTGTTGTAGCATAATTTGTTGCTGTGCTATGTGTTTGTATAAATTTTATTGCAGTATCCCAAGCATAACTTGAACATAAATATGAATTAGCTTTATTTCCTACTTCTACTCCTTTTGCAAGGGCATAGGCCTGACTCCATTTTATGTTAGTGTAGGGCAATTGTTTTTGTTTTACTACTGCTATATTATTTTCTTTTCCAGCTTCATACCTTCCGATATAATATCCACCATTTGCACTTACACTAGCTATTTCAGTTTTCACTTGTTCAACTATTTCATTTAAAACTGTTGTTGTTATTCCATTATCTGACTCTTCTTTAGATGGTATTGCTCCTGTCAAAGTCAATTCGTCTTTTAAAGCTTTTGTTGGAGTATCTGGAGGGTCATTTTCTATACCCCAAGCTGTTTCTTCTCTTTTATAGTGTAACTTATTTGAATCAGTTAAATTTGTAGTGCAAGGTATCCATATATATTCGTTCCCGTTTTCTCCAATTATAACAAGGCCAGTGTTTATTAAATTTTCTCCATCTATATTTGAAACTGCAAATCCTGCTGGAATTTTAGCTGTATTTCCTTCTGCATCTGTATAATCATAATTTTCTAAGTGTGTACTTGCTTCTGTTTGTGACAATTGTCTTTTTTCTTTTTCAGTTGATTCCTCTGTTGCTTGCTTAGCATTTTGTGCCTGTGTCAATATTCCATTTTGCCCGGTAAGCATTGCTATTGAAACACTTGCTAAAATTAGTAAAACTATAATCGTAATTACCAGTGCAATTAATGTAATTCCTCTAGTATATTGTTTATTATTATTTAAATTTAACTTATTAAAAAATGAATTTTTGTGCATTAAAATTCTCCTTTTTTCTTTTGATTTCCTACTTCACTTAGCATTTTCATTTAACATTTTAATATAATAATATTTTCTTATTTGCAGAAAATCTGTATTATTATTATTTACATTTTTCTTTAGTATTATTAGCTTTTTTGCATGAAAAAATATTATTAAGTTGGATACATAGTTTGGCTAATTGAAGTAATTATTACAGCATATATTTTATAAATAAATTCATCTTTAGTCAATGGTTTCACGACAAAAAAGTCATCTTTTAGCATAACTTTTTTAATGCAAAATGAATTTAAAATTAATAAAGTGGAAAAGACTACAAAAGTAAATCTGACTAAAAAAACAGTGATATCAAGCATTTTTAAACTTGAAAAGTCGAAAAATGTCGAACGATTTTTGTTGACAAGTATTTTATTGCCTGTTACAATATGTGTAATTTATATTCAAATATTTAATATCAAGAATTTATTATATCGATATTAATTTTCCAAAACAAATAATATAGTAAACGAAAGAAAAAGCAAATAAAAGTAAGAAAAGGTGAGCTTTTTATATGAAATTGCTAAATTAGACAAAAAGATTAAAATTGCTCATACAATAAAAACTAATTATAATAGAAGGAGGTAAAAGCTATAGAAAATAAAGAAAAAATAATATATGCAAATTATAGGAATATTATACACAAGTTACCAAAAGACTTAAAAGAAAAGCTTCAAGATTATATAAACTTTGCTCAAGCATTTATTCCAAATCCTACAAGGGTGCATCACGAACACGATAAAATGGTAAAGAGAATATTAGAAAACAAAAAAGAGGCAGCAGAATTTATAAATAGAGCCATAAAGCTTTATGAGCCAATAAAACCAGGCGATTTGATAAGTTATAATAAAGAATATATAACAAATCTTTTTGAAATCCGAGAGGCAGACATTGTGTATAAATTTAAAAACAATAATGTATTTTTCTTAATAGAACATCAACGAAAAATAGATTACTCAATGCCATATAGAATATTTGAATATAAAAGTGAAATCTTAAAAAGTAGCGTAGACCGAGAAAGAATAAAGCAAAAAAGCTACAAAGTTCCATTAATAATAGCAGTAGTAATATATACAGGTTCAGCTAGGTGGAAGGTACCACAAAATTTACTACAAGTGCAAGAAGAATATGCCACATACCTAAAAGAACAGCTAGGAATCAATAGTTTTTATGTCTTAGAAGATGTAAATAAATATCCAAACGAAAAACTATTAGAAAGTAACAACTTCTTAGAAAAAATATTTTTACTAGAAAAATCTAAAAGCCAAGAAGAAGTAAAAGAAAACTTTATAAAAATAATAGAAAAATTACAAGAAGAAGAAAAACAAGGAAAAATAAACAAAGAAGCAAAAGAAGAATTTGAAGAAAATATTATAAAAATACTATTACCAAAGATAAGCATTAAGGAAATTAAAGAACAACTAGAAAAAGTAGAAAAAATAAGTAAAAAAGGAGATGGTCAAATGTATGGATTAGCGGTTTGTGATATGTTAGCAAGGGAAAACAGAATAATGAGAAAAAATAGTGAAAAAATTGGTGAAAAAAGAGGCGAAAAACGAGGGAGAGCAATTGGCGAAAAACAAGGCCGAATAATGGGAGAGAAACAGGGCATAAGAAATGGAATAATACAAGTTGCTCAGAACCTAATAAATATGAAAGTATCACCGGAACAAATAAAAAAAGCAACAGGTTTAACAGATGAAGAATTAGAAAAATTAAAAATATAAGTATAAAAGCACATTTTGAATAATATAACGAACAAAAGCAACCTTTTTATAACATTTTTTGTCATAAAAAGGTTTGTTTTTGATTAAAGCATAAGCGTTAGAGTAGCTTGAGAAACTGTTATAAAAGATATAAGAGAAACCTAATAATTTGATATGAAATAATAGTAAGCAAATTTTAAAAGTGAATATGTAAAGTTAAAATAAAATTGCAAAGCAAAAGCGAAAATCTTTTCGTAAAAGCCTTGAAAAAAATAGAAAGATATAGTAGAATAAGCAATATAAAAAACGAAGGAGAAAAATTATGAAATTTGTACATATAGCAGATATGCACTTTGACAGTCCATTTGTAAATTTATCAGAAAAAGATATTATGGGAGATTTACGAAGACTAGAACAAAGAAAAGTTTTTAAGAAAATAATAGAATATATAAAAGAAAATAATATTAAATACTTTTTTATTTCAGGAGATTTATACGAACATAAATACATAAAACAATCTACAATAGAATATATAAATAAATTATTTGAAGAAATACCAGAAACAAATATTTATATAGCACCAGGAAATCATGACCCATATACAAAAAATTCCTATTATAATAAATATAACTGGAGTAAAAATGTAAAAATATTTGGACCTAAAGTAGAAAAAATTGAAACTCAAGATGTCAATATATATGGATATGGTTTTGATGATTTTTATTGTAGTGATTCAGGTGTTGAAAATATAGAAATTGAACAAAGTGAAAAGCCAAATATTTTAATAATTCATGGGAATATAGATGGATCAACAATAGAAGATATGCAATATAATTCAATGTCTAAAAAGATGTTAGAGGAAAAAGGATTTGACTATGTTGCATTAGGACATATTCACAAAAAAGATTATAATACAGAAGAAAATCAAAAAATCGTATATCCAGGTTCAACAATATCATTAGGATTTGACGAATTAGGTGAACACGGAATGATTGTTGGAGATGTAGAAAAAAATAAGTTAGAAATTCAATTTGTTAAATTAGACGACAAACAATTCACAAAAAGAGAACTAAATGTGGATAACATATATTCAAAAGAAGAATTAATTGAAAAAATAAATGAATTAAAAATAGAAGAAAATAATTATGTAGAAATTATTTTAATAGGAAATAGGAATTTTGAAATAAATAAATATGATTTAATAAGATATATTTTAAATAATAATATAATAAAAATAAAAGATAATACAAAAATAGCATATGACTTAGAAAAATTAGAAAATGAAAATACATTAAAAGGTTTATTTATAAAAGAGATGAATAAAAAAATAAAGAATGCAGAAACAGAAGAAGAAAAAGAAATAATAGAAAAATCAATTGAAATTGGGTTAGCATCATTAGAATAAGGTATTAAAATATTTTATATTAATAATAATTAATTTATTTAACAATATAATTATTATATATATTTAAAATAAAAAAATAATAAAAAATTAATAGAAAATCAAAAGAAAATATAGAGGTGTAAATTTGAAAATAAATAAAATAAAAATAAATTCATATGGAAAATTAAAAGAAAAAGAAATAAATTTAAATAATGGAATAAATATTTTATATGGAAAAAATGAAGCAGGAAAATCAACATTATTAAAATTTATTATAAATTCTTTTTATGGAATTTCAAAAAATAAAAAAGGAAAAGAATATTCAGATTATGAAAAATATTTGCCATGGACAGGAGAAGAATTTTCTGGCAAATTAGAATATGAATTAAATAATAAAAATAGATATGAAATTTATAGAGATTTTAAGAAGAAAAATCCAAAAATATTTAATGAAAATATAGAAGATATTTCTAAAGAATTTAATATAGATAAAAATAAAGGAAATGAATTTTTTTACGAACAAACAAAAGTTGATGAAGATTTGTTTTTATCTACAATAGTTTCTTGTCAAGATGAAGTAAAATTAGAAAAAGCACAACAAAGTATGTTAATACAAAAAATTGCAAATTTAGTAGGAACTGGTGAAGATAATGTATCATATAAACGAGCAATTGACAGAATAAATAGAAGGCAACTAGACGAAGTTGGAACAGAAAGGTCTAGGGAAAAGCCGATAAACGTTGTTGCTAAAAAAATAGAAGAATTGCAAAAAGAAAAAGAAGAGCTAGAAAAATATGGTGACATAAAATACCAAATAGCAGACACAAATAATAAATTAGAAGAAGAAATTTTATATTTAGAACAAGAAAATAATTTATTAAAAGAAATAAAAAATATTTATGAAAAAGAGAAAATTGAAAAAGAAAAAATAAAAATTCAAAAAAATTTAGAAAATGAAAATAATGAAAAAATAAATCTATTAAAAAATAAAATAAATGAAATAGAAAATAATAATAAAAATATATTAGAAAAATATTCAGAAAATAATACAGAAAAAAATAATAAAAAAATAGAAAATAAAATAAATAATTTAGAAAATAATTTAAATAATAAAATTAATTTAATTAAAAATAAAAATAATGAAAAAATAAAAAAAGAAAAAAATAAATTAAATAAAAAAATAATAATATTATCTATTTTAATTTTAATAATAAATATTTTACAATTTATTTTAATAAAAAATAAAATAATTAATTGTATTTTTCTTCTTACAGTACCAATGATTTTAATTTATTATATTTTTTCTAAAAATAAATTAAATAAAAAAATAATAATAGAAAAAAATATAGAAAAAACAGACATAGAAAATATAGAAAAAATATTATTAGAAATAAATAATTTAAATAATGAAATTAATTTATTAGAAAATAATAATAATGAAATAAAAAATAAAATAAATAATTTAAATAATAATTTTTATTTAAAAATAAATTTAGAAAAAGAAAAAATAAAAAATAAATATATAAATAAAATTGAAAAAGAAAAAATAAATAATTTAATTAATTTAGAAAATACTAATTTAGAATTAGAAAATTTACAAAACAAAATAAATAATAAAAAAATTGAATTGCATAAATTAGAATTAGACAAAAAAAATATAGAACCTAAGCTAGATAATTTATCAAAAATAGAAGAAGAATTAGTTGACAATAAAAACAAAATGTCAACCTTGCAAAAATTAAATATGAGTTTTGAGCTTACAAAAGATGTTTTGCAAAAATCTTATGATGAAATGAAAAATACAGTAACCCCTAAGTTTACAGAGGCACTTTCAAAAAATATTTCTAATATAACAAGTGGAAAATATAGTAATATTATGTTTAATGAAGAGCAAGGCTTAATAGTTGAATTAGAAAATGGCAATTATGTACCTGCATCTAAATTAAGTATAGGAACAATAGATCAATTGTATTTATCTTTAAGATTATCAATGGTAGAAGAATTGTCAGAAGAAAAAATGCCAATAATATTAGACGAAGCTTTTGCATATTATGATGAAACTAGATTAGAAAATATATTAAAATATATACATAATAGATTTAATGAGCATCAAATAATATTATTTACATGCACAAAAAGAGAAAAGGAAATATTAGAAAAAGAAAATATCAAATTCAATTTTATTAATGTATAAAAATAATGTGAAGATAATTTAAAAAATGTAAAAATACCATATAAGTTCCAAAAAAGTTATTCCAAAAATTGATTTTTTGGAACTTATCAGTCTTATAAGTATTAAAGTAATGAAAAAGTAAAGGCATTTTATTGTAATAATTAGTAAAATGTAGTATAATAACTACGCAAATAAAAGAGAAGGAGAATATATATGTTTGAAAAATTAGAAGCAATTGAAAAAAGATACGAAGAATTAACAAAAGAAATTTCAGACCCAGAGGTTATTGCCAACCAGGCAAAGTGGCAAAAAGCAATGAAAGAGCATGCAAGTATCGAAGAAATAGTTCTAAAATTTCGTGAATATAAAAAAGCAAAACAAGCAATGGAAGATGCAGAAGAATTGATGCAAGACCCAGAAATGAAAGAATTAGCAGAAACAGAATATTATGATAATAAAGAAAAATTACCTAAATTTGAAGAAGAACTTAAATTTTTATTAATACCTAAAGACCCAGATGACGACAAAAACATCATATGTGAAATTAGAGCAGGAGCTGGAGGAGAAGAGGCGGCACTATTTGCAGGAACATTATTTAGAATGTATTCAATGTATGCAGAAAGAAAACATTGGAAATTAGAAATATTAAATGAAAACGAGACAGGCTTAGGTGGATATAAAGAAATTTCATTTATGATTACTGGAAAAGGTGTATATAGTAGATTAAAATTTGAAAGTGGAGTTCACAGAGTACAAAGAGTTCCAGATACAGAAAGTAGTGGAAGAATACATACATCAACAGTAACTGTAGCAATGCTACCAGTTGTAGAAGATGTAGAAATCGAAATAAATCCAGCGGACATTAAAATGGAAGTATTTAGGTCATCAGGAGCAGGTGGACAACATATAAATAAAACATCTTCAGCAGTAAGATTAATACATGAACCTACAGGAATAACAGTAGAATGTCAAACAGAAAGGTCACAATTCCAAAATAGAGACAATGCAATGAGAATGCTTAAAACAAAACTATATAAAATGGAAAAAGAAAAACAAGACAATGAAATTTCAAGTGCGAGAAAATCGCAAGTAGGTTCAGGAGACAGAAGTGAGAAAATTAGAACATATAACTATCCACAAGGAAGAATAACAGACCATAGAATAGGGATGAGCATATATCAAATGGAAAATTTCTTAAATGGAGATTTAGACGAAATGCTAGACAATTTAATTGCAGCAGACAGAGCTGAAAAATTAAAAGGAGAAGAAGATTAGTGAAATTATTAATAGTCTCAGATATTCATGGTTCAGGATATTATGCAAATAAATTATTGGAAATAGTAAAACAAGAAAATCCAGATAAAATAGTATTATTAGGGGATTTATACTATCACGGACCACGAAATCCGTTAACTGAAAAATATGGACCAATGGAAGTTGCTAATATTTTAAATTCATTAAAAGACAAAATTTTAGCAGTAAAAGGAAACTGTGATGCAGAAGTAGATGAAATGATATCAGAGTTTCCTTTGCAAGAAAATATTCAAATGAAGGCAAATGGATATAATTTATTTTTTACGCATGGACATAAATATAATATGGATAATTTGCCACCAATAGGAATAGACGTCGACATTATGTTTTATGGCCATTTCCATGTAAACTGTATAGAAGAAAAAGATGGAATAACATTTGTAAATCCAGGTTCAATATCATTACCAAAGCAAAATACAGAACATGGATATGCAATATTTGATGAAAATAAAATAATTTTAAAAGATGTTGATGGAAATATTATAAAAGAAAAAAACATATAAAATTAAGAAAAACGTGGAAAAATCACAAAATTATAATAGAAAAACGTGATTAAATCACGTTTTTCTTGATTTTTAAATTTATATATAGAATAAAATAACGAAATTTTAAATAAATTAAAATATAAACTAATTTATTTAAGGAGTTTTAAATGGAATTAATAAAAACAACAATTTTAGGATTATTCTTTGGAACATTTGGAACAACATTAGGAGGATTGCTTGGAATATTCATAAAGAAAAATTCAAATAAATTTCTAAGTTT
Source organism: uncultured Clostridia bacterium (assembly GCA_934167445.1). Taxonomy (GTDB): domain Bacteria; phylum Bacillota; class Clostridia; order TANB77; family CAG-508; genus CAG-269. The sequence continues at coordinate 47,899 of CAKPKJ010000004.1, forward strand.
TATACTATCGCTAGCCTCTGGGCTAATGATGGCAGTAGTATGTTTTGACCTAATACCAGAGGCATTAAATATAAGTGAAATAATAAATGTAATGTTTGGAATACTAATAGGAATAATTGCAATGATTTTTTGTGATGTGCTGGTAGAAAAAAATTTCAACCAAAAAACAGCAGAAAAAAATTCAAAAAGCAATAGTCTATTAAAAACGGGTATGATAGTATCTATCGGACTTGCAATACACAACTTTCCAGAAGGATTAGCAATCGGTTCAGGTTTTGAAGCCTCAATAAAATTAGGTTTAAGCTTAGCAATTGCAATATGTTTACATGATATACCAGAAGGAATATCAATGGCAGTACCAATGAAAAATGGAGGAATGAAAAAATCAAAAGTAATATTATATGTAATACTATCAGGAATAACAACAGGAATAGGAGCATTCTTTGGAGCAATTGTTGGATCAATATCAGAGCAGGTAATAGCTATATGCCTAAGCTTTGCAGCAGGTGCGATGTTATATATTGTATCAGGAGAGTTAATACCAGAATCCAACAAATTGTATAATGGAAGAATGAGTGCAATTGGCAATATGTTAGGATTTATAGTTGGTTTTATTACAATGCAGCTGTAAAAACGAAAAAATGTTTGCAAACTATTTGAAATCTATTGACTTTATAATCAGATAATTATATAATCCAGAAAGAAAAAATAAAGGAGAAAATTAAATGCCAGAAATATTAGAAGGATTAAATAATAAACAATACGAAGCAGTAACTTCAACAGAAGGACCATGCCTAGTAATAGCAGGAGCAGGAAGTGGAAAAACAAAAGTTTTAACACATAAAATAGCATACCTAATACAAGAAAAAGGTGTAAAACCTTGGGACATATTAGCAATAACATTTACAAACAAAGCTGCAAACGAAATGAAAGAAAGAATTGCAAATTTAGTGGGAGAATCAGCCAAAGACATATGGATGGGAACATTCCACTCTATTTGTGTTAGAATTTTGAGAAGATTTATTGATAGAATAGGTTTTGAAACATCATTCATAATATTTGATACATCAGACCAAAAAACATTAGTAAAAAACTGTTTAAAAGACTTATCAATAGATGACAAAATGTTTAACGATAGAGCAGTGTTATCAGAAATAAGTAATGCAAAAAATGAAATGTTAACACCTGCTGAATATCAAGCAAAAGCAATGGGAGATTTTAGAAAAGAAAAAATTTCTACAGTATATGAATTATATCAAAAAAGACTAAAAGAGAATAATGCAATAGATTTTGACGACATTATAAATTATACAATAAAAATTTTACAAGAGAATGAAGATGTAAGAGAATATTATTGTAATAAATTTAGATATATTTTAGTTGACGAGTATCAAGATACAAACAAATCACAATTTACATTAGTTACAATTCTTGCATCAGCATATAAAAACATTACAGCCGTAGGAGATAATGACCAAGGAATTTATAGTTTCCGTGGAGCAGATATATCAAACATATTAAATTTTGAAAAAGATTTTAAAGGAACAAAAATAATAAAATTAGAGCAAAATTATAGATGTACAGGAAATATATTAAAAGCTGCAAATGCTGTAATAAAAAATAATGAAGTAAAATATAAAAAAGCATTGTGGACTGAAAACGAAGAAGGAAGTCTGCCAAAAGTATATCAAGCCAAAAACGAATATGATGAAGGAACTTACATAGTAGAGCAAATAGAACATTTAAGAAGAGAAGAATATTATAAATATTCAGACTTTGCAATTTTATATAGAATGAATACTCAATCAAGAGCAATAGAAGATATTTTAAGAAGAGAAAACATACCATATAAAATTATCGGTGGACTAAAATTCTATGAAAGAAAAGAAATAAAAGACACAATTGCATATTTAAGATTAATACAAAATCCAAATGATAATCTAAGTTTGCGCAGAATAATAAATGAACCTAAACGCGGAATAGGAAAAACAAGTTTAGATAAAATAGAAGCACTTTCAAATGAAACTGAAATTTCGATGTACGAAATAATAAAAAGAGCAGATGAATTTGGATTAAATAGAGTATTTTTAAATTCAAGAGAATTTGTAAATGCAATAGAAGAATTAAGAGCTAAAAAAGATGAATTATCAGTATCTGAATTAATAAAAGAAACACTAAAAAAATCAGGTTATACAAAAGCATTAGAATTGGAAAATACAATTGAAGCAGAAAATAGAATAGAAAATTTAGACGAATTTTTAACAGTTGCAATTGAATTTGAAGAGGAAGAAGCAGAAAATGGATTAAGCCAATTCCTAGAAGGAATTACATTATCTAGTGATATTGACAATTTAGAAGAAGACGAAGATTATGTAACATTAATGACGTTACATAGTGCTAAAGGACTTGAATTCCCAGTAGTATTTTTAGTTGGAATGGAAGAAGGAATATTCCCAGGATATAAATCAATATCAGAACCAAAAGAACTAGAAGAAGAAAGGCGTTTATGTTATGTAGGAATAACAAGGGCAAAAGAAAATTTGTTTTTAACATGTAGCAAACAACGTACAATATTTGGTTCTACAAGTTATAATCAAACATCAAGGTTTTTAAAAGAAATTCCAGAAGATTTATTAGAAGGATATGAAGAAGCATTTGGAGAGACAAGCAATAAGGATTCTATGTTAAGAGATAGTGACAGTGGATTTAGTTGGTCATATGGAGCTGGAAGCAGAAGAAGCGGTACAGGAAATGGAAAAGTAACGAGTTATAAAATTGACAATAAAGAAGCGGCTTCAACAGTTGGTACAAAATCAACATCAAACAATTTTGCATTTAGAACAGCAGAAAGTTTCTTAAATAATTTAAATAAAAAATCAGAATCTCAAAATGTAGATTTATCTAAATATCAAGCAGGGGTAAAAATATTCCATAAGAAATTTGGAGAAGGAATTATAAGCAAAGTAGAACCAGAAGGAGACGACCTAAAAGTAGATATAGATTTTAACAAAGTTGGACATAAAAGATTAATGGCAAAATTTGCTAAATTAGAAGTAATTTCGTAATGTAATATCTGAGCAAAATATAAAACAAGGTAAAAGAGGAGAACGTTTATGAAAAAATTAATAATTGATATGGACGATGTAATATGCGAAAAAGGATTTATAAGAATGATAAATGAATTTATGAATTCTAATTCTGACCAAGAAGATGCAGGATCATATTATGTAAATGATTTGATTCCTAAAGACAGACTTGAAGAATGGGTAGAGTTTTTTAAAAGTCGAAATGTATATGACTATGTAAATATGGTTAAAGATGCTAAAGAAGTGATACAAAAATTAGATGAAAAATATGACGTATATATTGCAACAGCATTTGTTTTTAGAGATGCTCCACAAATTTCAGGAAAAACATTAAATGATAAATATAATTTCTTATGTAAGGCATTACCATTTATTGATCCTCATAAATTTATTTTTACATCAAGAAAAGATTTAATAGATGCAGATATAAGAATAGACGATAGTGCGAAAAAAATGACTGGTAAGGCTGAACTAAAACTACTATTTACAGCATATCATAATAAAAAAATGACAAAAGAAGAGCTTGATAAACTAGGACTAACCAGAGTAGATTCATGGAAAGAAATAGAAGAAATATTATTATAGAATAAAAAAGATTGCAAATTTGAAAAATATAATTTGCAATCTTTTTAAAAACTATTGTTCTAATTCTGTTTTTACAGTATTAATTTCAGTTACCGAAGCCTTTTGAGCAGGCACGTAATAGCCTTTTGCCTGAGCAATTTTGAATAACTCGTATTGAAAACTTTCATCACTATTTCTGATTTGTTGAAAAGTTTGTCTTAATTGCATATTTTCACATTCAGAAATTGCAGTTTGATAAGCTGTTAAATCAGACTTAACACCTGCTAAAATGTCATTAACCATAACTTTTTCGTCCATAAAATTATTTACTAATTATTGTATATTTACGTAATTTGTATTTATAAATAATTAGATACTCCTTATTAACATATTTAGGTTTGGTAAAGGAAACCTATAAACCTTATTCAAATAGTCCAAAATTTAAAACAACTAATTATTATTTAAAAAGCTCATAAGTTTTTGCTTTGTATTTAAAGCATCTTGAGCAGACTTAGTAAAAAGTTGTTTTATTTGTGGGTCAACAGACTGAGCTGAATACATATTTAATTTTTGATAGACATTTTGATGTGCACCTATTAAATGTCTCAAATTTTGTAATTCCATTTGATTTAAATCTGGCATTTTTAATCATTCCTTTCATTTTTGTTTACAATATATTATTTGCTTTTAGAAAAATTTTATTCAAAAAAATTCAAAAAATGAAAAAACGAGAAAAAACGAAAAAAAACGAGCATAAGCTTAAAAAAGTAAAAAAACTTAGGGAAATTGGCTAATAGATATTCTTGCAAAAAAAACAATATTACAATATTATTACAAATATAAAATGGGGTACAAAGGAGATATTTGAATGTTAAAAAAAGTGTTGATACATACAAGGAGAAGCATAAAATTGGTAGTGCTTTTAATTATTGCGGCTCTTTTGATAATAGGAGCAATTACATTTCTATACAAGCCAACATATGCAGTGTATATAAAAGGAACACAAGTAGGATATACAGAGGATAGAGCAACCTTACAGCATGAGATTAATAATTATGTTGATCATGGAGATGGAACAAACAATAATGTAGCATTTGTGCAAGTTGAAAATTTGCCTGAATATAAATTGTGTTTATTAAAAAAGAATATAGTAGCAAATGATGAAGAAATATTAAATAAGGTAAAAGAGTCAGGAGTTACATATTATAGATATTATGCAATAACCGATAATCAGGAAGAAAAATTATATGTTGGAAACTTTGAAGAGGCTGAGAAAGTAGTTAATACATTAAAAGAAAAAGAAAGTTCTAATATAGACAATATAGCAATTGAAGAAAAATATGAAACAGATATGCAAAATTTAACTGAAGAAGAAACAGCAGTTTCTGAATTATATGTAGAAAAACCAAAAGTAGAAGTTGCAAAAAAAGCAATTACTAAAACATCAAACACCAAATATGCTACCACAGGGCAAGTTAATACAGCCCTAACAACATCAGGCGGAAAAGCAAATTTAGGGATAAGTTTAATAAAACCAATATCTGGAATAATAACATCAAGATTTGGCGCAAGAAGTTCAATAAGAGTGTCTACACATACTGGACTAGATATATCAGCACAAAGTGGAACACCTATTTCGGCAGCTGCATCAGGAACTGTAACTTTTGCAGGATATAAAGGTTCATATGGAAATATGTTAGTAATAACTCATGGAAATGGAGTTCAAACATATTATGGGCATTGCAGTAAATTATATGTATCAGCAGGAACAACTGTGTCACAAGGCCAAACTATAGCAGCTGTAGGATCTACAGGAAATTCCACAGGACCACATCTGCATTTAGAAATACGTGTAAATGGTGTTGCATATAATCCACAAAATTATTTATACTAAAAATAAATATAAAAAAATAAGATTGTAACACAAAAACATAAAATATATAATAAATCCCTTCAATATTAGCGATTGAAGGGATTTATTGTGTATAATCATAACCATTGGCGTTAGTATGACAATGGATTTTAATAAATAAAAATTAATTTTGATATTTATACTGTAACTGTAATTCAAAACCTAATGAACAAAATATTTTATACAAGTACATATTGCATTAGTTTTAATGATGGCTCTTCCGTGTTCAAGTAATTTGTTTTCAAAGCTGTAAGAAAAATTACTTGGAGAAAAAAATTCAGAAGCTGCAACGTAAAAATCTTTTAAAATAGATTTATTGACGTTTTTTATTAATAAATAATAACAACTATTATATAAATATAAAGAAGATTGTTTTGAAATTTTTGTAGTGTTGTTAAAATTGTTGCTTAAATATGTACATAAGTCACAAAAAGCATCAAAATTAGTTAACCTATAAATGGTATTTTTAGCATCAAGGTCAAGAGTTTTTCTTTTGACGATAGGTTGTTTTCGAACAATTGATTTAGAGTCAGCATATTTAGTTATTGTAAAAACGATATATTCATCAGAATTAGAAAACGCTTCTACTAAAATTTTACAGCCATCTGTGTTGAATCCAAGTTCAACTCGTGCTTTTTCTAAAATATCAAGAAAAAAGCCTTGACTATCAATTGTTTTTGAAAAAATAGCCTTTGGGTCTATATTAAAATCTTTTAGTTCTTTTAAATCCAAGGAATTTATTATAATACGTATTTTATCATCAGTTAATTTTTCTATTTTCATAAAGCTTAAGTACCTCCTATTAACTATTAATTATATTATACTACTACTATTATTATATTTAAATGTATAAATTTTGGTAATTCTTTTTCTAAAAAATTTACTATACTATAACATAATAAAAAAGATAAATCAATTATAAAATTTACACAAAATTCACTTGAAAAATTTAACAATTCAAGGTATAATATCATCGGATTAAAAAATAAACAGCCGTAAGCAAAAACAGGATTTTGGAGGTATAAAAAATGGCAACTAAAGAAAAAAATATATGGATTTTATTAATATTTATATTATCTGGATTAGTAGTAGGAGGATTATTAGGAGAATTAGCTTCAAGAGTGGATTGGCTTTGGTGGCTATCATACAGCCAAAGTTTTGGACTAAACACACCAATAACACTAGATTTAAGCATAATGCAAATAACATTTGCATTAATGTTCAAAATAAGTATTTCAAGTATAATAGGATTAATACTTGCAGTATTTATATATAAAAAAATATAGACAAAACAGGGGCAATTAAACCAAAGAAAGGAAATTTATATTGTCTATAAAAATAAAGGAATTACCAGAACTAGAAAGACCATACGAAAAACTAGAAAGATATGGAGAAAAAGCACTTTCAGATGCCGAGTTATTGGCAATAATAATAAAATCTGGAAATAAAAACGAAACATCTGTACAAGTGGCACAAAAATTACTTAGTCTAAACAAAACAACAAAAGAAAATTTAGAATATTTACACACATTATCATTAGAAGAATTAATGGAAGTAAATGGAATCGGAAAAGTAAAAGCAATTCAGTTAAAAGCAGTTGGAGAAATTGCAATAAGAATGTTTAGTAGGACAAAATATCAAAAAACAATAATTAGAAAACCAGGAGATTTAGCAAGTTTATTATTAAACAGTACAAAATTTGAAGAAAAAGAAATTGCTAAAATAGCCATATTAAATTCGCAAAATGAATTACTAAAAATTCAAAATATATCTAAAGGTGGCACAAATTTTGTTAATATTTCGGCAAGAGAAATTCTTGTAGAGCCAATAAAATTAAAAGCACCAAAATATATTTTAATACACAATCATCCAGGCAGGAGTACAAAGCCAAGTAGAGCAGACATAGAAACTACAAAATCTTTATATAAAGCCTCACAAATACTTGGAATAGAACTATTAGATCATATTATTCTTGCAGGGGAAAATTATACAAGTATTATGAGTGACTGGATAGCAAGAGAAGAGTTAGAAGAATTATAAAATCTTATTATAATGCAAACAGAAAGGAAATGATTAAAATGAAATTTTTTTCTTGGGGTTCAAAAGATATAGGAATTGACCTAGGAACAGCTAATATTTTGGTAACATTAAAAGGAAAAGGAATAGTTTTAAAAGAACCATCAGTTGTAGCAATAAACAGAAGAAATGGTAATATAGTTGCAACAGGAAATGAAGCAAAAGAAATGTTAGGAAGAACACCTGAACAAATAAAAGCTGTAAGACCAATGAAAGATGGTGTAATAGCAGATTTTACAGCAACACAGTTGATGCTGAAAAATATAATTGGAAAAGTAGGAAAAAGATATAACATTGGTAGACCAAGAGTTGTTGTAGGAGTTCCATCAGGAATTACAGAAGTAGAAGAAAGAGCTGTAGAAGAGGCTGTAATGCAAGCTGGAGCAAGAGAGGTTTATTTAATAGAAGAACCAATGGCAGCCGCTATTGGAGCTTCTTTAGATGTTGGGGAGCCAAGTGGAAATATAATTGTAGATATTGGTGGAGGAACAACTGAAGTAGCAGTAATATCACTAGGAGGAATAGTTGTAAGCCATTCACTAAGAGTTGCAGGTGACGAATTAGATGAAGAAATAGTAAATTATATTAAACGTGAGATGAACTTGGCAGTAGGAGACACAACAGCTGAACAAATTAAAATGCAATTAGGTTGTGCAATGCCACTTATGACAGAAATGTCAATGGAGATAAGAGGTAGAGATTTAACAACAGGATTACCTAAAAATATGACAATAACATCTACACAGGTGGAAGATGCAATAAAAGAATCAATAACAAAAATAGTAGAAATAGTTAAATTAACATTAGAAAAAACACCACCAGAATTAGCTGCAGATATTATGGAAAAAGGAATTGTACTTGCAGGTGGTGGAGCATTAATAAAAAATTTGGACAAACTATTGAGTATTGAAACAGGAATGCCTGTATATGTAGCAGATGAACCTCTAGATTGTGTTGTAAGAGGTGCTGGAAAAACTTTAGAGGATATAGAACGATTGGGTAGAGTACTAGTTAATGCAAGAAATAAAAAATACTAGTTTTAAAAATTAATTTTTTAAAAACTTGAGATAGGAGTAGAGATGTACAAAAACAAGAAAAGTGGAATTATAGGAATAGTAGTAACTATTATAATTTTAATTTTAATTGTAATATTTTCAAATGGAAAAACAAATAGTAATTTCTTTGAAAATGCTGCAACTAATTTGATTATGCCTATACAAAATGGATTGACATATTTAAAAAACAAGTTAAGTGGAAACAGTACATTTTTTGCAGATATCAATAATTTGAAACAAGAAAATGAAAACTTACAAAAGAAAAATGATGAATTGGAACAATCATTAAGAGAGTTGGAAAATATAAAAACACAAAATGCAACTTTGAAAGAATATTTGAATCTGACAGAAAAATATGGGGAATACAAAACTATACCTGGATATGTAATAAATAAGGATATAAGTAATTATTCAAAAACTATAGTAATAAATATAGGAAGCGAAGATGGCGTAAAAGAAAATATGACAGTTATTGGAAATGAAGGATTAGTTGGTCATGTGGTATCAGTCACAGCAAATACCGCAAAAGTACAAACAATAGTAGATACAGCAAGCTCAATAAGCTGCTCAATGAGTACAACAAAAGATAGTATAGTATGCAAAGGAACACTTGATGAAGAATCTGCATTAAAGGCAATTTATTTACCAACAGATGCAAATATAATTCAAGGAGATAGTATAGAGACATCTGGGCTTGGAGGAATATATCCAAAAGGTATACATGTTGGAACAATAAAAAAAGTTTCTAACAGTAAAAATATGACAGATAGATACGCTATAGTTGAAACAGCAGTCGATTTTAGTAAGCTAGATACTGTGCTTGTTATTACTAATCAGTAGGTAGCTAGAACATAATTGTAATTTTAAAAATAGGATTGCGAATATATAGTCAACTTTAAGAAAGGAAAGTATAAAAAATGAAAAAAACAATAATAAATATTGTATTAGTTTTAACAATGCTAATTATATATTATCTGCAGTCTAATTTCTTTACATGGTTTAATATAGCTGGAATAGTACCTAATCTATTTATAATATTCACACTATTTATTGGGCTGTTCTCAACAAGGACAATGGGAACAGCATATGGAATGGTAATTGGATTAATACTTGACTTATTACTAGGAAATAAAGTAGGAGTAAATGCTGCAACTTTAGGGTTAATAGGATTTTTGGCAGGAGAATTTGACAGAAATTTTTCTAAAGATAGTAGAATGACGGTTATGTTAATGGTGTTGTTGGCAACTGTTTTAGTTGAAAGCATAAATTATTTATTAAAATATATATTATTATCATCAAGTGTAGAGATTTGGAGTTTTATAACAATTTTATTAATAGAGACAATATTTAATTGTATATTAACAATAATCTTATATCCGCTAATGCAAAAAGCAGGATATTATATAGAAAATGAATATAAAGGAAATAAAATTTTAACAAGATATTTTTAGAACTACAGGTAAGATAAAAAATCGAAGAATATAAAGTTAAGTCATGAAAGGAAGAAGGTGAAGGCTTGATAGGAAAAGAATGGAAGAAACCTAATATTAATTTGAGGTTTAATTTATTAGTAATATTAACATATATAGCAGGAATTATCTTAATAATAAGACTATTTAACCTTCAAATTGTTCATGGGGCAGAATATAGAGAAGAATCAAACACAAGATTAACAAGGGAAACAACTGTAGAGGCTGCCAGAGGAGCGATTTTAGATAGAAGTGGAACAACACTTGTGAGCTCAAATATGACTTTCTCATTAGAATTATATAAAACAAAAATAGATAATAATGGACTAAATACTTCAATATTAAATATTATACAAGTATTGGAAAAATACGACATTAGTTATCCAGATTCATTACCAATAACGGTAAATCCATATAGTTATACAATATCTGACGATGCATTAGCAAAGTGGAAAAAAAGCAATAAAATAGATGAAAATGCAACTGCAGAAGAAGCATTTGCAAAGTTAAAAGATAAATATGAAATAACAAATATAAACAATATAGATGAAATTCGAAAAATAATGAGAATTAGATATGAAATAACACAACAAGGATATAGCAGCACTAAAGCAATAACATTAGCCAAAGGACTACCAAGAGAAGCAGTTGCTGAATTTAGCGAAAGTTCATCAAAATTTCCAGGAATAAACATAATTGTTGATCCAGCAAGAAATTATACATCAGGAACATTAGCGGCACATATATTAGGATATGCTTCAAGAATAAATTCAGAAGAATATGAAGCTAGAAAAGATACATACACACAAAATGATATAATTGGAAAAACTGGTATTGAAGCGGTTTTTGAAGAGTTCTTAAAAGGAAAAAACGGAACTAAGCAAATAGATATGGATGTTGATGGAACAATCACAGGTGAATATACATCTAAAGAAGCAGTAGCAGGTTCAGATATAGTACTTACAATAGATTCTAATTTGCAAAAAGTTACTGAAGAAGCATTAGAAGCAAATATACAAAAAATTTCTTCAGGTGGCTTTGGAAAAAGATATGATGCAAAAGCTGGAGCTTGTGTGGTTATGAATGTCAATAGTGGTGAAATTCTCGCAATGGCAAGTTATCCAACATATAACCCAGCAGATTTTGTTGGAGGAATTAGTACAGAAAATTGGAATAAATATAATAATGATGAGGCACATCCACTAGTAGATAAAGCAATACAAAGTTCATATTCACCAGGTTCAACATTTAAAATGATAACAGCAATAGCCGGACTTGAATCAGGAGTAATAAATACAAACACAACAATAAATGATACAGGAAGATATACAAAATATAGAGATTATCAACCAGTTTGTTGGTATTACACAGATTATCATAGAGGACATGGATCATTAAATGTATCAGGAGCTATTGAAAAATCTTGTAACTTTTTCTTCTATGAAACAGGTGATAGAATGGGAATAGATACACTTGCAAAATATGCAAAATATTTTGGTTTAGGAACTAAAACAGGAGTGGAACTTCAAAGCGAAACATCTGGACAATTAGCTAGCAAAGAAACTAAAAGTAAATTACGCCCAAATAGTAGTGATGGAAACTGGAATCCAGGTGATACTTTACAAGCATCAATTGGACAAGGGGATAATGAATTTAGTCCTGTGCAAATGGCAAAATATATAAGTATGCTAGCAAATGGTGGCCATAAAATAGACCCTACAATAATAAAAACAATAAGGAATGCAAATGGTTCTGAATCTTCTAGAGAAGATATTAAAAAATTTGTAAACAATAAATTAGGAATTCAAGAAGAAGAAACAGAAGATTTACAAATACAACAAAAGAATCTAGATGCAGTACTAAAAGGTATGGAATCTGTTACACAAGATTCAGAAGGTACAGCATATGTAAGATTTAAAGATTTTGGAATAAGTGTAGGAGGTAAAACTGGTTCTGCAGAGGCACCAGGAAACAAGGTAAATGCATGGTTCGTAGGATTTGCACCATTTGAAAATCCAGAAATAGCAATAGTAGTTATGGTAGAAAATGGTGGTCATGGAAACTATACGGCAGAAGTTGTTAGAGATATTATGGAAGAATATTTTGGAATGAATACACAAACAGTACAAGAAGATATGAGTGCAAAACCATATACACAAATAATGAATTAATAAATAAAAGGTTTATGGGGGACCTTAAAACCCCAAATATTTATGTTAAGGATGTAAAAATGAGAAGTACTATTATAAGTATAAATCTAAGAAAAGATGAAATTGTAATAAAATTAAGTGAAAATGCAACACAAGAACAAATAGTAGAAGGATTAAAAAAGAAATTAACAGAATTAAAAAAGCTATATAAAGATGAAAAGACACCAATAAAAGTAACCGGAAAAATTCTAAAAAACAAAGAAATAGATGAAATACAAGATTTAATAAAATCAAAAATTGATGTGGAAATAGAATTTGATAGTCCTAAAGGATTAGGTTTATCAAATATAAAAAGAACATTTGAAAAACAAATAGCAATATCAGAGACTAAATTTCATAGAGGTTCATTGCGTTCAGGCCAAAGATTGGAGACAGAAGGTAGTTTAGTAATTCTTGGAGATGTAAACTCAGGAGCAGAAGTAATTGCATCAGATAATATTGTGGTATTAGGAGCGTTAAGAGGCTTGGCCCATGCGGGAGCAAAAGGAAACAAACAAGCAATCATAGCAGCAGGATTATTTGATGCTGTGCAAGTAAGAATTGCAAATGTTGTAAAAGAAATTAATAGAGCAGAAGAACCATTACATAAACAAACATATATAAGCATTGTAGATGGGAAAGTTGTTATTGACTAATAGTTCTTCTAGCTAAGTAGCAATAAAAGCAATATGCCAAATAAAATTTCATCATGAACATCTTCTTTATACAGAAAAAATAATAAACCTATAATAATAAGATCATCTAAATATAATTTTATGCCCATAAATTCAACTATAGGCTGCTCTAAATCAGAGTTAAATAAATAGTTAAGATTAATATGGGCAAAATTATATTTTTGTGGTCTATTTTTTTGTTTTCTATTATTAGATGAATTTGAATTGTCAAAATTATTGTTGCTTGAAATACCAGATGAATCTTGAAGATTTAATAAATTATTTTCATTTTTCTGTAGTGTTGATATAGGATTGCTGTTTCTATAATATGTATATTGAGGGTAATATCTCCAAGGCGGAAATGGTCGAAAAGGAAAATGTACCATAATCTTAGTTCTCCGGATGATTAGAATTTCTATTATCAGAGTGATAATAGGTGTTGTTATTATCCACTAAATTGCTATCATTTGTTTCTCTATTAGGAGAAATATTTTCAGATTTTAAAACCTCTGCAATTTTTGCAAAATTCATAAGATTAGCATATTGATCCAATTTTTCTTTCCTGTTTTCACGAAGATATGGCTTTAGGGAAGCAAGCAAATTGGACCTAGGGTCATTAGAATTATTCAATTTTTCCATGATATTTTTCATTTTCATAATAGTGTTCATATCAATATTATTGAAGTCAAAGTTGTTAAAATTATTAGAAGTTTTAGAATTATTAAAATTTCCGGTATTATTAGAATCTGTAGAAGAATTACTGTTATTATTCATCATTTTAGAAAAGTTGTCTAACATATCTGGAGGAATATTTGACATAATCTTAGAAATATCACCATTTTGAATCATATTGTTTAATTTATTTATACTATCTTGATTAATATTAAAATCATTACTCATAAAATCACCTCTATAAATTATATGCAAAACATTAAATTTATGTTACAAAATTAAAAGAAAACATACGGAAACACATAAAAGTTCACATAAAGAGTAACTTTTTACGAAAAAAATCTTAAAAAATTGGAAAAAGCTTGAAAAATCGCAGTGTTCACGTTATAATATAGAAGAGAGTTATTGTAAACTAAGGAGGTTTATTATGAAAAGCAAGCTATTTAGAGTCATGGTTGTATTAATGATACTTGCAACATTAACCCTAACTAATTTTATTTATGTAGGAGTTGGGGCTATTAGTTATGCCGCAAGTGCAAATGATACAAACCATAAAAATGTTGAATTTACAGCAAATTTAAAAGATGAAAAAACTTTAACTTTAGGTGTAAATGTAAAAAATGAGGGATATTTCAATGGAGAAGTTAGTCTAGAAAATAATAACTTTAAAATGAAATCTTCAAGCAGTGAATATGTAAATAAAGTTGAAGAAAATAAAATTACATTAAATCAGATTAATGCTGGAACAAATGTACAAATTGATGTAGAAATAGAACCTATAAAAGATGATAGTTTTATTATAGGACTATTAACTGCACAAACAAAAGTAAAATTAAGTGGAATTTATAAAGATAGAACAGAAAAAGACATCAATATAAAAGCATCAAGAGATGTTAAATTAGATTATACCTATCAAAAAGAAGATAACGTAGAATCTAGTATAGATGTAATAACAAATAAAGTTTTAAAAGTAAATGGAGAAGAAAAAAGAGTTGTTCAGCTTTCACTTAATATGGGATTAAAATCAAATGAATACCCAACACAAGAGATTAGTGCAGAATTAACTGTGCCAGAACTTAATGGAGAAAAACCAACCGTAGTTGCTAAAGCTAATTTAAATACAATGACAACATTTGAATATAATTATGATGGAAAATCTAAAATAAGCTTAAATTTAAAAAATGAGCCAAACTCAGAAAATAAAGTAAAATGGAAAAAACAAGGAACAGAAAACGTTGTTTTAACATTTGTATATAACAAAGATGCAGATGTTAAAAATTCTAAAATTACATTAAAAGAAAATGTGAAATTATATGATAATAACATATTACAAACAGAAAATGCAGTAGTTATAGCAGGAGAAGAGAAAGAAGCTATAATGAAATTATCAAACACTAATATGGAAAATGTAATATATAAAGGAAAACTAAATGCCAATATAAATCGTAATTTTGCAACTTCAACAACAATAGCTGTTAACTTAGCAAATGTTGGAACAGGGATTGATATAAAAGAAAATGCAGTAAAACAAGCAAAAGTTATATATAATAAAACATATGTATCAAAAGAAGCATTTGATAAGGTTTTAGGACAAAATGGTACGATGACACTATCAAATCAAAATGGAGAAGTTATAACAACATTAACAAATGCTAGTCAAGTTGACGAAAATGGAAATATTGTTGTATATTACGGGGACAAAGAAGTAACAGCATTAGAAGTTAAAACTTCTATACCTGTATCAGAAGGAGATTTAACCGTAAAACATATCAAAACAATATTGCCAGAGGCAAATATTAAAGATGCAGATAAAATATCAACATCAATTGAAACTACATATGGTACAGAAGCTACATTAAAGACAGACAATGAAATAGCATTAGAGAATGCAACTACAGAAGCAACAATGCAAGTAAATAAAAATACTTTATCCACAGTTGTTGCAAATAATGTGGAAATAAGGGCTACATTAAAGTCAAATGATGAAAAAAATAATTTATATACAAACCCAAGTCTACAATTTGAATTACCAGAAGCAGTAGAAAGTGCTGATATAATAAGTGCAGAGCTAATATATGAATCAGAATTGAAAATTAAAAATTACAACTTTAGTGGAAAAACAATTACAGTAAACTTAGAAGGAACACAAACTGGATATAAAGAAGATGGAATTGAAGGAGCCATATTAATATTAAATGTTGATCTAAAATTAAACAGAAAAGCTCCAACACAAGAAAGCAAAATAACAATGACTGTAAATAATAAAGGAGAAACAATAAAACAAGAAACAGGAATGAAAGTTGTTGCTCCAACCGATATGACTGTTATAAATAACATAAGTAACTTAGGAGTTGAAACTATAGGACAAGAAGAAAGTACAATAGCAACATTACAAAGAGGAAAAAATAGTCAAGATTTAGATACTAATATAGAAGTTATAAACAATAATGAAAGTAAAATGCAAAATGTAAAAATTGTTGGTACATTCCCAACAAAAACAAAAAATAATAATATTGATACATCAATTTCTAATGGAATCAATGTAAGTGGTGTAGAAGGATTAAAAACATATTACACAGATAATGAAAATGCAACAGATGACCTTCAAAATCCTGAAAATGGATGGCAAGAGTCAATAGACAACAATGCAAATGTTAAAAAATATTTAATTGAAGTACCAGAAATGGAAACTGGAGCAAGTGTAGAAGGAACTTATAATACAACAGTTCCAGCTTCATTGGAATATAACCAACAAGCATCACAAGGTTATACTGTAAAATATGAAAATGCTACAACAGGCGCATC
Source organism: uncultured Clostridia bacterium (assembly GCA_934167445.1). Taxonomy (GTDB): domain Bacteria; phylum Bacillota; class Clostridia; order TANB77; family CAG-508; genus CAG-269. The sequence continues at coordinate 64,401 of CAKPKJ010000004.1, forward strand.
AAATGAAATAAAAGCAACAACAATTAATATGGAAACAGGAATTGGGCCAAAAGTAGAAACAAAAATAACAGCAAGTTCATTAGGAAAAGATTTGGCAGATGCAAGTACAGTAAAAAACGGAGAAGTAATAAAATATAAAGTAGAAATTTCAAATGTTGGTAGTGAAGATGTAAAAGATGTTTTAGTTCAAGGATCTGTACCAGAAGGAACAGCTTTAGTTGAACCAGAAGCTAACTACGAATATACAGGTTCTTCATACTACAAAGAATTAGACAATAAAACATATGAAACAAAAATAGATACTCTAAAAACAGGAGAATCATTAAGCAAAGAATATGAAGTAAGAGTTAAAGCAGACACAGCAGTTGGAACTAAATTACAAGCAACAAGTAGTGTGAAATATGGAGATGTAACAAAACAAGCAACATCACCAGTTATCGCGACAGAAACAGGTAAACTTAGAGTTACAGTAAAAAGAGTGACAGATAGAAAAACAGATTTGTATGAATCAGGTATGGTTCAATATTATGCAATAATAGAAAATATTTCTGATAAACCACAAAATGACGTAAAAGTAAAAACTAATTTACCAGACTCAGTATCTGTAAGTAGACTAACATTAATAGATAATTTACCAAGTGAAGAAGTAAGTGACAATGATATAAATGGAACAACAGAAGATATAGCAACAGAGCAAGTAGAAGGCGATTTACAAGAAGCAACAGGAGAACTTGCTAAAACAGAACAAGTTGAATATAAAGATGAATTAAACCTAGGAACTATTGAACCAGGAAAAAATAAAGTGTTAAGTTATGACTTAAATATTAATAAACTAAATAATGCGAACACAGTTGATTTTTCTGTTCAAGTAACTAGTGACAAAATAACATATAATTCTAATACAGTATCAGACAATGTTGTAAAAACAGATATAAGTATGGCAATGACAGCAAATCCTACTACTAAATACTTAAAAGCAGGTGATAGCCTAGAATATACAATTACTGTTAAAAATAACAGCTCACAAAGAGTAGATGGAATAGAATTAAAAGACGAAATTCCATCAAGCTTAACCGTAAATAAAGTAACAATAGATGGAAAAGAAGAACCTGCACTAAAAGAAATAAATAAATTAGATATAACATTAAATATTGCAGCAGGTTCTGAAATGACTGTAAAAGTAGAAGCAATTGTAAATTATTCAGAATCAAGAACTCAAGCAGAATCTATAACAAATGTAGCATATGCAGAATTATTAGCAAATAAAGTTGCCACAACACAAGAAATTACACACATTATAGAAGCCACAGAAAATGGAGGAAATGGAAGTAACAATGGCGACAACAAAGTGGATGATAATGATGTTGCTAAAGGTACAGCAGTAATTTCAGGTATGGCTTGGGTCGACGAAAATGGAAATGGACAAAAAGATGATAATGAAAAAACTTTAAGTGGAATAAAAGTAAGACTATATAATACAGAAACAGGAAATCTAGTAAAAGATTCAAATGGAAATACATTAGAAGTAACAACAAATGATAATGGTATATATACATTAAGTAATCTTGGAAACGGAAAATATATAGCAATATTTGATTACAATAATTCAGAATATGGATTATCAAAATATAAAGTATCAGGAGTAGCTAGTGATAAAAGCTCAAGTGCATTAGTAAAAAAATTAACAATAGACGGAAATGAACAAGAAGTTGCTTCAACAGACATATTAGAAATAAATAACCAAAATATTTCTGATATAAATATAGGATTAATACAATTAAAAGATTTTTCATTCAAACTAGATAAATTTGTAAATAAAGTAGTTATCCAAGATAGCAAAGGAAGTACATTAAAAGAATATGGTGACGAAACATTAGCAAGAGCAGAAATAGACGGTAAAAAAGTAAATGGAACAACAGTATTAATTGAATATAAAATAAGAGTAACCAACATTGGAGAAGTTGATGGATATGTTAGAAAAATAGCAGATTATGCACCAACAGATTTGAAATTCAATTCTGAATTAAATAAAGATTGGTACCAAGCATCTGATGGAATATATTCAACAAGTTTATCAAATACAAAATTAGCAGCAGGACAAAGTGCAGAATTAACATTAACATTAACAAAAGCAATGACAGAAAATAATTTAGGATTAATAAACAACTCAGCAGAAATCTCAGAAGAATATAACGAATTAGGAATGACAGATAAAAACTCAACACCAGGAAACAAAGTAAAAGGTGAAAAAGATTATGGATCAGCAGATTTAATCTTAGGTGTAAAAACTGGTGGAGAAGTATATGTAGGAATTACAATTGCAATAATTGCAATATTAGGAGTAGCAGTATTTGTAATTTATAGAATAAAAAAAGACAAAAAAGAAATCGGACATATAAAAGACGATATAGAAATATAAAAAGGAAGGAGGGAAAGTAGAATGAACAAATTGAAAAAAATTGTAATAATACTAATAGTTACTTTAATAGCAATACTTGGAATATCAACAACATCAAAGGCGTACTATGTAGGACAAAATTTAACATTAACATTAAATGAATATTTAAAAAATGGAAACATATTTTGTTTAGAACATGGGCAAGCACTTAGTTGGAACAAAATGTACTATAGAATTGCTTCACAAGTAAAAATTGAAGGAACAAAATCAACAGACTATACAGGAAAATCAATAGATAATTGGGCAAATGCCAAATTTGCATATATATTATCACAAAACAATGGGACAAGTAAAAATGTAGGACCAGTTGCAAACGCAGTTTGGAACTATGCATATACATGGATGTCAAATGTTGGACAATATCATGCAGGACTATATAATGGATTTGCTTCAAGTGCTAGAGGAAATGCAACATGGTTGGATCAAGCTTCAACAAATTATGCTAACAATGTTACTGCTTCAAGTGGACAAATCCAAGATAATACAAAAAAAGATAATATAAAAGTTGTAGCATATAACAAAGATGGAAAAGCATATATGAGAGTAGGACCATTTAATTGGACATTCGGTGGAAATGTTACAGAAGTAAATGTATATGACCAAAATGGACAATCAATAGGTGAAAAATTATATAGCAGTTATTATGGTAATGAAGAAAGATTTTATGGTGTAGGAGATATAAAATCAGGTAGTGATTTTTATATTTCAGTACCATTAGATGAAAATACAACAAAAATAACGAAAATAACAGGAAACTTACGAAGAGAAGTTAAAGCCGTAAATATTTGGTTCTTAGAATCATCTTATGCAACATATCAAAACTTAATTTTAAGAGAACCTTATACAGCTACAGAAAACATAGAATTTTCATTTGATGAAAACATTTCAACATTAGGTGGATTAAAAGTTATAAAAGTAAACAAAGACAATACAATAGTAAAACTAAAAGATGTAGGATTTATTATTAAAAATAAACAATTAGACAAATATGTAAAACAAGAAAATGGAAAAATAACATTTGTATCAGACAAAAACCAAGCAACAGAATTTTTAACAAACCAAGATGGTGAATTTACAGTAGAAAATCTAATTGTTGGAACATATGTAGCATATGAAACTAAAAATCCAAATTATGGTTATGAATTCTTAACAGAAGGACAAGAAAAAAATATCGTGATAGATAAAACATCAGAATTACAAATAGCCAACAAACAAAGATGGGTAAAACTTTCTGGATATGTATGGGTAGATAAAATTTTTGGAAAACAATCATTAAGAAATGATTTATTCAAAGATAATGATTATGATTCAAATGATATGCTATTAGATGGAATTGCAGTAAGAGTTATGGATAAAACAACAGGACAAGTGGCTAAGGATAAAAATGGAAATGAATTAAGAGCTACAACAGCTAATGGAGGAGCATATCTATTTATAGATGTAGAAATAGACAAACTAAATGATTACTATATCGAATTTGAATATGATGGTTTAACATATACAAATGTTGTTCCACATATAGATAGAGACAATGGTTCAAAAGCTGCTGAAAGTTCAGCAAACAGAGATGCATTTAACAAAAACTTTAGTAGTGTAGAAGGAAAAACAGAAGATACAGGATTTACACGTGACAGTAATGGAAATGAAAAACATCAATTATCATATTCATTAAATCAAAATGAACATTCTTCAACACTAATAAACAACGGACAATATCCAATTACAGCACAAACATCTGAAACAGGATATTACATTAGAGATCACTTTACATATGGCCAAGAAGAAATAAAATATATCAACTTAGGATTATATGAAAGAGAACAACCAGATATGGCATCATTAAAAGATATTCAAAATGTTAGAGTAGCAGTTAATGGATATCAACACGTATACAATTATGCACAAAGATTTGTTAACCAAGGTGAATATGGAGACGGATTTAATGTAGGTGTTAAATTTGGAAACAAATATGGTTCAATGTCATATTCAAGAGCTGTATATAAAGCAGATTATGAATATACAAATGAACAAGATGCAAGCAAAGAATTAAAAGTTTATATTACATATAAACTACAAATGAGAAATGAATCATCTAATTTAGTAACACAAATAAATAGTTTAGTAGACTACTATGATAGCAGATATAAAATAACAAAAGTAGGTACAGGATTAGATGATAATGGTGGAGTAACTGGAGAAGTTAGCCATACAGAATCTGATTATAATGCAGATTATAAAAAGACAACAATTAATGCAAATGCAAAAATAGATGCACAAAAAACATCAGATATATATGTAGAATTTGAATTAAATAGAGATGCAGTAATAAATATCTTAAGTGATAAAGAAAACTTAGACAATGTTGCAGAAATTAATTCATATTCAATATTTGATACAAATGGAAATGTATATGCAGGTATAGATAAAGATTCTAACCCAGGAAATGCAGTACCAGGAGAAGTAACATCATATCAAGATGATACAGACTCAGCTCCAGCATTAAAACTAGAAGTTGCAGATGCAAGAGAAATGTCTGGTAAAGTATTCTTAGATTCAACATCAGGAGAATTAATGACAGGAAAAGTAAGACAAGGAAATGGACAATATGATGATGGAGAAAAAGGAATACCAGGAGTTGCTATAACATTAACAGAAAATACAGGAAGCGGAAAAGTATATACAGCAACAACAGATGAAAATGGAGATTTCTATATTAACAACTATATACCAGGTGATTACACATTAACATACACATGGGGAGATAAAACATATACAGTACAAAACTATAAAGGCACAGTATATGATGCATCAAGAGACCAAAGTAATAAACAATGGTATAAAGAAAATGTTGATAAGAGATTAACAGATGCCTTAGATGATTATGAATTAAGACAAAGTATAGACAATGAAATTAAGAGCATAGGACACGATACAAAGACTACAATAGACAAAATGAACTCAACAACACCAACAATGGGAATAGGTGTAGAATATGACTCAACATATACAGCATCATCAGGAGATAGATATGTGTATAAAGTAAGTAATGTAGACTTTGGTATCGTAGAAAGAGCAAGACAACAATTAGGACTAAGTAAACGAGTTAAATCATTGAAAATAACACTTGCAAATGGTCAAGTAGTAACAGATATAACAATTGGTGAAAATGGCAAAATAGAAGGACAAAAAGACCACTTAGTATATATGAAACCATCTGCAACAACAGACCCAAAAAACGGATTTGTTAGAGTAGAATTAGACAATGAATTAATTCAAGGTTCAACATTAGAAGTAAGTTATGAAATAAAAGCAACAAACGAAAGTGAAGTTGATTACTTATCAGAAAACTTCTATAAATATGGAACAGTTGAAGGACCAGTTGTTACAATAACACCATCTGCGGTAATAGATTACTTAGACAAAAATTGGGCATTTGACCAAGATAAGAATACAGCTTGGAGTATAAAAACATTAGATGAAGCCAAAGGCTTAGTTGCAGAAACAGTATATAATAATCCTGAATCAACAATTAACAATAAAACAATATTATATACAACAAGTATGCAAGATAAAAAATTAGAACCAACACAAACAGCTAGTGTAGACTTAAATGTATCTAAAATATTATCAAACTCAGAAGATATATCATTAGATAACGAAACAGAAGTAACACATATAGACAAAACAGGAGGTTCTAAAACAACATCAGTACCAGGAAATTATGTACCAGGAACTGGTAAAACAGAAGCAGATGATAACACAGCAGAAACAGTAATAGTAACACCATCAACAGGTGGAAACAAAAACTTCTTAATACCTACAGCAATAGGAACAATTGCATTATTAGTATTAGGAGGAGGAGTATTCTTAATAAAAAGAAAAGCACTTAAAAAATAATTACTTTAATAAAGAAAAGTACAAAACGATAAAAGCCTAGGCAACAACATAATACAGAGAAAATTGAAAAGTAATTATATAAATCGTAATAAAAATGTAATTAAAACTTAAAAAACAACTAAATAAAAAGCTCCAAGTGAGCTTCCCTAAAGGCGAATGCTACGAAATTTGTAACATTTGCCTTTTTTGGGATTTATTGATATTGCCTTTTTTACTAAAAAATTTTATTATAAATATAAGTATATTAGGCAAATTAGGGAGAATTTGTTGAAAAAAGTTTATAACTTTTCAATCAAATTTATTCCTTGAGAAAGGTGAGATTATATGAAAGGCAAATTATCAAGAAAAATTATAACAATGTTATTTATTGTTATGCTAGTATTATGCACAAGTGCAGTATTAGTAAAACAAGTTATAGGTGCAGATAATGAACAAATATCAATAGAAAGTAATTTAGAAAAATATATAAATTACAATTTAAGTGATACTAAAAAAGGAACATTAGTACAATATAACTTAAAAGAAGAAATTAAATATCAAGAAAATCATACTCCAGTAAAGAGTACAGAAACAACTGTTAATTTAAAACAAATTGATGGTTTATTTGCCGATGATGTAAAAGTCCTAAATAATAATGCCTTAGCAGATTATACATATGATAATAATTCTGGAATAATAACAATTAGAGGAAATAGCGAAATAGAACAATATACAATAATATGTAATTACAATACATATTCAGAAGAAAAAACAGAAAGAGACTTATCACTAGAGGCATCAGAAAAAGTAATCCTAACAGAAGATGATAGAGAAGTAACAAGTACACAAAACTTTGAAAATAAAGTTACAGAAAATGTAGGAACACTAATTTCTGTGAATTCAAATACAGAAGATATTTTTAACGGAAAAATAAAATCAAATATAGTAAATGGAACACAATATGGAACTACATATAAAGAAAATGAGCAAATAATGGTAAGTAAAAAAGACGCACAAGATAAAATACAATATGTAGAAACAAACAAAGATGAAGATAAGATAAAATTTAATTCTACAACAATATATAAAAAAGATGTAATTAATATACTGGGAGAAGACGGAACAGTAGAAATATTAGATAAAGATGATAATATATTAGCAACAATTAATAAAGATACACAATATGATGACCAAGAAAAATTTACATATACATATGAAAACGAAATAAATTCTATAAAAATAAAAACAAGTAACATTATTCAAGAAGGAACAATAAATATAGAAAATACAAAAGAAATAAAAGCAGAAATGCAAGATATAAACAAAAAATCATTTGATACATTATTAGAAATAGCTGGAATTAATGTAGAAAAAGAAACTGTAATAGATGATGTAACAAAAGAACAAAAAGAGCAAGATATAGAAAAAGTAGCTTTTGGAATAAAAGGAAATAAAACAGATGAAATAAAAGATGCAACAACTAATATAGATTTAGAAATGAGCCAAACTACATGGACAAATGAAAAACAAAATGATTTAATTTTTAGTGTTAAATTAGATGGAAGTAATGCGAAATATAATATGTTAAATAATCCACAAGTAACTATAGAGTTACCAGATGAAGTGGAAAAAGTAATTTTGGGCAATTGTAAATTACTTCTTTCAGATAATTTAACACTAGAAGATACTTCGGTAAAAACAAATGACAATGGAAAAAAATGCATTGTAGCTACTTTATCAGGAGCTCAAACAGAATATACAGGTGGAGACTCAACAATAGTTCCAACAATTAATATAGAAGCAACTATAATATTAAAAAAAGATATAGAAGTTAATGAAGGTATCTTAAAATTATCATATACAAACCAATGCAATATAGGAGGAGCTATAGACCAAGGAATTATTCAAAAAAATATAAAAATAGAAAATTATCAAGATGAAACAAATGAAGATGATAGTAACCTAGAAGGAAAATTAGAAAAAATTTACACAAATGCTTTAAAAACTGAAGCAGCAGAACAAAATTCAGAAGAAACTTCAAGAATTGACGGATTAAATTTAGAAGTTACACCAGTAAAAGGTGATAAAGAGATTAAAAGTGGTGATCCGATATATGAAGGAGAATATATAAAATACAACTTTAAAGTGACTAATACAAGTAGTCAAGAAATAAAAGATGTAAAACTTGTAGGAAATATACCAGAAGGAACAGTATATGGAGAACTATCAGCTAGACCAGTAGCAGTAGGAGAAAATAAAGCTTGTTATGAATATAACTTTGATGAAAGCTTACAACAAAAAGAAATAAATGTTGGAATAATGAAAGCTGGAGATGTATATCAAGGATATTATGAAGTAAAAGTTAAAGACTTACAAGATACTGAAGAAAAAGCAATACAAAGTAACTTCCAAATAAAAGTTGGAGATATGGAAGGAGCAAAATATACTCAAGAAAACACGATAAAAAAAGCTGAAACAAAAATCTTTTTACAATCATTTGCCGAAAATATAAGAGATGGATGGTATTATCAATTAGTTGTCGACAATCCAAGTGGAAAAGAGACCAATATAGAATTAAAAGTACCACAAGGATATGTACTTGATTATATTTGTGGACCTTTAGATAATTCATCAGGACTAAAATGGGAAGAGGACAAATATGAAGTTAAAGATAATGTAGTATCAACAAAAGTTACTGACAGTGGAACTTATATATTTGGAGGAAACCTAAAAAGAGAAAATTTACCACAAGAAGGTAAAAATGGACAAACAGAGGTAATAGCAACTGCAACAGCTAAAACAGAAACAGCAGAATACAAATCAAATGAAAACAGAACAAACTACACATATGAAGATGTAGCAATATCTATGACATCTGAAACAGAAGGAGAAGAAGTATTATATAATAGTGAAATAACATATAATATCAATATAAGAAATATTGGAAAAACAACAACAGATGATTCAACATATGATGCAGTTGAAGTTAATTTAGAGGACTACCTACCAGAAGAATTATTAAACAAAAAGATTCACTACGAAAATTACAAAAGAATAGATACAAATGGAAATACAACATTTGAAAAAGAAGAAAAAGAAGAAAATTTAGCAAATGTTACCGATGAAAATGGAGTAAAAATAGCTGATGTTAATTTACTTTTGACTATTCCTTATGGAAAAAGTGTAACAGTAAAAATCACAGGAACAACTGATTATGTAACAGAAAAAACAGAAATACAAAATAGTGCAACAGTTTCAGGAACCTATATAAAATCTAAAACATCAAACACCGTTAAGCATTATATAATTCCTAAAAGCAAAGATTCAGATGAACCAATAATACCAGATAACCCAAGCAATCCAGATGTGCCAAGTAATCCAAATAATCCGAACAATCCAAGCAATCCGGATAACCCAAATGGAGGAAATGGCCAAGAGGATAATAAAACATATAGTATATCAGGATTAGCATGGCTTGATGCAAATAAAGACGGACAAAGACAATCAACTGAAAAAATGGTAAGTGGAGTTAGCGTAATGCTAGTTAATAAGGGAGAAGGCCTAAATGTAAAAGCTATTACGACGACCGCTCAAGATGGAAAATACCAATTTGACAATTTAAAATATGGAAATTATATGGTTGTATTTAAATATAACACAAGTTTATATGGATTAACCAAATATCAACAAGCAGGAGTTTCTGCAAGCGAAAACTCAGATGCAATAGCAAATAATATATCAATAAATGGAGAATCTTTTTCAGGTGGAATTACAGATACTATTAAATTAAATTCATCTAAAGGAAATATAGATATCGGATTAATAGGAAATGAACAAGGGAAAATAAAAGTAGATAAATATGTTGACAAAGTAACTGTTAAAACAAACAAAAAAGAAAAAGTGCAATCATATTCAAATACTAAACTTGCTAAAGCAGATATAAGAGCAAAAGAAATAAAAGGAAGTGTTGTTACAGCACAATATAAAATAGTTGTAACAAATTCAGGAGAAGGTCAATCTTTAGTAGGAACAATAGTAGATAACATACCAGATGGTTTCGAATTTGATTCTGCTAATAATTCAAACTGGAAAGTAAAAAATGGAAACAAAATAATTAATACAAGTTTAGCAAATAAGAAAATCGAAGCTGGAGAAAGTGTAGAATTATTAGTAACATTAACTAAGTCAATGGACGAAAATTCAACAGGAACATTTACAAATATTGCATATGCAGAAAACAATGAAAGTGATTCTTCACAAGCAGATTTAATAATTTCTGTAAGTACAGGTATTGTTACATATATTTCAATTGGTTTCATATCATTACTAATTGTTGGAGGAATTGTATACATAACACGCAAATATGGAATTAGCAAAATAGCTAAAATGCTATCAGTAATGGTAATTGGAATAACAATTGGAATTATAAATATAGGAAGTACATTTGCAGCATGGGCACCGGGTAGTGCACGTTTCGCATATACTTGGAGTCATGGATTAGAAGGCTCTCATAATGGTTTGGCGGCATATTTTTTACGGAAAAGATACGTCAGATGGTATCTGTGTAAATACTGGAGTTGTTGCAGCAGGAGAGGTAAGTAGTGGAACAGGACCATATATGACATATAGTAAATCATATGGTATAGAAACTTCAAGTTCAAAAACTTTGAATGATTCAGTTCAGGATTTCACAATGACAGGAAACACAGGAAGTACAATAAAGGTTAAGAACTTAAATGGAGATTATTTATATGGACCATTTACTGTTAATAGTAATTACAATGGTGGAATAACACTAACAATACATGATAAAGCTGGAAACACTATAAATAGTTATACAACATGTGATGAAAACGGAAATTATAAATCTATTCAAGGTTCGTGTACATTTTATATAAAACTTTCAGAAGCATATGCAACTAAAGGAATAAGCAATGTAAAAGCAAGTATGTCTAATTCTGGAACTAGAACTGAAACAATAACTAAATATGGACATGCTGTATATCATTATGCTAGAGGTTATCAAGATGTAAGAACAACTGGCACATATACAATAGGAGAAACAGGCAACCCATATGGTATAAGCTATGCACATAATATAACATGGACAAGCTTTAATAGTACATTAGACATTTTAAAACAAGATGCAGACGACTTAGACGTGCCAATAGAAATTTCAGGAACTATCAGAAACGAAAATGGAACTTGGAGCCAAGAATTTAAAACAACTAATGGTAGAGTACATTATGATAATATACCAGCAGGAACATATATAATAAAAGAAACAATAAATAATAATTATGGATATGAATCAAATGTTGGAAAAGAATTAACTGTATACGTACGTGCAGGTGAAACACAAGTAATAAGTATGACAAACGAAAAACAAACAGGAGCACTAGAACTTAAAAAAATAGATGCAGATTCTAACAAAGCAATGAAAGATGTAGGCTTTAAAGTATCAGATGGAAAAGGAACTTATTTAGTAGCAGTTGACGAAAATGGAAAAGAACAAACAACAGTTAATGGAAAAATTTACTTAAGTGAAATGAAATCAACCAAAAACAAAGAAGAAGCAACATTATTTGTTACAGGGGAAGATGGATTATGTACAATTTATAACATCAGAATTGGAAAATACACAGTGGAAGAAACATATTTAGGAAATGAATGGTACAATTATGAACTTGATGACAATTATATAAATTGGATTGTTGGAAGTACAAATAATAATGGACCAACAGCAACTGTGGAGGTTGTAAGACAAAGGTCATATAATACAGCTCCTAAAACTAATATTATAAAAGACGACCAAAAAACAATTGATGATGGATTATATCAAATTGAAGCTGGTGTAGGTTCTAATTTTGCACTTGATGTAGGTTATGCAAATACATATGATAAGACAAATGTATGGATTCATCCTAAAAATACTTCAATAGCTCAAAAATTTTATGCAAAATATTTAGGAAATGGACAATATAAAATTATATATATTGGAGCTGGAAAATGCTTAGATGTTAATGGTGGATTTGCAACAGCTACTAATGGAACAAATGTCCAACTATATACTGATAATGGTAGTGATGCACAAAAATGGACGATTCAAAAAGCAGATAATGGATATTATAAATTAAAATTGGGAAATAAAAACTTATATATGGATGTAGACGGCGGAAAAGCAGAAGCGTATACTAATGTTCAAGTATATAGTGGAAATAATTCAAATGCCCAAAAATTCAAATTTCAAACATTAGCTACAATACCAGAAACAGGGATAACAGCAACTAATATAACATTTAAAAATACTAAAAAATATATCAACCTATCAGGATATGTATGGGAAGATATGATTAGTGGAAAAACATCTGTAAGAGATAATTTATATAATGAAGATGAAGAAAAAAATGATAAATTAGTAGCAAATGTAACAGTAAGATTAAAAGATAAAAATGATAACAGCGTAGAATTCAAAACTCTAAAAAATGCGGATGCAACAACAGATGAAGAAAAATACGAAACTCATACAGAAATAAGAACAGATGCTGATGGAAAATATGAAATGAGAAGAGTATTAATAGATAAATTAGATGAATACTATGTAGAATTTGAATATAATGGAATGAGTTATAAATCTGTAGCATCAGACCTAGTAAAAGCAAATGGAAGCAAAGCAACAGATGATAATTCGAGAGAAGAATTTAATAATAGTTATGCAACAATAAGAAACAACCAATCTTTAGATAATAGTAATAACAAAAAATATAATTTGAAATATGATTATAAAGACAATAAAAGCACATTAATATATGGAGATAATCCAGTATATGGATATGATGGACAAAGATTCCCAATCAATGATGTTTATAATCAATATACATTACGAGCAAATACAAAAGATGCATATATAGCAGCAAAAACAAATGAAAATAACTATAAGGGATATCTAACAGATATTCATACAGTTGAAGACATAAGAAAAAATGATATAAATGAAATAGACAATCTTAATTTAGGATTATACGAAAGAGAAAGGTCAGACTTTGCAATAGTTGAAGATATTGATAATGTTAAATTAACATTAAATGGATATGACCATATATATGATTATAACCAAAGATTAAACAGTCAAACATTAGCTGACGAAAACAATGAAAACAATGGATTTAATACAACCGTTAAATTTGGAAACAAATATAAAAACGCAAGTTATACAAGAGAAGTATATCAATCAGATTTAGTTTATAATATGCAACAAGGAAATGAAGGCAAATTACAAGCATATATAAAATACAAAGTAGCAATTAAAAACGAAACAACAAACTTATATATGACTGCAAATGAAATTGTAAGCTATTATGATAATAGATATGAAATAATGAGCATAAAAGATGAAGATGGAAAAGACTTAAAATATACTATAGACAATAATTATAGCAAGAATGGCTATAAGAAAGTTGTAATAGAAGCAAATCAACAAGTAGCACATCAAAAACAAAGAAATATTTATATAGAATACAAATTAGACAATGACGCATTAAATGCAGTATTAAACCAAGATATAACATTAAATGCAGTATCAGAAATAACATCATACTCAACATATGAAGACCAAGAATATAAAATAAGATATGCGGGAATAGATAAAGACTCTAACCCAGGAACAACAGAGCCAACAAACAAAGAAACCTATGAAGATGATACAGATTCAGCACCATCATTTATACTACACGTAAAAAATCCAAGAGTAATAAGTGGAACAGTATGGGAAGATTCAGCAATATCAAATAAACTAAGACTTAATGGATATGACAAGGAAAGAATAGGAAATGGTGTATATGAAGAAAATGAAAATACAATTGGAAATGTAAAAGTAGAATTGTTGAAAATTGAAGGTACAAACAGTGATGGAAGCAATGTATATACACTTGCAAAACTATATGAAGATAATACAGAAAAACCAGTAAAAGACGCAACAATGACAACAAGTAAAGATGGTAAATATGCATTTAATGGAGTTATACCAGGTGAATATGTATTAAGATTTACATATGGAGATAACAGTGTAATTTATACAACATCAGGAGAAGAAGTAGAACAAATAAAAGCTGAAGACTATAAATCAACAATTTATAGAGGTGGAAACAAAAATAATGTAGGCTCAGAAGATGGCTTATGGTATAGAGAAGAAACATCTAAAAACATAGACTCACAAAGACTATCAGATGCTAGAGATAGAACTGGAGTATATGGTGAAGGAGATTCTGCCCAAGAATTAGACATAGTAGACCATAGAACAACAGAAAGAACATTAAACAATAAAGCAGCAGAATATGAAAGATCATTATCAGCAATAAAATCAGACACAGAACACTTTACAATAAGAATGGATTATGATGTTAACAAAGATAACATTAGTGTATATGGTGCAGATTTGAAATTTGTATTTGACCATATGGACTTTGGTATTATTAAGAGACCAGAGCAAATATTAAAAATAACAAAACAAATTAGCCATATAAAAGTAACATTGGCAAATGGTCAAGTAATAATTGATGGAAATCCACAAACAGATAATTTACAACACGTAAAATTACTAAAAGACGAAAATGGAAACAGTAATATTCATATAGAACTAGACAGTGAGTTAATACAAGGTGCAAATGTTGAAGTAACATATGGAATAACAGTAGATAATACAAAAGCAGAAATAGATTATAGTGACCAAGATTACTATATTTATGGAACAAAACCAACCGATAAATCTAAATTTAGAACAGCAACAGTGATGAACCTATATGACTACCTATCTAATGACTTAGTATATGACGTAAACAACGATACTAACAAACAATATTGGACAGTAGTAGACAAAAAAGATAATTCATTTGAATGGTTACAAACAGAAGGATACTTATCAGAAGAAGCATTCAAAGCATTTAAGAAATACAACCAAGTATTCCAAACAGGAGCATTTAGAGATATGGTACCAGGAACAAGAAAAACAATTAATATGGTTGCATCAAAAGTATTATCAAACACAACAGATGATATGATATATGGAAATGACGTTGAAGTTACAGAAGTTAAAAACGAACCAATGAAAGATTCAACACCAGGTAACTATGTACCAACAAGTACATCAAACCCAGGAACTTTAGGAAGCCCAGATGAACCAGATAGTGACAATAAATATATTACAATCACAGGCCCAACTGGTGAAAACCAAAACTATTTACCATATGTAATATTAGGAATAAGTGGATTAATAATCCTTGGAACAGGAATAATATTTATCAAGAAAAAATTGCTATAAATCATAATTGATTTAGCTAAAAAGAACTACAGCATAATTACTGTAGTTCTTTTTTTATAAAATTGCATATAATATTACGAAAAAATGACGAAAACGTCAAAAATTCGTAATGAACGAGTTCTAAAAATTTGCAACAATTACTTGACATAATATGAAAAAAGTAGTATACTAAAAATATGTCAGCAGAGCTGACTTTGTATTAAAACCGAGTAATCAGAGAGGAGCTGATTATGAAGTAGTGCCGTAATAAAATTGTAGTAAAATTTTTTATTATGGAGTAGTAATCCAGCAATTGACGGAGGTACAAATGTCCCCATAGTTAATTGTTCGGTTCCAAAGGGAGCCTTAATGTTTGGTAGCAAAGATTACGTTAAGGTTAGAACCGAGCCATATAAATGGCAAACCCATAAAGGTAAAATTGAGTCATAATAATTGACTCAGATATTTTTCCAGTCTCAAGATGCTACTATTGAGATTTGTAATATGCAAGAAGCAGACTTAGCAAAAATATTATTGTTGAGTCTGCTTCTTTTTTGTATAAAAAACGCCTTAATTGTTGAAAAATAAGGCGCTTATGGTATAATTTAATATATGAAAATTAATAATTATACCAATAATAATTATAAACCAAAACAATTAAAATTACCACTAGAAATTGAAAAAATTATAGAAATTTCTGATCTAGTATATAGTTTTTGTGAAATTATCGATTGTATTGACCTGAATTCATATTTTGTAAAGAAAGGTTACAAAACTGGTCGACCAAGATATAATCGAGAGAATTTACTTAAAGTTATACTATTCTCATTTATGGAAAATGGCTATCTATATAGAACTAAGAAGACGTGGATATAATGTGGATGTTGGTTCTGTTGAAATACGAGAAGGCAATAAGAAAAAACAATTAGAAATTGATTTTGTTGCCAATAAAGGAAACAATAAAATTTATATTCAATCAGCTTTAGAAATGAAAACAGGAGAAAAAGTACGCCAAGAACAAAAATCGTTAATAAACGTAAATGACTTTTTTAAAAAAATAATAATTGTAGGGGATAATATAAAAAGGTCACGATATGATAATGGAATTATATTAATGAGTATATATGATTTCTTACTAGATGAAGATAGCTTAAGTTACTAATTCTGATGATTCTTGAAGATTTCGTGTGTCCGTCCAGTTCCTTTATTGAAAAGATTGCTTTAGACATAGGTATTGTCTAAAGCATTTGGTTTATGAATATAAAATTGGACGGAAAGAAATTTTTTACTGTACTTAATTTGAAACTAATTTAAGAATAAAGTGGAACGGAACTCACAAACGTCCCACGCACCGCCGGAACTATTGTCCCAACGGGTGCCTGCTGAAAAGTAGTTGTGGTAATGACCTCCACGCAACACCACGGCTTCGGACGTATTAGGATTTAACTCTGTAGTAAATTCTGTTAAATTTCCTCCCATATCATAAATATTTGATTTTGCTGTTGTTAATCCTGTATTTAACCTAGATGCAGTACCCGATTTTTTTATTACATTTCCATTTTTATCTTTAACATCTTTGTCTATCCAGTTTTCATTAAAGTTTTTTCTTGTTGTAGCATAATTGGTTGCGGTACTATGTGTTTGTATAAACTTTATTGCTGTATCCCAAGCATAACTTGAGCATAAATATGAAGTAGCCTTATTGCCTACATCTATTCCTTTTGCAAGTGTATATGCTTCACTCCATTTTATATTGGTATATGGTTCTTGATTTTGTTTTATTACTGCTACATTATTTTCCTTTCCAGCTTCATATCTTCCGATATAATATCCACCATTTGCTTCTACACTTGCTATTTCAGTTTTTACTTGTTCAACTATTTCATTTAAAACTGTTATTGTTATTCCATTACCATCTTCTACTTCTGATGGTGTTACTCCTGTTAATGTTAACTCATCTTTTATTGCTTTTGTTCCATTGTCATCCTCTATACCCCAAGATGTTTCTTCTCTTTTATATTGCAATTTATTTGTATCATTTGAATCTGTAGTGCAAGGTATCCATACATATTCATTTCCTGTTGTTCCTATTATTACAAGTCCTTTACTTACTAAGTTTTCACCATCTACATTTGAAACTGCAAATCCTGCTGGAATTTTAGCTGAATTTCCTTCTGCATCTGTATAATCATAATTTTCTAGGTGTGTACTTGCTTCTACCTGTGATAATTGTCTTTTCTCTTTTTCAGCACTTTCCTCTGTTACTTGCTTTGCATTTTGTGCCTGTGTCAGTATTCCATTCTGTCCTGTTAGCATTGCAATTGAAACACCAGCCAAGATAAGCAACACTACAATTGTAACAACCAATGCAATTAATGTAATTCCTCTAATATTTTGTTTATTAATATTCAAATTTAACTTATTAAAAAATGAATTTTTGTGCATTAAAATTCTCCTTTTTTCTTTTGATTTTCTACTCCACTTAGTTTTTTCATTTAACATTTTAATATAATAATATTTTCTTATTTGTAGAAAATCTGTAGTAGTATTATTATTTACATTTTTCTTTGGTATTATTAGCTTTTTTGTATGAAAAAATATTATTAAATTAAGTAGATAGTTTGGCTAATTGAAGTATTTATTACAGCATATATTTTATAAATAAATTCATTTTTAGTCAATGGTTTCACGACAAAAAAGTCATCTTTTAGCATAAATTTTTTAACGCAAAATGAATTTAAATTCTATAAAAAATAAAGACTACAAAAATAAATGCAACTGAAAAACAGCAATATCAAGCGTTTTTGAGTTTTAAATGTCGAAAAATGTCGAACGATTTTTGTTGACAAGTAGTTTATTGCCGGTTACAATATTTGTAATTTATATTCAAATATTTCTTCAAATTTTAAAAGTCATTTATTAGTCATATTGTAAAATTTATTTTTAGAATTCATTAATATTCAAAAATTCAATTCAAATTTTATCTAAATATTCAAAATTCAAATAACATAGTAAACAAAAGAAAAAGCAAATAAAAGTAAGAAAATGTGAGCTTTTTATATGAAATTGCTAAATTAGACAAAAAGATTAAA
This sequence comes from uncultured Clostridia bacterium, assembly GCA_934167445.1. Classification (GTDB taxonomy): domain Bacteria; phylum Bacillota; class Clostridia; order TANB77; family CAG-508; genus CAG-269. The sequence continues at coordinate 83,122 of CAKPKJ010000004.1, forward strand.
ATTGCCTATGCGATAAAATTTAATTATAATGGAGGAGGTAAAAGCAATAGAAAATAAAGAAAAAATAACATATATAAATAGAAATATTATGAATAATTTACCCAAAGGCTTAAAAGAACAGCTAGGAATCAATAGTTTTTATGTCTTAGAAGATGTAAATAAATACTCAAACCAAGAACTATTAGAAAGTAACAACTTTTTAGAAAAAATATTTTTATTAGAAAAATCTAAGAACGAAGAAGAAGTAAAAGAAAACTTTATAAAAATAGTAGAAAAATTACAGGAAGAAGAAAAACAAGGGAAAATAACAAAAGAAGCAAAAGAAGAATTTGAAAATAACATTATAAAAATACTATTACCGAAGATAAGCATTAAAGAGATAAAAGAACAATTAGAAAAGGTAGAAAAAACAAGGAAAGAAGGAGATGGTCAAGTGTATGGATTAGCTGTATGTGATATGTTAGCAAGAGAAAACAAAAAGATAGAAAAACGAGGAATAATAATTGGAGAAAAGCAAGGCAGAATAATCGGCGAAAAACGAGGCAAAGAACTCGGTAGGAAAAATGGAATAATACAAGTAGCAACAAATATGTTAAAAGCAAAAATGGATTCTTCTACAATAAAAAATGTGACAGGGCTAACAGATGAAGAATTGGCTAAACTAGAAGCTGAATTAAAAAAATAGAATGAATATGTAGAATACAAAATAAACCTTCTTATAACACTTTAATCTGGAATAAGAAGGTTTTTATTTTAGACTTTTACTAAGTCTTATTATATCATATAAAAATCTGAAACGAATGTCTAACAATAAAAAATCAATTTATATTGCTTTTTTCGGCAATATGTAATAAAATAAACAACGAATAATGTGATAATAAAAACGAAAATAAAAATATATATCATAAATTGTAAAAAAGTTTTTCTAGATAATAGACTAGAAAAGACAAAAACCACAAAGGACAAGTATTAAAATGAGCTTATCAAATAATAAGAGGTGGTAAGGATGTTTCAAAATATAAATGAAGATACAATAGAAATAAATAATAAAGCTGAAAAAGCAAAAAGAAATGTAAACATATTCTCAAATGTTTTAACAAAGGAAAATCTAGCAATATATGTGGTGGCATTTATGATGTCACTAGTAGGCATTGGTGGAGATTTTTCAATATTTAGTATAAGTGTGTTAGGTGCTTGTTTTGCATCATCTGTTCCAGCACTAGGGGTAGTGGCAGTTTCACTTTTAGGAAACTTTATTAAATTTGGTGTTGGTGGAGGATTAGGCTATTTTTTAACAGCACTAGTTTTAATAATAACATTATTTATATTTAAACCACGTTATAATGAAGAAGAACGAAATGAGAAAATAAAAATAGGAAAAAACGTATTTATAGCAACATTACTAATTCAAATTGTAAAAATAGCAATGGCACAATTTACATTATATGATGTACTTGCATCAATAACATTATCAATAATAGCATTAGTATTTTATAAAATATTTGTAAATTCAATTGTAGTCGTTCAAGAATTTTACGAAAAAAGAGCATTTTCAATTGAAGAAGTTATAGGTGCTAGCTTAATGCTTGCAATAGCTGTTGGAGGAATTGGAGACTTTAATGTAGCAGGATTTAGCATTAGAAATATATTAAGTATATTAATTGTTATGGTACTTGGCTGGAAAAATGGAATGTTAATAGGAACAACATCAGGTGTTACAATAGGTGTAACATTAGGAGTAATAACAAATTCAGAGCCAATTATGATAGCTGCATATGCAATTTCAGGAATGATAGCAGGTATATTAAATAGATTTGGGAAAATAGGCGTAGTTGTAGGGTTTGCACTTGGAAATATATTGTTAGCATATGTTGCAAATGGATATACAGTAGAATTAATACATTTTAAAGAAATACTACTTGCATCAATAGGATTACTTTTTGTTCCAAAAACATTACAAATTGATATAGAAGAATTTACAGGAAAATCAAAATTATTGCCTTCAATGTCAGATAGAGCACTGAACAAAAGCAAAGAAGTTGCAGAAAGTTTAAACAATGTATCAAATGCAATAAACGAAATGGCTACAACATATAGAGGACAAGACGATTTAGATGCAGTTGAAAAAGATAATATTAGTTCAGACGAAAATAAAGAAATTTTTATAGGTGAATTATTAAATAATTTAGAACCTTACAAAGACAATATGTTATATGACGATATTGCTAAAGCAGATGGAGAGATAGACAACGAGATTTTTGAATTATTATTAGAAAAGCAAGAAATAAGCAGAAAAGATTTATTACAAATATTTGCAAATTGTAATAGTTACATAGTAGGTGCAGAAGATAACAAAATAAGCAAACAATTAGAAGGCAATATAATGCAAATTGTTAGAACTATAAATGTTTCATACAAAGTTGCAAAATCTAATTTTATTTGGAAGAAAAAAGAAGAACAAACCAAAAAGAACATTAGTAATCAATTAAAAAATGTATCTAATGCTATAAAAAGTATGGCAAAAGATATAGAAAAAGACATAAAAGCAGAAGAAAAATATCAAGCAGAAAGATTAGAAATAGTAGATTTATTAAGACAAAGAGACATAGAAGTTCAAGATATAATGATAAAAAAAGATAATAGATTTATAGTTGAAATATATCTAACTAGATTACTTGAAAATACTAAACTAGAACAAATTGCAGAAATATTAACAAACATTTTAAAAGAACCAATTGTATTAAATGCTGAAGCAACAGTAGGCAAAAAAATAGTATACTTATCAGACGATAAATACATAATGGCAATCGGAATGGCACAAGAAACTAAAAACAACAGTAAACAATCAGGTGATAGTATATTAAATATACGTTTAAAAGATGGAAAATATTTAGTTGCAATTAGTGATGGAATGGGAAGTGGAAAAGAGGCTAAAAATAGTAGTAACCAAACATTACGACTATTAGAAAATCTGCTAGTATCAGGATTTGATAAAAAAGCATCTTTAGATTTAATAAATAATGCTTTAATGAATCAAAACAAAGAGACATTTGCAACTCTAGATATAGCAATTGTAGATTTATATGAAGGAAATGTCGAATTTATTAAAAGTGCAGCTTGTCCAACATATATAAAGAAAAATAAAAGGGTTCAAATGATAAGATCGAATTCATTGCCAACAGGAATCTTAGAAGAAAGTAAATTAGAAACATTTGATAAAGATATAAATGATGGCGAAATTGTAGTGCTATGTTCAGATGGAATTCTAGATTCTAATGTAGAATATAAGAATAAGGAATTGTGGATAAAGTATTTGTTAGAAGATATAGAAACTACTAATACGCAAAAGATTGCTAATTTGATTTTGGAAGAATCTGTTGATAATAATTATGGTATTGCAAAAGATGATATGAGTGTAGTTGCATTTAAATTTAGACAAAAGTAGCGTTTGGGAACAAATTGCTAAATCAAAAGAAATATGATATAGTAATTTAGAAATAAATTAGGAGGAATAATTGCATTGAGTAGAGGAAGAAGATATGAAGAACCTAAATTAAATATGAAAAAAGTTTTTGCAGTTATAGTTGCAATAATAGTAATTATAATGTGTATTGTAATGTTAAAAGGAATTTTAAGTAAAGATACTAAACAAGGAAAAATAGTTAGCAAAGATTATTTCGCATCATATCAAAATAACAAATGGGGAGTAATTGATTCAAATGGAGATAATGTAATAGACCCTAGTTATGCCGAAATGATAATTGTTCCTAATAGCAAAAATGATGTGTTTTTATGTACATATGATGTAGATTATGATAACAACACATATAAAACAAAGGCTTTAAATAGTGAAAATAAAGAAATTTTTACAGAATATGACTATGTTGAGGCAATATCAAATAAAGATGAAAATAACAATTTGTGGTATGAAAATGATGTTGTGAGAGTTAAAAAAAGTGGCTTATATGGCTTAATAGATTTATCTGGAAAAGAATTACTACAATGTGAATATGACAAAATAGAAGCTTTAGAAGGTGTACAAAATACATTTAAAATTACTAAAGATGGTAAAGTAGGAATTGCAGACAATAAAGGAAATGTCTTAATAACACCATCATATGCTGAAATTACAAGTTTAGACAAAGACAAAAGCCAAGGATTTATAGTAAAAAGCAGTGATGGAAAATACGGAATAGTAGATACAGCTAATAAACAAGTTTTAGAAACAAAATACGATGCAGTAGAAAAAATCTATAGAAATGATTATTATGTTGTAACAGAAAATGGAAAACAAGAAGTTGTAAAGAAAGATGGAAATATAGTTCTAAGTGGAAATTATGACAAAATTGAAGCTATATTACAAAATCCTGAAAATGGAATTATATATAAGCAAAAAGAAAAATATGGAATTATGAATTTATCAGGAGCTGTAGTTATAAAACCAGAATATGAAAAGTTAAAAGAAGGAGCGTCTGGAAATATTATAGCTAAAAAAGACTCTAAATATGGAATAATAGACTTACAAGGTAATCAAAAAGTAGAATTCAAATATCAAAATCTTTCATATAATGAAAAAGCAGATTTATATATAGCTGAAGACGACCAATATGAAAATGAAATTTTAGATAGCAATTACCAAGTAAAACAAACTGGATATTTAATAGAATTAAATACAGATAAAGGATATATGGAATTAAATCAAAATAATTCATATAAATATTACAACTTTAAATTTGAAGAACAAAATGTGGAAAACATATTTACATCAAATACATTATTTGCAAGCAAAAAAGATGGAAAATATGGATTTGTAGATAAAAATGGAAAAACAGTTGTAGATTACATTTATGATGATGTAACAAGTCAAAATAGTTATGGATATGCTGGAATAAAGAAAGACGGAAAATGGGGAGCAATTGATAAAGACGGAAAAGTAGTAAAAGAACCAACATATAATTTAGATGATTATTTAAAAATAGACTTTATTGGTGGATGGTATCTAGGAAAAGACATAAATATGAATTATTATAGAAAATAAGGTTATAGGTAATTCCTAAAAAAACCTAAATATAGTAAATAAAGGACTAAAGAAAATGGAACTAAAGACGAACTATCAATATACATATTTTATACAACCTTTTGTTATAAAAGAAGAGAATTATTTAAAATATATATTGAAGATGTTAAAAGATAAAAATTGCAATTTAAAAACGTTTCAAAAAGAAAAAGACCTGCAAATGTATCAATATTTTTTGCCAGAAACAAGGAGCTTTTTATTTTCAAGTTTTGGATTTGGAAAAGAAAAAATTAGAGAATTAGAAGGATTACCAATAGATACAAGAGCAGCATTACTTGCAAAATATCCTTGTAATATATTTGAATATTCAATACCAAAAGATATTCAAGGAAAAATAGATGATAAAAAAGGGATATTTTTTGCAATAACTAAAATTACTGTTATATGTTTTAATACAGGAATATGCTTTCTAGTAATGAAAACAAATATAGAAGATGATTATAATTTTGCAAATGTATTAAATTTTAATTATAAATTTAGAGATATAAATCAAGAAGGAAACATTTTAGATGCATATGACAACATACGTTTACAAACAAATAGTTTTGAAAGTGCAGAAACATTTAGAAATTTCTTAAGAAGAATAACAGGCTCAAGTGTAGAGAGTCTAAAACTTGACATAGATACAGAAAGATTTTTAACATATTCATATATATGTATAGACCAATCAGCGTGGGGGAATTCACACGAATTTGATGAAGTGAAACATTATTTTGACAAATATATTAACATATTACCAGCAGACGATATTAAAAATATTGAAAACAACAATAAAAAAATAATAACAATGTCAAAATGGAAATATGCAAAAATGTCACTAAACAAATTAGGTGTAACGCTATTTTCATCAAGTGAAGATATGAATAATTATACAATATTACCAAACGAATATGAAAATCAATATTTGTATACATACATAATAAATTTGTATAAAAAAATATATTTAAAGAAAATAGCAGCAGAACTAAGAAACCCTAAAAAAGTGAAAAAGGCAAGAAAAAAATTTATTGAGTTTACTAAAAAAATATGGATACAAGAAATTACAGAAGATGAGTTTGGAACAATGTTAAATCATAAAATGCAAGCAACTCTAGAACTAGAAGAATTGTATAACGAAGTAAAAACAAAATATGACGTGTTATATAAAGATTTAAATATAGAAAAAAATAAAAGAGTTACAATTTTAATTGGTTTGGTGTTAGTGATTTCATTAGTGTTTAATGTGTTGAATTTTGTGATACTTGCTAAGAAATAAAATTTGAAATTGTTATAAGATAATGTTTTATTTAAGGAAAAACTTTTAAATATGAACTTTTCATTGCGTTCCTCGGCTTATTTTGAAATTTAAGAAATTCTAACTTGTTTTATGGCACCTTTCCTAGAATATAAATTATTATTTTATAATTAATTAGAAAAGAGAAATGTAGTATGAAAATTAAATGTGGAGTAGATATAATTGAAATTTCCAGGGTAAAAGAAAGTATAGAAAGTTTAGGAGAAAGATTTATAAATAGGGTTTTTACAGAAAAAGAAATAGAATATTGTGAAAGTAAAAAAAATCAAAAGTATCAACACTATGCAGCAAGATTTGCAGCAAAAGAAGCGGTTTTTAAGGCATTATCTTGGAAGCTAGAAGATAAATATGCGATATGTTGGAAAGATATAGAAGTAGTAGATGACAAACAAGGAAGACCATCTCTAAATATAATAGGAATGAACTTAAATGACATAGAAAATATAGATATAAGTTTGTCACATTGCAAAGAATATGCTGTGGCAAATGTTACAGTTTTAACAAAAATATAGAAAGAAGATATAGTAATGAAAAAATTTTCATTACTATATCTGTATTGGAACTAAAACGAAAGGAATAGAATTTGATATGAAATTATTTGATTCACACGCACATCTTGATGACGAAAAATTTAACGAAGATAGAGATATAATAATAGAAGAAATACATAAATGTGACGTGAAAAAATTTGTGTCAGCAGGATATAGTTTAGAAGGAAGTAAAAAAGCAATTGAATTATCAAAAAAATATGACTTTATATATGCAACAGCAGGAATTTCGCCTAATGATATTCCACAAACTAAGGAAGAATTGTGGAAAATGTTAGCTGAAATTGAACAAATGGCATTGGAAAATAAGATTGTTCCAAATAATGAAAATGAAACTTCAACAAATGAGATTTGCGTAAAAAACCAACTTGAAACAAATAAGAAAAAATTAGTTGCAATAGGGGAAATTGGGCTAGATTATTACTGGAATAAAGACAATAAAGAATTGCAAAAAGAAGCTTTTATAGAACAAATAAGAATAGCAAATAAACTTGACTTACCAATAGTAATACATACAAGAGAAGCCATAATGGATACATTGCAAATATTAAAAGAAAATCCAGTAAATAAAAAAGGGATTTTCCATTGTTGCCCTTTAAATAGAGAGCTTGTAAAAGAAGCACTAAAATTAAATTTCTACATATCATTTTGTGGCCCAGTAACATTTAAAAACTCAAAAAATGCAGCTGAAATAATAGAAATGGTACCAAATGATAAAATGTTAATTGAAACAGACAGCCCATACCTATCACCAGAACCATTAAGAGGAAGAAGAAATGACCCAAGAAACGTAAAATATGTGGCACAAAAAGTAGCAGACGTAAAAGGATTACAATTAGAGCAAGTTGCAGAAATTACATATAAAAATGCTAAAAAGATATTTAATATAGATGAAAACTAATAATTCATAATATTTATGACAAAAGTAAAAGCCAAATAGAAATATAAATTTTCTATTTGGCTTTGTATAATTATTTTAAAGATAAAATTTCTTTTTCAGTTAAACCTGTTATAATGGAAATTTGTTTTATAGGAATATTTTGGCGAATCATATTTTGGACTATTCTTTTAATTCCTTTTTTAATACCTATTTGTTCACCTCTTTCCATACCCTCATTCCATCCTTGTTCTTTTGCATACCTCATTCCTGAATTATAATCTCTCATTGCTCTATCTCGGGCTTCATATAGATTCCATGCTTCTTTATCTGCACTTAGTTCTTCTAATACTTTTTCTGCTTTTTCGATCTCTTTTACTCTTTCCTCTATATCTTTCATTTTTTCCTCCCTTCCAGCAATAAAATACAACCATTGCTCTAGTTTCGTTTTGGGCTCTGGTGCTTTTTTTATGAATTTAGGTAATTCTATAAAATGCATTTCTAAGTCTGTAGTTGCTATTTCATCTTCATCTGTATATCCCATATCTATATATTCTTCTTTTTTAGTTTTCTCAAATTTCATATGTGCTATACTTCTATAACTATTTCTTTTGTAAAATTCAAATGCCAGTAAATTTATTCCTATGGATTTCTTTACTGCCTTATAGTCATCTCCTCGCCTCATCTCACTTGATAAATTTTTACTTATATAATATGTGCTTCTATGATCTATATTCCATACATTTTTTACTTGCATTTCTATATCACATATTATATCTTCATCAACTCGTACTTTTATATCCATAACACCTGCTTTATTGTCAAATGAATCCACTGGTAATTCTGTATTCTGAACCTGTACTTCTTTTATATCTATGTCTAAAATAGCTTCTAATAATGACTTTAGAATATCTTCATTTCCTGGTCTTGAAAATACAGCTTTAAATATTACGTCAGATGTTAATGGCAATAATTTTTTCTTTTGATTAGTATCATTTCCCCCTAATGATATAATTTTATCGGTTTTATCTAACAATTTATTTTACCTCCTTAATTATACCAAAAGTAGTTAAATTAATCAACACTTATGAGTATATTTTTATATATTTGTTTAAATACGATTATTTTTATTATAAAAAAGCTATCCTCCTTTCATTGATGAATTTAGTTCAGAATAAAATACTTAATGATTTAAAAAATTTAGATTATAAAAGTTTCAAATAGAAATTATCGATTATAAAATATGAATTAAAAAATAGATATAAATTTGAATCAAACACAAATGATTAAATAATAAAAGATATAATATATTTCACATTAAAACTAAATAAGATAAAAATTAATAAAAAATTAAATTGATTAAATTTTTTATGATAAAATATTTGAATAAAAATAATTGTACAAATGATATATATATTAAAACATAAAATATCGAAATTTACAACAAAAAGTATTAAAATAGTTTAACTTTTCATCGCAAATTTCGACATTATTTCTAGTATTTCAAATTCCTTAAAGCTTCAATTCTATCTTCTGTACTTGGGTGAGTAGACCATAAGCTAGAAGACTTTCTTTTACCCTCAGCAGTATTTTTCTTAAAAGGGTTTACAATATACATATTAGCTGTTGCACTATTAGCAGTTTCTAATTGATTAGGGTCATTTTCCAACTTTTGCAAAGCAGATATTAAGCCATCTGGATTACGCGTAAACTCAACAGCAGTGCTGTCTGCCAAAAATTCTCTTTTTCTTGATAATGCTAATTGCATTAAAGAACCAAAAATTGGAGAAAGTATTAAACAAACAAGACCAATAATCATAAGAAAACCATTTGCTTTATTATCATTATCTCTGTCGTTATCAAAGCTACTCCAGAATAACAATCTAGATACTGTATCAGAAAGCATTACAATAAACCCAACCATAACAGAAACGATGCAATTTAAACGAATATCATAATTTTTAATATGGCTCATTTCGTGAGCAATAACACCTTCTAATTCATAATAATCTAATTTTTCTAAAAGACCTGTTGTAACACATATTACTGCATTCTGTGGATTTCTACCAGTAGCAAAAGCATTTGGCTGTGCATCTTCCACAACATATAATCTAGGTTTACAGGGTAAACCAGAAGTTACCATTAAAGCATCTAAAATATTTACCAATTTTTGATCTTCTTCTTTAGTTGCAGGGCGAGCTCTACAAGAAGCTAAAACAATTTTATCACTATAATAATATGATCCCCAAGCTGATGCAATAGAGAAAATTAAAGCGATAACAATAGAAAGACTTCCAAGGTTTAGAGCATTACAAATATAATATACAATTAATGTAATTACTAATATAAAAATTCCGATTATTACACCAGATTCTAATTTATTTCTTTTCGAACTTTCAAACATATAATCAATCCTTTTCCATTTTTAGATAAAACTATAAATGTATTACACAGAAATTTGCTTTGTAAATTTCATACACGAACAAAAACGCGGACTTCAAAATGCTTTAATAAGTACAAATGTTATAAATGTCCGCTTTTGTTCTCATTATTTGCTAAAATCAACTTTTACGTTTTTTCTAGCTTCATCACTTTCAGCTTTAAATAAGTCACGTGGTTTGAAATTAAACATTCCAGCAATTATATTAGATGGAAATACTTCTAATTTTGTATTGTAAGTTGTTACAGTGTCATTATAAAATTGTCTTGAAAAAGAAATTTTATTTTCTGTATTTCTTAATTCTTCAGATAATTCTGAAAAGTTTTGGTTGGCTTTTAATTCTGGGTAAGATTCAGAAACTGCCATAATTGTTTTCAAAGCTGTAGATAATTCACCATCTAATTTTGCTTTATCACCAACACTTTCAGCATTAGCCCAAGAAGTTCTAAGCTCTGCAATTTTTTCAAATGTTTCTTTTTCGTGAGACATATAACCTTTTACTGTTTCTACGAAATTGGGAATTAAATCAAATCTTCTTTGAAGTTGAACATCAATTTGACTCCAAGCATTGTCAACTTTTATTTTAGACTGAACCAATCCATTGTACATTGCAATAATAGCAAAAATTGCAACCACTATAATTGCTAAAATAATCCATAACATCATAGTAATATCCTCCTATTAATATTTTTTTAAGATAATATCATATTATTTTAATTTATACAATAAAAATGTGACAAAAATATGAACAAAAGGCAAATATTTCAAGTAAATAGTGCATATACTAAGTTATAGAATAATTATACATTTTTAGTAATAAGAGGAAAGACGTACAAGCTAAGGGAGAGTAGAAACTTAGCCAAATTTGACAAAAATACTAAAAAATAGTATAATAAGTTTGTTGCCAAAAGGAGGTAATTATGAAAAAAGAAGAAAAAGCTTCAATATCTATTATGAAAATTATTTGCGTAGCTATTATTCTATTATTATTATCAGGAATAGGAGTTATGGCAGTAAATAATGATTTAAAGGATGTAAAAATCGTTCTTCAAAATGGATATGAAATGTCTGCTTTAACAGGAAAAGCGACTGTTTCAGAAGTACTAGCAGAAAACAACATTGTATTAGATGACAATCAAAAAACAATACCAGACTTAAATGAAGAAATTCAAGCAGGTCAAACAATTCAAATAACAGACAAATCTTATAATGAAGTTCAAATTTCTAAAATATCAGAAGAAGGAGTATCAACTTCATTAGATCAATTACTAGAAAATTATGCACCAATTACTGAAAAAATTGTAGTAGAGCAAGTTGCAATCCCTTATGAAACTGTAACTAAAAACACAACAGGTTCAGAAGAAAATACAACTAACAAAGTATTACAAGAAGGTAAAGATGGGGTAAAAGAAATAACATATAAAATAAAATATCAAAATGACAACGAAATTGGCAAAACTGTAATATCTGAAAAAGTTGTTACAGAGCCAGTAAATAAAATTGTTCAAGTAACTCAAAAAGTTACAAACAGAGCATCAACAACAGCAAGAACATCAACTACAGATTCTGCAAGTTCAGCAAGCAAAGCATCTTATAGTGGTGGAAAATGGAGTTATTCAGCTTCTGAATTTGATTTATTATGTGCAATTACAGCACAAGAATGCGGTTCAAGTTATGTTGGAGCCCTAGCTGTTATTACAACAGCTTGTAATAGAGCAGAAAGTGCCAGATGGGCAAGTAAAGGTTCAGACCCATTAAGTCAATATAAAGCAAGAGGACAATTCTGTTATACAATAGATAGCCACTGGAAAAGTAAATTAGGTGGTAACTACTCTTCAGCAGTAAGTCAAGCTGTTACAGATGCATTAAATGGTAAAAGAAACCATAATTACTTATCATTTAGATCTGCTAACACAGGAACAGCAGGAGAAAAAATTGGTGGAAACGTATATTTCTAGAATAAAGAAGAACTATATAAATGCTACTTTTCAGTGGGCTTTATATAGCTCTTTTTATTTTTTGAAATTAATTGTAAAAAATAGAGAACTTAAAATTTTAAGTTCTCTATTTGACAAGTAGGAATGACTAGAAAAAATCTTAAGTTATTCAAATATGCATTCGCTTTTTTGGGTTGGAGCAATATAAAGTGCAACACGAATAACGTAAAGATTCTTATAGGTTGGTGCTACATTCCACCTGTGGGCTACAGGACGACCATAATAATAACGCCCACCACGAAGTACTACTGCGTCATTAATAAATTCATTATAAGCTCGTTCTTGGGTCCAAAGATATGAATTCCCTGCAAAGTCATAGATTTTATTAGTACACCATTCTTCTGAATGACCGGGACAATAAACAGTACTACTATAATTTCCCCAATTTTCCGAGCATACGGCGATTTCATCAAGTGTTCTTGCTTTGGAATCAATAAACCACTCTAATACAGAATCATATTCTGACCCATAAAGCAAATGACTAGAAACTCCTGCAGATTCATCTGATTCCATTTTGTTAGCAATTTGTACAGCTTCATACTGAGTTATACGATAGTATGGAACGGCATGCTTTTTAGATTGAGGATTGCCTGTTTCTTCGTTGGGGGAAATATAATATCGCGAAAGATAAAAACCCCCATATTCTTGGACACTTTGGCATTGCTTTTTGAGTTCTTCGGTCATCGGCTCATAGAAACCTTTTTTAGAAAAGTCATCATGGCAAAAGTTTCGCCTACCGAACTTTACGTTGAAATTTTTACCGTCATGTGTGCCGTTGGATTTTAAGAATCCAACAGGGATCCATATGAATTGACTTCCATCAAGTACTCTTTCAATGACAAAACCATTATTCCACTCACCATCGATATACCGGTATCCTTGTGGAATAATTGGGGTCATATAGATGGGCTTTGTTTTCCTACTTGCTACGTATTGTATCGTCATGTTTTCTCCTTAAATTAGTAACGATACTTATATTACTTTGGCTTTTGCCAATAACTAAATTATAGCATTTTTTTATCACCAAAGCAACCCTTATGTAAACAAATTATATTATGCAAAAATTAAGTTGATATTATTACCAAAATATAGTAAAATAATAAAGATGTTAAAAGAAACGAGGAAGAAAAATGAAACTAATATCGTGGAATGTAAATGGAATAAGAGCTTGTCTAACAAAGGGATTTGAAGAATTCTTTGAAAAAGCAGATGCAGACATATTTTGCATACAAGAAACAAAATGTCAACCAGAACAAGTAGAGTTAGAATTTAAAGGATATAAAAGCTATTGGAATAGTGCAGAGAAAAAAGGGTATTCAGGAACTGCAATATTTACTAAAAAAGAACCAATATCAGTAAAATATGGAATAGGAATAGAAGAACATGACAAAGAAGGAAGAGTAATAACCTTAGAATTCGAAAACTTTTATATGGTAACTATATACACTCCAAATTCAAAAAGAGAACTGGAAAGATTAGACTATAGGCAAATATGGGAAGATGAAATCAGAAAATATCTATTAAAATTAAATGAGAAAAAACCTGTTATAATGTGTGGAGATCTAAATGTGGCACATAAGGAAATAGACTTAAAAAATCCGAAGACAAATACAAGAAATGCAGGATTTACAATAGAAGAGAGAACAAAAATGACCGAATTATTAGATGCGGGTTTTACAGACACATTCAGATATCTATATCCTGACAAAGAAAATGCATATAGTTGGTGGTCATATATGAGAAAAGCAAGAGAAAAAAATGTAGGGTGGAGAATTGATTATTTTATAGTTTCAAAAGCAATTGAGAAAAATATAAAAGAAGCAACAATATATTCAAATGTATTAGGTAGTGACCACTGCCCGGTAGGGTTAGAAATAGAAATTTAAAGCATAAGTGAATAGAAATTTCTATATACTAAAAACCAAATTAGATATAAAAAGTAACTTATAATAAAAATATATAAGGAGATGAAGTAATGGAAGAGTTAAGAAATCACGGAAAAAAATGGTTCTATTGGTTCTTGTTAGGACTAGCGTTAATATTAATTTATAAAGCTTTAGACAATTTTACATATGTAACAGGTGCAATAGGACAATTTTTAAACTTACTAGCACCATTTTTGGTAGGCATTTTAATTGCATATATATTATATATACCATGTCAAAGAATAGAAAATACATATATGAAATCAAAAAGCAGGTTTATAAAGAAAAAAGCAAGAACACTGAGCATAATAACAGTATATTTTATAATAGTACTAATATTAATTATATTAATAAATGTTATTTTACCAGTTGTTTGGGAAAGTGTTGTAGATTTAATAAATAATGCACAAACTTACTACACAATTGCAATTGATAGATATAACAATTTGCCGGAAAATTCAGTACTAAAAAGTGATGTTATAAATGAATTAATAACAAATGTTCAAACGATAAATTTAAAACAATATTTCCAATTTGATAGAGTAATGGAATATCTAGGAAAAGTAATTGGAGCTGTAACTGGTATATTCAATATACTAGTAGCAGTTACAGTATCAATCTATGTTCTATCAGAAAGAACAAAAATAATAAGATTTTTAAAAAGGTTAACAGCAGCAACTTTTAAAGAAGCAACATATAAAAATATTGATAAATATTACAACCATTCAAATAAAATATTTTTTGATTTTATATCAAGCCAATTTGTAGATGCAATTGTAGTTGGGATATTGGTAACAATTACAATGAGTATAATGGGAGTAAAATATGCCCCATTGCTTGGATTTTTTATAGGACTATTTAATATGATTCCATATATAGGAGCTATTATTGCGGTAGCAATTTCAGCCATTATAACACTAATTACAGGAGGGCTTAGTCAAACTATTTGGATGTTAATTGTGGTTATAATATTACAGCAAATAGACGCAAATATAATAAACCCTAAGATTGTAGGACAGTCACTAAAAATAAGTCCATTATTGGTTTTATTTGCTGTTACAATTGGAGGAGCATATTTTGGAATGTTGGGAATGTTTCTAGCAGTACCAGTTGCGGCGATTATTAAAATTATAGCAGAAGATTACGTTAGTTATAAATTAACTAAAAAGAAGGAAAAAGTTTAAAATATATTATATGTAAACAAACTAAAAAACTTACGGAAAAGCCTTGACTCAAGGCTTTTTTTTTGATAAAATATTAGGCAGAGATTTTATACAAAATTTGCGGGAAATTTAACAGTTCCCCAATTTACTTTAGTCAAAAAATAAGAGAAGAGGAATCAAAGTCAAGGAGCCCTAAGAGTATAGAAATGTATGAGCAGACAGTTCTAAAAATTAGACAAGCAAATTGATTTTTGAGAAGGACTTCTTTTAAAAATAAATTTTAATTCTGCTTAAAAATTTTTATGAGGTGATTTTTTTGAAAGTAAAAGAAGTTAAATACGAGAAAGCTTCTCGTAAAGATTTCGCAAAAGTTGGCGACTTTATTGAAATGCCAAACCTTATCAAAGTCCAAAAAGATTCATATGACAATTTCATACACAAAGGATTAGGAGAAGTATTAGAAGATATTTCACCAATCGAAGACTATTCTGGAAATTTAGTTCTTGAATTTTTCGATTATTACATGGAAGACAAAACAAAATATTCTATAGAAGAAGCAAAAGAAAGAGATGCAACATATTCTGCAAGATTACATGTTAAAGTTCGTTTAATTAACCGTGAAACAGGAGAAATCAAAGAACAAGAAATCTATTTAGGTGATTTCCCACTTATGACAGATAGTGGAACATTTATTATAAATGGAGCTGAAAGAGTTGTAGTAAGCCAATTAGTACGTTCACCAGGATGTTATTATGGCGAAGAATTTGATACAAAAACAGGTAAAAGAACATATACATCAACAGTAATGCCTTTAAGAGGTGCGTGGTTAGAATATGAAACAGATGGAAATGATGTATTCTGGGTTCGTGTTGATAGAACGAGAAAAGTACCTGTAACAACTTTATTAAGAGCAATAGGATTAACAACAGATAGCCAAATTATGGACTTATTTGGTGAAGAAGAATTATTAACAACAACAATTAATAAAGACACAATAAAAGACCAAAATGAAGCATTAATAGAAATTTATAAAAAATTAAGACCAGGAGAATTACCAACAGTTGATGCAGCTAAAAACTTATTTAATGGATTATTTTATGATAATAGAAGATATGATTTAGCAAAAGTTGGTAGATATAAATTCAACCAAAAATTAGCATTAGCTACAAGAATAGAAGGAAAAGTAGCTGCAAATGATATAATAGACAGCGAAACAGGAGAAGTTTTTGTTCAAGCTGGAGAAACAATTTCAGAAGAAGTTGCAAAAGACATTCAAAATTCTGGAATCAACATTGTGGATATAATGGTTGGAGAAAGAAAAGTAAGAATTATAGGTAATGGTACAGCCGATATTCATGCGGTATTACCAACAATGGATTTAAGTAGTTTAGAAATTAAAGAATTAGTAAATTATAATGTGTTGAAAAATATAATTGATAATACTGAAGAAAAAGATTTACTAAAAGCTTTAGAAGAAAGAATGGACGAATTAATCCCAAAACATATTACAACAGAAGATATGATAGCATCTATAAGTTGGTTATTAAACTTATCACATGGATTAGGAAAAGCAGATGATATAGATCATTTATCAAATCGTAGAATTCGTTGTGTAGGAGAATTATTACAAAATCAATTCAGAATAGGATTAACAAGACTTGAAAGAGTTGTTCGTGAAAGAATGACAATACAAGATTTAGATGTTGTAACACCACAAACATTAATAAACACAAAACCAATAACATCTGCAATTCGTGAATTCTTCGGAAGTTCACAATTGTCACAATTTATGGACCAAACAAACCCACTTTCTGAATTAACACATAAAAGAAGAATTTCTGCATTAGGACCTGGTGGTCTAACAAGAGAAAGAGCTGGATTCGAAGTACGTGACGTTCACTATACACACTATGGTAGATTATGCCCAATTGAATCTCCAGAAGGACCAAACATTGGACTTATATCAGCACTTTCATGTTTCTCACAAATAAACGAATATGGATTTATAGAAACACCATATAGAAAAGTAGACCCAGAAACACATCAATTAACAGATGAAGTTGAATATATGAGTGCAGATGTAGAAGATAACTACATTATAGCTCAAGCATCAGAACCAGTTGATGAAAATGGAAAATTTATAAATAACAGAGTAAGAGTAAGACGTCAAAATGAAGTTATAGAAGTTGAAAGCGATAAAGTACAATATGTAGACGTTTCACCAAAACAATTAGTTTCTGTAGCTGCAGCAATGATACCATTCTTAGAGCATGATGATGCAAAAAGAGCCTTGATGGGTGCTAATATGCAACGTCAAGCTGTACCACTTATGATAACAGAAAGCCCAATAGTTGGAACAGGTATGGAATATAGAGCTGCCAAAGACTCTGGAATATTAATACTTGCAGAAGATGATGGTGTTATAGAAAAAGTAACAGGTGAAGCAATTACTGTAAAATATAACAATGGTAAAACAGTTGTACATAAACTACGTAAGTTCAAAAGAACAAATGGTGGAACCTGTATTAATCAAAAACCAATAGTTAAAAAAGGTGAAATAGTTAAAAAAGGTGATGCCATTGCTGATGGACCATCAACAAAAAATGGAGAAATGGCATTAGGTAAAAACGTATTAGTAGCTTTCTCAACTTGGGAAGGATACAACTACGAGGATGCTATCTTAATAAATGAAAAACTAGTTAAAGAAGATGTATTCACATCAATACATATTGAAGAATATGACTGCGAATGTCGTGATACAAAATTAGGTGCAGAAGAGATAACAAGAGATATTCCAAACATTGGTGATGACCAACTAAAAGACTTAGATGAAAATGGAATTATAAGAATTGGTGCAGAAGTAAGACCAGGAGATATCTTAGTTGGTAAAGTTACTCCAAAAGGAGAAACAGAATTAACAGCAGAAGAAAGATTATTAAGAGCTATCTTTGGAGAAAAAGCTAGAGAAGTAAGAGATACATCATTAAGAGTACCACATGGAGAAGCTGGAACAATAGTAGATGTTAAAATCTTTACAAGAGAAAATTCAGATGAATTAGGACCTGGAGTAAATCAAATAATTAGATGTTATATAGCAACAAAAAGAAAAATTTCAGTTGGTGATAAAATGGCCGGACGTCATGGTAACAAAGGTGTTATTTCAAGAGTATTACCAGAAGAAGATATGCCATTTATGCCAGATGGAACACCAATAGACATCTTATTAAACCCACTAGGAGTTCCTTCTCGTATGAACTTAGGTCAAGTTTTAGAGGTTCATTTAGGTGGAGCTGCTAAAGCATTAGGCTGGAAAATATCTACACCAGTATTTGATGGTGCAACTGAACAAGATGTAAGAGAATTATTAAGCCAAGCAGGAATGAGCGAAGATGGAAAAACAATTCTTTATGATGGAAGAACAGGAGATCCATTTGATAAACCAATTACAGTTGGTGTTATGTATATGTTAAAACTTCACCACTTAGTTGATGACAAGATTCATGCTCGTTCAACAGGACCTTACTCATTAGTAACACAACAACCTTTAGGTGGTAAAGCACAATTTGGTGGACAACGTTTCGGAGAAATGGAAGTTTGGGCACTAGAAGCATATGGAGCTGCATACACATTACAAGAAATGTTAACAGTTAAATCAGATGATGTTGTAGGACGTGTAAAAACATATGAAGCAATTGTTAAAGGTGAAAACATTCCTGAACCAGGAGTTCCAGAAAGCTTTAAAGTATTAGTAAAAGAACTTCAATCTTTAGGATTAGATGTACGTCTATATTCAGAAGATAACCAAGAATTAGAGTTAAAAGAAAATGTAGAAGAAGGGGTCGAATATGATCCAGAAAATGACAAAAAAATCTTATCAGAAGATCAAGTTCTAGAAGAAAAAGATTTGAAAGATGGTTATGTAGAAGAAAATAACCCAGAAGATGAAGAAGACGAAGATAATGATGAATTATTCCAAGACCTAGGTGATGAAGGAGAAGATATGCTATATGGAGACGATTCATTAGAAGATGAAGAATAAACAATAAGAAATCTAATTAAATAAATTTTAAAAAGGTAAGAGGCGACCAAATGGAATTGCAAGAGCGGTGGATAGTCCTCTTCGACCTGTTTTAAAATTACCAAAACAATTCGTACGAAGGGAGAATAATAGTGGACGAATTAGATGTTTTTGATAAAATAAAAATTGGGGTTGCATCAGACGAAAAAATAAGAGAATGGTCAAAAGGTGAAGTAAAAAAACCAGAGACAATTAACTATAGAACCCTAAAACCAGAAAAAGATGGTTTATTTTGTGAAAGAATATTTGGACCAACAAAAGACTGGGAATGCCATTGTGGTAAATATAAAAGAATCCGTTATAAAGGAATAGTTTGTGATAGATGCGGAGTTGAAGTAACAAAATCAAAAGTTAGACGTGAAAGAATGGGACATATTGAGCTTGCTGCACCAGTTGCACATATTTGGTATTTTAAAGGTATACCAAGTAGAATAGCTTTAATGTTAGATGTATCACCAAGAAACTTAGAAAGAGTTATTTATTTTGCATCATATATAGTAACAGACAAAGGAACATCAGGATTAGATAAATGCCAAGTATTAAATGAAAAAGAATATCATGAGGCAATTGAAAAATATGGCAGAGGTTCATTTACTGCAAAAATGGGAGCAGAAGCTATAAGAGAATTGCTAGAAAAAATTGATATTGTAAAATTATCAGAAGAAATCAAAAAAGAATTAGAAAATGCTAGTGAACAAAAAAGAGTAAAATTAGTAAAAAGACTAGATACTGTAGAAGCATTTAGACTTTCTGGAAACAAACCAGAATGGATGGTTATGAATGTTGTACCAGTTATACCACCAGAATTAAGACCAATGGTTCAATTAGATGGTGGAAGATTTGCAACATCAGACTTAAATGACTTATATAGAAGAGTAATAAACAGAAACAATCGTTTAAAAAGACTATTAGAATTAGGTGCTCCTGAAATAATAGTAAGAAACGAAAAAAGAATGTTACAAGAATCAGTTGATGCTTTAATTGATAATGGTAGAAGAGGAAGACCTGTAACAGGAGCTGGAAACAGACCATTAAAATCATTATCAGATATGCTAAAAGGAAAACAAGGACGTTTCCGTCAAAACTTACTTGGAAAACGTGTTGATTATTCTGGACGTTCAGTTATCGTTGTAGGACCTGAACTAAAAATATATCAATGTGGACTTCCAAAAGAAATGGCAGTTGAACTATTCAAACCATTTGTTATGAAAGAATTAGTAGGTCGTGGCATAGCACAAAATATCAAAAATGCAAAAAGAATGGTAGAAAGATTAAGACCAGAAGTATGGGAAATATTAGAAGATGTTATTAAAGATCATCCAGTAATGTTAAACCGTGCTCCTACACTACATAGACTTGGTATTCAAAGTTTTGAACCAGTACTAGTAGAAGGTAGAGCAATAAAACTTCACCCATTAGTTTGTGAAGCATTTAATGCAGACTTCGATGGTGACCAAATGGCTATTCATTTACCATTATCACCAGAAGCACAAGCAGAATCAAGATATTTAATGTTATCAACAAACAACTTGTTAAAACCACAAGATGGTAAACCGGTTGCAACACCTAGACTAGATATGATTTTAGGTTCATACTATTTAACAATGGTATTAGATGGAGAAAAAGGCGAAAATAAATACTTTAAAGATCCAGATGAAGCTATTATGGCTTTTGAAAATCATGAAGTTGCAATTCATGCAAAAATCTATGTAAGAATTGCAAAAGAAATAGATGGTGAAATAAAAACTAAAAAAATAGAAACAAGTGTTGGTAGAATTATATTTAACCAAGGAATTCCTCAAGATTTAGGATTTATAAACAGAGAAGAAGATCCGTTCCAATACGAAATTAGTTTCCCAGTAATGAAAAAATCAATGGGAACAATCATTGAAAGAGTTATTAGAACACATGGACTAACAGAATCAGCAAAAGTAATAGACTATATTAAAGCTTTAGGATTTAAATATTCTACATTAGCAGGTATTACATTCTCTATGGATGACGTAAAAGTACCAGAAGCTAAAAAAGAATTATTAAAACAAGCTGATGAAAAAATAGAACATATTAGAAAACAATATGTACGTGGTTTGATAACAGATGATGAAAGATATAATGCTGTAATTAGCACTTGGGAAAATACAACTGAAAAAGTAAGTAAGGCAATGGAAGATAACTTTGATGAATTGAATCCAATATATATGATGGTTAAATCAGGAGCCCGTGGTAATATGAACCAATTACGTCAAATCGCAGGTATGCGTGGACTTATGGCTAGTACAACAGGTAAAGCTGTTGAAATTCCAATCAAGTCATCATTTGCAGAAGGATTAGATGCTTTGGAATACTTTATTTCAGCACATGGAGCTAGAAAAGGACTTTCAGATACAGCTTTAAGAACAGCCGATTCAGGATACTTAACAAGAAGATTAGTTGATGTATCACAAGATATAATCGTAAAAGAACATGACTGTGGAACAGATGAAGGATATGTTGTATATGACATAAAAGACGGAAACCAAATAATTGAAAAAATGCAAGAAAGATTAATTGGTAGATATCCAGTAAATAATGTATATAATCCAACAACTAAAGAATTAATTGTTGATACAGATACAATGATTAATGAAAAATTAGCAGATAAAATTGTTGAAGCAGGAATTGATAAGCTAGAAGTACGTTCAGTACTTGGATGTCATTCAAAACGTGGTGTATGTCAAAAATGTTATGGTATGGGACTAGCAAGAAGAGATTTAGTATCAATAGGAGAATCAGTAGGTATAGTTGCTGCACAATCAATTGGTGAGCCTGGTACACAGCTTACAATGAGAACTATCCACTCTGGTGGTGTTGCAGGTGTAGCAGATATAACACAAGGTCTTCCTAGAGTTGAAGAATTATTTGAAGCTAGAAAACCAAAGGGATTAGCAATAATCACAGAAATAGCAGGTAAAGTTAAAATAAAAGAAACAAAGAAAAAGAAAGAAGTTATAGTAACTTCTAAAGATGATTCTAAATCATATACAATACCATTTGGATCAAAAATGAAAGTTAAAGATGGAGATATGGTAGAAGTAGCACAACCACTTATTGAAGGTTCAATAAATCCAGGAGAATTATTAGAAATAAAAGGACCTGAAGGAGTATTTGAATACTTGATTTCAGAAGTACAAAAAGTATATAGAAACCAAGGTGTTGATATTAATGATAAACACGTTGAAGTAATAGCAAGACAAATGCTTAAAAAAGTTAGAGTTGAAGATAATGCTGATACAGATATGTTCCCAGGAGCATTAATAGATATGTATGAATTTGCAGATAAAAATAGAGAAGCAGTTGAAAATGGTAAGAGACCAGCAACAGGTAAGAGAGTATTACTTGGAATTACAAAAGCATCTCTTGCAACAGACAGTTTCTTATCAGCAGCATCATTCCAAGAAACAACAAGAGTATTAACAGAAGCAGCTGTTAAAGGTAAAACTGATGATTTAGTAGGATTAAAAGAAAATGTTATCATTGGTAAATTAATCCCAGCTGGAACAGGAATGCAAAAATATCAAAATATCCATATAAATACAGAAAAAGAATTAGAACAAATGGCAAATATGGAAGAAGCAGTAAAACCAACATCAGGAACAACAACTCAAGGTGTAGCTACAAATGTAGAGGCACAAAATAAAGAAACAAATACTGATTCAGTAAACGAAGAAGTAAAAGCAAACTCAGATGTGGTAGTTTCAGATGAAACTACAGAAAACAAAACAGAAGAATAATCTTCTTTCTATAAAAGAGTGTAACTATAAGTTATGCTCTTTTTAGCATACTATTATTTTATAAATGAGCTATATATCATAAAAATCAATATATATTATTTTCTTTATGCCTTGTGTGTCGCAATCTCCATATTAAAAATAACTGGTATGTAGATTGCTCCAATCGCACTCGCACAGCTCGTTTGGTCGCTTACGCGGCATTTCATAAAATAATATATATTGATTTTTAAGATACTTTAGTTTCTTGACAAAAGCTCCTTTTACTAGTAAAATATAATAGAATAAATAGAAGGAGATTATTATGCAAAATAATAATAGAAAAGTATTTGAAACATTAATATCAAGGACAAAAATATATCTAGTTATAATTTTAATTTTATTAATAATAGTAAGTATAGAAAACAAGCAATTGATAATACCATCAATTGTAGTGTATTTTTTTGTTGTGGCATATACATATTATGCAAATGGAAAGAGAAAAAGTGAAATATCAGAAACTTTGCAAGATTTAACATTAACAGTAGATACAGCGGCAAAAACCAGTTTAATAAATTCACCATTTTCTTTGATAATCCTAGAAACAGACGGAAATATAATATGGAGAAGTACAAAATTTGCAACAGAATTTGCCAATACTGATATTAATACATATTTAAATGATTTATTAGAAGACTTAAAAGATAAAATAGAAAACGGTGCAGAAGTAGAAAAAAACAGAGATATTATACAAGAGTTAAAGCTGGAAAATAAAAATTATCAAGTAATTGGTAGATACGTGAATTTTAGAAACAAACAAAAAGACAGAAAAAATAAAAAGGAATATATGATTATTCTATATTTTATAGATATTACTGAAAATGTAAAATTGCATAAAGAATATACAGACTCAAAATCATGTGTTGGAATAATAATGATAGATAATTATGAAGAAAACATACAAAGGCTAGATGCAAGTGAAAAACCACAAATAACAGCTGATATAGATAAAGAAATGTATGACTGGGCAAATAGTGTAAATGGTGTACTAATAAAATCAGATAGAGATAGATATGTTATGTTATTTGAACAAAGATATCTACAGAATATAAAAGAAGATAAATTTAGTATATTAGATAAAATAAAAGATATTGATACAAAAGAAAAAGTACAGTTTACGTTAAGTATAGCACTATCAAATGAAGGAAAAACTGATAAAGAAAAATATAAATCAGCACAAGCAGCAATGGATGTAGTCTTAGGACGTGGCGGAGACCAAGCAGCAATTAGAGAAAATGAAATATACAAGTTCTTCGGTGGAAGAGTAGAAGAAGTAGAAAAAAGAACTAAAGTAAAAGCAAGAGTTGTTGCACATGCATTAGAAAATCTAATAAAAGAATCTAGTAAAGTTATGATAATGGGACATACAAATGCCGATATGGACAGTATAGGTTCTTGTATGGGAATATACAGATTATCTAAAACTTTAAATACAAACGCATACATTGTATGTAGTGGAAATCCACCATCATTAAAAACATTTATGGAAGAAATAAAAAAAGACAAAGAATATGAAGATATAATAATAAATGGTGAAGTAGCACTGGAAAATATTGATGAAGATACATTGTTAGTAGTTGTAGACACACATAAAACAAATTATGTGGATACTCCAGAATTACTAGAAAAAGCACATAAAATAGTAGTTGTGGATCATCATAGAAGAAGCACAAACTTTATAGAAAATGCAACACTAATGTTTCAAGAAGTATATGCGTCATCAGCTGCAGAATTAGTAACAGAATTATTACAATATGCAGAAGTAAAAATAAACTTAAAAACAATTGAAGCAGAAAGCTTATATGCAGGAATAATGATGGATACAAAGAACTTTACATTTAAAACAGGTGTAAGAACATTCGAAGCAGCAGCATATTTACGTAGATGCGGAGTTGATATTATAAGAGTAAAAAAATGGTTCCAAAGCGATTTTGCAAGTTTTAACATAATTGCAGATATAGTAAAAAAAGCAGAATTAATCGGAAATGGAATTGCAATATCAACATATGATGAAATAACCAAAGATGCAAACTTAATATGTGCAAAAGCAGCAGACGAATTACTTACAATAAGTGACATAACCGCATCATTTGTACTAGGAAACAATGGAAATAAAATATGTATAAGTGGACGTTCAATAGGAGATATAAATGTGCAACTAATACTTGAAAAGCTAGGTGGTGGAGGTCATATAACATTGGCAGGAGCTCAATTAGAAGGAATGACAATGGAAGAATCAGTACAAGAATTAAAAAACAGGATAAATGAATATTTCTCAGAAGTAGAAAAATAGAAGTTATTTTAAAATGTATCAAAAGAAAAATCTGTATTTTATAGAATAGGGGAATTTTATGAAGTTTATAGAGAAATTAAAGAAAAGTGAACAAGGTTCTGTTACAATATATGTTTTGTCAGTTTTATTGGTTTTAATTATAGTTGGAGTAATTATAGTCAATTTACAAACAAATAAATTAACTACTCAACTAAATCAAACAAATAAAATACAAAATGAATATAATGCAACAAATGAACAAGTACAAGAAATTTATGAAAATATAACAACCGAACCCTAGGGAAGTAGTTGTTTCCACGAATTTTGTAGAATTATGTAATATAATCATAATATAAAAAATATATAACTGTAAAAAGTACAAAATATCTAAAGCCGTAATAGAAAGAGCATATGGAAAATATATGCTCTTTTTTTCGTATTGAAAGTATATAAAATAGATATTAAAATATATATAATATATTAATGATAAGAAGTACGGAATTTTGAAAGGGGAACATCAGAATGAACTTAAAAAGTGAGAGAGGGTCAGTAACTATATATGTTTTATCTGTTACAATATGCGTAACATTAATTTTATTAAGCATATTTGTAGGAATGATGAATAAAAATTCTTCACAATACAAACAAATAGAGCAAATTTATAACGAATATGCTGGGGAATCTAATAATGAAAAAATAGACAATGTGTATGAAGATACTATCAATGCAACCAATGGGCAAGTTCAAATATCAGCATATTTTTACAAACAATCTGGTGAAAAATATGATTTAAGTGAATATACAAATGAGTCACTAACTTTAAAAGTTAGTTGTTCTGGTGGAAGCAATGGCGAAAAAGCAAAAATAACAATTGGAAATAAAGTTGTAGAATATACAAGTCAAGGAATAATAATTGATGAAAATTGTGTGATTAAAATAGTGTATTCTGGAAAACAAAAAACAATAACAGTAAATGGAATTGACAAAACAGCTCCAACAGCATCAAAAACGGAAGTTAAGAATTTAACAGCAACAGGATATGATGTATATGTATATAATGTTGCAGACTCAGGTTCAGGAGTAAATAGAGTACAATTCCCAACTTGGACAGAAAGCAATGGACAAGATGATATTATTTCAGATTGGGTAACAAACTCAAAGTCAACAGGAACAAAACAATCAGATGGAACAACTTGGGTATATCATGTAAATACAGCAGACCATAAAAATGAATATGGAAAATATAATACACATATATATGCATATGATAACCTTGGAAATAGCAAAATGGTAGGAAATGTGGCACCAACAGTACCAGGGGTAACTGTACCAGGGGTAACTGTAACATATAATTACTCAGAAAATGGTGGAACATCAGCAACAAAAACATCAGCAACAGTAGGATATAATTCAGCAGTTGATTTAACACCAACAGCAACAAAGAGTGGATATACATTTGTAGGATGGAATACAAACAAAGATGCAACAACAGCATTAAGTAGTTTAAATGCACCTGCATCAGGAGCAACACTATATGCAATATTTAAAAAAGATATAACAGCAACATATAAATATTGGAATGGAAGTGCAACAACATCAACAACAAAATCTGCAACTGTATATAATAAAACAACATCAGCAACAATAACAGCACCAACAATTGCAAACTCAAGCAAAGATGGAATTACATATACAGCAAGAGGATGGTCAACTTCAAATACAGGAAATGCAACAATTGCAGTAACAAGTGGAGGCTCACAAACAATAAGTGCAAATACAACATATTATGGAGCATATCAAGCAACAATAACAGCAACATTCTACTATCATAAAGGAACAGACCAATATGCTAGAGCACAAACAAGTGTGGAAGCAAGTGGAATAAGATATATGAACTCATCAGGAGTATATATAAATAGTAGTATAACAATACCAACAGAAGTAACAGCAAGTACAGGATATTATGGAACACAATATAAAGGGGTTGCAAGTGCAGTAAGTTCATCAACTGCAGTAGCACCAAATACAGGAACAACTAAATATTATGCATTCTATAATGTTGGAATAACATATTATTATTACAATGGTTTCGCACATACAAGTTCAACAGGTATAAGAACAGCAACAACAGATGGCTATATTTATTCAAATAAAGTGGATAAGGAACCAACACCATCAAATTATGATGGAGCAGCATTTAGCCATTGGTCATATGCTGTAACTAAATATAGTGATGACTATAAATGTACACCAACAACAACTGCAATGTTAGCATTATATGCGGTGTATCCAAAAACAGTAACAGCAATATTTAATTACTATAATGGTAGTGCAGCAACAACCACTGCATTAGGAACAAAATATTATATATCTAAATCAGGAGGAGTAAATACATATAATAATAATATTAGTGTACCTTCAGCAGTTAGCTCAAGCAAAGGACCATCTGGTATAGCATACTCACATATATCTACTACTAGAACAGGTTCAGCTACAACACCTAATACATCAACAGGAATATATTATGCAGTTTATAAAAAGACAGTTACAGCAACTAAAAGGGAATATAACAATAAGACTTCAAGCTTAACAGGAACAGCATATGGATATTATGACGGAAAAGCAACAAATGCAAGAATAAATTTAGGAACATCAACAGCAAGTGGATATACATTTAGAGGTTGGTCAACTTCAGCTGCAGCAGATGCAACTACAGTAAATGCAACAGTAAGTTTAGTAAATAACACAACATATTATGCTTCATATAGTTCAACTCCAACAATTTCATTAACATATAATGCTAATAGTGGAAGCGGAGCACCTGGAAGTCAAACAGGAAAAATAACAAGATACATGAATTATGTGGGAACAACTAAAGATTCTGGCTCAGTTACTTTAACAGTAAGTGCAACAAAACCAACAAGAAGCGGATATACATTTGTTAGCTGGAATACAAAAAGTGATGGCACAGGTACAAGCTATGCTCCAGGAGCTACACTAAAGACTAGCGCAAATGTCACATTATACGCAATTTGGAAAAAAGAAGTGAAAGTAGGAGATATAATTTCATTAACATCAATAAAAGGAACAACAGAAAGATTTTATGTATTATCATATGACGAAAGTACACAAAAAGCAAAAGCCTTGGCAGAGTGGAATTTAAAAGTTGGAGCAATTTGCGATAGTAATGGTAATGAAACAGGTGACGTAGATATAAATGCAGTTAATTATGGATTGCAAGACAAAACAATGAAAGGTTGGGTTAGTGGACAAGAAAGAAAAGGAACAGTAATATTTTCAAGATATGGATATTGGGATGATACATATACTCCACAAGGAAGTTCAAGCTATCCATGGGTATATAATAATAAATCAAACTTATATCAATATGTAGAATCATATAAAACATTATTAGGAAATACAGACAAAGTGAGTGAAGTAAGTTTAGCATCATATGAAGATATTAATGCATTATTGTATATATCAAACTATACTTGGTTGTACAGTACATCATTTTGGCTTGGGTCCGCTAATAGCTCTTCGAGCTTCTACGTGTGGAGTATGAGCACGTACGGCAACTTAAACTTCAGCAACTGCAGCGCTGACGGCACTTACGGGGTTCGCCCAGTTATAACTATCGATACGTCGAAAATCTAAAGAGGCTTTAGCCTCTTTCTGGGAGCAAGTTTTTGGAAAAAACGGCTCCCTCGCCTATTCATCTTGACAAACTCAAAAAATCTAGTGAGAATTTTACTCACTAGATTTTTTATATATTCTATCTGAAAATTGGTCTAAGAATTTTATCAACTTTAATCAAACTGAAAGCTTCTTACGAAGCTAATTTCAGTTTGACTTCTTAGCGTTATTTACATAACGCTTTTATCTGCTTTCTAATTTTTTACAAAATTAGAAAGTCGCACTCAAGCGGACATAGTAGTTGCGATTGACGCCGTCGTTGCTCATATAGCCGTCGTCGAAGCTCGCGAACCACGCGCTGTAAGCGCTGAGCTGCGAAGATGACCAGTAGTAGTAGCTAAGGCCGAAGTTTTTCATAATATTTTTCGCTTGAACTATATTTTGATATGCCTAATTCTCCTCCAAATGCTGCCCATTCTGCCCTAGATGGCACAAACCATCCATTTTTTACTTCTTCTTGTATTTGTCCCCACATATCTTTATGATATGAACAGCTATTTTGAGCTCCATATGCTTTTGCATTCCATTTTGATATCATTGTTGTTGTATTTGATTTTCCTATTCCAAAATCTCCTAATGTTGTGGCTGCATAATCACTCATTTTACCATCTGCTGCATTATACCAGTCATAAAATGTTCCATTTCTTTTTCCATCTATATCTGTCAACGCCATTATATAAAATCTGTCTTTTCCTGTTCCTGTTGGTGATATTACATCCTTTGTTCCAAATCCTTCATTTGCTTTATAATTTGTTTTACTTATATAATAGTCTTTTAGTCCTTCTGTTACTGTTGGTATTGTATAATATGTTCCATTTGAATTATTCCATTGTCCACTGCCTTGATTTCCTACTGCCAAGTCTGCATATATTACTCCATCTACTGTTCCATCTGCATCTATATCTGCATAATATCCTACATATGATGTACTTTTTGAAATTTTGTTTCCCCAGTTTCCCCAGATTGCATATAATGTGACATTTGCGCAATGTATGCAAGTCGAATTTTGTCGAACGATTTTTGTTGACAAGCAGAGTATAGCCTGTTACAATACTTATAATTTATATTCAAATATTTATTAAAATTTTAAAAATCATTTATTAGTTATATTGTAAAATTTATTTTTAGAATTCATTAATATTTAAAAATTCAACTCAAATTTTATCTAAATATTCAAAATTCAAATAACGTAGTAAACAAAAGAAAAATTAAATAAAAGTAAGAAAATGTGAGCTTTTTATATGAAATTGCTAAATCAGACAAAAAGATTAAAATTGCTCATATGATAAAAACAAATTATAATGAAGGAGGTAAAAGCTATAGAAAATAGAGAAAAAATAATATATAGAGATTACAAAAATATCATGTCAAATCCACCAGAGTTTTTAAAAGATGCAATGAACCTTGCACAAGTATTTAGTAATACTAAAACGAAGATTCATCACGAACACGATAAAATGGTAAAGAAAATATTAGAAAATAAGAAGGAAGCAGCAGAATTTATAAATAGAGCAATAAAGCTGTGTGAACCAATAAAACCAGATGATTTAATAAATTACAATAAAGAATATATAACAGACTTTTTTGAAATAAGAGAAGCAGATGTGGTCTATAAATTTAAGAATAATAATGTATTTTTCCTAATTGAACATCAACGAAAAGTAGATTACTCAATGCCATATAGAATATTTGAATATAAAAGTGAAATATTAAAAAGCAATGTAGACAGAGAGGGAATAAAACAAAAGAATTATAAAGTGCTACAAATAATAGCAGTAGTAATATATACAGGTGCAGGAAAATGGAAAGTACCACAAAACTTACTACAAGTACAAGAACAATGTACTACATACTTAAAGGAACAGCTAGGAATTAATAGTTTTTATGTTTTAGAAGATATAAATAAATACTCAAACCAAGAATTACTAGAAAGTGATAATCTTTTAGAAAAAATCTTCTTACTAGAGAAATCTAAGAACGAAGAAGAAGTAAAAGAAAACTTTATAAAAATAGTAGAAAAATTACAGGAAGAAGAAAACCAAGGAAAAATAACAAAAGAAGCAAAAGAAGAATTTGAAAAAAACATTATAAAAATACTATTACCAAAGATAAGCATCAAAGAGATGAAAGAACAACTGGAAAAAGTAGAAAAAACAAATAGGAAAGGACGTGATCAAATGTATGGATTAGCAGTATGCGATATGTTAGCAAGAGAAAACAGAATAATGAGAAAAAACAGTGAAAAAATTGGTGAAAAGAGAGGCAGAGCAATCGGTGAAAAACAGGGCAGAGCAATCGGCGAAAAGTGTGGATTAAAAAACGGAATAATACAAGTAGCAACTAATATGTTAAAAGCTAAAAGGAATCCTTCAATGATAAAAAATATGACAGGATTAACAGACGAAGAATTAGAAAAAATAAGTACAAAAATGTAAAATATTACATTTATTCAATATGAAAAAGTGCAATAAAATACAAAAACTTGACTTATAATATTATAAAAGTTATAATATTATATAGAAGGTGAGTGTATGAAAAGAAAAATATATAATGAATTATTAAAGTGGAAAAAAATGAAAAAAAACAAAATGCCATTAGTATTATATGGTGCAAGGCAAGTTGGAAAAACATATATTGTTACTGAGTTTGGAAGGGAAAACTATAATAATATGGTATATGTGAATTTTGAGCAAGATGAAAAAATAATTCCATATTTTGAAGATAGTGTTTCTCCAGAAGAAATAATAAAAGTTTTGGAAAGTTTTTATAATGAAAAAATTGTACCAGGTCAAACATTAATATTCTTTGATGAGGTTCAAAACTGTAATAGAGCACTAACATCTCTAAAATATTTTACAGAGAATGCACCAGAATATGATATTATTGCGGCAGGAAGTTTATTGGGTGTTGCAATAAATAGAAAAAAGTATTCTTTTCCGGTAGGAAAAGTTATACTAAAAACAGTATATCCATTAGATTTTGAGGAATTTCTTTGGGCAAAGAATAAAGAATTATTGGTTAATAAGATAAAAAAAGCGTATGAAACTAATAGTCCTTTAAATGAAGGATTACATAAAGAAGCAATGGAACTATATAAAGAATTTCTTATTGTTGGTGGAATGCCCATGGCAGTAAAAAGCTATATAGAAGAAGTGAAAACAATAGATTATACAGAAATTCAGAGTTTGATTTTGTCAGCATATACAGCTGATATGGCCAAATATACAGACAATAGTCAAAGTATAAAAACTATTTCAGCATATGAATCAATACCAAGTCAATTAGGAAAAGACAATAAAAAGTTTCAATATTCGATGATACAGAAAGGTGCTAGAGCGTCATTATTTGGAGAATCTATTGACTGGTTAATTAATTCGGGATTAGTGTTAAAATGTTATAAAACAACAAGAGGGGATGTACCACCTAATATGTTTGCAGATGTATCATCATTTAAAATTTATATGAGTGATGTAGGGTTGTTATCAAATAGGACAAAGATAACTAAGAATAATTTAGACGAATATAACAAATTATATAAAGGAGCAATTACAGAAAATTATGTTGCGAATCAATTAGTACAGAATGGATATGAACTATATTATTGGGAATCAAGAACAGGGAGTGAAGTTGATTTTGTCATAATAAAAGATGAAAAAATAATTCCAATTGAGGTAAAATCATCAGAAAATGTAAAAGCGAAAAGTTTACAAAGTTTTATAAAACAATATAGTCCCGAATATAGTATCAGAATTTCAAGTAAAAATTTTGGAATGGAAAATAATATAAAATCAGTTCCATTGTATGCAACATTTATGATTTAATTCTAAGACCTTCTTAATAGTATTTACTAGGAGAAGGTTTTTTATGTTGTGCAAGCCTTGAAAAATGCCCCAAAATAGTGTACAATAAAGCGGTATAGAAAGGCGTGATAATATGAAAGTTATATTAAAAGCAGATATAAAAGGAGTAGGAAAAAAAGACCAAGTAATAAATGCATCAGATGGATATGTAAGAAATTTTTTGTTTCCAAAAAATTTAGCAGTAGAAGCTAATAGCGAAAATATGAGTAAATTAAAAGCTAAAGAAAATTCAAAAGCATATAAAAAAGGACAAGAAAAAGAAGAAGCTAAAAAAGTAGCAGAAAAGCTAGCAGGGATTCAATTAAAAGTTCCTGTAAAAGCAGGAGAAAACGGCAAAATATTTGGAGGAGTATCAGCCAAAGAAATAGCAGATTTATTAAAAGAAAATTATAAAATAGAAGTTGATAAAAAGAAGATAGACTTAAAAGATACAATAAAAACATTAGGATTGCGTACAATAAATATAAAATTATACGAAGGAGTAATTGGAAAATTAAAAGTAGACGTAATTAGTAAATAAACTAGGATAATAAATTGAGCAAAAAGAAGTTTC
Source organism: uncultured Clostridia bacterium (assembly GCA_934167445.1). GTDB lineage: Bacteria > Bacillota > Clostridia > TANB77 > CAG-508 > CAG-269. The sequence continues at coordinate 116,708 of CAKPKJ010000004.1, forward strand.
GGCGTTTAATAAAGTTAAGGCTTTTATAACCTCTAAACTGTACTTACAAGAAGGGAATGAAAAAAATGGATATAGGTAAAGTACCACCAAATGATGTAGAAGCAGAACAAGCAATTATTGGAAGTATGTTAACAGATAGAGATGCTGTTATTTCTGCTGTAGAAGTCCTAAAAGATGATGATTTTTATAGAGAAGATAATAAAATAATTTATGAAGCAATTTTAAATTTATACAATCGTTCAGAACCAATAGATATTATTACAGTAAAATCTGAATTAGAAAGTATGGGAAAATTAGACCAAGTTGGAGGACTAGAGTATTTAGCAGAATTGCCAGAAAAAGTGCCAACAACAGCTAATGCAATGAAATATATAAAAATAGTTGAGGAAAAATCAACATTAAGGCAATTAATAAAAACGGCAAATGAAATTATTGAATTAGGTTATAACCCAACAGAAGATGTTTCTGATATAATGGAAGGTGCAGAAAAAAAGATTTTTAATGTAATGCAAGAAAAAAATCAAAAAGGGTATGAACCAATTAAAGATGTTTTAGTTTCATCATTTACAAAAATAGAAGAATTATATAATAGAAAACAACATATAACAGGTGTGCCATCAGGTTTTATAGAATTAGATTATACAACAGCTGGATTTCACGGTTCAGAATTAATTCTTATTGCCGCAAGACCTGCTATGGGTAAAACTGCCTTTGCACTAAATATTGCTACAAATGCAGCTGTAAGAGCAAATGTACCTGTTGCTGTATTTAGTTTAGAGATGTCTAAAGAACAATTAGTAAACAGGGTTTTGTGTAGTGAAGCGATGGTAGACAGCAATAAAGTTAGAACTGGTAAATTAGAAGAAAATGACTGGACAAAGCTTGCAGAAGCTATTGGACCACTTTCAGAAGCAGAAATATATATTGATGATACTCCAGGAATAAATATTACGGAGATAAGAGCAAAATGTAGAAAACTCAAATTAGAAAAAAACATAGGAATGGTTGTAATAGACTATTTACAATTAATTCAAGGAACTAATAAAAGAAATGGAAGCCGTGAGCAAGAAATTTCAGAAATAAGTCGTTCTTTAAAAATATTAGCTAAAGAATTAGATGTACCAGTAATAGCTTTATCACAATTATCAAGAGCTGCAGAGCAAAGACCAGACCATAGACCAATGTTATCAGATTTGAGGGAATCTGGAGCAATAGAGCAAGATGCCGATATTGTTATGTTTTTATATAGAGATGATTATTATAATGAAGATAGCGAGAAAAAAGGGATAGCAGAAGTTATAATAGCAAAACACAGAGGTGGCTCTACAAGAACAGTTGAGTTATTGTGGTTAGGAAGTTATACAAAATTTGTAAATATAGAAAAAAGGTTTGATTAATTATATTATAATTAGAAAAATCCAATAAATAATATTTTTGCAATACCGCATAAGCAATTAAACGAGCTGTGTGAGTGCGACAGCAAGGCATAAAAAATATTATTTATTGGATTTAAAGCAATGTTATAAAAATAGTATTTATTGAATTTTATACTAATAATAGAAAGGAAAAATCAATGATAGAAAAAGTACTAAAAACTATACAACAATACAAACTAATAGAAAATGGTGATAAACTTGTACTAGCTGTTTCAGGTGGACCGGATTCAATTGCAATGTTAGATATTTTAAATAAATTAAGAAAAAATTCTAACACAGAAGAAATTAAGCAACAACATAATGGTAGAAACAAAAAAATAAATAAGATTGATTTTGGAATATGTGTAGCACATATAAATCATATGATAAGAGAAGAAGCTGAATCTGATAAACAATATGTAGAAAAATACTGTCAAAAAAATGGTATCGAATTCTATTCTAAAAGTATAGATGTTCAAAAAATTGCCAATAATAAGAAAATAGGAACAGAAGAAGCAGGAAGAATTGTAAGATATGATTTTTTTGATGAAGTTTTAGAAAAAACTAATTCTAATAAAATAGCAATTGCACATAATAAAAATGATAGAGCAGAAACAATTATAATGAATACTTTAAGAGGTAGCGGAATATCAGGATTGAAGGGGATTGAACCTAAAAGAGGAAAATATATAAGGCCAATAATTGAATGTGAAAGACAAGAAATAGAGCAATATTGTGAGGAAAATAAGTTAAATCCAAGGATAGACAGAACAAATTTTGAAAACATATATACAAGGAATAAAATCAGGAACATCGTTATTCCGTATGTAAAAAAGGAATTTAACCCTAATATAATAAACACTCTAGAACGCTTATCACAATTAGTATGCGAAGAAGAAGAATATATAGAAATTCAAGTAAAAAAAGCTTATAAGGATATATTAGAAAAAGAGGAAAATGAAGAAATTATATTGAACCTAAAAAGATTTAATAGTCAAGAAAAAGTAATAAAATCAAGGCTTGTGCTATATACTATAACAAGACTTTTAGGAACAAGTAAGGGGATAGAAAAAATACATATAGAAGATATAATTAAGTTATGTGAAAACAATATAGGTAATAAATTTTTAATTCCAAATAAAAAAATAAAGATTTTAATAAAAAATCATAAAATTTATTTTATAAAGCAAAGATAAGTAGCCGTAACAAAAATCCTGAAACCTGCTCGTATGTAACAAAAAAGAAACATAAAAAATGTTTACAAACTGAAATTAATATGTTATAAAATCAATATAATAAAAATAGGGGAAAAACAAGAGGAGGAAAAGAAGAGTGAAAAACGGAATCAAAACATTAGCAATGTGGTTGATAATAGCAGTCATATTTTTAGTAGTGCTATCATCAATAGTAGAAAACAGTAACTCAAAATTAAAATATTCAGATTTAATTGCTGATATTAATAGTGGAAAAGTTGAGGATATTGAATTGAATTCAGATTCAAAAACAGCTACTGTAACATTAAAAGATGATAAAATTAAGAAGGAAGTAAATATTCCAAGTGTTGATAATTTAATGTCATATGCAGAGGATTATTTAAAAGAAGGAGCATTTACATTAGAACAAAAATCGGAATCAATGTTTGTTGCAGTTCTTAGTTTATTAACACCATTTGGATTATTAATAATATTCTTTATATTCTGGTTCTTTATGATGGGCGGAGCTGGAAATGGAAATGCCGGAGGAAAAACAATGACATTTGGCAAAAGTAGAGCTAAAATGATGACTCCAGCAGAAAAAAATAGAATTACATTTGACGATGTTGCAGGTGTAGATGAAGAGAAAGAAGAATTAGAAGAAATCGTAGAATTCTTAAAAAATCCTAAAAAATATACAGATATGGGAGCAAGAATACCAAAAGGAGTATTACTTGTAGGTCAACCAGGAACAGGTAAAACATTACTTGCAAAAGCTGTTGCTGGAGAAGCAGGAGTACCATTCTTTATTATAAGTGGTTCTGACTTTGTTGAAATGTTTGTTGGTGTTGGTGCATCACGTGTTAGAGATTTATTTGAACAAGCTAAGAAAAACTCACCTTGTATCATATTTATAGATGAAATTGATGCCGTTGGACGTCAAAGAGGTGCAGGTCTTGGTGGAGGACATGACGAAAGAGAACAAACATTAAACCAATTATTAGTTGAAATGGACGGATTTGCAGCAAATGAGGGTGTAATCGTATTGGCAGCAACCAATAGACCAGATGTATTAGATAAGGCATTATTAAGAGCAGGAAGATTTGATAGACAAATAGTTGTAGGAATGCCAGATGTAAAAGCAAGAGAGCAAATATTAGAAGTACATTCAAGAAAGAAAAGATTAGCAGATGACGTAGATTTAAAAGTAATAGCTAAAAATACATCAGGATTTGCAGGAGCAGACCTTGAAAATGTATTAAATGAAGCAGCTTTACTAGCAGCAAGAAGAAATATAAACGAAATTGGTATGAAAGAAATTGAAGATGCTATGGTAAAAGTAACTATGGGACCTGAAAAGAAAACAAAAGTTAGAAGTGAAAAAGAAAATAGATTAGTAGCATACCATGAAGCTGGTCATGCAGTGGTAAGCCATTATTTAACAACACAAGACCCTGTACATCAAATATCAATAGTACCAAGAGGAATGGCTGGAGGATATACAATGTATCGTCCAACAGAAGACAAATCATTTATGTCAAAAACAGAAATGGAAGAAAATATAGTATCACTATTAGGTGGTAGAGTAGCAGAAGCTCTTATATTAAATGATGTATCAACAGGTGCAAGTAATGATATAGAAAGAGCTACAAAAATAGCAAGAAGCATGGTAACACAATATGGTATGAGCGATAGAATAGGAACAATAACATTAGGACAAGGACAAGAAGAAGTATTTTTAGGAAGAGATCTAGCACATGCTAAAGAATATTCTGAAGAAACAGCTGCTGTTATAGATGAAGAAACAAAGAGAATTGTTGATACAGGATATAATAGAGCTAAACAAATTTTATCAGACAATATAGACAAATTACACAAAGTTGCAGGAATACTTCTTGAAAAAGAAAAAATCGAAGCAGACGAATTTGAAGCAATTTTTAATGAATGATTTTGGGGTCGGAGCAAAAAATCATTTTTATTAGCAGAAATAGATGAAAATAATGCTAATGGTAAAAAGTGAAAGATGAAAAATAGAATATAAAATATAACGAAAATAGCAACTACATATTGCTATTTTTGTTTTTTTAATATAAAATTATATAGAATTATTTGAACAAGGAGAATATGTATGAAAAATTATTATGAATTGTTGGAAGTAAATCCCAAAGCATCAAAAGAAATAATAGAAAAAGCATATAAAGTATTAATAAAACAATGTCATCCAGATGGATATATAGGAGAAGAAAAAGTATTTGCAGAAGAAAAAACAAGAGAATTAAATGAAGCATATCATATTCTTTCAGATGATTTTCTAAGAAGCCAATATGATTTGGAATTGCAAAAACAAGAGAATAATCAAAAATCAAATAGATTTCAAAATAATATAAACACAAGACAAACTTACAATAATAAGCAGGAAGGACAGCAATATCAAGAGCCACAACAGGAAATAAAACAACACAAAGTAGGGTCATTTATGGCAATGGTAGATGTGTTTAATGCAGTATTTAAGAAAAGAAAAAATGGCCCCAAAATTCCAAAACAGTTAAAAAGAGAAGATTGGTTAGCTGGAGTAATAACGATTGCAATAGTACTGATTTTAGGAATAATTTTATGGTTTATTCCAGCAACAAATGGATTTATTAGAAGTTTGAATCCATTTTCATAATTAAAGTAATAAAGGCTGAGGAGATCCTAATAATAAAAACCTCAAATATTAAATGTAAGGAAGTAATAAAATGTATTATGCAGATATAAAAAAAGCAGATGTAGCAAATGGATTAGGAGTTAGAGTGTCAGTTTTTGTGAGTGGATGTACACATCATTGTAAAAATTGTTTTAATGAAGAGGCATGGGATTTTCATTATGGAAATGAATTTACACAAAAAGAAATTGATAAAGTAATAGAATTAATGGACCATTCATATGTTGCAGGATTATCATTACTAGGTGGAGAGCCATTTGAACATATTAACCAACAAGGATTATTACCACTAGTAAAGATTGTAAAAGAAAAGTTTCCAGATAAAAATATATGGTGTTACTCTGGATATACATTTGAAAACGACATAATAGATAGAATGTGTAAAGAATGGAAAGAAACACCAGAATTTTTATCTTATATTGATGTGCTAGTTGATGGAAAATTTGAAGAAGACAAAAAAGATCTTTCATTAAGGTTTAGAGGTTCAAGTAATCAAAGGATAATTGATGTAAAAAAATCATTAAAGGAAAATAAGACTGTATTATTTGACCTATAACTATTGACAAATTATGCTATTTTGGGTATAATGGATATCGTTATAAGGGTTATCCCACATACTGTTTTGTATGGACCGGAAGGAGGGGAAATAAAATGTCAGAGATAAAAGTTAATAATGGAAATATAGAAGATGCTTTAAAAAGATTTAAAAGACAATGTGCACGTAATGGAGTTTTACAAGAAGTTCGTAAAAGAGAACATTATGAAAAACCTAGTGTAAAGAGAAAAAAGAAATCAGAGGCAGCTAGAAAAAGAAAATTTAATTAATAAAATAAACGTAATGTTGAGAGTTGGGGTAGAAACAGATAAAGTTTTTACTCTGATTTTTTTATATAAAAAATTCCTCATTATAATGAGGAATCAATATCATTAATTTTATTCTTTTCATATTTGGTAGGACCAAATAACAATTTTTTTATAGCTGCAATAAAACGTCTAAACATATTTTCTTTTTTAGAAATAACTTTAATAGCTCTTTCTATCGGAATATTTTCGCCTCTTTCTAAAGCATTATATTTTTCTTCTAATTGCATCATTTTATCTACATAGTAATCATTGAAAAATGAATAACCTTCCATAGAGCCAAGATAATCCTTAAAAGAATATAGTTTCCTTCTATAACTTTCGACCTCTTCTAAATTGCTAATAAAATTAAATGTATTATTAAAATAACTAGAGATAATTAAATTTTGGGTTCTCATAAATGTTAAAGAAATCTCACTTTTTAGTTCATCAATTTTTTTTAGCATTCCGTCAACACGTTTATTTCTATCATCAACATTGGCAATCTTATTATTTAATTTTATAATTTCTTCTTCAGCATTTAGTATATCATCAAAAGCGTTTTGTATAGCCATAAATGTCTTAGGAGAAGTTAAAGATGCAAATTTTTCTTTGAAATTATCATTACTATTTAAAGTACTTTCAAACAAAATATCTTCACCAACTAAATATGCTAATTGATTAGCAAGGCAACATTCCAAAGGATAATATGAAGGACTTGTAGTTTCAAAACTAATTCCGAAATATTTTACATATTCTTTAGGAATACCGTTAACTTTAGAAGCCATAAGTTGCACAGAAGCTTCATTCAATCCTAATCCATAAATCTTAAATTCAGTATAATCACATAACCCCATTCTAATTAAGTAATTTTTTTTATCTTTTACTTCTTGTAAATAATGTATACACTCGTGAATCGCAAATTCCTCTAAATCATCATCTTGTATGTGTTCATTAAAATAAATAGAAGAATTTTTATAAAAATAATTAGCTTCAGCCATACCTTCTGGCATTTTAGCTTTATACATATCTAATCTAGACAATTTTATAAATAAATTATTACTATTAAGACCATAATTAGGAAAAGTTTCACATAGTTTTACAGCGATATTTCTTGCAATTGAGTTTACTTTTAAAGTATCAAGTTTTTCTACAACTTCAATACCATCTTTTTTTAAATCTGATTCTATACTCATTAAAATTCCATTCCTTTCTAATTTTGCTCGAAAATATATGGTAATAAAAGTTTTAATTTTATTAAAACTAATCCTCCTTATAATAATCTAACAATATTATACAATAAAAAGGGAACTTTAATATGTCGGCAGTATTAAATGTTAGTTACATTTTAGTTACAATAAAAAAGAGAAAAAGTTCTTAAAATTTATGAAAAAGAGAGAAAAAGAGAGCAAACCATATGAAATTGACGAGTTAAGCAATTATTTCCACTTTGACGGGTAAAATATTTTTAATTATAATAACTACATCAATTGAAAATTGAAATATAGTTGAAAGGAGGAAAAACAATGAGCCTAAGTAAAATTGAAAGTTTGCTAGAAAAAATTCAAGGACATGTTGTAAATATTGAAAATCAAGTAGGAAATCTGCAAAATCAAGTAGGAAACTTGCAAATACAAGTAAACCATTTGGAAAACAAAATGGACAGTATGGAAGTAAAAATGGACAAAATGGAAAACAGAATGGATAGTCTTGAAAGTAGAATGGACAGGCTTGAAAACAGAATGGATAGTCTTGAAACCAATATGGATGAAAGATTCAAAGAAACAAATGAAGAACTAAGAAAAATAAGTAGAACAGTAGCAAAAATAGAAGTAGAACATGGAGAAAAATTACAAATATTATTTGATGCTTTTAAAGTACATGACGAAAAAATAGACAAAATAATGGAACGATTAGAAATACACGAGAAAATACTAAATAAGCATAGTGACGAAATATATTATATACAAGAAAGATTAGAAAAAATAGGATAAAGCCTATAGATAAATAATATATTTAACCATAGGCTTTTAAATTTTTATATCTGAAGTTATTTATTCATAACTTTTAAAAAATTATAATATATTGTAGTTAATATAATTTAAACTCATTTAATTTCAAATTTATTTTACAACAATATTATATATTTTATTTCTTACATAAATTTCTTTCACAATAGTTTTACCCTCAAGTTTTGAATCTATAACATTATGAACTTTTTCTTTAACAGAACTTTCATCTTCATCTAAATTAATTTGAACAGTACCTTTTAATTTACCATTAAATTGAATAGGTAAAGTTATTTCATCAGCAATTGTTTTCGTTTCATCATATTCAGGCCATTCCATATATGCAAAATCTTCTTTTTCACCAAGTACTGTATGCAATAATTCTTCTGTCATATGTGGTGCAAATGGATTTAACAATTGTAATAAAGTTTTAAATTCAGCTTTATTTATTTCTTTTGCTTTATAGAATTCATTAACCATTGTCATAAAAGTAGATACAGCTGTATTAAATTTCATATCTTCGATATCAGAAGAAACTTTTTTAATTACTCGATGCATCATTTTTTCAAATTTTGCAGAATATTCATTTCCATCTACTAAAATTGTTTGTAAGTTCCAAACTCTATCTAAGAATTTTGCACAACCTCTAATACTTTCCATAGACCAAGGTGCTGTTTGATCAAATGGTCCCATAAACATTTCATAAACTCTAAAAGCATCTGCTCCAAATTCTTCAACAATGTCATCAGGATTTACAACATTACCTTTAGACTTAGACATCTTTTCACCATTTCCACCTAAAATCATACCATGTGATGTTCTTTTTTGATATGGTTCTTTAGTTGGAACAACACCAATATCATATAAAAATTTGTGCCAAAATCTTGAATATAATAAGTGAAGTGTAGTATGTTCCATTCCACCATTATACCAATCAACAGGTGACCAGTATTTTAAAGCTTCTTTTGATGCTAAAGCAGTATTATTATGTGGATCCATATATCTTAAATAATACCAAGATGAACCAGCCCATTGAGGCATTGTATCTGTTTCTCTTGTTGCATGACCACCACAGTGAGGACAAGTTGTGTTTATCCATTCTGTATGTTTAGCAAGTGGAGATTCTCCATTTTCACCTGGTTCATAATCTTCAATATCAGGTAATCTTAAAGGTAAATCTTTTTCGTCAATTGGAACCCAACCACATTTATCACAATGAACCATTGGGATTGGTTCACCCCAATAACGTTGTCTAGAAAATACCCAATCACGCAATTTATAATTTACTTTTTTCTCACCAATTTTATTTTCTTCTAAGTATTCAATTACCTTCTTTTTAGCATCTGTTACAGATAAATCATTTAAAAATCCAGAGTTTATTAAAACACCAGTAGCAACATCAGTGAAAGCTTCTTTTTCAATATCAACTTCTTCTCCAGAATTTGATTTTATAACTTGAATAATTGGTAAATTGAATTTTTTAGCAAAATCATGGTCACGAGTATCATGAGCTGGAACAGCCATAATAGCACCAGTACCATATGTTATTAAAACATAATCAGAAATCCAAATTGGAATTTCTTTTCCTGTTAAAGGATTTATTGCTTTAATTCCTTTAATTTCACAACCAGTTTTTTCTTTGTTTAATTCAGCTCTTTCAAAATCAGATTTTAAAGAAGCTTTATATTTATAATCATTTATATCATCCATATTTGTGATTTTATCTTTTAACTCTTCAATAATGTGATGTTCAGGAGCAACTACCATATATGTAGCACCAAATAATGTATCAGGTCTTGTAGTATAAACTGTTAAAGATTTGTCTATTCCTGAAATTTTAAATTCAACTTCTGCACCTTCACTACGTCCAATCCAGTTACGTTGTTGAGCTTTTATTTTATCAAGATAATCAACATCGTCTAAATCATCAATTAATCTTTGAGCATATTCAGTAATTTTTAACATCCATTGTGATTTTTCTTTTTGAACAACAGGGCTACCGCATCTTTCACAAACACCATTAACAACTTCTTCATTTGCAAGTCCAACTTTACAACCTGTACAGAAATTAATTGGCATTGTTGTTTTATATGCTAAACCATGTTTATATAATTGAATAAAAATCCATTGAGTCCATTTGTAATAATTTGGATCTGTTGTATTTATTTCTCTTGACCAATCAAAAGAAAAACCAATTGATTTTAATTGTTCTTTAAAATGATTAATATTTTTTTCAGTTGTGATTTTAGGATGTATATGATTTTTAATTGCATAATTTTCAGCAGGTAAACCAAATGCATCAAAACCTATAGGGAAAAGTACATTGTAACCTTGCATTCTTCTTTTTCTAGCAATAATGTCTAAAGCAGTGTAACTTCTTGGATGACCAACATGCAATCCTTGTCCAGATGGATATGGGAATTCTATTAATCCATACCACTTTTTCATTGTATGATCATCTTTTGCATTAAAAGTACCCTCGCTATACCATTTTTCTTGCCATTTTTTTTCTATATCCTTAAAATTATAAGCCATAAAAAAAGCCTCCTTAAAAAGTATTATTTTGCTGTATTATATAACAAAAAGGTACATAAATCAAGGCTTGCATAAAAAGTCTAAAAATGATAAAATCTGCCAAGAGGTGTTTTTAATGTTAGATTTAGAAAAATGTAAAGACGAATTTTTAAAATATACTGAAAAATACAATTTATCAAATGAAAAACTAAAAAGAAAACAATTACATTCTTTACGAGTTATGAAAAAAAGTAGAATAATAGCACAATCACTAAAATTAAGCGAAGAGGAAATTCAAATAGCTACACTAATAGGATTACTCCACGATATAGGAAGATTTGAACAATATACTAAATATAATACATTTAGTGACCATAATAGTATAGATCATGCAGAATTAGGTATACGTATATTACAAGAAAATAATTATATAAAAAATTATATAGAAGACGAAAATTGGATAAATATAATATTAATAGCAATAAAAAATCATAATAAATATAAAATAGAAAAAGGATTAAATAAGAAAAAAGAACTATTTTGCAAAATAATAAGAGATGCGGACAAAGCGGATATTATGTATGAAGGTGCAAATGTATTTTGGAATACAGAAAGTGAAAAGTCAGATTTGGAAAATGCAAAAGTAAAACAAGAAGAGATAGATGCAATAAAAAAACATACATTAATAGATAGAAGAAAAATGAAAAGAGAATCAGAATTAGATGGGATGTTAATAATGTTATGTTTTATATTTGATATTAATTATCCAAAAACATTTGAAATAATTGATAAAGAAAACATTATTCAAAGTACTTTTAGTAGATTTAACTTTAAAAATGAAGAAACAAAAGAAAAAATGGAAGAAATAAAAAGAGAATTAAATAAATATATAAAAGAAAATAAAGGATGAGAAAATGGGCAAGAAGCTATTAATAACAGAAAAGCCATCTGTTGCAATGGAGTTTGCAAAAGCATTAAAAATAACAACGAAAAGAAAAGATGGATACCTAGAAAGTGAAAACTGGATAATAACCTGGTGTGTAGGACATTTGGTAACAATGAGTTATCCAGAAAAATATGATGAAAAATTAAAATACTGGAGATTAGATACATTACCATTTATACCAGAAGAATGGAAATATGAAATTATTCCACAAGTTGCAAAACAATTTAATATTGTACAAGGATTGCTACAAAGAGAAGATGTAGAAGAAATTTATAATGCAGGTGACTCTGGAAGAGAGGGAGAATACATACAAAGATTAGTATTTATGATGGCAAAACCAAACCCAAAAGCTAAAATGAAAAGAGTATGGATAGATTCACAAACAGAGGAAGAAGTACAAAGAGGAATAAGAGAAGCAAAAGATATGTCAGAATATGATAGCTTATCAGATAGTGCATATTTAAGAGCAAAAGAGGATTATTTAATAGGAATTAATTTTTCAAGGTTATTATCAATAATATATGGAAGAAGTTTAGCAAATAAAATCAATGAAGATAAAGCATCAATATCAGTGGGAAGAGTAATGACTTGTGTATTAGGAATGGTTGTATCAAGAGAAAGAGAAATAAGAAACTTTGTAAAAACAAAATATTATAAAATAGTAGGAATGTTTGGAAATTCAGATTCACAATTTAAAGCTGAATGGAAAGTAAATGAAAAATCAAAAATGTATAATTCTCCACAATTATATAATGATACAGGATTTAGAAAAGAAGAAGATGCTAAAAAATTTATATTAAGCTTGCAGGGAAAAAAAGCTAAAGTTACAGAACTAAAAAAATCAAAACAAAAAGAAAATGCACCATTATTATTTAATCTTGCAGAAATTCAAAACCAATGTACAAAAAGATTTAAAATAAAACCTGATGAAACATTAGAAGTAATTCAAAATTTATATGAAAAAAAATTAGTAACATATCCAAGAACAGATGCAAGAGTACTTTCAACAGCAGTTGCTAAAGAAATTACAAAAAATTTGAATGGAATTGCTAGAGGATATAAAGATGAAGACATACAAAGATATATAAAGAAAATGGTAGAAGAAAAATATTCTACAAATTTGGTAAAAACTAAATATGTAAATGATAGTAAAATAACAGACCACTATGCAATAATTCCAACAGGTCAGGGATATGAAAATTATAATGGACTACCAGATTTGCATAAAAAAGTATATAAAGTTATAGTAGAAAGATTTTTAGCAATATTTTACCCACCAGCTGAATATCAAAAAATCCAAGTAACACTAGAAATAGAAAATGAAGATAAAACAGTAGAAATATTTAATTGTAGTGAAAAAGTATGTTTAAATAAGGGATTTTTAGAGATATTAAAACCAGCTGAAAAAGGAAAAAGTAAAACAAGTACAAATAAAAATCTAGAAGAACAAGATGCAAATGTTGAAAATAAAGACGAAGAAGAGACAGAAAAAGAACAAGAAAGCAACTTGGAGATTTTAAAAAAGCTTAAAAAAGGTCAAGAAATTGAAACACAAAATTTTGAATTAAAAGAAGCGGAAACATCACCACCAAGTAGATATAATTCAGGTTCAATAATTTTGGCAATGGAGAATGCAGGCAAATTAATTGAAGATGAAGAATTAAGAGAACAAATAAAAGGTGCTGGAATAGGAACAAGTGCTACAAGGGCAGAGATTATAAAAAAACTAGAGAAGATTAAATATATTGATATAAACGGAAAAACACAAATAATAACACCAACATTAAAAGGTGAAACAATTTATGATATAGTTATGAATTCAATGCCAGATATGCTAAATCCTAAATTGACAGCAAGTTGGGAAAAGGGCTTAGATATGGTTGCTAAAAAAGAGATAGAGCCAGAAGAGTTTATGACTAAGCTTAAAAATTATATTAATTCAAAATTTAATAAATTAGTTATAAAAATGTAATAGAAAAAGTTAGTCTAAAAATAAGTTACAATAAAAAAGTATCTATGGTTCCATTCATAAATTAAAAGTTTCTAAATATAATTTGATATAATAACTAAAACTCAATATATATTATTTTCTTTATGCCTTGTGTGTCGCAATCTCCATTTATAAACTGTACTAGTATGTTGATTGCTCCAATCGCACTCGCATAGCTCGTTTGGTCGCTTACGCGGCATCGCATAAAATAATATATATTGAGTTTTATGTACTAATCAATTTTTAATGAATAAATTTTATCAACTAATTTTTTAGAGTAATCTTTTAAAACATTTTTATTGCTTAAAACCTCTTGAGGTATAAAAATTGGCTCGCCAAAAGTTACATTGACTTTAGAGAAAAAAGAAGGACGTCTGGTAATATAAGTTGGGATAATTGGAATGTTTGCTTTTGCAGCAATAAAAATGGGGCCATTACGAACCTTTTTACCAATCTCATTTTTATCTTTTACAACTTTACCTTCTGGAAAAATTAATAATTGATTAGGTTCATTGTTCTCAAAAATAGATAAAGCCTGAAACAAACTTTTACTATCAACTTTAGTTCTATCTACGGGAAAAACATTGTAATGTTTTATAATCCTAGAGAAAATAGGATATTTAAAAATTTCTGCTTTTGCCATAATAAACAAATTTCTAGAGGGTGGATATATAAAAAATGGATCAAATATACAAGAATGGTTAGGGCAGATTAAATATTGGTCATACTTTTGTAAATTATCGAGACCACTATAAGAAACTCTAAATAAAAAACTATCAAAAAATATTTTTACAAATTTTTTCATACTCATAAAATCACTTCCAAATAGATTATATAAGCAATAAAAATGAATGTCAACAATTGACAATATTAAACAAATTTGATATAACAGTTATAGTGATTATACAAAAGAGAGGGGAAAGAGAACGGAAGATGGATAAAAAAAGATACAAATCAGTAATAGCACTTTGGGGAATAATATTTATATGTTTACAAGCAATAACAATAGTAAATGTATTTGGAATAAACCCAGGAGGATACACAGAAACAGCTAAGATAGTAAGTTCAATAGCAGCTGTAATAATAGTCGCACTAACAATAATATTTATGTTATTATCATTAAAATTTAAAAAAGTAGGACCAATTATAGGAATGGTAATAGGAGCTGTATATATTGTAGCTTCATTTAACATTGGATATATGGTAGTTGGAATATTGTTTATATTCTCTTGTGCAGACCTATTACAAGAATTAAATAAAGGAAAAAATGTATAATGAATACAATATTAGGAGAACTAGGAAAAAACTCAAAATTTGTAGAACTACTAAAAAATGTAGAAAATAAACAAAGCCCGATAGTGATATCGGGCTTAAATGACATGGGAATGCTACAACTTGGAACAGCAATAAATGAATTTGGAAAAAAGCCAATATGTATATTAACATATAATGAGATTCAAGCTAAAAAAATATATGAAGATATAAAATATTTTACAGATAAAGTAGTATTTTTTCCTAAAAAAGAAGTAGTAACATATGATTATATTGCAGAAAGCAAAGACATTCCATACAAAAGAATAGAAGCATTAAACAAAATAGCTACTAAAAAAAATTTAGTAGTAATAACAACAATAGAAGCAGCAACACAAAAATTACCTCAAAAAGATGTATTATATAAAAACAAATTACATTTTAAAACAGGAGAAAGTTATAATTTAGAAGAACTAAAACAAAAATTAGTAAGTTTAGGATATTCAAGATATGACTTAATAGAAGGAAGAGGACAATTCAGTGTAAGAGGTGGAATTGTAGATATAGCAACAAACGAAAAAGTAGGAATAAGAATAGAATTTTGGGGAGATGACATAGACTCTATAAGAGAATTTAATATAGAAACACAAAGATCAATAAAAAATATAGAAACAGCTACAATATACCCAGCACATGAATATATATTAGAGGAACCTGCTGAAAAAACTTGCAGAAAAATAAAAGAAAAATATAAAAATTCTAAAAAACAAGATATAATAGAAGAAGATATAGAGCAAATAAAAACAGGAAATTATATAAGTAAAATAGATAAATATTTTGATTGCTTTTATGAAAAACAAGAAACAATATTAGATTATCTAAATAAAGATTATGTAGTATTTTTAGACGAAATAAACAAAATAGAAACAAGAAGTACAAATATAAAAGAAGACAGAAAAAACTTAGAAAGAAGTTTAATAGAAAAAGAAAGACAAATACCAGAAGCAATAACAAATATACTTGAATTTGAACAAATACAAGAAATATTGGACAAAAAACAAGTAATATATATTCAAAAACAAGACACACAAATTAAAGTACAAGGTGAAAAATACAATTTTAATTATAGAACTGTAAATTATTATAAAAGTGAAACAACAACTTTTATAGAAGATTTAAAAAAAGCAGTAAAAGAAAAGAAAACAATATATATTCTAACCGAAAATAAGGAAAAAGCTAAAAAGATAAAATCAATGCTAGAAGAACAAGAAATTATATGCAAAATAGAGGAAAAACTAGACCAAACAATAATTGTAAAATCAAGAGAAAATGTAGTTACAATATCAATTGGAAAAATATCAACAGGATTTGAAAATTATGATTTAAATCAATTAGTAATTTCAGCAGATGATTTAATAAATGGTGAAAAGAAAAAAAGAAGAGTTGCACATACAGCTTTTAAAGAAGGAGAAAAAGTTGTATTTGATGAATTGAAAATTGGAGATTATGTAGTACATAGAAACTATGGAATAGGGATATATATTGGTGTAAATACAATAAAAGCAGATGGAACAATAAAAGATTATATAAAAATAAAATATAGAGATGATGATGTCTTATATATACCAACAACAGATTTAGACATAATTAGAAAATATACTGGAGGAGATAAATTAAAGCCTAAAATAAATAAATTAGGCACCAAAGAATGGGAAAAAACAACAGCAAAAGTAAAAAATAACTTACGTGAAGTTGCTAAAGAATTAATTGAGCTATATGCCAAAAGAGAAAAGACACAAGGATATGCTTTTAGTAAAGACACACCTTGGCAAAAAGAATTTGAAGATAAATTTCCATATCAAGAAACAGATGACCAATTAAGATGTATAGAAGAAGTAAAAAAAGATATGGAAACACCTAAACCAATGGATAGGCTATTATGTGGAGATGTAGGTTATGGAAAAACTGAAGTAGCAATGAGGGCAGCTTTTAAAGCAGCAATTGATGGAAAACAGGTTGCATATTTAGCACCAACAACAGTACTTGCAGAACAACAATACCAAGAATTTAAAGAAAGAATGAAAGACTATCCAATTAGAATAGAAATATTAAATAGATTTAAAACTAAAAAATATCAAAACGAAGTTATAAAAAAATTACAACTAGGTGAAGTAGATATTTTATTGGGAACTCATAGAATATTAAGTAAAGATGTTGAATTTAAAAATCTAGGATTGTTGATAATTGACGAAGAACACAGATTTGGAGTAAAAGCTAAAGAAAAAATAAAACAACTAAAAGCAAATATTGATGTTTTAACAATGACAGCAACACCAATCCCTAGAACAATGCATATGTCAATTGTGGGAATAAGAGATATGTCAGTAATATATGAGCCACCATATAACAGAAAGCCAGTTCAAACTTATGTATTAGAATATGACGAAGAAATTATAAAAGAAGCAATAACAAAAGAATTGGAAAGAGGAGGCCAAGTATTTTACCTATTTAATAACGTTCAAAATATTCAACAAAAAGCAAGTCAAATAAGTAATTTAGTGCCAGAAGCAAATGTGGTATATGCACATGGTCAGATGCCTGGAAAACAAATTGAAGATATAATGCAAGAATTTGTAGAACAAAAAACGAATGTATTAGTATGTACAACAATATTAGAATCAGGAATAGACATACCAAATGCCAACACAATAATAGTAGAAAATGCAGACAGAATGGGATTAGCACAGTTATATCAAATTCGTGGTAGAGTTGGTAGGTCAGATAGGCAAGCATATGCATATATAACATATAAAAGAGATAAATTATTATCAGAAGTAGCAGATAAAAGACTAAAAGCTATAAAAGAATTTACTGAATTTGGTTCAGGATTTAAAATAGCAATGAGAGATTTAGAAATACGTGGAGCTGGAAGCTTGCTAGGAGAAATCCAATCAGGGCATTTAGAACAAGTAGGATATGATACTTATTGCAAATTACTTGACGAAGTAGTGAAAGAAATGAAAGGTATAAAAGTAACAGAAGAAGCGGATGTACAAGTAGATTTAAAGGTTACTTGTTATATACCAGATAACTATATAGAAGAGAGTGGACAAAAAATTGAAGTATATCAAAAAATTGCATTATGCAGGACAGAAGAAGACATACAAAACGTTATAGATGAATTAATTGATAGATATGGAAATATGCCAAAAGAACTAGAAAGCTTACTAGAAGTAGCACGAATAAAACAACTTGCAAAAGAACAAAATATAGCAAAAGTAGAAAGCAAACAAAATGGAGTTGTATTTACATTTACTTCAAGTGAAAATATCAAATATGATATAGCAGAACTTGTAAGAAAATATGGAAATAAAATAAAATTTTCAGCAGGTATAAAACCAATGATTACTTATAAAACAGATAATGCAAAAGAACAAGAACTACTAAAACAAGTAAAAGAATTTTTAATGGTAAATAAATAAAAAGAAATTAACTCGGATAAAATATCATTGAAAAAGAAAGTGGTTTTGGTATACTAACAATGGATTAATATAAGATATTAATGAAATTTATAATAAAATAAATTAGAAAATAAAAAAGACGAAAGAAGAGGTACAAATATGAAAAAAGTAGAAGCTGAAAGCCTTGGTACTGTACACACACACACACACAGTACATTTAGAGAATGAGAAAAGAAACAGAAAAAAGTTTTGTAAAAGCAAAATTGCTGAACTAGCAATGAGAAATAAAAAAGGAATAACCCTAATTGCACTTGTAATAACAATTATAGTTTTACTAATTCTTGTGGGAGTAAGTATTGCAATGCTGACAGGTAATAATGGAATATTAACACAAGCACAAAAAGCAAAGCTATCAACAGAATTGTCCAGTTATAAAGAGCAATTACAATTATATAAAACAGAAAAACAAGCAGAAAATAGAGATTTTATAGAAAGTAGCTTAACAGTAGGAAAAGAGAATTTAACGTATAACACGCAACCTATAGGAGAAACAGGAAATATTAAAACAGTAATTCCAAGCATAAAAAATGAATATATAGATAAAGTAGAAATAATAAAAGGTTCACTATTAATAAATACTCAAGATAAAAATGAGATAGAAATAGCAAAAAGTTTAGGAATAGCAGCAAATCCATATGATATAGTAAATGGAGAATTGTTATCATCAAATGGAAACTTATTGTTAATGGATGAAACAGGAACATTGACAATTCCTGATAGTGTAACAAAAATAGGAAAAGGAGCATTTGCAAATTTAGATGGTTTAAAAACAATAGTAATTCCAGGAACAGTAAAGGAAATTGGAGCAAATGCGTTTAGAAATAACAAGAACTTAGAAAAAGTAATAATACAAGAAGGGGTTGAAACTATAGGAGAGGGAGCCTTTTTAAATTGTAAAGGACTAAAAGAAATAAAATTACCTGAAAGTTTAACAAAGATGGGACCTAAAGTGTTTTATCTTTGTGGAAAATTACAGGAAATAGAAATTCCATCGAAAATAGAAGAAGTAAAATATGAAACATTTCAGTATTGCAAGTCCTTAGAAAAAGTAACATTTAGAGGAGAAAATATTAATGCTATAGGTGCAAAAGCATTTGCAGATACTAATATAAAAAGTATAATATTAAAGTCCAATCTTGATACAATTAGTGAGACTGCAT
The DNA here is from genome assembly GCA_934167445.1 of uncultured Clostridia bacterium. Taxonomy (GTDB): domain Bacteria; phylum Bacillota; class Clostridia; order TANB77; family CAG-508; genus CAG-269. Next base: position 136,251 of record CAKPKJ010000004.1, read on the forward strand.
TTGCTAACTGTAAAGAATTGATAACAATTGATATTGAAGAAAAAAATAAAAATTTTAGTTATAAAAATTCAATATTAATAGACAATAATGCTCAAAATATAATATTTATTTCTTCAAAGGCCTACGCTCAAGCTACAGAATTGACAGTACCAGAAGGAATTAAAAAATTTAAAACAGATATAAGCAATTTAACAAAGCTAACTAAATTAACTATACCAAGTACAGTAGAGGAAATTGTGCCTAATAATTTAACCCCAACAATTAATGAAATTATAATAAATGAAGAAAATCAAAATTATAAAACATATGAAAATTGTATATACACAAAAGACGACACAAAACTAGTATATTGTTATTCAAAAGATACAGATATAAAATTAACCAATAATAAGACAGAAATAGTTGGTGACTATGCATTTGAGGGAGCAATAAATGCTCAAAATATTACACTACAGGAATCTATATTAACATTACAAAGGGAGGTATTCATTGGTTGCAATAATATAAAAACAGTAAAAATAGGCAAAAATGTGAATACAATAGCCCCAATGTTTAAGTATAGAAATTATGTAGGAACTGTAATTATAGACTCAGAGAATCCAAATTATATAGTAGAAAATAATGTATTATATACTAAGAATAAGGAAAAATTAGTAAGTGTGTTATGTTATATTGATGGAGAATTTATAGTCGATAATAATGTCAAAGAAATTGGTGAATCTTCTTTCTATGGACAATACAATCTAACTAAAGTAATAATACCAAATAGCGTTGAAAAAATAGAAAATACTTTTCAATTTTGTGGTAGATTAGCTGAAATAGAGCTACCAAATAGTGTAAAGGAAATAGGTGTAACAGCATTTGTGGGAAGTGATAATTTATCCAAGATAATTATACACAACAAAAAAGACAGTATATCAGGCGCCCCTTGGGGAGCGGTAACAGGAGCAAGAGCTGTACTATGGGAAGAAAAATAAAAATTGCTTTTTATTGAAAAAATACCTTTTAAGATACGAACTCAAAAAAGGTATTTTTTATATAGAAATAGTGAATAGAAAGTTTGTATTCTATTAGTTTATGACCAGTAATAGATTTTTTTGAATTTATTACGAAAAACTTGACTAAATGAATAAAAAGAATTATATTGGACTAAGCTAATATAAGAGAAAATAAAAAATAAAATTTGAATGTAAAAACAATGTTAAAAAATTAGAGTTGAGCCCTAAGAAAGGAATGAAATTAAAATGCAAGTAATTTCAAGCAAAGATAACGAAATTATAAAATCAATAAAAAAATTAAAAGATAAAAAATATAGAGATATAGAAAACGCGTATGTAATAGAAGGGATAAAATTACTAAAAGAAGCTATTGCAGAAAAAGCCGATATTAGGCAAATAATAATATGTGATGATTGCGAAAAAACGGAAGAAATATCAAAAGAGCTAATGTACGAAATAGCAAAATACGAATGCAATTATGTAACAAGCAAAGTTTTTAAATATCTAACAGAAGTAAAAACACCACAAGGAATTTTAGCAGTAATAGGTAAAACTCCAAAAGACCAAGAGATTGATTATACACAAGACATTATAGTTGCATTAGATGACATTCAAGACCCAGGAAATTTGGGAACAATACTAAGAACAGTTGATAGCATAGGGCTAAACCAAATATTAGTGTCAAAAGAAACTGCAGATAGCTTTAATCCTAAGGTTGTACGTTCTACAATGGGGGCAATATTTAGAGTAAAAGTAATAGAATGTGATAATCTTATAGAAAAGTTAAAAGACGCTAGAAAGCATAAATATAAAGTTGTAGTATCATCATTACAAACTACAAATAGTTTATATGATATAGACTATAAGAAAAAAGTTATAGTAATTGGAAATGAAGGAAATGGAGTAAAAAAAGAAATACAAGAAATGGCAGATGAAAAAATAAAAATTCCAATGCTGGGAAAAACGGAAAGCCTAAATGCGTCTGTAGCTACAGGTGTTATATTATATGAATATGTAAGACAAAAACTATCAAAATAAAAGCTAAAAATAGTAAACGAAAAAACGAATTAGAAAGAAGGAAAAAAATTGAAATTAAATATAGTAATGGTAGAACCAGAAATACCACAAAATACAGGTAATATAGCAAGAACTTGTGCTATAACAGGAGCAAAGCTACATTTGGTACATCCACTAGGATTTAAAATAGATGACAAAACTGTAAAAAGAGCAGGACTAGATTATTGGGATAAACTAGATATAGAAGAACACAAGTCATTAGAAGCATTTTTAGAAAAATATAAACCAGAGGAAAATAATATGTTTTTTGCTACAACTAAAGGAAAAACAAAATATACAGACATTAATTATTCTAGTATGGAAGAAGTATTTGTATTATATGGAAAGGAAACAAAAGGACTACCAGAAGACATTTTAGAAAAGTATTTAGATACAAAAACAATAAGGATTCCAATGCTTCCAACCCTTAGATCTTTAAATCTTTCTAATTCAGTAGCAATAATAACATATGAAATATTAAGACAACACAATTTTGAAGATTTACAAGAAACAAGTACATATTTTGATGATAAAACATAGTTATAGTATCATTTTAGAATGATACTGATATGAATAATGTTAAAAATGTCGAAAAATTTTAATAAAAGTTCAGCAATTTATAAAATATGCTTGGACTTTTTCTTTTTGTGTGTAATAATAAAAGCAGATTATTTCAAAAAAAATTTTATCAAGATTTTTTAGATTTCGAAAAAACAATCCAATGCGAAAAATTGAGAAAAACAGAGTAAAAAGGTAGATTTTGAAACTACACGCAATTATTTACGCCTAAATAAACATTGAGCGTGAAATAAAACACGTGTATAATAAGGAGGAATTTAATGAAAGTCTTTAGTTATAATGACTACATAAGATGCATACATCATTTAAGGCTAAATGCTGTTATGCAGTTTGCGGAAGAAACCTCCCAATATGGAGAAACAAAAAATACACATGATAAACTAGCTAAAATAATATTAAAAGATACAAATGAAGTTATTCAATTTATAAACAATTTTGTAAAACCAAACGAAAAATTAAAGGAAGGGGAAATTATAAAATATACAAATAGTTTTATAAATAAAAAATATAGATACAAGGAAGCAGATTTGGTGTATAAAATAAGAAGCAAAAATATATTTTTACTAATTGAACATCAATCTAAAGTAGATAAAAATATGCCAAGTAGACTTATAAATTATTGTATAGATATAATTTATGAATGGAGCCGAACAGGAACAAACTTAAAAGGTAAGATAAAGTATCCAATAGTGGTTCCAATTGTAATATATACTGGAAAAGAAAAGTGGAATATACCGCAAAATTTTAATCAAATACAAGAAGATGACGAAAATTACAATAATTATAAAATTGGAATGAAATATAATTTAGTAGAGATAAACAAAATTTCTGTAGAAAGATTATTAAAAGAAAAAAGTCTATTTGGATATGGAATGATTTTAGAAAAATCAAGAAACTATAAAGAGTTAAGTCAAAATATAAATATGATAATTAAGCAAATACAAAATTCACAAATGTTAGAAAAAATAAAAGAGATATTTATTAATCTTTTATTAAAAAATTCAATGGAAAGTGGGCTAAAAGAGGAAATTTTAGAAAAAATTAATTTGAAATTAAAAGAAGGAGTTGACGAAAATATGAGTTGTTTACAAGAAAGATTAGTAGAAGAATTTAGACAAGAAATAAGGAATGAATTTAAAGAAGGTTATAAAGAATTGCTAAGACCATTAATATTACATAAGATTCCAGATAGTTTAATATTACAAAGTAAAAAGATATCACCTAAACTATTAAAAGAAATAAAAAAAGAAGTTTTTGATGAAGAAGCAGCAAAAAATAAGAAAACAAAGTATAAGCCATTAGTCAAATAGAAATAGAAAAACAAAGAATTTATTATTTAATTTGCTTATTATATAAAATTAAGCTATACCAGGAAATATATACTCACAGTATACAATGCCGAACTTATTGTAAAAATTATACATAAAATATAATAGTAAACAATAAGGAGGCAAGTTATGCAAGAAATATTAAAAGTAGAAAACCTTAGTAAAAAATATCAAAATAAAGAAGGAGAAGTTCAAGCACTAAAAAATATAAACTTTAGGATAAAACCAGGAGAATTTGTAAGCATAATAGGACCAAGTGGTTGTGGAAAATCAACATTATTATCAATTATTGCAGGACTAGAAGAAAAAACAACCGGAAAAATTTATTTAGAAGGAAAAGAAATAAATGGAGTGTCAACTGAAATAGGGTATATGCTACAAAAAGATTGCTTACTAGAATGGAGAAATATATTAAGTAACACAATGTTTGGACTTGAAGTAAAAGGAATTAAAACTAAAGAAAATCAAAAATATGTAGAGAGTTTATTAAAAAAATATAATTTATATGATTTCAAAAATAAATATCCTTCAGAATTATCAGGAGGGATGAGGCAAAGAGTTGCACTAATTAGAACATTGGCAATAAGGCCCAAAATTTTATTGTTAGATGAGGCATTTTCAGCATTAGATTATCAAACAAGAATAATGGTAACAAATGATATATATGCAATTTTGAAAAAAGAAAAAATAACTGCATTAATTGTAACACACGATATATCAGAGGCCATAAGTATGTCTGATAGAATCTTAGTTTTAAGTAACAGGCCAGGAACAATAAAAGATATACACAAAATAGATTTTGAAACTAAAAACAGAACTCCGTTAAACACAAGGGAAAATCCAAAATTCAGTCAGTATTTTAATGTGTTGTGGAAGGAGTTGAGAGAAGGATGAAAAATCTAGGCATTACATTAGAAAGAAAAAAATATTTAAAAGAAAAAAAACAGGCTAAATGTATGGTTTTAATAACGCAAATTGCAATTCTAGTAATATTTTTAGGCGTGTGGGAAATATTGGCACAGAAGGGAATAATAGATAGTTTTTTAATGAGTCAGCCAAGTAGAATATTAAAAACATTTTTACATCTAACAGATAATAATTTATTAATGCACATAGGAGTTACTGTATATGAAACGGTTGTAGGATTTTTATTAGGAACAATATTAGGTATTGCCATAGCTATTGCATTATGGTGGTCAAGTTTTTTAGCTAAAGTTATGGAACCATATTTGGTAGTATTAAATAGTCTACCAAAAGTAGCATTACGGACCAATTATAATTATTTGGGTAGGAGCAGGAACACCAGCAATTATAGTAATGGCAATTGCAATATCGCTAATAGTATCTGTTTTAGAAAACTTAAATGGATTTTTGAAAACAGATAAAGAAATAATTAAAATGGCGAAAACCTTTAATAGTAGTAAATTTCAAATATTAGTTAAAATAGTAATACCAGCTAATTTATCAACATTTATTAATTCATTAAAAGTAAATATTGGACTTTCATTAGTTGGAGTTATATCAGGAGAATTTTTAGTATCAAAAGCAGGTTTAGGATATCTAATAGTATATGGTGGTCAAGTATTTCAATTAGATTTAGTAATGACAAGTGTAATTATTTTAGGAATAGTTGCAGGAGTGATGTATTTAGGAGTAATGATATTAGAAAAAATAATAAAAAGAAAAATAACAGGAACAACAAAACGAAAGTAAACATAAAATATAACAAAATAACTGAAGGACGTAGTTTGAAAAAATCTTATAACTATATGTGCCTTTGAGAAAGGAAGGAGTTTTATGAAAAAGAAAACGCTTATTATTATAGTTGTTATTTTGTTAGTAGTTTTGTTGGGAATTCAAGCATATTTAGTAAGAAAATCTAAAACAGAATCAGACAGTATTGCTATTAAAGTAAATGAAGTAACACGTTCAGTATTTTATGCTCCACAATATGTTGCTATAAATAACGGCTTTTTTAAGGAAAATGGCATTGAAATAGAACTAACAACAGGGCAAGGAGCTGATGCAGTAATGACATCGGTTTTAAGCAACCAGTGTGATATAGGTTTTGCAGGACCTGAAGCATCAATATATGTGTATAACGAAGGAAAAGAAGATTATTGCCAAGTATTTGCACAAATGACAAAAAGAGATGGTTCATTTTTAGTATCTAAAGCAGAAAATAAAAACTTTAGTTGGCAAGACGTAAAAGGTAAAACAATAATACCAGGAAGAAAAGGTGGGGTACCATATATGACATTAGAATATGTGTTAAAACAAAATGGTATTATCCCAGGAAAAGACGTAACATTAGATGATAGCATAAAATTTGACTTAATGGCAGGAGCATTTGCAAGTGGAAATGCAGATTATGTAACATTATTTGAGCCAACTGCATCACAAACAGAATTACAGAAAAAAGGTTATATAGTGGCATCTGTTGGAGAAGCCTCAGGAGAAATTCCATATACAGCATATTTTACTAAGAAAAGCTATATAGAAAAAAATAGTAACACTATACAAGGATTTACAAATGCAATAGCTAAAGGAGAAAAATGGGTAAAAGAACATAGCAGTAAGGAAATTGCAGAAACAATCCAAAGCTTTTTTCCAAGTACAGATGTAGAGGTATTGGCAGCTGCAATACAAAGTTATAAAGATATAGACGCTTGGAATGAAAATCCAGTGTTAAAAGAAGAATCTTTTGATAGATTACAAGAGGTTATGCTACAAGCTGGTGAATTAAAAGAAAAAGCACCATATGATAAAATTGTAAATAATGAATTTAGTCAAAAAGTACAATAAAAGTGCATTTCAGATCAAAAAATTAATATTAAAATTAAAGCACAATAGAATTAAAAATAGTTGATATAAAATTAAAGTACAAAACTAAAGACTTGAAATCTAAGTTTTTCATTACATTCCTCGGCTGATGGCGAAATTTAAGAAATTCTAACTTGTTTTATGGCACCCTTCCATTATTAAAAATGAACTCTTTCCATAAAAGCTACGTAAGAATTTCTTGGATTTCGTAATAAACCGAGGAACATAATGAAAATTTTATAGTTTAAGTCTTAATATAAATATTTTATTTTCAAGATACAAAATTTATTTAAAGAATTCAATTTTTACTTCTAATTCTTATCCATATTAATAGAAATTATCAGACGAATTATTCGAATTCAACTCTAATTAATAGTTAGATTTACAGAAAAACGGATATATACTAAAAAGTTAGAAAAACGAAATAAAAAAGAGTAAAAGCGAGCTAATATGTACAAAATGCCAGATTAGGCAAAAAAAGAGTTATTGACCAACTAACAGTATGATGTTAAATTACAAAGAACGGAGGTGTAAATAAGAGAAGATGCAACCAAGAATTGATTATGAACTTGTGGGAGAAAGAATAAAAAGAAAAAGAAGAGAATTAGGGCTATCTCAAGAATTCTTTGCTGAAAAAATGGACGTATCCACAGCCTATTTTAGTAGAGTAGAAAGAGGAAAATGTAAAGTCTCATTAGGGCGAGTAGCACAAATAGCGTTTCTATTACAAACACCAATAGATGAACTAATTACAGGGGTAACAAAGGAACAAAATATATATTTAGACAGAGAATTTAAAGAGTTGTTTTCTAAATGTTCTAAGGACAAGCTAAAATTAATATATAGCATAGCAAAAATTGTTTCAGGAGTAAAATTCGTATAGCAAAAATTCTTTACAAAAGTCGAAAAATAGTATAAACTACTTGCAGGTGAGAAAAAATGTATTTAAAAAGACTAGAATTACAAGGATTTAAATCCTTTGCAGATAAAACAGTACTGGAATTTAGACCAGGAATAACAAGTGTTATAGGACCAAACGGTTCAGGAAAAAGTAATATCTCAGATAGTATCAGGTGGATACTTGGAGAACAAAGTATGAAATCTCTTAGAGGTAACAAATCACTTGATATTATATTTGCAGGTACACAAAATAGAAAATCATTAGGTTTTGCAGAAGGGTCATTAGTATTTGATAATACTGATGGAGCATTACCAATAGAATACACGGAAGTAACAGTAACAAGAAAAATATATAGAACAGGTGAAACTGGATATTACATAAATAAAGTACCTTGTAGATTAAAAGATGTATTAGAACTATTTATGGATACAGGAATTGGAAAAGATGGATATTCAATAATAGGACAAGGTAAAATCGATGAAATTTTAAGTAATAAATCAGAAGACAGAAGAAATATATTTGAAGAAGCTGCAGGTATTGTAAAATATAGAACAAGAAAACAAGAAGCAGAGAAAAAATTAGAAAGAACAAAACTAAACTTACTTAGAATAAATGACATATTATCAGAGATAGAAACAAATATAGAGCCATTAAAAATAAGCTCAGAAAAAGCTAAAAAATATTTGAATTTAAGAGAAGAATTAAAAAATATTGAAATTGGCTTATTTATATACAATATAGAAAAATACAAACAAAGTTTAGAAGAAATAGTAAAAGATGAAGAAATATACAATAACCAATGTGAAGAAGAGCAAAAAAATTTGGATAGAATAAAAGCTCTAAAAGAAGAATTAAAAAACAATATAGATAACATAACAACGCAAATAGAAGAAATGTCAAACTTAGGGTTTGAAAGTCAAAAAGAAATAGAAATGTTAAATTCAGATATTAGTGTAGCAAAAACAAGAATAACAAATAATAATGAAAATACACAAAGATACACAAAAGAGATAGAAGAAACAACGGAAAAACTAAGAGAATTACAAGAAGAAATAGAACAAAAACAACAGAAAAAAGATAGTTTAAAACAAAACAAAGAAAAATACGAAAAAGAGCTAAAAGAAAAAGAAGAAGAGCTACAAAAAATAACAGAAAAATTATCTAGCAAAGAACTAGAGATTGAAGAACACAAACAAAAAGTGGAAGAAAACACAGACCAAAAATATGAATTACAATCACAAATAAACACACAAAATGTTAACTATGATAACTACGAAAAAAGAGAAAAACAAATACAAAATGAAATAATGACAAACATTTCTGAACTAGATAATATACGATTTAATAAAGAAGAAATATCAAAAGAATTTTATGAAATAGAAAGCAAAAGAAATAAAATAGTAAAAAATTTAGAAGAAATAAATTCTAAAAAAGAAGAAGCAGATAAAAAAATAAAATTATATGATAGTAATATACAAGCATATCAAAGTGAAATGAGAATAAAAGAATCACGTTTAAAATTCTTAATTGAAACAGAAAAAGAAAAAGAAGGATATGTTAAAAGTGTAAAAAATCTTTTATTAGATTGTGAAAAAGTAAAAGAATTAGGTAAGGGAATGAATGGTGTACTTGCAAACATAATTGAAGTACCAGAACAATACCAAACAGCAATAGAAATGTGTTTAGGTATGAGCTTACAAAACATAGTAACAGATACAGAAGAAGATGCCAAAAGATTAGTTGAACACTTAAGAAAAAATAATTTAGGTAGAGCATCATTCTTACCAATATCTTCAGTTCATGGTAAAAAATTAGATAAAATAAAAGGAAATAACCAAGGGGTTATTGGAATTGCATCAGACTTAATAAAATACAATAAAAGATACGAACAAATTATAACAAGTTTATTAGGAAGAACAGTTATTGTTGATAATATGGAAAATGCAATAAAAGTAGCTAAGCAAAATGGATATACATTTAGAATTATTACAATAGAAGGAGATGTAATAAACCCATCTGGGGCAATAACAGGAGGTTCTGTAGCTAAGAAAACTGTAAATATCTTAGGTAGAGGAAGAGAAATAGAAAAACTTCAAAAAGATATTCAAAATTTAAAAAACAAAATAGAAAAACAAGAAAATGAAAAAGAAGAATATCAAAATTCAATAGAAAATATTTTTGAAGAAGTAACACTATTAGAAAAAGAACTACAAGAAATAGATATTACATATGCAACAGAAAAACAAAAAGTATTATCAATAGACGAAAACATAGAAAAAGTTGAAAAACGTATAAATAAGCTAAAAGAAGAACAAGAAACAATCAAACAAGAAAAAGAAACTTCTATTAAAATAAAAGAAGAAACACAAAAAGAGATAGAAACATTAACAGAAGAAACAGAAAAATTAACATCAATAATTCAAGAATTTGCAAATATAAATAAAGACAATCAAAAATATGTAGACGATTTGAATTTTGATATAACAAATTTAAAAATATCTGTATCTTCATTTGACGAGAGTGAAACCTCATTACAAGAGCTACAAGAAAGAATATTACAAGATATTGAAAATTCTAAACAAAGTATTAAAAATAAAGAAAGTCAAATAGAAGAAATAAAACAAGACAACTTTAATTTAGAAAAATCAATAGAAGAAACAAAACAAAAAATAGAATCAATAAAAGAAGATGTAAAAAATAGTGGCTCAAAAATAGAAGAACTAAAACAAGAAAGAATTGCCAAAAATGAAAAATTGGCAAAACAAGAAGACGAAATAAACGAAAAATTTAAAATAATAGAAGACCTAAAAGCACAGATTGTAAAAATAGATGTACGAAAAACTAAAACAGAAGAAGATATAAATTCTATTATAAACAAAATGTGGGAAGAATATGAGCTAACACCAAACAATGTACCAGAATACAAAAAGCCAGATAATGTACAATTAACACAGAAAAAAGTAAATGAATTACGAAAAGAATTACGCGAGCTTGGAAGTGTTAATGTAGATTCAATTGAAGAATATAAAAACTTAAAAGAAAGATATGACTTTATGTGTGAACAAAGAGTTGACTTAGAAGATACTATGGCAAAACTTAGAAAAATAATAACAGATATGACTCAAACAATGAAAGAACAATTTAAAACACAATTTGCGTTAATAAATAAAAACTTTGCAGAAGTGTTTAAAGAATTATTTGGTGGAGGAAATGCATCATTAAAATTAGAAGATGAAAACAATATACTAGAATGTGGAATTGATATTAATGTACAACCACCAGGAAAAAAATTACAAAATATGATGTTATTATCTGGAGGAGAAAAAGCATTCACAGCAATTGCATTGCTATTTGCAATTTTAAAAATTAATCCAGCACCATTCTGCGTATTAGACGAAATTGAGGCGGCACTTGATGATGTAAATGTGTACAGATTTGCAGATTATCTAAAGAAATTCTCGCAAAATACACAATTCTTAGTAATTACACATAGAAAAGGAACAATGGAAGCGGCTGATACAGTATATGGAGTTACAATGGAAGAAAACGGTATATCTAAACTATTATCAATGAAATTGAAAAATAGCTAATAAATAAGCTATAACTAATAGGGGGCAATTTTGCGATATATGCAAAATTGGATTAATATAAAAAGAAGATAATTTATGCAACAATATATTAAATAAAAATTTAATAAACAAGTTGCTCTTAATTACCTTCTTTTTATATACTAATTAGTGTGTGAATATAAAAAAATTAGCCCTTAAGCTCGCAAAGAATTATTATTCTTATCTATACCATTAAACAAATTTTCAACAGGAATTTCTAAGGCTTTGCTAATTTTCCACAAAGTAAAAACACTAATACCTTGAGCTATATTATCACTTTCAAGATTGGCAATCAAAGATATCGAAACATCAGCTAGTTCAGCAAGCGTTTCTTGAGTCATTTTTCCTTTTTCAAGATTATATAAAAGTCTATAATATTTAATATTTTTACCAATTATTTTGAATAATTCTTCTGATTGTGCACTTTTCACAATAAATCAATTCCTTTCTACTAACATAAATATTTTCTAATTTTAAATAATAAAAAACAATAGATTGAAAGTGATAAAATATCATTGACAATGACAATTATTTAATGTATATTTTAATTGTACATAATATTTTATGTACGAGTATGAGAATTTGTAAAGAATAAAATAATAAATGTTGGAAAAACTAAAGAAAAGGAGAAAAAATTATGCAAAAACTAGAAGCTAAAAGCCTTGGCGCTGTATATATATACACACACACATTACATTTAGAAAATAAAAAAATAGGTAGCAAAGAAAGTTTGAAAAACAGGAATGCAAGATTAGAAGTAAAAAACAAAGAAAGAGGAATTACTTTAATAGCTTTAGTAATAACAATAGTTGTGCTACTAATCTTAGCAGGTGTTTCAATTTCAATGCTAACAGGAGAAAACGGAATATTAACGCAAGCAAGCAATGCGAAAAAAGCAACAGAAGAGTCTACAGAACAAGAAAAAAGACAATTATCACAGGTAGAAGCAAGTACACACTTAGAAAATTATGATTATACAGATGCAGAAGGAGCAATAGCTAAAATCCCAGCGGGCTTTGCAGTATCAAGCATTGAAGGAGAAAATCTAGTGAGCAAAGGGCTTGTTATAATTGGTTCAACTGGTAATGAATATGTGTGGATACCGTGCACTGAGAAAACGTATAAAAGGGAAGAAAATGCTTGGGAAATAAACAATGACAATGGTTCTAGTGCAATTAAAGATGAATTAACATTAATTGGAATGACTACTTCAGAAGAAGAAAATAAAAATGGAATAACACTCAATGTTTTAGATGAAATAGTTAAACAAGTAAATAACGAAATAGAAAGTGTTAAAACAAGTGGTGGATATTATATAGGAAGATATGAAGTCGGAAAAGAAAATAATATGGCAGTCGTAAAAGCAAATATGGAGCCAAGTACAAACATAATATGGAGTGAAGCATATAAAAAGTCTAAAGAAATATATGTAGGAAGTAATGCCAATTCATACCTGTGTTCAAGTTATGCTTGGGATACTGCGATAAAGTTTATACAGACACATAGTATTGCTACAAATTATGGGACAAATACTTATTCTAACGAAAATTTGTCTGGAGTTGAAGTGAAAGATAAAAAAGGTAATATAATAAAGAAAGCAAACGAAGCAATGAAATTAAAAACAGGTAGCACAACACCTCGAAACAATATTTTTGATATGGGAGGGAATCTAGCAGAATTTACTACAGAGATTAATCCAAGTACACCGGAGACTGTTATAATACGTGGAGGAGGATATGATCTTAGGACAGCCGCAGGAGCAAGATGGGATTATTTTCCGAGTATTAATAGTGAGATGATTGGTTTTAGGACAACCTTATTCATAAAATAGATTCAACAATAAAAAACAGTCATCAATGAGAAAAAATAGAAAAAAAGAGAATAACATACTGAAAAATATAAAGATAAATAAAATTAGCAAAGGAAGAGGAATTACTCTAATAGCTTTAGTAATAACAATAGTTGTGCTATTAATCTTAGCAGGTGTTTCAATTTCAATGCTAACAGGTGAAAAGGGAATATTAACACAAACACAAAATGCGAAGCTTGCAACTGCCAATGAGTCAGCAGAAGAAAAGTTGAAACTAGCAGTAATGGCTGCAAGGTCACAGTCTGAAAAATGAGCATTAGAGGCAGATAAATTAATAACAGAAATAATGGATAATTATGGAGGAACAGCAACTAATAATAATTTCCCATTAAATGTAACAATGGATGGAATAAAATTTGAAATAACAGAAGATGGAGAAGGAAAGGAAGAATTGTATATTAGAACAACCTAACCAACCCGAACAATATAAGTAATATACCTGAAACAAGAGAGCAAACAAAATCAGGTAAATTACTTATATTTTTTATTTTCTTACCACAAAAAATACCCAAGTTCAAAAAAGCAACCTGAAAAATCCCAATAAAGAATGGAAAAAGAAAAGAGGTAGAATCTGTTAAACTATAACTAATACCAATGCCCAAACTATCCAAAGATAGAGCAAAACCAAGAGCAATAGACTCTTTAGGGTCAATCAAATTAGAATTGTTAAAGTCATAATAATTATTTTTCACATTATTAGAATTAGAAATAGATTTAAAAATCATACTAACACCAATAAAAACCAAAACACTACAGCCAATTAAATTGGCAAAAGAATTAGAAATAAAATTATTTATAAAACCACCTAACAATATAGAAGAAAAAGAAACTAAGCACGAAATAGTAAACAAAATTAATATACTAATTTTAGAAATTTCCATATTTTTAATACCATATGTAATGCCAATACCCAAAGAGTCTAAACTACTTGATAAAGCTAGTAAAGTAGAATTAATTAACATAAGTAACCCCTCCTATTAGATAATATGACAAAAAACTACAAAAAGTTAAATTCAAATTACAAACAAATTAGTAATAAATAAAAGACAAGCCACATAAAATTTAATAAATAACAAGACGAAGGAGGAAATTATGTGGGAAACATTAAGAAAAGAAGAGGTTTTACAAAAGCTGAAAACAGATTCAAAAATTGGACTTGCACACGAAGAAATGCAAATTAGGAAACAAAAATATGGAACCAATAAATTAGAGGAAAAAAAGAAAGAAACATTATTAGTAAAATTTATAAAACAATTTAATGACTTTATGATAATTATACTAATAATAGCATCTGCTCTATCTGCACTAATATCGTATTTTCAAGGAGAAAATGACTATGTAGATTCAATTATAATAATAGCAATTGTAGTATTTAATGCCCTAATGGGAGTAATTCAAGAAGCAAAAGCAGAAAAATCAATAGAGGCATTAAAAGAAATGACACCACCCAAAGCAAAAGTTATAAGAAATGGAAATATACAAGAAATAAATGCAGAAGATTTGGTACCAGGAGACATTATAGAGTTAGAAGCTGGGATTTATGTACCAGCAGATTGTAGATTAATAGAAAGTCATAATCTAAAAATAGAAGAATCAAGCTTAACAGGTGAAACAGAGCCAGTGCTAAAAGATGCAAATATGATAGCAAAACCAGATATTCCACTAGGAGATATGCTAAATATGGCATTTATGGCAAGTATAGTTGTAAATGGTCACGGAAAAGCAGTAGTAACAGAAACAGGTATGAATACTAAGGTTGGAAAAATAGCTAATATGATTATGGAAGACGAAACACCTGAAACACCAATTCAAAAAAAGCTATCACAAGTAGGAAAAATACTTGGAATAGTATGTTTAGCAATATGTGTGCTAATATTTGCAATAGGAATGATAAAGAAAATAGACCCAATAGAAATGTTTATGACATCTGTAGGACTAGCAGTTGCAGCAATTCCAGAAGGTTTGCCTGCAATTGTTACAATTATGTTATCAATAGGTGTAAGCAAAATGGCAAAAAATAATAGCATAATAAGAAAATTGCCAGCGGTTGAAACATTAGGATGTAGCAAAGTAATATGTTCAGATAAAACAGGAACATTAACTCAAAATAAAATGACAGTTGTAGAAATAAGTGCAAAAGATAAAATGTTAGCAACAAGACTGGGAGCAATGTGTACAGATAGCAATATTGTATATGAAAATGGAAAAACAGAAATTAATGGAGAACCTACAGAAATAGCTTTAGTACAAAATGCATTAAAATACAACTATAATAAAGTTGAATTATACAGAGAAATGCCAAGAGTGGCAGAAATACCATTTGATTCAACTAGAAAAATGATGACAACAATACATAAAAAAGGTACAAGATATATAGTTATTACAAAAGGTGCACCAGATGTATTATTAAATAAATGTAATGTTACAATAGGAGAAAAAAACAGAATTGAAAAAGAAAATGAAAATATGGCAAAAAAAGCATTAAGAGTAATAGCTGTAGCATATAAAGAAATACCAGCAATGCCAAAAAAATCAGAATTAAAATTCATGGAAGACGGGCTAAATTTTGTGCGGATTAATTGGTATGATAGACCCACCTAGAGAAGGAGTAAAAGAAGCAGTAAATACGTGTAAAAGAGCAGGGATAAAAACTGTAATGATAACAGGTGATCATATTGCAACAGCAAAAGCAATTGCAAAAGAATTAAATATATTAGAGCCACAAGATAAAGCAATAACAGGAAAAGAACTAGACCAAATACCACAAGAAAGGTTGGTTAAAGATATAAAAAATTACTCAGTATTTGCAAGGGTTACACCAGAACATAAAGTAAGAATAGTAAAAGCATGGCAAAAAGCAGGAAGTGTAGTTGCAATGACAGGAGATGGAGTAAATGACAGTCCAGCTTTAAAAAATGCAGACATAGGAATAGCAATGGGAAAAAATGGTACAGATGTAGCCAAAAATGCAGCAGATATGATATTAACAGACGACAATTTTGTAACAATAGTAAGAGCAGTAAAACAAGGAAGAAATATATATGACAACATAAAAAAAGCAATACACTTTTTAATATCAACAAATATAGGAGAAATAGTAACAATATTTATGGGACTAGTTTTAGGATTAAAATCTCCACTATTAGCAATCCAACTATTATGGATAAACCTAGTAACAGACTCATTACCAGCAATTGCAATAGGACTAGAACCGCCTGAAAAAGATATAATGAAAAGACCACCAGTAGATAGCAGAAAGGGAATTTTTGCAGACGGATTATGGAACAAAATAATAGTAGAAGGAATAATGCTTGGAATGTTAACACTAATAGCATTTAGTATAGGAAATAAATATTATGGACTAGAAGTAGGAAGAACAATGGCATTTATAGCATTAGGAATGCTTGAACTTGTCCACAGTTTCAACATAAAAAGTGAACAGTCAATATTTAAAATAGGAATATTAGAAAACAAATACTTAATAGGAAGTTTTATATTAGGAACAATAGTACAAACAATAGTTGTAATAATTCCACAATTAGCAGAAATATTTAAATTAGTACCATTAAATCAAACACAATGGTTAATAACAATTGCAATATCATTACTTCCAATTCCTATAATGGAATTACAAAAAAGATTCAACAAAGTAAAACTAGGAAAAATAATATATGTGAGAAAACAAGAAGCTTAATAAAGAGGTTAACGAGAGAAGAGTTTTTACTAGAAAATAATTTATATTTATCCTTGAAGAGAGAGAAAAAATAAATAAAAAGAGATTTTTACATTAATTGGCTTTAATTTGAGTCAAATAAAATAAAAATCTCTTTATGTTCTTATGAATTTTAAGATTACATCATCTGGAATATCAAAACTTTTAACCATTTTTTTGAACGTAGATAATTTAATGTTATGGTCATCCTTCTCGAGTCTTTGCAAATGTCTGACACTAATGCCAAGCTCTTCCGCAAATTCTTCTTGAGATAATTGCTCTTGTTTACGTATTTGTTTTAACATTTAATTACCCCCACTAAAATTTTAAATAAATTATATTACATTGGGGGTTAAAAAAGAACGACTTTTTTGTCGTGAAACTGTTGATTAAAAATAAATTTATTCATAAAAAACATAGTGAAAGAATATAATTAGAGCCGATGAAGTAAAATTGAAAATAGAAATGAGGAAGGTTTACTCCATTGTTTAAATATTTAATTATATTTTAATTAATTTAATAGTGGGGCAAAATTAATTTATAAATGCACTCATTTTTGCTTGCAATTGATATTTCTATATGATAAAATTTTTTAAAATGCGACATTTTTGTCGCTTTATAAGAAGTAATATTTAGTTAATGATTAAAGAAATAAAAATTGGAAAAACTAAAGAAAAAGGAGAAAAAAATTATGAAAAATACAAAAGGAATAACGCTAATTGC
Source organism: uncultured Clostridia bacterium (assembly GCA_934167445.1). Taxonomy (GTDB): domain Bacteria; phylum Bacillota; class Clostridia; order TANB77; family CAG-508; genus CAG-269. The sequence continues at coordinate 153,849 of CAKPKJ010000004.1, forward strand.
ATTAGTAATAACTATAATTGTATTGTTAATTTTGGCAGGAGTATCAATTGCAATGTTAACAGGTGAAAATGGAATATTAACTCAAGCAAGTAATGCCAAGCAAACAACAGAAGAATCAGCCGAAAATGAAAAAAGGCAACTATCACAAATAGAAGCGAGTACACACTTAGAAAATTATGATTATACAGATGCAGAAGGAAATACAGCTACAATTCCAGCAGGATTTGCAGTATCCAATGTAGAAGGTGAAAATTTAGTAAACAAAGGACTTGTTATAATTGGTTCAACAGGAAATGAATATGTATGGATACCTTGCACAAAAGATACTTATAAAAGAGAAGAAACCGCTTGGTGGATAGAATCTGAAAATGGCTCAAAATCAATAAAAGATGAACTAACATTAACAGGTGTGGTTCCGTCAAAAGAAGAAGCTGATGACGGAATAACATCAACAGTTTTAAATAAAATAGTAGAACAAGTAAAAACTGAAATAGCAAGTGTAACTACAAATGGTGGATATTATATTGGAAGATATGAGGCTGGAAAAGAAAATAATGTAGCAGTAGTAAAACAAAAACAAGTGCCATACACTAACATAAAATGGAGTCAGGCATATGCCCTTGCAAAAGGAATAGATGTAGGAAATAGAGCTACTTCATATTTATGCTCAAGCTATGCTTGGGATACAGCAATAAAGTTTATACAAACACATAGCACTGCAATAAATTACGCAACGACCCGAGAAAACTTTAATGAAAACTGGAAAGATACAGAAGTAAACGATAAAAACGGAAATGTAATCAAGAAATCTGGAACAGCAACAAGATTAAATACAGGATTAACTACAACAAAATCAAATATCTATGACATGGGAGGAAACATAGCTGAATTTACTACAGAACTAAAACCGACCACATCCCAAGCTGTAATATTGCATGGAGGTTCTTACAGTAATAACTCTCCCGCTGGTTATCGCTGGGACACCACTTCAGCTAGCGCTCATGACAATTACGGCTTTCGCTCCACTTTATTCTTGAAATAAATCTAAAATTATAAGATATCACAAAAGAAAGCATACGAGGAGGAAAAATAAATTGACTAATAAAAATACCGATTTTGGAATAATGCTAATTGCATTAGTAATTACAATTATAGTTTTACTAATTTTAGCTGGTTCTTCTATTGCAATGCTAACAGGGCAAAATGGAATATTAACTCAAGCAAGTAATGCCAAACAAGCCACAGAAAAATCTGCTGAAAATGAACAAAGACAATTATCACAAATAGAAGCGAGTACACACTTAGAAAATTATGATTATACAGATGCAGAAGGAAATACAGCAAAGATTCCAGCAGGATTTGCTGTATCCAATGTAGAAGGTGAAAATCTAGTAAACAAAGGACTTGTTATAATAGGTTCAACAGGAAATGAATATGTGTGGATACCATGTACAGTTGATGAAAAGGATATGAACAAATTACAATATAAAAGAGAGATTGAAAAATGGTATATAACCAATAGTAATGGAATATTAGCGACAAAGGACGAATTAATAAGTGTAGCCCCATCAGAGGAAAATATTACAAATGGAATATCAGCAGAGATTTTAAATGAGATCTCAATACAAGTACAAACTGAAATTAATAGTATAAAAAATAATGGTGGATATTACATCGGAAGATATGAGAGTGGAAATGAACAGAACAACATAGTTATAAAAGCAAATCAAATTGTATATACAAAAAATAAATGGATTGATGCATATGAAATAGCTAAGAAATTAGATGCAGGAGTGGGAGCAAAAGCGTATTTATGTTCTAGCTATTCATGGGATACAGCAGTAAAATTTATTGAAACATATAGTAAGGCTACTAATTATGGCGATTCTAGGGAAAATTTAAATGAAAATTGGTATGATAAAGAAGTAAAAGATAAGCGTGGAAATATAATAAAAAAGGCGAATGAATTTAAGCAGTTGAAAACAGGGTTTACAAATGCAAAAGCGAATATTTATGATATGGGTGGGAATGTGACAGAGTTTACAACAGAATTAATTCCAAATTCATCTAAAGTGCTAGTAGTACGAGGAGGAGGTTTTAATGATTCATATGCTCCTGCGGGGTATCGTTTTAATTATGAGTATAGTCATTCAAATTATGGTTTTAGGTGTACTTTATTTTTAAAATAGCAAATGAAAAAACTATGCAAAATCCAGAAGTTTTTTCAAAATTTTGAAGATGTCGATTATGAAGAATTGCAAAATAGAAAAAATTATACCAATATATAAAAGAAAAACTTGCAAAAGGTAAAAAACATATGTATTTTTAGACGAGATACAAAATGTACTAGATACACGTTGTAGCAAAATTTACGTAATTTACCCCTTGTCAAACAACAATATTTATGATAAAATAGTTATGTTTTGAAAAAGACATAGCTATTTTTTATGGGCAAAAACATAATAAACAACAAAACAATAAAAAATAAAATGATTTTTCAAATCTCTACTTGCAGAAAATGTAAGTTAAAAATCCAAAGGGAGGTGAAAATAATGAATAAATACGAAAGTATAATCATTGTTAATCCAAGTGTAGATGAAGAAGGAGTTAAAGCTCTAACAGAAAAATTTACAGGATTAATAAACAATGCTGGTAAAGTTGAATCTTTTGAAAATATGGGTAAAAAGAAATTAGCATATCCAATTAAGAAAAATGAAGAAGGTTTATATATGCTAATTAATTTTGAAGCAAAACCAGAATTAGTATCAGAACTTGAAAGAGTTTACAGAATTACAGATGAAATATTAAAATTCATCGTTGTAAGAAAAGAAAACTAATATAATTAGTTAAAACAAAATAAAACAGGGGCCTATTAAAGTAGGAAAAGGTGATAAAATGAACAAAGTAATATTAATGGGAAGATTAACAAGAGATCCAGAAGTAAGATATACACAAACAAATAATACATTAGTTGCATCATTTAGTTTAGCAGTAAATAGAAGATTTGCTAGACAAGGTGAAGAAAGACAAGCAGATTTTATAAATATCGTAGCTTGGAGCAAACTAGGAGAATTTTGTAGTAAATACTTTAAAAAAGGTCAACAAGTAGCTGTTATTGGAAGATTACAAACAAGAACTTGGGATGATGACCAAGGTGTAAAACACTATGTTACAGAAGTTGTTGCAGAAGAAGCTTATTTTGCAGAAGGTAGAAGAGATACAGAAGCAAATAGTACAAGTTTTGAAAACACATTTGGAAATGCACAACCAGGTAGTATGGGTGCAGATTTTGAAGTATCTTCAAATGACGACTTACCATTCTAAAACAGATAGGGGGGAATATAAAATGGCAGAAAAGAAACAAAATAGAAGAAATAAAAATTATGATGATGATTATAATCCAAGATTCAGAAAACAAAGAAAAAAAGTTTGCGTATTATGCAGCGACAAAAATTTTGAATTAGATTATAAAAATCCAGAACAACTAAAAAAATTCATCAATGATAAAGGTAAAATATTACCTAGAAGAACAACAGGTGCTTGCAGCAAACATCAAAGAGATATAACAAAAGCAATAAAAAGAGCAAGACACATTGCTTTATTACCATATACACAAAACTAATTGTATATAACGAACAAAAACCGTTGAGTAATCAGCGGTTTTTTTATCTTTAAAACATTTACAATTCAAAAACCATATGGTATAATCAGTTTGCGTAAAACAAAAGAGGTGAAAATTTTGAACCAAATATTAAGTGTAGAACAACCAAAAACAAAGAAAAAAAAGGCCAATAATAGTGGGCCGGTAGAAATAAATAAAATAGTAAGATTTTTTGCTATAGCAATGATTATTTTCGGACTAGTAATTACAGGATCAGCATCATATGCCTTTTACAAAGGCACAAAATCTGGAAACAGCCAAGCTAAGCCTACAATATATGTAGAGGACTTGTCAGATAGTCAATTAAAATTACAAGTTACACATAATAAACCTTTACAAAAAGTAACATATAGTTGGAATGATCAAGATCCGGTTGATTTGAATGCAAATGGAAAAAGAAGTGTTGAGCAAACAATCGAAATACCAACAGGAGAAAATACATTATATGTATATGCTGTAGACCAAGAAGGCAGAGAAATAAGTTATCCAAAAACATATACAAGACAAGGTAATATAGACATTAATTTTGAGGTTGATGGAAGTAACCTAAAAATAACAGCTAGTGGAAAAACAGAAATTTCTTATATGACATATAGATGGGATGATGGAGATGAACAAAGAATAAATATTAATAGTATTCAAACAGAGCAATCTGTAGAAATTCCTAAAGGACAACATAAATTAACAGTAGCTGTAGTAGATACAAATAATAATACAGAAACAAAAGAACAAGAGGTAAAAGGTGTTACAAAACCAAAACTTGAAATAACAACAGATGGAGCTGCTAACTTTGTAATAAATGCATCAGATGATGAAGGTATTTCTAGAGTTGAATTTATTATAAATGAAACAGAAAAATATGCATTAGATTTAACAAAAGTATATTCTTCAGCAGATGAAAGAAAAACTCTAAATTATTCATATCCATTGCACGATGGTGAAAACAAGTTAGAGGTAACTGTATACAATGATAGTGGAATAAGTGAAACAGTTAAAGTTTTAGTAAGAAAATAATTATATGGAGCCTCCCACAAAAAGGTGGGGGGCTTTTATACTAATATAATAAAAAGAGATTTTGTAGGTTATTAAAACAATGAAAAAATATGATAAATAAAAATATAGCAGAAAAGCAGAAGGGGAAAAAATGAAAGAGGAGATATTAACACTTTTAACATATTTTATTATATATTCATTTTTAGGATGGATTTTAGAATCAACGTTTAGGTCAATAATAGAAAGAAAGTTGATAAATACAGGCTTTTTAATCGGGCCATTATGCCCAATATATGGTTTTGGAGCTTGTATAATGTTCCTATTCTTAGAGGGGGTATCAAATAATATTATTCTATTATTTTTGGTGTCATTTGTATTATTAACATTATGGGAATATGTTGTTGGAGTTATGTTAGAAAAAATGTTCCATACAAAGTATTGGGACTATTCTAACCATAAAGTGAATTTTCAAGGAAGAATATGCTTAATAAATTCAATATATTGGGGAATTTTAGGAGTTGTATTTATAAAAATAATACATCCACTAGTACAATCTGGAATTCGAAAAGTTGACTCACATTTATTACATTATATTATTATAATTGCAACAATAGTATTTTTAACTGATATGATAGTAACAATAATAAGAGTTAAAAATATAAAAGTAAACTTAGAGAAAATAGAAAAGTTGAACCAAGAAATAAAGGAAAAATTAAAAGAAGCAAAATTAAGAGAGGAGAACTTTTCTGGAGAGCACATAAAAGCAGATGTTGCAGAAAATGTGCAGAAATTAATAGAAAAATTAAAAAAGAGAAGAAACAAAATTATTTTAAAATTATACAAAAATGTGTATAGATTAAAAAGAGCGTTCCCAGCAATAGAAAATAAAGAAATAAAAGAGATTTTAAACAAAAAAGTAGAAATAAAGAAAATAAAAGAGCTAAAAAGAAAAGGAAAAATAAAAAAAGGACCAAAGTTACTTGAAAAATAGTAAAAACTTTGTATATAATAAGGACAAATAATAACAAAGGAGTAGTAGAAAATGGTACAAGAAATATATATAATAGATGATGATGATTCTTCAATCGTAATATTTAGAGAACTATTTAAAAACGACCCAGAGTATAAGTTTATAAGTGTAAAAACAGAGCAAATAGATATAGCATTAAAAAATATTCCATCTTTAATAGTAATAAATGAAGATGCAATAGATAGAGATGTAATAGAATTATGCAGAAAAATCAGAAAAGATGAAGATAATACAATAACACCTGTAATAATAGTTTCGTCAAAATCTAGTAGAGAACATAGAGTAAGAATTTTAAGAGAATCTGTAGAATATTTCATAAAAAAACCTGTAGATGAGCAATATTTATATTATACAGTTAAAAACTTAAATAGACTTTTAGCGAGCAACAGAACAGTTAGTCCACTTACCGGTTTACCAGGAAATGTACAGATTCATGCAGAATTAAAAAAGAGAATTTTGCGTAAAGAACCATTTTCTGTATTATATTTAGACTTGGATAATTTCAAGGCCTATAATGATGTATATGGATTTTTAAAAGGTGATGAAATAATAGAATTTACAGCTGAAACAATTGTAAATTTAGTGCATAGTGATAAACTAGATAATACATTTGTAGGTCATATTGGTGGAGACGACTTTGTTGCAATAGTACCAGGAACAAATTGTGAAAAATTATGTCAAAATATATTATCACATTTTGACAAAAATGTGTCTAAATTTTTCACACAAGATGACTTGGAAAAAGGTTATATCGAAGTTGCAAACAGAAAGGGAATTATAGAACAATTTCCACTAACATCATTATCAATTGGTGTAGTTGTTTCAGATATTGGAAGATTCCATAACATATTAGAAATCGGAGAAGTTGGGGCTCAAGTAAAGCATGCTGCTAAATCAGTAATGGGAAGTAGCTATGCAATAGATAAAAGAAGGTAGAAAACATAGTTGTAATAATAATATCAAAATCCTAATATAATAAATTAAATAGTGTTAGGAGATTGAAGAACTATGGTTATAATAGATAGAAAGAGAATCCATATAATATTATGTTGTTTATTAGTTTCATTATTTACATTTGCGGTACAAACAGCTAATAATAAAGAAATTAATATAAAAACTGAAAATACTGTTGAAACAACAGCAACACCAGCATCTGGGAAAACAATAGTAATAGATGCAGGACACGGAACTCCAGATGAAGGTGCACAAAGCAGTAATGGTACAACAGAAGCTCAAACAAATTTAAAAATAGCGTTAAAATTACAAAATTTATTAGAACAAAATGGGAGCAAAGTAATTTTGACTAGATCAGACGAAAAAGCAATTTATAGCTTAGACAGTAAAACATTAAGACAAAAAAAGATATCTGATATACGAAATAGAGTGAAAATAGGAAACGAAAATTCAGCAGATATTTATGTATCAATACATTTAAATAAAATACCCCAATCAGAGTATTTTGGGTGGCAATGTTTTTATAATACAAAAAATGATAACAGCAAGAAATTGGCAAAACAGATACAAGAAAATTTAAATGAAGCAATACAAAAAGAAAACAATAGAGTACCGATGAAACTTGACACAGTATATATTATGAAAAATGTAGAAATCCCAATAAGTATTGTAGAATGTGGATTTTTATCAAATCCGGAAGAAGAAAAACAACTACTTGAAGATGGTTATCAAAATAGGTTAGCTTGGGGAATATATAATGGAATTTTAGATTACTTTTATACATTCGAAAAGTAATTAAAAATTGAGCTGGTGTAGTGGATTTTGCATTTTAGAACTAAAAGTGGTATAATAAAGGTGTATGATGGATTCAAAGGAGGAAATAATTATGGGAGAGATAATAGATTTTGAAACAGGTAAAATAATAGAAACAAGAAAAACAAAAAGAGAAAATTTTATAGGACCATTAAAAGTACCACAAGTACAACAAGCACCGCAAGCACCACAAGTGCAACAAGTACAACATGTACAACTAGCACAAAGTCAAAGAACAAGCGAAAGAACTAGAGATGTAGAGAATAAAGCTACAGAAACTAGAGATTCAGGAGCTAGAAATACGGAAAATCAAGAAACAAGGCGTAAAAGAAGAACCATAAAGAATAAACCAAGTAAACAAAAATTTAATTTACAGGGAAAGAAAAAAGTAATAGCAATAGCATTGGCAGCAGCATTAGTAGGAGGAATTGGATATTGGGGAACCCAAGCATATGCAACATTTAAAACAGATAATGCACCAATAACATTAGAACAAGCTGAGCAGAGTGGAAAAACTGCAGAAGATTTAAAAATAGATGCAGATACATTACAAAAAATACAAGAATTACAAGAAAGATTATCTTCTGACGATATAGATATCGAAGAATTAATAAGTATTGGAAATGATACTTATAACTTACAAAGGGATGTTATAAAATCAAAACTTGCAGCTCAACTTGGAGTGGAAAATGACGATATAGGAATATACTCAAGCTATGATAAAAGTCAAGGTGATGGTAGCAGAGAATATATTGAAGTTAAAGGTGAAAATCAATATAATAATAGAACAATATTTGAAAGCCAATTACCAGACGAAATTGAAAATTATATAAAAGAAGTTGCACGAACACAAACTAACATAACTAATGTAAGAAATGGAACATTTGACAAAAAAGATATAATAAAAGCATATAAGGAAGTAATTGGTGAGACAAGTCAATTTGCAGCAGGAGATTTAAAAATCGAATATGAAGTAGATGAAAATAATAAAGTTGTAAAAGACCAAAATGGAAATGCAAAAATTAAAAAAATAACATATGATCAAACAACACAAAAAGAATTAAATACTTCAAAAACTAATGCAAAAATGACAGAGCGTGATGACGAAGAAAGGTAAATAAATGTATAAAATTACCACTCTTTGCTAACAATATGTATAAAACATATTAGCAAGGGGTGGAATTTTTTTGAAAATATTAAAAATAAATGGAACTCAATTAGATAAAATGCAGTTAGAAAATCATTTGCAAAAAGTAGCTGCAAACCATAACCTAGTAGCAAAATCTGATAAAAATACGTATCCAATACCACATTTAATGGAAAGCTTTAGGGTAATACAAGAAGTATACAGCCTATTAAGCGAGCACTTAAAATTAGGAATAAGCATACATCCAGCAGGTGAATGGTTGTTAGATAATTTATATGTTATAGAAGAATGCGTAAAACAAATACAAAATCAATTAACAATAAAAAAATATACAAATTTTGTTGGAATAGCAAATGGACAATATAAAGGATTTGCTAGAATATATGTATTAGCAGCAGAAATTGTGGCATATACAGATAACAATATAGAAAGAAAAGATTTAGAACATTATCTTGCAAGTTATCAAACTAAAAAGACGTTAAATATGGAAGAAATATGGAATATAGGATTATTTTTAGAAATAGCAATAATAGAAAACATACGAGAGGTATGTGAAAAAATATATGTTGCACAAATTGAAAAATATAAAGCTGAAAATATAGTAGAAAGATTAATAGAAAACAAAAATAAGCAAGAGCAGAAATTCAAAATAAATCAAGATAAGAAATTTCAAAAAGATGTACAAAATGATACCCAATACTCATTTGTAGAGTATATGTCATATATTTTAAAAAGATATGGAAAAAAGGGATATAGCTATTTAAAAGCGTTAGAAGAAACAGTAGAACTCACAGGAACTACAGTATCAGAAGTTATAAAAAAAGAGCATTTTGATATAGCTGTAAGAAAAGTATCAATAGGAAATAGCATAACAAGTATAAAAAGAATTCAAAGAATAAATTTTTTAGATATATTTGAAAAAATAAATGGAGTAGAAGAATTACTAAAACAAGACCCTAGTGGAATATATGAAAAAATGGACATTAAAACCAAAACATATTACAGAAACACAATAAAAGAAATATCTAAGAAAACTAAAATTTCTGAAATATATATATCAAAAAAAGTGTTAGAAATATCACAGCAAAGTAATAAGCATATAGGATACTATTTAATAGATAAAGGAAAAAAAGAATTATATCAAAAACTAAATTACAAATCTAAAAAAGAACTTAGTTGTACAAACAAATCAAGAATTTATATATCAGTAATAACAATTTTAAGTCTAATAATTTCGTATTATTTTGCGAAAATAACAAACAGCAATATACAAAAAACAAGTTTTTTAATATTAAGTATGGTAGCATTTTTCATACCTGCAACAGAAATTGTAATGCAAATTATATCTTATATATTAAGTAAAACAGTAAAACCACAAATAATTCCTAAATTAGATTTTTCAAATGGAATAGACGAAGAAAACAAAACAATGGTAGTTATTCCAACAATTATAAAAGATAAAGAAAAAGTAAAAGAATTAATGAAAAAATTAGAGGTATTTTATTTAGCAAATAAGTCTAAAAATATCTATTTTTGCTTATTAGGAGATTGCTCACAAAGTAAAAATAAAGAAGAATCATTTGACAAAGAAGTAATACAAGAAGGAATAAAACAAACTGACAGATTAAATGAAAAATATCAAAACGAAGCGGAAATTATACCAATTTTTAATTTTATATACAGAAAAAGAATGTGGAATGAAAAGGAAAAATCATACCTTGGCTGGGAAAGAAAAAGAGGTATGTTAAATCAATTTAATGAATATCTTTTAGGAAATATTGAAAATCCATTCAGGGAAAACACATTAGAAAATTATGAAGAAAATCAAAAAAATGAAATAGCAGAGCAATTAAAAAATATAAAATATATTATAACATTAGATGCAGATACAGAATTAGTATTAAATTCAGCATTTGAATTGATTGGAGCAATGGCACATATTTTGAATAAACCAGTAACAGACAATACAAATACTAGAGTAATTTCAGGATATGGAATAATGCAACCACGAGTTGGTATAAATCTAGATATTAGCTATTTTAATTTATTTACTAAAATATTTGCCGGTGCAGGAGGAATTGACAATTACACAAATGCAATATCGGATTTGTATCAAGATAATTTTAAAGAGGGAATTTTTACAGGAAAAGGAATATATGATTTACAAGTATTTTCTAAAATTTTAAATAACAAATTTCCAGAAAATACAGTACTTAGTCACGATTTGTTAGAAGGTTGTTACTTACGTTGTGGCCTTGTTTCAGATATTATGCTAATGGACGGATATCCAACAAAATATAATAGTTTTATAAATAGATTATCTAGATGGACAAGAGGAGACTGGCAAATTATAAAGTGGTTATTGCCCAAATATGGATTAAATCTAATATCAAGATTTAAAATATTAGATAATTTAAGAAGAAGTTTATTAGAAATTACAGTTTTAATTAGTATGTTGGTTCTAGCACTAGCAAAAAAAAGCTATATTTGGATGTTAATTATACCAGTAATTCCATTTATGCTAGAACTAATCAACACTATAGTTTTTAGAAAAGAAGGAGAGCAAAAATCTAAAACATTTACACCTAAAATCTCTGGAGTAAAAGGAATTCTAATAAGGGCGATTTTAACAATAGGGTGTTTACCATATAAGGCATATATTTCAGCAAAAGCAATTATAAAAACATTGTATAGAGTGTGTATTTCACATAGGAACTTGCTAGAGTGGATGACATCAGAAGAAGCAGAAAAACAAGCTAAATCTAACATTACAGCATATATAAAACAAATGTGGTTTAATATATTTATTGGAACTATAGAAGTTGCTTGTGGCATATGGGCTAATTCAATATATGGAATTGTTTTGGGAGTTATTTGGATAATAGCACCTGAAGTGATGTGGTATATAAGTCAAAAAGTCAATAAAATAAAACCAATTGAAAAATTAAATTCAGAAGAAAAAGAATATTTAATGGAAATTGGAAGAAAGACATGGAGTTTTTTTGAACAATATCTAACTAAAGAAAACAATTACTTAATACCGGATAATTATCAAGAAGATAGAAGAGAAAAAATTGTGCCACGAACATCTTCAACAAATATTGGCTTGTCACTTCTTGCAGTCATTTCTGCATATGATATGAGATATATAACAGAAGAAAGAGCTATAGAATTGTTAAAAAATATGATTTATACAATTATGGATTTGCCTAAATGGAATGGACATTTGTATAATTGGTATCAGATAAAAAGTAAAGAGCCATTAATACCAAGATATATTTCAACAGTTGATAGTGGTAACTTTATAGGCTATATGTATGTGGTTAAAGATTTTTTTGAAACATACGCTAATAGCATAGTAAACAATAAGACAAATAGCATAAGTGAAATTAACACAAATAGCACAAACAAAGAAGAAATAAAAAGCCTAATAGAAATAGTAGACAACATCATAAATACTACAGACTTCAGTGTTCTATACAATAATGAATTACAGATTTTTTCAATTGGATTTAATATAGAAGAAAATAAATTAACAGATTCATATTATGATTTATTAGCATCTGAATCAAGACAAGCAAGTTTAGTTGCAATTGCAAAAAAAGATGTTCCATCGAAACATTGGAACCACTTAAGTAGGACTCTTACAACATTAGGAAAATACAAAGGACTTATATCCTGGTCTGGAACAGCATTTGAATACTTAATGCCAGATATAAATGTGCCAAGATATGAAGGGAGTTTGTTGGATGAGTCTTGCAAATTTATGATATTAAGCCAAAGAGAATATGCAAAAAAATTAAATATTCCATTTGGAATATCAGAAGCAGCATTTAATGTAAAAGATTTAAAATCAAATTATCAATATAAAGCATTTGGAATACCATGGTTAGGCCTAAAGAGAGGGCTTGCAGACGAACTAGTAGTATCTGCATATGGAGGAGTATTAGCAATAAATGATATCCCAAAAGAAGAAGTAATAAACCTAAAAAATCTTGAAAAAGAAGGAATGTATAACAAATATGGTTTTTATGAATCAATTGATTATACACCAGAAAGAGTAGAAAAGGGAAAAACATCCAGTGTTGTAAAAACATATATGGCACATCACCAAGGACTAATATTGTTATCTATAAACAATTTATTTAACAATAATATTTTACAAAAAAGATTTGTGGAAAATCCAGAAATAAAAGCAATTAGCATATTGTTGCAAGAAACAATGCCAGAAAAATCTATAATAACTAAAGAGAAAAAAGAAAAGGTAGAAAAATTAAAATATAAAGATTATGAAAATTATGTAGTAACAGAATACAATAAAATAGACGAAAGATTAATAACGGGAAATGTAATATCAAACGAAAATTATACAATTGCAATAAATCAAAAAGGAGAAGGAATAAGCAAATATAAAGACATATATGTAAATAGATTTAAGCCTACAGATGACTACTCGCAAGGAATATTTTTTGTAATGAAAAATATAAAAAATAAACAAATATGGAGTTCAAATTATAATTTTAACAATAAAAAAGAAGATAACTATCAAATAAAATTTATGCCAGATAGTGTAGAACAAGAAATAATTGAAGGAAATATAAAAACAAAAATAAAAACAACTGTTGCATCAAATGAACCGGTTGAATTACGTAGTTTAATATTGGAAAATCAAGGACAAGAAGAAGAAACAATAGAAGTTATAACATATTTTGAGCCAGTATTGTCAAAAAAGGAACAAGATTATGCTCATCCTGCATTTAATAATTTGTTCTTAGTATCAGAATTTGATGAAAGAACAAACAGTATAATTGTAAAAAGAACAAACAGAGAAAACAATTCAAAAAAGATGTATTTAATAGCTAATTTATCCACAAATTGTGAAACAATTGGGGATTTGGAATACGAAATAAACCAAGAAAAATTCATAGGTAGAGGTAATTTAGAAATACCATATATGGTTAAAAATTCAATACCATTTTCTAGAAAAATAGGTTTAGTAACAGAACCAATAGTTGCATTAAAAAGAATTATAAAAATAAAACCTAAAGAACAGGTATATGTAAACCTAATAATTGGAGTAGGTGAAGATAAGGCTAAATTAGAAAATAGTGTACAAAAATATCAATCGGTAGAAAATGTTAAAATGGAATTTGAATTATCTAAAGCAAGGGTCGAGGCAGAAAGCAGATATTTAAGAATAAAGGGCACAGATATTACATTATACCAAAAGATGTTGTCATATATAATTTTTGACAATTCAGTAAAAAGTCAAAGATTAAAACGTATAAAGGTAGGGCAGTATGAACAGGCAGATTTATGGAAATATGGTATTTCAGGAGATTATCCAATAATACTTGTAAAAATAAAAGATGTAAATGATGTATATGTGTTAAAAGACATATTAAAAGCATATGAATTTTTTAGAAGTAAAAATGTAAAAACAGAGTTAGTTATCCTAGACGAAGAAAAGCACAGCTACGAAAATTATGTTAGAGAAGAAATTGAAGGTGTGATTTTAAGTCAACATATGGGATATTTGAAAAACCAAAGAACTGGAATTTTTTGTTTAGTTAAGGGTGAAATAGATAAAAAAGATATAGCATTATTAGAAATAGTTGCAACAATTAGCATAGATAGTAGTAAAGGAAGCTTGAAAAATAATATAAAGGAGTTAGAAGAAGATTATTTAGAAAGATATAAAATAATAGAAAGTGAAGAAAAAGCTCAATTTGTAGAAGATAACGAACTAGATATAGATATATTAAAAGATAATGAGAAATTAAAATATTATAACGAATATGGAGGTTTCTCAGAAGATGGAAAAGAATATTTAATAAAGGTAAATAAAGCTAATAGATTACCAACTGTATGGAGTCATATTTTAGCAAATAAAAGATTTGGAACAGTAATAACTGAAAATATGGGTGGATATACGTGGTATAAAAATAGTAGACTAAATAGAGTAACTAGTTGGGAGAACAACCCAAATTATGATATACCAAGTGAAGTAATATATATAAAAGATAAGGATAATAAAAAGGTATGGTCATTAGGCCTAAATCCAATGCCAGATGATAGAAATTACAATATAATATATGGATTTGGCTATTGCAAATATATTCATAAAAGCGATGGAATAGAGCAGGAAGCAGAAGTATTTGTTCCAACAGAAGATTGTTGTAAAATTACATTGCTAAAATTAAAAAATATTACGCCAAATAGAAAAAATATTAAATTATATTATTATACAAAGCCAGTATTAGGGGAAGATGAGATAAAAACAAATGGTTATATATGGACTAATTTTGATAAAAACAACAACATTATATATGCTAAAAGCATATATAATAATGAAACAAATAGCATATCATATATAGCGGCGAATGAAAAAATAAATTCATATACAGGTGACAGAAGATTCTTTAAAGGTCTTGGTACACTTGAAAAACCAGATGGAGTTTATAAAGATAGGCTTAATAATGAAAATGGACTAGGAAAGCAAAACTGTATTTCGTTTGAAATAGAAATAGAACTAGAAAGTTATGCAGAAAAAGAAGTTGTGTTAATATTAGGTGCTGATGAAAAGTTAATTGATTGTAAAAATACTGCATATAAATACAGTAAAATACCAAATGTTAAACAAGAATTAGAAAATACAAAAAGATATTGGAAAGAATTACTTCGGAAGACTGCAAGTATATACGCCAATAGAATCTACAAATATATTGTTAAATGGCTGGTTAGCATATCAGACAATAGTAAGTAGGTTGTATGCTAGAAGCGGATATTACCAATCAGGCGGAGCGTACGGATTTAGAGACCAATTACAAGACACTTTAGGGCTTAAATATTTAGATGCCGAAATAATGAAAAATCAAATAATAAAACACAGTGAACATCAATTTTTAGAAGGAGATGTTGAACACTGGTGGCATGAAGAAACCGGAAGAGGAATACGTACAAGATTTTCAGATGATTTATTGTGGCTAGTATATATGACAATAGAATATATAAAATTTACTGGAAATAAATCAATATTAGATATAGAAACTAAGTATTTAGAAGGACCGATATTAGAAGAAGGACAAGATGAGAAGTATAACCTATATGTAAAAAGTACGTTAGCTGAGAGCATATATAAACATTGCGTAAAAGCAATAGAAAAAAGTCTAAACTTTGGAGAAAACGGATTGCCTAAAATCGGCTCAGGAGATTGGAATGACGCATTTAGTGCAGTAGGAAATAAAGGAAAAGGAGAAAGCATTTGGTTAGGTTTCTTTTTGTACAAAATACTTGATGGATTTATTCCAATATGTAAAGAAAAAAATGATGAGCAATTGGCCATAAAATATGATGAAATAAAACAAAAACTAAAAAAAGCATTAAATACAAATGGCTGGGATGGAAGATGGTATAAAAGAGCATATATGGATGATGGAAACATATTAGGAAGTATTGGAAATGATGAATGTAGGATAGACAGTATTGCGCAAAGTTGGAGTGTGATTTCAAATGCAGGGGATAATGATAAAAAATTCATATCAATGGAAAGCTTAGAAAATCACTTGGTAGATAAAGATAATGGAATAATTAAATTGTTAGACCCACCATTTGAAAAAGGAAAATTAGAACCAGGTTATATAAAAGCATATTTGCCAGGAGTAAGAGAAAATGGTGGACAATACACACACGCAGCAGTATGGGCAATAATTGCTGAAAGCATATTAGGCTTTGGGGATAAAGCTTTTGAATTGTATAGAATGATAAACCCAATAGAACATTCAAGAACAAAAGAAGCATCAAATAAATATAAAGTAGAACCATATGTAATACCAGCAGATATATATGGTGCAGGAAACTTAGCTGGCAGAGGTGGCTGGACATGGTATACAGGCTCAAGTAGTTGGTATTATGAAGCTGGAATAAAGTATATATTAGGACTAAATATAGAAAATGGTTATATATCAATAAATCCATGTATACCTAAGAGTTGGAAAGAATATAAAATTCAGTATAAGTGGAAAGAAAGTGTTTATAATATAGTGGTTAAAAATCTTAGTGAGAAAAATCAGGGCTTAATTTATGTTAGACTTAATGGGCAAGAGGTAGAAAATAGGATAAAGCTTGATGGAAGTAGAAATGTTTATAATGTAGAAGTTGAAATAAAATAATTATTATAATAAAAATCAATATATATTATTTTCTTTATGCCTTGTGTATTGCAACCTTACAATTTTTAAATTCTTGTAGGTTGATCTAATCGCACTTGCATAGTTCGTTTGGTCGCTTACGCGACCTTGCATAAAATAATATATATTGATTTTTCTATAGTTACATTATATGTAAATAATTTTGAAAAATTAAAATAATGTGGTATAATATGCAAGAAACAAAAGGAAGCAATAGGTGAACAATATGAATAAAAAAGAATTAATAGAAGAGTTAAAACAAAATATACCAGATTTTACAGGAACAGAGGAAGAAAAAGAACTAAAAACAGCTTTATATGTGTATGTAGAATTGGCTAAAAGAAAAGTGTTTGATACTAGATTTTATGGCAATATTAAGCAAAGAGAAAAATCTGTAAGAGAATCAATGGATAATATTACTGATGTAGATAAAGCAGTAAAGGAGAGAAGAATAACTTGTATATCAATGGCTAGCTTATATTCAAGTATGTTAGAAGAGTTTGGAATAAATAGCATTGTATGTAGTGATGATGCAGATTGTGAACGAATAACACACAGAAATACTATGATAATAACTAAATCTGTAAGAAGATATGAAGTTGACTGTCAAAGAGATATGGAAAATATACAAACTAAAAGGAGATTACAATGGTTTGCGATAAAAAAATCATGTTGGGAAACCATTCCACCAGAAAAATTAACTGAAATGCTAATTGAAGTGGGATATATAGAAAATGAAAAAGACTACCAAAATGATGTAATTGCTAAACTAGCCAGTGAATTAAAAGATGAAGATAATGTTGCAGCACAAATGAGACAAATATTAGAAAATAAAGAAATTTATGAAGCAACAAAAAACGCGGGAGTAATAGAAGCCAGACAATATTACACTTCAGTATTACAAACAATAATACCAGAATCTAAATTGGATATGGAAGCATATGAAATCAAAAGTTTTATGTGTAGAAAAAAGAAAAATAAAGACGATTATGATTATACATTTGGAATATACGGAATAGATAAAGCAACAGATGATGTACAAGTGTATATGTATTCGGCAAAGAAAAAGAGACCATTACATTGTGATATTGAAACATTAAAAAGATTAAAACAAAATGGTTTGATATTAGGAAAAAGTGAAAAAGATAGAGCAGCTAGCTGGTTAAATAAAAAAATAGCAAAAACAACCATAAAAAAATCAACAGATGCAACTCAATATGATAACCAAATTGATGTAAACGAATTAGTAAATAGTGAGGAAGAAAATGATAGATAATTAATATTAACGAAAGGATGAAGTGATAGATGAAAGAAGAATTTTTAGCATTATTAAGAAAAGTAAAAAGAGAGGGAATAGAGGATTTAATTAATTTTTTAGAAAAATCAGATTTCTTTATAGCACCAGCAAGCACAAGATTTCATGGAAATTTTGAAGGTGGGCTTGCAGCACACAGTATGCAAGTTTATGAAATATTAAAACATAAAGTTGAGAATTGTGTAATGGATATAAATATTTCAGAAGAATCAATAATATTAATAGGCTTATTACATGATATATGTAAAACAAATTTTTATAAAGTAGATTACAGAAATGCTAAAAATGCATTAGGTGTATGGGAAAAAGTGCCATATTATACAGTAGATGATACAATTCCATATGGGCATGGAGAAAAATCAGTAATGATGATTACAGAATACATAAAATTAACACCTGAAGAAAAATACTCAATTCGTTGGCATATGGGATATACAGAGCCAAAAGAAAATTATAATGCAATTGGAGCAACTTATAAAAAATATCCAATAGCATTATTAACACATGAAGCAGATTTAGAAGCAACATATTTCTATGATACATAATAAAAAATGAGATGATTTTAAAAATCTGATGGGGCAAACCTTAGATAAGAAATAAGTAGCAAAAAATATAATAGCGTCAAATGAGAAAAAAGGAAGGTTACAAATGTTAGCATATATAAAAGGAATTTTAGAAATGAAAATGACAGACTATGTTGTAATAGATGTAGGCGGTCTAGGATATAAAGTATTTATGTCAGAAAATGGAATAGAAAACTTAGGAAATATAGGAGAAACAGTAAAAATTCATACACATTATAGAGTTAGAGAAGATGATATAAGTATATTTGGATTTAACACGTTAGAAGAATTGAAAATGTTCGAATTACTTCTAGGAGTAAGTGGTGTAGGAGCAAAAACTGCGTTAGGTATGCTAGCAATTTGTGAACCATCAGATTTTGCATTAGCAGTAGTTTCAGAAGATGTAAAAACACTAACACAAATACCTGGAATAGGGCCAAAATCAGCTAAAAGAATAATATTAGAATTAAAAGATAAAATAAAAATGGAACAACAAGTTGAAGCTATCAAAAAACAAATAGGTGAAGAAAATGTTAACTCAGGAAAGACAAAAATGCAAGAACTACTAGAAAGTCAAGGAAAAGCTAAGGAAGCAATAGAAGCATTACAAGTGTTAGGATATAATAAAAAAGAAATTGAAAAAGTATTTGAAAAAATAGAGGTAAATGAATTAACAACAGAAGAATTAATTAAAAAAGGATTACACTTATTGGGAAATCAGTAATTAAAAAAGTTGTACTTATTGAAAAATTATAATATAGAAAACATTGAAAATAAAAGAAATTTTTAACATTAATATATACGTAACAATAAAAGGAATGTGATTATAATGAGTAATGAACCACTAGCATTTAGGATGAGACCTAAGAGCCTAGATGAGTATGTTGGACAAGAGCATATTCTTGGAAAAGACAAGGTATTATATAGAACAATAAAAGCAGATAGATTATCAAGTATTATACTATTTGGCCCCCCTGGATGTGGCAAAACTTCACTAGCACGAGTTATAAGCGAAACTACAAAATATAAATTTTACAAAATAAATGCAGTAACAGCAGGAGTCGCAGATATAAAAAAGGTTATCGAAGAGACCAAAAACTTTATGCTAAACCCAACAGGAAAAAGCATTTTATTTATTGATGAAATTCATAGATTTAACAAATTACAGCAAGATGCTTTACTTCCATATGTAGAAAATGGAACAATAATCTTAATAGGGGCAACAACAGAAAACCCATATTTTGAAGTGAATAAAGCTTTGATATCAAGGTCAATGGTAATAAAGTTAAATCCATTAACAGAAGAAAATGTGTATCAAGTTCTAAAAAATGCTCTAACAAAAAAAGAAGGATTACGGAGAATATCAAATAAAAATAGAAGATGAAACATTAAAAAAATTAGCATCAATAAGTAATGGAGATGTTAGAACCGCATTAAATGGATTAGAAATAGCAACACTTACAACTGCAATGAGTGAAGATGGATACATTCATTTAACAGATGATGTAATAAAAAATAGTGTGCAATCAAGAAAAGCAATATTTGATAAGGACGGAGAATCACATTATGATAACATAAGTGCATTTATAAAATCAATGAGAGGTTCAGACCCGGATGCAGCAGTATTTTACTTGGCACGTGCATTAAATGGTGGAGAAGATCCAATGTTTTTGGCAAGAAGAATAGTAATAGCAGCTTCAGAAGATGTCGGTATGGCAAATCCAAATGCGTTAGTAGTTGCAAATAGTGCTATGCAAGCAGTACATATGATAGGTATGCCAGAAGCTAGAATATTATTAGTGGAAGCGGCAGTCTATGTAGCAACATCACCAAAATCAAACGCATCATATTTGGCAATAAACAAAGCCTTAGAAGATGTAAAAAGCAGATATACAGGTGAAGTTCCAATGAATGTGCGTAATGCACCAATAGAGCAAATGAAAAACTTAGGATATCACGAAGGATATAAGTATCCACATGATTATCCAGGACATTACACAGAGCAACAATATCTACCTGCTGAAGTTTTAGGAACACAGTATTATGTGCCAGATGAAAATGTACCTAAAGTAACAAATAAATTAAATAATGATTATAATAAACAATTACAAGAAAGCTAATAAATGGTTATAAAGTTTAATTATAGAGCAAAATCGATAATAAAATTAATGTGAGATAAAAAAATATAAATAAATTTAAAAAAATTGGAAAACCTACTAATAAGTATGGAATCCATATATTAATTTATATGGAAACTTATTGGTAGTTTTTTTGTGCAAATTTGGTTTGAATAGATTTTTTCAGACTAAGTTATATATGTGAATTAAAAAGATTAGTGGAGATAACATTGTTGTGAAAAAAATTTTTATTAACTCGATAATTGGACTGTTAGCGGGAATTGTAAGTGGACTATTTTCAACAGGTGGAGGAATGATACTGGTTCCAGCATTTATATATTTATTAAAAATAGAAGATTCAAAAGCAAGAGGAACATCAGTATTTTGTATTTTGCCAATGGTAATAACAAGTAGTTTTTTCTATTACAAAGGCCACTATATAGATTGGAAAATAGCAATATTATGTGCAATAGGAGGAACAATTGGTGGTTATATTGGAGCTAAATTATTAAAAAAACTTCCAGAAAAAATATTGAAAATAGCATTTACAATATTTTTAATTTATGCGTCATATAAAATGTTAATATAAGAAAAAACATAAACAAGAATACCAAATTAATAAAAAATCAATAAAAAATAAAAATGGAGACATATGCAAAGGTTTATAGATAAAGCCGTAAAAATCTAAATATGAACAAGGAATAGTATTAAAATAAAATGGCAGAAATAATTATTGGTTTAGTATCTGGAATTGTAAGTGGAACGGGAATGGGTGGAGGAACAATACTAATATTTCTACTTACATTTTTATGCGGAATAGAACAACACGTAGCTCAGGCGACAAATTTGATATTTTTTATACCAACATCAATTGTAGCAATAATAGTAAACTTAAAAAATAAAAATATAGAACTACAAAAAGGAATTTTAATATCTATATTTGGAATTTTAGGAGCAATTATTGGAGCAAATATTTCATTAAAAATAGATGTATCAATACTAAAAAAATCCTTTGGCATCTTCTTAGCATTAATTGCAATTAATGAAATATATTCCAATCTAAAATAGTATAAAAAGGTAAAAAGGAAGAAATAATAAATAAAAAAGAGAGGTGATTAAAAATGAAATTTATGAAAGGTCTAATGCTAGGTGGATTAGTAACAACTGGTATGTTTATGCTATATGCGGAAAGTGGAATGATGAATAAGAAAACAATGATGAAAAAAGGAAAAAAATTAGTTAAGAAAATGGGAATAGCGTAAAATATCCCCCTAATTATTAAACAAAAAGTTGAATAATTAGGGGGTGCATTTTGTATTTTCAATATTTGTAAATTTTTTAATAAAGTTCCAGCCAGTACTATAGATTTTTATGCAAAAAGTAGTACAACATTATGTTTGCTGCACTACTTTTATAAAATTTATTAAAGAATTCATACATTAATCTTGACAAGCTCTCTATTTACACAGTTATATTCAAACTTTCTGCCGAGATATTCTCCGATATTTATATCATCGATGTCTGCACACAGTTTTACAAATATAATATTGGGCGAAAAGAACCGTTTGGACTACCGTTGGGAATAGTGAGGTTGCTACGATGTCCTTTGTAGTTATCACTGTAGATGTAATCGCCTCCTCGAATAGTACAAGGGTAATCACTGTTACTAAAAGTCTCTGTTGACCATTCCCAACAATTGCTTGCCATATCCCATACATTACATATTATGTCTTGATTGTTTACATTCAATTTGTTGGTTCCTTGACTTGCAAGATTCCCTGTATTCAAACTATCTTGTAGTGAATATACTTTTTTATTTGCAATAGTTCTATTATCAAATGTTTGCAAGAATAATGTTGCTGTATCCCATGCATAACTATTCATTAAGTCGCTTTCAAATGGTGTTCCTGAATACATTTTTCTACTCAATGTTGCAGCTTGTTGTTGTGTCACATAATTATATACATAATCATTTGTTTTAGTTGTTATTTGTGTTAGTTTATCATCTGGTGTTTTTGATGTTCTTTGCGTATTTGTTCTTGCTTCATATCTTCCAATATAATATCCATGATTATCTTTAGCACTTTTTCTAAATCCGCTTTCTTCACTTTCTATATTTTCTTTTGCTGTTATATTTCCATATGTTGATGTATTTATTTCTGACCAATATTTTTCTATTATATTTGAACCTTGTTTTGTTTCTTTTCCATTTTCATCAAATATATATCTATTTAACTCTATATTTACGGTTCCTGTATTTTCTGTTTTGATATCTCCTACTGGTATCCATACAAATTCACTTCCTGCAGTATTTGTATGTGTTTTATCCCTTATTATTATTCCATCCGTTACACTAGCATTTGGATTTACTACTTCAAATCCCGCTGGGATTGTTATAGGATTTTCCAACCCGTCTTTAGCTAGAGTATTATTTGTTTCGTTTCCTGTTATATCTGATAAACTTTTTCTTTCTGTTGATGTTACATTTCCATTTTCATTTATAGTAAAATCTTTGCCATCTATTGATGCATTTATAGGGAAACCACTTCCCGTTTTTGTGGCTACTCCTCCATAACTATCCGTTATTTCTTGTATTAATCTATCTGCATCTAATGTTCCTGTTTCTGATTGTGCTCTTGCAGCCATTACTGCTAGTTTTGCTTTTTCTTCTGCTGTTTTTATATCTGTTGTTGTTTTTGCACTTTGTGCTTGTGTTAGTATTCCATTGCTTCCTGTTAGCATTGCTATAGATATACCTGCTAAAACTAACAAAATAATTATTGTAATTACTAGTGCAATTAATGTAATCCCTCTTTGTTTATTAATATTTAAATTTAACTTATTAAAAAATGAATTTTTGTGCATTAAAATTCTCCTTTTTTCTTTTGATTTCCTACTCCACTTAGTTTTTTCACTTAACATTTTAATATAATAATATTTTCTCATTTGTAGAAAATCTGTAGTATTATTATTTCCATTTTTCTTTTACATTATTAGCTTTTTTGTATGAAAAAATATTATTAAATTAAGTAGATAGTTTGACTGATTGAAGTATTTATTACAGCATATATTTTATAAATAAATTCATTTTTAGTCAATGGTTTCACGATAAAAAAGTCATCTCTTAGCATAAATTTTTTAACGCAAAATGAATTGAAAATTAATGAAAAATAAAAGACTACAAAAATAAATGCAACTAAAAAACAGCAATATCAAGCGTTTTTGAGCTTTAAATGTCGAAAAATGTCGAACGATTTTTGTTGACAAGTAGTTTATTGCCGGTTACAATATTTGTAACTTATATTCAAATATTTATTCAAATTTTAAAAGTCATTTATTAGTTATATTGTAAAATTTATTTTTAGAATTCATTAATATTCAAAAATTCAACTCAAATTTTATCTAAATATTCAAAATTCAAATAACATAGCAAACAAAAGAAAAAGCAAATAAAAGTAAGAAAATGTGAGTTTTTTATATGAAATTGCCAAATTAGACAAAAAGATTAAAATTGCTCATATAGTAAAAACAAATTATAATAAAAGGAGGAAAAAGCTATAGAAAATAAAGAAAAAATAACATATAGAGACTACAAAAATATCATGTCAAATCCACCAGAGTTTTTAAAAGACGCAATGAACCTTGCACAAGCATTTAGTAATATTAAAACGAAGATTCACCACGAACACGATAAAATGGTAAAGAAAATATTAGAAAATAAGAAGGAAGCAGCAGATTTTATAAATAGAGCAATAAAGCTTTATGAGCCAATAGAACCAGATGATTTAATAAACTACAATAAAGAATATATAACAGACTGTTTTGAAATAAGAGAAGCAGATGTGGTCTATAAATTTAAGAATAACAATGTATTTTTCCTAATTGAACATCAACGAAAAGTAGATTACTCAATGCCATATAGAATATGTGAATATAAAAGTGAAATATTAAAAAGTAATGTAGACAGAGAAGGAATAAAACAAAAGAGTTACAAAGTTCCATTAATAATAGCAGTAGTAATCTATACAGGTTCAGGAAAATGGAAAGTACCACAAAACTTACTACAAGTACAAGAAAAATGTACTACATACTTAAAAGAACAGCTAGGAATCAATAGTTTTTATGTCTTAGAAGATGTAAATAAATATACAAACGAAGAACTATTAGAAAGTAACAACTTTTTAGAAAAAATCTTTTTACTAGAAAAATCTAAGAACGAAGAAGAAGTAAAAGAGAACTTTATAAAAATAATAGACAAATTACAGGAAGAAGAAAAACAAGGGAAAATAATAAAAGAAGCGAAAGAAGAATTTGAAAATAACATTATAAAAATACTATTACCGAAGATAAGCATTAAAGAGATAAAAGAGCAATTAGAAAAGGTAGAAAAAATAAATAGAAAAGGAGATGGTCAAATGTATGGATTAGCGGTATGCGATATGTTAGCAAGAGAAAATAAAAAGATAGAAAAACGAGGTGAGGAGCTTGGCAAGAAAAATGGAATAATATAGGTAGCAACGAATATGTTAAAAGCTAAAATGAATCATTCTATAATTAAAAATATGACAGGTCTAACAGACGAAGAATTAGAAAGGATAAATAAGAAAATATAAAAGTTACATTTATTTAAAGATAATATTAAAATTTTTAACTTCAGCCAAGATTAATAAAAATTATTATTAATCTTGGTGCTATAAATTTAAATCTTATTGAAATATCTTAAAATTCAAAAATTACAAGAAGAAAACCAGGGAAAGAAGGAGATGGTCCAATGTATGGATTAGCGGTATGTGATATGTTAGCAAGAGAAAACAGAATAATGAGAAAAAACAGTGAAAAAATTGGTGAAAGACGAGGTGAAAAACGAGGATTAATGAAAGCAGCAGAAAAATTAATAAAAATGAAAATAGAGACAGAGAAAATCAAAGAGGCTACAGGTTTAACTAAGGAAGAGTTAGAAATATTAAAAGCTAAATTAAAAAATAGGTAGTACAATAAAAGAATAAAATTTGCTTTTTAGAATAAATTTAATTAAGAGTTTGTTTTAAGGAGTGAATTTTTTTGAATAAAAAAGCGAAAATTATTATTATATGCACCATAATTTTTATAATTATTTTTGTGATAGTTAATAAAATTAGCAAAAATGGAAATAATATAACTAGTCAAGGAAAGGAACAAGACATATTAAATTTAAAATCATATAACACAATAGCTGAAGTGAAAATAAAAAGTAATAAAAATGAAAACAAATATTTAATAAAACAAAAATATCAGAAAAACGAAAATGAAGAGATATTAGAACAAGAAGTGCTAGAACCAAGTAATATTTCAGGCCTGAAAATAGTGAAAAAAGATAATAATTTAATAGTAGAAAATTCAGAGTTAAAGCTAAAAATAGTATATGAAAATTATGAATATATATCAGATAATTGTCTAGATTTAATAAGTTTTATAAAAGAATTTAAAAATAATAAAGAATCTAATTATAATAAAGAAAAAGAAGAGACAGTTTTAAAAGTAAATAATAAAACATTATACATAGATAGCAAAAACAATAAACCTATAAAAATGGAAATAAAAGATGCTAACAAAAACAGTGTAGTTTACATATTATATAAGGAAATAAATTTAAATAGTTAATTTTATTTCAATACTAGAGAATATTATTTTCTATTGTATAAAAGCTACGATTTTAAAAATAGAAATGACCATACTTGACAATACAGTAATATTAGGAGTGAATGATATGCAAATAAAAAGAGGCGATATGTTTTATGCAGATTTAAGTCCAGTAGTAGGTTCAGAACAGGGAGGAATTAGGCCAGTACTAATTATTCAAAATGATTTGGGAAATAAGTATAGTCCAACAGTTATAGCTGCTGCAATAACATCACAAACGGGAAAAAACAAATTGCCTACACATATAGAAATTGATTCTTCTTTATGTGGCTTAAAAAATAACTCTGTAGTCTTAACAGAGCAAATAAGAACAATAGATAAAAGTAGGTTGAAAGAAAGGATTGGTCACATTGATGATGAGAAAATAATAGACAAATTAAATAATGCACTAGGAGTAAGTTTTGGATTATAAACTGGATTTGAAATAGAAAAGCCGAATCAAAAATTCGGCTTTTTATAGTGATTTTAAACTTTTAATTTTTTAATTAATTTTATCTCATTATACAAATTATCAATAATAGCTTTTCTAGTATCATAAGCTTTTTGATATTCTTCATATCTTGATTTATAATTTTCAGGTGTTTCATTATTAACAAGAAGCATTTTCATACCTTCTAAAAAGTAAGATTTATCTTTTTCCGTTTTGGCCTTATTCATTGCAATTTCATACTTTTCAACTTGTTTTAACCTTTTTAATTCTGATTGTAAATTTTCAAGATAACCTTGTGTAAGGTAGATTTCATATTCTGTGTCTTCGATAACCAATTTTATCAATTGTTTTACAATAAGTGGATTGTTTTTACCAACTTTTGGATCTTTGGATTTTGGATTATCAGGTGTTGATTTAGTGTTTTCAATAAGTATTTTTAAAGTGTCGGAGATACCAATATGACTTTTATATTGACGTTTGCTTGTAATAGCATCGTATTCATCAGCAACACGAATAATTTGAGCTTCATAAGGAATGTCTTTTTTAATAAGTCCTTGTGGATATCCTGAACCATTTAGTGCTTCGTGGTGATAATAAGCTCCTGCTGCATATGGCCTTAATTTTAAATCAGCCATGCACATTTTATAACCAATTGTAGTATGTGTTTTCATTATTTCAAATTCTTCATCTGTTAGTTTCCCTGGTTTTTGTAAAACTTCTGGTGGAATAAACTGTTTGCCTATATCGTGTAAATATCCACATATAGTACAATATTCAGTAAAGCCATTAGAACAATGAAGCTTTTGGCATAATCTACAAGTTAAATCCCCAACATTTTCGCAATGTTTTCTGGTGAAAACATCAAGATTACCAAGCATATTTAATTGATATCTCATACTTTCGTCTAAGTTATAAGATTTTAAACTTGTTCTATCATAAAAATCAAATGTTTGACTATTCATTTGTAAACTCCTTGTATAAAAATTTAAAATAATAATATCATTAAAAAGATAAAAATACAAGAGCAAAAATAATTGATATTTAGCAAAAAATATGATATTATATAAAAGCAATTTATTGGGAAGGAATGAGAAAAATTGTATAGAACAAATACGTGTGGAGAATTAAATATAAAGAATATTGGAGAAAATGTAACTTTAAGTGGATGGGTTCAAAAAATCAGAAACTTAGGTGGGATGATATTTATAGACCTAAGAGATGAATTTGGAATTACACAGATTGTAGTAAATGATGAAAAACTAGAAGAACAAATAAAATCATATGCTACTGAAAGTTGTATTAAAGTAGATGGAAAAGTTGTAGAAAGAGCTAGCAAAAATACTAAAATATCAACAGGCGAAATAGAAGTCGTTGCAAACAAAATAGAAATGCTAGGAAAATGTAAAAATGTTTTACCATTTGAAATAAATACAGACCAAGAAGTAAGAGAAGATTTAAGATTGGAATATAGATTCTTAGATTTAAGAAACGAAAAATTACATAATAATATTTTATTACGTTCTAAAATATTAAAAACATTAAGAGATAAAATGGATGAATTAGGTTTTACAGAAATTCAAACACCAATACTTGCAAACTCTTCACCAGAAGGAGCAAGAGATTATTTAGTACCAAGTAGATTAAATCCAGGAGAATTTTATGCATTACCACAAGCACCTCAACAATTTAAACAATTATTAATGTTATCAGGATTTAATAAATATTACCAAGTAGCACCTTGTTTTAGAGATGAAGATCCTAGAGCAGACAGAGCACCAGGAGAATTTTATCAATTAGATTATGAAATGAGTTTTGCAGAGCAAGATGATGTATTAGAAGTAATGGAAGAAGTTGTGCCATATACATTTAAGAAATTTACAGACTGGAAAGTTGACGAAGGACCATTTTTGCGTATTCCATATAGAGAAGCAATGGAAAAATACGGAATAGATAAGCCAGATTTAAGAAATCCGTTAATAATTCAAGATGCAACAGAAGTATTTGAAAACTCAGAATTTAAAGCATTTGAAGGAAAAACAATAAAAATTATAGTTGTTCCAAATGGTGCAGAACAAGGAAGAAAATTCTTTGATAAAATGACAGATTTTGCAACAACAGAAGAAGTTGGAGCAAAAGGACTTGCTTGGACTAAAATAGAAAATGAAGAATCACAAGGTGGAATTGCTAAATTCATTACACCAGAAATGGTTAAAGAATTAACAGAAAAATATGGTGCCACAGATAAATCAGCTATTTTCTTTATAGCAGACGAATTTAAAAAGGCACAAAAAATAGCAGGATTAGTTAGAATAGAATTAGGAAAAAGATTAGATTTATTAGAAAAAAATACATATAGATTTTGTTTTATAGTTGATTTTCCAATGTATGAATTATCAGATGAAGGAACAATAGACTTTAATCATAATCCATTTTCTATGCCACAAGGTGGATTAGAAGCATTAGAGAATAAAAATCCATTAGATATATTAGCATATCAATTTGACTTAGTATGTAATGGATATGAAATGGCATCAGGAGCAGTAAGAAACCATAATCCAGAAGTTATGGTAAAAGCATTTGAAATTGCAGGATATAAAGAAGATGATGTAAAAAATAGATTTGGGGCATTATATAATGCATTCCAATATGGAGCTCCACCACATGCAGGTGCAGCACCTGGAATTGACAGAATGGTTATGCTTATAGCAGATTCTCAAAATATCAGAGAAATAATAGCATTCCCTAAAAATAAAAGAGCAAGAGATTTATTAATGAGAGCACCATCTAAAGTTAGTGAGCAACAACTTAAAGATGTGCATATAAAACTTGATTGTAAGGAATAGAGTATGAAAAAATATATATTAGAAATAACAGTATTTATATGTGGCGCAATTGGAATGATATTAGAATTGATTGCAGCAAGAGTGCTTTCACCATATGTTGGAAGTTCCAATTTAATCTGGACAACAATAATAGGAATAATGCTAACTAGTATGAGTTTGGGATATTGGATTGGAGGAAAAAAAGCTGATAAAAATCCTAATAAGGACTCATTATCAGATTTTATCTTACTTGGCGCAATAACCGCAAGTTTAATACCGTTATTTGAAACAATAGTTGTAAAACAACTCTCAAATATATCAGATAATCTAGTATTAGTAGCAATGGTTTCAGCTACAATAGTTTTTGGAATACCTAGTTTTGTATTAGCAACTGTTTCACCATTTGCAGTAAAATTGGTAGATAAAGAATATATAAATGTTGGAGAAGTATCTGGAAGAATATCATCATTATCTACAATAGGAAGTATTGTAGGAACATTTTTAGGAGGATTTTTTCTAATACCAACATTTGGAACTAGAATGATAATATTTGGAGTTGTAATAGTATTATTGATGTTATCAATTTTATTACACGAAAAAAAGGATAAAAAATATTTTTTACTAATTGCTGTTATAGTAATCTCAATAATAGGTTTTCAAGCAATAGGAAAAGTTGTATTTGATAGAAAAAATTCGGATATAATAAAAGATGTAGATTCAGAATATAGTAGAATATTTGTAAAACAAGTCGCTGCTAAAGATACAACATACAAAACATTACAAGTTGATGATGGACTAGAATCATATATAGATGAAAAAACAGGAAAAATGGGAGCAGAATATCTATATTATTATAATTTGGCCAATTATTATCTGAAAAATAATAAATCAACATTAATGATTGGTGGAGCTGCATATACATATCCAACATATTATCTTAATAATTTTAAAGATAAAACTATTGATGTGTCAGAAATTGATGAAAAGATGACAAAGCTTGCAACAAGCGAATTTGATTTAGATATCAATAATCCAAGGTTACATATATACCATCAAGATGGTAGAAGTTTTTTAAATAAAACTACAAATAAATATGATGTAATATTAATAGATGCATTTAAGGGAACAAATGCTCCATTTGAACTAACAACATATGAGGCAATGGAAAATGCCAAAGAATCTTTAAATGATAATGGAATGGTAATTACAAATATTATATCGTCAGTAACAGGAAGTGAATCAAAATTCATTAATTATGAATATTCAACATATAAAAAAGTATTTGATGATGTAAAAGTATTCAAGGTTAATAACATAAATGACAATACTAGACAAAACTTGATATTAATTGGTTTTAAAGGAAATAAAGAAGTTGATGAAAATGTATATGAACAATATAAAAATTTATTGGATAATGAATTGAAAGACTTTTCTTCAAATACGGGAATATCAACAGATAATTATGCACCTATAGGAAACTAAACATTAATTTTAGAAAAAACTTGTATATTTTATGCAGGTATGATATAAATATAATATAAAAGCTATTAGAAAGGCGGAATTTTTGTGGAAGAAATAGAAAATGATGCAAAGACTATTTTAATAGTTGATGATGAACAACCAATTGTAGATATATTGGTTTATAATTTACAAAAAGAAGGATATAAAACAATAGAAGCAGGAGATGGATTAACAGCGGTTGAACTAGCTACTGAAAAAAGACCTGATTTAATATTATTAGATATAATGCTTCCAAAAATGGATGGGCTTTCTGTATGTAAAAGAATAAAAAATTCTTTTAATGTTCCAATTATAATGTTGACAGCAAAAGATGGAGAAATAGACAAAATTTTAGGTTTAGAATTGGGAGCAGATGACTATATAACAAAACCATTTAGTGTAAGAGAATTAATTGCAAGAGTAAAAGCAAATTTAAGAAAATTTGAAGTTGTATCTAACAATGTTACAAGTGAAATACAAAAAGAAGACAAGAAAAAAGATAGTAAAATAGCTGTTGGTGACTTAGAGTTAGATTTAGATAAATTTGAAGTAAAAGTACGTGGAGAAATTATTGATTTAACTTTACGTGAATTTGAAGTATTAAAATTTTTAGCCTCACAACCTGAACAAGTTATAACAAGAGAAACTTTATTAGAAAAGGTTTGGGGATATGAATACTATGGAGATATCAGAACAGTTGATGTTACAGTAAGAAGAATTAGAGAAAAAATAGAAAAAGATACTTCAGCACCTAAAATATTGATTACAAAAAGAGGAGTAGGCTATTATATTGCCTCAAAATAGAACAATATAGATTAATATATAAAAGTAGAAATGTCATAAAATAGGTTAATCTATTTTATGGCATTTTTTATATAAAAGTTATTTTCGTATTTAATAAATATTAGTTTATGCAATACCTTGCTGTCGCAATCTACAAGTAAAGTTTAATAATATGTAGATTGCTCCAATTCGCACTCGCAAGCTCGTTTGGTCGCTTACGCGGTATTTTATAAACTAATATTTATTAAATACTGAATAATATAATTTAATAGAAATTATGAAAAGGTTGAATAATAATGAAAAGAAATGAAACAAGAAAAATAATGGTAGGAAATGTTCAAATTGGAGGACAAAATAAAGTAGTAATACAATCTATGTGTAATACAAAAACGAAAGATGTAGATGAAACAGTAAAACAAATTTTAGAATTAGAAAAAGCAGGATGCGAAATAATAAGAGTAGCTTGTTTAGATATGGAAGATGCAAAAGCTATAAAACAGATAAAAGAAAGAATTAATATACCTATTGTAGCAGATATACATTTTGATTATAAAATAGCATTACAAGCAATCGAGTCAGGTGTTGATAAAGTACGTATAAACCCAGGAAACATAGGAAGTAAGGATAGAGTAAAAGCAGTTGTAGATAAATGTAAAGAAAAGAAAATTCCAATCAGAATAGGTGTAAACGCAGGTTCATTGGAAAAGGACTTATTAGAGAAATATGGAAAACCAACGGCTAAGGCAATGGTTGAAAGTGCAAAAAGACATATAGATATTTTAGAAGAACTAGATTTCAAAGATTATTTATTATCACTAAAAGCTAGTAATTTAGATTTGTGTATAGAAGCATATGAAGAAGCAGCCAAGACTTTTAATTGTCCATTGCATTTAGGAATAACAGAAAGTGGAACAGAATTTAGTGGTACAATAAAATCAAGTATTGGATTAGGATATATGTTAAGAAATGGAATAGGGGACACAATTAGAGTTTCACTATCAGATGACCCTGTAAAAGAAATAAAAGTTGCAAAAGAAATATTAAAAGATTGTAATTTATATAAAAATTTACCAACTCTAGTGGCTTGCCCTACTTGTGGAAGAACACAAATAGATTTAATTCCAATAGCAAAAGAGATGGAAGAATTCTTACAAACAATAGATTCTAATATTACAGTTGCTGTTATGGGATGTGCAGTTAATGGACCTGGAGAAGCTAGAGAAGCAGATATAGGAATTGCTGGTGGAATAAAAGAAGGATTGCTATTTAAAAAAGGAGAAATAATAAGGAAAATACCTCAAGATAAAATAGTTGAAGAACTAAAAAAAGAAATATTAAAGATGACCAAAAACTGAATATAAAAAGCTGATAATATAAGAATCAATAAATATAAAACGCGAATTTGAAAATGAAAGAGAGAATAATAATGGAGATATTAATAGGAAAAACAGCAGGATTTTGTTATGGAGTAAAACGAGCAGTTGAAAGTGCAGAAAAGGAAGCAAATAGTTCAAAAGAGCTAACATATTGCTTGGGAGAGATTGTACATAACAAGCAAGTTGTAGACGAATTGAAACAAAAGGGGATAAAATTTATAGAAGCTATAGAAAATGCAAATGGAAAAGCAATAATAAGAGCACATGGAGTTGCTAAAGAAGTTTACGACAAAGCTAAAGAGCAAGGAGTAGAATTAGTTGATTGTACTTGTCCAAATGTTTTAAAAATACATAAAATTGCAAAAGAATATGCAGAAAATGGATATTTTATATTCTTATGTGGAAGTAAGACACATCCAGAAAATTTAGGTACAATAAGTTATTGCGGAGAAAATGTATATGTAATAGAAAAAGAAAATGATACATTTAAAGCTTTAGAAAAATTAGAAAAAACAAGAATAAAAAAATTATTAGTAATATCACAAACTACATATAGTTTAGAAAAATTTTATATTATAGAAGAAATAATAAAAAATGAGCTACCAAGAGATATTAAATTAGAAGTAAAAAATACAATTTGTAAAGCAACAGAATTAAGGCAAAAAGAAACAGAAGAGATATCAAAAAAAGTGGATATGATGATAATAATAGGAGGAACTAATAGTTCAAATACTAAAAAACTATATGAAATTGCTAGCTCAAATTGTGAAAATAGTATATGCATAGAAACAGTAGATGAATTACCAATACAAGAAATTTCCAAATGTGAAAAAATAGGAATAATGGCAGGAGCATCGACTCCTCAAAAGGAAATAGAAAAAGTAGTTAACAAATTAAAAAGTTTATAATTAAAGCATACAAATTTGATTCGAATTTTACGATATACCAGTACAATATAACTTGCGTTTTATGTAAAATCAGAGTATAATAATACGTGCATAACCTTTGGG
>CAKPKJ010000005.1 GCA_934167445.1 uncultured Clostridia bacterium
TATATTTTACTCTTTCGAGTTTATATAAATCAAACTTAAAGTTTTTCTCAAGCTCTTTAAATGCTTCTTACTTTTTTACTAAAAACTTTTAAAAATTAAATTCTATGTAGTACTGATTTTTATTACTAAAAATCGTACCGCTTAGGTTTATTCTCTAAAGGATTTTATTGTTTATTTTTCAATGTACTTTTTCGTTCCTTTTGTTCGGAACGATTTGCATTATACTATACCTTTTTTCGTTTGTCAACACTTTTTCGACATTTTTTTCAAAAACTTTTTTTGCTGTTTTTGAGCAAAATAAAAAACTAGTAATTTTGTTTATTTCTTATTCGTTATGAGGTTTAATTTATTACTAATTTCTTCCGTTTTTTCTTTATTTTTTTGTCTGTTGCTAGGTACTTTTTTATAATACCATTTTTCTTTTCGAATGTCAATATGTTTTTTGAATTTTTTTAATATTTTTTTGTCATTCGAATTAGTATTATCTAACGCTCAAATATATTATCATCTTTGTACTATTCTGTCAATACTTTTTCAAAATATTTTAAAAATTATACATATAAATAGCATTTACTTGGTAAATAGAATTTACTTTTTCAATTGAGCAATTATCTATATATTTTTTGATTCGCCCATTTATCTATATTTCTACTAATATTAAGTCATCTCCAATGCATTTTATTTTTTCCCATGGTATTACAATATCCTCCTTTCGTGAAAACAAGTTAATTATTTTATTAGTTCCGAGGTACGATAATATGTGTGATTTTTCCACTTTCTAAATCTGCACATACATCTTGAACATATCCAAGTCTTTTACCATTATTTACATTTACTACTTCTTTATGCTTAAAATCTAACCCTTTATCATCCATATTTTTTCCTCCTAGATACATTCTTTTCTATATAAAGTATATGCTATTACATTTGCATTTATGTTTCGGCCTTCTATTTTTATATTTCGTTGAATCGCTATTAAATAGATTAAAGTTACAGTCTACTGTAAATTGGCAAACTGTAACTTTTACTTATATTTTATAAAATCTTTTTATATGTTCAATTGCGCTTTTTTCTAATCTGGATACTTGTGCTTGTGATATTCCAATTTCTTCTGCAACTTCCATTTGCGTTCTTCCATCAAAAAACCTTTTATTTACTATCATCCTTTCTTTTTCATTTAGTTTTTGCATTGCTCCTTCTATTGCCATTTTTTCAACCCACATTTCATCAGTATTTTTTGAATCTTTTATTTGATCTATTATATATATGTTTTCCGCTCCTTCACTATAAATTGGTTCTTGTAGTGATATAGGATCTTGAATCGCATCCATGCAAAATCCAATTTCTTCTTTCTTTATATTTAATTCTTTGGCAATTTCTTCTATTTTTGGTTCTTTTCCAGTTGCTTTTACTACTTTTTCTTTATACTGAATTACTTTATAAGCCAGATCTCTTACTGATCTACTAACTCTTATACTATTATTGTCTCTTAAATATCTTTTTACTTCTCCTATAATCATCGGCACAGCATATGTGCTAAATTGCACATTTTGGCTCAAATCAAAATTATCTATTGCTTTTATTAATCCGAACACATCCTACTTGAAACAAATCGTCTGCTGCTTCTCCTCTTCCATGGAATCTTTGAATCACACTTAGTACTAACCTTAAATTCCCCTTTATGAACTTTTGCCTTGCATCTTCATCTCCCGCCTTTATCTTTTTGAAAAGTTCTTCCTTTTCTTTTCTACTCAACAGTGGTAATTTCGATGTATTTACTCCACATATTTCGACTTTATTATTTATCAAAATAAAAGCCTCCTTTAAAATACTTTTAAAAAGTATTCCCAAGTTTGGCTTTTTTATTCATCTCATTTTTTGATTATTTAAATATGTCAAATTATGAAGTTCTTTTTTTATTATCCGATTTTACTAGAAATTTCTTTTTTCATTTTACTTATGATTTTTTTCTCCAATCTTGAAATATAACTTTGTGATATACCGAAGCTCATCTGCAACTTCTTTTTGTGTTTTCTCTTTTCCATTTTTAAATCCAAATCTCATTTCCATTATATCTTTTTCTCTGTCTTTTAATTTAGATATAGACATTCTTAACAACTTTTTATCAACTTCATCTTCTAAATTTCTTGACGTTATGTCTGGTTCCGTTCCTAAAATATCGGATAATAATAGTTCATTTCCATCTCTATCTTTGTTTAATGGTTCATCTATAGATACTTCTCCTTTCGTTTTATTGCTTTTCCTTAAGAACATTAAAATTTCATTTTCAATACATCTTGAGGCATATGTTGCAAGTTTTATTTTTTTATCTGAATTGAATGTATTTACACCTTTCATTAAACCTATTGTGCCTATAGAAATTAAATCTTCTATTCCTATTCCTGTGTTTTCAAATTTCTTTGCAATATACACCACTAGCCTTAAATTTCTTTCTACTAAAATTTGTCTAGCTTCTAAATCATTATTTTCTGATAATTGCTTTATTAATTCTTCCTCCTCTTCCGGAGGAAGTGGTGGTGGAAGTGTTTGACTTCCCGCTATGTAAAATATCGGTAAGTATTCTACTTCATTAGTCTCCTCATTTGTATATTTTGCACAAATAGTGCCTATTTTATTTTTTAGAATCTCTAATATGTTCATTATATCACTCCTTAGGTTATTTTAAATGAATTCCATTCCCATTAGTGATTGATATTCTCCATTTTTGGTTAATGATTTATTATAAATTCCTATTATGATATTTGTATACGTAATCTTTTCTTCATCCTTTGTTACCACTACTTCTTCTGGTTTTATTCCTAATAATATTCCATTTTCTTTTCCAAGAGAACTGAATGGAATTAATTTTAGTTTTGAAATATATTTTGTTTGAATATGTTTCGGTATTTTTTCAAAATCACCTCCTATTATTTCTTCTAAATTATTCAAAATTTCTTTTGGCATACAGTCATATAGCAATACTTTTTCTACTATAATTACAGGTGTTCCTGTTATTGGCTCTTTTAGCATATTTCCTGTATCTATCAAAGCATTTGTTTTTATTTCTTTTTCGTTTATTCTTATTTCTATTTTGTATGTTATGTCTTTAGTGTTAAATTTTCTTTTTATAAATTTAAATGTAATTATTATAAATGTAAATACTATTATCCCTCCAAGTAACGTACTTTTTAATGGATATGTACCTAAAAATAGCCCATTTTTCATAATTATGTCTTGTGGTTTCACAATATATATTAGTGCATATGCTGCTCCGCCAAATGCAAATGATATCAGATAAAATATCACTAATGTTTTCCACATTTTTTTCTTATTCTGTGGATTAAAGGCAACATAAATAATTATTACTGACAGTAGTATTTTCATTACAATATTAGAATAGACTTTTAAAATTCCACTATATGCAAGTACACTATATACTGCTCCTAATAGACTCGCAAAAATAAGTCTGATTGATTTTATCGAGCTTTTGGTAACTACTCCTGTGGCTAATAATATAATATAATTCATTATTAAGTTCTCAATTATAACTATATCGATATAAATAGTCATTTCATCACCTGCCAAATAATTGTACTCTATTTTTACTAAAAAAGTTGTCTTTTCTTATTGGCGAAAAAAAGAAATAATCGATATCTTTCGATTATTTCTTCACTTTTTCTGAATTTCTATATCTTTTTAGTTTTTATTTCTATTTTTTCTTAAAAAAGAAGGAATGTCTAAATCATTTTGTGATGAGCTACTTTCTGAGCTTGCAGGAATTGAATTTATTTTTTGTTCCCATTTTTTAGCTCCAAGAGCTTCCCCTATTCCTTGCATTGGTGAATCTTTATCTTCAAATCCAGTTGCAATTACTGTTATTTGGATTTCATCTCCCATTGATTCATCTGTTACTGTACCAAATATGATATTTGCTTCTGGGTCTACACTGCGTTGAACTAATTCAGCTGCTGTATTTACTTCATGTAATCCTAAATTGTCTCCACCTGTAATATTAATGATAACTCCTTTAGCTCCTTCAATTGATGTTTCTAGTAATGGACTTTGTATAGCTTCTTTAGCTGCATCTTCTGCTCTGTTTTCTCCTGATGCTCTACCAACACCCATATGTGCCATACCTTGATTTAACATTACTGTTTTAACATCAGCAAAGTCTAAGTTTACAAGACCTGGTATAGCAATTAAATCAGATATACCTTGTACACCTTGTCTTAAAACATCATCAGCCATTTTGAAAGCATCTATTATTGATGTTTTTCTATCTACTATTTGTAATAATTTATCATTTGGTATCACTACCAATGTATCTACTTTGCCTTTTAAGCTTTCAATTCCACGTTCTGCTTGTGATAATCTTTTTTTACCTTCAAATGTAAATGGTTTTGTAACAACACCTATTGTTAATATTCCCATTTCTTTTGCAGCAGCTGCTACAACTGGTGCAGCACCTGTTCCTGTTCCTCCACCCATTCCGGCTGTTACGAACACCATATCTGCTCCTCTTAATGCTTCTGCTACTTCTGATTTTGTTTCTTCAGCTGCTTGTGCTCCGATATCAGGGTTTGCTCCTGCACCTAATCCACGTGTTATTTTTTCTCCTATTTGAATTTTTGTTTTTGCTTTAGAAATTTGTAGGGCTTGTTTGTCTGTATTTACAGCTATAAAATCTACACCTTTAATTTCGGCTTCTATCATTCTGTTTACTGCATTGTTTCCAGCTCCTCCTACTCCTATAACTTTTATTGTAGCTGTTCCATCTACCATTGACATATTGTTATTATCTTCATTATTATTGTAATCTAACATTTAGATTTTCCTCCCTTTCATATATAAATGTTTAATTTCCCCTATTTTATATTTTTATAAAATTAATACCTTATTTATCTAAGAATAAAAAAATTCTTTTATTCTTTCAAATATTGTTTTTAAAATACTTTCATTGTTTTGTGTATCTATATTACTAGATACTGTTTTTGCAAATGGTCTTGCTGCAATATATCTAACTAATGCATAACTTGTTCTATATGCTGGTTTTACTGTGCTTATTGCTCGTCCGGTTGATATTTTCACTGGAATATTTAAATTGATTTTTCCAGCAACGTCACTTTTGTTTATATTTACTATACCTTGACCTGTTAATATAACATTG
Organism: uncultured Clostridia bacterium; assembly: GCA_934167445.1. Classification (GTDB taxonomy): domain Bacteria; phylum Bacillota; class Clostridia; order TANB77; family CAG-508; genus CAG-269. The sequence continues at coordinate 5,168 of CAKPKJ010000005.1, forward strand.
TTTATTTTTTGTTTTAGTCCTTGATTTGTTATGTCTTTATTTATAATTGAAAACATCTCTTCAATTCTTGCTTCTATTATTTCAATTAATTCAGAACTTTTTATTATTTTATTTTTATTATTATCTCTTCTTGTATTTAAAATAATGTCATTATCATTGTCTATAAAAGATTTTAGTGCTAAACCATATTGTCTTTTTAATTTATCAGCTTCTTCTTCAGAGATATTTAAAACCAAAGCTATATCATTTGTTATTGTATCTCCTCCTAGCGGAATAGAATTAGTGTATAAAAATGTTGAGCCTTCAAATACTCCTATATCTGTGTTTCCAGCTCCAATATCTAGAAGCATTATATTATCATGTAATTCATTTGTGTCTAACACTAAATTTCTTTCAGCTAATGTTATTGGCACTATTCCGTCTATTTCTAGTCCTGCTTTTTTGAATATTGTACTTAATTGTCTAACATAATCTCTATCTGCTAATATTACCTGAGCACTTATTGTAAAATTAGAACTTAATTTTCCTACGGGATCTGTAATTATGGTTCCATTTTCCAAAGTTATTTTATCTGGTACGATATCTATTAAGTTTTGTCCTTCTGGCACTTCTATGTCTTTTACTTGCATTATTGCATTTTGTACATCTCTTACTGATATTCCAGCATATTTGTCTTTCACTTCTTTTGTTATGCTATTTTGTACTATTGTTACATATTTGCCAGGAATTGTTACATAGGCAGAGTTTATTTTTAAATTTGTTTCTTCTTCAGCATCTTTTATGGTTTTTGCAAGACTTAATATTATTTCATCTTCGTTTATTATTTTACCCTTCTTTAGTCCGCTACATTTATATGAGGTGTTGCATATAATTTCTACTTGACTGAAATTGTTTACTTCTCCAACAACAGTACTTACTTTACTTGTTCCTATGTCGACACCTACTATGATATCTCCTATTGCCAAGTTAATTCCTCCATTTTTTTGTTTAAATTTCTCAAATGTATATATATTACATTTTTAGACAAATGTCAATAGGATTTGTTATATTTTTGTAATGTTTTCGTAACGTTTCTGTAACAAATCCTATTGATCTAATTTTCCATTATTTATATTATTCTTTTATATCAGTGGTTTCAGCTTTTTTGCTTTTACTTTTTAACATTTTTGACCACTTATCTACATAGTATCTTCTAATTATAGCTAGATTTACAAACATTCTTCCAACAAAAACTACTATTGCGGCTAAATAAATATCCACATTTAATTTTTGTCCTAATATTGTTAGTAAAATTGCTAATATTGCATTTCCAAAAAAACCTGTTATAAATATTTTTAAGTCAAACTTTTTGTTTATAACTGATGTTATTCCTCCAAATACAGAATCTAAAGCTGCTACTACTGCAATTGCTAAATAACTTGAATATGTATATGAAATCATTGGAGCATTTATTCCTATTAAGGCTCCTACTATACATCCGATTAAAATTGCTATAAATACCATTTTTTTCTCTCCTATTCTATATACTTAGTTTTCAATTCTCCACTATATTTTAATATCTTTATGTTGTTTGGTTTATCTATTGTAATATCTTGTCCTGTCTTTTTTAAAGTATCAACTGCCCCACCATTTCCTATTAAAGAACTTTCCATATATGTAGGGTCTCCTATTGCTTTTATTGTATATGGGGCTAAAATTCTTTGCCCATTTATTTTGATAAAGCTCGAATAGTCTGAATTAATATCTACAATGTCGCTCATGTTTACAATTCTTTGATCATTTATTGATATTGCTTCTGCTCCTGCTAACTTTAAGGCATTAACAACTACTAATAAATTAGAAGCTGAAATTTTATTTGTGTCATCACTTGTTGAATCTTTTAGTGTTATTATTATTCCTTTTCCTTCAACATCAGTTTTACCTAAACTCATATTTACCTGGTCTAGTTCATTATTCATTACTGCACTTGTTTCTTCATTTGATTCTTTTGTTTTTTGGTATTCTTCTATCTTAGCCATTGTTTCTTGATATTGTTTTTCCGCTTCTTCATACTTTGTTTTCCAGTTTGCTAATTCAGTTTGAAGTTCTGACTCCCTCATATTTTCTATTGAAGTGATATCTGTTTCATTTACTATTTTAAATTGCATTGTCATTACCAATGTTAATGCAAAACACGCAATCATTATAGTAATTATCATTGCTATTTTGCCCTTTTTAAAATTTTTTATTGTTTCTATTATATTCTTTTTAGGCTTATCTTTCATTTTTTCAAATTCTCACTCCTTCTTTCTATTTTGATGTATTTGCATATTTATACGTAATTGTTCCTGTATATTTTGGAATTGTTATATTATTTGATTTTTTAAATTCTACTCCAATATTGTATTCTTTAAGTGTTGCTAAGTAACCACCTGGTCTGTTTAATGCTGCCAATTGTTCAGGCAAACCTATTGCTTTTATTATAAATGGTGCTCCAACTTTTTCTCCATTTATATCAATTATATTTCCTCCACATATTATTCCACTATTAGGTGTTAGCCTTTGATCATTTATTGATATTGCTTCTGCTCCTGCATTTTTAAGTTCATTTATAACACTTAATACATCTAGGTCATGTACCACTAGATCACTTGGGTTTAAACTACTACTAATATCTTTTTTACTATCAGTTAATGTAACAGTTACTCCCGGCCCATTTACTTCTGTAAGCCCTATCATTTTATTGCCTTCTGTTATACTTTCTTCTGTTTCTTTTAAATTGTCATCATTTTGCGTTGAATTCTCTCTTTCCTGCTCAAGTGTTTGCTCTGCTTTTTCTAATTCTTTATATTTGTTGTCATATTTTTCTTTATATTTTAACACTTCTGCTCTTAAGCTATTTTCTTCGTAATTGTTACTAACAGTTGAATTACTATTTTTTACTGTTTTTATTTGTACACATATTCCTAATGTTAATAGGAAACACATTATTCCTAATACAAGTGAAATTTTTATCTTGTTTGTCAATCGGTTCACCTTCCTTATACTTTATCTCTAAAATATGGATTAAATCCATTATTTAAATCTCCATTTACAAATATATCTCCTTCTGTGCCTTTTTCTTGTTCAATTATAGCTTGTACATATAATATTTTATTACTTAAATTTGAAGTATCTCCTATATGTACTTTTTTCTTTTCATCTGCTAAATATATAATATATTCGTTTTTGTTGCTTATGTCAATACTTGTGACCTTTTCGTTTAATTTATATTGTTTCATAACATCCATTATGGCAATAACATCTTCTAATTTATTTAAGTCTTCATTATTTAATCTGTTTCCTAATTGAAATTCCTCTTCATTTGTTGAGGCTCCTTGTATTATTGGCATATCTTGATTGTTTTCAGCTAATTCTAAAATATAACCTTGTGTATTTATATACGCATATTTTCCCATATAATCAACTGCATATTGTGCTACTCTTTCTGTTACTTTTATTTCAACTGTGCTTGGTAATTTCCTGTGTATTGTAACTTTTTCTATATATGGATTTTCTTTTATCTTATTTTCTATGTTTTTATTATAAAATTTGAATATATTTTGCTCTAACTGCAAGGTTGACAAGCTTATTATGGTATCATTTGGTACCTTGTTATTATCAGTTACTATTATGTCCTTTATGTTAAAAATTGGTGACACTAATGCAAAAGTAGTTCCTCCTGCTATAATTCCTATTATTACAACTAATTTTAAGATAAACTTTACTCTTTTTATTCTTTTTTGCCTTTTTCTTTCTTTTTTTGATATTTTCTTCTTTTTAGTTTGCATTTGTTTTTTATGATTTTGATTAGCCATATTTATTACAGTTTCTTCTTCTCTTTGTTTTTCTAAATAATACAAATCATTTTCTTCTTTTCTTCTTTTTGCCAATTTTATTCCTCCCTTTTGGACAAGCTCTGTTTTTATTAAGAGCATTATCTGCCCTTAATTTATTAATTTTATAATATTTACGTTGATTTTTTTTAATTTATTATCAAAATTTTCATATCCTCTTAGAATATATTCTATGTTTTCTACTTTTGTTGTTCCTTTTGCTACAGTTGCAGCTAATACTAATGCCGCTCCACCTCGTAAATCGGTTGCTTTTACATTTGCTCCATATAGTTTTTTTACTCCTTTTATAACAGCTGTTCGGCTTTCTAGTGTTGCCTTTGCCCCCATTCTTACTAACTCTGGTATGAATTTGTACCTGTTTTCAAATATATTTTCAACTATTATTGAAGTTCCTTTCACTGTTGTTAAAACTGCTGCAAAAACAGATTGCATATCTGTTGGAAATCCTGGATATGGCATTGTTTTTATGTCTATAGGTCTTAATTTTTTTGGTGTCCATATTTCTATTTCATTTTTTTGAATATTAAATTTACATCCCATCTCTTCTAATTTGTCTATAGCAGGAATTATATGTTCTGGGTTTACATTTTTTATTAAAATATTACTTCTGTTTATTGCTGCTAAACATAAAAATGTACCGGCCTCTATTCTATCTGGCATAATATTGTAGCTTGCATCTCTTAATTGTTTTACACCTTCTATTTCTATATTACTTGAACCTGCACCTTTTATTTTTGCTCCCATTTTATTCAAAAAATTTTGTAAGTCTATTATTTCTGGTTCTCTTGCAGCATTGTTTATTTCTGTCTTGCCGTTCTGCTAAGCAACTTGCAAGTATTGCATTCTCCGTTGCTCCAACACTTGGAAAATCTAAATCTATTTTTTCTCCGACTATTTTATCACAACTACACTCTATATTTCCATAGTTTTTTGTAATATTTATTCCTAATTTTTCAAATGCTTTTAAGTGTAATTCTATAGGTCTACTCCCTATTTCGCATCCTCCTGGATATGAAAATACTGCTTTTTTATTTCTTCCAAGTAATCCACCTGCCAAAATAACTGATGATCTCATTTGCCTCATTAACTTTTCTGGAATTTCATTTTTATTTATATTTGTATTATCTATTATTACTTTATTATTTTTTTTTACTACTTTTGCTCCTAATTCTTCCAATATTTTAAACATTATTTTTGTGTCATGAATGTTAGGTACATTATACAATGTTGTTTTTCCTTTATGTAATATGGTTGCTGCTATTATAGGTAAAGATGCATTTTTAGAGCCTGAGATTTCTACTACACCTTCTATTCTGTTTCCTCCTTTTATGATGTATTCTGACATTTTCTATCCACCTTTCGCTTTTTATTTTGCTATATATTATGTCTTATTTACGTAAAAGGTGAAATAAAGAAAAGGAACCCTATATTAGAGTCCCTTTCTGCAAGGTAATTATTGAACTACAGCTGGATGCGAAATATCCAAATGGCTTTTTAATTTTTCGACTCGATTGCACAATATAAGTCTTGGTTTATCACCTCTAACAATATCGCCAATATTCCACGCACCTTTTGCTATTCCAAGAGCGTCTAAGAGTTGCAGTTCATACCGATCAGCTGTATGTAAAGAATCATCACCACTCTGATACGCTATATACAGCCCATCTTTATAATCCAAGTCCTGACGAATAACTCGCCTCATTCCTTTTCGGAACTGATCATTATATCTATCAAGCCAATCTCGATAATTAATCCAAATTGTCTTGTCAATAATGGGAAGTCCATTCTCCCTGTTTATGATTTCTCTATTGTTTACAATTGAGATAGCCATACTAACATTACGGTAAAATTCTATAATTCCTGGGCATTTATTTTCTGCTGTATCCAAGAATCTTTGGCGTTCTTCCAATTTCTGGTGGTTATCTTTTTTCAACGGTTGCCTTTCTGCCAGAGACATATAATTAGGATTATTGTCCTCGAATTCTGCAATCTCACTTGCCATTTGACCGGTATCTCGGAATACGCCATTCTCATTAAGTAGCTCTGTGCTATTGCAAATATCTTTAATCTGCTTTGATCCAATCTCTATTCCTGTATCACGGAAATATTCGAGTGCGCTCTTTACCTTGCTAGCTTCCATTTTGTCCTCCTTAGACATCGAAGCTTTCTACTTACGGTCATCTTAGCCGTATACTTTATTATAGCACATTTTTAGCCCTTTTCAAATGTTTTTAGGTGAATTTTATGTATATCTTTAAAGTAAAATAAATAATATATTGAAATTAAGAGAATAATATCTTATAATATCTCTTGTAAATAATCTAGAAAGGGGGACATGATTAAAAGATTTTAATCATATATTTATAATGAAAGCACTTACTGTAAAAAAATTATTTAGTAATACTAGTGAATACACTAATAGAACAATTGAACTTGAAGGTTGGGTAAAGTCCTTAAGAGATTCAAAAACATTTGGCTTTATTGAATTAAATGATGGAACTTTTTTTAAAAATGTTCAAATTGTATTTAATAATGAATTATCTAATTTTGATGATATTTGTAAATTAACTCTTAGTTCATCTATAAAAGTTACTGGTAAAATGGTTGAAACACCAAATGCAAAACAACCTTTTGAAATTCAAGCAACAAAAATTGAAATTGAAAGTTTAGCAGATAATGATTATCCATTACAGAAAAAGAAACATTCTTTTGAATATTTAAGAACAATTGCACACCTTAGACCTAGAACAAATACTTTTAATGCTGTATTTAGAGTTAGAAGTGTTTTTGCATATGCAATTCACAAATTCTTCCAAGAGCAAGGATTTGTTTATGTTCATACACCTCTTATAACTGGTAGTGACGCTGAAGGTGCAGGAGAAATGTTTAATGTTAATTCATTTAACTTAGAAAATTTACCTAAAACAGATGATGGAAAAGTTGATTATTCTAAAGATTTTTTTGGTAAACCTGCTCACTTAACAGTTAGTGGTCAATTAAATGCAGAAACATATGCAGAGAGTTTTTGTAATGTATATACATTTGGACCAACTTTTAGAGCTGAAAATTCAAACACTGTAAAACACGCAGCAGAATTTTGGATGGTTGAACCAGAAATTTGTTTTGCAGATTTAAAAGATGATATGGATTTAGCAGAAGCTATGATTAAATATACATTTAAATATGTTTTAGATAATTGCCCAGAAGAAATGGAATTTTTTAATAAATTTATTGACAAAGATTTACTAGAAAGGTTAAATCATGTAATTAATTCTGATTTTGCTCGAGTTACTTATACAGACGCTGTAAAAGAACTTGAAAAACATAATAATGAATTTGAGTATAAAGTATCTTGGGGTGTTGATTTACAAACAGAACATGAAAGATATTTGTGTGAAAAAATTTATAAAAAACCTGTTTTTGTTATGGATTACCCAAAAGATATTAAAGCATTTTATATGAAGCAAAATCCAGACGGTAAAACAGTTGCAGCTTCTGACCTTTTAGTTCCTGGTATTGGTGAAATAATTGGTGGAAGTCAAAGGGAAGAAAACTATGATAAATTATTAACTAGAATGAAAGAATTAAATATGCCAATTGAAAACTATAATTGGTATTTAGATTTAAGAAAATATGGTAGTTGTGTTCATTCTGGTTTTGGTCTTGGTTTTGAAAGAGGAATTATGTATTTAACAGGTATGCAAAATATTCGAGATGTTATTCCTTTCCCAAGGACACCAAAAAATTGTGATTATTAATTTAAAATTTATTCATAAAAAACAAGGGGCTGTAAAAAGTCCCTTGTTTTTTTAATTATATAAATATTTTTGTGGATTTACATGTGTTCCATTAATACGTATTTCTAAATGTAAATGTGGCCCTGTTGAATTACCCGTAGAACCAACAGCAGCAATTACATCTCCTGCTTTTACTTCTTGACCTACTTTAACATACATTTTGCTTGTATGTCCATACCAAGTTTCAACACCATTTCCATGATCTATTTTTACTAGATTGCCATATGAACCACTATATTTTGCACATATAACTGTACCACTTGCAACAGCTTTTATCTCTGTACCTGTTGTTGCAGATATATCTAATCCTGTATGTGTAGATTGTCTTAATCTACTGCTTTCTCCATATCTTGATGTAATCGTCCCTGAAATTGGCTTTGTTGCAATTTTTACACCATTAATTTCTGGCATTGCGTCTAGTTCCTCTTGAGCTTTTTTAGCTGCTTCTTCAGCTTGTTTTTCTGCCTCTTGCTTTTCAATAGTTTCTGCTATTTTATTGTTTATATCTGTTTTAGCAATTTCTTCCTCGTTTATTTTTACTGAATCTTTATCTTGTGTATATTTTTCTAAAATACTTAAATCAAGTTCTTTTTCTGCATTTTCGCTTTTTGCTTGATTAACAATTTCTTCCGCTTCTTCTATGGTGTTAACAGTTTCTATTGTTTCATCATTAAGAGCTATATCATAATATTTATATGTTATAATTGCATCTTCTTCTATTTTGCTAGCAATTTGCTCTTCATTTGTTTTTGTTTCTCTATTTACAAGTTTTAACTCATATTCAGGATTTGATTTTAGTTCAATATTGTCAACGTTTTTATTTTCTTCAGTTAAATTTTCTTTTAAGTTTTCACTAAAATTAATTTTATTTTTTATATAACCTAATTCTTCTCCTGATATTGTTACTTTATAAATTGGTTTATACTTAATTAAAATTATCGCGATTATAAATCCAATTCCTATTATACCTATGTTAAAATACTTTAAAATTTCTTTTGTGTAGTATTTCAGTTTCGGGTTTAAAATAAGCTTCACTCTCCTTTTTATTGTCTTTTTTAAACGCGACCATCTTTTATTATACACTATATTCTCTCCCAAATCAAATTATGTATACCTTTTTTATCGTTATTTGTCAAATTTAGCGAATTATTTTAGCCATTTTTAGCCTTTTTTGTATATTTTTCTCTGTTTTACTCTTATTTACTCACTTTTTCTCTTTTTTTCTTAATAATTGATTTTTTTATTATTCAATTTCTTATATACAAAATATAGAAATTAGCTCATTATACTAAAAGGCCTTTATTAACTTATAGGTTCCATCTGTATATTTTAGTTTCTGTAAATTTAAACCATAAAATGCTATTATTCTTTTGTAAGATATAATAGGAAGGTGATTTTAATGGCTTTAGATTATAATATTATTGGTCAAAGAATTAGACAAGCTAGATTAAACAAAAATTTAACACAAGAAGATTTGGCTGAACAAATAGATATCTCAGTTGCTTTTTTAAGTAGAATAGAAAGAGGAAACTCTCATGTAAATTTAAAAAGACTTAATCAATTATGTGGTTTATTAGATGTATCTGAAGGATATATTTTAAATGGTGTTTCTAGCAAATCAACAAATTATTTAAATAAAGAATTTGCTGATTTATTAAGAGATTGTTCGCCTGAAACACAAAGATTAATATATGATGTAGCAAAAGTAATTGCTGAACAAGAAAAAGATTTAATGGAAGAGTAATTTTTAATATAAAGTATATGATATTTTTAATATTATATACTTTTATTTTGTGCTTTTTATATTCTATTGTGAACATTTTGTAAATATCGACAAAATTTGCTTATTTAAATTGCTTATATTTTTTTCTTGTGGTATTATAATAATTGCTTAAATGTTTATACTAATATAATGATAAAAAAATTAATTTTTAGGAGGTATACAATGGATTTTGAACAATGGAAAGGTTTTAAAAAAGGTGATTGGAAAGATGAAATAAACGTAAGAGATTTTATTCAACACAATTATACACCTTATGAAGGTGATAGTAGCTTTTTAACTAAACCAACAGAAAAAACAAAAAAATTATGGGATGAAGTTTTAGAATTATACAAAAAAGAGCATAACTCTAAAGGTGGAGTATTAGATATAGATACAAAAACACCATCAACAATTACAGCACATGAAGCTGGATATATTGATAAAGATTTAGAAGATATCGTAGGTTTACAAACAGATGCTCCTTTAAAAAGGTCTATTATGCCATTTGGTGGTATTAGAATTGTAGAAAAAGCTTGTGCTGCTTATGATAAAAAAGTTGATGACAAAGTTGAAGAAATTTTCCACAATTATAGAAAAACTCATAATGATGGAGTATTTGATGCATATACACCAGATATTAGAGCTGCAAGAAGTTCTCATTTAATTACAGGTCTTCCTGATGGATATGGACGTGGTAGAATTATAGGAGATTATCGTAGAGTAGCTTTGTATGGTATAGATGTTTTAATTGAAGAAAAAAATCAAGAATTAGATGTTTTAAATACTGATAATATGACAGAGGAAGTTATTCGCAGTCGTGAAGAAACAAGAGAACAAATAAAAGCTTTAAATGAATTAAAAGAAATGGCTGCAAAATATGGTTTTGATATTTCTAAACCTGCTACAAATGCTAAAGAAGCTGTTCAATGGTTATATTTTGGCTACTTAGGAGCAATTAAATCACAAGATGGTGCTGCAATGAGTTTAGGTAGAACATCTACTTTCTTAGATATTTATTTTGAAAGAGATTTAGAAAATGGTGTTATTACTGAAGAGGAAGCACAAGAAATTATGGACCATTTTGTTATGAAATTAAGACTTGTTCGTTTCTTAAGAACACCTGAATATAATGAATTATTTAGTGGAGACCCTGTATGGGTTACAGAAAGTATTGGTGGTATGGGAATTGATGGTAGAACTTTAGTTACCAAAAACTCTTTCCGTCTACTTCATACACTTGAAAATTTAGGACCAGCTCCTGAGCCTAATATGACTGTATTATGGTCAACAAGACTTCCTGAAGGATTTAAAAAATTTACAACAAATTTATCTATAAAAACATCTTCAATTCAATATGAAAATGATGATTTAATGAGAATTACTTTAGGAGATGATTATGGAATTGCTTGTTGTGTTTCTCCAATGAAAATTGGTAAACAAATGCAATTCTTTGGAGCTAGAGCAAACTTGGCTAAAACTCTTTTATATGCAATTAATGGTGGTAAAGATGAAAAAACTGGAAAACAAGTTACACCTTTATTCCAACCAATTACTTCTGAATATTTAAATTATGATGAAGTTATGCAAAAATTTGACCAAATGATGGATTATGTTGCAAAAATTTATATTAAAGCTTTAAATGCTATCCATTATATGCATGATAAGTATTGTTATGAAGCTATTGAAATGGCTTTACATGATAAAGATATTGTTCGTACAATGGCTTGTGGTATTGCAGGTTTATCAGTTGTAGCAGATTCTTTATCAGCTATAAAATATGCAAAAGTTAAGGTTATTCGTGACGAAACAGGTTTAGCTATTGATTATGAAATTGAAGGTGACTTCCCTAAATTCGGTAATGATGATGATAGAGTTGACCAGATTGCTGTTGATGTTACAAAAGCATTCCTTAACAAATTGCGTAAACATCAAACTTACAGAAATTCAAAACATACATTGTCAATTTTAACAATTACTTCAAATGTAGTTTATGGAAAAGCTACAGGAAATACACCTGATGGTAGACGTGCTGGTGCTCCATTTGGACCTGGTGCAAACCCACTTCACGGTAGAGATGTAAATGGTGCTATTGCTGTTATGAACTCAATTGCAAAACTTCCATTTGATTCAGCAGAAGATGGAATATCTTTCACATTTTCTATTACACCAAATACACTTGGTAAATCAGATGAAGAAAAAATTGATAATTTAGTTAATATGTTAGACGGATATTTTACACAAACAGGACATCATATAAATGTAAATGTTTTTGATAGAGCATTACTTTTAGACGCTATGGATCATCCTGAAAAATATCCTCAACTTACAATACGTGTTTCTGGATATGCAGTTAACTTTACTAAATTAACTAGAGAACAACAACTTGATGTTGTTAACAGAACTATTCATGAAAAAATTTAGTAGCTTAAAATAAACTAATAAGGACGATATATTATGGAAAACGAAAAAGACTTAAAACATTATGCACGAGTTCATTCTTTTGAAAGCTTTGGAACTGTTGACGGGCCTGGTATTAGATTTGTATTATTTTTACAAGGTTGCCATTTAAAATGTAAATATTGTCATAACCGTGATACGTGGAGTATCCATTCAGGAGAGTATAAAACTTTAGACGAAATTTTTGATAAAATTATGCGTTGTAAAAATTATATTTATCCACGTGGCGGTGTTACTATAAGTGGTGGTGAACCTCTTTTACAACCTCAATTTATAATAGAATTATTTAAAAAATTGAAGAAAGAAGGTATCCACACTTGTATTGACACCTCCGGGAATTTGCCATTAAGTGAAAATATCAAAAAAGTTCTTGAATTAACTGACCTAGTATTACTAGATATTAAACATATTGATGATGAAAAGTGCAAAGAACTTGTTGGAAAGGGAAATAAACTTGAATTAGAATTTGCTAGATATTTAAGTGATAATGGTATCCATATGTGGATTAGACAAGTCCTTGTTCCAGGAATGACTGACGATGAAAATGATTTACTAAAATTAAAAGATTTTATTTCTTCTTTAGACACTGTTGATAGAGTTGAACTTTTACCTTATCACAATTTAGGTGAATATAAGTGGAAAGAACTCGGTTTAAAATATCCTTTAGAAGGTGTTAGAGAAGCTAATGAGGATGATATTAATAGAGCTAAAGAAATTTTAGGAATCTAGGATTTAATTATAAGAAACGAATTAAAAAATAATGTTTTTATTATAGTTTAAAAAACAGGCAAAGTATATTATAAAAAATACTTTACCTGTTTTTTATCCTATTGCCTCTACATTTTATTATTTTGTATATTATATTTAAATTATGCTTTTTTTATTCCTAATGCTCTTAGTGAATTTAGTATTGCTATAAAGGAAACACCTACATCTGCAAAAACGGCCTCCCACATTGTAGCTATTCCACAAGCTCCTAATATTAATACTAATATTTTTACACTTATAGCAAATATTATATTTTGTTTTACTATTCTCATTGTTTTGTTTGAAATTTTAATTGCTTCTAAAATTTTTGATGGTTTATCATTCATAATTACAATGTCTGCTGCCTCTATTGCTGCATCTGAACCTAGTCCTCCCATTGCAATTCCTATGTCTGATATTGCAAGTACAGGTGCATCATTTATTCCATCACCTACAAAGGCTAGTTTTCCTTTTTCTGTTTTTTGTTTTATTAATTCTTCTACTTTTTCAACTTTTTGGTCTGGTAATAAATCTGTATAAACTTCGTCTATTTCTATTTGTTTAGCAACTTTTTCTGCTATTTCTTTTTTGTCTCCTGTAAGCATTACAGTTTTGCTTACATTATTTCGTTTTAATCCTTGTATTGTTTGTTTTGCATCTTCTTTTATTTTATCAGCAATTACAATTGAACCTTCAAATTTATTGTTTATAGCAACATATAATATTGTTCCTATATCATTACATTTTTTATATTCTATTCCTTTTTCTTGCATTATTTTATTGTTGCCTATTACTACAGTTTTATTTTCTATTTGACTTATAATGCCTTTTCCTGATATTTCTTCGGTTTTTTCTATAATTTCTTGATTAATTTCTTTTTGATATGCCTTTTTTATTGATGCTGAAATTGGGTGGTTTGAATAACTCTCAGCATATGCTGCTATTTTTAATAGTTCTTCTTCACTAATATCTACTGGGTTTATTTTTTGTACTTCAAATACACCTTCTGTTAAAGTTCCTGTTTTGTCAAAAACAAATATATCTGTTTTTGATAATAGTTCTAGGTAATTACTTCCTTTTATTAAAACACCTTTTCTTGATGCACCTCCAATTCCTCCAAAAAATCCTAGAGGTATTGAAATTACTAAAGCACATGGACATGATACAACTAAGAATGTTAGTGCTCTTTCTAACCATTCACTAAAACTTCCCCATTTTAATAAAACTGGTGGAATAATTGCTAATAATATTGCTATTCCAACAACTGTTGGTGTATATATTTTTGCAAATTTTGTTATAAAATTTTCTGATTTTGATTTTTTATTACTTGCATTTTCTACTAGGTCTAATATTTTACTTACTGTCGATTCTCCAAATTCTTTTTCAACTTTTATTGTTAAAACTCCACTTTGATTTATACATCCACTTAACACTTTTTCTCCTATTTTTGCACTTCTAGGTACTGATTCTCCTGTTAATGCTGATGTATCTAGCATTGAACTCCCATCAATTATAGTTCCATCTAGTGGAATTTTTTCACCTGGTTTTACAACTATTTCTTCTCCAATTTTTACTGTTTCAGGTTTTAATGTTTCTAATTTTCCATTTCTTTTTACAACTGCTACATCTGGTCTTATATCCATTAAATTTGTTATTGATTCTTTTGATTTATCAACTGCATAGTCTTGGAATAATTCTCCTATTTGATAAAATAACATAACAGCAACAGCTTCTGGAAATTCACCTATTGCAAATGCTCCTATTGTGGCAACTGCCATTAGAAAATGCTCGTCAAAAACTTCTCCTTTGAATATATTTTTTATGGCCTTTATAATAATTTCTAATCCTACAATTAAATATGCTCCTATGTATATCCCTTTTGTTATCCATCCATTTGAAAATGGTACTAATAAACCTATTACAAATAAAATTGCAGATATAATAATTTGTATTAAATTTTTTTTCATAAAATTTTCATCCTTTCTTACTTATGTTCAATATGCTCAATTCCTAATTCAAATAATTTTTGCACATGGTCATCATCTATTGTGTAATATACTTCTTTCCCCTGTTTACGGCATTTTACTATATTCATTCTTCTTAGAGTTCCTAATTGATGTGATATTGAAGATTTACTCATTCTCAAAACATTTGCAATGTCACATACACACATTTCGTTCTGGTCCAAGGCAAATAAAATCTTAGCTCTTGTTGTATCTCCTAATATTTTAAAGAACTCTGCTAATTTATTAAATAAGTCGTCTTCTGGCATTTTGCTTAAAGTGTCTTTTACTATATTTTCATGTATTATATTACAGTCACATATAAATTCATTTTTTGACATTTTTTTCATCTCCTCTTATATTCTTTTTATTTAAGAATTCACTTCTGCCGTATTATTTTAACAAAAAAACTTATTCGTCTTTTAGTTGAATGTGGATTCAACTTTTTTCTTTTTATATTATAGTTGAATGTTTATTCAATTGTCAATGATTTATGATAATTTTTAATAATTTAGAAAACCTTTATATAATATAAAAAGCCAGAAAAGAAAATTTTGTAAATTTTCCTCTCCAACTTTCGTCATATCATAATAGAACTTTCTATGTCTATTATTTCTTATTGGGTTAAATTACTTTTTACATATATAAACTACACGATTTTTTATCTTTCAGCTTCGTCTTCTTCGATTTCTTTGTCATAAGTTATAAAACTTTTTTGATCATCATTTTCTTTTATCGCTTTTGTACTTTTTGCTATAATATTTTTTTCTATTCTTTCCAAATCCATTGAACTTTCTTCTCTTCTTAATTTAGCCATTCTTGCTATTTCATTATGATTTCTTTCATATTGTCCTTCACGGTTATAGCCTAACCTACTGTATCCAGCTTTATTATATCCATCTTTGTCATAACCTTCATAATCGTATTTTTTCCAGGTATATCTATTAATTCCATTCTGGTCAAACCCATGTTTATCATAACCTTTTTTATCATACTTAGTTCCGGTTTCTTTATTTATTGCGACTCTATTAAATCCATTTTTATCATATCCGTCCTTATTATATCCATCTACATCATAACCTTTTTCGTCATATTGTGTTTTAGTCTTGTAATGTTTTCCGCTACGGTCAAATCCATTAATATCATACCCTAATTTGTCATACCCATATTTGTCATAAAAGTTAGCATCATATCCTTCTCTGTCATATCCTTGGCGGTTATATCCGTATTTATCATAGCCTTCTTCATCATATGCTGTACCGGTTTTTCTATTTAAACCATTTTCATCAAATCCATTTTTATTCCATTCTTCCTTATCAAATTCTGTTGGAGTACTTCCACATACATCCATACCGTTTACCTTATAAGCTCCAGCATCATAAATAGTTCCAGTAACACGGTTTATTCCTTTTTTATTAAAACCATTAATGTCATAACCATCTATATCATATCCATCTTGGTCAAATCCGTGTTCATCATATATTTTTTTCTTAGTCATAATTATTTCCTCTTTTTACATTTCTAACAACTTTAATTCTACATTTACCATTTTATATTTTCCGTCAATTAACTTAAATTCAACTAATGCATTTTCAAGTGTTTCTTCGTTTTGTCTTAAATCTGTTGTAAAATATAATTTTATTTTTGATATTTCTAATTGGTTTGTAACTATTTCTTTAAATACTTCTGCCATATGTTTTTCGTCTTCACAAACAATTATTAATTGTGGAATTCCACTAAATCCACTGTCACCTGTAACATAGTTATCATAAAAATCTTTATATAATCTCATTTTATCAGTTAGTTTTTTCTTCCACTCTTCTTCTCTTCTTATTACTTCAAAGATAAATTGTATTGATTTACTGTTTTTGGTTAATTTTACGCTTCCACCTGTTGCTTTAAATATTTTTCCTGCCATTTTTGCTGTTAATGATGGTTTTACTACATAACTATCAAATGCTTTTACTTTTCTTAGATATGCAATTAATACTTGATTCCCAGCTAATCTTTTTTTTATCATTGCAACTGGTTTTATGTTGTCTGAAGGCTGCCATTTACATTCTACTTCCTTAGATGTTAATAAATATTTTCCCATTTTGTCTAAACAGTATATGCGATATACTCCTTTTCCTTCATCAGAATTAAAATAATATCTAGTTAATATTTTATATTTTACCAATTGCTCTAATTTATTATTCAATTTTTCTTGTGATTTTACTTCAATATTTTTTATTTCTAGCATTTGAAGTAATTGTCTTGATGTTATGAATTCAAATTCATTTACTAATTCCATAATAGCAAAATGAACTTCATTTATTTGTCCAATATTTATTTTGTGAATAATTTGGTTCATTGACACATATCCATCTTTTCCGTCAAATACTTTTATTTCCCCTTCTCTTATTGCAAATGGTGATACTTGCGCTTTTATTTGATTATCTTCTATCATTTTAATTCCTCCTCGAATTTTTCTTACAGAATTCTATTTTGCACTGATTTAAATTATTTTATCAATGATAATTTTACTTTTTTCTTACTGTAATCAATCTTTTTTACATATACATTTACTTCTTGCCCATATTCTAATCCCTCTTCATATTCTGTCATTCCTACTAGGTTTGGGGCAAGCTCTATAAATATACCGTTTTGATGTTTTTCTGTTTCTCTTACAATTCCTTTTACTTTCATTCCTGTACTAAATTTTTGTGCGTTTTCTTCCCAAGTTCCAAGTAATTCCTTATATGATAATGTAACTTTTCCTCGTTCACGATTTATTGCTTTTATTACAACTTGTGCTTTTTGACCAATCTTTAGTCTTTCATATGGTGTTTGTATTCTTGCGACTGATAAATCTTCTATATGAGCTAAACCTACAATTCCTCCTCCAATTTCTATAAAGGCTCCATATGGTTTGATATTTTTTACTATTCCTTCAACTTTTTGACCTTCTTGTAAGTCTTGTTTTACCCAATCAATAGCCTCATTTTGTACTTGTTTTCTAGATAAAATTAATTCATTTTTTTCATCTATATCTTTTATTTTAAATTGTACAAATTTATGAACTTTTCCTACACACAAATTTTCTTTTGGAATACCTTGTTCATTTATCTTTATTGCTTCCACTTCTTCTCTTGGAATTTTCCCTTGTAATCCATTTTCAAATTTTATATATAAATTACAATTATCGTCACAACTGTTTACAATTCCTTGCAAAGTAGCATCTTGATTTTTATATTGTTTCCAATTGTCTTTTGTTAATTTTGTTGTTTCATTGTTCCAACCTTCAGGTACAAATTTTAAGTTATTCATTTGTTTTTTCTCCTTTTATCTTAAGTTCGTTTTATAATTGTTTATAATTTCTATAAATTTTATCTTTAATAAAATTTGTTTTGTCAAAATTACTAGTATTGCTTTTGACTTATTAATTTTAACTTTTTATATTATATATTTTTAGTGATTCTTTTTCAACGCTATTTTAGTATTTTTTCTATTTCTTTTTTAGTTAGATATCTCCACTTTCCAAGTTCTATGTCTTTTACTCCAATACCGGCTATTTTGCTTCTATGTAGTGCAACTACCTTATGGCCAACTGCTTCACACATTTTTCTTATTTGCCTATTTTTTCCTTCATGTATTGTTATTTCTAGTCTTGACCTATTTTTTTCTGTGTCAGTTTTTAAGATTTTCACTTTTGCAGGCCTAGTTGTGTAATCATCTATTTTCACACCTTTTCTCAATTTTTCGACATTCTCATTACTAATTATTCCCGCTATTGTTGCAGTATATGTTTTTTCAATTTCATGTTTTGGATGTGTTACTTTATATACAAAATCTCCATCATTTGTTAATATAAGTGCCCCTGAAGTATACATATCTAGCCTTCCAACCGGTACCACTCTTTGTTTTACCTTTACTAGGTCTAATACTGATTGTCTATTAAATTGATCTTTGGCTGTTGTTACATAGTCTATCGGCTTATTTAATAATATATACACATATTCTTGTGTTTCTTTTACTTCTCTACCATTATATATTACCTTATCTTTACTTGGGTCGACTTTAGTTCCTAATTCTGTAATAACCTTTCCATTTACTTGTACTTTTCCTTGCTTAATTAGTTCTTCTGATTTTCTTCTTGAAGCTACTCCACAATTAGCTAAATATTTTTGTAATCTTTCTTCCATTACGAATTATTTTCCTTCCTTGCTATCTTTTTTATTATATAAATTGATTCTAATAGTATTTTTTTACGTACATTAGGTTTATTAAAGCCTATAAAATTTTTAGTTATTTTCTTTTAATTCTTTTACAACCTTTTCAAAATATTCTGGCAATTTAGCCTCTAAGAACATTTTTTCTCCAGTTATTGGATGTTCAAATTTTAGGCTTTTAGAATGCAAGCATTGTCCTTTTATTCCCCATTTATTTTTACCATTTGAATATACACAATCTCCTATTACAGGATATCCTATTTGTGCTAAATGAACTCTTATTTGATGTGTTCTCCCGGTTTCTATTTTTACTTCTAATAGTGTACAATTGTCTTTTGGATACCTTTCCAATACTTTAAAATTTGTAATAGCATTTTTTCCATTTTGAACAACCGCCATTTTCTTTCTATCTTTTTGGCTTCTTCCTATTGGCATATTTATAACCGCTTCATTTTCTTTTACTAATCCTCTAACTAGTGCTATATATGTTTTTTCCACCTTATGATTTTTTATTTGTTCACTTAAATTTATATGTGATTTGTCATTTTTAGCAACCACTAAGATTCCTGATGTGTCTTTATCAAGTCTATGAACAATACCTGGTCTTATCTCCCCACCAATTCCTGATAATGAATCTTTACATATGTTCATTAAGCTATTTACTAATGTTCCATCTGGATTACCACTTCCTGGATGTACAACTAATCCTTTAGGCTTATTTACCACAATTATATCTTTATCTTCATATATTATTTCAACAGGGATATTTTGTGCTTTTAGTTCAATTTCTTTTGCTTGCTCTTCTTCTACTGTTATGCTATCTCCTTCTTGTACTTTATATGATGCTTTTACTTTTTTGCCATTTACTAATATTTTTTCTTCTTTAATTAATCTTTGTACAGCTACTCTTGAAATATCTTCATCTTTTCCTGCTAAATAAGCATCTATTCTTTTCCCGGTTTCTTCATTTTCTACTATAAAAGTTTTCAATTTTATTATCCTTCCTTTCCTAAAGCAACTATCGAGATTATAAAAATTATTATTGTGTTACATCTTCTGTTTGTCTTTCATATACCACAAAATAGTTATCACTATATAATTCTTTTAATTTTGTATCATGCGTTTTTGTTATTATCATATTCATTTTTGAATTTTTATAGCATATAATATGTGTTATTCCATATTTTTTGAATGTATCTTCATAAAATGTTCCTATATTTGAAGTATTTATAAAGTCCATAAATATATCTTCATCTTTCCCGCTAAATTCTGGAGCATATAAATCAGCTCTTGAGTCTATAAATACTGGTATTCCTCTAAATATCATATAACTTCCATAATTATATTCGTTATAAAACTTTGCTTTTCCTAAATCTATATTTTCTAATATATAATCGCAAGCTTGTACAGGATATGCGCTTTCGTCAACATATTTTGCATCAAATTTATCTTCTGCCATATGATAGCTAAAACCTACCATTACAGCTGTAATTATTACCATAACTGGTACATTGACTACTTTAATAAATTGATCTTTTAGTTCTGATAGGCTTTCTTCTGTTCCTATTTGTAACAGTTCTGTAATTAGCCTATTTAAAATAAATGTTCCTATAAGTACAAACATTGTTACTTGTCTTTTGGTCATAAGCATTAGGTAACATAAACCACCTAGCATAAATAAATCACATAATCTTATTTTAGTTTTTGTAAATATTAATATTGCTAAAAAGATTATAAGTACACATATTACTTCTGTTTCATTCGCTAATGTCATAGGTAAATGTTCATTTATATTTTGTGTGGTATTTCCTTGCATTGTTTTTTCAAGATACGTATATGGTGTATCTCCTAATGGTGTTAAGAAACCTGTAAATGCACATATTACCATAATTAGTATTAGCCATTTTACATTATCTTTTTTTACTAATCTTATCTTATATGGATTTTGTAATTCTTTTGTTCTTTTTATTTTTACTTTATCAATTGACTCTTCTAATTTCTTTAATTCTTCTTGTAATTGTTTGATTTTTTCCGGTTTTTCATTTTTCTTTGTTGCTGTTTTTATTTTAAACTTTAATCTTGTAACTGCAAATTTTCTGTATATTATTGTTTCTGCTAAAACTGCAATTATATATTCTCCTATATATGGTAAATATAATATAAAATAAAATGGAAATACTGCTAAGTGGAAATTTGCTAGTAATATTGGTATAATTATTAGTCCAACTGCATACCTTTTTTTCTTGGTCTCTAAGAATTTTTCTATAAAAAATACTGTTAACACAAATAATGTAAATGTTAGTAATTGTGCTCTTGCTGCTATATACCCTCTAATTAAATACATTGCTGCAATTGTAATTACAAAAGAAACTCCCTGATTTTTCACAAGTTTTTTATTTGTAAAAAATATTGTTAGACCTAGTATTATTGATAGTGTGCAAGTCGTTATATATATTCCATTCATTCCAAATGAATTATAAATTAAATATGTTACAACATCATATAACCAATGTGGATATGTGTATGCTAAGTCTTGATGCCAAGAAAATGGGTCTTGCATATCAATTCCATTTTGCAATATATGTTCACCTATTTTTATTGTGTAAAATGTATCATTTTGTAATGTTACAGGTGTTAGTGCAACACAAAAAATTGCTATTAAAACTACTACCATTATAGTGAATTTTATTCCACTTTTTACTTTTGATTTTTCTGGTAAATTTTCTTTATTCTCATTTGATTTTTCTTTTACTTTTCCATTCTTTTTTGTTCTTTCTTTAAAGATTCCTATCATTATATTTATCAATCCTTTCATTGCATATAAATCTTTATTATTATATCAAAAAAAGTTTCAAAAGACTAGCTTTTTGAAACTTTTTATATAATAGAAACTTTTAACTTTTACTATACAGCTTCTTGATTTTCTGTTGACACTTCTTGCTCATTATTATGTTCTTCTATAACTTCTAAACTTCCTACTGAAACTTCATATGCAACCCTTACTTCAACTGTTCCATCATCATGTTTTTTCTCATATTGTCTTGATTGAACTCTTCCTACTACCTTTACTTGAGTTCCAACTTCTATATCTTGGCAGAATCTTGCATTTCTTCCCCAAGCTATACAAGGTATATAATCTGATTTATTATATGCTCTGTTCACTGCTAATAATAAATCTGATATTTCTCTTCCGAATGGTGTTTGTCTATAAATTGGTTTTTTACATATGTAACCAACTAATACAACTTCGTTTGTTATTGTATCTTTTTTTACCATTTCATTTTCTTCGTCTTCTTCTTTTTCTTCTACTTCAACGATATCTTTAGCAAATACTGTTAATATTAATCTATTTTTTTCGTTTTCATAGCTGTTGTAAGATCTAAATTGTCCCTTTACTAATAATTGATGTCCTTCTTGTAATGTTTCTTCTTTTATTAATCTTTCTGAAACAGTAATTGGTATAATATCACTATTTCCGCTTAAACGTGGTATTTCTAGATTAAATACATAAAATCTTTCTCCATAAATTTCGTGGCTAAATCTTTTTTCTCCTGTAACTTTTCCAACTAATGTTAAATAGTTGTTTTCTAAATAATTTGTATTCAACTTAAACTCCTCCTATATTTTATATTTATCAATTGTACTTTTTTCTTTACGCTCTCGTTAACTACAATTCTTATTATACAACACTTTTTCGGTTTTGTCTACATAAAAAGTTAATTTTCTTCAAAAAAGTTAGTTTTTTCCAGTGTTTGCTCCATTATGGGTATTTGTTTTATTAAAAATATACTGTATATTATTAATACTTCATATATTTTTGGATTACCTTCTTCTCTTACTCTTACAACCTCTTCCCCGATTTCTTTTGTCTTTCCATTTAAACATTTTAGGTTTCTTTGCAAATATATTAAAATACTACTTTCAGTTATACTAGAAATTGTTATTGTTGCCCTTCTATTTAATCCATATGTTATTACTGTTGATTTAAAATTATAAATATTGAAGTCTGTATTTATATCTGTATTTATTACTACATATTTTGCTACATCACACATATGTTTTATCGTACACAATTCATTTATAAAATCATTTAAACTTAAATCTATTATTATCGTTTCAAATTTTATATTTTTTATGTTTCCTATACTCTTTTTGCTTATATGAATTAATTTAGTATCTTTAACAAGATTCTTTTCTAACACATTTTTTATATTTTCAAAAGTGTTGTTTTCTGAAATTATCCCAATAAAAGTCATTTTATAATCCCCTTAAAACTTGTATAAATATTTTTCCCTCATATTCCATATTTATACATTAATTTTTTATTTGTGTTCCATTAAAATTAATTTCATAATTTTCTTTGTAAATTAAGTCAGATACCTTTACAATTTCTAAACCTTTTTGTTTGATGTTTTTTATAATCATATCTAAACTATCTGCTGTATGCTCAGTTCCATTATGACTTAATATAATATCCCCAGCTTTTGCTTTTTCTATTCTTTTCCACATTTTATCCCCTGTTAGTCCAGTATAATCTAATGTATCTAAATTCCATTGAATTACCTTGTATCCATTATCTTGAGCAGCACTAATTACCGTGTTATTATATTCTCCATATGGTGGCCTATATAATGTTGTTTTTTGACCTGTTATTTTTTCAATTTTTTCTACAGATTCTTTTATTTCCTTTACATTTTCTTCATATGATAAATTCGCAACTTTGGGGTGTGTGTTACTATGGCTTGCAATTTCATTTCCCGCTTCTGCTATCTTTTTGGCAGCCTCTGGATATTTGTCTAACCAGTCTCCTACTACAAAAAATGTTATTTTTACATTGTTATTTTTTAGAGTTTCTAATATTGAATCTACATCATCTGCATTCCATGCACAATTCATTGTTAATGCTACTTTGCTTTCTTCTGTTTTTACATTGTATATTGGAAGTAATTTCCCGGTGTTTGCTGATGTTTCCATTGTTTCATTGTTTCCATTCATTCCGCTTGCTACGCAGAATAAAAAAATAACTGTAAAAACAGATACTCCATATGCTATTATTTTTTGTTTGTTAAGTACAAAAAACATATATATAACCTCCATATTTTATGTTTCTTTTTAATATATATGTTTTTATATGGATTTTATTCTTGTATTTCGCAAAATGAAAAAAATTACTTTTTGCGAAATGGCTTTACTGTTATTCAACTTTTTATTTATTTTTCATATGATATATAAACAGCATATATGTTGTTTATAGAAAGGATGAGATATATGGAAATGGATAATAAAGGTCGTTGCCCAATTCTTGATATTGATGGTGTTATTTCTGGCGGAAAACAATTTGACTTAGATATAACTTTACCAGAAGATAACCGTGATGTTATGTATGGTGTTGTTAGAAATTGTTTTAAAGAACCAGTAGAAAATGCAGTAGTTAAATTAGTTGAAGTTGTTTGTGATAAAGGAAAAGATGAAAGAAGACCAATAGGTCATACTTTTACAGACAAAGAAGGCGAGTTTGTTTTTGGCCCTTTATGCCCTGGAAAACAATATGCTCTTCAAATTTGGGTAAACAATACTAAAAAAATTAAAGTTTGTGCAAAATGCCACCACGAAGGAACTTGCTTAAAAGGCGATAAATGTGATAAGTGTGACTGTTATTTAGAGGATAAAAGAGACGATTGTGATTGTAAAAAAGATGAGCATTTTCTAAAAGAAGCTGATTTTAAGGATTTGAATTTCTAGTTATTTTTATTTTTTTAACTTTATAATACAAATATAAACAAAGTAAGATTAAACCTTCTTGTGTAGAACGAATTGCATAAGAAGGTTTGTTTTATACATTTGATCGAAACTATAATTTTAAATTTTAGATTTTAATTTTTCTAATTCTTCGTCTGTTAAGCCTGTTGCTTTTTTTATTTGTTCAGATGATATTTTCATATTTATTAAATTTTGTGCTACTTGTATTATTCCATTTTTTCTGCCAAGCTCTTTGCCTCGTCTTTCACCTCGTCTTTCACCAATTTTTTCACTGTTTTTTCTCTTTATTCTGTTTTCTCTTGCTAACATATCACATACTGCTAATCCATACATTTGACCATCTCCTTCTTTCCTTGTTTTTTCTACCTTTTCTAATTGTTCTTTCATCTCTTTAATGCTTATCTTCGGTAATAGTATTTTTATAATGTTATTTTCAAATTCTTCTTTTGCTTCTTTTGTTATTTTCCCTTGTTTTTCTTCTTCCTGTAATTTTTCTACTATTTTTATAAAGTTTTCTTTTACTTCTTCTTCGTTCTTAGATTTTTCTAATAAAAATATTTTTTCTAAAAAGTTGTTACTTTCTAATAGTTCTTGGTTTGAGTATTTATTTACATCTTCTAAGGCATAAAAACTATTGATTCCTAACTGTTCTTTTAGGTACGTTTCGCATTGTTCTTGTACTTGTAATAAATTTTGTGTTACTTTCCATTTTCCTGAACCTGTATAGATTACTACTGCTATTATTAATGGAACTTTGTAACTCTTTTGTTTTATTCCTTCCCTGTCTACATTGCTTTTTAATATTTCACTTTTATATTCAAATATTCTATATGGCATTGAGTAATCTACTTTTCGTTGATGTTCAATTAGGAAAAATACATTATTATTCTTAAATTTATAGACCACATCTGCTTCTCTTATTTCAAAAAAGTCTGTTATATATTCTTTATTGTAATTTATTAAATCATCTGGTTTTATTGGTTCACACAGCTTTATTGCTCTATTTATAAATTCTGCTGCTTCCTTCTTATTTTCTAATATTTTCTTTACCATTTTATCGTGTTCGTGATGTATTTTGCTATGAGTATGAATAAATGCTTGAGCAAGATTTATATCATCTTGAAGCTTTTCTTTTAATCCTTTTGGTAGATTATGCATAATATTTCTATTTATATATGTTATTTTTTCTCTATTTTCTATAGCTTTTACCTCCTTCTATTATAATTAAATTTTATTATATGAGCAATTTTTATCTTTTTGTCTAATTTAGCAATTTCATATAAAAAGCTCATATTTTCTTTCTTTTATTTGCTTTTTCTTTTGTTTACTATGTTATTTGAATTTTGAATATTTAGATAAAATTTGAGTTGAACTTTTGAATATTAATTAATCCTAAAAATAAATTTTACAATATAACTAATAAACGACTTTTAAAATTTGAATAAATATTTGAATATAAGTTACAAATATTGTAACCGGCAATAAACAAGTTGTCAACAAAAATCGTTCGACATTGTTCGACATTTAAAACTCAAAAATGCTTGATATTGCTGTTTTTTAGTTGCATTTATTTTCGTAATCTCTTATTTTTTATTAATTTTCAATTCATTTTGCGTTAAAAAATTTATGCTAAAAGATGACTTTTTTGTCGTGAAACCATTGACTAAAAATAAATTTATTTATAAAATATATGCTGTAATAAATACTTCAATTGGCCAAACTATCTACTTAATTTAATAATATTTTTTCATTCAGAAAAGCTAATAATACCAAAGAAAACTGTAAATAATAATGTTGAAAGATTTTCTACAAATAAGAAAATATTATTATATTAAAATGTTAAATGAAAAACTAAGTGAAGTAGGAAATCAAAAGAAAAAAGGAGAATTTTAAATGCACAAAAATTCATTTTTTAATAAGTTAAATTTAAATATTAATAACCAAAATATTAGAGGAATTACATTAATTGCATTGGTTATAACAATTGTAGTGTTGCTTATCTTGGCTGGTGTTTCAATTGCAATGCTATCAGGACAGAATGGAATATTAACGCAGGCTCAAAATGTAAAACAGGTAACAGAAGAATCAAGTGAACACGAAAAAAGACAATTATCACAAGTAGAAGCAAGTACACATTTAGAAAATTATGATTATACAGACTCAGAAGGAAATACAGCAAAAATTCCAGCAGGATTTGCAGTATCAAATGTAGAAGGAGAAAACTTAGTAAGTAAAGGGCTTGTAATAATAGGAAAAACTGGAAATGAATATGTATGGATACCCTGTACAAAAGACACTTATAAAAGAGAAGAAACAGCTTGGGGCATCGAAAATGATCCAACAGATAATCCAACAAAAGCACTAAAAGATGAATTAACTTTAACAGGACTAACACCATCTAAAGTGGAGTCAGATAATGGAATAACAACAACAGTTTTAAATGAAATAGTAGCACAAGTAAATAGTGAAATAGCAAGTGTAAATGCAAATGGAGGATATTATATCGGAAGATATGAAACTGGAAAAGAAAATAATATAGCAGTAGTAAAACAAAAACAAGTCCCCTATACAAATATAAAATGGAGTCAAGCTTATATACTAGCAAAAGGAATAGATGTAGGAAGTAAGGCAACGTCATATTTATGTTCAAGTTATGCTTGGGATACAGCAATAAAGTTTATACAAACACATAGCACTGCAACAAATTATGCTACAACAAGAAAAAACTTTAATGAAAACTGGCAAGATAGAGAAGTAAAAGACAAAAATGGGAATGCAATTAAAAAATCTGATACCGCAACAAGATTAAATACAGGATTAACTACAGCAAAATCAAATATTTATGACCTGGGAGGAAATGTAACAGAATTTACTACGGAATTGAATCCTAATACATCCGAAGCCGTGGTGTTGCGTGGAGGTGCCTACAACACCTTCGGAAGTCCAGCTGGATTCCGTTGGGACGATATTTCCGGTGATGTGTGGGATGGCTACGGTTTCCGTTCTACTTTATTCTTGAAATAGCTTCTGTGTTATTTCTTTTAACTTTAATATTTCAATTGCAATGCTGACTGGATGGAACAGAATCTTAACCCATACTCAAAAACATTAAATCAGCTTTGAAGATTGCAAATATAAAAAAATAAAACAGATATAAAACATAACAATGGAAAATATGGAGTTTCAACTTCAACAAATCTCAGATAGTGAATATAATATAAAATAGCTAGATATTTTGAACTTAACCTATACAAGCAAAAACAAATCCCCTTCTTATGTAACTTTTATCATAAGAAGGGAGCTTCATTTTTATCTGGCACAAAAGGAACAATATTCCAAGCTACTAATCCAAGGTTTTAAAATACTCCTCTATAGTGCTTATTAATTCGTCCTTTTTCTCTATTTTATTTATTGAATTTCTAAATTCACTTGAGTTTTTCAAGTTTTTAGTATACCAAGAAATGTGTTTTCTAAGCTCTTTTATTGCGACGTCTTCTCCTTTTTCTTCTACGGCTAATTGTATATGTTTTTCCATAATTTGCAATCTTTCTTGGTTAGTCGGTTGTGGTAGTTTTTCTCCTGTTTGTAAATAGTGTTTTATATTTCTAAAAATCCAAGGATTTCCAAAACTTCCTCTTCCAATCATTATTCCGTCTACACCTGTTTGTTCAAACATTGCTAATGCTGATTCTTCGTCAGTTACGTCTCCATTTCCTATTACCGGTATATGTACACTTTGTTTTACTTTTTTTATTATATCCCAATCTGCTTTTCCTGTATAAAATTCGCTTTTGGTTCTTCCGTGAATTGTTACAGCAGATGCTCCTGCTTGTTCTGCTATTTGTGCGATTTCTACTGCTACAATATTTTCTTTATCCCAACCTTTTCTAAATTTTACTGTTACTGGTACTTTAGAGTTTTGCACTGCTGTTTCAATTATTTGTTTAGCTTTTTCAAGGTCTAGTAGTAATTTACTTCCATCTCCATTTTTTACTACTTTAGGAGCAGGGCACCCCATATTTATATCTATTATGTCTGCAAAGTCACTCATATATTTTACTGCATATGCAATACTTTCTAATTCACTACCAAATACTTGAAAACTTATTGGTCTTTTCTCTCCTTCTGTATTAAATAGTCTTTTTGTTTTTTGGTCATTATGAAACATTGCTTTTGCACTTGCCATTTCTGTGCATACCATTCCAGCTCCATAATCTTTACATATAATTCTAAAAGGCAGGTTAGTAACACCTGCCATTGGAGCTAATATTAAGTTATTTTCTAATTCTACATTTCCTATTTTTAATTTATGTAAGTACATATAATCTCCTTATAATATAGATATTATACTAGTATAATTTTAGATTTTTATATATTATTTTTTTATTTCACAAATATAGTTTTTTGCCTTTTACTGCTTATGTTTAAAATTAATCCTATACATATAAAGTTTGTTATTAATGAACTTCCTCCATAACTGATAAATGGTAGTGGTACACCTGTAATAGGTAATAGCCCCATTACCATACCGATATTTTCTATCATATGGAAAATAAAAATTCCTGTTATCCCTGATACTATTAATGAGCCAGTTTCATCTTTAGCTGTTTTAGCTACATATAGACATTTAGTTATCATCAACACATATATTATTATTATTGCTCCGGCAACAATAAATCCCATTTCTTCTCCAATTACAGCATATATAAAGTCTGTTGTCTTGGGATATAAAAAGCCAAGTTGTGTTTGGTTTCCTTTTAATAATCCCATTCCTGTTAGTCCACCAGCACCTATTGCTAACTTAGATTGAATAATATTATACCCTGCACCTCTTGGGTCAGATTCTGGATTTAAAAATATATCTATTCTGCTTTTAGCATGGTCTGGTAATACAAATTGATATATTAATGGTGCTGCTATGCATATTAAAGCGATAGTTCCTATAATATATTTTTTATCTAATCCGGCTGTAATTAACATTAATGCCGTAGCTACTATAAATGCCATACCTGTTCCAAAGTCTGGTTGTTTTATTATTAATAGTAACGGAACACCCAAAATAGCCATTAATATTAATAATTTCGTAGGTCTATTTATTTCTGATTTTCCTCTTTCTTGTATTCTATTTATTGCCATCGCTAAAAATAATATTACAAATACTTTAGCAAATTCTCCCGGTTGAAATGAAAAGAAACCTATATCAAACCAGCTTCTTGCACCGTTTATTTCTGGAGTAAATAATACTCCTATTAATAAAATAATAAATAATCCATAAAATATTGGCGACATTTTTACTAAGGTTTGATAGTCAATAAACATTACTACTATCATTATAACCAGGCTTACCCCAAGCCAGATACATTGTTTATTAAATTCATCATGATTTGTACTTTGTGTTGCAGAAAATAATGCGACTAATCCTATTATACTTAATAATATCGCAAAAATTAATATACTCCACTCTATATTTTTTAATTCTCTTTTTCTCATTAAACCACTCTTTTTCCTATTTATTTTCTGATTTAACTTCCTCTTTTACTTTTGTTTTTTCTTTTTTGTCTTCAGTTTTGTTTTCTTCGTTTTTGGTTTTTTTATCTGTTTTTTCTGTTTTTACTTCTTCAATTATTTCTTCTGCTTGTTCTACCTTTTCTTCTGCCTTTTTATCTTTTTCAGAATTATTTTTTTCTTCTTTTACTGTTTCCTTTTTTTCTTCCTTTTTAGTGTCTTCTGGTCCTACTTTTCTTGCTTCATTTTTAATATTTAAAATTGGAATGTTTGCATATAAGGCAGGTGCGCCATTTGTTCCATCGCCATTTTCTTTATTTGTTAATCTTACATCTATTGCACTTTCATCTACATCTATATATTTTTTTATTACTTCAATTATTTCTTGTTTCATTAATTCTAAGAAATCTGCTGATACATTAGCTCTATCTTGCATTAAAACTAAATGTAGTCTTTCTTTTGCCGCATCTTTTGAACTTGATAATGTATTATCATTTTTTTTATTCCAGTTTTTAAAAAAATTCATTATGTTTTCAAACATTATTTCTACCTACTCCTTACATTTTTATTGTTTTCCGAATAGTCTTTTTAGTCTTGCAAAAAATCCTTTTTCCCTACCTGGAATAGTTACTTCTATTTTTTCTCCTAATACTCTTTTTGCTATTTCTAAATATGCTTTTCCTGATGGTGCTTTCTTGTTTTGAATAACTGGTTCTCCTTTATTTGTTTGTGTAATAATATATTCATCATCTGGAACCACACCAATTAAATCAATTGATAGTAAGTCAACAATGTCGTCAACATCCATCATTTCACCTTTTTTTACCATATTAGGTCTAATTCTATTTATAACTAATTCTGGATTTTTAATTTCTGATGATTCTAAAAGTCCTATAATTCTATCTGCATCTCTAATAGCTGATATTTCTGCAGTTGTTACCACAATTGCTCTATCAGCTCCCGCAATAGCATTTTTAAATCCTTGCTCAATTCCCGCTGGACAGTCTATTAGTATATAATCAAATTCTTGTTTTAATTTTTCAACTAATGTTCTCATTTGTTCTTCATTTACTGCGCTTTTATCTCTTGTTTGAGCTGCTGGTAATAGGTATAATTCTTTAAATCTTTTATCTTTTATTAAAGCTTGTCTTAATTTACATTTTTCTTCTACAACATCTACAATGTCATAGACAATTCTATTTTCTAGTCCCATTACAACATCTAGGTTACGAAGTCCAATATCTGTATCTATTAATGCTACTTTTTTTCCTTCTAAAGCTAGACTTGAACCTAAATTTGCTGTTGTTGTTGTTTTACCTACTCCACCTTTTCCTGATGTAATAACAATTACTTCTCCCATAATTTTCCTCCTTAGGATTTTAAAAACACATTTTCAATAGCTATATGATATAACGAAAATGGCAAAAAGTCAATTGATTTTGAGCTAAAATAACAAAAATATTTCTAAAATATTACAAAATGTTTACAATAATATAATAAGTCAAAAAAATATAGGGATTTGCCACTTTCCCTATATTTTGCTTTAGCATTATTTTTATTTTTTATAAAACCTAATTGTCTAATTATAATAACATTCAATATTTCAGTATTAATTTATATATATTGATAATCTTGTATTGTTTCCTTTTGCAGTTTGGTCTGGTTCTTTGCTATAACGATTCGCTGGTGCATATAAGTCATCATAAATTCCACCTCTAGTTGAACGTTGATTGTTATATGTTCCTTCCAAAGTCCATTCTTTATGTCCTCCGTATAAGTCATATATATTATTTAGTATATCCGCACTATTTTTTCCTGTTATTTCTGTTGTGTTTGTTTTGCTTTCATTTTTATCGCCAACATTTTTTCCTTGTTTAACCATCCAATTCATTACTGCATCATATTGACTTCCCCACAACATTGTACTTGTATTCTCGTTGGCATTATATGTTTTACAAGTTTTATACAATCCATACCATCTATATGTACTATTGTTGCTTGCATTTGCAGTTAGCACATTAGAATTTTTACTAGCATTTTTGCTTACAGGATTATTATTTTCTAATCCTAATTCATATCTTCCAATATAAAATCCTTTGTATTTTGCAACACTTTCTACCATTTTATTATATTGATTTTGTAAGTCTTTTCCAAAGTTTACTGCACTAGTATAACCTAATATTGTATTATAATACCCTGCACTTGCATCATATATGTTGCCAGAAACACTACTTACATCTGCACTTGTATCAGAATTATTCCCTGTAATTAATGTTGGTTCTCTATAATTCGTTGTTCCTGTTTTGTAAGTATTTTTATATGTTGAAGTATATCCGCTAAATTCATATAACATTCCTTGATAATTCACTGTAGAATTTGTTTGTAATTCAGCCATCGGGGTGTATTCTGTTCCTATTTCTTTGTTTGTATTGTCATATATGGCATTAGGAACTGGAACCCAAACAAATTCGCTTCCATCTGGTGCTTGAACAACTAACCCTGTTGATATTGTTGATTCATTTACTTTTCTGCTTACTTTAAATCCTTTAGGTATTATTGCTGTGTCTTTATTTTTATCTATATATGTTGCTGTTTTATCATACTCTGCTGACCAACTTTCTCGTGGTTCTACATATAATACCATTCTATAATTATTTCCAGTTGAGCTTAAATTAAGTATATTTGCTGCAATGTCCCATTGTGTTGATGAGCATAATGCACTTTTAACTGCATCATCATTTTTAAATGTTTTTGCACTAGCTTTTGCATTTTCTAATGAAGTTGTATTAGTTAATATTGTTGCATTTTTCTTACTAACAATATTACTATTTTCTGTTCCTATTTCATATCTTGAAATAAAATATCCTTTTGCCTTCATGACAAGCTGTTTTTCAATTTCTGCATTACTTTCTGCTTTGTCTGATTGAACTACATCTGTTGGTAAATATGATGTATTATCTGAAATCCCTGTGCTATTTATCTTATTATTTTTTGCATAATCGATTTCATTTTCTACTGGTATCCATACAAATTGATTTCCATTTTTAGAATTTTCTATGTCATCTCCTTGTACATCTGAGATTATCAAACCTGTATCCTTTTTGCCACACACATAATAAAATCCATTTGGAATTTCCACATTGTCATAATATTTTAATTCAACAGCCTTTGTGTCTATATCTTCAGCAGTATAATTAGTATAATATACTTTATCATTTAAGTTTATTCCTGCTACATAGAAAACATTATGGCTTGTTTCATTTATTATATATATGTCTGTTAATTCATTTATCTGTTCAGATGTTGTTGTTTCTCCATTTTTTATTTTTTCATATTCTTCACCATAATTTAAAGTTAAATTTTCAATTTTAGATAAATCAATAACGTAAAATTTTCCAGTATCTACAAAACTACTTATTACTCCTGAATTCTTTATCCTATTTATATTTGTGTATTCAATATTTTTGTTTACTGGCAACTCTCCATACTGTGAATAATAGCTTGAAACTTTATCACTTAAATTTTCGATATCTGCTTGCATAGCTTTTAATTTTGAAATTTTAATATTTTCTGTAGCATTATATAATGTAATACTTGTAAGAATTAAAATAACTGTAACTGCTACTGACAGTGAGATCAAGTTTATACCTTTTTGTTCTTTTAAAAATTTGCTCATCTTTGGTTTTATCCTTTCTAAAGGTACTTAATAGGTCTTATAAAATTCGTATGTATTTTACCTATAGTTCCTTATGTTTTTCGTTAAAATAAGTTTACTATTAATTAGCTGAATTTTCAATAGCTTTTTTCATTAATTTATAAATTTTCTTTTTATTTTTATAGTATACATATTCTTTAATATACATTATCCATAAAATTATTATAATAAATATTATTGCAATA
This sequence comes from uncultured Clostridia bacterium, assembly GCA_934167445.1. Classification (GTDB taxonomy): domain Bacteria; phylum Bacillota; class Clostridia; order TANB77; family CAG-508; genus CAG-269. The sequence goes on from CAKPKJ010000005.1 coordinate 39,185, forward strand.
TTTTGTGATTTAAAAGTTAATCCCACTCCGATTACACTTATTCCTAATAATGTGCAAAAAGATATTATATTGATATATATTTCTGACTTCTTTTTTCCTGTAAATATGTATAATAGACTTTTTAAAATTCTTCCACCATCTAATGGGTATATCGGCAATAAATTAAATATTATAAGTATCAGATTAGCGTACATTATTGTTATTTCTGTAAAAATGCCTAAATTTAATTTGTCGGTTATTAATATTATTATTAAGTTTGTTATTGGGCCTACACTTGCTACAATAATTTTTTTTATTTCTAACAAGTTTGCTTTTAATATTTTTTTATTATAATCATTTGCATTTATTGAAAACGATATACTTACTCCATATGGATTTAGTTCCATTTTAGTTGGTTTCATCCCAACTAAAATTCCAGTAACCAAGTGTCCTAATTCGTGTATAACCGCAAAACTCAATATTATTGCATATAACCACAATTGGCCTGTTATGTAAAATACAATTAAAAATATAAATATTTTTATATCTATTTTAAATTGCATATATTTCCCCCCTATTATAATTCTAAAATACTTTGTGGGTCTAATATTCTTTCTGAATATCTTATTTCAAAGTGCAAATGTGGTCCGTGTTGAATTTCCTGTTGTGCCTACTTCTGCAATTTCTTGACCTTGAGTTACTTTATCTCCTTGTTTTACATATAAGTTGTTACAATGTGCATAAATTATACTTACTTTCCCTATTTGAATTTTCAAGTGTTTTCCATAATCTCCTTCTTCAGAGGCTAGTACTACTTCTCCCTCTGTAGCTGCTTTTATTTTAGTTCCTATGTTAGCAGCTATATCTGTTCCTGTGTGATGTTTAGGAACCTTGCCTGTTGCTGTATCCCTTTGTCCAAATTTTGAAGTTATTGTCCCTTCTATTGGTTTTACAAATGTTGTTGTTTCTTTAGTTTTTAATATATCTTGTTCTGTTTGTGATAATTCCGCATTTTCTGCTTTTTCTTCTGTTGCTCCTCCGATTCCATTTTGCACGTTTTCGTTTTGTTCTTGCGTTTGTTCCTGATGTTCACTTGCTTTTTGTTCTTGATTTGATTCTTGATTTTTAGTTTCTTTAGTTTTAAATATCGATTTATATATATCCCTAATTTTGTTTTTTCCAATATTATATAACTCGATAAAATTTGTATCGTATGATAAAATTTCTTTAATTTTATTTATACAATCATCTGAAAATGGATAACTATGGTTTTGTATAACATATATTGGAACAGCAATTAATATACATATAATTATTTGTATGACCATTTTTTTTAACAGTTTAATATCTTTTTTCTCCTGCTTATTTTTGTTTCTATTTATTGTAATTTCTTTGCTCTCTAGTCCTTGTCTTCTTGCATATATTTGTTCTGCTCTTCGTATTCTTTCTTCTACAGTAGCGGTTCTTTCCATAAAAAAATACACCTCTTCCTTAGTTTTCTTTTTAACTATATGTTAGGATTTGGTGTTTTATACATTATTTCACAATGACAAATGTTATAGTTTCTAATAAAAACAACGCTGTTGTTGCAATTGAATATATTTTCAATCTTTTATATTTTTTGTTTACTCTATTATTTCGTAAATTTATATTTTTTCTTTTTTCTTCTATTCCTGAAACATAGTCTATTATGACCATCTCCGCTTCTTTAATTGCATAACTTTGTCTTTTTCCTTCTTTGTTCTTGACTGGTATTATCGTACTTTCTTGTTTTTTTCTCTCTTTTTCTGCTTTTTCAATTTCTCTTACAGTTTTTTTATTCTTAAATACAATGGTTGCTTCTTCTATTAAATTTGATGGTAAATTTCTCAATACTATTGTATTTTGTTTTTTTATTTCTCCCATATATACCTCCTAAAATATGTATTTATTATTATTTTTTCCATATTTTAGAATTATATACAATTATAAATTCAAAATTTGTTCCTGTGTAAAAATTCAAAAAAATCCTGACCTTACTAAAATGTAAAGCCAGGATTTAGAGAAATTGGCATCAAGCTGCTGATACCTTGCCATAGACTTCATCTGCCAGAATCTGAGTCTCACCCCTCACATCACAGTACCCGTCCTTACTCATCTCTTTCTCAATCTGCTCGATTTCTGCATTAACTTCCGCGATTGCATTTATCATTGAGCCACACTTTTGGGGATTGTACGTCTTAGTCTTTTTTACAGGCATTTTTCTCTCCTTACGTCTGGGACCTGATAATTATCAAGTCCATTTATACAAAAGCTATTTATATTATAACACTAACTGGAAAAAATTGCAAATTTAGTTGTCATAATTCAGTGTCGTTTAAAATTCTCCTTATATTTATTATTTCTAGTAAATATAAAGAGGAAAATCTTTTATTTTCTATGCAATTTTTAATTCCAATCTTAATTTGTCTGCAATCATTGCAATAAATTCTGAATTAGTTGGCTTTCCCTTAGCAGCTGAAATTGTATATCCAAATATTTTTTCAACAGTTTTTTGGTCTCCACGTCCCCAAGCCACTTCTATTGCATGACGTATTGCACGTTCTACTCTACTTGGTGTTGTGTTAAATCTGTCTGCAATTTGAGGATATAAACTTTTTGTTATTTGATTTATAACTTCTATATCATTTATCACCATTATTATAGCTTCACGTAGATATTGGTAGCCTTTTATGTGTGCCGGAACTCCAACTTCATGTATTAAATTAGTTACTAATGCTTCTATATTTTGGTCTGTGCCTACTTTGGTTGGGTCAACATCAATGTATAATTTGTTGTTATCTTTTGCTATAAAATTATTTCTAACTGGTTCTGGTTTATAAAATTTTATTTCTCTAATTCTTTTTATTAATAATTCAATGTCAAAAGGTTTCACTACATAGTATTCTGCACCTAATTCTATTGCTTTTTGTGTTATTTTGTCTTGTCCAACTGCTGATAACATTATAAATGTTGAAGGTATTAAACCTGATCTAGAATTTATTTTTTCTAGAACTCCTAATCCATCTAAATGAGGCATTATTACATCTAATAAAACTATATCAGGTCTTACCGTTGATATTAAATTTACGGCTTCGTTTCCATCTTTTGTGATTCCTATTACCTCCATATCATCTTGCTCATTTATATAATTTGATAATGTGTGAGCAAATTCTTGGTTATCATCTGCTATTAATACTGAAATTTTTTCTTTCATTTTTTTCCCCTCCTAATTTTCATTTGTAAATTTTTTACAATTCAAATTATATTACTAGGGGGATTATTTTTCAATATTTTTTGGAAATTTTTTCCATTTATTATATGAAAGTGCCAAAATCATATACATTTCGTTATATATTTTTTACAAATATCTTGGTATTCTAGTATTTTTATTTTTTTTGTTTTAAAGTCTTCTGTTATTTTTTCTTTTTTATCTTTTTCCAACTCAATTTTACATACGATTTTTTCTTCATATTTTGTTTCTACTATATTTATCTCATTATTTTTACAATAATATTTAAAATTTTCCAATTCACTATATTCTAATTTTACTTCTAGTTGTGCTCCTAATTTTTTTTGTATTTTTATACTTTTTTCAATTGCTAATAATAAACTATCTGAATATGCTCTTACTAATCCACCTGTACCTAGCAAAATTCCGCCAAAATATCTTGTTACTATAATTAATATATTTACATATTCATTTTTTTGTAATATGTTAAGCATTGGTGCTCCTGCAGTTCCTGATGGTTCTCCATCATCACTAAATCTTTCTAATATTTGATTATTTTCAATTACCCTATATGCGATACAATTATGTCGTGCATCAAAATATCTCTTTTTAGTTTTTTTTATTATTTCTTCGGCTTCTTCTATGCTTTCTATATAAAATAAATTTGCAATAAATTTTGATTTTTTTTCTACTATTTCAGCTTGTACATTATTTTGTATTGTAAAAAAGCTTTTTATCTCATTTGCCATTATTTTTGCATCGCTCCTTTGCTTGTTTTTTACACATATGCAAATCTCAAAATGATTTATAAACATCTATTTCAAAATCTACTTTGTTTGAGTTTTTTTGCTTCCTGCGTTTTTACCTGCAACATATCCTGTAGAATATGCTATTTGCAAATTAAATCCTCCTGTATAACTGTCTACATCTATTATTTCTCCTGCTAGATATAAGTTCTCTACAAGTTTTGATTCCATTGTTTTAGGGTTAATTTCTTTTACTTTAATTCCACCACTTGTAATTATAGCTTCATCTATAGGTCTAGTATTTTTTATATGTATCTTAAAATTTTTTAATATTTGTACTAGATTTTTTCTCTCTTCTTTTGTTATTTCATTAACTTTTTTATCTGGGTTTATTTTACTTTTTTCTATTATTACTGGTATTAATTTTTGTGGTAATAGTTTATCCAAACTATTTTTATATTGTTTATTTTTAAATTCTGTAAAATCCCTTAATATTCTTGCTTCTAATTTTTGTTCTGAAAGGGCAGGTTTAAAATCTATAATTAATTCTATAGTTTTATTTTTGCACTTTTCTTTGGCATTTTTATATCTTACTAAATGTGCTGAACTACTTAATATTATAGGTCCTGATATTCCAAAATGTGTGAACATCATTTCTCCAAAGTCTTCATATATAATCTTATCTTTTTCTGTATCTAATAATTTTATTGATACATTTCTTAAGCTTAGTCCTTGCAATTCTTTACACATATTTCGTTCATATGTTTCTAATGGTACTAGAGATGGTTTTATTTGACTTAGTGTATGTCCTAAATTTTCAGCCATTTTGTATCCATCACCGGTTGAACCTGTTAATGGATAGCTTTTTCCACCTGTTGCAAGTATTACACAATCAGCTAAAATTTTTTCTTTTTCTGTTTTTATACCTATTACCTTATATTTTCTATTATCTGTTTTATTTTCTTTATTAGTAACTTTTTTTGATAATTGGCTCACATTTTCTTCTGATTTGTCAGTACTTTCATTGGATTTATTGTCTTTCGTTTCTGTATTTATTTCGTCTACTAAAATTTCTTTGACTTTAGTATTGTATAAAATTTCAACTTTATTTTCTTTTAATTTCTTGGTAAAACATTTTAATACATCTTGTGAATGGTCTGTTATTGGGAATATTCTGTTCCCTCTTTCTTCTTTTACTTCTAATCCTTGTTCTTTTAAAAATTTTATTATATTATTATTATCAAATTGTTGATAACTACTATATAAAAATCTTCCATTTCCTGGTGTATTTTTTATAAACTCATCAATAGGCAAAGAGGAGGTTATATTACACCTCCCTTTGCCTGTTATTAATAATTTTCGTCCTAATGACTGCATTTTTTCAATCAGTAAGACTTCATTTTCTTTATCTTGGCTAGCTGTTATCGCTGCCATCATTCCTGCGGGTCCTCCACCAATTACTACTATTTTCATTTAATTACCTCTTGGTTATAACTTTTTGTTTTTAGTCATCATTTAAATATTTTTTATGCTTATTTTTTTCTTCTGCCTCTTCTTCAGGCTCTGGCATCAACCATTCTATTCCATCTTCATTTAAATTTGTTTTTTCAGGTTTACTCTCTTTTTTTGTTTCTGTCTTTTCCTTTTTCATAGGTTCATCTTTCTTAGTTTCTACCTTTTCCTTTTTCATAGGTTCATCTTTCTTAGTTTTTGCCTTTTCCTTTTTCATAGGGGCATCTTTTTTAGTTTCTGTTTTTGTTTTATTTGTTTTTTCTTCTTTTTCTTCTTTTATTGATATGTCTAAATCATTTGTATTATCCACAATTGGTTCGTTTTCTGTTGATAATTTTTCTTCATTTGAGGTGTCTTCTACCATTTTGAATAAATCAACATATTGTGAATTTGATTTTTTTACTTCTGATTTTTTGTTGTTAATTTCTTTTTTTACTCTTTTTTGTGCTTCTTTTTTGTCTTTTTCAATTTTTCTTTCTCTTTTTCTTTCTCTTTTTCTTTCTGACATTCCTCCAAATATTAGTACTCCTGTTACTAGTATAATTAATATTAATAAAATAACTACAACTAACATATTTTTTCCTCCTCGTATCTTTTAATTAAATTATCTTAATCTTTTTCCATAAATTCTATTGCTTTTAGTATTCCTAATTTACCATATTCGTATGTAAGTCCTCCTTGCATATATGCTATATATGGTTCTCTTATTGGACCGTCACAGCTAAGTTCTATTGTTGAACCTTGTGTAAATGTTCCTGCTGCCATTATTACTTTGTCTTCATACCCTCCCATATCTCCTGGGTATGGCAAAACATTTGAATCTATTGGTGATCCTTTTTGTATTCCTTGACAGAATTTAACTAGTTTTTCTTCTGAGCCTAATATTAAAGTTTGAACTATATCTGCTCTTTTAGCATCTGAAGTTGGTTCTACATTATATCCTAGTTTTTCTAGCATTTTACTTGCAAATATTGCAGTTTTTACACTACTTTTAACTACTGATGGTGCAAAAAATAGTCCTTTTAATAATAATGGATTTTGATTTAATGATGGTCCTATTTCTTTTCCTATTCCTGGTGATGTTAATCTTTCTGCACATAATTCAACTAAATCTTTTTTTCCTACTATATATGCTCCAGATGTTGCAATTCCTGCTCCTAAATTTTTCATAAGTGAGCCAACTGCTATATCTGCTCCCGCTTCTATCGGTTCTTTTTCTTCAACAAATTCTCCATAACAATTGTCTACCATAATTATTACTTCATTATTTACTTTTCTAATCTCTTTTATTATTTTTTCAATTTTTTCTATATTTATACTTTCTCTTGTTGAATATCCTCTAGATTTTTGAATTTCTACCAATTTTACATCTTTTTTGGCTAATCTTTCTTTTATTTTTTCTGCGTCAAATTCATTGTTAATTAACTCTATTTGCTCGTATTTTACTCCAAATGCTTTCAATGAACTGTTGCTTTCTTCTGAACTTATTCCAATTACTGTTTGTAATGTGTCATATGGCTCTCCTGAAATACTTATCATCGTATCTCCTGGACGTAATAAGCCAAATAATGTAACTGTTAGTGCGTGTGTTCCTGAAATTAATTGAGTCCTTACTAATGCATCTTCTGCTTTAAACACTTTGGCATAAATTTCTTCTATTTTGTTTCTTCCTGGTTCATCAATTCCATAACCTGTTGAAGAATTCATATGTGCTTCTTGCAAATCACATTCTTGAAATGCTTCCAACACTTTTTTACTATTTTTTTCACATAATTTATCTAATTTTTTAAATTGTGGTTCTAATTCTTTTTCTACTTCTTCTGCTAGCTTTTCTAATTCTCGTTGCATTTTTATTCCTCCTCAAATTTTAACATCTACATTTTACTACAATAAGCTACTTTTTTCAAGCCAAACTGCTAACAATTAAGGTTATAATATTTTTAGATTTATTAATCAAGACTTTAACTATAAAACTAAAAGAGATAGGAATTTAAAAATCTCCTACCTCTTTTATCATATTAACAATATTAATGTAATCTATTTAATTATAATATATATTTCTTAATTAGGAATATACCACCTGCTAATGTTACTAATACAATTCCACCTAATGTAAAATATGTTCTAGCAGCACCTGTACTTACAGATAGCATAACTGGTGCATCATCTATATCATCTTCTCCTGGTTTTTGGTTGTCTGGAGTAGAATCTTTATCTGGTATATTGTAGTCATTATAATCTTTAGATATTTCTGCTGTATTTACTTTTAATCCCATATTGTCTGCATTGTTAATCCATGTTAGTATTACTTCTACATCTGCATATTCTCCTGGTTGTAGTAATGTATTTGCTAATGCATCTGTTGTAATTATATTATCACTTACTTGTGTCCATTGTGGATTATCTTCAGCTAAGAATTTTAATCCTTCTGGAATATAATCTTTTACTTCTTTTGCATATCCTGCAATTTCACCTTCATTTACTACACGGATTGAGTATCTAAATTTAACTGTTACATCATTTATATGTTTTCTATGTAAATCTACTTTTACAATTTCTTCTGGGTCATCATATGGTTGATGTCCTGTTTCTGTAATAGTTGTTCCATTTTTGTCTGTTACTATTGCTTGTGTTACCCATTTTCTTAAAGCTAAGTCGAATGTTTTTACTATTACTTTTTCAAAATCGTCATCATCTTGTTGCCCTGGTACATAATCTCCTTTTTCATCGCCTTTATATCCTGGCAAATCGCTATCTGCTGGTAATTTTACATTATTAGCTTGAGAATCTCTGTCTGTTACTTTATTTTTATTTTCGTCTTTATATTCTGTTATATCTGCAATATTTGTAATGTTTTCGCTTGTTTTTGCATTTTCAGATACCTTACACATAATTGGAACTTCTACATATGACAATACATATTTTCCACTCTCATCTTTTTCAGCTTTATTAATTAGGCTGTTTGATAAATATGTAGTTGTAACTGTTCTACCATCGTCTGAAATTGTCCAGCCATATTTTTTGTTGTAATCATTATCTACAAATTCTAAATATGGAGGTAAATGGTCTTTAATTTCTGAAGCATATCCATTGATATCACCTTCATTATATACTCTTAACATATATACAACCATATCATTTTGTTTAACTATTATTGGTTCTTTTGTATGATTATATGTAGCTGTTGTAATTAATTTTCCATTATCGCCATTTGTATTTAATTTTGATGTATCTACAACTGGTGCTCTTTTATATGAACCATCTGCATTTTTTAAATATTCATTATCATCAATTTGCTCATCTTCGCTTACTGCTGCTATGAATTTTCTTAGAGCTAAGTCAAATGATTGTAATTTTATGTTATCATAATCCTCATCGTCTTCATATTTTTTCCAAATATTTGTATCTGAGTCTCTATCGTCTACCTCGTTTCCACCTTTATCTGTATCCTTAGAAATACAAGCTTCGTTTCTTATTATTGTTCCAACATTTTCTGATGTTACTCTAAATTTAACTGGAACTTCTTTATATGATAAATCTTTTTCTGTTTTTGTTCCATCATTACTTCCAAATGCTTTTATTAAATTTGCTCCTGGAGTTGTTTCATTGTCCTTTGATAAATATGATGTAGATATTTGTGTTATTTTGTCCTTGTTGTCATTATATTTAAAATTACTCCATAAATATTTTTGGTTAAATTCAATTGCTTCTTTTTCGTCGGCTGATAAAGTTGTATCTGCTTTTAAGTCTTCTCCTTCTTTTTCTGACCATAAAAATTCTAGTCCGTCTGGAATGTCTTCTGTTAGTTCAGAAGCATATCCATCTATTGTTCCTTCGTTGTATACTCTAAATGTATATGTAACTATGTCACCTTTTTTTACCCCGACTGGTTCTTTGTTTAGTGTATAATCAGCTGTTGTTATTAAATTACCATCAGCACCTATTGTATTTAATTTACTAGCATCTATTTTTTCAATTCTTTCAGGTACATTTTGATTATTTACAGCTGTGATTCTCTTGATTAGTTTTAAGTCAAATGATTCTGGCATTAAAATTAACTTTTCAAAGTCATCATCATCTTGTTGTCCTTTATAATAATAGTCTTTATCTGTTAAGTCCTCTTTATTTCCATTTCCTCTATAATTTGACATATTGTCTTTGTTTGCATCTGGTTTTGTACTTGGTTCAGAGTCTCTATCAGCACCTTTTTGATTAGTTATTGTTACTCCTGTTTCTCCATTTATTTCTTCTGAAATATATGCTATATTTGTTAAAACTGTATTTTTTACTGCATCAGGTGTAGCTTCTACTGTACATTCAATTTCTATTGTTTCTGATGATAAGTTGCCTGTTGTATATCCAGATAAATCTGTTGTATTTCCAACTTTTCTTGTTAAATTTAATGTGTTTGATTCTTCATTATAAGCATTTGCTTCAAAATTACCACTAACTACTTTACTAAACTTTAATCCTGTTGGTAATTGATCTACTACTTTAGTAGCTCTTCCTGCTGAATTTCCTTCGTTATATATTGTCATCTTATATGTTACAACATCACCTGTTTTTACTAATACAGGATCTTTTTTGTGTTTATAAGTTGCTGTTGTTGCTGTTGTTAATGCAGATTCATCAACATTTGGTACTCTTGAATTAGCTCCTGTTAATTCTTCTCCGTTTATTTTTGTTATGTATTTTCTTAATGCTAAATCAAATGTTTTATTACTTAATGTTATCTCTTCAGATTTTGGTTCTTCTGTTGGAATCATAACAGGTTGTTCTTGATTATTTTTTGTTGAAGCCCATAATTTAAGTGATGTATTATTATAATTTATTCTTATTGAAACAGAAAGATTATCTGAATTAGCTTGTGGTACAGAAATATAAAAGTCTTGTCCAACTAAATCTTTTACAGTTGTGCCTTGAACAACTTCTGATTTATTATTATTTAATAATTTATAATCATTTATAACTGTATCACCATTTTTTACAGTAATGTCAATTGTATATGGCAACGTGTTTCCTGTTGTCTCTTCAATATGTATTGGACCAGCTATACAATTTGAATTTGAAATTTCACAGCTTAATGTATTTGTTATTACTCTAGCAGGTGCTCCTGTTTGTACTTCTGCATTTGTATAATTATTTGCATTTGCTATTGCAGTTTTTATCAAATATTTATATAAAATTTCAGCTTGTTCTTGTCTTTGTCTACCTTCATTTGTTGACAAATTATAATCTCCTAAGCTTGTATATGCTACACCATCTGTTGTATAGTTTAGCCATCCTGTGTCTTGTGTTTTATCATATTTTCCGTTTTCTTCACCATAATTTGTAAAATACCATATTGCTGCTTGTTGAACTGCTGTAATATCATCTCTTGTTAAAAGCACATTGTACGCATCTGATGTTATTCCAGCCAATTTTAGATATTCTGTTTTTGCTGTTTCATTGTTTTCCTCATCAATTAGATATAATCTGTCTGCTAATGCAAGTAATGCATCATATTTACTAACTGTTGTATTTCCTGATGTAACGTTTCCTTCTACAATACTCTTTAATGTTTCATTTTGTGCTTTTATTTGTTCTCTTTCAGTTTTCATATCATAAAAAACATTATATTCTGCCCTTTTATGAGTATTACTAAAACCTACACCTGCTTTTACGCAATAGATATTTTTAGCTCCATTGGCTTTTTCTTGTGCACCGTCATCTGCACTTGTATATTCTAAAATATTCCATATTTTAGCAGCATTTCCTGTTGCTCCATTTGTGTTTGGATCACCTATTGCATAACCAAAATTTGGTGTGTCATTTTTTCTCAATTCTGTGACTCCCAAATATAAAGGTGTTGATGTTGTTGCTGCTTGTACTTCTGGTGTTACTATTCCTAATAAAAGTGTAATGACTAAAATCATTACAGAAAACAAGATTCCTTTCTGTCTCATTTTTTTATCTCCTTTACATATTAAAATATAATCTTTCTGTCTATATTTTACTATATTTTTGCCGTTAGTCAATAGGGTATTTTTTCTATATTTTTCTTATACTTTTTATTCTCTGTATTAACTTACGGAACCAAGAATTTTAAAATATGCTCTTAAAAATGCTCTTACATTACAATTATATTACATTTTTCTTGCAAAATCAATATTTTATGTGAATTTAATTCTATATTTCGCTTGTCCGTAAGTATATGGTTGTTTTCATATTTTGATATTATTTTTCATATACTTAAATGGTGATATTATGTCTTTAAAAAAATATTTTAAAAAATTTGTATTTTCTTTTATTTTGCTATTATTTTTTTGTAATACATCTTCGTTATTTAAGAGTTATTCATTAGCTAATAGCTTAGATATAAATGCTCGTTCTTACATTGTTTTAGATAGAAAAAGCAAGCAAGTTATCATTGGAAAAAATGAATATTCCAAAGTAAAAATGGCTTCTACAACAAAAATTATGACAGCAACAATCATTATTGAAAACTGTAATCTTAACGATATTGTAACTATCTCTAAAAAAGCTTCCAGAACAGGTGGCTCTCGACTTGGCTTGAAAGCAAATGATAAAATAAGCGTTTTAAATTTGCTATATGGTTTATTACTTTGTTCTGGGAATGATGCCGCTGTTGCACTTGCTGAACATTGTTCAGGCTCTGTTACAGAATTTTGTAATTTAATGAATCAAAAAGCTTATGAATTAGGCTTAGCTAATTCTCATTTTGAGAGTCCTCACGGGTTAGATTCAGACAATCATTATACAACTGCATATGAACTTGCTTTACTTACAAATTACGCACTTCATAATAAGATTTTTTCTAATATAGTTGGAACACAAAGATATACTGTGACTATTAATAATTATTCTAAGGAACTCCATAATTCTAATGAATTACTAGGCAGTACAAATGGTGTTTATGGAGTAAAAACGGGATTTACAAATGGTGCTAATCGATGTTTGGTAACTGCTTGCAAAAGAAATGATATGGATATTATTTGTGTGGTTCTTGGTTGTGACACTAAAAAGCTTAGAGGTCAAGATAGTATAAAATTAATTAACTATTGTTTTGATAATTTTAGATATATAAATGTGGAAGAATTTTTATCTAAAAAATTAGATGATTGGCGTTCAAACAATATTAATTACTTTAATATTTCAAAAGGTTATTCTAATAATCTATGTATTACTTATGAAAATTTGAAAACTCCTGTTATTCCAATTAATAAGGAATATTTTGATAATTTAGATGTAAAATTTTCTATAACATCACAATTGTTTGCTCCTGTTTGGGCTAATTCTATCATTGGTCAATATGAAATCAGTTCTCCAAATGGAGTAGTTGCAAATGGAAATATTATTGCAACAAATACTGTTCATAAGAAGAAGGCTTTTTTCTATTTTTTCAACTTTTTTAAGTATTATTCTAAAATTTTGAACTCTATAAATTTTTAACAAATCACTAAATTTGTAAAAAATATTTTTTCCCAATATAAAAACCTATGTATATTTTAATTACATAGGCTTTTATATTATTTTACGTTTTCTTTAATGTAGTCAACTACATCTCCAACTGTTACAACTTTTTCAGCATCACTATCTGGAATTTCTATATCAAATTCTTCTTCTAATGCCATAACTAATTCAACTATGTCTAATGAATCAGCTCCTAAATCATCTATAAAAGATGCTTCCATTGTAACTGCGCTTTCTGAAACGCCTAATTGTTCAACAATAATTCCTTTTACTTTTTCTAAAACTTCTTCTGAACTCATAATTCTTGAGTTCACCTCCTCTCAAGTTTGCAAATAATAAATGATATATTTGATACAACATTTATATTATATGTTTTTACTTTTGTCAAGTATATATTATATTTTTTTATAAATTTATACTACCAAGTCAGCCAATATATTAGTTTATTACGCATTTGAATATCTTTTAATATATTTTTATTTTTTGAATATGGTGAATTTTTTAATTTTCTTTAGAGCGTTGATTCTCAAATGCTTCTTTCATTTTGTCCACAGCTTTATTCTCAACAAATTTTTCGGCTTGGATAATTGTATATTCGAACAATAACGCATCACTGCTTCCATGTGCCTTTACAACTGGTTTTTTGACACCTAAAAATAATGCTCCACCATATGATTTGTAATCCATTGCTTTTGATAAATCTTTTATTGGTTTGTGTGCTATTAAATATGATATCTTAGCAAATATATTTTTTGTAAAACTTTCAACCAAACTTTTCTTTACGAATTTTCCTAAACCTTCTGTTGTCTTTAAAAATACATTTCCTGTAAATCCGTCTGTTACAATAGCATCTATTTTACCAGAGAAAGCATCTCTTCCTTCTACATTTCCAACAAAGTTTAAATCTAGTTCTTCTGATTTGTCTTTTAATAAATGATAGCTTTCACGAACTAATTCATTTCCTTTTGTTTCTTCTGTTCCAATGTTTAACAGCCCAATTGCTGGTTTTTCTATACCATATGTATTTTTCAAATAAATACTAGACATTTGTGCAAATTGTAATAGATTTATTGGTTTACAGTTTGTATTAGATCCTGCATCTATTAAAAGTAATTGGCTTTTATATGCAGGCAATATTCCAGCTAAGGCTGGTCTGTCTATTCCTTTTATTCTTCCTACAATTAAAGTTGCTCCTGTTAATAATGCTCCTGAATTTCCAGCAGATATAAATACATCTCCTTCATCTTTTTTTAGCATATTAAATCCCACTACCATTGAAGAATCTTTTTTATGTCTAATTGCTACTGTTGGTTGATCTTCCATCTCTATTGTTTCTGTAGCATTTTGAATTTTTAATCTGTTTGAAATTTCTTCAATTTCTTTTCCGTAAAATTCTTTTACTTTTTTCCTAATTACTTCTTCTTTTCCGACTAATATTACTTCTGCCTTTACTTTATTTATTGCATTTACAGCTCCTTTTATATTGGCATCTGGTGCATTATCTCCGCCCATTGCATCTAGTATAATTTTCATTTTGTTTCCCCCATTTTCTAGTCTTATTTCATTTTATTTATAACATACATATTTTATTATTCTTTTGGCAAAAAAGCAATAGTTTTACCGTAATAAATATAAAAAATAACAAGAGCTTAAGCTCTTGTTATTTTTATGTTTATTATTCGATTATATCAGCTACAACTCCTGAACCAACTGTTCTACCACCTTCACGAATAGCAAATCTTAATCCTTTTTCTATAGCGATAGGTGTAATTAATTCGATTGTCATAGATACGTTATCACCTGGCATAACCATTTCTGTTCCAGCAGGTAGGTCAATAACACCTGTAACGTCTGTTGTTCTGAAATAGAATTGTGGTCTATATCCATTGAAGAATGGTGTATGACGTCCACCTTCTTCTTTAGTTAATACGTAAACTTCTGAAGTGAATTTTGTGTGTGGATGGATTGTTCCTGGTTTACAAAGAACTTGTCCTCTTTCAATTTCTTTTCTATCAATACCACGTAATAGAACACCGATGTTGTCACCAGCTTCTGCTTGGTCTAATAGTTTTCTGAACATTTCAACACCTGTTACAACAGTTTTCTTTCTTTCTGTTGTTAAACCAATGATTTCAACTTCGTCTTGTAATTTAACTTCTCCTCTTTCTACTCTACCTGTAGCAACTGTACCACGACCTGTGATTGTGAATACGTCTTCAACTGGCATTAAGAATGGTTGATCGATTGGTCTTTCTGGTGTTGGGATGTAGCTGTCTACTGCATCCATTAATTCTTTAATTGGTTGGTAAACAGGATCATTAGGATCTGTTGATGTAGATTCTAGAACTTTTAATGAAGATCCTTTGATAATTGGAATTTCGTCTCCTGGGAAACCATATTCTGTTAATAGATCTCTAACTTCCATTTCTACTAATTCTAATAATTCTGGATCATCTACCATATCACATTTGTTTAAATATACAACAATATATTTAACACCAACTTGTCTAGCAAGTAATATATGCTCTCTTGTTTGAGGCATTGGTCCATCAGCTGCAGAAACAACTAAGATAGCACCATCCATTTGAGCAGCACCTGTGATCATGTTTTTAACATAGTCAGCGTGACCTGGACAGTCAACGTGTGCATAGTGTCTGTTATCTGTTTCATATTCTACGTGAGCTGTATTAATTGTAATACCTCTAGCTTTTTCTTCTGGAGCACCATCAATTTGATCATATGCTTCATATTGAGCTTTTCCTAATAATGATAAGTATTTTGTAATAGCAGCTGTTGTTGTTGTTTTACCGTGGTCTACGTGACCGATTGTACCGATATTAACGTGTGGCTTTGTTCTTTCAAATTTTGCTTTTGCCATTTTAAAATTCCTCCTTTTTTTGCTATTAAACCGAAATTTAATTAGCTTTTTATATAAATTAAATTTAATAACTTTGTTGCATAAGCATTTTATAACATTTCTGTAAAAAATGCAAGCCTTTACAGTGAAAATCCTGTAACTTAACTAATTTTATATAATAATTTTATATTTTCATTATAAATTAGTCTTTTTTTCTTGAAGCAACAATTGCTTCTAATACTGATTTTGGAACTTCATCATAATGAGATGGTTCCATTGAATATGTTCCTCTACCTTGTGTTCTAGAACGAAGTTCAGTTGCATAACCAAACATTTCTGATAATGGTATAAATGAGTGAATTTCTTGTACTCCATCAACATTATCCATTCCTTCTAATCTACCACGTCTAGAGTTTACATCACCAATAACATCTCCCATGTATTCTTCTGGAACTGTTATTTCAACTTTCATAATTGGTTCTAATATAACTGCTCCACCTTGTTTCATACCTTCTTTGAAGGCCATAGCTGCAGCTATTTTGAATGCCATTTCTGAAGAGTCAACTTCATGATATGAACCATCAACTAATGAAACTTTGAAGTCTGTAACTGGGTAACCAGCTAAGATACCAGTTTCAGCAGCTTCTCTCATACCTTGTTCAATAGGTTTAATATACTCTTTTGGAACAGCTCCTCCAACAATTTTGCTTTCGAATTCTATTCCTTTACCTGGTTCTAATGGTTCCATTTCAAACCAAACGTCACCATATTGTCCTTTACCACCAGATTGACGAATAAATTTACCTTGAACTCTTACACTCTTTCTAATTGTTTCTTTGTAAGCAACTTGTGGTTTACCTACATTACATTCAACTTTAAATTCTCTTTTTAAACGGTCAACTATAATATCTAAGTGTAATTCACCCATACCAGCTATAATTGTTTGACCAGTTTCATGGTTTGTATGAACTTTAAATGTTGGATCTTCCTCTGCTAATTTTCCTAATGCAATACCCATTTTTTCTTGAGCTACTTTATCTTTTGGCTCAATAGCAATATCTATAACTGGGTCTGGGAATTCCATTTGTTCTAATATAACTGGATGATTTTCATCACATAAAGTATCTCCTGTAGTAACATTTTTTATACCAACAGCTGCTGCTATATCTCCAGCATATACTTTTTCGATATCTTGTCTGTGATTTGAATGCATTTGAAGAATTCTTCCGATTCTTTCTTTTTTATCTTTATTAGAGTTTAATACTGTAGAACCTGCTTCTAGTGTTCCTGAGTATACTCTAAAGAAACATAATTTTCCAACAAATGGGTCTGTTGCGATTTTGAATGCTAAAGCTGCAAATGGTTCTTTGTCAGAAGTTTTAACTTCTACTTCGTTTCCATCTGGATCTGTACCTTTAATATGAGGTATATCTATTGGTGATGGCATATAATCAACTATAGCATCTAATAATTCTTGAACACCTTTATTTTTATATGAAGAACCACATGTTACAGGTACTATTGTATTAGCGATAGTTCCTTTACGTAATCCTTTTTTGATTTCTTCTTCTGTTAGCTCTTCACCTTCAAGGTATTTCATCATTAAATCTTCATCTTGATCAGCAACAGCTTCAAGCATAGTTGCTCTCCATTTTTCAGCATCTTCTTTCATATCGTCTGGAATTTCTTTTTCAACAATATGTTCTCCTAATTTATCATCTTGGATAAATGCTTTCATTTTAATTAAGTCAACTATTCCTTGGAAATTGTCTTCAGCTCCAACTGGTAATTGAATTGGAACAGCATTTGCGTGTAATCTGTTCTTTAATTGATCAACACAAAGCATAAAGTTAGCTCCTGTGATATCCATTTTATTTACATATACCATTCTTGGAACATTGTATTTATCAGCTTGTCTCCAAACTGTTTCTGTTTGTGGTTGAACTCCACCTCTTGCGGCTAAAACTGTAACAGAACCATCTAAAACTCTTAGAGATCTTTGAACTTCTACTGTAAAGTCAACGTGACCTGGTGTGTCTATAATATTTATTCTATTATTTTTCCAGAAACATGTTGTAGCAGCAGATGTAATTGTTATACCTCTTTCTTGTTCTTGTTCCATCCAGTCCATTGTTGCAGCACCTTCGTGAACTTCTCCTATTTTATGAGTTTTACCTGTGTAAAATAGAATTCTTTCAGTTGTAGTTGTTTTACCTGCATCTATATGGGCCATAATTCCTATATTTCTAGTTCTTTCTAGTGGGTATTCTCTACCTGCCATTTAAAAATCCCCCTTTCTAGGTTTTTTATAAAATTTAAATAATATTTAATTTATTATGTGTAAATTTTGATTAAAATTTATAAGATGTGCGTTTTATGAAATTATTGCAAGCTGATGGCGTACGTTGGTACGTCGAAGTTTGCAATAGTTGAATAAAACACGCATATTATTGATTTTAATCGAATTTTTACCATTTGTAATGAGCAAAAGCCTTATTAGCTTCAGCCATTCTATGTGTATCTTCTTTCTTCTTAAATGCTCCACCGTTTCCAGCTACAGCGTCTACGATTTCACCAGCTAATTTTTCAGCCATTGTTTTTTCATGTCTGTTTCTAGCATATGTTACTAACCATCTTAACCCTAAAGTTTGTCTTCTTTCAGGTCTGATTTCTAATGGAACTTGGTATGTAGCTCCACCAACTCTTCTAGCTTTAACTTCTAGAACTGGCATGATATTTTCTAAAGCTGCTTCAAAAATTTCTAAAGGATCTTTTCCTTCTTTTTCTTTAATAATGTCAAATGCATCATAAACTATTTTTTGAGCAACTGATTTTTTACCATCTAGCATTATGTTGTTTACTAATTTTGTAACAACTTTACTGTTATACATTGGATCTGGTAATACATCTCTTTTTGCTATATATCCTTTTCTTGGCACTATTCTTCCCTCCTTAAAATTTTTTCTGATGTTTTATTCGGAAAACATCTCGGTACTCTGAAAAGCTTATGCTTTTCCGTATAGTGCTAATAAATCTATTCTAAATTTAAGTACCTTAAGTTTAGTAAGAATTACAAGCACTAAAATTGCTAAAACCTAAAAATGAAATTAAAGTTAATTCGCTAATTTTAAAAATGAAATTAATTAGGTATATTGTGCATTTTACGAATTTATTACAAGTTGAAGGCGTACGTTGGTACGTCGAAGTTTGTGATAAAAGAGTAAAATGTGCAAGATGCCTGATTTAGTTCATTTTTTTATTTTTTAGGTTTCTTAGCTCCATATTTAGAACGAGCTTGCATTCTGTCCTTAACACCTGCTGTATCTAATGTTCCTCTGATGATATGATATCTAACACCTGGAAGGTCTTTTACCCTACCACCTCTGATTAATACAACACTATGTTCTTGTAAATTATGTCCAATACCTGGAATGTAAGATATAACTTCGTAACCGTTTGAAAGTCTAACTCTGGCAACTTTTCTTAAAGCTGAGTTTGGTTTTTTAGGTGTTACTGTTTTTACAACTGTACATACGCCTCTTTTTTGTGGTGCTCTATTGTTTGTTAATTTTTTGTTTTTTGAGTTGTAACCATGGCGAAGTGCTGGAGCTGTAACTTTACTAACTTTATCTTTTCTTCCTTTTCTTACTAATTGGTTAATTGTTGGCACTTAAATTCACCTCCTATTTTTATTTTGTAATTTCTAAGCATAAAATCTCTGTGCTTACAAATTCTATTTTGTTACGGAATTGCATATTACACGCAATTTACTATAACAACTTATATTCTACCACGGAATAACTTATAAGTCAAGAAAAAACTTGGAATTTCTTCCAAGTTTTCTTATAGTTTTCTTGATTTTCAACAATTTAAATCTTTTATCTTTCCTCATTGTCGTCTTTTTCATAATTGGGGTATTCTTGTTCTTTTTCGTTTTTATTACCTATTGAACTTTTTTCTAGGCCATCAACTTTAAATTTTTCTTTATATTTTTGTTTTGCCTCTTCTTTATCATAATATCCAATTTCAGTTTTTTCCTCAATATTTTTATGATTTTTTCTCGCTCTCTTAAGTCTCAATTTAAATTTTAAAAGGCTTACTCCAAACCTGCTAATTGATAATCTTGGGAATATTCTTGATAATCTTGGAAACTCTTTTTCAAAAGTGTTTGGTCTTGGCAAATATATTTTTTCTGCTAGCTCTAGTGTTTCTTCGCTCATATCCTTTTCCAATATTATTTTTTCTTCTCCAACTATCATTTCTGGTTCCTCTTCTTCAACTGTCATTTCTGTTTTTTCTTCTCCAGCTGTCATTTCTGGTTTTTCTTTTCCAGCTACCATTTCTGTTTTTTCTTCTTCAGCTACCATTTCTGGTTTTTCTTCTCCAGCTGTCGTTTCTGGTTTTTCTTTTTCGGCTACTATTTCTGGTTTTTCTTCTTCAGCTGTCATTTCTGGTTTTTCTTCATTCATTTCGGAAATAGAACTGTTTAAGTTCTGTTCTTGATATTTTTGTTTTTCTACATATTCTTTAAAATGACATCCTTCACGCTTTCTATTGTTTCTTACAAAACCTCTGCTTTTTTTATAGTGTTTCGCCTTGTATGTTTCTGGCTTTTTGCCTAATATCTCTCTTAAATTCTTTATACTTCTTCTTTTATTATTTTCCATTTTAATTTATATTCCTTTTTTTATTTTTCCTACCGATTATCTTTCTACATCATCTTGTTTTTCATTACTCTTTTTATTTTCTATATCACGAGTTGGTTTCCATCTAGTTGTTCCTTGTAATACTTGTGTTTTGTCTATTTCACTTTCTACTTTAATTTTCTCTTTAAATTCTTTTGCCTGTGTTTTTTTCTTGTCGTAAAATTTTGATGCATTTTCTGAAGTTTGCTTAATCTTATTTGCAACACCATCTGCTCCATCTCCTAATAGTTGAACTGGTTTTAAAGCAGTTAACCATTGCTTAAATGTTCTTTTTGGCTTGTCTTCAATAATTTTAGCAAATTCTCTAGCTTCTTCCTTATACTCATTTAATTTTTCAAACCATTTTGCATTTCTGATTTTCCCAAAAAAGCTAGATGGTCTCCATACATCCATTTTTGTTCTATCATATGTGATAAAATCTTTCATTTTTTCTTGTTCCTGTTTATCTCCACTTAAGGATTTTATATAAGAAGTTACAATATTATCTGCATCAAATTGTGATACTCCATAATCTTCAGTTGCCTTTTGTAATGCAAAAAGCACATTAGGGTCTATCTTTTTTCCTAGTTTTTCAGTAATTAATGATGTTGAATAATTAGGCGAAATTTTTTTGATTGCCTCTTGTATTCCGATTAGATTTCTTTCTTCAACCGTTTTTAAATTTTTTCTTATTGTTTTAAATTTAAATTTTTCTTGTTGTCCGTTTTTATTTTCTATTGTAATTCCATTACCTATTATAATTCTTTTTATTTTTTCTTGAGCATAATGTTTTCCTTCTGGTTTTGTTTCGTTTTGTTCTGATTTTTTTGCTGATTCATTATTCATCGTATTTATAGTTTTATGTTCTTTTTCGTAGTTTTCTTCAATTCTAACTTGCTCTTCTGGGCTTACAATAATTTCAAATGGATCTTCTTGTTTAGTATTATAATTTTCTTCATTGTCTTTAGTCTCTTCATTTTCATCTGCTACATATTCAGCTTCTTCTGCTACCTGTTTCGCTTCGTTATTAATTTTTTCAGAGTTTTGTTTTTCTTCAGCTTTTTCGTTTTCATCTACGGTAACATCTTCAACTGTTTTTTCTTCTTCCTCAGGAACACTTTTTGCATCCCTTTCTTCATCCTCTAGAACACTTTCTACGTCTTCTTCCTCCGGAATATCTTCTACATTTTTTTCTTCTTCTTTTGCTTTTTTATCAGTTAGTTCTTTATAAAAAGGATCTTGAGCTATTTTTTCTATGTCATCTACATCATATCCGTTTACTCTCATTTTCAAATATTCTATATCTCGAATTTCTTGTATATTATCTTCTATTAATTTATAATCTTTTATTGCATTTTCTTTGTCTTCAAGTTCTGCAACTTTTGCCTCAGCCATTTTTATCTTTTGAGTAAGGCTGTCTAAATTATTATCTACAAAGCCTGTATTCTTTATTTTTTCAATAACATCATTTCTTTTTTGGCTTGTCTCTTTTATTAGTTTATTCCATTTTTCTTTTTCTTGTCTTATATCTTCTAGGCTTGCTAAAGCTTCGTCTATTTCTTCTTGTGATGATTTATATTGATCTAATTTTCTACTTATTAGGTTTAATAGCTCTTCTTTTTCCTTTTTAAATTTTTCACTTTTATCTTTTTTGCTTGCTTGTTTTTCGTTTTTTAATTCAGTTAATTTATTTTCTAATTCATTTTTATTTCTTTCTAATATCGGTCTTGTTAAAGAGCTTTGCGTAATTTCCAATTGATTGTTTACTTGTTCCAATTCTGTTTCAGTGTCAACTATTTGTTTACTTAATTCTTCTTGATTTTTTCCTAATTCAATCATTTCGTTCATTTTATTATAAATTTCTTCCATAGTATTCTCCTTTTTATTACTATAATACTCTTTTATTATACAATATATATTATTTTGTTGCAATAGTTTTATGTAAATTAACTTTTCTTTAACAGAATTGTAATATTTTGGTAATATTTGTAACACTTATAGTTGAATATTCTCATTTTATATGCTATACTTATTATAAGTTGGGCATTTGCCCTTGTTTTATTAAACGCATACAGTGTATGTATGCACAAGACTAAGGAGTATTCAAATGTTTAGTTCTATTTTTTTAAAGAGAACCAACAGAAGAAAGTCCTCAAAACAAAAAGTAGCAACCTCTGATCCTAATACATCTAATGCAATTTTAGCTCTGCTAGAAGAACTGTATCCAGAAGAGCATTTCGTTATGAGACTAGATTTGGATGAGGATCCAGTCATTTTTGGAAGTGTTCCATTTTTCGAATTGGTCCTACCATATTTTTTTCTCAGCGTTTTGTATTATCGTATAGACTGCTGCGAGAGTGGGCACGGTGTTTTCTATTATACATCTGAGGCTGAGTTTAAAGAAGCGCGTAGGTTGCGTCTTCTTTTTAACCGCCTGATGCGTTATGTTGAAAATGATTACTAAATCCACGAGGTTGTCTACTTTTAAAAAAGTCTCTGTTTTTATAACAGAGGCTTTTTTATTTGCTTTATTTAGTTTTATTAATTCTGTTTTATATTATTTAGCATCGAAATTTTCTAAACTTCTTTCAGCTAATTTCATATATCTTTCTTTTTTATCTTTTATTTTCTTACCTTCTAATTCTGGCAAAATCCCAAAATTAGCATTCATTGGTTGGAATTTTTTATTTGGCGTAGATATGTATTTAGCCAATGCTCCTATTACTGTATTTTCAGAAAAAGTAATTTTCGCATTTTTAGCTATTTGTAATATTTCTTTTAATTCCGCTTCTTTTGTAACACTTTGTATTTCTTTTTTATTATTTTCACCTTGAACATTTTTATATCTTGCACAAGCATTTAAAGCTGCAACTAATCCAGACGAAATTGATTCTACATAACCTTCTACACCTGTTATTTGTCCTGCAAAATATATATTGGTGTTTGATTTCAAATTATATGTTTCGTCTAACAAATTGCTTGAATTTATATATGTATTTCTGTGCATTACACCATATTTCACAAATTCTGTATTTTCCAGACCCGGTATCATGCTAAACACTCTTTTTTGTTCTCCAAATTTTAAATTTGTTTGAAATCCTACCAAATTGTATATACTTGCTTGTTTGTCATCTTGACGCAATTGAACAAGTGCATATGGCCTTTTACCTGTTCTTGGGTCGTCAAAACCAACTGGTTTTAACGGTCCAAATCTTAATGTGTCAATTCCTCTTTTAGCCATTATTTCTACTGGCATACATCCTTCAAATATTTCTTTTTTCTCAAAATCATGTAATGTAACAACCTCTGCATTTACAAGTTCATTCCAAAATTTTTCGTATTCTTCTTGGTCCATTGGAAGGTTTATATAACTTTGTTCTTTTCCTTTTTGTTTTTCTAGTCTTTCTTTCCATTCTTCTATAGTTTCATCTTTTTTCTTTTCTTGACTATATCTATCACCATAAAAAGCAATATTAAAATCTATACTTTCTTTACTAACAATTGGAGCAGCTGCATCATAAAAATACAGCTTATCTTCACCTGTTAGTTCTGAAATTTGTTTCGCTAAACCATCAGAAGTTAATGGCCCTGTAGCAATTATAACAATTCCATCTTCTGACATTTGTTTAATATCTGTAATTTCTTTATTTATTACTTCTATTAATGGATTTTTATTAATTATGTCTGTAACCTTTTGTGAAAAAATATCTCTATCAACTGCAAGAGCTTGGCCTGCAGCAACACTTGTTTCATCTGCTACTTTTATTAAAAGTGAGTCTAATCTTCTAAGTTCTTCTTTTAACAATCCACACGCATTTGTCAAAAGATTAGATTTAAAAGAATTGCTACAAACTATTTCAGCTAAATTTTTATTAGAATGTGCAGGTGAAAATTTTTCTGGTTTCATTTCATATAGTTTTACTTTTATTCCTTGTTTAGTTATTTGATATGCCGCTTCGCTTCCAGCTAGCCCTCCACCTATTACAGTTATATAATCTTTCATTTCTTCCTCCAATGAT
This sequence comes from uncultured Clostridia bacterium, assembly GCA_934167445.1. Taxonomy (GTDB): domain Bacteria; phylum Bacillota; class Clostridia; order TANB77; family CAG-508; genus CAG-269. The sequence continues at coordinate 63,706 of CAKPKJ010000005.1, forward strand.
TTTGGGGACGGAGCAAAAAATCATTTTTATTTTTTGCTTATTCACCCCCAAAAAATTTCACTTTCCTTACTTGCTTTTTTAAAATGATTTTTTGCTCCGTCCCCAAAATCATTCAAACAAGTTCATTATTTCGTCTTTAGATAATTGGTTTATAAATTTTGCTTTTGTATCTAGCATATTATTTGCTAATGTTGCCTTTCTTTCTTGTAATTCATATATTTTTTCTTCTATTGAATTTTTCGTTATTAATTTATATACTTGTACATTGTTTTTTTGTCCTATTCTATATGCTCTGTCTGTTGCTTGATTTTCTGTTGATATATTCCACCAAGGGTCATAATGAATTACCATATCGGCTCCTGTTAAGTTTAGTCCTGTTCCTCCTGCTTTTAGTGATATTAAAAATACTTTTATTTCTGGATTTGCATTAAATTCGTCTACCAATTTTATCCTTTCGTCAACTTTCGTTGCACCTGTAAGTTTTTCATATTCTATGTTTCTTTCCTTTAATTCTTTTTCAATTATTTGGAACATTGATGTATATCCCGAAAATAATAATATTTTGTGTCCTCCATTTATTGCATCTTCAATAATTTCTATGCATTGCTCTAATTTACTGCTCCCATATTTGTAGTCACTTATAAATAGACTTGGGTGACAACATATTTGTCTTAATCTTGTTAGTGCTGCAAGTATCTGCATATGTGAATGTTCATAACCATTTAGGTTTATTTGTTCTTGTATATCTTGTTTTGCTTGTGCTAAATAATTCAAATAAATTTTTTGTTGTTCTTCATTCATTTCATTATTCAATACTGTGACTGTTTTATCTGGCAGTTCTGTCAAAACTTCTTTCTTATTTCTTCTTAGCACAAATGGTTCTATTAGCATTTTTAATTTTTGCATTGCTTTTTCATCATTTTTCTTTACTATTGGTATTTCATATATATTTTTGAATTTTCTATATGTAAATAAGTATCCTGGCATTATAAAGTCAAATATTGACCATAATTCTGATAGAGAATTTTCTATAGGCGTTCCTGTTAAGGCATATCTTGTATCTGATTTTATTTGTTTTATTGCTTTTGCATTTTTTGTCGTACTGTTTTTCAAATACTGTGCCTCATCTGCAATTATATATCGAAACTTATAATCTTTTTCTTTGTATAAGTCTATATCCCTTTTTAATAAATCGTATGAAGTTATTACTAGCTCGTAACTTTCTATGTTTTTTATTTGATTTCTTCTTTCTGGTGCAGTTCCTCTTATAACGCAAGATTGCAAGTCTGGTGCAAACTTTTTTACCTCGCTTAACCAGTTTAATGTCAATGAGCTAGGTGATACAACTAAACTTGCTCTTCTACCTTCATTTTGTGCATAATCAACTATTACAGATAACATTTGTACTGTTTTACCTAGTCCCATATCATCTGCAAGAATTCCGCCAAAGCGATATTTATCAAGTGTTTTTAGCCACTTATATCCTGTTTTTTGGTAATATCTTAAATTAGCATTTAAGTTACTTGGTATTTCTACTGTTTCTTCTAGTTGCTCTTTATTTAAATTATTTATTATATCCTTATATTCTTGATTTTTAAGTATTTCTGTTCCTTGTATTCCTTTTAAGAGTTGGTTTAAATATAATGTTCTATTTACTGGTAATTGTATTTCTCCATCTTGTAGTTCTTTATAATCAATTCCCATTCCGGTTGCTAGCTTGTCCAAAAATTCTATTTCCTTATTTTCTTGTAAATCAATAAAACTTCCATCTTTTAACCTATAAAATTTCTTTTTTAAAGAATATTTGGACATTATATCTTCTAATTCTTCCGGGTTGATATCTAACTTACTTAAATCTATTGAAAGTAAATCATTTTCAACTTTTACTCCTAATCCACTCATTTTAGGTATTCTAATTTGTTTTGCCTTAAAATTTTCTGTTACCATTACCTCGAATTTTTTCATATAATAGTTTATATCCTCTGTTAAAAATCTATAAATATCATCATCATTTGGTAATATAAATCTTGAGTTTTTAACATCTAACATAAATCCCGTTTTTCTTAACATATTTAGTGCTTTTGTTTCTTTTATTTTATTTCTTGAATATGGTATTTTTGCATTATTTTCTATCGGATTAAATTCATTTTGCTCATAACAAAATTTTATATCAGCTATTAAATAATTGTTTTTATTAAAATCTAAAAACATTTTTACAACTAATTCTTTTGGTTTGTATTTTTCAATTTCAGTTTCATTTATGTTTTGCATTACAATTGCATCTTTAACTTTGGGCATAATAATTGAAAAGAAATCAGATAATTCTGCTTTTCCAAATTCTATTTCTGCTAGATAATTCTGCTTGAACATTTTTAATAATTTTAGAGTTGTGTTTTCAAAATTTTTATCACATCTATATAATTTCTTTTCATCTAAAATATATTTATATTTTCTGCCATTTAATATTATTTCTTCATATATTTTTACGTTGGGTATCAATACAAAATTTCCATTTTCTTGTTTTTTTAGAATAAACTTAATTGGTGGTTGTTCCTCTGTAAATTCTATTTTTGAATTTGCATAATCTCTTTTAAAATTAACGTCTTTTCCTTTTAGCACGTCAAACAAATCATCTATTCCACTATTTCCAATAGTTATACAGGTTTCGCTTAATGCTTTTCCGTAATATCTATAATTGCTGTTTGAATTCGAATTTGCATATTTAATTATTTCTGCATATTTCATTACAAATTCTAATAATCCTTGGCCTTCTTCTGCAAAAGCTTCTTTCGTATGTGTAAATTCTAATTTTTCTCCATATTTAAAATATTCTTTGTTAATCATTCTTGTATAAAATTCAGATAAGTTTTTTATTTTGTACATTATTTTTGATGTTCCTATTCTAAATTCTACTTTCATATCATTTAAAAATTTATCATAGTAAATTATAGGTTCTAGTTGAACATCTCCATTTTTCTTTATTTCATCTTCGCTTTCTGATATATCTTCCATTTCTTCTTGATAAAATGTATTTACAATTTGTTTGAAATTTCTAAATTCTCTTTTATCTTTTTCTGTTTTTTCTAAGAAGTTATTCATTTTTTCTTTTACATTCTCTATTTCAATGTTGTTATCCACTTTTTGTCCTATATGTTGTGGATTATTAGCAATTTCTAAAACAGTTGCTAGTGTATGTTTACATACTCCATAATAATTATAATAATCTTGGCATGTACAAGTTACGTCTTCTACAACTCCATTTGCTATATTTACATAGGTATTATAATTATCTGTTCCATATACTTTTGCAACCACTTCAAAGTTTTTGCTATCTGTATAATTTAGTTTTTTTATTTCAACTCTACCTTGCCTTTGGTATCTAATTGCTTTTTCTCTTCTTGATTCTCCTGCATCTTTATATAAATCCTCTAATATTCCCTGATTAACAAACATATCTTTTCCCTCACTTGGCAAATTATTATATAACATTTTTGTAGTAAAAGCAATAGAAACACCATTATATTCATTAATTAATATTACAAAAAATATTTAACAATTTCATATTTTTAGTTTATATTTTTAGTATTTTGTAGTAAAATAATATATGATAAGTTTTAATTAAAATTTGTCACTATATTAATTACCTATTTTAGGGGGTAAAATACATTGAAAAATTTAAAAGTAGCCATTGTTGGCGCAACAGGCCTTGTTGGTAGGTCTTTTCTAAAAGTTTTGGAAGAAAAAAAATTACCAATTGAAAATTATACTTTATTTGCTAGTAAAAATTCAGCTGGCTCAAAGATCTCTTTTTTGGGAAAAGAATATACTGTTCAAGAATTAACAGAAAATTCTTTTGATGAAGGTTTTGATTTTGCATTATTTTCAGCAGGAGGAAATGTTTCTGAAAAGTTTGCTCCTATTGCGGCATCTAAAGGATGTGTAGTTATTGACAATAGCAGTTATTTTCGTATGCATAAAGATGTTCCTTTAGTTGTTCCAGAAGTAAATATGGAGGATGCTTATAAAAACAATGGAATTATTGCGAATCCTAATTGTTCTACAATCCAAGCAATGCTTCCTTTGAAGGCATTAGATGATAAGTACAAGATAAAAAGAGTCGTTTATTCTACTTATCAAGCTGTTTCAGGTGCTGGTAAAGCTGCATTAGATGATTTAGAAAATTGTGATGGTTCTAAGCCTTTGAAAAAATTCCCACATCCAATTTACAACAATTGTTTACCACAAATTGATGTTTTTTCAGATGATGGATATACTAAAGAAGAATTAAAAATGATAAATGAAACAAGAAAAATTTTACATGAACCTAATTTACGTGTAACTGCTACAACTGTTAGAGTTCCTGTTAGTAATTCTCATTCTGAATCTATAAATGTAGAATTAGAAAATAATTTTGAATTACCTGAATTAGTTGAAACTCTTAAAAATTTCACTAATTTAGTTGTTGTAGATAATCCAGAAAAAGAAGAATATCCTATGGCTATTAATGCTACAGGTCATGATGAGGTTTTTGTTGGTAGAATTCGTAGAGATAATAGTGTGGAATCAGGTGTTAATTTATGGGTTGTTGCAGATAATATTAGAAAAGGTGCTGCTAGCAATGCAGTTCAGATTATGGAAAAATTAATTGAAAAATAAGAATTAACATTATAATATTTATGCACTTAAAAATAGGAGAAGATATCTAAAAATTCCTCTCCTATTTTTTTACTTTCTCATTTAAGGCTGTGAAACACCCGATTTTATTAAACCAAATTTTTCATATCATATAAACCTGGTTTTTGATTTACTAAAAATTTTGCTGCTTTTAAAGCCCCTTCTGCAAAAACTTGTCTTGAATAAGCTGTATGTTTTAATTCCAAAGTTTCATTTTCTCCAAAGAATTTCACACTATGTTCTCCTACTATGTTTCCACCTCTTATAGAAGAAAATCCAATTTCATTTTTGCTACGTGGTTCTCTTTTTTGCATTCTTTCAAAATTATATGTTTTTTTATTTTCTAATACATCATTTATTGCATTTGCAAGTAAAATAGCTGTTCCACTTGGACTATCTACTTTTCTATTATGATGTGTTTCTACTATTTCTATATCTGTATTTGTTAATACTTTAGCAATTTCTTGAACAAGACTTGCCATTAAATTAATGTCAAATGCCATATTTGAACTTCTAAATACAGGTATTTTTTTTGATATTTCTTCAATTTTATTGATTTCTTCTTGTGTAAATCCTGTTGTTGCAATTACTATTGGTGTATTTGTTTTTTCAGCGTATTCTAAAATTTTAAATGTTGCTACTGGTACTGAAAAATCTATTATTACATCAACTTCTTCTTTTATTTTATTGATATCAGAATAAACAGGAAATCCTTTATCAGTACTTTCTATGCAATCAAATCCACAAACAACTTCAAACTCTGGTTGTTGCTCAATTGCTTTTAATACTTCTCCTCCCATTTTTCCACTTGCACCATTTAATAATACTTTCATTTTTACTTTCCTTTCTAATTTTACTTAATTCATAAAGAAAATAATATATATTGTTAACATCTAATTATTATTTAATTAAAGTTTGTATGAAACTTGACACAGCCCAAAATTGTAATTATTTTTCAACTAGATTAAATTATGATTCTTCATTGCCTCTCTCATTCTCTCTTGATTCTTCGCTGACAATTCAACTAAAGGTAAACGTGGTTTTCCATAGTTATATCCCATTAGATTTAGTGCATATTTTACTGGTATTGGGTTTACTTCTGAGAACAATGCCTCAATTAAATCTATTGCATCTAATTGCATTTGAGTTGCTTCTAAAATTTTTCCATCAAAGAATTTTTGTGTCATATCATGTGTATATCTTGGCATTACATTTGATAAAACTGATATTACACCTTTTCCGCCTAAAGATAATATTGGTACTATTTGGTCATCATTTCCTGAGTATATGTCTAAATTATCTCTACATAATGCGGCAATTTTAGCTACTTGTGAAAGGTTTCCACTTGCTTCTTTAATAGCTACTATGTTTTTAATTTTTGATAATTCTACACACGTTTCTGGATTTATATTTACACCTGTTCTGCTAGGCACACTATACATTATAATTGGTAGTGTAACTGCTTCTGCAATTGCTTTATAATGTTCTATTAATCCTGCTTGTGTTGTTTTGTTGTAATATGGTGTTACAACTAAAATCCCATCTGCTCCAACTGATTCTGCATATTTTGATAATTCTATTGCTGCTCTTGTGTTGTTTGAACCTGTTCCTGCAATTACTTTTGCTCTTTTTGCAACTTTATCTATTGCAAATTTTATTGTATCTTTTCTTTCTTTATCTGTCATAGTAGCAGATTCACCTGTTGTTCCACATACTATTATTGCATCAATTTCTTGTTTAATTTGTTCTTCTAGTAATTTTCCAAATTCCTCAAAATTTACTCCATCTTCTGTAAATGGTGTTGCGATTGCTGTTCCACAGCCTTTGAATATTGTATTTTTCATATTCTTCACTCTCCCTTTTTTATTAATTTTTTATGTAATATATCTACTAGACCATTTTCAATTTCATCAGCTATAATTTCTATTCTAGCTTGTGATAAATTTACATTTAATATATTAACATTGTGTTCTTTTAATATATTTATTGTTTGCATTAAAACTTTATTGTCTTGTATTATTCCATAACCAATTATATTTAATTTTACTAATTGTTTTTGGGATATGCCATATTCCGAATATTTGCTATCCAATAATTCTTGCACTTTATTTAATTCTGATTTTTTTATTCTAAATTTAAATGTATGTTTACATCTTTCAAACCATTCTACTATAATATTTTTTTCTAACAAATCTTGATAAATTTGATATTCGTCTTCTTTAGTTATTTCTTTATTTTTTCTTAAAGAAATAATTAATAATGCTTCATTTTTTACAATGCTTTTTACTTCTCTTGTTTCAATTCCTTTGCATACTCTAGTTCCACCTTCATCTGTAAAAGTAGATTTTGCAATAATATCTATTCCAAACTTTTTACCTATTTGAATACATCTGTTGTGTAGTACTTTTGCTCCTGCATCTGCTATTTCTTGCATTTCGTCAAAAGATATTTCGTCTAATCTTTTTGCCATTGTTACCATATTAGGGTCTGCTGAATATATTCCGTCAACATCTGAAAAAATATAACATTTGTCAGCATTTAATGCTGCTTGTAGAGCTACTGCTGTAGTATCTGATCCTCCTCTACCTAATGTGGTTATATCACCATTTTTATTTATTCCTTGGAAACCTGCAACTATTACAACATTTCCTTTTTCAAATTCCTCTTCAATTCTTTTTGTATATATTTCTTTTATTTTAGCACTTCCATAAACTTCGTTTGTTTCTATTCCCGCTTGCCATCCTGTTAATGATACTGTTTTGCATCCTTTTCTATTTAATAAAATGCTTAATTTAGATATTGTTACTTGTTCTCCTGTTGATAGTAACATATCTAATTCTCTTTCTTCTGGCACGGCTGATAATTCTTGTGCTTCTTTTATTAGCCTATCTGTTGTTTTTCCTTGTGCTGAAACTACTACGACTATGTTTTCCGCTTCTTTTTCTTTTAAACTGATAATTTTTTCTGCAACAACATTTAATTTTATGTTGTCTGCTACTGAACTTCCTCCAAATTTTAATACTATTGTTTTATTTTTTGTGTCCATAATGTCACAACCTTCGTTTTTTCCTAAGCTAAATCTAATTATAGATTATGCTTTTTTATGTTGCTATTATAATATATATTTATTGTTTTTTCAAGTAATAACTAGAACAAATCCACATTATATACACATCAAAACCCCCTCACTACCGGAAGGGGCTTAAGTTCAAACTGGAGCTATAGATAACTTCTTTTTCTTGTCCTTTAATTGTCTATAATATTCCACAATAAGTTCATCTAGTTCTGTACTTAATTTATATGTTACACTATAATCTTCACCTTGTTCAATGCTTCTATTTAATTTGTCTCTTAATTTACAAATTTCATCATTTAACATATCAATCTCTCCTTTTTCGTTTGTTTTCTTTTGTATATTCATAAATTACCACATAAAAGCTCCTAAGTCAAGTATTTTCAATGCTTTTAATTGACTTTCGTACGACAGAATTCGACATTTTAGCTTATAAAAAAACGGCATTATATTTTTAATTTTATAAATACCGTTTTTGCTACATTTTTTATTTTTTGCTTTTTCAATTTTTTCTAACTTTTTACAATAGATATAACCATTTTGTTCTCTTTAAATATATCATTCAACAATTGCTCTAAATATTCTACAGTAATCCCCTCAATTTCTTCTAAATAATCGAAACTACAAATTCCTTTTAGTGCATCTGTTAAAAACATTCTGGCTATATCTGAAACGTCGTTATATTCTCTAATATATCTTCCATATACCATTTTCTTTAGTCTTTCAAAATCTTTTTGATTTATTCCATTTTCTTTCAATTGTTTTACTGTGTTTTTGAATTTTTCGTATACTTTGTCTGGATTTGTAGATTGTCCAGAAATTAATATATGTGCATATTCTCTTCCATATTCATAACTTAATCCTTGCTCTCCAAATATTATTCCCTCTTTATATAATTTTTGATAAGTTTCAGAACTTTTTCCTAATATAATATTTAGCAAAATTTCTATTGCAAGGTCTTTTTTTACTAGTTTCCTTTTATCTGTTTCAAGTTTATCCTTTATTCCAATTGTGTATAATGGCATACTAACTTCGAATTTATCTTCTATTCTTGATTCTACTATAGACTCTTCTTCTGTAGGATTTATTCTTTTTATTTCTCCTTTGTTTATATTTTCTACTAATCTTTTTTTAACTTCTTCGAATATTTTTTCTGGTTCAAAATCACCAACAATTACCATTATCATATTTGATGGATGATAAAATGTTTTATAACATTTATATAAGATTTCTTTATCAATATGGCTTATTGTTTCTACAGTTCCTGCTACATCTATTTTTATTGGGTTTTTATGGTACATTATTTTTAATGCATTTAAATATACTTTCCAATCTGGATAATCATCATACATTTTTATTTCTTGTCCAATTATTCCTTTTTCTTTTTCAACATTTTCATCTGTAAAATATGGATGTTGTACATAATCCATTAATTCGTCCATTGCAGGATAAAAGTTGTTTGTGCATTCAAATAAATATGCTGTGTGATCATTTGTTGTAAAAGCATTGGCATTTACTCCAAGTGCTGTTAATGTATCTAAACTATTTGTTCCATTTGGTTGTTCAAACAATTTGTGTTCTAAAAAATGTGCTACACCATTTGGCACTTCTGTTTCTTCAGTTTCTCCTGGTACAATAAATTTATTATCATTTGATCCATAATTTGTTCCCCAAATCATGTACTTTTTTTGGATTCCTGGTTTTGGAACAAACATAACTGTTAATCCATTTTCCATTTTTTCAATATATAATTTTTCTTTTACATTTGAATTTTCAATTATTTTCATTGTCTTATTTTGTATAATAAAATGGTATTATACAAACTCCTTATATTATATTTAGGCTTTTACGGGATTTACCTATAAACCCTTGTTATTTTATTTTTTCAAAAAATATATTGTATTTATGCTTACTTTATTTGCAATATCTGTAACATTTTCTTTTGTTATTTTTTCAATTCTATTTAAATACTCTTCTGGAGTTGTTTTTTCTTCTGATAATTCTTGTGAAAAATAATAAGTAATTCCTGTGTCTTGCTCATCTTTTATTGCTTCAATTGTTGATTTTACAACTTTTTTACAATTTTCTAAGTCTTCTTCTGTAAATTTTCCTGTTTTCATATCTTCTATTTGTTCTTTTACAATTTTTAATGCTTTTTCAAAATTCGATATTTCTATTCCACAATTTATTATAATATTGTTTTTAAATCTAAAATAATTAGATGATGCTACATATGCCAAATGTGCCTTTTCTCTTACGTTTTGGAATAATTTTGATGTTGCTGTTCCTCCTAATATGCTATTATACATTAGCACGTCATATTTTTGATCAGCATTTTTTATATCAATATCTAAACCTAATACTAACTTTCCTTGTGCTACATCTAAATTTTCTGTGACGATTTTTTCTGCTTCGCTTAAGTTTACTTGCGCTATTTTTGGTTTTATATATACTGGCTCTCTTCCTTCTAATTTCTGTATGTTTTCATTGTTTTTTATTATTTCGTATTCTTTTCCATTTAAAATTCCTGATAAAAATATATCAATTTTGCAAGTTTGTAATAGTTCTTTATAATACTCATATAAATTCTTTCCATTTATTTTTTCTAAATCTTCTTCATATCCATATTTAAATAAGCTGTATGGCTGATTTTTATACATTTCTTCAATACATCTTGTCTGAGCATATCTTGCCTTGTTATCTTTTTTAGTGCCTATTAATTGTCTTATTGTGTTTTTTTCTTGTTCTACATATTCTGGTAAAAATTCTCCATTTTCTATATATGGTGCAAATGTAATTTCTAGTAAATTTTCCATTGTTGTTTTTAATAGATCACCTTCTGATTGTGGTAAATATTTGTCATTGATTGTTTCTATATATAATTTTATAACTTGATTATCTCCTGTTTTGTCAAGCCCACAATCAAATATTGCTCCATATAACTCTTCCATTTTTTTGCTTATTTTTTCTTGGTCTTTCATATTCTTGCTACCACGTTTTAATAATAATGATATCAGTGCATTTTTAGTTACATTTTCTCTTGTCAATTTTGTAGTTAAAAATATTGCCATTAAATTTGTTTTAAATTTATCTGTATTTATTGTATGAAATTTGATTCCTTGTTTGATCTCATTTTCTTTATATTCCATTAGAATTCCTCCTTTTTATTCTTTCTTATTATACACTATAATTAGTAGTTTATTTAATTTTTCATAAAAATTTTACAAATTAATTTTAAAAATAATTAATATAAATTCTTGAAAATTGGACATACTATTGATAAAATATGGCTAACAAAAAATGTATACTTAATGGAAATTTTGTTATAGCCAGATTGGCAGAAATGGAGGTCTTTCTATGGAGAGAAAAGTTAAAGTTGTACAATATGGAGTAGGCAAAATGAGTTTGTATACAATGAGATATGTATACGAAAAAGGTGGAGAAATTGTAGGTGCTGTTGATGTAAATCCAAATGTTATTGGCAAAGACATTGGTGAAATTTTAGGGACAGAAAATAAAGGAGTAAAAGTTGTATCTGCTGAAAATGCAAGAGAAATGTTACAAGAAGTTAAACCAGATATAGCAATTGTTACAACAATGAGTTTATTAAAAGATTTAGAAAATCCTTTATTGCTATGTGCTGAATTAGGTATTAATGCAATAACTACTTGTGAAGAAGCTTTTTACCCAGAGAATTCTAACCCTACATTAACAAACAAAATAAATGAATTAGCAAAGAAAAATAACTGTACTATTACAGGTAGTGGTTATCAGGATATTTACTGGGGTCAATTAATTTCTTCAATTGCAGGTTCTACACAAAAAATCACAAAAATAAAAGGTAGCTCAAGTTATAATGTTGAAGAATACGGTATTGCCCTTGCAAAAGCACATGGAGCTGGCCTTAGCTTAGAAGATTTTGATAAAGAAGTAGCTTCTGTTGATAAAATAAGTAATGAAGAAAGACAAAAAATTATTGAAAGTGGTGAATATTTACCTTCTTATATGTGGAATGTAAATGGTTGGTTATGTGAAAAATTAGGGTTAACTGTTAAATCTCAAACTCAAAAATGTGTACCTCAAACTTATAAAGAAGATTTATATTCTTCTACATTAGGAATGACTGTAAAAGCTGGTGATGCAACTGGTATGAGTGCTGTTGTCACTACAGAAACAGAAGAAGGTATTACAATTGAAAGCGAGTGTATTGGTAAAGTATATGCTCCAGATGAATTTGATAAAAACGAATGGTCTATAATTGGTGAACCAGATACAACAATAATTGTAAATAAACCTGCTACTGTTGAGTTAACTTGTGCTTCTGTCGTTAATAGAATTCCTGATGTTATTAATTCTAAAGCTGGTTATGTTCCAACTTGTGAATTTGGTGAATTAAATTTTAGAATTAAACCTTTAAATGAATATATAGATTAATAATATTAAACTGAGATATGTAAATGAATTGTCCACTTTTAGTGTGGTATCTTCAAAACATATCTCAGTTTCTACGTGTTTATATTATAAAATTTATATTATAATTTTTAATTTAAATCTTTTATAATTGCTTTTGCTGCTTCTCTTCCAGAAAATGCTGCCCAAGCTACTGTTCCTCTTACTCCTGCCAAATCTCCTGCTGCATATATATTTTCTTTTGATGTTTGATAATTTTCATTGATTTTTATATTATTCCATTTATCTAATTCTAATCCTAATGTGTTTACAATTTTATCTGGATTTGAGCCTAATGCCATAATAATATAATCTGCATTTATTATATAATTACTTCCTTCAATATTTACAGGTGATAATCTGTTTTCACCTTCTTTTTGAACTAATTTAGTTTTTATTAGTTCAACTTTTTCTACTTTTTCATTTCCAATTATTTTCACAATGTTATTTTGAAATAAAAATTCTATTTTTTCATTTATTGCTGATTCAATTTCTTTGTCTTCAGCTGGCATCTGCTCTCTTGCTCTTCTATAAACAACTTTTACTTCTTTAGCTTCAAGTTTTTTAATTGTTCTTGCGCAGTCCATTGCTACATTTCCGCCACCTACAACAATCACTGTTTTTTCTTTATAATCTGGATGGCTATTATATTCTAGTAATTCGTTTCCACCATATACTCCAGTTAAATTTTCTCCTTCTACTCCCATTTTTGAAGAACAATTTGCGCCAAATGCAAGAAAAATTTTGTCATATTCTTTTTCTAATTCTTGTATTGAAATATCTTTTCCTAATTCACTATTGTATTTAACTTTAATTCCTAGATTCAATATATTTTCTACAGTTTTTTGCACTATATCTTTGCCTAGTCTAAATTCTGGTATTCCATGTACTAATAAACCACCTAAATAATTATATTTTTCATATATTGTTACTTCTATCCCATTTTTAGCTAAAAATGCTGCAGCTGTTAGACCCGATGGTCCTGCTCCTATTACAGCTACTTTTTTGTTCTTTTTATTTTGCAATTCTGCTTCCCATACTTTTTTTAAAGCTGTTTCATCTTTTACTACATTATCAAATACAAATGCCTCTAGTTCTCCTATTGAAACAGGTTCTCCTTTTATTCCTCTTACACATGAACCTTGACATTGTTTTTGATGTGGACATATTCTTCCACATACACCAGGAAGTACTGTTGTTTCACTTAAAATTTCATATGCTTTTTGATAATTTTTTTCTTTAACTTCCTGAATAAATTCTGGTATATTATTATGTAATGGGCAACCTTTTATTGAACATGGTTTTGTTTTACAATGAAGGCAGTATTTAGCTTTTTCTTCTATTTCTTTCAATTTTTCCATTCCTTTCAATGTATGTTGACTTTTATTATAATTTTCAAGCCTAATTAAAAGTTTTAATATCATTAAAATGATTAATATTACTCTAAAAATTATATTTTGTTAATTTTATCTTATTAGCTTTTACTCGTCAATCATACTGACTTACTTGTTTAATTCTCTTTCAACTAATTGTAAGTCTTTTATAAAATCAATTTTTTTACCTTCATCTCTAAGTAATGCTGCTGGGTGCCAGGTTGGCATATATTTTATGCCCTTTTTCTCTATCCATTTTCCTCTTGAAGCTGTAATTCCATATTCTTTTCCTAAAATATGTTTTAATGCCACACTTCCTAATAATACAATTATTTCTGGTTTTACTAATATTACTTGGTTTCTTAAGTAATTCATACAAGCTTTACATTCGTCTTCTTCTGGATTTCTGTTATTTGGTGGTCTGCATTTTACAATATTAGCTATATATACTTCTTCCCTTTTAATTCCTAACATTTGAAAAGCTTTATTCATAAGTTGTCCAGCTCTTCCAACAAATGGTTCTCCTAACCTATCTTCGTCTGCTCCTGGTCCTTCACCTATAAACATTAATCTGGTATTTTTGTTTCCTACACCAAAAACAATATTTTGTCTTGTTGAATATAATTTACATTTATTGCACCCTTTAATTGATTCTTCTAATTCTTCCCAATTTTCAAACATTTTTGTTCCATCCTTTTATTTAACACATTTCTCTAATAATTCTATTTTTATTTGTTTATTTGTATCTATTTTTGCTTTAACTCCTATTGGGATTGCTATTTTGGTTTCATTATGTCCAAAATTATTTGATTTAATAATTGGAAAATTATATTCATTTCCTATTACATCTGTTACGATTTTTTCTAGTGATATTTCACTTATATGTTCATAATTTCCAATCCATAATCCATTTATTTCATCAAACACACCGTTTTGTTTCATAAAATATAAATTTCTACTAACTACTGATGGATCTGATTCATATCCTAATTCTTCTAAAAATAATATTTTATTTTTAAAATTAATTTTATATTTCCCTGCTACTAAACCTGTTGTTAAAGTAAGATTTCCGCCTATTAGTTCTCCTTCTGCTGTCCCTTCTTTTATAGTTTTATAACAATCTTTTTTTGCAACATCAAAGGTTGCATTTTCGCCAGAAAATCTTGCAATTGCTTGTTTATAGCTATAATCTGTTTCATCTGTTGCAACAGTTTTAAAATTAGTTGCACTAAATGTAGCTAACCCAGTTTTATTTGCAATCACATTAATTATTGAAGTAATGTCACTAAAACCTGCGATTATTTTAGGATTATTTTTAATTATTTCAAAATCTAAATAATCAAATACACTATTTGAATTTTCTCCGCCTTTGGCACACCATATCATATCTATGTCTTTATTTGCAAACATTTCATTTATATCATCTGCTTTTTCTTTTGCTGTTGCACTATATTCATTTGCATTTGAAAAGATATTTTTTGAAAAAACGACTTTATATCCATCTCTTTCGAGAATCTTTTTAGCTTTTTCTAGTTCTTCTACATTTTCTCCAATTATTGGATTTGATGGTGCCACGACTCCTATTGTATCACCTTTTTTTAATTTTTTGGGTATTATCATCGTTCATTTACCTTTTTCATATATTTAGGTTTTTGAATTGGATTTACCTATAAACCCTTATCATTTATTTTTATTAATGCAGTAGCTAGTCCATATCCTTGTCTTTCAACTCTATATGAATGAATTAGATCTGAATTACAAACACTACAAATACCGCTATCTATAATATTTTCTTGTTTTAGTCCTTCTTGTTTCAATAAAATTTTATTTATTAAAACAGTATCAATGTTCCATTTTTCTTTATCTTTTTGTTTTTCCATTATATCATTATTTTGTTCTATTTTTAAATCTTTAAATTCTTTTTCAAATATTTCTTTAACATCATTTTCAACTTCAAAATGACATTTTCTAATACTTGGGCATATACAGCAAATAATATTTTCTGGTTTGCAGTTAAATTTATTTACCATTTTTTGAACAGTTTTTACTGAGATTCTTTGTATAGTTCCTCTCCAGCCTGAATGTACATTTGCAATCACTTTATTTACTGGGTCAAAAAACAATAATAAAATACAGTCAGCATTTGTTGTTGCTAATGCTATATCTTTTTTATTTGTTATTAATCCATCTGTTTTATCATATACTTCTAAATTAAAGTCTGGCTCATTTTTTAATATATGTTTTTCTACTATTTGTATTTTGTCTGTATGAGCTTGATTAGGCTTTACCATTTTGTTTAATTTGATATCAATACATTTTCCTAAGTTTTCGTAATCTTTAATTGCTTTTTTTGCTTCTTGTTCTGGCAATTTTTGTTTATTCGCCCTTGCTGTTCTAAAATTTTTATCTATTCCTAAAGAATACCCATGTGTTATTATGTCACTGTATTTTAGTAACTTTCTAAATTGTAAATATTGTATTCCTTCTTTTTCAACATGGATTACATTTTCATTTGATAAGTCCATTTTATCTCTTACCTCCTTATTCTGAATTTGTTACAAAATTTAAGCATTCTTGGTTAATACTTTTTTATAAAACGTTACCTATAAATCTGGCAAATAATATATAAACTTATATTTCATTTTTTATAAAACATTATCTTGCAAATTTTTCTTCATTTTTATTAAAATATCGTCTTTACTCTTTTGGTCTATATAATTATAATTATTGTCTTTTAATCTTGGGTTAAATCCACATATTGCTTTGTAATTACAATATTCACAAGGCGTTTTTCCTTTTTTATAATATGGTTTTAAATCAATTCTTCCTTTTAAAATCTCTTTTGAAATGTCTCTTATAGTTTTATAAATATAGTCTTGTAAAATTTTAAATTCTTCTTGTTTCACACCATTGGTCCATTTTTCATTTACTCCACCAGATGCCGTAATTGCTGCAGGAACTATTTTAGAACTTCCTGATTGTAGTGAATTGTCATTCATTTTAATTATTTTTACATCTGCTACAATTAGGCCTTTCATTTTAAAGTTTTTTCTTATTATTTCTTCTATTTCGTCTTCGTCAATTCTTTTATCTGCTTTTACCATTTGCTCTAATAGCGAAAAATAGAATATTCCTGCAGGTATTATATCTTCTTGCTTACAAATTGCATCTGTGTATGTTAAAAGCTGTATTTGTAGTCCTGCATAGACTTCGTTTAAATCTATATTTTTAGCAGATGATTTATAATCTATTATTCTTAAATATTTTCCATCTTCTTTTTTAGATGTATCTATTCTATCTATTTTACCAGTTATCTCAATCTTTTTGCCATCTTCTAGTTCTAATGTAATTGGTTTGTATTTTCCTTTTTCTGCAAACTCTACTTCTGTTCCTTCGATTGAAAAATCACTATATATTATGGTTTGAATTATGTATTTTAATGCTTTTGATACAATTTTTTTCAACCTTTTTACAAGAACTTTATATTTAGCTGTTGCTGTAAAAATGAAATTTTTACTCAAATTTAGATTTTCATCTATTATATTTGATACGATTTCTAATATCTGTTCTTCAGTAATATCAGCCAATTCTAGCCCTTCACTTCTTACATATTCAAAAAATTGGTCAATTGTTTCATGCATTAAAGAACCAGTATTAAAAGTTTGAATTTTTAGTTCTTCTTTTTCTTTTAATTTTAGTCCATATTGTAAATAGTAAGAAAATGGGCATCTTCTATATGTTTCTAATTTTGAAATACTTGTTTTTAGATTATTTCCATATAGTTTATCTATATTTTGCTTTTCAATTTCTTGTGGTATGTTAGTGTAATTTATTCCTTCTAAATCTTGTTCTAATATCGTATTCCATTTTTCTTGACTTTTATAATATTTATATATTTCATACCAAATTTTAGGTATATCCTCATTTTTCTTTAGTTTAGCAATATTTTCTATTAATTCTTGATATGTAATTGTTTTGTTTATTATTTCATAATTTTTTTGTATTATATCACTTTTTTCTTGTAATTTTGGATATAATTTTTTAATCTGATTTATTAAGATTGATGGTCTTAGTGATTTTCCATCTTTATCTGACGAACTATATGATAAATATAATTGTTTTTCTGCAGTTGTAAATGCTTTATAAATATTGAATTTGTCTTCATATAATTGCTCTATTGTTCCTTTGGCAAGTTCAATTCCGTCTTGTTTTAAAAATTCTCTATCTTCGTCATTTAAAAATCCTTCGTCTTTGTTTACTCTAGGAAACACTCCGTCATTTAACCCTATTATAAATACAACATCTACTTTATGGCTTCTTGACCTATCTACATCTCCTAATATTACTTGGTCAGCTGTTCCAGGAATTTTGCCTAATCCACTATTTTTCAAGCCTGTTTTTAATATTTTTTGATATTGGTCTATTGTTACTTTATCTTCTCCAAATATTAATACTATTTCGTCTAAAACATCTAATATAATTTGATAACTTTCTTTGTATTCATTCATCAAATCTATTTTTCCAATTGCTTGTAATTCATTCATTTTTTGATTAATTTTTTCTTCTATATTTTGATTTTGAATAAATTCATATAGCAATCTTGTGATGTTTTTTGCTGTCTTTTCTTCTCTAATTTCCTTTTGCAAATTTACTAATGGCTCTATTATTTGCTTTCTTATTTCATTTAATCTGATTACATCATTTTTCTTGTTTTCATCATCTAATTCATATTTAAAGTCTGTTTTCCACTTATTTAGCTTTATTCCCCATTTAGTACAATAATTTTCAAGTTTAAAGATTTCCTCATCTTCGATTCCTGAAAAGCCTAGTTTTATGTAGGAAAATACAGTTTCACTTGTAAAATTCCTATTTAAAACATCTAATATAGACAATAAATATTGAACAATTACATTTTGATTCAAATCCCTTTTTTCGTCTATAAAAACTGGTATATTATATTGGTCAAAAATTACTCTTACTAATGAAGAATAATTATCCATATTTTGTGTAATAATTGATATTTGCTTATATTTTTTGTTTTCTTCTCTAACTAATTTATTTATTTTTTTTGCAACTTCTTCTACTTCTGAATATTCATTTTGAGCTAAGAAAAGCTGAATGTTTTCCACATTTTCTGCATACTTTGTGGATTTTATATTATATAAATTTTCACTTAGGTGTTTTAATTCTTTGGTTTTAAATCTATATACATTTTTTAGTTCTATTTCTTCTATATCAAAATTATTTTCTTCTGCTAAATCTTGCAATTTTCTTACAGTTATTTTGTTTGAATAATATATATCTGTATCTGGATTAGTATTTGTATCTAAATCATCCACGCAAATTGTTATATTTACTTGTTTTGCTAGGTTTATCATTTGTTTTATTACATCATATTCTTGTGTTGTAAATCCTGCAAATTCATCAATATAAATTATACTATCTTTTACTAAATCAACTTTATCTAAATTTTCTGCAAGGATTGTTAACAAATCTGTTTCTTCTATATAATTATCTTGGATTTTTTCTTCAAATTTTTCATATATAAACAACATATCTTTTAATTTGTTTTTTAAGTATTCGTCTTCTGTCTTTGTAGTTTCTTCTTTTAAATCTTCCATTGTCACATTATGCTTTTTAAATTCTGTTATTGTCCTCATACTTAAATCTATGTTTTCGTCTGTTTTTCCTAAGAATTTAAATTCTTTTTTATATGTATTTAAAATTGAATATATTAACATTGATTTTCCACATTTTGATAAATGTGTTTGGTTATTTCCTCCAATTTCTGACATCACACGATAAGCCATTCTACTTAGTGTTATTACTTCTGCATTAATAGTTGCTTGTTCTTTTAATATATCCATTAATTTTCTTTCGGCTGTAAATGAAAATTGTTCTGGTGTAATTATATATATTTTCTTTTCCTTTTCTATTATTTTCGAAATTTCTGAAAAACAATATTCACTTTTTCCACTTCCAGATTTTCCATATATAATTCTTAATCCCATTTTTACTTTCATTACCTCCTCGTCATCTACCACTCGATTTGCTTAACTGGTATTGGATTTTCATTTATTTCTATTTTTTCCACTGTTACATATTTGCTTCCTTTATTTTACGCTTCTCTTCTCCAATAAAATAAATATTGTTGGGCTAAACCAGCTAAATCTCCAAAGTTTTCTTTTGCAATTTTTTCAATCTGTTTTTTACTAACTTTTGTTTCATCTTCATTTTTTATGTATAAATCATTCATAACTCTTCTTACCCATACATCAATCGGAAAAACTTCAAATCTTTTTAAATCTGAAAATAATAATATACAATCTGCAACTTTAGGACCAACACCTGATAATGTCAAAAGTTTTTCTCTTACTTCATATGTATTAGGGTTTGTTCTTAATTCTTCTAAATTGACTTGATTTTCTAGAATCATTTTAGTAGTTTCATATAATCGTATATCTCTAAAACCTAAGCCCAATTCTCTATATTCTTGGACTGTTACATCTTTTAATTGCTCTGGTGTTGGGAATGTATAATAAGATTTTTCTTTGTATATAATCTCGTTTCCATATTTTTTAGATAATCTTTCTATTATCCCTTTTATCCTTGGAATATTGTTATTTGCAGATATAATAAAAGATATAATTGTTTCCCATAAATCTTGATTTAAAATTCTTATTCCTTTACCATATTCAATACTAGTTTTCATATTTTGGTCTATTTTACTTAATGTTTCTTTTATTTTTTCATAATCTCTGTTTAGATCAAAATATTGTTTTACAATTTTCTCTATTTCTCCATCACACATTCCTTCAAATATGATGTCATTTCCTATTTTTGAAACATTTAACACATTATTTTTAAATATTCCTGTGTAACTTTTGTCTTCTTGTTCATTCCATCTAAAGCATTGTCCACAATCAAATATATCTTTCAATTCAAATGAGTTTGCTTTTTTTAATATATATTTTTGTTCTTTCATATTTTTTATCCTTTCGGATTCATTATAACATATTTTTTTAATTTTTGAACCCTTGTCCAACTACTTCTCTTGAATTTGTTATTACTATAAAACTTTTTGGATCTATTTCTTTAGCAATTATTTTTATTCTAGCAACATCTTTTCTATATGCTGCACATATTAGTATCAATTTATTTTCATTTGTATACATACCTTTTCCATATAAACCTGTTGAACCTCTAGCTACTTTTTGGTCTATTTGTTTTGCAATTTCTTCACTTTTGTTAGAAACTATTATCATTAATTTTGTAAAATTAATTCCTTCAAAAAATATATCTATAATTTTTCCCATTATATATATTGCTATTGCTGAATACAATCCTATTTCTATTTCTTTGAAAAAAATCACATTTAATGCAATTATAATAATATCTATAATTACAATAATATTTCCGCTTCTAACAGTTGGTTTATATTTTTTTGCTATATAACTTATTAAATCACTTCCTCCTGTTGATGATTCTGCTTTTAATAATAAAGTTGTTCCTAGTCCTAATAAAATTCCTCCATATATACAAGCTAGAAACCTGTCATTTGTTAATGGTTCGATTTTATCTAATAAATCTATAAATACTGACATTGCAACGGTTCCTAATGTTGATTTTAAGAAAAACATTTTCCCTACTTTATACATCGAAAATAAAAATAGCGGAATATTTATTGCAATTATTACAGTTCCCATTGGTATATTTAACAAATAATAAAATATTGTTGCAACACCTGCTATTCCTCCAGAAGAAAGTTGATTAGGCAATAAAAACAACGATACTCCTGCTGCCATAATTAGTGCACCTAGTATCGTTTCTATCATTTCTTTTAATATTTGTTTAAATTTATATTTTTTACTTTTTATCATAAAATCACCTATATATTTTTTTATTAATATTATTGGTAATTTTAGTAAAATTTATAACTATTTGCATACTTTTTTCTTCAAGTAATACATATTTTTTAACTTAATATTTGGCGACATTTCATAATCTAGTAATTCTAAAAATATCCTATAGGCACCTCTCAAAGCAAGTTTGAGATTCTCCTATAGGATATTTTAATAATTTCTACAATTATTCCATTTGCAGCATATTAAGTTAAAAAATATGTATTACTTGAAGAAGATAATTATAAATAGTATAACTTTAAAACATAATATCTATTAATCTGTATAAGTTTCAGTTATTTCTATTTTTGACTTACCTTGTTTCATTTTAGAGTCTTGTTTTAAGACAAGATTCAAGTCATATAACTCTTTAAGATTTTTGACATTTTCTTTTTTATGTCCAATAACATTATTAGCATCTACCGGATTTACTGTTACTTCTACTTCTTTTACTTTTACATTTAATCTTTTAATTTTTCCAACAATTGCATCATACCACATTGCAGATTCCACAAGTTGTCTAAATGCTGGATGATATGGTCCTGCAACTACTTCACTTTTTTCTGAGCCTGGTTCTGAAATTTCGTCTGTTGGTTGTAATCCAATTCTTATTATATCAATATTTTTATTATGAAATAATCTAACTATTTCTTTGCACACTTCGACTGCTTGTACCACTGTTAATGGTTTATATGTTCCTTTTTCTAGTTCTTTTTCTAGTGGCGTATTTTTTATTACTAAAACTGGATAGATTCTAACCATTTTAGGTTTTAATTTTATTAGTTCTTTTGCCGTATTTATTTCATCTATTGTTGTACTTTCTGGTAAACCTACCATCATTTGTACACCTAGTCTAAATCCGTTCCATCTTATTAGTTTTGCAGCTCTTTTTACATCTTCAAAAGTATGTCCTCTATTAATCCTTTTTAATATATAGTTGTTTGAAGATTGAACACCTAATTCTATTGTTTTAACTTTGTATTTTTTTAATCTTTTTAAAATTTTTTTATCAATTGCATCAGGTCTTGTAGAAACCCTTATACTTTCTACTTGTCCACTTTTTACAAATTCACTTGCTACTTGTAATAGTTCTTCTTGTCTTTCTTCCTCTATTGCTGTAAAACTTCCACCAAAAAAGGCTATTTCTATTTGTGCATTTTCTTTGTCTATACTTTTTAGGTAATTTTCTATTATTTCTTTTGCTTTTTCTTTCGTCATATTACTTTTTTGACCACTTATTGATTTTTGATTGCAAAATATACAATCATTTGGACAACCTAAATGTGGTACAAATATTGGTATAATATACTGTTTTTTCATAGATTACCTCTTTCTTTTATAAATTTTCCAATGCTTTTTTAGCAGCTTGCATTTGTGCTTCTTTTTTGCTTTTACCTTCCCCCTTAGCCAAGAACTTTCCATCACATTCAACTTGAGCTTCAAAAGTTTTATCATGGTCTGGCCCTTTTTCATTTGTTATTGTATATTTAATATTAACATCACCATTTACTTGAAGTTTTTCTTGTAATACTGTTTTATAATCTTTATCTCCTACGTGTTTTGTGGCTTCTGCAATTGGTTCTTTTAAATTTTCTACTATGAATTTCTCTACTGGTTCTATTCCACCATCTTTATAAATTGCTGCAATTACTGCCTCTACACTATCAGCTAATATTGCTGTTCTTTGTCTTTCTCCTGTCTTAATTTCAGATTTTCCTAAATACAAAAAATCACTAAAATTATGCAATTTTGCTACTTTGTACAAACTTTTTTCACATACTACTGTTGCTCTAACTTTAGTCATTTCTCCTTCTTTTAGTTTTGGATAATTATTATATATGTATTTACTAGATAAAAATTCTAATATACTATCTCCTAAAAATTCCAATTTCTCGTTGCTTTCTAATTTATGTTCATATGCATAAGATGTGTGTGTTAATGCTTTTTTTAATAATGTTATATCTTTAAATTTATATCCTATTTCCTTTTCTAATATTTCTAAATTCATTCTCTTCCACCTGCTTTCACATATTACTATTATATACTATTTTCTAGATTTTGCAAGTAAAAGATGCTTTTTTAGCAACAATTTCTAGTACTTTTTTGTTGAAATATGTAGACATTAAAAATTTGTTATTATATAATAGATATGTATAAATTTATAAGGAGAGAGTATAAACCTATGTTAGATGATAAAAATTCTTATAATTATCAAAATAGAAACTTATCAGAAGTTTTTAAAGAATTACAAGAAATTAAAAACAATCCTCAGGCTCAACAAGCTTATTCTAAGCAAGCTAATAAGGAAAAAAAGGTTAAGGCTAAAAAAAATAATATTCGTAAAATGAAATCTACATCTGATGAATTTGTTTCAATGTTTAGTCCTAAAAAGAGTTCTAGTAATAAAAATATAAAAACAAATGACTTAAACCTATCTCAAATAATTACAGGTTGTGGAATTGTAATTGTCTCAATGGCTATACTTTTCCCAAAAGATTTGTCTTTTAAAGAAAGTTATGCGAAATCAGATACACAAGTTGCTGCTTCATATGAACTTAACAGACACCGCTTAAATGTTCAATCTATCATTTCTGAAAATGCTGGAATGGATAGAGTAAAGGAGCAAGTTGTTGAAGACAGAGATGTAGAATTTGAAACAACTTATAGTGACAATGCTTCTTTACCTAAGGGTGAAGAAGTAGTGAAACAAGAGGGTGTTTTAGGCAAAGATAAAGTAACAGCAGTTAAAACATATGAAAATGGTGAATTTGTAGAAGAAACAATTCTTGCCAAAGAAAAATTATCAGATCCTACGGAAAAAATAATTGACCGTGGTACATCTGAATTTTTAGCCAAACATAAAGTACATATTGGAGACACAATGTATTTTACTGATACAGCAAAATTAAAAGATAAAACTGACCCTACTGGAACAGATGTTGCAGAAGTTAAAAAAAGTATAGATGTAAAACTTCTTGAATTACCTAGTGAAGAATGGGCAAAAGTTTCTTTTGATGGAGTTGAAGGCTATATAAAAACATCAAACTTGACCTCAGCATCATCAACGCCTAATATTGTTGAGAAAAATAGAATCCAAAGAATCTTACTTAAAGTTAATATTGGAATGCAACTAAATAAAACAAGTGATTTAACATTAAATGATTATAAAAAAATATTTACTGGATTGTCAAATGATAAAAATAGAGTTTTTGAAAATAACTATCAAGTATTTTACAATATGGAAAAGAAATATAATATTAATGGTCTTTTCTTAGCATCAATGGCAATACACGAAAGTGCTTGGGGAACTTCTCAAATTTCTCAAGATAAAAAGAACTTATTTGGTTATGGCTCTTATGATGCTACGCCATATGAATCTTCATTTGATTTTACAGATTATTCTGAAGGAATCGAAACAGTTGCAAAATCATTAGTTAAATATTACTTAAATCCATCTGGCACAAAAATTTACGATGGTGAGACAGCTGCTGGTTGGTATTATAATGGACCTACTTTAGAAGGTGTAAATACTAGATATGCTAGCGATAGTGATTGGCATAACAAGGTATTTAACTATATGCAAATGTTATATAATAGACTAGATTCTTAAATATTTATAAAGGAAATGATTAACATATGAAAAATTCAAAATTTAAGATAAAAAATGTAAAACTCGCATTTGTACTTTTAATAGTTATAGCGGTTGTTTTATCAATACTATATTACATATTTGTTTTTTCATCACTAAACGCAAAACATAATTTCACGAATCAAATGGTAGAAATTGCTGATGAAAACGAAAAATCTGTATTTGGCATTCAAAAAGTATTGTTATATAGCAGTGCAAATGCAGTTGACAATTCAGAAAATCAATCACTAAGTAATATGTCAATTTCACAATATTCAGATATATCAATATTTATTGACAATAGTCCTACCTCTAGTGATTTAACTGATGAAAATACAGTTAAAGAATTATACATAGATAATATCTCTTTAACTACAACTTCACAAACAGGTACTAAAATTTTAAATTATAAGAATCCTCTAAAATTTGGTAAATATGAAGACATTGAGCAGTCAGCAAATAACAGAATTGATTTTAACATTATAAACACAAACCAAGAAAACGAAAACAATGATTATGATAAACCTACTTTTTACTCAGACTGTTCTAACCCAATATCATTAGGTTATTTGTACAAGGATTTATTAACAAACTACTCTGTTTCTGCTAATTCCAAAACAATTTCATTTAATGGAAAAGTTCTAAAAGAAGCTAATGTTAATTTAGAAGACATTACTCCTACATTGAATTTCACAATACATATTGTTAATAATTCTGGAGAAAAATTTGCTTACAATATGAAACTAACAATTGATTTAAATGGTATTTATGATGGTTACTCTTACAAAGGAAAAACAACATCTGGTACAGAATATCAATTTTTTAAGGAAATTAACAATTTATAGAATTCTACTTAAGCAGCTACAAAAACCCGAGAGAAATATTTTACATTTCCCTCGGGTTTATTTGAATATTAAGCTTCACTGTTTTCTGTCTTATTCTTATTTTTTTGTTTTAAAAATTCTATTATTGTAACTATCACTATAAAGGTTACTAAAATTCCTATTAAAATTCCAGTATTTTGTCCGACCATTCCATTATCTGTCTTAATTAAAGCTTCTTTTATTAATCTAATACTGTAATTCATTGGCATATAAGCATATATGCTTTGGAAGAATTTTGGTACTGTTTCTATTGGGAATGTTCCCCCACTTGCTGCTAATTGTAATACCAATAATAAGATACACAAGAATTTTCCTACATCTGAGAAATTTTCTATTAAGAATAATATTATACTTGTAAATGTCATTGATATTAGTATACACGTTCCATAATATAACGCCATATTTGTTACACTATAACCTAATCCTAATTTTAATATAAATCCTAGCACTACGCCTTGTGCTGCTGCAATTGCCATATACATTGCTGTACGTAAATACGGATTTTTTGCATTTTTGCTCATTATTTTAAATCTGTTCTCTGGGTCATTATATAACATTACTAATGCAATTAATCCACCAACCCATAATGATATAGACATAAAGTATGGTGCAAATCCTAATCCATATGATGTTACTTTGCCATATTCTGATTCTTCTACTTTTACTGGTTCTTTTACATATGTGTCTAAACCATCTAATTTTGTTAATTCTGCTTTTGTATCTGTAATACCATTATTAATTTCATTTTCAAACGTTTTTGTTCCTTCTAATAGTGTGTTACTTCCATCATAAGCTTGGCTTGCTCCACTATTTACTTGATTGATACCATCTTTTACTTGTTTAGAACTTGTGCTTAATGTATTTAATCCACTTTGTAAAGAAGTGCTTCCTTCTTTAGCTGATGCTAAACCTTGTTTTAATTCTAACATTCCTGTATTTAAGCTTTGTATTCCTGATGATAGCTCACTTAATTTTGATGTTTGGCTAGATAAAGTTTTTATATTAGAATTTAATTTACTAGCTCCTGCTTTTAATTCACTGCCTTTTGTTTCTAATGTTTGTAATCCTGATAAATCAGCTGATGATGAACTCATACTTTTTAATGTTGCCATTGCTTGTTTGAAATTTGCATCATTTGCTGCTTCTGGATGTTGTGATACATATGCTTGTAAACTTTTTCCTAATGATGTTGCTTGTGTTTTTGTTGTAGCAACTGAACTTTTAACTTTAGAAACAGCTCCATTTACGCCATCTACATATGCTGATACACTAGAATTTAATGTATTTGCCCCACTTGCAAGATCTTTTACTCCGCTGCCTAATTTTGAAAAATCTTTTGTACTTTCAGCTAATTTACTTGTTCCTGCATATAATGTATCTGCCCCACTTTGTAATTTTGCAAGTCCACTATTTAGGTCTGTACTTCCTTTTGATGCACTATCCACACCTTCATCAAAGGTTTGGTAATTTGTAGCTAATGTATTTGTTCCATCTTTTAGAGTTCCTAATCCATTATTTAATTCTGATGCACCTGATGCTAATTGTGTTGCACCATCTGCTATTTCTTGCATTTTATCTGGTACACTTCTTAATTCATCAGACAATGTTGTAACTACCTTTTGAGCTACTTGACCTTTTACTTCTTTTTCCACTGAATTTACTACTTGATTTATCATTTGTGATGCTAAGTAGTTATTTTTTTGGTTTGGTGAATATGTTATTGTTGCCATTTGTCTATCACTATTTGCTGCATTATTTAATGTTTTTGTAAAGTCTTTTGGAATAGTAATTGTTGCGTAATAATCTTGATTTACTAATCCTTTTTGAGCTTCATCTGAATCTTTTAACTCTTTTATTGTCATAACATCTTTATCTTCAAGAGTTCTTACTAATTCATTCCCAATGTTGTCATTTTCGTCTCCTTCGTCCAAATTTACAATTGCAATCTTCATATCTTTTAGATTGCCATATGGATCCCAGAATGCTTTCAAATAAAAAAAGCTATACATTACTGGAATAATTATTATAGCTATTATGATAACCCATTTCATAATTTTTTTCTTATCCATTTTCACAATCCTTCTTTCTTTCATATTTTACATTCATTTATATATTATAGAAGGATTTTATTATTTTGCAACTACACTTTTCCTTATTTTGTTAGTTCTGCTACATTTCTGTTAAATTGTATATACATTTGTATAATATCTTTACATGTGTATAAAAATGTTTTATAATCTTTATAAATAAATTATGATAAGAGGTAATAAAAATGAAAGATTTAAGAGTTCAAAGAACATACATTTTATTAAAAGAAGCTTTTTTTAAGTTATTAGCTAAAAAACCATTTGAAGAAATAAAAGTTAATGATATATGTAATCTTGCAATGATACACAGGACAACTTTTTATCACCATTTTCAAGATAAATATGACTTATTGGATTTTTGTATTCAAGATATCGAACAAGAATTAATAGATAATATAAATAAAAAAAGTTATAAAAATATTCAAGAATTTTATTCTAATTTAGTAACCAGTTTATTAGAATATATAGCTGATAAAAAAAATGTTTTTATTAATATTTTAAAGCATAATTCAAAAAGTTCTTTAACAGAGGTATTTTTGGATACTTGTGTTGATTATATATCTTCTAGATTAACTAACGAATATCAACAAGGAATTTATCCTGTTGCAGATATAGATGTTATATCTCATTTTTATTCAGGTGCTGTGCTTTCAACTATTGTATGGTGGCTTGAATCCAATAGTTCTATGTCTGAGGCTGAACTTTGCGATATGATTATTAATTTAATTTTTAAAGTTCCTAATAAATAATTAAAAACGAGAGAATGTTAAAAATTCAACATTTTCTCGTTTATTTTTTGGAGGCGACAGTCAGGTTGAGTGTATCCTGTATCCCTCTTATATTCTGTACTTTTGTGTTAAAAAAACCTTATTTTAACGCATTTTTAACCCAATAATTTTAATTTTATATAACATATTGTAACACACTCTAAAAATTCATTGACAAATAATTTAATTAGGGTGTATAATATAGATAGAAAATGAGAACACAAATAATGTGTGTTACCCAATATAATTGAATTACACCACTAGCTCTGTGAAAGCGTATGTGGTGTATTTTTTATTGTCGCTTATTTGATAGTATTATGTATATAACACTTAATAAGGCAACGTTTATAGTTATTGAAATCATAAATCCTATTATTAAGAACATTAAAAAATCTAACATATAAACACCACCTCCAATCTCTCAACTATTGTTGAGGAATTAAAGGTAACACCCACATCTGCTTTTATCTCATTTCCTATGCAAATTATATTACAACATTTTTCTTGGAAAAACAAGCGAACATAGTAAAATTTTACAAATAATTATTTTACTATATTTTTAGCAAAAAAATTTAAAAATCGATAAAATGCTGATATCCCAACGTTTTATCGATTTTTATTGGAGGCGACACCCGGATTCGAACCGGGGATCGAGATTTTGCAGACCTGTGCCTTACCACTTGGCTATGTCGCCATATTTTTGGAGCAGGTAACGGGAATCGGACCCGTAACTTAACCTTGGCAAGGTTATGTTTTACCACTAAACTATACCTGCATATTTCAACCTCAAACCTTCGCTTTGCCAAGGTTGTGTTTTATGCTAGTGTTTGTATTCTTTTATATCTTATGCACTAGCATTTAAAATGATACCAAAAATCCACCATATTGTCAAGTGTTATGGTGGATTTTCTACTTTTACAATTCATTTAATTAAATTATTTCTACAGTTGTTTTAGCTGGAATATTATCATATATCCATTTAGCAGCATCTTCATTAAGTCCACAATTTTCTTCATTTTTATAATCTGTTAAACTTTTATCTGTTGCATAGAATCCTTGCTGTTTTATTGTTCCTTCTGTATCTCCATTTTTTGTATATGTTGTCCAATATTTTTCACCTGTTGATGTTTCTGCCTTTTTATTGTCTATTTTCCAAATTCCTACAAGACTATTATTAGATGTTTCTTGACTATTAGTTGTACTGTTTGTATTACTTGCATCGCCACTAATATCAATATCAGATTTTGTATCTGTTATTGTTCCTTTGGCTTCAAAGTTTGAGTCATATGTTTTTATAACTCTCCATTCTCCAGCAACTTTTCCTAATAATACTACACGTCCATTTTGACTATCTACTGTAGCATAATAGTCTGTTTCGCTTCCATTTTTTCTAGCTAATTCCTTTGTCTTTTGCAAATATGTTGTTTCATTTGACCACTCTGTTCCTTCTGCTCCAATAGTTGTTAATTCTTTTCCAGTTTTTACATCATAAAACACATCTTTTCCATTTACTGTTTTAGCTGTTATTAATGGATTTCTGTCGTCATCATATAGTTTTAATACATTTGATACAGTTTCTGGTGGTTTAGTTTCAGTGGTTACATTATTGGTTGCTCCAGTATTTGTTGCTCCAGTTACGCCACTTGTTCCAAAAGCTCCTACAGCTGCAGACCCACTTGCTACATAGCCATTGTTGCTTCCCCAAGCCGAACTTACATTTCCGCTTCCAATGTTTCCTACCTTATTTACATTACTATTTCCTTGTTGTTGTTTTTGCGTTGCCATATTAATTGTCCATAATTCTTTTGCTTTAACTATTTGTCGCCTTTTGTATTCCGCAATTTTTTCTCCTGCTGCACTTCCAAATTCTTTTCCCAAGTTAACACTTTTTTTATTCTTTTTGGACTTTGTTTTTCCTTTTGTTGCTGTCGCTCCATAAGCTCCTACAGCTGCATAAACATTACTAGAAGTTCCATAAACTCCCATTAATGTTGTGCTATTTGTTTCGGCATAAGTTAATCCTGAACTTTTCCCTCCGGATTTTCCGCTTTTTTTGCTGCTACTTTTTCCTGATTTTCCACTGCCTAAGCTATCTATTGCTTTTTTACTATTCGTTTCAGCAACATTTGCATCATCAACAGCCTTTTTTACACTTTTTTTAGTCTGATTAATCTCAGATTGAATTGCATCTAACAGGTCAAGAATTCCCGATTTTAAGGACGCACAATTTCTCGTCTTTTTAGGAACTTCTATCTTTGCCAATCCGTTGTGGATAGACTCAAGTTTATCTCTTGCAGTATTAAGATGTGGTATTACATAATTTTCCATTTCATCTGTATTGATAGAAAATTTTCCACTTCCATTACTTGATTTTGACATATTTTTTTCTCCTTATCGCTTATATTTTTAACACAAACTTTCAAGATACCTTATTCTTCCTTCTACACTCTCCAAATTTCTTTTTAGATTACTAAGCTTACTTTTTTTTGTGTTTAACTCTTCCTTTACCGCATTTAGTTCTTGGGTTGCTATATTAATTAAATCAGCAATTTCGGTTGATACAGTCTTTATATTTGATATTTCTGTATCGATGCTTTCTAATATATTTTTAGATTTTTTTGCTTTATAATATGTATCTACTGCGCCCTTGGCTGAATTCAAATTGCCTTGAGGCTTAATTACTTCTAGCCTATTTTCTTGTTCTTTTACTTCTCTTATAAAATTTTCATATTCTTTTTTTTCATTCTCTAATTTTTTTACTTCATCTGGAAGAGGATTCATATTTTGCTTTAGAATACCTCTTTTACTATATAAATTTCCTAATTCTCGTTGTATTGCTGTATTGCTGCTGTATCCCATTCCTCCTGCATTTGAAACATTTGCCATTTTTATCTCCCCCATTCGTAAATACTTTTTTGATAACTGCAAATATAATATTTGCAGTTATCCCTAAAAATACTTATTATTGAACTGTATTTGCATTTTCTGTTGCTTGAATATCTTCTTTAGTTTGGTTCATTAATGTTGTAAATTGAGATTTGATATTATCAAATGATGATACAATTTCATTTTTTAATTTTGCAAATTTAGCTTTATAAGCTTCAGCAGCTTCACTTTCCCATACCATGCTGTTAGAAACTGATTCAATTTGATTCATTTGTTCTACTGCTGTATTGAAGTTATTTACTACAGTATTTTGAGTTGCTTCTACTGCACTTGTTAAAAATCTCATTCCTACATCTTTTGAAATTGGAATATTAGCGATTTGTGTTGGAGCAGTATTGTTTGCACCTACAACTCCTGAACCTCTATCTGCTTGTGCATAATTGTTTGCAACTGTTTCCAATACAAATGGAAGATCTCCAACTGCAACTTGTAATAAATCATTTAATTGTGGAATTAAATTGTTAAATGCTTCCACTAATGCATTGTATCTTACTCCATACCAATTACTGTGCATTTCTGTAATACTTGTATATGCATTTGTCAATTCTTTGTTTACGTCTTGTCCTAAACTTCTTATTTGTGAAGCTTTTCCTGGGATTGCTTCATAATCTACTGTTGATATTTTAGCCATATCGGCCACCTCCTTATTTTTTATAAATATAATATATATTAACAATTTTTAATTGTCAATAGCAAAATAATTTTTCGAGCTTTTATATCACTATTAGTTAGATTTATAATAATATAATCTCAGCTCCATTTCTTATATTGTTTTGTTTTATTGTTAAATTAATGTCATATTGTTTAGCAGATGTTTTTTCCCACAGCATCGGCATAACTGTTGGTTGATAATATTTTCCGCTTAATTCATATATTGCTTTTATTAATAATAAAATTACATTATAGGTTCTTCTGTTTGATGGTATCCATATATCATATTGTTCATCAATTGTTGGAACATATAGTTTTATTAAAATCCTATTCATCTTCATCACCTTTTTCTTTCATTCCTAAAAGTTTAACCAATTGTACAGTTCCTTGTTTTACTGCATATCCAAAACTACTTCCGCAGTTTGGTTCAATTTCTTTTCTTTCAGCATTTATTGTTAATGAATATTGTGTGTCTATACCATTTCCTATCCATATACCATTGTCTTTAGCAACATATGTTTTATACCATTCGTCATATTCATGATTTTTTAATTTATTGACATTTTCAACTATAATAACATTTGTTCTTTTGTTGCTTTCCATTTTATTAAGCATATCTGCAAATTTAATTTGTGCAGTAGTAAGCTCTGCTAGGAATCTTTCAATTCCAATTATTACTACCATTGTTTCTTTGTCCTCATTTTGCATATTATTCATTAGTTCGATTAATTTTTCACCTACGTTTTCTTCTTCTGAAGAAATCATATTATCAATATCAAAGATGCATACTTGAACATTTTTTATTAATTCTAGTTCTTCTAATAAGTTTTTAGCTAATTGTACTATTGCATCCATATCCCTAGAAGTTATAATATTTACTAAATTCTTTTTAAAGTCATATCCACATACTTTTAGGTCATTTTTAGTTATTCCAATTGGCACAAAAGACAAGCTTTTCAAGTATTTTTTAACATCTTGCAATCTTACTTTATCTGGCAATATTGGTATTGCTGGTGCTTTTGGCATTTTTTGCTTTTTAATTTGTTCTATTTGGTCTTTTATTTTTGTTGTATATTCTTCTGCTTCACATATTTTGGCTGTTTGAAATTCATATACTTCTCCATCTTCATCAATTAATCCTCTTCCAAACAAATGTGATGGACGTTTTTTCTTTACTTTTTCAAATACATTGTAATAGTCGTTTTCATCATTCATTTGTAAAGCTACTTTTTGCTTAAAGTTTTGTGTCAAACGATATCTTAAACTATTATATAATGTGACAGAGAAAACAAATACAACTCCACATTTAGCCCCATCTCTAGTTAATGCTAATATTATATCTTCATACTTGTCTTGGTATATTTCCGCAAATGAATCATAATTGTTAAGTATTACTGTAACTACTGGCATTGGTTCTTTAGCTGTTTTTAAGTATAAATTATAATCACCATTATAATCTGTTAATTTTTCTTTTCTTTCTTTTATTATTCTCTGTAGCATTGCAAAAAATCTCGTGATTTTTTCTGTTTCTGTTACAAATACTACATCTCCAACTTGTGGAGCATCTCTATATATTTTTAATGCCTCTGTTCCAAAATCTAATATATATAAATTGATTTCATCTGTAGTGTGTGTTGAAATTAAATCATATATCATTGTACTTAATAATGTTTCTTTTCCACTTTCTGCATTTCCATAGACAACTGTATTTCCTCCGTTATTTATATCTATTGTTTTTACTCCTTGACGTTGATTATACGGATCATCAAATTCACCTATAACTGGTTCTATTTTTCTATTTTCTGTTTCAATATTATATTTACGTCTTAATTCACTTACATATATATTTTCTGGTATAGCTGGTAGCCATAGATTTTCTGATTTAATTTTTCTTTCTTTAGCAATGTTAGCCATATATTTTAATATACTTGTTAATTGTTCACCCTGAGTATTTACAATTTTTTGTTGTTCATCATCAACTTGTTTTATTATAGTTCCTATGTTTGAAATAACAGCTACTGAATTATCAACCTTTTTCTCTGTTAAATCTGTTGGAATATATGGAGCTCCTGCATATGCTGATTGTCCTAATACAAAGTATTCATCATTTCCAACTTGTAAATAAAATTGTCCAACTCTTTTTAAGTTTGCTGCATCTGGTCTTTTAATAACATCTGTGCTGTCTCCCTTGTCTTGTACTTTCAAGCAAACTGCAAATTTACTGTTACTACGTATTTGGTCATTTACTATTCCTGCTGGTTTTTGAGTTGCCAAAATCAAGTGAACTCCTAAACTACGTCCAATTCTTGAAACACTCATAAGTTCATCCATAAATTCTTGTTGTTGTTGTTTCAATTCTGCGAATTCGTCACATATTATTAATAAGTGTGGAATTGGTTTTTTTACTATTCCTGCATGATACATCTTTTGATATTTATATATGTCTATTGTTCCTTCATCGGTTAGGTTTCTTGCTTCATTAAAAGCAACCTGTCTTCTTCTCAACTCACTTTGTATAGAAACTAATGAACGTTGCAATCCTATTGTGTCTATATTTGTAATTGTTCCTACTAAATGCGGTAATTTTACTTTTGCATTGTCAAAAGCTCCTGCTAGTCCACCACCTTTGTAGTCTATTAGTATAAATGCTACATCATCTGGGTGGTAATTAATTGCTAATGATAGTATATATGTAATAATAAATTCACTCTTTCCAGAACCTGTACTTCCGGCAATTAATCCATGTGGTCCATGATATTTTTCGTGTATATCTAGTACTATTGGCATTCCATAACTATCAATACCAATTGGTGCTTTTAAAGATAATGTTGGATTATTTTTATTCCATCTTTCAAATATGTTAAGTTGTTCTATTTTTCCAACATCATACATTTCTAAAAATGTATAACTTGATGGTAATGCAGTTGTTCCTGATTGGGTATATCTTATTGGAATATTAGATATTACTTGGCAAATTTTCTCAAAGAAAAATGTTGCAGAGTTATCTAGTGCAATATGTCTTTGAGTATTTGCCGTTGTAATTTCATTTTCAAATAATGTTCCCATTTGATTATTTTTATCAATACTTATAAATGTTTTACATTCATTTGGTAATTGCATCATATCATCTGTAATACACAAAATGCTAAATCCTATATTTGTTTTTAGTTTCAATATTTCTGTTATTATTTTTAGATTTTCCACCCTTTTATAATCATTTGTAATAATCAAATAATATGGTGAAAATGACTTGTAATCAATATCTCTTTCTTGTTGTTCTAATCTTTCTTGTAATTCCTCTTCTAAATATTTTGAAACTTCATTCATTTCGTCCATATCATATGTAAAAAATCTTATCTGTTTCGCATTGTCCCATACGTGTGGTAGCATTTTTACATATTCTAAGTTTTCGTTTTTTTCCTCTTTTAGAAAAAATACTAATTTTAAATCCTCATAACTTTGGAATGTAATTAGTTGGATAATTAAACTTTGAATAAATTTTTCCGCTTTCTCATTTTTCTTTGTTATTAATGCTAACACATTCTTTTCTACTAGGGAAACTGATATTGGAGCCGCTTTTAGTAATTTTGAATTTTTTACTATATTGTCTAATATTTCTATTAAATTATCATCATCCATTGTGAATTGTTCTTCTGGATAATTTATATCTAATTTTAATGGGATATCGCCTATTCCTAATCTTACTGTTAAAAAATCATAGTCATCTATTTTTCTTTCCCACAATTTTGCCCCTTTATGCAAAATTATATCAGTACATTCTTCTGGAGATGGATAATTTTCAAATAATATTTTTCTTTGATCAGACATAATTTTGTTTATTTGTTCACTTTTATTTTCTAGATATTCTTTGTATTTTGTCTGTCTTTTTTCTTCATATCTCTTTTTCTTGTTTTTATTATATCTAACTGTTAATATTGGGAATAAAATCATTGCAATTAACATTGCTCCAGCTGTGATTAACTGTACTACCATTTGCTTGCTAGATGTTGTTCCATTTACTTTTCCATCAATTGCATTAAAAATTGAGGCAAACATCATAACTCCCATTGTTAGTGACGAACCTATTGCTAATATAGCTGGCATTTCCTCTTTATCTTGTATATGTGGGGGTGCATCTATTTTCATTTTTTCGGTTTCTATTATATTAGTAATTCTTGGTGCTCTTGAAAAATATTCATCTTCTTTATATAAATCTTCAAAATTTGTTTCTTCATTGTTTGCTTCTTGCCTTAGAGTTGGTAATTCACTATTGGCTACTAAATTTTCTTTTTTACACAAGACATTGTTGTTAGGTTCGTTTATAAATAAACTTTTTCCCATTATAATAATTTTTAATCCCATTATGAATATGGTATCTCCATTTGTTAATATATGACCATTTTTTCCAACCGGCATATTGTTCACAAATGTTCCTAGGCATTCATCATAATTTTCTAAAACCATTCTTCCATTTACATTATAAATTTTTGCATGTAAGTTAGCTACCATTTTATTGTTATATAAAATTTGGCTTTTTACACTTCTTCCTATGCAAATTTCTTCATTTTTTACGATATCATGACGTAAAAAAGTATTATCATAACTTGGAGAGCAAAACATTATAAATACTTCTCGCGTATTACGTATATACACATAATACATCTCATTTTCTTTCAATATTGCTGCTCTTTCAGATTTCACTTTTCCTATATCTGTTATTTTTAGGTTGTTTATGTCTGCTTCAATATATTTCATATTTATGACTTCAACATAATTATTGTTTACTACCTGCCACTCGTTGTTATTTCCTTCAATGTTTACTAGTTTTCTGCCTTTTTCTCCTTTTTGCTCAGTTATCCAATAATTACCGGTAATTTGTTTTGGCAGATTTAAATTATACATAATGTTTTTGCCTATTAGTGAAACTATCATTTTTTCACCTCCTCTTTTGTTTTTTATTTTTTGTTATTATCTATTTGTGCTTTTATCATTTATCTTTCTTCCTCTTGTTCTTCTCTTTGTTTGCTTTGGTCTTTTACTATTACACTATTATCTGTATATTTAAAAGCTGTTACTTCTGTTTTTAATTTTCCTTTAGATTCTTCTTGTACTTGTTCTAGCATTTCTTGTAAATAATCTTCTCTTTTACAATATTGTTCAAACCATTCATCATCACTTTGTCCAGCTTGTTCATAAGTATCATATCTTGCTCCAATGACTACAGAGTCGCTGTTTGCAAAGAATTTACCATTTAGTGGTCCAAAAGAAACTCTATATTTTCCTTCTACATTTGGCACTTCTTCCGTTATTACCTTTTGGTATGTATTTTCTATTAGTTTTTTCGTTTCTTCATCTAATTTTAGATTTTCTTCTTTGCTTCTACTTCTTATAACTTCAGCTTCTTGCTTAGTTAGGTGTTCCAAATACAAATTATTTCTAATATAAAAATATTTTAGTTCAGGGCTTGAAAAATATTGATATATATCCATTTGGGGTTCTTTTGTTGGAATAAAGTCCAATTCACTTTCAGCTAATTTTTTGTCATATTCTTTTAAATTAAGTTTATCTATCATATATTCAGTAAATAATTTTCTATATGTATTATAGAATTCCATATATTCTTTTTGAACATTTAATGGCTGTTTACTTATTTCTACTCCACTATTATTAGGATTTTGTGTTTGTAATTCTTCCAAATTTATTTTTTTACATTCCATAATTTTTATCTCCTTAACTTACATTTATGTCTCTTACCACTAGTGTTCCATTATGTTTTCCTGCAAGGTCTTCAAATCTAACTAATGCTTTCTTTCCCCAAGTTTCTACCAGTACACCTTCATCTGTTGTTCCTAGTACTTTGGTAATATGACAAGCGTGATCGTCACCTGACCTAAGTACAACGCTTGGTGAACCATCAGTATATATAAATGTTATCGGTCCTTCTATAGTTTCAGTTAATAAACTTACTTCTTTTCCTTCTCCTGTTGATTTATTTATTTGATATATTATATCTGTTTTTGTTAGTGTTGATGTGCTTATGTTTTTTTGTTTAAAACTAACATTTTCAAATTTAGTTTTTAGATAACTTTCAAAGATTGGTTTATACTCCATTGGTTTTTGTCCTGGGTGCTTTATTCCTTCATCATCTATATATTCACCATAATGTGTACCAATTTTTCTAGAAAAAACAATTGTTCCGTCTGGCTCTCTTTTAAATATCATTCCTCCATTTTCTTCAAGATTTGTAGTTACATACATATCAAAAAGCATTTTTTCTTGGTTTATTTTTATTCCATTTGCTGTTTGCTCATATAATGGAAAACCAAATGCTTTTTCAAAATCTTGTGGTCTGTATTTAAACACATCTATCAATGTGTTACAAGCATCTGCATATGAACAAACCCCTGGATTTGTTAAGCCTCTTTCTCCTACTATATCGTTTTCTATTGTATCTGTAATTACTGTAGCTGTTTGTTTATTGATTTTATATCTTTTAGTTAGATCATTTATAAGATTATGATATTCTACACTATTTTTTTTCAAACTTTTAAAAATACCTTGGTCAACACCATATGTTCCAGTAGCATTTTGTGCTTTTGAAAGAAAATCTGAATAATCATTTAATTTTTTTACTCCTAATGCTTGTATGTTAATGTCTTTATAGTGGCCAATATCTTCTAATGAAATTTCTCCTTTAAAATATTTTTCTGCAAGACTATTTTTTACTTGCTTTGCGGTATTTTCGTCTAACCCTTCTATTAGATTTTTTTGGTTTTCTTCTATAACATCTTCTAGATTCTCTATTTTCATTTTTACAGAGTCACTAATTTCATTAGCACTTTTTCCATATAAATGCTCTTTGATATTATTTATTGAATCAGTTCTGTTTTTCATATATGTTCCATATGATTTGTCAAATCCTTTTATATCATTTAATGATATGTCCCCATTAACATATTTTCTTATAATTTCATTTTTCACATTCTTAGCTGTATTTTTATCTAGTCCTTCTAACACATCTGTTTCATATATGGCATCAATTCCTTCTTTTATCTTTACCTTGACCTTATCATTAATTTCTCCTTTATTTTTTCCAAACAAGTAATCATTTGCATCTTGTACAGATGAAAGTTTTTCAAATTGTTTATGTACATTAAGACCTTCACTTGCTGCTGATCCAAAAAATCCTATTAATCCATTTAATTTAACAGATTGCCATCCACCTTGTTTTTCAAATGCTTTTTGGTAATCTTCTTCATATGCTATTGAATCAACAAATGCTCGATATGGCGTATCTGCTATACTAATTAAAGTATCTGCTCCTACTCTAACACTCGAATTTGTTAAGGCATTACCTGAAATTTTCCATCCTGCTATTTTTCCACCAATATAATATTGTAGTCCTTCCCAAGTTCCAGTTGCTACTCCAACCCCAAGTCCTTTCACTAGATTTTCTACTGTTTTCCAGTCATCTGGCATCTCTTTTATTTTTTTTATTTGGTCAAATTCTTCTTTGCTTATTTTTCCATTTTTATAGTCACTTTTTATTTCCTTCCATTGAGAAGGAGTTAATTTTCGTATTTGAACTAATGTATCATATTGATCTTTGCTAATTTCTCCTTTTTTATATAATTCCTTTACATTTTCCCATGAAGATTCCCTCTTGTTTTGCCAATAAGCTCCTGTTCCATTTCCTACTCCTGCTGTTCCTGCTATCATTCCCATAATAGCCCCTGGAGCAATTGCAACATCGGCTAATCCAGCAGTAAAGAAAGATACTGCTACTATCGCTGCTGCAGGTGCTAGTCCTGATATTACATTCATAAGTAATGAATCTGATTTTGCAAAATCCCATGCGTTTTCATCTAACCATTTTCCTATAGCATTATTTTTATAAAAATCTGCAAATGCGTTTTCAACATGACTTTCTGAGACAAAACCCATTGTTCCTTTCCACATTTTCGCAGTTATAGATTCCCAATTAGATGTGTTTCCTCCAATTGCTGCTGCAGCATACGTTACACCATCTGCAATTCCTGTAAATACACTTCCTGCTCCTGTTCCAACAAGTGCAAGGGCTTTAATTATTCCTTCTCCAAGTTGTCCAATTCCTTTTACAGCACTAATTACAGTATTTCCTGCTGATGCAGCAGTTGCTTTAATTACTCCTCCTATTGGTTTTAAAACATTTTTATATACACAATTCCAACCTTTTATTGCAATTTTTCCACCTGTTTGAGCCATTTGGTTAACATTCCTCATAAATTTAGAAAAATTTACAGCAGAATTAGTTATTAATTTTTTAAAATAATTTTTAGATTTTCCTAAATATTTCTTAGCTTCTGTACCAGCTGTTGAAAACATACCACCAAAAAAATTATAAGCACCAGTTGCAGCTCCACCAATTTCGTCCAACAAGCCCATATTCTTGTCTTCGATACCTGTTATTTGATTTACTAAACTAGTTATCCCTTTTTTGGTACTTTTTACTCTATGACAAATATTATCTATTTCACTTGGAATACTTCTTAATCTTCCATATTCCCAGAAATCAACAGGTATAGATATGGCAGACACAATGTCTTTTGCTGTTGATAAATAATTTGTTGCTCGTGTCATTGCTGGCACAACATTTCTTTCTATTTCTGTTGAGTCGAATTTAAACATTTTCTCCTCCTTTGTGTTTTAATTATTTTAATGCTTCTTTTGTTTGTTCTATTAATTCCTTTAATTTTTTCTTGAATTCTTTTTCTTCTTCATCTTCTGCTAAACCTAAGTGATAAACTTTTTCTATTTGATTGTGATCAAATAAACAAGTTTCGTCAGAAGATAAAAAACCTTCAGGATACATACATCCACTGTAGTCCCACATTTTTAAATTTTCATTATTTTCTACAGCACAAAATCCTGTAATCATAACTCTTTTTGTTCCATTTTTTAACATTACCACCGTACCAATTGGTAAAAACTTCTCTCCTATTTCATTCATAATTAATTCCATTCCTTTCCTTTCTATTTTGTTTTTAAAGTATACACAGTTTGAAATTTTTAATCTCTTTCAAACTATTTTCCATCTTTTTTTATATTAAATATCAGAATTTAATTTATTTCTTAAAGCATATATTTCGTCAGATGCTTTCTGCTTGTTAGCCTTTATTTCACTTATTTTAGTTGAGCACTCAGCTGAAATTGAATTCAAACTACTAATTATACTAGATATTGAAGACTCCTCATTTTTCATCTCTTTGCTTTTGTCACTAATACTCTTTCCTTGACTTTTTGAAGTTAATGCAGTATTTGCACTTTCTATTTGTCCTTTAGCAGCATTTAATTCGGCAATAGCTCTGTTTATTTGATTTTGCATTTGCCTATATTGATTCATTTCTATGTTTAGGCTATTTATTGTGTTCCCAAGTGCACAAAGTCTTAATTCAATTTTTCCTCTTTGGATTATATCCATATTTTTACCTTTCCTTTAACAATATTGTGTTTTATTTTATCATAATATCAATCAAATTATATATTAGTATTTTATAAAAAGTCAACATTATATATGTTACATTTTAATTACGTTTTTTAGCTATTTTTCAAGCCCTACGGATAGTGTGTTTTGCCATTGTTTACATATAGCAAAAAAATTAGAGCAATAATTATCTTGCCCTAATCTTTTATTATTTTAACTTTTAGCCTTTTTTCTAGTTGCTTTCTTCTTTTTGTCTGATTCTTCTTTATTTTCTTCTGGTTCCCACTTTTCTCCTGGTTTTGGTTTATTCCAAGAAATAAAATCACAAGTTTTAGGATTATTTTCACAAATATAATATTTCCTGTTTCTTTTGGTTTTTCTTACTTGCACTTCTCCGCCACATTTAGGGCAAGGTACACTTATTGTTTCTACAATTGCTTTTGTGTTTTTACATTCTGGATATCCCGGACAAGCTAAGAATTTTCCAAACCTTCCATATTTATAAACCATCATTCTTCCACATTTGTCACATTTTACATCAGATACTTCATCTTTAATTTCA
This sequence comes from uncultured Clostridia bacterium, assembly GCA_934167445.1. Taxonomy (GTDB): domain Bacteria; phylum Bacillota; class Clostridia; order TANB77; family CAG-508; genus CAG-269. The sequence continues at coordinate 106,164 of CAKPKJ010000005.1, forward strand.
ATATGTTCTAGGTTCTTTTCTGCTTCATCCAATTCTTTCTTAAATGGTCCATAAAAATCTCTTATCATTTGTTTCCATTCTTCTTTTCCTTCTGCAATATTGTCAAATTGACTTTCTATATCTGCTGTAAATTCCACATTTACAATATCTGTAAAATTCTCTACCAATAATTTATTCACTATTTTTCCTAATTCTGTTGGAACTAATTGTTTTTGTTGTTTTTCTATATATCTTCTTTCCAAAATAGTTGTAATTGTTGGTGAATATGTACTTGGTCTTCCTATTCCTTTTTCCTCTAAAGCTTTTACTAAGCTTGCTTCTGTATATCTTGCAGGTGGCTCTGTAAAACTTTGTTTTGGATTTATTTTTATTTTTTCTACTTCTTGACCTTCTTTTAGTTCTGGCAACATTCCAGCTTCTTGTTCTTCTTGGTCTGTTCCTTCTACATATAATACCATAAATCCTTTAAACTTAATGCTTTGTCCATTTGCTTTAAATGTGTAACCATCAGCATCTATTGTAACTGCCATTGTGTTATATATTGCTGATGACATTTGACTTGCCATAAATCTATTATATATTAATTTATACAATTTATATTGGTCTTTTGTTAAAGAATCTTTTATTTTATCTGGCTCTAAGTCTGCATATGTTGGTCTTATTGCCTCATGCGCATCTTGTGAATCTTTTTTTGCTTTATAATATCTGTTTTCATAATATTGCTCACCATAAGTATTTACAATATGTTCTTTAGCAGCCTGTCTTGCTACTTCTGATATTCTTGTTGAGTCTGTTCTCATATATGTAATTAAACCCACTGAACCTTTTTCTGATATTTTTACACCTTCATATAAGCCTTGAGCTACTGACATTGTTTTCTTCAATGTAAATCCTAATTTTCTAGAAGCTTCTTGTTGCATTGTACTTGTTGTAAATGGTGGAGCTGCATTTCTTTTTTTCTCCCCTTTTTTTACTTCTTTTACAACATATTTTGCTTTTTCAATGTCTTCTAAGATTTTGTCGATTTCTTCTTTACTGTGTATTTCTATTTTTTTGTTATTTTTTCCATAAAATCTAGCTTCAAATTGTTTTTTACTTTCATTGTCTTTTAAATCTGCATATATATTCCAATATTCTTCTGGAATAAATTTTTCTATTTCTTCTTCTCTTTCAACAATTAACTTTACTGCTACTGACTGAACACGTCCTGCAGATAATCCTCTTTTTACCTTTTTCCATAAAAGTGGACTTATTTGATATCCCACAATCCTATCTAATACACGTCTTGCCTGTTGTGCATCTACTACATTTAAGTCAATATTTCTTGGTTCTTTTATTGCCTTTTGAACAGCTCCTTTAGTAATTTCATTAAATGTTACTCTTACTATTCTATCATGTTCTTCTTTTAATATATAGTCTAGATGCCACGCTATTGCTTCTCCTTCACGGTCAGGGTCAGTTGCAAGATAAATTTTCTTTGCATTTTTTGCATCTTTTTTTAGTGCTTTTATTAAATCTCCCTTTCCACGTATATTTATATATTCTGGTTCAAAGTCGTTTTCTATATCTACACCTAATTTTGATTTAGGCAAATCTCTTATATGTCCCATTGAAGCAACTACTTTTGTGCTTCCTCCTAGGAATTTTTTAATAGTGTTAGCTTTTGCTGGTGATTCCACTATTATTAACTTGTCTGCCATATGTTCCTCCTTGTTTTTCCTTTTATTTACTATATGTTATTCTAGCCTAAATTCCTTTATTTTGCAAGTTTTTAATGAAATTTAAGTTAATATTATATTGTACATTATATTAATAATTAACCAATATTAATTTAAATTTCACTAAAGGTATTTCTTTTTTTCGAAAAAATCTTGCATAATATCTTGTACACCAATTGGTGTTACTTCATTTCTTTTTAAAGTTTCTAATATTTCATTGGTTCTTTGTTCACTATTGGAGAGGTTTTTGATTTCTTTATTTTCTGTTATTATGTCATTATCCAGATATTCTGTTTTTACAACTTTAATTCCATATTTAGAATTATTTCCATTAACAAATTTGTCTTCGTTTATTGTTTTATAATATTCTAACTTTATCGGATGTTTAATCCCAGCCTCTTTTAAAGTTTCTTTTCCTACAAATATACCGCCATAAAATATATTCATACATATTCCCCCTTTGTATTTTCATCTTTTGATATTTTTATATCATACTACTGTTTCCTAATATTTTCAAGTTTTTTTCGTCGCAAAATTCTACATTTTTTGCTTGTTTTTGTCCACTCCATAATATATACTTATATATAATAATTAATTATTTATCCTTATTTTCATATCCAAATTAAAAATAGTAGTAATTTTTAGTTACTACTATTTTCTATTGGATTCTATAATAAATGTTAGAGTGATAAAACCACTTCATCATTTTCTATTATTTTTCTTCACTCTTCTGTTGTCCATCATTTTCTTCTTTTAATGTCTCATATAATTCAACTGATGTTGCTATTTTATATGGATTTACATATACGATATTTAATAATCCAAATGTAAATACCGCTAATATATCCCATAATATAAATGACAAATCTAAAATAAATGCTTTCCATTTGTTTCCTTTCATCATTTCTTTAGATTTTTTGAATGCTTCTTTTTTATCTATCTTTGGGTTTTCGGCTAATAAATATGGTATCATTCTATATTCGTAGATTTTTATAAATCCTCCTACTATAGTTAAAAACCATAATACATTATAGATAGTTTTTAAAAGCATAATTTTCGCAACATTGCTCCAACTTTTTCTTCGAAATACTTCTTTTATTTCGCCTAATCTTGTGTTTTCTTGTTTTCTTGCTACTATAAAAAATCTTCTTTCAGCTACAATTAATGGTTCTGCTATTAATATTGCATATAGCATTGCTATTATTGCAGCTATTACATATACTGCTCCTAATAGGCTTTGATTTACATAGAATAATTCTATAGCATCCCATATTCTATATACATATTTTGCTGGTTTTGTTAGGCTATTTATGTTTGCATTTATTGCATTCAATGCCTTTAATTGCCCATCATTTAATGAGCTTTTTACATTTTCTATTTTGTTATTTATTTCTTGTGCCCTTACTAATTGGGACTGTTCAACTTTTTCTTTCATTAAAAGATTATTTTCTGTTAATACATAATTTGGTAAAATAGAATCTTCATTTTGCCAAATTCCTGTTATTGAATTTCCAAATTCTCCTGTTAAAATAGTAACTAAAAAGCATATAACCACAGCTGTCCAATAATTTTTCTTAATAGTTACTTTAGCTTTATTTTTTAAATCTTTTCTTTTCCACATTATTGATTCTCCTAATAACTTTCTATCTTTTGATAACATAATTATTATAAACTATCAATATTATTTAAGCAAGTAATTTCTTGCATTCTTTGTAATTTAGCATATTTTTCTACTTGTCCCTTTTTTATATCTTTTATTTATTATTTTGTTTCTAATATTTATTTAAATTTTATATTTGTATTCATTTTACCTGCTCTAGTTACTGTATTATAGCCATATTTGTTTTTTAAGTCATCTATTACTTTATCTAAATTTTCTTGTTTTTTATTTTCATTTGACGAGAATAATGACATTTGCATATTTTCTTTTTCAACTAAATTATCCACTCTTAATCCAATAAGTCTAATTGCCATTGGTTTATGAAACATCTGAACTAATAGTTCTTTTGCTTTTGTATAAATTTCTTTTGTTGATGATGTAGGTGCAAGCAACTTTTGTTGGTGTGTTTTGTCTTCAAAGTCTTTTGTTCTTAATTGCACACTTACTGTATTTGCTAATAAATCATATTTTCTCAATCTATATGTGACTTGTTCTGCTAATGCTAATAATATTTCTTCTAATTTTTCTATTTTTCTTTCATTTTCTGGTAATGTTATCGAATTTCCAATTCCTTTTGGTTTTTCTTTTTGATAATGTACTTCTGAGTTATCTATTCCATTTGCATATTCCCACATTTGAGTTCCATGCTTTCCAAACTTTTTGCTTATCAATCTTTGGTCACATTTTGCCAATTCTCCTATTGTTTTTATTTGCATATTATACAATTTAGGGACTGTTTTTTTGCCCAACATAAATAATTCAGATACTGGTAATGTCCACATTTTTGTTTTTATTTCATTTTCAAACAATGTGTGTACTCTATCTGGCTTTGTAAAGTCTGATGCCATTTTTGCTAAAAGTTTGTTATGTGCAACACCAACATTAACAGTAAAACCAAGCTCTTCTTTTACTCTTCTATTTATTTCTTTTCCTTTATTTAATAATGTATCTTTCATTAAATATTCTGTCATATCTAAAAAACATTCATCTATGCTAAATCTCTCGATTTTGTCTGTATATTGTAATAATAAATTATATAATTCTTCTGAATATTTTTTATATATTTTAAAATCTGATTGAAATATTTGTATATTAGGGCATTTTATTCTTGCTTGATATATTGTGTCTGCTGTTTTTATTCCACATTCTTTTGCTTTCATACTTTTAGCTAACACTATACCTGACCTTTTAGTTTCATCTCCACCTATTATTGCAGGTATTTCTCTTATATCTACTTTGCTCCCATTTTTTAGCATTTCTACTGCTGTCCAACTTAAAAATGCATTATTAACATCTACGTGTAATATTTGTCTTTCCATAATATCACCACTTTTATTATAGAATATTTGTTCGTATTTGTCAACTTTTTTAAGCAAGTTTGTTGTGCAAATTTCAGTGCAATATAATAAAAACTCTGCTAGTTTTTTTCTAAGCAGAGCCTTGTATTTTTCTTTTTTGAACTTTATATGTTATTTTTGCAACAAAATTTGATGGTGCTATTTTCGCTCCAAATCTTGCTAGTTTTACATCAATTCCAGGTACTATATAAAACTTACCTTTTTCTAATTTTTTAATTGCATATTTTGCAACCTGCATACTATTAGCCTCTCTTAAGCTAAATTTTACATTTGCAACTTTGTTAAAATTTGTTTCTACTGGTCCTGGACATAATATGCTTATTTGTACTTTTGATTTTTCCTTTTTTAATTCTTCTCTTATTGCCTCTGATAACCTAACAATATAATTTTTTGTAGCATAATATGTTGCCATTAATGGGCCTGGCATAAATCCTGCTATTGATGCTACATTTAATATTTTTCCGCTATTTTTCTTTTTCATTTCCTTTAAATATAATTTAGTTAAAATATGGTATGCAATTACATTTGTTTTTATCATTGAAATATCTTTGTTTAAATCTGTTTCACTAAATCTCCCACAATCTCCAAAACCTGCATTATTAATTAGTATATCAATATCTTTTACTTTATTTGCTAATTCTATGCAATTTTGTTCTTCACTTAAATCCATTTGAATTATTTCAATTTTGTTGGTTGCTTTTTTGCTATTTTTATATGCTTTTTCTATTTTATTATTTTCAATTGTTGGTTCGTTTTGAACTGATTTTTCCAACTCTTTTTTAGTTTGTTCTAGTTTTTCTATATCTCTTGCAACTAATACTAAATTATATCCTTTTTGATTTAGTATTTTTGCCATATCTTTTCCTATTCCAGAAGATGCTCCTGTTATTAAAGCTTTCATAAAAAATTCTTTCCCTTCTTTTAACCAATAATTTTCCCTCCACCTAAAACAATGTCGCCTATGTAAAATACTGCAGATTGACCTGGTGTAATTCTAGCCACTGGTTCTTCAAAAGTTACTTTTATTGTGTTCTTATCTTGCATTTCTATTGTTGCATTTTCTTCTTTGCTTGAATATCTAGTTTTTACTGATACTTTCATTGGTTCTTTTATTTCGTCTACTAATAATAAATTTATATCATTTACTAGCATTTCTGTTTTATATATATCAGCTTTTGTTCCAACAATTAGTTCATTTTTTGCTTTATTAAATCCTATTACAAAAAGTGGTTCTTTATAGCTTATTCCAAGTCCTTTTCTTTGACCTATAGTGTAATGATATAAACCTTTATGTTTTCCCAATATCTTTCCATCTCTTGTAACAATATTTCCTTCTTTAGGTTTTAGAGTCGAATTTGTTTCTAAAAATTTTGCATAATTACCATCTGGAACAAAGCATATATCTTCACTGTCTGGCTTGTTTGCAACTTTTAAATTATTTTCTCTTGCTATTTCTCTTATTTCATCTTTGCTTTCAAAATTAGCAAGCGGGAAAACTACATGGCTTATTAAATCTTTAGGAATATTCCATAATACATAACTTTGGTCTTTTTTCCCTGCATTTGATTTTTTTAATACCCATCTTCTATATTCTTCACTATATTCTGTTTTTGCATAATGACCTGTTGCTATATATTCACATCCTAGTTCTTTTGCTTTTTCCCACATATAGCCAAACTTCATATATTTATTACATTCAATACAAGGGTTTGGGGTTTTACAATTTGCATAACAATTTATAAAATCTTTTATAACATATTTTGCAAATTGTGGCTTACAATCATCTGTAAAATGTGGCATTCCTATTGAATTACACACATTTTTTGCATCTATATATGTATTTATATTACAGCAACTACTTCCTGCAAATAGTTCTAATGTTATTCCTATTGGTTCATATCCTTGCTGTTTTAAAAGCAATGCAGATACTGAGCTGTCAACTCCTCCACTCATTCCTAATAATACTTTTTTATTTTCCATTTATTGGTCCTCTCTTAACTTCATATCTTTAGTTGGAAAAGAATTAAATTTTGGCAAGGAAAGTTTTATTTAAAAGGCAAAGGCGCATACACTTATATGTAACTGCGTTTTAAATAAAATTTGACGTAGCCAAAATTGTAATTATTTTTCAACTCTATTATTCTTGTCTAAAATATCCTCCATAGTATGCCAAGCAAGCAACGCACACTTCACCCTAGCTGGCATATTTGCAATATTTCTAAAAGCAATTGCATCTTCCAATTTTTCTAATTCTTTTTCATCTGTTATTTCCCTTTTTATCATTTCTATAAAAGTTTCTATTATCTCTTTCGCTTGTTCAATTGTTTTTCCTCTTAGAGTATCAATCATAATAGAAGTAGATGCTTGAGAAATAGCACAACCATGACCAGTAAATGCCATATCTTCTATTACATCTCCATCTAGTTTTAATTCTATTGATATTTCGTCTCCACAATTAGGATTATGCCCTAATTCGCAATAATCTGCATCATCTAGCTTTTTCTTGTTATATGAATTCATACTATGTTCCATAATTAAATCATTATATACTTCTTCTAAATTATCCATTTTGAATTCCTCTCTCTATTTATTTAGTATTAACTTACAGATATAATTTTATATGAAATGACGAATGTGCACGAAAAAGCTTTAAAAATTCTTATGTAATTTTATGGAAAGAGTTCTTTTTTAATGGAAGGGTGCCATAAAATAAATTAGAATTTTTTAAGCTTTGCAGTAATCCGAGGAATGTAATAAAAAATTTATATCTGTACGTTGCAACAACTGTGAAATGATTTTTTGCTCCGACCCCAAAATCATTTTATGAACTTTTTGAACATATCATAAGCCTTATCCAAACCATGCACAAGTTTATCTATATCTTCTTTTGTATTATAAAAATACAAACTAGCTCTACAAGTTGAATCTATTCCTAAAGACCTCAATAATGGTTGTGCACAATGATTTCCAGACCTTACATACACATTTTCTGTATCTAATATTGAAGCTACATCATGTGGGTGCACACCTTTTATATTAAATGAAAATACTGAAGAATGATTTTCCTTGTTTGGTGTTAAATACAAGTCCAAATAATCTAATTTTGATAATTTTTCTCTTGCATATTCTGTTAGTTCTTTTTCCACTTCCGCAATTTTATCATAACCAATTTCATTTATATAATCTATTGCTGCACCTAAACCTATTACACCTTCTACATTTTGTGTTCCTGCTTCAAATTTATTTGGTAATGGTGCAAATGTTGTTTTTTGTTCATACACGTATTCTATCATATCTCCACCCATTAAAAATGGCTTCATTTTTTGTAATAATTCTTTTTTTCCATATAATACGCCTATTCCTAAAGGTGCTAACATTTTATGTCCTGAAAATACTAAAAAGTCTGCATCTAAGTCTTGTACATCTATTTTCATATGTGGAATACTTTGTGATGCATCAACTATTACTATTGCTCCTTTTTTATGTGCATATTTTATTATTTCTTTTACAGGATTTATAGTTCCTAAAACATTTGATATATGTGTAATTCCAACAATTTTGGTTTTGTCTGTAATTTTACTTTCAATTTCTTCTTTTGATATTTCAAAATTATCATTTATATACATATATTTTAATGTACTTCCTGTTTTGTTAGTTACATATTGCCAAGGAACCAAATTAGAATGATGTTCCATTATTGAGATTACAACTTCATCTTCTTTTTCTAGGTTATCTAATCCATATGAATATGCTAATAAATTTAAGCTTTCAGTTGCATTTTTAGAAAATATTATTTCTTCTGGATAACGTGCATTTATAAATTTTGCTATTTTCCCTCTTGTACTTTCATATGCTTCTGTTGCCTCTATACTTAAGCTATATGCACCTCTGTGTGGATTAGCATTTTCATGTTCATAAAAACTTTCAACTGCGTCTAATACTTTTTGTGGTTTTTGTGTTGTTGCTCCACTGTCTAAATAAGCCATATCTCTATTTTTTAAAATTGGAAAATCTTCTTTTCTCATTAATCTAATCTCCTATCTATTTCTTCTATAACTTCTTGTTTTAGTTTTTCGTCATTTACTTTTTCTATTAAATCATAGAATTTAGCTTTTACTATTAATTTTATAGCCTCATTTCTACTAAGACCTCTACTCATAATGTAAAATAATTCTTTTTCATCGGCTTTACCTGAAGATGTACTATGTTCTCCATCAACATCTTCTTCTGTACATAATAACATTGGTAATGCAAGTGATTTAGCTTTATCTGATAATAACATACAAGCTTCATTTTCAGTTCCTTTAGCTTTTTTTGAGCCTTTTTTGAAATCAATTGTTCCTTTAAAATTTTTCTTACTTTCGTCTTTTAAGGCTCCTTGTAATTCCATATTCATTTTAGTTTTTGGCCCTCTTAATTCAGCTATATAATTAATATCTTTTACTTGGTCTTTAGCTCCTAAATATACTGTATTTATTTCGTTTTCTGCTTTTTCTCCAATTAAATTTGAATAATAATTTGTAACACTATATTTTCCGCCAAAATCCATTACTGTATAATGCACATTTGCACTATTTTTTATTTCATTTTCTACAGCTTCTAAATGGGTACTAGCTATATTTAAGAAATTTACAATTGTCACATTTACATTTGCATTATCATTTGCTATTACTTTTATTTTTCCATTATGATAACATTCTTTTTCTGTATTTGTTCTATATTCAATTATAATATTTGCATCTTCTTTTAAATTAAATTCTATATTATTTATTAAATATTTATTTTGTTCGTCAAATGTATATATAATTTTAATATTTTCTTTTTTATCTGTTTTTATACTAATTTTATTATTTGTTAATTTTGTAATTTCCGCTTCTTGTTCTTCACCAATTCCATAAGTAAATGGTAGGTTTTCCACAGTTTCCTCACAATTTGTGGATTGTGTAGTAATTTGCACATTTTGAAATTCATTTATTTTTTCTGGAATTTCTGGAGCATTTATTGTAATATTATTTATTTTAAAATTTCTTGATGTTCTTATTGGTGTTTCATTTATTTTTATTGTATTCATTATCCTATGCTCCCTTCTAATTCTAGATTTATTAAATTATTCATTTCTACTGCATATTCTACAGGTAATTCTTTTGATATTGGATATGCAAATCCTCTTACTATCATTGCTTTTGCGTCTTCTTCTGATAATCCTCTTGACATTAAATAAAATATTTCTTTGTCACTTATTTTTCCTATTTTAGCCTCATGTGAAAATTCAACTTCGTCTGTTTTTATGTCATTTACTGGTATTGTATCTGACCTTGATATATCGTCTAACATTAACGATTCACAACTTACACTACATTTTGAATTTTTTGCATTTTCATTTATACGTACTAAAGCTCTATATGTACAAGCTCCTCCATCTTTTGAAATTGATTTTGAATTTACAACTGATGATGTGTTTGGTGCATTATGAATTACTTTGAAACCTGTATCTAAGTTTTGATTTCCTCCTGCAAATGTTATTCCAGTGTATTCTGTTTTAGCTCCTTCTCCATTTAATATGCTCATTGGATATAACATTGATACTTTTGAACCAAATGAACCTGTAACCCAATCAACTTGACCATTTTTTCCTACTATAGCTTTTTTTGTATTTAAGTTCATCATATTTTTAGACCAGTTTTCTATTGTTGAATATCTTAAATATGCGTCATCTCCAACATATAGTTCAACACATCCTGCATGTAAGTTTACTTTATTATATTTTGGTGCTGAACATCCTTCTATAAAGTGAAGTTTTGCTCCTTTTTCTACTATAATCATTGTATGTTCAAATTGACCAGATTCTGGTGAATTTAGTCTAAAATATGATTGTAATGGAATTCCTACATCTACCCCTTCTGGAACATATACAAATGAGCCTCCTGACCATACAGCTGCATGTAATGCAACAAATTTATGGTCTGTTATTGGAACACATTTCATAAAATGTTTTTTCACTATTTCTGGGTATTCTCTTACAGCTGTTTCCATATCTGTGTATATTACGCCTTTTTTCTTTAAGTCTTCTTTCATACTATGGTAAACAACTTCTGAGTCATATTGTGCACCAACACCTGCTAAAGATTTCTTTTCAGCTTCTGGAATTCCTAGTTTGTCAAATGTATCTTTTATTTCTTCTGGTACATCTTCCCAATTGTGGTTTAGTTTTGTTTTTGGTCTTACATATGTTGCAATTTCCTCCATATTTAGTTCTGATAAATCTGGTCCCCAAGTTGGTAATTCTAATTTCTCATATGCTTCTAATGCTTTTAGTCTAATTTCTCTCATCCAATCTGGATCATTTTTTTGTTTTGATATTTCCTCTACTATTTCTCTATTTAATCCTTTTTCCATTTTGAAGTCATAGTCATCTTTGTTTTTTATATCATATATATTTCTGTTGACATCTTCTATTTGAGTTTTTGCCATTATATATAAACTCCTTGTTTAACATATTTAGGTTTTGTCTGGTTCCTATAACCCATTTACTAATTTTGTGATAATTTTGCTATTTCCATAATTTTTCCTGTTATTTTTTAACATTATTACGTTTTTTATTATCCTAATTTTTTATATTTTTCATATCCGTTTTCTTCGATTTCTTTTGCTAGACTTGCATCACCTGTTTTAACGATTTTTCCATTTACTAAAATGTGCACATAATCTACTTTTAAATTCTCTAAAATACGTGTATTATGTGTAATTATCATTACTGAATTTTCTTCGTTATGATACATTTGTATTCCTTTTGATACAGTTCTTATTGCATCTACATCAAGCCCTGAATCTGTTTCGTCTAATATTGCAAGTTTTGGCTTTAATACAAGCATTTGTAAAATTTCATTTTTCTTTTTTTCTCCACCAGAAAATCCTACATTTAAGTTTCTTTGTATTAAATGTGGGTTCATATTTAATTCTTCTACATCTTTTTCTACTTCTTTTTTTAATTCAAAAACTTTTACTGGTTTTCCTGTTATTTTATTTTTTGCATATTTTAAGAAATTCATTGTTGAAATTCCTGGTATTTCTTCTGGTGATTGAAATGACATAAATACACCTTTTTGTGCAATTTCATGTGTTGGTGTTTTGGTTATATCTTCACCTTCAAATTCAACATTTCCCTCTATTTTTTTGTATTCTGGATTGTTTAATATAACATTTGCAAGTGTTGATTTTCCAGCTCCATTAGGTCCCATTATAACATGTGTTTCACCTTTTTTTATTTCTAAGTTTAGTCCTTTTAATATCTCTTTTTCTCCTGCATTTACATATAAATCATTTATTTTTAATAATGTTTCCATTTTAAAATTCATTCCTTTCTTGCTTTTTACAAAGACCTCTATATTAATAAAATTTTATTTACTTTTAATCTATTGTTCTTTTTTTATAAAATCTGCTAAAGTAACACTATCTATATAATCATTAATTACTTTGTCTAATCCTTCCCAGAAAAATAGTGTTTTACAGTCTCCTTTTTTGTTACATTCACCATCTTCTGATAAACACATTATTGGTGCTAAATCACCTTCTGATGCTCGTAATATATCTCCTATTGTATATTGTTCTGGTTTTCTTGCTAATTTATATCCTCCATTATTTCCTCTGGCAGTTTTTAAATCTCCTGCCTTGTTTAATAATGCTACTATTTGTTCTGCATATTTGGTAGATATTCCTTGTCTTTTGGATATATCTTTTAAGGAAATAAAATTTCCATCATTGTTTTCTGCAAGGTCTATCATTACTCTTAATGCATATCTTCCTTTTGTGGATATTTTCATAATAATTCCCCTTTCCTGTAGTGGACACATTTTAGTTTAGAAAAATTGTTTTTTCTAATTCTCCACACTGGTTCATTTTTAAAGCGTTTATATTATACTACTATTTTAGTAGGAATTCAATATATTTACATAAAAATATAAAGTTTAATAAAATATATAATTAAAAAACTTGATAATTATAGCTAGTTTATAGCTTATATTATCAAGTTTTTATCTTTATATATGTTTTTTTACTTCATTATATATTTCTTGGTGTATATCTTCAATTGTTCTTATTTCATTATTTTTTACACATTTTATTTCATACCAATTATATTTTTTAGAAACGTCGCAAGCTGCTTCATATGCATCTTTCAAATGATTTACATCTCTTTCGTGTATATCTTTTTTCTCTTGGTGGGTGAATTTATTTTCTCTATTCTTCATAAGTTCTATTGATTTTTTTACTGGCATATTCAAAAAAAATACTTCATTTGGTACTGGCAATCCATATAAATTAAATTCAAAATCCCATAACCAATTTAAAAATTTTTCTCTTTCTTTTTCGTCTTTTATTTTTCCTGCTTGATGAACCATATTAGCTGTTGTGTATCTATCTGCCAATATTATTCCACCATCTTCATAATATTTTTTATATCCTGTTTGAAATGTTGCATATCTATCAGCTGCATAAAATGTTGATGCAATATATGGGCTTATTTCTTTTGCATTTTCCCCAAATTCTCCAGATAAATACATTTGCACTAATGCTGAGCTTGGGCTATCATAATTGGGGAAACTTACTACTTTATAATCTATTCCGTCTTTTAATAAACTTTCCTGTAATTGTTGAAATTGTGTTTGTTTTCCGCTTCCATCTGTTCCATCTATTACAAATAATTTTCCCATCTTTTGTTCTTCCTTCCTTAAAATATATTTGTTTTTATTCTTATATATTTTGCTTTATCTTTAATTTTTATAATTTATTTTTTATCTTCACAATATTTATTACTCTTTTGAACTCTCACTTTTTGCTTGCATAATATTTATTTTTTATATTTAGTCTTTATTTTCTTCTCCCTTTTCTGCTTCTTCGCTTTTTTCTTCTTCATTTTTTCTGTTTTTTTCTAACATCTTATTTATTGAATTTAAGATATCATCTGAATTTGCGTCAAAATCATCTCTTACTAAATTTAACATTTTAAAACCTCCTTAACCTTTAGAACTTTTATTTTTATTATTAATAACTATATACTATTTTTAGCTAATTTTCAATACAAATTACATCTTTTATTTTTATTTGTTTCGCTGGATAATCAGCCCAAAACTTGAAATATAAGATTTAATTAAAATGGCAAATATGAAATGTAAATTGCAACAATCAATTCACCTCTAGACTTTTTATAATTTTTATTATAAACTTATTATGCAAAAATTAAAGAAAGGATGCAATTATTATTAATTGTAAATTATATATATGAAAAATATTTTTAAAAATTGTGCAATGAATATTGGAAATCAAAAATGGGAAACGGCTATTTCTAGGTTATCTCCATTAGAAAAAAGACATGATGATATACGAACTGAATTCGACCGTGATTATACTCGTATTATTCATTCAAACGCGTATAGAAGATTAAAACATAAAACTCAAGTGTTTTTTTCTCCAGAAAATGATCATATTTGTACCAGGATAGAACATGTTACACACGTTGAATCTATAAGTTATACTATTGCAAGCTATTTAGGATTAAATACTGAATTAACTAAAGCTATTGCTGTAGCTCATGACTTGGGTCACAGTCCTTTCGGCCATGCAGGCGAAAAGATTCTTTCCAAGCTTTCTGAGCAAGATTTAGGTTGTAGATTTTGGCACGAAAAAAATGGTTTGCATTTTGTTGATGATATAGAATTATTAGTAGGTCATGATGGTAATAAGAAAAATTTAAATCTATGTTATAGTATTCGTGACGGTATTATTTCACACTGTGGGGAAATTGATGAAAATTCTTTAAAACCTCGTAGTGAATTTATAAATTTAAATGACTATATTTATCCAAACCAATATGCTCCTTATACTTGGGAAGGCTGTGTTGTAAAAATTTCTGATAAGATATCATATATTGGCAGGGATATAGAAGATTCTATATCTTTAGGTATTTTAGACAAACATTTAGATGAATTATACAATATGTTTAACCATAACTTTGCTGATAATACCTTGAATAATAGCACTATTATTAATTTTTTAGTTTGCGATTTATGTACAAATTCTTCTCCTGAAAAAGGTTTATGTTTTTCTCCAGAAGCTTTTGACTTACTGAACAAAATCAAAGATTTTAATTACAAGCATATTTATTTTAGTGATAAATTAAAAAATTCTTTACCTTATTTTGAACTAGTTCTTACTGAAATTTATTCAAAATTGAAGAATTGCTTTGATAGTAATAATACTTTATCAAATCTGCATAAATTACAAAGGACTTATCCTAAATTAATTACTGGATTTTGTAGTTTTCTTGATAATTATTGTGCTTATGCTAGAACACCTGAAAATAAACTAGCTAATAAAATTATTTTTGATATTTCTAATCCAAGTGACTACTTTAAGGCAATTTTATCATATATTTCTGGTATGACGGATAATTATGCAATAGAACTTTATAATGAAATAATTAGATTTTAACAAAAAGCCTGTTTAATATGATTTAACTTATATGTACTATTATTAATTAATATTTCTATTACATCAAACCTAACGGGAATGTCATTTAAGCTGTACATATATAGGTAATATGAAGCAACTAATTTTATATGTTTTTGTTTAGTTTTTTGAACAGCCTCTTTGGGCTCACCATATTTTATGCCTGTTCTTGTTTTTACTTCTACAAAAACAATTTCTTTAGTTGCTTCGTCATATGCAATTATATCAATTTCACCTTGCCTACATCTGAAGTTTCGTTCTAAAATTTTATAATTTTTATTTTCTAAGACTTTACTTGCTATATTTTCTCCATTTTTTCCTAATTCCTGTTTTTGGTGCATCTATACCCTCCTTGATATTTTTCTATATATCCGTTTATTTCCATTATTAATAAATTCTCACTTATTTTGCTTATTGGTATTTTTATTTTTTTATAAAGTTCATTTATATTACTTCCTTCTTGACCTAAATTATTGAATATCAGCTCTTGCTCTTTATTTTCAAATTCTATTTGGTAAGTTTTACTTTTATTTTTTTCTATTTTTTCGATATTTTTTATATTCTCTAAACTTTTTGTGAATTCTTTATATTCTAGGAAATCAAAATGGTCTATTATCTGCTTTGTAGATGTTATTAAATTTGCTCCTTTTTGAATTAATCTATTCGTACCAACGCCGTGCTTGTCGTCTATTTCATGTGGTAAAACAAAAACTTTTCTACCTTGTTTTTGAGCTATTTTTGCAGTTATACTTGTGCCACTTCTATGTGTGGCCTCTATTACTAATACTCCAATTGATAATCCGCTAACAATCCTATTTCTTTCAAGAAATTTTTTAGAATCCGCCTTAGTTTCAGGTGAATATTCACTAATAACCAGTCCTCCTTTTTCAATAATTTCGTAATATAAATCTATATTTTCTTCTGGATATATATGGTTAAACCCACATCCTAATACAGCTATTGTTTTTCCATTTGATTCAATTGCCCCTATATGTGCTTTTCTGTCTATTCCTTTAGCCATTCCACTTACAATTGCTAGTCCTTGATTTACCAATTCAAAAGCAAATTTTTCGGCTAGTTTCCCACCTTTTTTCGAACAATTCCTTGACCCAATTATAGAAATAGAGTTTTCCTTTAATAACTCTGCATTCCCCATTGTATATAGCTTTATCGGTGGATTTTTTATTGTTTTTAATTTAGGTGGGTATTTTTTATCATTTATGGTTATTATATTTATTTTTGCCACTAAAAAGTTCATTCCCTTCCAGTTTCTATCTTTTTCAATATTATTAATTCTTATTAATATATTGTAATTATACATTAGGCTGTATAATATTAAAGTTTATTTGAATTTTAAAATTTATTCTAGTTCCAATACTTTCTGTCTAAGCTTCTATATTGTATTGCCTCTGACACATTGCTTAACTCTATTTTTTCTTTTCCCTCTAAATCTGCAATAGTTCTTGCAACTTTCAAAATTTTATTATATCCTCTTGCACTAAGTCCTAAGTTTGAAAAGGCTTTATCTAATAAATTTTGGCTTTTACTATCTAATTCACAATATTTTTTAATAAGCTCTGGCGTAAGTTCTGAATTAGAATAAATTTTATGTTTTTTATACCTTTCCACTTGTAATTTTCTTGCTGCTTTTACTCTTTTTTGTATTTCACTGGAGCTTTCTACTTTTTCATTACTATTCAATTGTTTATAGTTTGCACTTTCTACTTCTATATGCAAATCCATTCTATCTAGCAATGGTCCACTAATTTTATTTATATATTTTTTTATTTGTGCAGGTTTGCAAATGCATTTTTTGTTTTTTGATCCGTAATACCCACAAGGGCAAGGATTCATACTTGCAACAAGAATAAAATTTGCAGGGTATGTAACTACTGTATTTAACCTACTTATAATTATTTTTTTATCTTCTAGTGGTATTCTCAAAGTTTCTATTGTACTTCTTTTGAATTCTGTTAATTCATCTAAAAACAGCACACCATATTGAGCCAAGCTTATTTCTCCCGGTTTTGGAATTGTACCTCCACCAATAAGTGAAGTTGTTGTTATACTATAATGCGGACTTCTGAACGGTCTTTCCAATATTAATGGATTTTCCTTTGAAACTAATCCGGCTATGCTGTAAATTTTTGTTGTTTCTAAAGATTCTTCAAAAGTCATTTGCGGTAAGATTGTTGGTAATCTTTTTGCTAACATTGTTTTTCCAACACCTGGGCTACCTATCAAACAACAATTGTGCCCTCCTGCAGCCACAATTTCTAATGCTCTTTTTACATTTTCTTGGCCTTGAACTTCTGAAAAATCCATATTATAGTTAACTTTATTTTCTATATCTATTCTATAAGAATTGGCCTTTTTTATTTCACTTTTTCTGTTCAAGCAATTTATTAACTCATTTAAATTTTCTACTGGAAACACTTCAATTCCTTCCACCATTGCAGCTTCATTTACATTATCTTTGGGTAAAAAAATTCTTTTTATATTCTTCTTTTTAGATTCGATAACGGTTGCTAAAATTCCATTTACTTTTTCTACGTTTCCGTTTAACGATAATTCTCCGATAAATATTGATTTATCTAAGAATTCCTTCAGCCCTTTTGCTTTTATCACTTTACTTGCGACTAATATTCCAATTGCAATTGGCAAATCAAACTTTGAGCCTTCTTTTCTCGTATTTGCAGGTGCAAGATTGATAATAATTCTTTTACTATTTAAATGAATTTTAGAATTTTTTATTGCTGTTTTTACTCTTTCTTTAGACTCTCTTACACTTGCATCTGGTAAACCAACAATTTCAAAATATGGAAGACCGTCTGAAATATCTACTTGAATAGAAACTAAATATCCATCTAATCCACTTAGTGCCATACTGTTTACTATAGCTAACACACTTTTCCTTTCCAATATGTTTAGATTTCTGAGGCCACTATATATGATATACATAATATAATTTTTTTGGGGATAACGAGAATATAAAAATGGGGGTAGTATTTTCTTCTCGACAAAAATTGTTCTTTTTAAAGGAGTATGTTAAAAATAGGGGTTCATATATAATGACCTCAGAAATCTAAACATATTTATTGATTTTTTTCTTGGATTTTTATTCGATAAAATTTCGAATGAATTAAAATTATGATTTAAATTTTGTATATAATACTTCGTTTTTTTCACTTTGTCAATACTTTTTTTGAAATTTTTTTATTCGCTGTGTCGAAGTTTGTCGAATGATTTTTGTTGACTTTTATATTTTTGCCTGTTACAATGCTGTAAATTATATTTTAGGCAATTTAGTCTTTTATTATTTTTATCTAATGGCGTTTCTGCCATAAATCTCAAGTAAAATGAATTATTATATGCTAAAACAAAAAGTAATTTATAGAATATATTATTGATTTAGCCAGCAATTTTCTTATTGTTTTAGCATGCAAAGGAGGAACAGTTATAGAAAAATACAATGTAAAAAATAACGCAAAAGAAAAGACAAGTATTAATATTACTAGTAAAAATAATACCAATAAATTTGAACTTTTAAATCCAAAACAAGATTACGTTTTCAAAAGAATCTTTGGCTACAAAGGAAATGAAGATATTACCAAAGATTTTCTTACAGCTATTCTTAACCAAAACATAACAAGCATTGATATTGATACTAACACTATTTTAGGAAAAAATTTGAACACCGATAAAATTGGAATTCTAGATGTCCGTGCTATTATCGATGGAAAAATTAATTGTGACATTGAAGTTCAAGTCGTAGACCAACGAAATATCGAAAAACGTATTTTGTTTTATTGGAGCAAATTATATATTGATAGTATCAAGGAAGGAAATGATTACAATAAACTCAAAAAAACTATTATAGTATTAATTTTGGACTATAATTTAGAAAAATTGAGCAAAATCGAGTATTTTATGACAAATTGGCAGATTAGGGAAAAAAATCACCCTAAAACAGTTTTGACTGATGCTCTTGAATTGTATATCATTGAATTACCTAAATTTGATGCAACTAATCTAGATGATAATCAAAAATTATTAAATTCATGGATAAACTTTATCAAAAATCCAAAGGAGGTTATTGATATGCCTAACTCAAAAGTAAAAAAAGCCCAACAAGTTTTAGAAGAAATTAGCCAAGATGGACGTGAACGATATTTAGCAGAATTACGACAAAAATATATAATGGACCAAACATCAATGAAAAATTATGCATACAAGGAAGGTATGGAAGCTGGATTAGAAACGGGAAAAAAGCAAAATCAAATTGAACTCTTAAAAAAAATGATAAAGAAAAAATTGGACATAAATACTATATCTGATTTAACCGACATCCCCGTAGAAGAAATTAATAAATTAATTTCTTCTAACATTTAATTTTAATTAAATTACTTAATTGCTTAAAATATAATAAAACACACCTTTAGTATAAAGTATATATTAAGCTGATTAATTAATAATATATATACTTTATTTATACTAAGGTGTGCCATTTTTATAATTCATTTACTTCTGTACTTATTTCAGTTTCGTTTCCTGCTAAGTCTTTTATTTTAAATGTGTATACTCCATTTTTATTGGCTATATATGTGGCACTTCTTGAGCCTGTTATTCTATAAATTGCATTTCTATAAAATAATGATTCTATGTTATATTCTGGCACTTGTTTATGTATCCATCTGTTTCCATTTTCCGATACATATTCTCCTAAAGCATCCGTTGTATTTCCATTTATCGTTGCAGTTGCCCATATGTTTACATTATCATTAAATATTATTCTATAAAAGGAATCTCCTCCTATTTTTTGATTATAGAATTTGGTTACTTCGTTTTCTTGTTTTTTTTCGACATTATAATTTCCGTTTACATACCAAGCTTTATCTACAATTATTATACTATCATCAACGTCATTTCCAGAAGATAATATATTTTTTCCTTTTTCAAAACATTCATTTAAAAAATCACAATTTACTGGCCATCCATACGAGTTTAGGTCAACAATTACATTGTATTTATTCGCTTCATTTACATCATTTATTTTATTTTTTGAATCTATTGTAACTTGCTTAAAATTTTGTACAATTCCTACTTTTCCTTTCCCCTCTTCTTCTAAATATCTTCCCCTTAATAATATGTTTTCTGTTTCATATTGTATTTTCTTACTTGTTCCATCTGGCAAAATTATTTCATCCACATCACTTTCGTCATCTGCTGAAAATACCGTTATTTCTATTTTTCCGTCTTTTAGCTTTTTTTCTATTGAACCATATGGTGCAATAGTGTCTCCTGTTGCCTTAAATCCATAATCAGATTTCATTGTTAATTGCTCTTCTTTTGTAAATTTGTTAATATCATATGCAAGGTTACCTTTTACTATTGATATTTTTCCAACTAAATTGTTTGGCATATTTTTTATATAATTTTTAACTTCCTCTCCTGAGGCATTTATTGCATCTGTTTTCTGCTCTTGCATTTGTAATCCTAGTTTTTCTAAATCCCATTCCTCTTTTACTTGTGCTATTTCTGTTGTCTGTTTTGCATTTTGTGCTTGTGTTAATATTCCGTTTGTACCTGTTAGCATTGCTATTGATACACCTGCTAATATTAATAGCACAATTATTGTTATTACAAGAGCAATTAAAGTTATCCCTTTATTAAGTTTTATAGGTCTTTTTGTTATTTCTCTTCCCTTTTTCATTATATTATCCCTCTTCCTTTACAAAACGTATTTTTATTAAATTTTGTTTTTTCATTTGTTGTTGCATTCAATTAAATGCCTATTAGCATTTTATCATTCATTTGAATGCCTGTCAACGCATTTATTTAAATGCGTGATACAATTATTGTAAATTTGAGTAAAGGTAGATATTATGTATTTAAAAAGATTAAAAGATTTAAGGGAAGATGCTGATGCAAAACAGTCTAATATTGCTGATGTTTTAAAAATTACTAGGCAACAATATAGTTTATATGAATTAGGTAAAAGGGATATTCCTGCTGAATTTATTAGGACTTTGGCTAAATATTATAATACTTCTACTGATTATATTTTGGAATTAACAGATGATATAACTCCTTATAAGCAAAAAAATGATAAATGACTATCACATTAGTTCATTTATCATTTTTGTTTTGTTTAACTGTCCCAGTTTACTACTTTCATTCCTTTAGAAGCTCCCCAAGGTGCTCCTGATATTGAATTTTCTGTTTTTTGTATGTTAATATTAGTTAGACATCCACATCTGCCAAATGCTCCCGGTTCTATTCGTTTTATACTCCTTGGAATAATTACTTCTCTTAGATTTTCACATGTTGTAAATGCAAGTTCTTCAATCACTTCTATTCCTTCTTGTAATGTAACTTTACTTATTTTTTGACAATCAAAGGCAACTCTTCCTATTCTTTTTACCGTTGATGGGATAACTATTTCTCCTGTTTTCATTTCTAGGCAAGTAATCAACTTTGATTTGTCTTTGCTATATAGTATTCCATCTTCTACGACATAATTGGGATTTTCATTGCTTATATTAACATTAGCATTGCACCCAAAAAGCATTATAACAGGATCTATATAGCTAACATTTTTTCCGAGATTTATTTGTTTTAATTGCGAACAACCGTCAAATACTTGGCCACTTAAAGCGGTTACACTATCTGGAAAATCTATTTCAACAGCATTTGTGGCTTGCCTAAAAGAATTTCCTCCTATTACTTCTATCCCTTCTTGTATTTTTATATTTTGTTCTTTTGAATAACACATTTTTAATCTTTTTGTTTCCTTGTCGTACAAAATATTATTTTCTGATAAAAATTTACTATTTCCTCCTGTTACTTCTACTTCAGTAATTGACTTAGGAAATATTCCTTCTCCTAAGTTTACAAGCGTAGCTGGTATTATTATTTTATTTATATTAGTATAAGATGTTATTCCTATATCAAAATTTGTTATTCCTTCTGGTATTGCAAATGTTGTTATACTTTTCATGTACTTACTTGAAACAAACAAAACTTTATTCTTTTCTACTGGCATTAGCATTCCATTTTCGTATATATACTTTGAATTTCCTGTTAAATCTATACTCTCTAAATTTGAACATCCGCTAAATGCATAATCTTCTATTTTGTTAACAGTTTCAGGAATTTTTATTTCTGATATCTTCGTCCTGTTAAACGCTGAATAGCCTATTACTTTTAAATTTATGCATTCGTGAAAGCAATACCTTTTAATTTCTTCTATTTTATCTGGCAACTCTACTTGTGTCAGTGAATAGCAATGATAAAATCCCATATCTCCAATCTTCAATAAGCTATTCGGAAATACTACATTCTTCAATTTTCCACATTCATAAAAAGCCGATTCACCTATTTTTTCCACACCTTCTTGCATTATAACTTTTTCTAGTGTTTGATTAAATGCAAAAGCATTTGCACCTATTTCTTTTACCGTTCCTGGGATTACTATTGTTTTTAAGCCCTCTAAATTCGCAAAGGCTCCTTCACCTATTTTTGTTACACTATCTGGAATTGTTAATGTTCCCGTTTCATCCATTAATAGTAAATTTCCATTTGATGACAGTAATTCTCCATTTACTATATCATATGGATTTGCTGCTATTCCTAAACTTTTTGCTATTTCTATTTCATTTTTATCTTGAGTATTTATTAATAATGAACCTTTTATTATTTCTACTTTATCTATATACTCATCTTTTATACTTGGTATTACTGTTTTTATATTACCTGTTTCTCCATCAGGCTGTGTATTATATTTTAAACTTTCTTTTCCTACAGTTAACGTACTTTCTAGAAATTCTCTATTTTCTGAAAGCTTTTCTGTTTTATATAATTCTAATTGTTCTTTATAACTTGATAATTCTGTTGTCATTTTTGCTTTTTGTGCTTGTGTTAGTATTCCATTTGTTCCTGTTAGCATTGCTATTGAAACACCTGCTAAAATTAGTAAGACAATTATCGTAATTACAAGTGCAACTAAAGTTATCCCCTTTTTATTTCTTATTGCTGTTTTCGCAATTGTTTTTTTGTAGCTTTCTTCGCTATTTATTCTTTTATTCTTTAAATGTATTATGTGTACAGTACCAAGGCTTTCAGCTTCTACTTTTTTCATAGTACTCCCTCGTCTTTCGTTTTTAATTTTTCTAATTCGTTTTACTAGATTTTTTGTTCTAATTAGTTTCTTATATTAATCCAGTGTTAGTATACCAAAACCACTTTCTTTTTCAATGATATTTTATCCGAGTTTTTGCTCTTTTATTCCACAATTAATATATTATTTTCTATCTTTATTTTTCCGGTTATATCGAAATTTGTCGAATGATTTTTGTTGACTTTTATATTTTGGCCTGTTACAATGCTATAAATTATATTTTAGGCAATTTAGTCTTTTATTATTTTTATCCAATGGCGTTTCTGCCATAAATCTCAAGTAAAATAAATTATTATATGCTAAAATAAAAAGTACTTTATAAATTGTATTATTGATTTAACCGACATTTCCGTTGAAGAAATTAATAAATTAATTTCTTCTAACATTTAATTTTTATTAAATTACTTAATTGCTTAAAATATAATACAACACACCTTGGCATTACCTTGGTGTGTTGTTTTTTATCTTTCAGCTTTCATCTTTCATTTATCCATTCCAGTTTACTACTTTCATTCCTTTAGGCGCTCCCCAAGGGGCTCCTGATATTGAATTTTCAGATTGTTTTACTTTTATATTGGAAAGATTATTACACATAGCAAAACAATCATTTGAAATGCTTTTTACACTATTGGGAATCTCTATTTCCGTTAGGCTACTGCAACTATTAAAGCTACTAAAAATCTCTTCAACTCCTTCTGGAATTATTATTTTTGTCATATAACTTTGAGAGTGAAAAGCCAAATCTCCAATTGTTTTTACTGTATCCTTTACCTTAAATTCACCTTGAATTTTAAACAAAACTGTACATATTTCAGTTTTATCTTTATTATATAAAACATTGTCTTCTATTGTATAATAATTATTTGCACTGTCTATTGTTACTGTTCCATTGTTGTTATTAAAATTAAAGTTATGGCTAATTTGATTTGCATTTTTTCCGATTCGAACATTTATGCCATTGTAATACGCTAATATTAATGTGCCTATATTTTCTGTAGAATCTGGTAATATAATATTTTTTGCATTTATTGCTTGTTTAAATGCATAACTTTTTATTTTTAATATCCCTATTTGATTACTTTCATCTTTTAAATTGATATCTTTTTCCTTTGAATAACAGCAACATAGTTCTTTAGTATCTTTAGTATATAGTATTTTGTCTTTTTCTGATATTGCAAATTTAGGATTATCTCCTTTAACTTCAATTTCAGAAATTGAATCTGGTAATGATGATGCTTCTATACTTTGCAATGTATTTGGCAGTACCAATCTAGTTATATTTTTGTTCTCTCCTATATCATTATCAAAATTAACAATACCCTCCGGAATTGTTAAAGTGTTGATACTTTTTAAATAACTCTTAGAAATAAATAATATACTGTTTTTTTCTTTTGGCATTAGCATTCCATTTTCATATATATAATTCGGAGTTTTTCCTTCAATTATAATATCTTTTAGATTATTGTTCTTTGAAAATGCATTTTGTTCTATTTGTTCTAAGCTTTTTGGTAATGTTATGGTTTCAAATGCAGTACCATAAAACGCCCACGCATGAATTTCTTTTATATTTTTTGATAAATTTATTGTCTTCAAATTTTCACAATTAAAAAGTATATATGCATTGATTACACTTACCGATTCTGGAATTTCTATTTTTTCTATGTTTTTATCATATCCAAAACAAAAATCCCCTATATCATTTATTGTACTCGGCATATTAATATTAACTAAGTTAACACATTCATAAAAAGCCGATTTACCTATTTTTTCCACACCTTCTTGCATTATTACTGTTTCTAGTGTTTTGTTATATGCAAAGGCATTTGTTCCTATTTCTTTTACCGTTCCTGGAATTATTATTGTTTTTAAACCATCTAAATTGGCAAATGCTCCTTCTCCAATTTTTGTTACACTATCAGGAATTGTCAATGTTCCTGTTTCATCCATTAGCAATAGATTTCCGTTTGATGATAGTAATTCTCCATTTACTATGTCATATGGGTTTGCTGCTATTCCCAAGCTTTTTGCTATTTCTATCTCATTTTTATCTTGAGTATTTATTAATAGTGAACCTTTTATTATTTCTACTTTATCTATATACTCATCTTTTATACTTGGTATTACAGTCTTTATATTTCCAGTTTCTCCTGCAGGTTGGGTATTATATTTCAAACTTTCTTTACCTACAGTTAGCGTACTTTCTAGAAATTCTCTATTTTCAGAAAGCTTTTCTGTTTTATATAATTCTAATTGCTCTTTATAACTTGATAATTCTGTTGTCATTTTCGCTTTTTGTGCCTGTGTTAGTATTCCATTTGTTCCTGTTAACATTGCTATTGATACACCTGCTAATATTAATAGCACAATTATTGTTATCACAAGTGCAATTAAAGTTATAGCATTTTCTTTGTTTTTACTAAACATTGTTATATCTTTATTTTGCTCGTTTACTTTTGTACTTTCATATAATTCTTTAATGCTTATCTCATTTTTTGTCGTTGCTTTTCTATTTTCTAAATGTATTGTGTGTGTGTGTGTGTGTGTACAGTACCAAGGCTTTCAGCTTTTACTTTTTTCATATTCTTACCTCTTCTTTCGTCTTTTTATATACTCTATTATTAATTATTTTCATATTTTTCAGTGGTTTTAATATTTTATTGATTTTCAGTATATCAAAACTGTTATCTTTTTCAATGATATTTTATCCGAGCAAGTCTCTTTTTATTCCACAATTTTGCATTTACTTTTTTCTATCTCAAATTTTACTAAGTCTTAAAATATAATTAAAATTATGGTCACTATTTATAGAATGATATGTCTTATAATCTATATTCCATATTCCCCTGTTATTGGGTCTTTAAATAAATTAACTTGTGGAGCATTATATGTGTACAATATAAAACTAAACATTAGAAACAGTATAATTGCTATTGCTAAAGTTTTGCTTTTTGTATCACTTTCATTTTTTCTTGTCATCAATTTATATGCCACATATTCCCCTATGATTATGCTTAAAATAAAAATTAAAACGTCTATAACTATTAGACTTCCTCCTATAATCCCAGAATACGTAAAAAATGTAACTACTATAAATGTGATTGCTGTAAATATTCCAATTGTTTTTGCTTCTATATAGTTATTTACGTTTTTATTTATCACAAAATATTCTATTATTGCAGCTATCAACATTGGATAAAATGCGAGTTTTAAGTGTTCCCACACGCTTTCATTTACAGGTACAAATGCTGCTATAATCTTATTTTCTCCAGTCCATTGATATACAAAATGAAATAAAGTTCCACACACTATACTAAATGTAATTGCAATTATCTGCACTTGTATAATTCTACTTGACTTTATTTTTGATAATACTTTTTTCATATAAAAAAGCCCTCCTTATATCTATATATTTAATTTTTATGTAGATATGACTTGGACTTATTCTAATTTTGTATAATTAATTTATTTTCTATTTTTTTAGATTTTATTTCTTCTTTTCTATATGTTTTAATCCTAAATTCATTTTTATTGTCAAACTCAACTTTTAATATTTTAGTGTAGTTATCTTTAGTTGGTTTTCCAATCTCTTCAATTTCTAGACTTGCATTAGATTTACTCAATGCTTTGAAAGTATTTACAAACCCCATACCAGTGCCGCCTTCATCTTTATGTGTTGTTATTGGCTTGTTCCCCAACTTAACTAATGTGTCTATTTCAAATTCTATACCACTATCATAAAAATATACTCCATAAACCCCTGCAATCTTTCCAATTTTTACCAGTATACTTTTATTGATATTATCACTATGGTTTATGGCTATTATTGCATCTTTTATATGGTCTGCTAATAATATTTTCAAATCGTCTTTGTTAATGTAATGATTTATCATATAGAAAATACTATCTATTACTTGTAATTGAAATTCAATTTTGTTTTGCGTACATTCTGATTGCATATAGTCTAACATATCGTCTACTTCTTCTATTCCTGTTTTTGTTAATTTTATGTTTTTCTTGTCTGGCAAATCTTTAGTAATATCTTCTATTTGCTTTCTTAATGATATTTCGTCAGCAACTTCATTGTTCATTTGTAGTTGTTCAAGTTTGTGCATAAGCGCTTTCTGTTTATGGTCTATTGAATGGCTTATTCCGTTAAATTCTAAGATTTCCGCTTCTAATTTTTTTATTTCTTTATTTTTATTGTTCAATTCTTCTTGTGTTTGCTTCAATGTCCTTTCTAGCATTTGTTGCCTATAATATAATTGTAGTGACTTCCAAATGGTTATGAACATTACTATTGCAAATATAATTAAAATTATTCCAAATTTTGATGTTACATTTTCTTGGTAGTTTGAGATTATTACTGCTATAAACAATATACCACTACTAATATTTAATAACATTAAATTTATATATTCGTCATCTTTCCACTTCTTTAGGAATGTTATTCCATTATGAATTCTTTTAATTCGCCAGAATAAAGTTAGCAATATGCCCTGTGTTGTCATTATTAATATAAAAAATGGATATTCATTTTCTATATTTAATGTTTTTATAGGCAAATACACTATAATAGCAGATATATAACATAAAATTTGATTAATTGCTAATGATACGGCTGTTATTAATAGTGAATACATAGTTTTTATCTTATACACCGTTGTATATATAACAGTCATACATACTATGATAAAAATTGTCGTATTTATTTCTGTTTTTAGTAGTTTGCACATACAAGCATATAATATAGATGCAAATATATCCAATAATATTACATTCTTAATCCTATTATCTTTTTTAAAATTCAAAATTTTTCTATTACTATACGATACATATAATAGCATAAAAATTGTTTTTATTGTATATCCTGTTATAAACATTTATAATTCCTCCTTTATAGCTGTAATTATATAAAAAAAGAAAAAAGAATTCAATCTTCTTTTCTCTTTTTTCCGTTTTTATCCAAATACTCTACTAATATATTTCCAGAAATCTTCCCAACTCATACTCTTTCACCACCTTTTTCTAAATTTTTCCTCTTTTGTCTGTCTCTTCTTGTCTAATAAAAAGATACCAATTATTGGTTTCAATTAATTGGCATCTACTGATGGAAAAAGGTGGTAAAAAATAAAGAACCCTAATATTTTCTGAATATTAGAGTTCTTTTTCCTTTTTTATATTTAATTATATATAAATATGATTTAAATATTGAATTTTACTTATATTGCTTTTTTAGCCTATAATTCTTTTTTTATTTTTTCTGCATAATAATATACTAATTCCATTGGTGTAGGTTCACCTGTTTTATAATTTACTGTTAATGTATAATATTTTTCCAGGTCTTCTATAGATGATTTTCCCCATGCGTGTGATATTGCATTTTGAATTCCATTAGTAATTGTGCTTTCTGATCTTTGATGTTTCTTAGTCATATATCTTATAACGTTTACATCATCTTCTTTTTCATGCATGATGATATATATGACGGCATCATGTATATAGCTTCTTCCCTTCATTTTTGTTGGTATCCCTATTAAATCTAATTCTCGATTAATATATTTTGATATCCTGTCTTCTTTATTTTCTTCTTCAACATCAATTATTGCAGGAGTTTCTGGTTCAATATGCCTGTAAGTCAAAAATGTATTAAATACGTTGTCACATGAATAGTTTGCTTGCTCTTTATACATTATTAAATCTACTCCATTACGATGTAATATTTCATATGTTCTTTCTGAATTTACATGAGTTGTAACTATAACCACTGGATTATATTTTAATTTCTTTAATTCTGGAACTAGTCCCAAAGAAGTAACATTGCCATTACTGCTGTTATTTAATTCCAAATCTAAAATTATTCCTTCAGGTTCTTTTTCTTTTATGTATTTTAAACCTTCAATGTCAGAATCTGTTGTTGCTACAATTTCCACATCATTTCGTTTTTTAGCTCGCTTCTTAAATTCATTACATGCACTTATATCATCTTCTATTATTAGTATTTTCATAGGTTTGACTTCCATAATTTTCCTCCTCCTTCTTGCTAAATATACCATAAAATGTCATAAATTACTATATTTTACCATCAGGTTTTACTAAGTATTTTCGTTTTTTCTCCTATAAAATGAACAAAGAGTATATGGGGAAGGGATTGTAAAAATGAATAATAGCATCGAATCGGCACAAGAAAAAATTGAAAGAGGTAAAAGAATTAAACATATTAGAGAAAATGAATTACATATGAGCAAAATTGAATTTGGTGCAAAAATTGGCGTTTCCGGTCAATTTATAGGATTAGTTGAAGCTGGTAAGGGTAATTTACTTTATCCTTATATTAGAAATCTTATGAGACTTAGTGGTCATTCTTCTGATTTTATTTTGTATGGATTAGATGATACAGTTCTTGCTAAGACTCAAAAAATTCTAGCTAATTATAGTGACAAACAAATTCTTGAATGTATGAAATTGATAGAAAATCTTTCAATTTTTATAAAAAAAGCATAATTTATGTCTGTGCCGAAGAAAGTGCATTCTTTGGCACAAACATCCTATATATAGACTTCATTTTTTGGAGGAAGGTTATATCGTCCTTCCTCCATATTCTTTTTATTAATAATTACCAAAAATAGACGTCAAGTTTTTTACTTAACGCCTACTTTTTATTTTTCAGATATTTCGTCTGGCATATTTTCATATAATGGAATTATGATGTTTAATCGAGAATTTACTGTATTTGAAGCAGTATATATTTTTAACATATTTTTTGCTTCTGACTGTGGAGCCATTAAATTTTGCATATATTGATTTTTATATAATGACTTATCTTCGTTTACTACATCAAACTTTTGCAAATATAAGGTGTTTTGCCCTTTATTTATATAATCTTCTTTTACATATTCTACACCACCTATTATGGCTTTATCTAAAGAGTTCCATTCTTGTTGATATGCATATTGTGCTGCATTTTCTATTATTTCTGTACTTGAATTTCCTTTAGCTCCTATATTAAATGGATTATATACTATTGTATTTTCATCATATTGGTATCCTTTAGATAGTGTGGTTCCCTTTTTACCTTGTTCTTGAATCAACCTTGAGGCCAAAAAATATGGATCTATATTAGCTTTTTTTCCAGCCTCTATTAATGATTTTTCTACATTTTCATTATCTAAGAAAGTATTTTGTGTTATTTTTTCTATTCCCTTTAGTGTCTGAGCACCATCTACATATTTTAATTCAACAAATTCAAATATATTGTCATCATTCAATATATTTCGTGGGTCCATCTGGTTTTTTATAGCTTTGTTTGAAGCACATAACCATGTTCCATTATCAAACTTTTTGTTTTGGTCTATTTCACATCTCCAATCTTCTGGATATTCAGTTGAATCTGGAATTAAATTTGTTGGGTATTTTACGTTATCCTTATGTCCCTCGTTTTTTATCACGTCCTCCCAACTTAATTTAGTATAAAATAATGTAAATGTCCAATTTGGATGCTCTTTTTGGAGTTTATCTATCAATTCCTTATAGCCGGGATATCTAATTTCGTTTATATTTTTTCCATTATATTCTATATATTTTTGCTTTTTCTCTTCTTTAGATAAAAACACCATTCCAATTATTACTGCTATAATTAGAAATATTATGGCTAATATCTTTAATACCTCTTTTGGATTTTTTAGTTTATTTCTTAATTTTATAATTAAATTTTTTTCTTTATAACTTTTCATGTTTTTATTATAACATATTTATTATTCCTTATTGTGAATTTTTTGCAAATTTTATTTTGCTAACATATTTTTTATTTCTGATTTGTCAATAACCCCAATGCTTCTTGCTACTTCTTGACCATTTTTTATTACTACTAATGTTGGTATTGACATTACTTTATACTCTAATGCAATATCTGATGATTCGTCAACATTTACTTTTACAACTTTTATATCGTCATTTTCTTGTGCTACTTCATCTATTATTGGCGAAAGCATTTTACAAGGTCCACACCAATCAGCATAAAAGTCTATTAATACAGGTTCTCTTGCTTGCAATACCACTACTGGAAATTCTTTGCTTGAAATTTTTTCTACTTTCATTTTTTATTCCTCCTCTATTTTATTATGCATTACTTATATTTTTTATATTTATATTTTATCACATTTTTATTTTTGGTCAAATTATATTTTTAATAATTTATGTTCTATTTTTTATTTTTTTGCATAAAATATATAAACAAGCAAGTGTTAATCGTAATTTTTTAAGATATTTAACTTAATTTCAAAAAATGTATTGACATAACACTTTGTTTCGATGTATAATTAGTTTGTTATCACATCGCGGGGTGGAGCAGTTGGCAGCTCGTCGGGCTCATAACCCAGCAGTCATAGGCATTACTGGCAACAGTATAACGTTCTATATTCAATAGTTACAGACATTCTAAGTTTTTTATAAATTAGGAATAAACCAACTATTGACCAACTATTTACTAATTTTTTAATAAAATTCATAAAAGTTTGTCATAAAAATTAGCTTTTGTGAATAAAATAATTTATATATCGCGGGGTGGAGCAGTTGGCAGCTCGTCGGGCTCATAACCCGAAGGTCGTAAGTTCGAGTCTTACCCCCGCAACCAATTTAAGCATTTGTCAGTAGTTGGACAGGTGCTTTTTTAGTTGGTCAGTACATAAATTTTTATATATAATGTAAATTTGATTTTTCTAAAACAATGGAAAAGACCAACATTTGAGTTGGTCTAAGGTTTATCATTATGAAATTTTGTTTACTATATACCATTCATTTCGTCCACTTGGCTTACTAACTTAATTTTCTTTGTAGATTTAAAACTGCATCTCTTTTTGATGTTTCTAAAGCATGAACATATATGTTGGTAGTTCCTATGTCACTATGACCTAATAATTCTGAAACTGTTTTTATGTCCGTATCTCCATTACTAAGAAGTAATGT
Source organism: uncultured Clostridia bacterium (assembly GCA_934167445.1). Classification (GTDB taxonomy): domain Bacteria; phylum Bacillota; class Clostridia; order TANB77; family CAG-508; genus CAG-269. The sequence goes on from CAKPKJ010000005.1 coordinate 138,543, forward strand.
TGCAAAGGTATGTCTTAATTTGTGTAAACTTACTATTTTTTCTTCAGGAATACCTATTTTCTTCTCGAATTTTTTCCACCACTGACTGAGACTATCGGGGTGCATAACTTTGCCATTCCATTGAGTAATCACTCTATTGTTATCTTCCCATAAATCTCCTAACTTCATTTTTTCTATACTTTGTGCAAGTTTGTGTTTTCTTAATAATTTGATTATATTATTAGGAATAGCTATTGTTCTTTTACTTGTTTCTGATTTAGGGTCTTTTGTATATAATTTCTTATTAACATATATTGTATTTTGAACAATGTTAATTTGTTCATTTTTCCAGTCTATATCGCTCCATCTCAAACCTATTATTTCTCCGTCTACGCATACCAGTATATAGTGCCAGATTAATTCCTACTTGATACTTTAAATCTTCTTTTTCTAATTCTTCTAATATTCTTTTGGATTCTTCTACATTTAGAAACTGTGGTAATTTTCTAGGTACTTTTGGAGCAGAAACTTTTGACACAGGATTTTCTTTGATTATATCTAGTTTATAAGCACTTGATATGATAGAACTTAAACATCTAAAATAATGTAGTTGTGTTTTAGGTGCATAAACTTTATAATCTATTATTTTTCCGTCTTTATCTTTAATTGCTACATTACTCTTTGCTGTACTTAAATAATTTTTGAATTTTTGTATATGTAATGGTCTGATTTTATCTAGTGGTAAATGTCCTAATTGCTTTATAATAAGTCTTGTCAATATCTGATAACGATAAATAGTTGAAGGACTTTTACCTTTCATAAATTCTTTAAACCATATATTATTTATATAGTCTACAAGTTTCATAGTCTTATCGCCATATTCTCCGTTTTATGATTTTATCTTCAAACAATACTGCTTGTCTTTCAGCTTCCTTTTTAGCTGCTTTTTCAGTCATATTTTCTTCTGGTTTATATGTCATTGATTTTGTTATTTTCTTATTTTCTACATTGTAACCTAGCGAAACTATTATTTCATAACTTCCATTATTCTTTTTTCTTACACATGCCATTTTTAAATCCTCCTTTTCATTGGTACAAGTGACTTACAGCACTTTCAACCACGACCTTATTTTACCATATTATGTAAATTAAAGCTATAGTTTTTATAATCTTTTTATACTTTTTTATCGCTTATAACCATTGATATTTATAGTGTTTCCGCTTCTCAACATAAATTAAGAAGCGGACATTTTTGTTATAGATTACTGATTAAATCATTAATTTTTCCAACTGCATTTTTTATTCTTATATTTTGTATTTGTATTTGGTCATCAATGTCAGCTGGTAATACTTCAAGTCCTTCTAAACTTTGTTGTATATCTTTTATGTTCTTTATAAGACTATAAATATTATCTACAACACTTGATTTATGCAAAATCTTTAACATCTGTACTTCACCTCGCTTAACTACCAATTCAGGTAGTAGCTTATGATTAATTATTTTTGTTTTCATTTGCTGATGTTGAAAGATATTTTAATAAGCTATCTTTATCAACTAGATATTTTCTACCTCTTTTGATAAATTGAATTTCTTTATTTAAAAGCATTTGCCTAATAGCATATAGTGTAAGACAAGAATTTGGATCTTCTCTTTTTATTTCTTCTATTAACTTAGCTGGAGTTCTCCATTGTTGCATTTTTAATCTCCTCCTTATACAAAATTTTTGTATAATTACTGCGTCTAATAGTTCGTATAATTAGGATTATTACTTCGTTTATTACTGCATTATTAAAGGTATAGGGAAGAAATCTAATCTTCACCTATAACCATATATTATAATTAATTACTTGCAACTTTTTCTGTTTCAGTATTATTATTTAGTACAGTAGTAATGTTATTTTTTACTTCTTCTAAGTATTTAACAACATTTATTCTACTGTCTAAGTCTAAATTTTTATTAGACATAAATTCTTCCTGCATAATATGTAATTGTCTAATACTGCTATTTATTGCAAGTTCCCTCTTAGTTTTCATTTTGTAACTCACCACCTTTCACATTTATTTTATTAAATTTATTGGGGTGGTTTGGGTAAATATTTCACAAAAATTATTCAAGTTTTACTTATATATTCATATCTTATTTATAAAACTAGAAAAGTTTTTGTAAATAATTGCCCAAATTGCCCAAGTTATAATAATTCTTTAATCGTGAGCTCGTAGTATTGTGTATTAGATTTTAGTTTCTTGATACCAAATTTTTCTTCTAAAATTCTACTTATATTATTTGGTTTTTCTGGAATTAGTTTATTTTCCTTACACCAGAATTTATATCTTGACTTAAACTCTTTTGTCGTTGTTCTTCCTTCTCCTATTGCACAACAAGAACTTAGAAATAATGACAATGAGTCATTTTCTATTTCATATTTCTTTCGATTTGCAATAGTTCTTTCACTTTCAGTAAATGTATAATTATTGTTTTTAGCCATTATTAGATATTTAACTGCAACACTTGCTAATATGTCTGCTTCTTCTTTTAACTTATCTAATAACTCAGCATCTCTTTTTTCTGGTGGAATAACATTATCACAAGACACTATCATAAATCTTTCATATACATGTTTTCCTTTATCACCACTAAATGCTGGTAAATCATTGCAATTGAACCACATTAAGCCATTATATTTAGTTGTAAAACTATTTTGATATTTTGCCTCTAAATTCACATAATCTCCACCAGTCAATTCTTTTAAAATGTCTACCTCTGCTAGATTAGCAAATTTCATATCTCCACAACAGATAAGTCTTTTACCGTATATTCCTGCTAGTCCAAAATTACTATGCAACTTCTTTATATCACTTGTAAAAGTATTATCTACTCCTAACATATAAGTAACAAGCTCTAGTAATTTACTTTTTCCAGTATTTCCTGGACCTTTTAGAATTAACATTTTCTTAAATCTTGAACCTTTTACATTACTGATACTAACTCCTATATATTCAAGAATAGTTACTTCATCATCAACATAGCCACTTGTCATATCATTAAGAAATTTTATTGTTGCTTTTGCTTGTGATAATCGAGCCATTGGCAAATAATTGCATTGTATTTGTCTAGTAGAAATGTATTGAGGACTATGTGGCAAAAATTCCATTGTATCTATATTTAAAATTCCATTTTTGAAGTTTATTATGCTTTCATCACTATTAAGTTCACTTTCTTCAATATTGCTATACTCTGTTTGTAATTCTCTATAAACAGATTCCCAATCACGAGGTTTTCGTATCCTTTTAGGCAAATGGCTCTTTATAAATGCTTTACATTCGTTTTCTGTCCATAGATGGTAGTACCCATTTTCATATAGATATGGAACTATCTTATCTGAATTACCTAACTTAACAAAAAGTATGTTATAATTTTCAGTAATATAAATGTATAGCTCCTGTGGTACGATTTTTAGCTCTCCCTTTTCTATTTTCAACCATTTGGGCAATTCTACTGCATTTCCTTTCATATACTCATCATAAAGTATATTTATGTCTGTATTCTTCCAAGTCATAGCTAATTTTTCGGGTAAGTTGGGAAATTCTTTTTCAATATTCTTTTCTTCCTTTACCTCTTTTTCTTCTTCTATGCCTAATGCTTTACCTATGTAACTGATATTTTCTTTTAGTTCTTCTTCTCTTGTTTTGTTTTCCTTATTTTCTTTTGAAATCATTTTTCTTTCCTCCAATAATTTTAAATTTATAATTCAGGGCCTTGAATTTTCTTATGTAATAATTATAAAAAGTAAAAGCCTCGAAGTCAAGTGTTTTCAATACTTTCAGAGATTTTACATCAAATTGACAGACTCCCATTACTATTAACGAATTAAAACTGAAATCACATCTACTAATTTTTTCCAAATCTCCTATATTCCTTGTGAGAGTAAGAAAAGAAAATTTACATTTTTCTTTAAAAAGTCCTAAAAATCAAAACTGACCAAGTGGTCAGTTACTTTGAAATATTATGTCGATTATAAGTTTTATATTAATATTTTTATCTATTAAGTTCTATTTTAACTAAAACATTCTATAAAACAATTTCAAATTAAAAGCGGAGAACTTTCCAAAGAAATATATAAAACCTCTGTGTTTTGTTCCTAGACTTAATTAGGCATAAAGAAAAAGCGATTATCAATGTAATCGCTCCTAATTTTCATTTATCATTTTACTTTCTTCATAACATTTTCTACATTAATCGTATTTGTTGTATTTTCCCATGTTTTCTTTATTTGCTTAGAATTTTCTATCATTTGTCTATCTTCCATAGAATCATATGAAGAAGATGTCATATCCGCAAGATTGTCTGAACCAGCATATTTTCCATCTATATAAGCATAAACTGCTCTATTAGTTGAATCAGTCTGTGCATCTATAAAAATTAGTCTTTCTCCACTTGAATTTGCTGTCCATTTTATTTCAAAAGTTTCAAATTTTTCTTTATTTCCTAATCCTATACTAAACAACCTATTGTCCTTTAAATCTTGTGCACAACTTATTGCTTCTTTTTCTACTATTTTGTTTACTTTTGAATCTCCATTGTTAATATTTGCTAGAACTAGCATAAAAATTAGTAGTAATACGAAGATTAGTAAAGAAATTAAAAATTTCTTATTATTTACTACCCTAGTTATTAAACTGCTTTTTGTATTTTCTACACTTTTTTCTTTTTTCATACTAATACCCCCTTTATAATTTAATAAATATCTAAAATTTTTTCTTCAACAGGATTTGGATTTTTTATATAAATAATATCTTTAGCTCCATTAGGATTAATTGTAGTAGAATATATATTGTTGCCATTTATATATACAGTAATTTTAGTTTGTTTTCCAAGTTTAATTAAGCATTGTAGATTTTTCTCCGATGGGGTTATATCAGTAAATAGTCTTGTTCCTTGCGAAGGATCGTCAAATTCTAATCTAACAGTTACAGGCTCATCTCCCACAGCCATAGAAGAAATATCTATTGATATTTTTTGTAATTTGTTAATAGAAACTGTTACTTCTGTATTTTCTACTACACTTTCATTTGACTCAATACTTTGTTCTAATACTGTGTTCTCGGGCTTTCCAACATTTGAACTAATAGTTTCTTTATATTGTAAATTGTTTTCATTAAGAAGTTGTTTTGCTTCATTTTGAGTTAGTCCTTTTAAATTTGGCATTATAATTTCTTTTCCTTTACTTATAGTTAAGTATAGAGTATCTCCTAAAATAAGATTGTCATCTGTTAATTTTTCATATTCATAGATTTTTTCATACATATATAAATTATACATATCTGGCTCATCTTTCATAGAATTTTTGATTATAGCAATTTGTGTTGAATCAAGCTCATCTATTTTATAATGCCATTGTCCCGTTGCTCTACTTCCACTACATTTAGTTACACAACCACTTGGAACAGTATCACTAAATTCTTTTTCTTCATTTATTTCCACTTTTAGTCCTGCTTTTTCAATAATTGTTGTTACTTCTTCTTGTGTCTTTCCTATAAGTCCCTCTAAGCCACCGTCTATTTGTATGTATTGTTGTTGTTTCTCATTTTCCATACTGGTGTTTAAATTATTATCATTATTATCAGGAACTGTTGTATTTTCGTTTGTATTTCTAAACAATAGAAAACAACTTACAATTATAATAGTAACAATTATAATGGAACTAATAATTAGTATTGTCTTTTTGTCAATAGCTTTTTTCTTTTCTTCCATAATCTCACCCCCTTTTCTATATTTCGACTTTTTCTCATTATAGCACTAATATTTTACAATGTAAAGCAATATTTTACATTGTTAATTATTACTTTGTTTTACTAATAAAGTCTAATTTGTATAATAATTAATATTGATACTTGGAGGATTAACAGATATGAGAGAAAATAAAGAGATTTTAGTTACTATCGGACATAATCTAAAAAATGCTAGAATATCAAAAGGCTATACACAAGAACAAATGGCAGAACAATTAAATGTTTCATGTAAATTTCTTTCTATGATAGAAAGAGGAGTAAGTGGAGTTAGCATAACTAATTTAACAAACATCTGCAAAGTATTAGATATAGAACCTAACTCTGTATTTAATGGCATTTTGAACTATACTGATAGTAAAGATGAATATATAACAAACGCTTTATCTACACTAGCAAACGGAGATAAGGAATTTTTGATAAGTGTTATTGAATATATACTTAAAAAGTCATAAAGAATACTAATCGCTAGTATTCTTTTTCTCTTGCAAAAATGCTTCACTTGTAATCCTAGTTGCTAATGCATATCCATATATAAAGCACTGTTCACTATCTATTTCACTAAGTTTAAAATATTCTTCACATAGCTTTCTTAGAGTTGCTTTCTCTGTTTCAGTAAATAACATATTTTCTAATTTTTCTCTTATTAGTTGTATTTTTTCTAATTGTTCATTATATTTCTTAGTCATTTCAATTTCTCCTGCACATTCTCTATATATTTCTTTGATTTCTACTGGCTCCATACCTTTATTCCTCCTAAATTTTCAAAAATTTTTGATAATATCTATATTCAAACCAAAGTTGGTATTCTTTTTGGCTCATAGGCATATCTACTGGAAACATATTCAGAAGCGGAATATATTTAATATTTTTTGTAAGTTCTGATTTTCTTTTATTATGTATGATTTTATCTACTATTTCATAATCTCCGTAAACAAACAATGAGTATAGGTTGAATTACATTGATTTCTTCTAAAATGAAATCAGTATATTTCTTGCTATACTCATTTATATCTACTATGTTTGATAATGTCTTATTTAGGAACATATATGATACATCATCAATTCCTATATCAATAATGCTATTTTTCACTATATATCTTTGCATATTATACACTTTCTTCATAAATTTTCTTTTGTCATTTATAATATACAATACTGTGTTTTCTGTTCGTTCAGATAAAAAGCCATCATGAAAGAATTTTTCATACTTATACTTTTTTGTTCTTCTTTGCATATTCTCCCATTTTCTAAGTAATATATTTAGCTGTGTTTGTTTTGACATTATTGGGGGGCTAGGTGGAAGATTCACAAAGTAGTCCTCAAATATTTTTCCTATTTCCTTAAAGTTTCCTAATGTGCTTTCTTCTAACATTTTGCACCTCCTTCCACCAACCTTATTTTACCATAGTTTACATAATAAAACAAGTGTTTGGTGTAAAAAGGTCAAAAAATTCATTTTTCTATTTTCCTTGCAATTACTGGGTTACAAAGGTTTATAATTAGATTTACGGTTTACTAACACTATTAGCAAACCGCACTTGTGTAAATGTTTTAGAATCATAAGAATATAAAGCCCTAAAACACTTTATCGGAGTTATAATCATTTTAACCGCACAGGGCTTTGGGCAAATTTTATAAACGTCTTATAAACCGTTTTAGGAAGAATTAAATTTTGAGAAAAGGGGGGAGCAAAAAAGTAAGATTACTGATTTTTATAAATTAGAGAAAAACAGTTGAATAGTACACTCTTATATGATAATATATGAATTCAAGTTAATATAATTGAATATAATATAATACAATATAGTACTTATTGGAGTAAAATTATTGGTATGCGATAAAAGTTCAACCAACTATTGACCAACTAACATTATTAAACAAAAATAAATGTTACAAAATCTTACTTAATAAAAAATGTAGTATTTCCAATGGTTACAAAACATCACAGAATACTACAAAATGGTATGAAAAGTAAGAAACAGAACTCATAACCCGAAGGTCGTAAGTTCGAGTCTTACCCCCGCAACCACAAAGTTTAAAAACAAACTTTTACTTTTGGGTAGATGGTTTTGCAATATCTTGCAATTTGCCAGAAAAGTATAAGTAATAAAAATAGACATATCTATATGGTTAACCTTTAGATGTGTCTATTTTTTATTTTCCTATCTTTCTATCATTCTATTAAAATGATTAATTTTTTTATCAATTCCTACTTCTATTGCTTTTTTTATTATTGCTTCTAAATGTTCTGGCTCTGGAATATCCTTTTCATCTAGTGCTGCTAGTACAAATTTATCTCTTACACTATATCTTTCAACCCTTTGATTTTCGCTATCAATTTTTCTGCCCAAATGGTCTAGCATCATTCCCATATCCATTTCAAATTTATTTTGCTTAGCAAAGATATTTGCAAATGCTAGTACTGTTCTAGTATTTCCATCTCTAAATGGGTGTACTCTCCATATTTGTGCCAAGCATTTAGTAAATGCTCTTGATATTTCTTCTATATTCATTTCTTTCCATTTGTATCCATTTATTTGTTCCATACTGTTTTTCAATTTTTCTGGAATGTCTTTTGGTTGTGCATATTCTAAGCTTAATCCTGGAATTACAATTTCTTCTTTATATATTGGTATTGTTCTGTATTCTCCTGCCCATTCAAAAATGTCTTTAAATATGTGCTTATGAATTTTTTTTAATAACTTCTCATCGCATTTGTCAATTACTTCATCTTCAGCATTCATTAGTTTTACATATCCAATATCTGTTTCAGCTTTTTTTAGTTCCGCATAATCAGTTATACCTAATAGATTTTTTAATGTTCCATCTTCTAAAATATATGGATCTTTCATATTTATTACCTTTTCCTTCTATATTTTTCTATTACTTTTTCTTGAATTTCTTTTAATTCGCATTCTCCGTCAATATATTTTTTTACTAATTTAATAGTATCTTCACTTGGCATTTCATTGCTAGCTATTGATATTCCAAATGCTTTTTTGGCTATTTTTTTACGTTCTTCTTTTGTTGTGTCTTTTATTAAATATTTCATTTTTTCTTTCCTTTTTCTTTTTTCTACTTCATTATAACATAAAACTTACTTTTTAGCATTATTACTAGCTAAAATTTTATTATAATATTTTATATTTCTATTAAATCTTTAATTTTATTATATTTGCTTTCACCTATTCCACTTACTTTTTTTATATCCTCTTTTGTTTTAAATTTTCCATTTTCTTTCCTGTATTGTAAGATTTTATCTGCAGTTGATGAGCCGATTCCAGGCAATGTATCTAGTTGCTCTTTTGTTGCTGTATTTATATTTATTTTAGCCGTACTTTGTTTATTTTGAGCATTTAATTTTGTTTGTCCACTTAAAGTTGTACTATTACTTTTTGCTTGGGTTCCTATATTAGAGTTGTTTTTTGTGTTATTACTTGTCTGAACTTGGCCATCACTTTCTGCATAATTCTGTTCTTCGATTTCTTTTTTGGTTGGTATATATATTTTCATTCCATCTTCTAATTTTGAAGCCAAATTTATTTCTTTTGTATATGCTTCTTCTGTATATCCTCCAGCCTTTTCAATTGCATCTACTACTCTTGAATCTTCTTCTAATTCAATTACTCCTTCACTTTTTACTGCTCCTGATATATGAACTTTAATTTTTTCTTCTTGTTTTTCTGTTTTTAAATTTTCATTTTCTAAGTTGGTTTGGTTTTCTTTTTCAAAATTTGATGTTTCGAATTCATAATTTTCTCTTGAATATGCATAATAACCTATTCCCATTGAAAGAATAGTTATTGCAACTATTATAATGATTTTTGATTTTTTATTAAATTTTCTTAAATATTTTCTCATATGACTCCTCCTATTTTTATCATTTTTCTATTGAATTTTTTGTCGAAATACGGTATATTATGTTAGAAAAAGAAAGGATTATTAGTTTAAATGAATTTAAAAATTAATTATAAAAATTCTATATGTAAAGTATTGATTGTCTTGACTTTGACAATATTTGTATTAATTGGTAACATTGGTACATTTGGTACTTATGTCTTAGCAAATAATACAAATTCCGGACCAGATATTAATGCTGAATCTGCATTACTTATTGACAACAAGACAAATAAAGTTTTATATAGTAAAGATATGAATAGAAGAATGTTTCCTGCAAGTACTACTAAAATTCTTACTGCAATTTTAGTTCTTGAAAATCATAGTTTAGATGAAAAAGTAACTGCTAGTTATAATGCTGTTATGACAATTCCAAGTGGATATTCTACTGCAAGCATTCAAATTGATGAAGTACTTACTGTTGAACAATTGCTAGAACTTTTACTTGTTCATTCAGCCAATGATGCTGCAAATGTTTTAGCTGAATATACTGGTGGTTCTATTGATAGTTTTGTCGCTATGATGAATACTAAAATTAATGAATTGGGATTATCTGATACTCATTTTACTAACCCATATGGATTACAAGATAATAATCATTATACAACTGCACATGATTTAGCAATTATTATGCAATATTGTTTAAAAAATGATGATTTTAGAAAAATTGCTGGTCAAGCATCTTGTGCAATTCCTTCAACAAATAAGTCTGAACCAAGAAAATATAGTTCTACTAACGAATTATTAATTGCTGGAAATTCTAATTATTATCCTAATCTTATCGCAGGCAAAACAGGGTATACATCTGAAGCAGGGGAATGCTTAGTTTCTGCTGCTTATAATGATAATTTAGAGTTAGTTGGTGTTATTTTAAATAGTAATAATAGATTTAAAGACACTCGTTCTTTATATAATTATGGTTACACAAATTTTTCTATTAAAAATATTGTTAATGAAAAAGATATTATAACTAATGTGGAAGTTAAAAATGCTACTAAAGATACAAAAAATTTGAATTTATTGGTCTCTGAGGATATACCGGTTTTAGCAAATAATTCTGATGATTTGTCTAAAATAGAACCTCAAATCACTTTAAATAGTGATATTAAAGCACCTATTGAAGATGGCCAAGTTTTAGGCAAAGTTTCTTATTCTGTAAATGGAATAACATATTCCACTGATTTAATTGCTGCAAACAATGTAGAAAAATCTAATTTTGTTTTATATTGTTTATATGGATTAGGGATTTTAATTTTGATACTAATTATTTATAAGATTATAAAACATTTTATTAAGCATTAATAGGTTATTATAAAGTGTTGAAATATAAGTTTCGTAATAAGCCAAGGAATGTAATGAAAAATTTATATTCCGAGACTTTTACATTAACTATTAAAAGATTTTACAATTAAGGCTGTTTAATTTAATAAACAGCCTTGTTTTTATGTTTTATTCGTAGTCTTTTCCAATTATTACTACAACATTTACTTTACTAGAATTTGATTCACTATCTTGGACATAACCTGTTCCTATTGTTGTTTTTATACTATTTAATATACTGTCTGATGTGCTCTTTTTATTCATAATGACTGTTTTTGATGTTGAGTTTGTACTTCCTGTTCTAGATATTTTAAATCCTGCACCTTCCAATTGGTCTACAACTTTTTGTAAGTTTGAACTTACTCCACTACCATTTAACACTTCTATTTTTATATTTGATTTACTATTTTCTGCTGTTTGGCTACTTGTTGTGTTTGATTTTGATGTTTTATTGCTTGATGTTACATTACTTGAATTTGATGTATTTGTTTCTTCTGTTGTATTTCCTTCTTCTACGCCGTCTACATCATAAAACATTTTTTGAACCATTTCTTTTGCAGCAACTTTGTCTACTACAAATATACTTACATTATTAGTTTGTTTTAAATTTGGAACTGTTCCTGGTAATGAATCTGTTTCTAAATTATCTGTATTAAATTCTACAACATATGGTATATAGTCTTTTGCTGCTTCGAAGTCTATGTTTGTTATTACATTTTCTCCGGCTATATCTAAGATTTTACCGATTTTTGTTATGTTTTCTACTTTAGCAGTTTGTTTTATTACTTGCATAATAAATTCTCTTTGTGTTCTCATTCTTCCTAAGTCATTATCACCATATTCTGTAGGATATGAAGTATTATCATTGTTATGTCTAAATCGAACTAATTGTTCAGCTTTATTTCCATCTAGTTCTTGTTCTCCAGCTTTTAAATGAATATGCAAATCTTGAGAAGTATCATCATAATTCATATCTATTGGAACATTAAATGTAATACCGCCAATAGCGTCTACTAATTTTATAAAAGCCTCTGTTTTTACTATTGCATAATATTTTAAATCTAGACCAGTTAAATTATTTACAGCGTCTAAGACGGTTTTAGGATCCTCTTTTCTACTATATAATGAATTTATTTTCTCGTAAGCTGATGCTTTTGCAGGATTTTTTCCTGTATAACTATCTCTAGGTATTGAAATTAGTGCTGCTTTTTGTGTTTTAGGGTTATATGATGCAACCATTATAGTGTCTGTTAATAATGATCCCTCTTCATCTGTACTAATTCCCAATATTAAACATTGAAATTCTCCAACATCTTTTTTGGTATCTAGTACTGTTGTTAAAACACCTTTAGCTCCTCCTCCATTTTTTTGTACATTATATGCAAAAGCTCCTCCAGCAACTGCTAACACTATTACTATTGCTAACAATACTTTTGGCCAAATTTTCTTTTTATTTTTTCCTGTTTTTTTGTTATTTATATTTTTTCCATTTTCGACTTTTTTTCTTGTTTTATTGTTTTGATTATTATTTCTTGTTCTTTTGTTCGAACTATTTTTTTCCAAAATACTCACTCCTAAAATCAATTGTTATTAGTATAGCAAATTTTGTCTAAAAAGGCAATAAAGTCCGCCTAATTTTTCACAAAAAATACATTTAAAATATTATTTTCCATCATTGTTTTAGCTAAGTACGTGTCGTTTATCATTTGTGCTAGTTTAGTTGTAGGATTTATTGCTATTCCTAAACTTATTATTAATAGTACTGCATATGTAATTATAATCCCTCTTACAACTCCATATGCTGCTCCGCCTAGTTTATTTACTTGGTCTAGCACGGGTAATTTAGAAATTGCGTTTGCTACTGTGTTTACTAGCATTAAGCATACTCTAAGGACTAAAAATAGTACTATCATTGTTCCCAAATATACTATATTATATGCTAACTCTTTTGAAACTTCTGGTAACATACCGTTTTCTGCACTTTCGACCAAGCTTTTTGTTAAATCATTTTCAAATCCTTTTGTGTTTACCATTGTTTCTGCATTTTTTTGAATTGTTGCTTGAATTGTTTCATCAACTTGTGTTGTATTAATTATTATATTTCCTATTGGCCTATATAAAACAAATGAAATCAATAATGCTAATACAAATGCAAAAAGATGTATTCCTAGTGATATCAGTCCTTTTCTATATCCACCAATTGCAGATAATAAAATGAATACAAGAATTATTATATCAATTATGCCCCACATAAGAACCCCCTATAAATTTATTATTTCTATTTTGTCTCTATATACTATTCCAGCTATATTATTTGATACTACTACATTTGTTATTTCTTGGTTTGCAACATATCTTTTTACTAGCCATCCGCCTGTATTTATAAATTCAATATCTGTTCCAAGGTTTAGTGCAATAATATCTACATTTGTAAATATTTCTTTTGCAACATAGTTTACTGTATATTGTTTTGAACTTTTATTGTCGATGTTTGTAATATTTACAACCGAATCAGCTGTAAATAATCCTGATGATTTTTCTTCTACATAACATATGTTATTATCTATATCAATTGACTGAAATGCAATTTTTTTGTCTTTAGTATCTACTAATGTATTTTCTTGGTCATTTTCTATTACTGATATTCCATCTATGTACATACATACTAATTTATTTTTATCTTGATATCTTATGTTTGTTATTAATTTTCCAGTTGCACTTGAATATGTTTTTTCTAAATAATCATCTGCATTTTTTTCTGCTTTCTCTATAGATATTATTTTAACATTTGATTGTAGAACTGTTTTAGATGTGTCTATTTCAGCAATTGCTAAATATCTGTTGTCATTAGAAATGCTTACATCTATTGCTCTTGTAGTTGATAAATATTGTGTAAACATCGCTTTTCCTGATGGATTATACATTTTAATAACTGTTTTATTAAGTGTTCCTGTTATTACAACTGCTACATAGCCATTTTTATTTACAAATACTTGTGATATATTCCCCTCTACTGTTGCATCCCAACTTACATCTTTATCTGTAATTAGATAAAATTTTTGGCCTCCCTTTTCTGCTATTGCTAAAAATCTATTAGCTGAGCTATATAGTGGGTTTGATATTTGCACATCTAATTCTTTTTCCTTACTGCCACTGTTAGAATACACAGTAAATTTAGCTTGATCTAATATTCCAATGTATTTATTAAAAGCATATACATTTGCATTTTGTCCTTCTTTTAAATCTATTGTTGCAACACTATCTTGTAAAACTTCTTTTCTAAATATAAATTTATCTATCCAGCCTCTTACAGCTTCATTTGTGCAATATGTTCCTACAGCAATACCAACAAGTACTATCACGGTTACTACTATAGTAGTTATAATTATTTTCCTTCTATTTATTCTTTTAAATCCTAAATTTGGTTCATATTCTTTCCAAATATCTTTCATTTTTTATTTTTTCCTCCTATTAGAGCTTACATTTTTTTATAAAACATAAAACTCAAACCAATTAAAATATAGGCCTTCTTTTCTTTCGATTTTAGTATCTTAATTTTACTATACGCATAAATAAAAAGCAAGAAAATTTCTTGCTTTTTATTCAGTCTCTTTAGTTGTTATTTATCCAAGGTTTTACAACCTCTTCTGAAATATTAAGGTTATTGTTTAGGCCTGTTCCGACTTTCATTGGATTTTTAGTTCCGTGGCAATCTGAACCTCCTGACATAAAGACTTTATGTTTTTCACAAAAATCCTCTAATGTTTTAACTTGTTCTTTTGTAAATCTTGGATAATATGTTTCTACACCGTCAATAATATTTGCTTTAACTAATTCTTCCAAATATTCAATTGGATTATCTAATGAATACAAATATAAATGTGCTAAAAACACTTTTCCTCCTGCCTTTCTTATTTGTCCGCACAACTTCTTTAGCATCTGGATATTGTTTTTCAAAACTTCTATATAAAATAAAATTAGGGTTACAAGTACAACTTCTAAAAAATCCTTGTCTTTCGCTCCATTCAGCATCTGTAAAGAATTTTCTATTTTCCGGATATTTAACAATATCGTCATATATTATTTTAGTTGGCCATTTTATTTTTGCATCATATTTTAATTCTTCTGTTGTTCTTATATTATTCTTTTTACACAATTGCAAAAGTTCTTCAAATTCCTCTTCATAGCCTTGTTCTTCTCTGTTTTTATCATATGCTTTATCAATCCATTTTTGCAATTTTTCTGGGTCAAAGTTATAACCAAGTAATTCTATTTTTGTTCCATTAAATATCGCATTAAATTCTCCACCAACAATTATTCTTCCTGAAAAATATTTTTCTTTTTCCATATTTTTTAATTTTATATGTGGTAATGCCGTATCGTGGTCTGTAATTGCCAATGTTGTAACTTTTTTCTCTTCTGCTACCTCTAATAATTTTTCTACCGGCCAAGTTCCATCGGAAAATGTTGTATGTGTGTGTAAATCTACCATAATTTTTCCTCTTTTCTATTTTTTTCTTCTTCTAACTTGCCATACAACAATACCTGCTAAAATAATTACAGCTGGTACAGTAAATATTATACATTTAATTATTGTATCTTGCTTGTCTGTTGCTGTATATGTTACTGTTCCGGTATCTTTTCTTGCTGTTATATCTTCTTCTCTATCAACTAGATATGATATCGAATCCATTACAAGTTCTTTGTTATATCCAAGTTGAACTGCTGAATATTGTGAGTTTTGGCTTAGTTGATAATCTGTTGCAAAATAGTTTTCTCCATATATTATCAATTTAGATTTTACTGCTTGTTCGTTTGTTTCATCATTTGCAGCTTTTATTGTTTTATCTAATTCTGCCCCTACAACAAAACTTCCTGTTTCGTCATTACTTGTTGCTGATGATTGTTGACTATTAAAATCTTTTCTAAAATATGAACCTGTACTTGTATTTGCTAATTCTGTCTTTGTTACATTTAATTCTGTTAATTTGTCTGAATCAGCTATATTTATTTTTGTTGCATTTATAAATATTGGGCCTGTTGTATTATATATGCTCTTTGTACTATCTGAATATTGCACTTTTGGAACTATAATATCAGGTGAATTTGACATCATTTTGCTTGAGTCTGTTTCTCTTATTATTCCTGTTTCAAATGGATTTACACCATATAATGCTAATATTTTATTAACATTTGTTAATTCTTTTGATGCTGTTTGTGCTGCATTTAACCATAAAATATTTTTTCCTGAATTTATATAGTCTGTTATTGCTGTTGTTGCAACATCATCAAAATCCTTTGAAGGTGTTGTTATTACTAATGTGTCACAGTCATCTGGAACTTTTCCACTTGTTAAAATATTTAATGTATCTATTTTATTAATTTCATTTGCTAGTAACATTTTTAAATAAGTCATATTTTGTGATAGTGAAAAATCACTATATCCTTCTAAGAAGTATACTTTTGGAACTTTATCTGTTGATACAGAAACTATTGCTCCTGTTAGTTTTTGTTCTGCTACACTTACTGTTTTTGAAGAAGATGTGTCATAACTTACTAAATCTTGTGATGTTAATACTTTTGATTTTTCTCCACATTCTACAATAATTCCTTGTGTTCCATTTTCTATTCCATATTTTTGCGTTAAATCTGGTCTATTATTTGCATCTACTGCTTCTGCTGTAATTTTGTTATTTACTTTATTATATTGTTTTGCTAAATCTAAATTAGAATCTGTATCTGTATATCCTACAAAATAAATATTTATAATTTTATCTATATTTTTTACTTTTTCTTTGCTTTCATCTGTTAACGTATATAACTTTTCTTGAGTAAAATCTAATGGTGTTAAGTTTAGTTTTTGCATACCTAAATTTAATGCCATAAATATTGCAATTAGTGCAACTACTAGTATTGTTGTTTTTGTTCCATTAATTAACCATTTTTTCTTTATAATTTCTATAAATTTATTTGGTTTTTTATCTTTATTTTTTAAATCTTTT
Source organism: uncultured Clostridia bacterium (assembly GCA_934167445.1). Taxonomy (GTDB): domain Bacteria; phylum Bacillota; class Clostridia; order TANB77; family CAG-508; genus CAG-269. The sequence goes on from CAKPKJ010000005.1 coordinate 155,532, forward strand.
TTGCCTGCTTTATTCTTTTTAGCCTCAGCTTTTTTAGCCATTTTATCAGCTTTGTTTTTTGCTTTTTGCTCTTTACTTTCTTTTTTCAATGTTCTTACCTCCTATCTTACACTTTTTCTTCTTTGCATAAATATTACTGTAAGTAATAAGCATAAAACTGTAAAACTTATATACATTACAGTATCTGCAATGTCAATTTGTCCTTCTGGAAATTTAGAAAACATATTTATTAATGAGAAATTTGTAAATATGCTATTAAATTGTGGTAAAAACCAAGTTAAAATAAAAAATCCTATTGTAATTACACCTGCAATTATTTGATTTTCTGTAATGCTTGAAGCAAAAATACCAAATGAGATATAACTCATTGCTAATAATAAAAATCCTAATAATGTAACCAATGCTGTTGTTATATGTGGTTTTCCAAAGAAACATAGTATTCCAAAATATAAGAATGTACAAATTTCTGTTATTAAAACTATTAATGTTGCTGCTATAAATTTTCCTAATACTAATTTTGTAATACTAAGTGGTGATGTCAATAGCAATTGTTCTGTTCCGTTTTTTCTTTCTTCTGCAATTGATTTCATTGTAAGTACAGGTACTATAAATGTTAATATTGTTGCACCTGAGTAAAATATATATTCAAAGTTTGTGCTTTGATATTTAAAAACATCTACATAGAAAAATATACTAAACATTAGTAAAAATAATCCTATAAACACATATCCTACTGGTGAATAAAAATATGTTTTTAACTCTTTTTTTATGACTGCTAACATTAGTTTTTACCTCCTTCAATGATTTTCATAAACGCATCTTCTAATGTACTATCTGCTTTTTTCATTTCAAATATTGTGATATTTTCTTTTGCAAGCTCTGTAAATAATACTTTTCTTAGATCTACATTTTCTTTTGATTCAACCATATATTGTTTTGTTCCATCTTCTAGTTCTTCTATTAGTTCAAATTTTTGTGCACCTTCTATTTTGTCTTTCATATCTTTCATTTTGTCTTCAGGGTCTTCTACTGTTACATAAATACAATTTTTATTTGATACTTTATTTTCTAAGTTTTCTGGTGTATCTATTGCAACTAGTTTTCCTTTATTTATAATAATTACTTTATTACAAATTTGACTTACTTCTGATAAAATATGTGAGCTTAAAATTACTGTATGTGTTTTTCCAAGTTCTTTTATTAAATTTCTAATTTCTGTTATTTGTTTAGGGTCTAATCCAACTGTTGGTTCGTCTAAAATTAATATTTTAGGTGCTCCAACTAGAGCTCCTGCCATACCTGTTCTTTGTTTATATCCTCTTGAAAGATTTCTAATAAGCTTTTTCTCTACATCTTTCAAACCTGTTTTTTCTATTATTTTTTCTACTTCTTCTTTTCTTGTTTTTCTATCCACTTTCTTTATTTCTGCCATATATGTAACAAATTCTTTTACTGTTAAATCTGTATAAAGTGGTACTCCTTCTGGCATATAGCCAATTTCTTTTTTTGCTTTCTTTGGTTTTTTTAACATATCAAAACCATCTACAACAATTTCTCCACTTGTTTGTTCAATAAATCCTGTTAACATATTCATTGTTGTACTTTTTCCCGCACCATTTGGTCCGTAATAGTCCTACTATTTCGCCCTCTTTAATTGTAAAACTTATGTTGTCTACGGCTGTAAATTTCCCATACTTTTTTGTAACATTTTTTACCTCTATCACAAAAAATTCCTCCTTTTGTTATATATTAATTTGTTTACAATATTATCATTATATAGATTTAATGTAAAGCGTTTCACAAAAAATTCACATTACGGGTGCTTGAGTTTCAGGGACTTTAATTTTTACCTTTTGGTATTTTTTCTCTAGTTTTTTCATTAATATTAATTTAGCTATTGACAGTCTAATATTTTTGTGCTATTATAATAATTGTCATCCAAGATATGGGTCAGTAGCTCAGCTGGATAGAGCACAGGCCTTCTAAGCCTGGGGTCGGGGGTTCGAGACCCTCCTGGCTCACCATAAACGAAAAGTCATACAAGTATTGAAATATCAATGTTTTGTATGACTCTTTTTTTGTAAAGTAATGCAATGAAATTAATATCCTGCATAATAGTACTTTTTATCTGCCATATTAATAATATATTAGAAATAACACAAAAAGTATTGTGCATTAACTTGTTTTGTGTTATACTAATATTGTAAAAAATGGAGGACACGACCTATAGTGTCGATAAATAGGATAGGTTTAACAAATGGATGACACGGCTTGCAGTGTCATAAAATAGGGCAAGCTAAAAAATGTATGTGGGGGCTTTCTTTTTAGATAGCCCTCATTTTTTATTATAGGAGGAATATATGCAAATTGAAAATGGAAACTTTTATTTAATTAAAAATGCCAATTTTTTTCCTTTTTATAGATATGAAAAACATATATATAATGTAATTGCCTAAAAGATTTGACATCGCAGTAAGCCTAGCGTATAATACAATTGAATAAATTTTAGGAGGCAAAAATTATGCTATTAAAAAATGTATTAACAAATATAGAAACAATCGAAACCAAGGGAAATCTTGCTATTGACGTTACTAACATTTCCTCTGACTCAAGATTAATAAAAGAAAACGGTTTTTTCTTTGCAATTACTGGTTATAAATTAAAAGGAACAGATTTTATAGAAAGTGCTATAAGAAATGGTGCAACTGCTATTGCAGTAGAATCTGATGTTGATTTAAATTCTTTAAATTATGAAAATATTACATTTATAAAAATGGATAATATAAGAAAAAAATTAGCTCTTTGTAGCTGTAATTTATATGATAATCCTTCAAAAAAATTAAAAATTATTGGAGTTACTGGAACTAAAGGAAAAACCACTTCTACTTTTATGATTAAATCCATTTTGCAAAAACATGGATTTAAAGTTGGATTAATTGGTAGTATTGCTTGTTACATAAATGACCAAATGCTTGAAGTACTTGATAGAACTACACAAGAGAGTTATAAAATTCAAGAGTACTTAGATATGATGGTTAAAGAAAATGTTGATATTGTTATCTTAGAGGTTTCTTCACAAGCAATGAAAATGGATAGAGTTGTTGGTTGTGATTTTGATATTGCTTTATTTACAAATTTAAGCGAAGATCATATTAGTCCAAATGAACATCCTACAATGGAAGATTATTTTGAAGCCAAACTTTCTTTAATGAAATTATCCCCTATTTGTGTAGTAAATGTGGATAATGATTATACCAAAAAGGTTCCAGAGTTGTTACCTGATAAAAAAATTATAACTTTTGGTGTTGAAAACAAAGCCGATATTATGGCAAAAGATTTTGAATATACCAATCATTCTGTTGATTTTTCTTTAGTAACACCAGAATATACTAAAGATGTAACAGTTTCAATTCCTGGTAAGTATATGGCATATAATGCTTTAGGTGCAATTACTGTTGCAAGATATTTTGGTGCAACATATGAAGATATAAAATCAGGTTTAAATCCATTTCACGTTTTCGGAAGAAGTGAAATGGTGCCTAATAAATTAGGTTATAAAATTATGATAGATTATGCACATACTCCTTCTAGCTTGGAATCCATCTTAAAAACTGTAAAACCATATACAAAAGGCAGAGTCATTTGTACCTGGGGTGTTGGTGGTGACAGAGATAGTGCTAAACGTCCTATAATGGGTAAAATTTCTGGAACTTTAGCTGACTTTACAGTTCTTACATCAGACCAAGTTAGAACAGAGGATCCTAGAAAAATCTTATCTGATATTGAAGTTGGTCTAAAAAAATCTGGCGGAAACTATAAGATTATTTTAAATAGAACAGAAGCTCTAAGATATGCTTTGCATATGATGAACAAAGATGATATTTTAGTTATTCCAGGTTTAGGTAATGATCTTTATATAGATTATATGGGAACTAAGTATCCTTATAATGAACGTATAGTTATTGCTGGTCTTATTGACGAAATGTTGGACCCTGAGCATAAAGAAATTGTTAAAACTAAAAATGAAATTTTTTAAAAATAAAACTTGGAATGTATTGCATTCCAGGTTTTTATTTATATTTCTATAGTTCCATCAAACACTTTTGTAGCAATTCCTTTCATATAAACATTATTATCTTGCTCATTCCAATCTATTTCTAATTCTCCGCCTTGTAACAATACTTTTACTTTTCTTTTTGTTAAATTGTTGGTGACCCCTGCAATAACAGCTGCACAACTTCCCGTACCACAAGCTAAAGTTTCTCTGCTTCCTCTTTCCCATACCCTTACTTTTATTAGGTTTTTATCTAGAATTTGTACAAATTCTACATTGGTCTTTTGTGGAAAATATTTATAATTTTCTATAATTGGTCCAATTTTATCTATTTGAATATTATCAACATTTTCAACAAATATTACAGCATGTGGATTTCCAATAGATATATTAATTGTCTCTATTTTATTATCTAAAATTTCAAGTTCTGTTTTTCCCCACACTTTAGGTTGCCCCATATTTACGACATATTCATCTATTTCTTCATTATTTATTCCAGTAAAATATTTTTCTCTTTTTATCTCCTTTATTCCTGCCAATGTTTCTATTTTTAAAATTTCTCCTTTTGCTAAACTGTTATCATATATGTATTTTGCAAAAGCTCTAATTCCGTTTCCACACATTTCTGCTTCTGTTCCATCACTATTAAATATTCTCATTTTAAAATCAGCAACTGTACTTGAATCTAAAAATATAACTCCATCTCCTCCAATTCCAAAGTGTCTATCACTTAAGTACCTGACTAAGGCTCCTAAACTGTACCTTGTAAAAATTTCTTTTAAGTCTTTATTTTTAATTGCATCTATATAAATATAATCATTTCCTAATCCATGCATTTTGGTAAATTGTATTTTGCTCATATATCTTCCTTCCTTTTTTGTTTTTTATATTTTATTCAATTATTTTATGTTTCGTGATTATTTAATTTTTTGATTATTTTATTTCTTTTAAGAATTTTTTATTATATAATGTATTCTGATAATTACTAAGGATGGTGATTGTATGAATTTTTTTAAAAAGTTATTTGTTTTTTTAATTATTATAATATTGATTGTGCTAGCCATTTGCTCAATAATTGGTTATACCACTTACAACAAAGCTTTAACTGAAGATTCGTTGAATTCGAGAATTGATAAAATAACCTCAAAAGAGCATTATACCAAATTTGAAGATTTGTCAAAAACTTATGTTAATGCTGTTGTTGCAGCTGAAGACCACAGATTTTATGAGCATGGAGCCTTAGACCCAATTGGAATTTGTAGAGCTATTTGGTCTAACTTTAAAGCTAAAGAACTTCAAGAAGGTGGTAGCACAATAACTCAACAAGTTGCTAAAAATGTTGTTTTCTCTCAGGATTTCAGCTTTGAAAGAAAATTAGGTGAAGCTTTTGCTGCTTTTGATATAGAGAAAAACTTCACTAAGAGTGACATTTTGGAAATATATGCAAATACGTGCTATTTTGGAGATGGCTATTATGGTATTTATGATGCTAGTTATGGATATTATAAAAAAAGTCCTAAAGATTTAACTCTTTCAGAAGCATCAATGCTAGCAGGTATTCCAAATGCTCCTTCTGTATACTCTCCAAATGTTAATCCTACTTTAGCTAAACAGCGTCAAAAATATGTATTAAATAAAATGGTCAAATATGGTTATATATCAAAATCTGATACCAATAATATTTAAATTTCATATCCTCTTAGAATAGTAAATATGCTATTTTTTGAGGATATTTTTATACCTATGAATATTTTTAGCTTCATTTAGGTATAACTAATAGTGTTAGTTTGCTTTTTCTCTTTATTTTCTTTTTTCCTTTATTAACTGTGCTTTTTATGATTTTTGCAACTCTTTTTGTTTGTTTTTTCTTGCATTATTAATATGTTTAATTAATCTTCCAAGGTTGGTATACTATTACTTATACTTAAGTAATTTTGGAGGGGGAAAATATGGACTCTGTTTCTAAATCAGATATTGATAAAAATTGGAGTAAGATTTTGAAGGATTCTAGGTTAAAAGCTAACCTAACTCAAGAGCAATTAGCAGAAAAAATTGGAATTTCAGTTAAATATATTTCAAGAATAGAAACCGGAAAAAGCGGAATAAAAACTCAGACTTTAATTAAATATATTAACCTTTTAGGTATTACTCCAAATGTATTTTACAAATCATTTGTTGACAATTCAGAGATTATGTCTAACATTAGATTGTCTGAGAAAATTGAAACTTTGTCTGAAGATAAAAAAGAATTTATTTCTAATGTTATAGATGAATTAAAACATATAAAATAATAAAATAACAATATATATAATTTTCTTTATGCCTTGTGTGTCGCAATCTCCATCTACAAGCTGTACTGGTATGTCGATTGCTCCAATCGCACTCGCACAGCTCGTTTGGTCGCTTACGCGGCATTGCATAAAATTATATATATTGTTTTTTATTTTTATTTATATTTGTATTTATTTTACATACTTTCTATTCTTTCCAAAAAGCTTTGTATGTTTCATAAGCAGAATATACATCATATTTACTTGTAACTTCATATGGAGCATGCATTGATAGTACTGGAACGCCACAGTCTATTACATCGGCACCTTTATTAGCAATAATATATGCGATTGTTCCTCCACCACCAACATCAACTTTTCCTAGTTCTGCAACTTGATATCTTATATCATTTTTTTCTAATATATTTCTTACCCAAGCTACATATTCTGCATTTGCATCAGAAGCACCAGATTTTCCTCTTGCTCCTGTGTATTTATTTAAGCTAATTCCTTTTCCTAAAAAACCTGCATTTGTTTTATCAGATACAGACGCATACATTGGGTCAAATCCTGCATCAACATCTGATGATAACATTTTAGAAAAACAAAATACTTTGTCTAATAAGTTTGGTCTATTTACTCCTAATTTATTTAAAATTTCAGAAATAAAGAAGTCAAACATATGTGATTCCATACCTGTATTTCCCATGCTTCCAATTTCTTCTTTGTCTGACAAAATACATACAGCAGTGTTTTTTACATTATCTAATTCCATCATTGCTTGAAGAGATGTATATGCACAAACTTTGTCATCTTGACCATATGCAGCAATCATACTACCATCTAGTCCTAAGGTTCTTGCCTTAAATGCTGGAACTAATTCTATTTCTGCACTTGTTAGATCTTCTTCTGTGATTCCATATTTTTGATTTAATAAATTTAAAATATTTAATTTAACTCTGTCTGTCCCTTTAGCATCATTATATGGCATACTTCCAACTAAAAGATTTAAATCTTCACCATCTATACCATTTTTCAATTTCTTCTCCATTTGTTCTTGAGCTAAATGTGGTAATAAATCTGTAATTGTAAATATAGGATCTGCTTCATCTTCTCCTATATTGATTTCAACCTTTTCTCCATTTGTTTTTGCTATAACTCCATGTATACTAAGTGGTATAGCTGTCCATTGATATTTTTTTATTCCACCATAATAATGTGTTTTAAAATATGCAAAACCTGTATCTTCATATAATGGGTTTGGTTTTAAATCCAATCTTGGAGAATCCACGTGTGAACCGATTATATGAATACCGTTTTCAATTGAATTTTCTCCTATAATTGCTAAATACATACTTTTTTCTCTATTTACAAAATATATTTTGTCCCCTGGTTTTAATGTTTCAAATTCCATTATGTCTCTATATCCATTGTTATTTGCTAATTCTCTTGCTCTTTTTATAAATTCTCTTTCTGTTTTTGCTCTATTTAAGAAATTCATATACTTTGTTGATATATCTTCTATCTTGTTTCTTTTCTCTGAGTCTACAGTTTCCCATCCACTTTTATTGTTTTTAAAAAGTTTTTCTTTTAATTCTTCCATTCTTATCCTCCTCGTATAATATATTTTCATAGTTAGTATATCATTATATTTTTTATTTTACCACTATTTTTTACAATTATTCTTGTTTTGTGTTGACTTGTCTATGTTTTTTTGCTACAATGCTTGTAGAATAAATCATATATTTATATGTTTATTTTTTGTTTATTGAACTAGATTTCTTCGAAACGAGCAAATCTAGTTCTATTTTATTGTATATTTGTAAATTTGTGGTATAATAAATTATATACTTTTTTATCAGGCAAAAAGCCTGTTTATATAGTAACTATTGTTTTCTTTATCAAAGGAGAAACATAATGACAGAAAACAAAATTGTTCCAAGCAAGCAATTGCTTCTTGAGCTTTTTCATAACTTGAAAGACTTGAATCCTCACTATCGCCTTTGGCTTGCTTTTAGCGATCTTTCTCGTGATGAGCCTACCCCTTTTGCATCTGCTTGGTTTGAGACCTACGAATATAACTTTGATGAATTAAAATGCCCAGAGCATTATTCGTATGATCCAGAGCAACATCTGTTCTTAGTTGATGGGCAGGAACTTGTTTATCTTCGTACATTAAAAGACAACAATTAGTTGCAACAGGATAAGGTTAATTCCTTGTCCTGTTTTATTTTGCAAAAATATTTTTTCTATTGCCTTTTCTTTTTTATTATGAAATAATATATTCATAATAAAGGGGGTTTTTTATGAAAAAGTATCTAAAATTATTATTGATATTTATATCTTTTCTACTATTTTTTAGTATTCCTAAAAATGTAGAGGCTAATTCTATTGATAAAATTTCAATGGATATTTATATTGATTCATTCGGAAATGCTTCTGTAACTGAAATCTGGAATTGTTATTCTAACCAAGGAACAGAAGTATACCATCCTTACTATAATTTAGGTAAATCAGAAATTAGTAATTTATCAGTCTCTGAAGGTAATACTCCTTATACAAAGCTTTCATCTTGGGATACGTCTGGTTCCCTTTCAGATAAGGCATATAAATGCGGTATTAATAAAATTTCTAATGGAGTTGAATTATGTTGGGGAATTAGTTCTTATAGTTCACACACATACACTGTAAAATATAACATAAGTAATTTTATTGCTGATTTAAATGATTCACAAATGCTTTATTGGACATTTATTCCTTATGATTTTTCGAATAGTATTGGTGATGTTGATATAAAAATCCATACTGATTCTAGGATTTCTGATTCAGTTGGAGTATGGGGATATGGAAATTATGGTGGTACAGCATATGTATATGACGGTTGTATCGAAATGAATTCAGATGGTTCTTTATCTCAAGATGAATATATAACAATGCTTGTTCAATTTCCAAGTAATACTTTTACTGTTTCTGATAATACTATAAACCAAAATTTTAATTATTATTTGGATATGGCAAATAATGGAGCAACCAAATATACTAATAGCTCTTTAAATGTTTCTGAAATTATTTCTATTATTATGTTTTTGTTAATTACTAGCACATTAGTTGTCAGTACTATAAAAATTTCAAAAACGTCTTCTGGTGGGTTAAAATTTGGAAGAGAAGGCAAGAAAATTCCTAAAGATGTTCCTTATTTTAGAGATATTCCTTTTGATATCAATTTAATTGAAGCTAACTATATTGCTTTTAATTATAAGATTTCAAAAAAAGATTCTAATATTATAGGAGCAATTTTATTAAAATGGTTAAAAGATGATATTATTAAAATTGAAACTACACAAACCTCTGGAATTTTCGGTGAAAAAACTACTTGTTCTTTAATATTAAATGCAGAAACTTCTGTTAAAAATATAAAAGATGAAGTTGAACAAAAATTATTTAATATGCTGTTTATAGCTAGTAAAAATGGAATTTTAGAGCAAAATGAATTTAAAAACTGGTGTAACATTAACTTTGAGAAATTGAACAGTTGGTTAACAACTGTAACGAAAACTGGTAGAAAGGAATTAGTTTCACAAGGTTTTATTAATTATTACAAAAAAAGTCATATGAATTTTTTCAATCCATATGTGTATGAGGCAACCTCTAAACTAAAAGAAAAAGCATTGCAACTTGCCGGCTTAAAAAGATTTTTACTTGATTACACTTTAATAAAAGATAAACAACCTCTTGAAGTAAAACTACTTGAAGATTATCTGGTTTATGCTCAAATGATGGGAATTGCAAAGACTGTTTCAAAACAATTTAGCGACTTATATCCTGATGTGTTTGAACAATCTCACTTTTCTTCATATAGTGATATTTTACTTATAAATTCATACGCATCTTCTGGAATTTCCTCATATGAAAAAGCTCAAAATTATTCATCTGGCGGAGGAGGATTTTCGTCAGGCGGAGGCGGAGGCGGTTCCTTCGGTGGAGGCGGTGGCCGGTGGTGGCTTCCGTTAAATCAGACCTATGCCCCATTTTTTCAATTTTTTTGTTCCAAACTATTGCAAAGCGTTACAAAATGTGCTATTATATATAAGCGTTAGTGATTATCAAGTCTAAATCGAGGTGTAGCGCAGTTGGTAGCGCGCGTGGTTTGGGACCATGAGGTCGCAGGTTCGATCCCTGTCACCTCGACCATATAAAAAGAACTACGTAAAAGAGCTACTGCTAGTAAGTGGTTCTTTTTTATTTTTGCACCAGTAGCTTAGTTGGATAGAGTACTCGGCTACGAACCGAGAGGTCGGGGGTTCGAATCCCTCCTGGTGCACCATAAACGAAAAGTCATACAAATATTGAAATATCAATGTTTTGTATGACTTTTTTGTAGTTTTATTTGTATATATTATAAACTAAATAAAATTTGCAACTTAACATAATTTATGTTATAATATGTATGTACAGATTATTCTGTTTTTAACTATTACACTAATTAGTGTAGAGGATTATTCTTCTAACTTCTTAGTTTTACATATATTTTTCACATCGATTTTAGGAGGATAAAATGGAACTTACAAACGAGGATATATCTTTGATTCTTGGAATTGTAGCTTCTGCGATTATACTTTTTGGAGTGATATTTATCATTTCACGAAGACGACATTCTAGTGGTATTGCTTCTTTGTTTTCATCTTGTATCTCATTAATTCTTACATCTGGAATTGCTGCAATTTTATTATTTGTTGCCTTTGCTTTTACCCCTACTGATTGGATTTCATTGGTTACTGGAGTTTTTTGTTTATTAATAGCATTTGATTCTTGTATCATTTTTTCAGATATGGTAGGCGACTTATATCAAGTATTACTTGATGCAACATTTAATCACCAGGCAATGTTAGATTATTTTGAGAATCAATAAGTTCCTAGCCAACTTTTTAATAAAAGTTGGCTTTATTTTTTTATAATTTATTGCTTTCTTTTATATCTTTGATATAATTAGTCCATAATAAAATGCAAGGGGGCATATTATGGATAATAGTTTATCTGCTACTGATAGAGCTTGGGTTGAACTAAATATGGAGAATTTAAAACATAATATAAATGAATTTAGAAGTATTATTCCAAAAACGACTGAGGTAATGGCTGTTGTAAAAGCCAATGCTTATGGAAATGGAGCAATTCCAATTTCTAAGTTTTTAAATAGTATTGGCATTACTAATTTTGCAGTTGCTACTTTACAAGAAGGCATTGAACTACGTCAAAATGGTATTGTAGGAAACATTCTTATTTTGGGTTATACTGATATAACCGAATTAGAGTCTGTTATAAAATATAATTTAATTCAAACGATTGTTGATTTTAATTATGCAAAAAAAATCGAGTCTCTTACATTGTCAGATAAAATTAATGTTCATTTAAAAATCAATACCGGTCTAAATAGAATCGGTGAAAATTACAACAATATTGATAATTTTATAAAAATGTTTAATATGACAAATTTGAATATTTTAGGTTGTTATTCTCATTTAGGTGTTGCTGATAGCCTAGATAATGGCGATATAGAATTTACAAAAAATCAAATTCAAAATTTTGATCTTTGTATTAATAAAATTAAAGAGGCTGGTTACAATCTTGGTAAGCTTCACATTCAAAACACATATGGTACATTAAATTACAGTAATTTGCGTTATGATTATGTTCGTATTGGAATTGGAATATATGGAGTTTTTAACAATATAATTCACGAGAACAACTCTAAAACGCTCATACATCTAAAACCTGTTTTAGCTTTAAAAGCTCGTGTTACATCAATTCATAAATTACACAAAAATGACTCTGTTAGCTATGGAAGAAATTTTGTTGCTTCTAAAGATACTACCATTGCAACTGTTTCCATTGGTTATGCAGACGGATATCCTAGAGCATTATCTAATAGAAATATTAATGTTTTAGTTAATAGCAAATGGGCTAAAATTATTGGTACCATTTGTATGGACCAATTAATTATCGATATTTCAGATATTCCTAATATTTCAGTTGGTGATATAGTCACTTTAATTGGCGATAATGATAAAATTTCTGTAGAAAATCTTTCTTATAAATCTAATTCGATTTCTAATGAACTTTTGTGCAGATTTGGTTCGCGCTTACCTAGATTAATTTGTAAAAACAGGAGATGTATAAAATGAATATCCAAAAACCACAAAAAATATTATTAGAAAATTTGTTAGACATTAGTAATTTACTTAGCCTTGATTTTTCTGATAACTATATTAAAAGTATTAATCTTTCACAATTCAATAATGAAAATACTATCCTTAATAATATTGAATTTGAAAATTCTATTTTTGAAAAGGTCTTCATCACAAGTAGTAATTTAAGTGAAAATTCTTTTTCTAATATGAAATTTATTAATTGCGATTTTTCAAATACTTCGTTTGAAAACACATCGTTTGTTAGATGTGAATTTGTTAATTGTAAAATTGTTGGAACTTCGTTTATAGGTACTTCATTTTATAATGTTATTTTTTCTAATTGTAATGCTAATTATTCGAATTTTTCATTAGCATCTTTTAATAATGTTTTATTTGAAAATTCGAATTTACAAAATAGTTATTTTCAGGATAATAAACTAAAAAACATTTATTTCGAAGAATCTAATTTGTCGCAAACACAATTTTCTAATACGCATTTAAATGGTATTGATTTATCTAATTGTGATATTGAAGGAATCGCGGTTTCTTTAAATGATGTAAAAGGTCTTGTGATTACACAAATGCAAGCATTAAATTTGTTATATTTACTTGGTATTAAAATAAAATAATTATTGGTTTTTTCCATTTTTTTGAATAAGTATTGACAAATTAGGTAAATTTATGTAAAATAGCATATGTGAATTTAAATATACATTGCGTTTGTACAATACAAAACTTTTAGAAGTTACTTAACTAAGAGAAAAAGGTCGTGGCTGAGAGCCTTTTAAGGTCAACCTAAAAAGTGAAACATATTGGAGCAATCTTTATAAAGTGGAAAATTTGTATTTTATATATGAGTTTTCAAGCCGGGTGGTACCGCGGAAATTATTTCGTCCCTGCAAGTAATTGCAAGGGGCTTTTTTATTGCATTTAAGCAATATTTGTTAGCCCTAAAAATAAGGAGGATTTGATTATTATGTCAGACTACAAAGTTTTAAAATGTGATGCTATTTCTCTTGAAAATGTTGGAGAAAAAGTTCAAATTCGTGGTTGGGTTCAAACCATAAGAGATTTAGGAGGTTTAGTTTTTCTAGATATTAGAGATATGTATGGAATTACTCAAGTAGTAACTTCTGGTGAAGCCAAAGATGTTGATTTTGCTTCACATATACCTGTTGAATCTACTGTTGCTGTATCAGGTACAGTAAAAAAACGTGATGAAGAAACTGTAAACCCAAAACTAAAAACAGGTTTAGTTGAAATTAAAATTGAAAACATAGAAATATTAGGTAAAAGAACTGCTAATTTACCATTCGAAGTAAATACGAATCAAGATGTAAGAGAAGATTTAAGACTTCAATACAGATTTTTAGATTTAAGAAATGATAAATTAAAAAATAATTTAATATTACGTGCAAAAATTCTACAATTTTTAAGAAATCAAATGATAGAAAGAAATTTCTTAGAGGTTCAAACACCTATACTTGCAAACTCTTCACCAGAAGGAGCTAGAGATTATTTAGTACCAAGTAGATTACATCCAGGTAAGTTTTATGCCTTACCACAAGCTCCTCAACAATTTAAACAATTGTTAATGGTTTCTGGTATTGATAAATATTTCCAAATAGCACCTTGTTTTAGAGACGAAGACGCCAGAGCTGATAGAACTCCAGGAGAATTTTATCAATTAGATATGGAAATGAGCTTTGCAACTCAAGAAGATATTATAAATACAATGGAACCTGTAATTTATAATACATTTAAAGAATTTTCCGATAAAAAAATTACATCAGCTCCTTTTAGAAGAATCACATATAAAGAAGCAATGCTTAAATATGGTACAGACAAACCAGATTTAAGAAATCCTTTAGAAATTGTTGATTGTACTGATGTTTTTGCTACATTAGAATTAAATGCATTTAAACGTCAAATTGTTCGTGTTATTGCTGCACATAATGTTGCAGATCGACCAAGAAGCTTTTTTGAAGATATGACTAATTTTGCAATAAAAGACTTAAAAGCTAAAGGTTTAGCTTGGCTTCGTATTTTAGATGATGGTTCATTCCAAGGACCTATTGCTAAATTTATTACAGAAGAGGCAAAACAAACTATGTTAGAACGTACAAATTCTAAAGCTGGTGATTGCTTATTCTTTATAGCAGAAGTACCTGGTGTTGTTGAAAAACTTGCAGGTCAAGTTAGAGCTGAACTTGGTAAAAGATTAGGATTAATTGATAATAATCGCTTCGACTTCTGTTGGATTGTTGACTTCCCTATGTTTGAATTAGGAGATAATGGTAAATTAGCATTTAGCCATAACCCATTTTCTATGCCACAAGGTGGATTAGAATCATTAGAAAATCAAGATCCATTAGAGATTTTAGCATATCAATATGACTTAGTTTGTAATGGTATAGAACTTGCTTCTGGTGCAGTTAGAAACCATGATATAAATATAATGTTAAAAGCTTTTGAAATGGCTGGATACACTGAAGCAGAAGTAAAAACAAAATTTGGTGCATTGTTTACAGCTTTCCAATATGGTGCTCCTCCACATGCTGGTATGGCTCCTGGAATTGATAGAATGATTATGCTTTTAGCAGATGAAGAATCTATAAGAGATATAATTGCATTCCCTCTAAATAGTAAGTCTGAAGATTTAATGATGGGCGCTCCTAGTGTTGTTAAGAGAGATTTATTAAGAGATGTGCACATTGAAACTATGAAAAAGCAATAAAAATTTGAAAATTGTGTTTTAAACGTATTTATGTTTTGAATTTGACATATAATAAAAACGATGTTATAATAACATTAGCTAGCAACATATGAAGTCATTTTTGTTGCCGAGATATGTACCCGCATATCTCATTTTTTTTTGCAAAGAAAAAGACAGGTTCCCAGCCTGCCTACAAAGGTTATTCTTTGTTTTCTTGGTTTTCATTGCTATTGTTTAGCAACAATAATACAATTAATCGCCAGATTAATTCATATGAAGTCATTTTTTATCGCCTCCTTTCTTCGAGATTTCCTCTTAAAAGGATGCTGTTATTATAATATAAATAACCTTTTTAGTCAAATTTTAATATCCACTTCTACAATCATTTTTTTATTACTTTTGTAATATATATTATATGGGAGTGGATTTTTTTGTTTATACATAGTTTTAAAATAAATTTTAAATTAATAATATTAATGTTAATCACTATAATTGTGCTTTCTTCTATTTTTATTTTTTATTCATTTGCAACTGAAACATCTCAAAATACTAATAGTAATAATAAAAATTTTATTAAATGGGTTGATTTTAATGTGTCTTATGACGCTCTTGATTTGACAGCAAAACTTGATATAAAATCACATACTGAAAATAGTAATCCAACATATAATTGGATTGAACTTTTGGCTTATTTAGCTTGTCAAAATGGTGGTGATTTCAAGGAATTTACAAAGTCTGATTTGGATAATCTGACTAAAAAACTAGAAAATGGCGAAACAATGGAAAATTTGTCTAAAAAATTAAAACTTTATGATTATTATTATGAAAGCTATTCTGCTGTTCTTTCTCAATTTATTGGAACATATTATGCTATAGACTCTAATGGTAATACTGTTGAAAAATATGGAATTAAGGCCTTTTCTCCTATTGCTAAAAATTATTATTTTTCACATTCCAACGATTTTGGAAATAGCAGGTCTTATGGTTTTAAAAGAGTTCACCTTGGAAATGACCTTTTAGGAAGTATTGGAACTCCTATCATTGCCGTTGAGTCTGGCATCATAGAACATTTGGGTTGGAACCAATATGGTGGTTGGAGAATTGGTATTAGGAGTTTTGACTCTAAAAGATATTACTATTATGCACATTTAAGAAAAGACCACCCTTATGCTGATGGCTTATCTGAAGGAATGACTGTTCAAGCTGGTAGCTTAATTGGCTATATGGGTATGACAGGTTATAGCATAAAGGAAAATGTAAATAATGTTAATATCCCTCATTTACATTTTGGTATGCAACTTATTTTTGATGATTCACAAGTTGACAGCCCTAATGAGATTTGGATTGATGTTTATCAGATTGTTGAGTTTTTAAAGCAGAACACTGCTGAAGTAAAAAAATAAAGTGGCTATAATAAGAGGCTGCTTTTCAGCAACCTCTTAGAAATTCCACTTCATTTTAATATTGTTTCATTTTTATATGGTCTTACCCATTCCAATTAACTACTTTCATTCCTTTTGGCGCTCCCCAAGGGGCGCCTGTAATTGAGCCTTCTTTTTTATTGATATTTATATTTAACAAATTACTACATCTATCAAAACAATTTGAACTAATTGTTTTTACTGAACTTGATATATTTATTTTTGTTAATCCACTACAATAAGCAAAACTCCTACCTATTTCTTCAACTGTATTTGGAATATCTATTTGCGTCAAACCATTTTGATTATGGAAAGCACTGTTTTCTATCTTTTTAACTCCGTTTTCTATTTCGAATTCGCCATTTATACTATATAGAACTGCACAAAGCGTTGTTTTATCTTTACTATATAAAACATTATTTTCAATTTTATAATAATTATTTTTACTATCTATTACTACGTTTCCAGAATAGTTCATATATTTGAAAAGAGAATTTATTTTTGAAACGTTTTCTCCTATCTCTATTTTTTGAATACTGCCACAATTTATGAACACAAAGTCCTGTATTGTTTCTAGTGAATCTGGTAATATTATTTTCTTCGCATTTGTCGCTAACCAAAATGCTGAATCATATAGTTCTTTTATATCTAATTTAGGTGTTGTATTTTTTAAATCAATATTTTCTTCTTTTGAAAAACATATATTCATTATTTTAGTATCTTTTGTGTATAATATTTTATATTTGTCAGATACTTCAAATTTTGTATTTCCCTCATTTACCTCTATATCTGATATTGAACTTGGTAATGACCTTGGAACAATCATCTCACTTAGAGTTGACGGTATCACTAGTTTATTTATATTTGTATATTTTGTTAGATCTATATCAAATTTTTCAATCCCTTCAGGAATGCTAAAAGTATTTATATTTTTTAAATAATTATTTGAAATAAACAATATTTTATTTTTATTATTAGCATTTTTCTTGTATATTATTTACTTTTTGTATACTAAAAATAGTTTTCAAATATAGTTTGGCTAATTGAAGTAATTGAATTATAGCACAGTAAGATTTTCAAATCAATAAATTACTTTGGTAAATTGCAAAAAGTTTTTGTCTTTTTCAATTCGCCAAAGTAATTCGATTTTTTATTTATATATAATTTGATTGGATTTTTATTACAAAGGAGTAATTTATGAAGTTATCAGATGTTATTAGAAAAAGAATCAAATTCTATTTGAATAAAAAAAATATGAATGTTTGGAAATTGTGCAAAATGTCTGGCATACCTTGTTCTACTATTTCTACTTTTATGAGTGGAAAAACTGAACTGTTAAAATTAGACACTTTATTACACATTTGTGAAGGTTTTGGTATTACTTTAGGTGAATTTTTTTCTGAGCCAACGTTTGATACTGCTGAACAAGATAATAAGGCAAGTTAATGCTTTTAGCTATTTTTCATTATTATAATTACATTTTATTTTATAAGCAAATTTAATTTTTTTGCTTAATTTTATATTTTTATATAAAATACTCTTATTTTCTTCTTTTTATTCGCTTTTTCTTTCTTTTGCTATGTTACTTAATAAAGATAGGATAAGAAGTTTAATATTTGAAAAAACCTTTTTACTCACAAATCAAAACTGTTGTAAAACGGTTTTTTTCTGATTTTACACATCTACTTTCTTTAAAAGTTCACCTTCTAATTTCTTTAATTCCTTGTCTGTTAAGCCTGTCACATTTTTTATTGTAGAAGAATCCATTTTTGCTTTTAACATATTTGTTGCTACTTGTATTATTCCATTTCTTAAACCTCGTTTTTCGCCTTGCTTTTTACCAATTATTATTCCTCGTTTTTCTATCTTTTTATTTTCTCTTGCCAACATATCGCATACCGCTAATCCATACATTTGACCATCTCCTTCTTTATTTGTTTTTTCTACTCTTTGTAATTGTTCTTTTATTTCTTCTTCGCTTATCTTTGGTAATAGTATTTTTATAATGTTACTTTCAAATTCTTCTTTCGCTTCTTTTGTTATTTTTCCTTGGTTTGCTTCTTGTAGTTTTTGAATTTTAAGATATTTCAATAAGATTTAAATTTATAGCACCAAGATTAATAATAATTTTTATTAATCTTGGTTGAAATTAAAATTTTAATATTCTCTTTAAATATTTAATATTAAAAAAACAGATTGAATTATAAAATACACCTTCCTATAAGGCTATTTTACTAAAAATCTTAAAACTGAAATGCAATGTATCTTTTATATTTTAGTATTTAATTCTTCTAATTCTTCATCTGTTAAGCCTGTCATACTCTTTATTGTAGAATGATCCATTTTTGCTTTTAACATATTTGTTGCTACTTGTATTATTCCATTCCTTAAGCCTCGTTTTTCTATCTTTTTATTTTCTCTTGCTAACATATCGCATACCGCTAATCCATACATTTGACCATCTCCTTCTTTATTTATTTTTTCTACCTTTTGTAACTGTTCTTTTATTTCTTCTTCATTTATCTTTGGTAATAGTATTTTTATAATGTTATTTTCAAATTCTTCTTTTGCTTCTTTAGTTATTTTTCCTTGTTTTTCTTCTTCCTGTAATTTTTCTACTATTTTTATAAAATTTTCTTTTACCTCTTTTTCGTTCTTAGATTTTTCTAGTAAAAATATTTTTTCTAAAAAGTTGTTACTTTCTAATAGTTCTTCGTTTGTATATTTATTTACATCTTCTAAAACATAAAAACTGTTGATTCCTAGCTGTTCCTTTATGTATGTTTCACATTGTTCTTGTACTTGTAATAAATTTTGTGGTACTTTCCATTTTCCTGCACCTGTATATATTACTACTGCTATTATTAGTGGCACTTTATAATTCTTTTGTTTTATTCCCTCTCTGTCTACATTGCTTTTTAATATTTCACTTTTATATTCAAATATTCTATATGGCATTGAGTAGTCTACTTTTCGTTGATGCTCAATTAGGAAAAATACATTATTATTCTTAAATTTATATACTACATCTGCTGCTCTTATTTCAAAAAATTCTGTTATATATTCTTTATTATAATTTATTAAATCATCTGGTTTTATTGGTTCACACAGCTTTATGGCTCTATTTATAAATTCTGCTGCTTCCTTCTTATTTTCTAATATTTTCTTTATCATTTTATCGTGTTCCTGATGTACTCTTTGTTGTATAGGGATAAATGCTTGAGCAAGATTTATATCATCTTGAAGCTTTTCTTTCAAGCCTTTTGGTAGATTATGCATAATATTTCTATTTACATATGCTATTTTTTCTCTATTTTCTATATCTTTTACCTCCTTCTATTATAATTAAATTTTATTATATGAGCAATTTTTATCTTTTTGTCTAATTTAGCAATTTCATATAAAAAGCTCACATTTTCTTACTTTTATTTGCTTTTTCTTTTGTTTTCTATGTTATTTGAATTTTGAATATTTAGATAAAATTCGAGTTGAATTTTTAAATATTAATGAATTCTAAAAATAAATTTTACAATATAACTAATAAATGACTTTTAAAATTTGAATAAATATTTGAATATAAGTTACAAATATTGTAACCGGCAATAAACTACTTGTCAACAAAAATCGTTCGACATTTTTCGACTCTGGTCTGGCAAAATGCACAATGTAGTAACTTTGGTTGTTAATTTTTTGTAAATTACTTCTTTTTCCATTTGAGCAATAAAACGTTTTGTTTTTTTTAATCATACCAAAAGGTGACTTTTTTGTCGTGAAAGCATTGACTAAAAATAAATTTATTTATAAAATATATGCTGTAATAAATACTTCAATCGGCCAAACTATGTATTTAACTTAATAATATTTTTAATGCAAAAAAAGCTAATAATGTAAAAGAAAAATGTAAATAATAATAATACAGATTTTCCACAAATAAGAGAATATTATTATATTAAAATGTCAAATGAAAAACTAAGTGAAGTAGGAAATCAAAAGAAAAAAGGAGAATTTTAAATGCACAAAAATTCATTTTTTAATAAGTTAAATTTAAATATTAATATACAAAATAATAGCGGAATTACATTAATTGCACTGGTAATTACAATTATAGTTTTACTAATTTTAGCTGGTGTTTCAATTTCAATGCTAACAGGCACAAATGGAATACTAACACAGGCACAAAATGCAAAGCAAGTAACAGAGGAAAGTGCTGAAAAAGAGAAAAGACAATTATCACAAATAGAAGCAAGTACACACTTAGAAAATTATGATTATACAGATGCAGAAGGAAATACAGCTAAAATTCCAGCAGGATTTGCGGTTTCAAATGTAGAGAGTGAAAACTTAGTAAGTAAAGGACTTGTAATAATAGGAACAACAGGAAATGAATATGTATGGATACCTTGCACAAAAGATACTTATAAAAGAGAAGAAACAGCTTGGGGAATAGAGGATGACAATGGAACAAAAGCAATAAAAGATGAGTTAACATTAACAGGAGTAACACCATCAGAAGTAGAAGATGCTAATGGAATAACAACAACAGTTTTAAATGAAATAGTAGAACAAGTAAAAAATGAAAAAGCAAGTGTAAAAGCCAATGGAGGATATTATATTGGAAGATATGAAACTGGAAACGAAAATAATGTAGCAGTAATAAAACAAAATCAAGAACCCTATACAAATATAAAATGGAGTGAAGCATATGCACTTGCAAAAGGGATAGATGTAGGAAATAAAGCTAATTCATATTTATGTTCAAGCTATGCTTGGGATACGGCAATAAAATTCATACAAACACATAGTACCGCAACAAATTACGCAACAACCAGAGAAAACTTTAATGAAAACTGGATAGACAAAAATGTTAAAGATAAGAATGGAAATGTAATTAAAAAAGCAGGTACAGCAGTGATCTTAAATACAGGTGTAACAACGAGTTGGGCAAATATTTATGATATGGGAGGAAATACAGCAGAATTTTCTACAGAGTTAAATCCTAATACATCTGAAATAGCAATATTACGTGGTGGTATTTGTACTGCCAATCTTTATGATTTTCCAGCAGGCTATCGTTGGGACTTTAAGTCTAACCGCGGCTGGAATAGTTATGGATTCCGTTCCACTTTATTCTTAAAATAATTCTTACCATTATCAGCATAAACCTGAACAGAGTCCAAATTTCAAAATACATGATATTTTGAAAAATATGCAAAGTAGGAAATCAAAAGAAAAAGGAGAATTTTAAATGCACAAAAATTCATTTTTTAATAAGTTAAATATTAATAAACCAAATACTAGAGGGATTACATTAATTGCATTGGTTATTACAATTATAGTGTTATTAATATTGGCAGGAGTGTCAATTTCAATGCTAACAGG
>CAKPKJ010000006.1 GCA_934167445.1 uncultured Clostridia bacterium
TTATGGAGCAGGTAGTGGGAATCGAACCCACGTCATCAGCTTGGAAGGCTGAGGTTCTACCATTGAACTACACCTGCATTTCCTCCTGACAATTATAGATTATAAAGGTTTTTTATCTCTTTGTCAATAGTTTTTTCAAAAATTTTAAAATTCTTTATGGTAAATTGCTAGCTTATTACGATATATTTATTTGCAAGCTTTGATTAGTCCTACAAATAAAGGTGCTGGATTATTTGGCCTTGATTTTAGTTCTGGATGAAATTGTCCTGCTATGAAGTATGGATGATTTTCCAATTCTACAATTTCTACTAAATTTCCGTCTGGCGATGTTCCTGATACTTTTAATCCTGCATTTTTTAATTTTTCTTTATAGTCATTATTAAATTCATATCTATGTCTATGTCTTTCTGATATTTCTGTTTTTCCATATACTTTATTTGCAAGACTTCCTTTGGTCAATATACATGGATAAGCCCCTAGTCGCATTGTTCCGCCTTTTTGGTTTATCTTTTTTTGTTCTTCCATTATGTGTATTACCGGATTTTTAGTTTTATCATCAAATTCTGCTGAATTGGCATCTTCTAAATGTAATACATTTCTTGCAAATTCTACTACTGCCATTTGCATACCTAAACATATCCCTAAAAATGGTATTTTATTTTCTCTGGCATATTTTATTGTTTCTATTTTCCCTTCTATTCCTCTATTCCCAAATCCTCCTGGCACAACTATTCCATCATATTTTGATAATATTTCATTTGCCGTATCTTTGTTTACATTTTCGGCATCTATTAGGTCAACTTTTACTTTTACATTATTTGCGAAACCTGCATGATATAAGCTTTCTATAACAGAAATATATGAGTCTTCTAATTTTATGTATTTTCCTACTATTGCTATTTTAATTATATTTTCCTTGTCTATTTTTCTTATTTTATCTATCATTTCTTGCCATTTTGTATTATCTGGAATATATCTATCTAGTCTTAAATGATTGCATACCTCTCTTGCTAATCCTTCTTCTTCAAGCATTAGTGGCACTGCATATAAACAATCTGCTGTTTTGTTTTGAATTACACTTGTTTTTCTTACATTACAAAATAGCGCTAATTTTTCTCTTACTGATTCTGGTATGTCTAATTCTGTTCTACATACTAATATATCTGGTTTTATTCCTAGACTTTGTAATTCTTTTACAGAATGTTGTGTTGGCTTTGATTTTATTTCATTAGAACCTGTTATATATGGCAATAGTGTCACATGAATATATAATACATCTTCCGGATTTTTTTCTAATCCAACTTGTCGTATTGCTTCTATTATTGATAGTCCTTCTATATCACCTATAGTTCCTCCAACTTCTGTTATTACAATATCTGTGTCTGTATTTTCAAAGCCATATATTCTTTCTTTTATTTCATTTGTTATATGTGGTATTACTTGTACAGTTTTTCCTAAATATTCTCCTTTACGTTCTTTTTCAATTACTGTACTATATATTTTTCCCATTGTTACACTCGAATTATGTGTAAGATTTTCATCTATAAATCTTTCATAATGTCCTAAGTCTAAGTCTGTTTCAGCTCCATCGTCTGTTACAAAAACTTCTCCATGTTCATATGGATTCATTGTGCCTGGATCTACATTTATATATGGATCAAATTTTTGTATTGTTACCTTATACCCTCTGTTTTTCAATAGTCTTCCTAATGATGCTGCTGTGATTCCTTTTCCTAGTCCTGATACCACTCCTCCTGTCACAAATATGTACTTTGTGTTCATTTTGTTTTCCCCCATTCCAAATCGAATTATTATTTTTATATTATACGAAGTCAAACAACTTTTCTATAATAATAAAAAAAGATTAAAAAAATTTCTCCGAAAAATTCGGTTTTTTTTTAATCTATTTGTAGTTTATCACTTTATTTTAAATATAGCAATACTTTTTTAAAAAGAATATTTCTATATTTAAATATGTGAATTGAGTGAATTGTAAAAAATATTTTTATACTTATTTTATATTTACTATTTCTTTATATATGATATAATTGAAAAAAAGAAAAGGAGTGATTTATATGTCAACACCACATAATGAAGCAAATTTAGGTGATATTGCAAAAACAGTTATAATGCCTGGAGATCCTTTGCGTGCTAAATATATTGCTGAAAATTTTTTGGATAATTATAAGCTTGTAAATAGTGTAAGATGTGCATATGCGTATACTGGTAAATATAAAGGGAAAGAAATTACTATTATGGCTTCTGGAATGGGAATGCCTAGTATGGGAATTTACGCTTATGAACTTTTTAAAATATATAATGTAGAAAATATTATTAGAATTGGTTCTTGTGGCTGTTATTCACCTGATTTAAAATTATTTGATATTATATTGGCTGAAAAAGTTTTTAGCGAAAGCAATTTTGCTTTTACTTTTAATAATGATAATTGCCATATTGTTTCTTCAAACGATAATTTGAATTCTATAATATCAGATACGGCAACTACTAATAATATAAAATTGTATAGAGGAAATACTGTTTGCACAGATTGCTTTGATGTCTATATGACTAATGTCCATAAATTTTTAGAAAGAGTTCCTGAAAATTTTAATCCTCTTAGTGCGGAAATGGAAGCTTTTTCGCTATTATATACAGCTAAAGTTTTAAATAAAAAAGCTAGTTGTATAATGAGTGTAGTTGATTCTAAATTTATTTCAGAAGTTGCTACAGCAAAAGAACGTGAAACTGGTTTAAATAATATGATTAAATTAGCTCTCGATTCTGCTACTAAAATTTAATATATCAATACTAAAATATATTATAGCTGTAAGTATATAATAACAATTCTAATCTTATATATTATATAATACTGTATATTATAAAAAGTGAAAGATTTAAAACAATTAATCTTTCACTTTTTATTTTACTCATTTCTGTTTTTCTAATATTTTATGTACTTTTTAAATTAGAAATTATAATTTTATTGCTAAAATTTTATATTTAATTACTCCACCTGGTGCATTTACTTCTACTACTTGATTTTTCTTAGCTCCTAGTAAAGCAGCTCCTAAAGGTGATTCGTTAGATATTTTATTTTCAGCTAAATCTACTTCTGTTGAACCAACTATTGTGTATTCAACTTTTTCGTCAAATTCCATATCTAATACTTTTACTGTATTTCCTACTTGTACAGTTTCTGTGTCTATATCTTTTTCATCTATTATTTTTGCGTGTCTTAACTTGTTTTCTAGTTCAACTATACGTACTTCATTTTCTGCTTGTGCATTTTTAGCTTCATCATATTCAGAATTTTCTGACAAATCTCCAAATCCTAATGCTACTTTTATTCTATCAGCTATTTCAGCTCTTTTTTCTGTTTTTAAATAATTTAATTCTTGTTCTAATTTATCGTGACCTTCTTTTGTTAAAATTACTTCTTTTTCTTCCATTGTTTTTATCTCCCTTCTTTAGGTAATATTTTTAGAAACATTACTATATTACGGCAAAAAATGAAATTTGTCAAGGCAAATCCCATTTTTTCCCTTTTTCATTTTCAATTTTATAAGTATTCGTATAAAGACTTACATTTATATACTCTTTCAAATTAATCTTTCATATATTTTTTTGCGCCTTTCATATAATCAGCCCCTGAGAAAATGGTTGCAATTACTTGAATAATCATTAATATTGTTACAATTAAGTTTAACACTAAATCTCCACCTTGTAATGTTCCAGAGAAGCATTCTCCAAATGCATTCAAGTCTACTAAAGCTAGTATAATTGCTGCCATTTGTGTTACTGTTTTTAATTTTCCCCATTTTGATGCTGCAATTACTTCTCCACCTTTTTCTACAGCAATAAGCCTATATCCAGATACCATAAATTCTCTTGCTAACACTATAATTGGTATCCATGCTGGTAGTTTAGTCATTTCTACTAGCATTACCATTGCTGCTAATACTAGTATTTTATCTGCTAATGGGTCTAAAAATTTTCCAAATGATGTTACTTGATTATTTTTTCTGGCTAAATATCCATCTAATTTATCTGTTATTGATGCAATTATAAATATTAAATCAATTATTATCCATTCTGTTGGGATTCCAAATATTCTTCCTTTTATTCCTAAAAATGGAATTATTACCATTATAGGAACTAATATTATTCTAAAAATTGTTAATTTATTTGGTAAATTCATTATTTCATTTATATGTCAGTTTGTGGTATAACTAGCATATATCCTCCTTACATAATATTTAGTTTTTTCAACGGCCCTATACCTTTTTACATTTATATATTTTTTAGTTGTCTTAATTATTTTACTTTAATAATTCTATTGCTTTTTGTAATTGTGTGTCATCCTTTTCTTCTACATTTAAAACATTTTTAACTGTATCTGGTAATGATACTTTTTCGTCTGGTTCTATTCCAACTCCATTTATTTTAGTTTTGTTTGGCGTCAAATATTCTTCAGATGTTATTTTTAGTCCACTTCCATCTGGTAATGTTAATAATTGTTGAATTACGCCTTTTCCATATGTTTTTTCTCCAACTACTTTTGCCTTTCCGTGGTCTTTTAACGCTCCTGCAAGTATTTCTGATGAACTTGCTGTATTTCCATTTGTTAATATTACTATTGGCATATTAATTATTGGGTCATTTGTTGATTTTTCAGTTGTTTCTTTGTTATTTTTATCAACTTCATACAAAATGACATCATCTTTATTTAATATATAGTCTGCTATTTTTAAAGCTTCACTTACTATTCCTCCACCATTGTTTCTTAAATCAATTACTAATGATGTTATTCCTTGTTTTTGTAATTCTTCATATTTATTTTTAAATTCTTCTGCTGTTCCTTCATCAAATGATGAGAATTCTATGTATCCAATATTATTTTCTAATACTTTGCCTTCTACTGGATTAACTGTTATTTTTTCTCTTGTTAGTTCATATTCTTTGGTTTCGTTATTTCTTAAAAATTTAATTTTTACAGTTGTTCCGGCTTCTCCTTTTATTTTGTTAGCTGCTACTGACATTTGATCTCCTGCATATTCAGTTCCATCAACTGATAATATGTAATCTCCTGGTTGAATACCAGCCTCCTCTGCTGGTCCACCTTTTATTGGTGATATTACCATAATCTTATTTGTTTTGGTATCTTGTGCCATATAAACTCCAATGCCAACAAAATTTCCTGTTGTATCTGCCATATAGTCTTCCATATCTTCTTTTGATATATATTCACTATATTTATCTCCTAAGCCTTCTATATATCCTTTGATTGCTCCTTCTTTTAGTTTATCTTCATCAACATCACCTAAATAATATTTGTCTATTATTTTTCTATATTTATTCAATTCTGTCGCAATTTCGTTATTTTCATTTGCTGCTGAAACTAAACTCTTTCCAAACCCTGTATCTGTAAAATATTTATACATTCCTATTGTGGTTAATATAAATGTTATAAAGGCTACTAATATAACAAGCATAACTACTTTATAGGTTTTTATTCCTTTTTTTTCTTCCATCTTCTAAAAACTTCCTTTCTCTATATTTTAGATTATTATTTTTTTTGATTTAAGTTGCTTATATAATAACAAAAAACATTTTATATTATTATATAAACAACTTGGGCGGAAGGTTTCCGCCCATATGTAATTATATTATAATTATCTTTTTTTATGTATGTCTTACATATAATTTGTTGGGTTTACACGACAAGTATTATAATTATATGGTGCAACTCTTACTTCAAAGTGTAAATGTGCTCCTGTTGAATGTCCACTATTTCCAGATTTCATTATTTGTTGTCCTCTTGAAACTGTTTGTCCTTCTGATACACATATTGAGCCAGATGTACCATGTGCATACCAAGTTTGTAATCCATTTGCATGTTGTATTACTACATATGTACCATAACTTGTTGTTAAATTAGCTGTTTTAATAACAACTCCATCTGCAGCTGCATATACAGGAGTTCCTGCTGGCACTCCATAGTCTATAGCTCCATGATATGAACCACTTGGATAATACATACCAGCTGTTATGCTTCCACTAGCTACTGGTCTTGCAAGTACTCCACTTCCTCCACCATTATAATTTCCGCCGCTTCCGCTGTTGCCACTGTTGCTGCTTCCAGAATTTCCTTTTGAGTTACCATTACCTTTATTTAATGCTGCTATTTGTGCTTGATATTTTGCAACATTAGCATTTATTTCTTTTTGAATTTGTTTGTTAGCTTCTTGCAATTCATCTAATTCTTCTTCAATTTGTTTTTGGTCATCAGATAATTTTGCAACTTGTGCACTTTTCTCGCTTTTAGCTGCTTGTAATTGAGTTGAAACTCCTTGCTTTTCAGCTTTTGATGTATCTAAATCCCTTTTGCTATTTTCTAAGTCTGTTTTAGCTGTTTCTATTTCTTTCTTTTGGTCTTGTATTTTTGTTAATAAATCTGTATCTGCACTTGCAACTTCTGATACTAGATAGTAATTTGAAATCAAGTCAGTAAAACTACTTGAATTAAGTATAAAGTCTAAGTAAGAAGTTTCTCCTGATTCTTGCATGGTTACTAATCTTTCATTTAATAATTGTTGTTGTTTAGTATAATCTTCTTGCTTTTGATCTAGTTGAGTTTGTGATTCACTAATCTTATTATTTAAATCATTTATTTTAGAGTCAAGCTCATCTATTTGTGACTGATAATCTGAAATTTTTGTACTTAAATCATTTACTTGTTGCTGTGTTTGTGATTTTTCCTCTTTTACATCTTCTAAGTCTGATTGTTTTTCTGTTATTTTTTTATTGTTTTCATTTTTTTGTGAATTTAATATTGTATTATCACTTGTTGCAAATACAGCTGATGTTTGTAGTAATAATATTGCAATAATTAAAATTCCTAATATTTTTAAAGATAATTTTTTCATACGTTCCTCCTATCAACTTTAATTAGTTGTATTATTAGTATTTTCTGTATTTTCATCTTTATTTTGTGTTTGTGGTACTAATCCATTTGTTATATATGGCATTGGGTCTGTTACCACTCCGTTAAGTCTTACCTCAAAATGAGCATGAGGTCCTGTTGAATATCCTGTTGATCCTACTTTTAATACTGGATCACCTCTTTTTACAGTTTGACCAACTTGTACTAAAATTTCTGAACCATGTGCATATAATGTTGAAACTCCGCCTCCATGATCTATCATAACCATATTTCCATATGCCCCATTATAACTCGCTTTAGTTACAATTCCGTCGTTTGCAGCTATAAATGTTGCGCCTAATGGAGCTCTTATATCAACTCCTGTATGAAGTTTATACACTCCTGTTATTGGATGTGTTCTCATTCCATAATTAGAGCTTATTACTGTGTAGCCTGGTACAGGCCATGCTAACACACCTCCTATATATGGTGTTGCAATACCTCCTTGGGCTAATTGCAAAATTTCATTATTTATTGCATTAAATTGATTATAATATTCATCTATTTGTGCTTGTATACTTTTTTCTTGGTCTGACAATTTAGCTATAAAGTTCTCTCTTACTGACTTTGTATTTTCTAGTACTGTTGCGGTTTTAGTTTGATTTGCTTTTATTACAGCTAATTCTTCTTGGTTCTTTTCTAACTTTTCTTTTGATTGTTGTATTTCATTTTTTTTGTTTTGCATATCTTCTAGTAATTCCATTTGAGAATTTGCAAGTTCTGTTATTAGAAAATAATTTGATAAAAATTCTGTTATATTTTTAGATGCTAGCAATACATCTAAATATTGCGTATCACTTGATTCTTGTACTGCTACCAAATACGAATCAAGTAACTTTTTCTGTTTATCATAATTTCCTTGTACTTCTGTTAACCTGTTTTCTACTTCATTAGATGAATTTTGTAAATTTTCTATTTTTTTATTTAATTCATCTAATTCTTGTTGAGATGTTGATATTTTTTCATCTAATTTTTGTACTTGCTGTAAATTTTCTGATATATCACTTTGCACTCCCTGGAGTTGTTCATTAGCTTCGTTCATTTGATTCTGTATTTCGTTTCTTTGTGTTTGCAAATCTGTTGCAGCTGTGTTATTGGCTGTATTATTAGTTTCATTTTCTGCATATACATATGAAAAAATAGTAAAGTTACATATCATAAAAGCTAAAATTGCACTTAAAAATCTACGCATATTCGCTCCTTTATACTTTTAAATATTTTCTCATAGAAATCATACTTCCAAGTACACCGATTCCTATTCCTAGTAACATATATACTAAAATAATTGAATTGAACATATCCTTAAAACTAATTAAGCTCATATTTATCACTTGCATAAATTCTGAATTAACTAATTTTTCCGCAATAAAACTATATGCTCCACCTACAAGAACAATTGAAATAGCACTTGCAAGTATTCCTATAATCATACCTTCTACAATAAATGGCCATCTTATAAATCCATTTGTAGCTCCAACATATTTCATAATTGAAATTTCTTTTCTTCTTGAGTGTACTGTAAGTTTAATTGTATTTGCAATAATAAATATTGATATCACAACTAATAAAACTAAAATAACTCCTGTTACTATTTTTATTCCATTGGCTAGGTTTATTAATGTTGAAACTGTTTCATCTTTACTTGTTATTTTCTTTACCATATCAAACGTATTTATTTGGTCTTGTACTGTTTTACTTTGTTTTAAGTCTGATAATGTTACTACATATGATGCTGTAAATATATTATTTTCTCCCTCATATCCGTCTAGTAAGCTTTGTTTATCGCCAAATCTTTCTTTCATTTGCTTTAAGGCGTCTTCTTTAGATACAAATTCTACAGTGTTTACCCCATTTATACCTTTTAATTTGCTTCCTAGTTCTTGTATTTGTTCTTGCGTTGCTTCGTTTTTTACAAACACTTGAATTCCTTGCGCAGATTCTACTTGTTCAACAAAATGATTTATGTTTTCACCTAATATTAAAAAAATTCCAAATATAATCATTGTTGCACACATAATCATAAGAGAAGCTCCTGTTGATTTCTTGTTTTTGAATACGTTGCTAAAACCTTCACCTATTAAATATCCTAATCTATTATATTTCATAATCATACCCACCTTTTTTGTCGTCTCTAATTATTTCGCCTTTGCGAATGTGTATAACTCTTTTTTTCATTTCATTTACTATATCTTTAGCATGTGTTGCAACAACAACTGTTGTTCCTCTCATATTTATATCATTTAATAGGTTCATAATGTCCCATGCTGTATCTGGATCTAGGTTTCCTGTAGGCTCATCCGCAATTAACATTGATGGGTTATTTACTAATGCTCTAGCTAACGCAACTCTTTGTTGTTCTCCTCCTGATAATTCATTTGGGTACATTTTGGCTTTTCCACTTAGTCCAACTAAAGAAAGTACCATCGGAACTTGTCTTCTTATATGTCTAGGTGTTGCTCTTACTATATACATTGCATATGCTACATTGTCATATACGGTTTTATCTGGTAATAATCTAAAATCTTGGAAAACGACTCCCATACTTCTTCTTAAATATGGTATTCTATTTGGTTTTAAAAATGTTGTATCCTTTCCATTTATTATTATATTTCCTGATGTTGGTTCTTCTTCTTTTAATATTAATTTTATTAATGTTGATTTTCCACTACCTGAAGAGCCTACTAAAAATGCGAACTCTCCTTTATCTATTACAAAATTAGCATTTTTGATTGCTTTTGTTCCTGTATCATAAACTTTTGAAACATTTCTAAATTCTATCATTTAGCTTTCTCCCTTATTCATTTTCTATATTTTAAGCATAATTTTTCTATTGTATTTTTTACTCATTTATCATAACAATAATCTACATATTTTGCAATAGTTTTGGCACAAAAATTCACATATAATTCACATACTTTTATGTAAATTTTTATACCATTATTAATAACCTTAATATATTGATTTTTATATAACGTTACATCTTGCATATTTCTACTATATTTTCAGAATCTATGCCAAAATATTTAACAAGTTCTTCTGCTTTTCCAGACATTCCAAAACAATCTTTTATGCCAAGCCTTGTTAATTTTTGGGGATATTTATCTGTCAAAACTTCACTAATTGCACTTCCTAGACCGCCAATAATATTATGATCTTCTACCGAAATTAATTTTTTAGTTTCTTGTGCACATTTAATAATCATTTTTTCATCTATTGGTTTTATTGTGTGAATATCCACTACTCTAATATTTATGCCCTGTTTTTCTAGTTCATCTTTTGCAAGTAGCGCTTGTTCTACAGTTACTCCTGTTGCAAAAACTGTTGCATCAGTACCTTCTCCTATTTGAATAGCTTTTCCTAATTCAAATTTTTGATTTTCATCATATATTTTTCTTGTTTTTACTCTTGCTAAACGTAAATATACAGGTCCTTCATATTTAGAAATTTCTTGAACTGCCCATTTTGTTTGTAAATCATCTGATGTACACATAACTAACATATTTGGCATTGTTCTCATCATTGATAAATCTTCTATCATTTGATGTGTAGCACCATCTTCTCCAACTGTTATTCCACTATGTGTTGCACATATTTTTACATTTAATTTAGGATATGCTACACTACATCTTATTTGGTCATATGCTCGTCCTGCTGCAAATGCTGCAAAAGTACTCGCATATGCTATTTTTCCACATGTAGCAAGTCCTGCAGCTGTTCCTATCATATTTGCTTCTGCTATTCCCATATCAAAAAATCTTTCAGGATATTTCTGTGCAAATAAATTTGTTTTGGTTGCAGCAGATAAATCCGCATCTAATACGACCACATTATTATTTTGTTCACCTAATTCTAATAATGTTTCTCCATAACTTTCTCTAGTTGCTTTTTTTATATCTTCCATTCTTTCTTCTCCTTTAAAATCAGCTTTAAACTTTATTATTTTTACTAGAAATCAATATATTAAGGTTAAGTAAGTTCTTTTATTGCTTGTTCATATTGTTCTTTATTTGGAGCTTTTCCGTGCCATTCTACTTTATTTTCCATAAAAGAAACGCCTTTTCCTTTTATTGTTTTTGCGATTATACAAGTTGGTTTTTCTTTAACATTTTGAGCTACTTCAAGAGCTTTTATTATTTCATCTATATCATTTCCATTTATATTTATAATTTGGAATCCGAAACTTTTAAATTTTTCTTCTATTGAGTATGGATTTATTACGTCTTCAATTTTCCCATCAATTTGCAAATTATTATTGTCAACAATTACACATAAATTATCTAATTTGTAATGTGCAGCAGCCATTGCAGCTTCCCAAACTTGTCCTTCTTCGATTTCTCCATCTCCAAGTATGCAATATACTCTATAATCTTTTTTATCCAATTTGGCTGCAATAGCCATTCCATTAGCAGCTGATAGTCCTTGGCCTAAAGACCCTGTTGTCATATCAACTCCAGGTATTTTTTTCATATCTGGATGTCCTTGTAATTTTTTATTTATTTTTCTAAAATCTTTTAATTTTTCTTCTTCAAAAAATCCTCTATTGGCTAAACAGCTATATAATGCTGGTGAACAATGTCCCTTTGATAACACTAATCTGTCTCTTTCTTCCCAGCTTGGATTTTTTTCGTCTATATTTAATATGTTAAAATATAACACTGTTAAAATATCGGCAACTGATAAAGCTCCTCCTGGATGTCCTGATTGTGCTTCATATACTTCTTCTATTATTCCTCTTCTTACTTTTTTTGCCATATTTTCTAATTCTTCTATATTATTTAATTTTTTCAAAAAAACCACTCTCCTGTCTATTTCTAAGAGGGACAGGTCAAAACCTTCCCAATTTATTTATGTCGCCCCTACGACCAAACAATGAGAAAACTTTAACCTGTCCCCCGGTTTAGTTTTTTATTATCCCCGCCTTAGCCGTCAGATGTGTTGAATTTTTAAGGACCTGCTCCTAAAAACAGGTGGGTGCCTACCTAAATACTACTGGGCTTCTTACTACAAAATTGTGTAAGTTTGCACGCCATATTCAGAGATTGGCCCCTCTTATTGTGTGTTGGTTCTAAAAATTCTGTCTTTACGCACTACGCAGGGTGTTAATATGTTTCTTTTTAAGTTATTTGTATTTTATCATATTATAAGAATTCTATCAAATTACTTATTTGTTAAAAAATACGTTCTAAGTCTGTTTTTATATCATTATCTAATTTTTTTTAATTTATTCTCATTTTATCACATTTTTTCATCATTTGCTTTTTGTTTTTTGTTATGATAAAATTAATATTATTTTATTTTTATTCTTTACATAACATACAATAATATACAGAAAAATTGTAGTAAACTTCCTAATAATATAAATAGATGGAATATTGAATGCATCCATTTATGCTTTTTTCCTAATCCATATAAAACTGCTCCAACAGTATATGCAACTCCTCCTGAAACAAGTAATACTAGGCCATTCATTCCTAATGATTCTGGTAATAGATTTGCTTTTATTATTATGCACCATCCCATTAATAAATAACAAATCATTGAAAATACTTTAAATTTTTTTATATCTATTGAATTTAAAATTATTCCTAATATTGCAAGCCCCCATATTACTCCAAATATAGTCCAACCAGTGGCAACATCTACTTCTCTAATAGTACATAATGCAAATGGTGTATATGAACCTGCTATTAGCAAAAATATTGAGCAATGGTCTAAAATTTGAAATACTTTTTTAGCTGTTCTTTCTGGTTTTAATCCATGGTATATGCTTGACATTGTATATAGTATTATCATTGTTATCCCATAAATAGCACCACTTACAACTCCATACACATTTCCATGAATAGCTGCAAAAACAATGCATAGTACTGTAGCTACAATTCCTAATGCTCCCCCTACAATGTGTGAAGTCATGTTAAATATTTCTTCTCCTTTTGTATATTTGGGAAGAACTCTATCTTTTAATTTAATTCTTTTCATTTTTTAGTTCCTTTCAATTTTATCTATATTTGCTATTATAACACATTAATTTGTATTCTGAAAGCCTTATTCTTTAATTTCTTTAGCTAGTTTTTTTATTGCTTTTGTTTCAATTCTTGAAACATATGAGCGAGATATTCCCATCATTTTAGCAATTTCATTTTGTGTTTTTGGTTTTTGTCCCCCTAATCCAAAACGTAGTTCTAATATATTTTTTTCTCTTTCTTTTAGTATTTCCTTCATTTTATTATATAATACTTTTATTTTCATTTTTATATCTACTTCTTCTTCGATATTTCTTTCATTGTTTTCTAGCACTTCTTGTAATGTAACAACATTATCATCTTTATCTTTTCCAATTGGTTCATTTAAATATACTTCTGCACTAAGCTTTTTTGTAGCTCTTAAGTGCATTAGTATTTCATTGTCAATGCACCTTGAAACATATGTAGAAAGTCTTGAGCCTTTTTCTATATTAAAACTTTTTACTCCTTTTATCAATCCTATTGTACCTATTGATATCAAATCATCTTGGTCAACTTTTGAATTGCTATATTTTTTGGCTACATGTGCAACCAATCTTAAATTTCTTTCTATTAAGATATTTCTGGCATCTTCATCTCCTTTTGCCATTTGTTCTAAATAATTTTTTTCTTCTTCTGATGATAATGGTTCTGGAAATAAATTTCCACTTTGAATATATCCGAACAGCAAATACTGCTGTTTTTAAAAATTCTATAAATCCACATATTCCTGTGACATACAGTGCTGATAACATACTATTGCACCTCCATTTTTTACCTATTGAAATTATATGAGGTAAAAAAAATAAAGTGCCTGACCATATGTAAAATTTTCTACTTTATCATATTTTATATTCAACAAAAAGAGAGCTCTAATAGAACTCTCTTTTTTGGTGCCTAATCAGGAATAATAATCGGTCCATCCGTAGCGTGCAAGGCTGGCTGTTTCAGTATAATTACTGGCCTAACACAGTTTTTGAACATTTTCTCTTTGCCATTTGTTCCAAATAAGCCACTGTCCCTGCAGACATGGCCGTTTTCATAATAGGCAATAGAGTAAATAAGTTCATCCACTACTCCTGTATTTTTTTCAACAGGCCTAACCACTCTTGTTGCTAACCAGAAGTTCATACTTTGCAGAGTAATCTCTTCTTGTTGTTGCTCATTGATAGGTCCAGTTTCCCAAATATTGGAACTTTTCCTAGTTGGATAATTCTTAATACTCCCCAGAGTTTCTGGCTCTCTGGTATTCAAAAAGTTTTCTATAGAGTATTGTTGCTTTTTGAATGTATATTTAAGATTTTCCTTCCAATCTGTTCCTATAAGATCTGACAGCATAATGTTTCTTGCAGAAACAACACCATCTTGGCTACAAATGGCTTTGCAAAAATGATTAAGAATAGCCGTTCCATTTTTCCAACCATTAGCTCCTCGAAGTTCCAATTGAGCTCCATCACTAAATTCTAATGGTTGTAACGAAATTGCAATTCTTTTCTTTGCGGCAACTCTAAGCATCCCCTCAATGGTTCCTTCCACATATTCAGGTAAGCAGTTAGATTCAAAAGTTTGGACAGAACAGCTACCGTCCCCTCCATCGCTTTCGAACACTCGATTTCTAGGAATCCTGAAAAATACTCGCCTAGACTGTATGTCTAATTTGGAAAAAAGCGCTTCTTCATCCCATTTTGTAAATTCCTTCCTGTCTTCTGACACCCAATGGTAGTCTTTTAACTTAGCCATCTTTTTTCCTTTCTCTTAGTACACTAAAAGACACTGATACTTATGGCTTTTGGGCCACTAAGTATTATTATACTATGTTTTACATAATATCGCAACCACATATAAAAACTAGACAACAATATTTGTTGCCTAGTTTTTTAGGTTTACGTTGCTTCCTCCTCTATTAGCTTTTCGAACAGTTTCTTCTTGGTTTCTTTGCTACCTTTCCTTTGGCTGTTCTGTTTGCTTGTGAGCCTGTTTGCAAGTGTTCATTTCTCTTTATATTTTTCCGAATCACTCTTGCCCCCTTTTCTGAAATCATAGAATCTACTTTGTTCCAGAATTTTTTAGAGGAAAGTCCGTAGGTTTTGCAGAAATCTTTCTCTGTCCAGCCCTTCTTGGTATAGATATGTAGAGCTTTTGCATCTAGCATCTCTGGCTTTTTTTGTGGCATACTGCTGTCAACTCCTAAATAGTAGTTATCATTTTAGCATCTCATCTCTTGTCATTCCATTTTCATCAGCAATTTCCTTGCAAAAGATAATAGCCATATGTTGTGCTAATATGACACTGTTCAGCAATTTCTCGTACACTTAAGCCTTTCTGTTTTTTAGCTAAAAAAACTTGCTTAAATTGTAATACATTTTCTGAACGCCGTCTTCCCATAGTAAACCTCCTTTGAACATGCGCATCATATTTTTGACACACAAAATAACGCTCTGCTTGCGCATTATGTAAATTATATCATATTTTTCTAATTTTTTCAATTATAACAGTCAGAATTCATATTGGTTTTAATCCTTTGCCTTGTTAACCTATTATTTGTCTTAAGCTTATTATTCATTAATTTTTTGGTATAAATGTATTTAAATTTCATACTTTTATTATATAGCGTATAACTAGCTATATAAATTATAGAAAGGTGTCAATTTTTTATATAAAATTGATTTTATTATATAAATATGAATTTTATTATTTCTTTTTTTAATGGGGTTGCTATTGGTGCTGGTGCAATTCTTCCTGGCATTAGTAGTGGTGTGTTTTGTGTTGTTTTTGGAATTTATGAAAAATTATTAAATAGCATCTTACATTTTTTTAAAGATATTAAAAATAATTTGAATTTTCTTTGTCCTTTGGTTATAGGTGGATTTGTAGGAATTATGATTTTTAGTAACTTCTTGAACTATTTTTTTGTTAACTTTCCTTTACAGACCAAATCTATATTTATTGGCTTATTGCTTGGTTGCATTCCAACATTAATAAGAAATTGCAATTCTAAATATCCATTTAAATTTCAATACTTATTTTTTGCTATTGCTACTTTTACAATAGGAATATTATGTGTTGTTTTTGAAAATATAATTGGTTTTCATTCACATTTTGAAACTTTTAATTGGATTTATCTTTTTGTATCGGGATTTATAATGTCTGTTGGTATTGTTGTTCCTGGTATTAGTAATACAATTATTTTAATGCTTTTGGGAGTTTATCCAACATATCTTTTTTCTGTCTCTACATTATATTGGCCAGTTTTGATACCAATGGGTATTGGTGTTTTTTTCGGTTCTCTTGTTTTTATGAAATTGACGGAAATTTTACTAGGTAAATTTTATATGCAGACTTTTTATAGTATTGTAGGTTTTTCCATTGGCTCTATTTTTGTATTATTACCTAATGTTTCTTCAATTACAGAAGTTATATTATCTTTCTTATGTGTATTTTTAGGTTACAATATTTCTTCATTTTTCAGACAATAAAATAACATAGTTCTTTGTTAAAATATTGATTATACAATGAAACCCTAATATTATTTTTCTTAATATCAGGGTTTATTACTTTATTTTTAAAACAATTTTTTTATTTTTTTCTTCTTATTATCCAATCTTTTTTACATTCAATTGGTAATTCAATTTTTACTTTTTGTCCTTTTACTCCTGGACTTATTGCACCTATTTCTTCATTTGTATCAATATCATATAATTTTTCTATTTTAAATTCAACTGGTTCTATTTGATTTGGAATTAAAATTTCTAAAGTATCCCCAACTGATAATTTATTTCTAATTTCTACTACATACAAATTGTTTTCTAGATTTTCAACTACCTTTGCTCCAAATTCATATTGTTCATTATATTGCTTTCCAGCATATTCTTGGATATCTTTATTTTTTCTATCATTAAAATAAAATGTTGTTAGTCCTCTTGTTTTTACTTTTTCTAATTCTTTTAAATATTTTGTATAATTATAATTTTCTGGATCTTTTTCATAGTCATCTATTGCATTTCTATATGCATTTATTACACTTGCTAAATAATATTCCGTTTTTAATCTTCCTTCAATTTTTAAGCTATCTACACCCATATCAATTATTTCAGGAAGTTCTTTAATTAGGCACAAGTCTTTTGATGAAAATATGCTTGTTCCATATTCACTTGTCTCTATTGGCATATATTCTCCTGGATTATTTCTTTCTTCAGCATACAAATTATATGACCATCTACAACTTTGAGCACAATCTCCTAAATTTGCACTTCTACAAGCTAAGAAATCACTTAAAAAACATCTTCCTGAAAAGGCAAAACATATTGCTCCATGGACAAATATTTCTACTTCCATTTCTTT
This sequence comes from uncultured Clostridia bacterium, assembly GCA_934167445.1. Lineage (GTDB taxonomy): Bacteria > Bacillota > Clostridia > TANB77 > CAG-508 > CAG-269. Next base: position 17,326 of record CAKPKJ010000006.1, read on the forward strand.
TGGTTTATTTTCCATTATGTATTTTAATTGTTCTTTGTTCATTTCTCTTGCCATTATCATTCTTTTGGCACCATTTTTGTACCAAAAGTTTGCTGCATGTAAGCTTACAATATTTGCTTGTGTACTAACATTTATTTTTACACTTGGTGCATATTGTTTTAATATTTCCATTACTCCACCATCTGCTGCTATAATTCCATCTGGTTTTAGTTCTTCTAATTTTTTTGCCATTTCAATTATTTCGTCATATTTATCATCCCAAGCAAATATGTTTAATGTTACATATACTTTTTTTCCTATACTGTGTGCATATTTTATTGTTTTTTCTAAATCATCATCTTGCATATCAGCTCTTGTTCTAAGTGATAATGATGATGTTCCTGCATATACTGCATCTGCTCCATATAAAAATGCTATTTTTGCTTTTTCAAAAGACCCTGCTGGTGCTAATAATTCTGGTTTATTCATTTTTTGCTGTATGATATATTCTTAATTTTAATATATCATATACTCCCTTCAATATATTTAGGATTTTATTGGTAACCTATGAACCTTATCAACTACTTTTGCTGTTATAATTATTTTTACTATTTTAATTATTATAATCGTTTTATTTTAATGATTTTATTTGAATTTTGTGATTGCTAGTCCATCTCCAACTTCTAAAATTTCTGTTTCTAAATTTGGATTTTCTGTTGTTTCTTTTATATATTCTCTTAAATTCCTTACAGCTGTACGTTGTTTATGTTTGTTGTAATCACTAAGTACATAACCTTTATATAAAATGTTATCTGCAAATATATATCCTGTTGGTTTTAACATACGCAATGCTTCTTTTAAGAAAAATGGATATTTTCCTTTTGCTGCATCTATAAATACCGCATCATATTTTTCATTTATTGTTGGTAATATTTCTACCGCATCACCTTCAAAAATATTTATTTTTTTATCTACTTCTGCTCTTTTTATATTTTCTTTAGCTTCTTTTACTCGGTCTGTTTCTCTTTCTATTGTGTCAATTTCTCCATTTTCTGCTAAAAATTCTGAAAAACATATTGCTGAATATCCAACAGCAGTTCCAATTTCTAACATCCTAGTTGGCTTTTCATTTTTTAAATATTTTTCAATTACTTCTAGGGTATCATCCATAATAATTGGTATATGGTCTTCTAATGCTTTTTGTTTTATTTTTTCTAATTCTATATAATTCATTTTCCACTTTCCTTATCCATAAGTTATTAAAACATTACAAAAAATCAATATATATTATTTACTTTATGCCTTGTGTGTCGCAACCTTACAATTTTTAAATTCTTGTAGGTTGCTCCAATTGCACTCGCATAGCTCGTTTGGTCGCTTACGCGGCATTACATCAATAATATATATTGATTTTTTTGCAATTATTTATTAGCTCTTCTAGCCATTCTTTCTCTTTCCTTTGTATCAAGGATTTTCTTTCTTAAACGTATTGATTTTGGTGTTACTTCAACTAATTCATCATCTTGGATAAATTCAATTGCAGCTTCTAATGACATTTGGATTGGTGGAACTAAACGAAGTGCTTCGTCAGATCCTGATGCTCTAGTATTTGTCAAGTGTTTTTCTTTACATACATTAATACTTAAATCTTCTCCTCTAGAATTTAGACCAACTATCATTCCTTCATATACATCTACACCAGGTCCTATGAATAAATCACCTTTGTCTTGTGCATTATATAATCCATATGTAATTGATTTTCCAGCTTCAAATGCTACTATTGTTCCTCTAACACGAGCTTGAATATCTCCTTTATATGGTTCATATGAATTAAATACGTGGTTCATTGTTCCTACACCTTTTGTGTCTGTTAAGAATTCTGTTCTATATCCTATTAATCCTCTTGCAGGTATTTTGAATTCAATTTTTGTATGTCCATCTTCAGCTGGTTCCATATTTGTCATTTCAGCTTTTCTTCTACCTAATTTTTCAATGACATTTCCAACACAATCATCTGGTACATTTACAACTAAATCTTCTATTGGTTCACATTTAACTCCATCAATTTCTTTTATAATAACTTTTGGACGTGATACTAAAAGTTCAAATCCTTCTCTTCTCATTGTTTCAATTAATACAGATAAATGTAATTCTCCTCTTCCTGATACTTCAAAAGAGTCTGCTGAATCTGTTTCTTTTACTCTTAAAGATACATTTCTTTCTAGTTCTTTAAATAATCTATCACGAATATGTCTAGATGTTATAAATTTTCCTTCTCTTCCTGCAAATGGTCCATTATTTACACTAAATGTCATAGATACTGTTGGTTCATCAATATCTACAAATGGTATTTTTTCAGGATTATTTAAATCACAAATTGTATCACCTATATTGATATCTGGAAGTCCTGCAAGTTCTATAATGTCTCCAGCTTTTCCTACTTCTACTTCTACTTTGTTTAACCCAACATGTGTATATACTTTTGCAATTTTTCCTTGTGTTATTTTATCTTCTTTACCACAAATTGCAACTGGCATTCCAACTGTTATTGAACCTCTTTCTACTCTTCCTACTGCTATTCTTCCAACATAGTCATCATAATCTATATTAGAAACTAACATTTGTGCAGGTCCTTCTTCATCACATTTTGGTGGTTCTATTGTGTTTACTATTGTTTCAAATAAGCAATGTAAATTATCTGATTCTTCATTCATATCCATTTTTGCAATTCCGTTTTTAGCAGAAGCATATACAACTGGAAAATCTAATTGTTCGTCAGATGCATCTAGTTCTATAAATAGTTCTAAAACTTGGTCTACAACTTTTTCTGGCATTGCTCCTGGTCTATCTATTTTATTTATTACTACTATTGGTTTTAAGCCTAATGCTAATGATTTTTTTAAAACTTCTCTTGTTTGAGGCATTGCACCTTCAAAAGCATCAACTAATAAAAGTACTCCATCTACTGTTTTTAGTACTCTTTCTACTTCTCCACCAAAATCAGCATGTCCTGGTGTATCTACAATATTTATTTTTACATCATTATACATAACTGATGTATTTTTAGAAAGTATTGTAATTCCTCTTTCTTTTTCTAGATCGTTTGAATCCATTACTCTTTCTTGTACTACTTCATTTTCTCTAAATACATGACTTTGTTTAAGCATTGCATCTACTAATGTTGTTTTTCCGTGGTCTACGTGTGCTATTATTGCTATGTTTCTAATATTTTTGTTATTCATTTTATTTCTCCCTTTTTCTTCTATTTTTATCTCTTTTTTGGGTCATAAAAAGAGATTTTAGTAATCTCCTAAAATCTCTATAATTATATACCCATTTAGGCTTGTTGTCAACATTTTTCAGCAATAAAAGCTTAGATGTTTTATGTTACCTATTATTTCTCCACTACAATTTTTTCATCCTTTACACCAATTTTATTTGTTTTATTTTTCTTTATATTTCCATCTAAGATTTCTTCTGCAAGCCTATCCTCTAATATATTTTGAATTGTTCTTCTTAATGGACGTGCTCCAAAGTTTTTATCCACACCTTTACTTGCAATTAACTCTTTTACCTGTGGCTCTAGCTCTACTTTAATTTTTTGTGTTGCTAATCTATCTATTACTTCTTTTAACATTATGTCAATTATTTGATTTATCTCTTTGTCTGTTAGTTTATGGAATACTATTATTTCATCTATACGATTTATGAATTCTGGTCTTAATTCTTTTTTCAAAGCTTCCATAACTTCTTTTTTAGTGTCCTCATATTCTTTATTTACTTCATTGTTTTTAGCATCTTTATTTTTACTAAAGCCTAATTGTTTTTTATCTGTAATTAATCTGGCACCAATATTTGATGTCATAATTATTACTGAATTTTTAAAGTTTACTGTTCTTCCTTGGCTGTCTGTTAATCTTCCGTCCTCAAGTATTTGTAGTAACATATTCATAACATCTGGATGTGCTTTTTCAATTTCATCAAATAATATTACTGAATATGGTTTTCTTCTTATTTTTTCTGTTAATTGACCACCTTCATCAAATCCAACATATCCTGGAGGTGAACCTATTAATTTAGCAACAGAGTGTGGTTCCATGTATTCTGACATATCTAACCTAATCATCGCATTTTCATCGCCAAATAAACTTTCTGCTAACGCTTTTGATAATTCTGTTTTTCCTACACCTGTTGGTCCTAAGAATAAGAATGAGCCTATAGGTCTGTTTGGGTCTTTTAATCCAACTCTGCTTCTCCTTATTGCTTTTGCAACAGCTTCAACAGCTTCATTTTGTCCAATCACTCTTTTATGCAATGTTTTTTCAAGATTTTTTAACCTTACATTTTCATCTTCTGTTATTTTATTTGCTGGTATTCCTGTCCAACTACTAATTACTTCTGCAATATTTTCTTCTGTTATATTTATAAGTTCTTTATTACTTTTGTTTTTCCATTTCTTTTGCTCTTTTTCATATTTTTCTTTTAATTCTTTTTGTTTGTCTCTTAATGATGCTGCTTTTTCAAATTTTTGAATTTTTACCGCTTCTTCCTTTTCTTGTTCAACATCTTCAATTTTTTCAGATAATTTCTTCAAACTATCTGGCTCAGTATATGTTTTTAACTTTGCACGTGATGCAGCTTCATCAATTAGGTCAATTGCTTTATCTGGTAAAAATCTGTCATTTATATATCTAACAGACATTTTTACCGCTGCTTCAATAGCTTCATCTGAAATTTTAACGCCATGATGTGCTTCGTATTTATCACGAATTCCTTTTAAAATTTTTACAGAATCTTTTTCACTTGGTTCATTTACTATTACTGGACTAAATCTTCTCTCAAGTGCTGCATCTTTTTCTATATATTTTCTATATTCATTTAATGTTGTTGCACCTATTAGTTGGATTTCTCCTCTTGCTAATAATGGTTTCAAAATATTTGCCGCATCCATTGCTCCTTCTGCAGCTCCTGCTCCAACTATTGTATGGATTTCATCAATAAATAAAATTACATCTCCAGCTTTTTTTACTTCATCTAATGCTTTTTTTATTCTTTCTTCAAAATCTCCTCTATATTTACTACCAGCTATCATTCCAGAAATATCTAATGTTACTACCCTTTTGTCTTTTAGAATTTCGGGTACATCACCTTTGATTATTTTTTGAGCTAATCCTTCTACAGCTGCTGTTTTACCAACACCTGGTTCTCCTATTAAGCAAGGATTATTTTTTGTTCTTCTTGATAAAATTTGAATAACTCTTTCTATTTCTTCTTTTCTACCTATTATTGGATCAAGTTTTCCTTCTTCTGCTTTTTGTGTTAAATCTGTTCCATATTGATTTAATGTTGGAGTTGAATTATAGCTACCTCTTTTTTTTCCATTTTTTCCACCATTAGTATTACTATAATCTTCTCCCTCATTTATTACTCTTATTATTTCATTGTACATTTTAGGAATATTTACACCTAATTCTAGTAATGCTCTTGAAGCAATACTATCTCCTTCTCTTAATATTCCTAATAGCATATGTTCTGTTCCTATGTAGTTATATCCTAACTTTCTAGCTTCTAGAAAAGCCTCCTCTATAACTCTTTTGCTTCTTGGTGTAAATCCTAAAGTTTCATCTACTGGTGGTTCATTGCCTATTAGCTCAACGATTTTATCTATTATTGCCTCTGGCTCAATTTCTTGATTTGATAATACTTTAGCAGCCACTCCATTTCCTTCTTTTGCTAATCCATATAAAATATGCTCTGTTCCTATATATCTATGTCCTAATTCCATTGCTACCTCGCTTGCAATATCTATTGCTTTTTTAGCTCTATTTGTAAAACTGTACATCATAATAATCACTCCCTTCTAACTTTGTATATTCTTTTCTTTAGCCTAATTCCAAATGTATAATATTTATTCATTTGATATTTTTTGTATTAGTTTTGCTCTTTTTATATTTTGTTCTATTTTGTCATACTCTTCTCCATAGTACTTTTGTAAATTTGCAGGCTTAATGTATAAAAATAATTTTTTTATTTGTAAATCTGTCAATTTATCAAAGATTCCTAAATCTACACCTATTTTTACATTTGTCAATAATTCGTTTGCTTCATCATAAGAAATTTTTTTACAATTTTCTAGTACTCCATAACTTCTATTTACTATATCATCTAATTCTATTTCTTCTTTTGCTAAAATTTTTCTTGCTTTTCTTTCTTGTTCCATCAGTTTTGTTGCTATTATTTTTATGTTATTAATAATTTCTTTTTCTGTAATTCCTATAGTTTGTCTGTTTGAAATTTGATAAACATATTTGTCACCATCAATATTTATGTTAAAATCACGTACTGCATCTAAAACATTTCTTAGATTGCCTGTTTTATATAATGCAGGCAATTCTAATATTACAGAAGCTTTTAATCCTGTTCCTATATCATTTAAACTTTTTGTTAAATATCCGTATTTTTTGCTTATGCAATATCCTAAAAGTTCTCCTATTTTTTCTTCTATTTCAATTGCTAAATTTAATGTATTTTCTAATTCTAATCCTTCACTAAATACTTGTATACTTAAATGATTTTTTCCACCTATCATAATGCAAATGTTTTCATCGTCATTTATTAAAATGCTTCCTGTATTATTTTCTTCTATCGCAAATGATTTACTAATTAGATTTTTTTCAATTAAACTTTGTTTAGTAATCTTATCCATATCTGATAGCTTTAAAAATCTTAATCCATAACCTATTTCAAATAAATTTTCTTTTATTAAATTTTCTAACTTTACTCTTTCTGATGGTGTCATGTCAAATTTTATTCCATTTATATTTCTTGCTAATCTTATTCTTGTATTTTTCACTACATCTGAATTTTCATTACTTTGTAAGTACCAATTCATTTGTTTCACCCTCTCTATTTTATAATTATCTTCTACTTACTTCTATTTAGATTTTTTTATTCTCATTCTTACTATAATTATTTTTCAAGTTCGTGTATTTGGTCTCTGATTTTGGCTGCATCTTCATATCTTTCTTCTTTTATTGCTTGCTCTAATTTCTTTTTTAAGATTTCTTTTTTATCTTCTTTTGATCCTTCTTGTTTTTCTATTTTTTCGTTATTTTGCTTTTTACTATTTTCGTTTTTACTTGCTTTTTTGTCTTCTGGTTCTAGCTTTTTATCTATTTTGCTATCTATTATTTTTCCAATTCTTCCTATATGTCTATTTGAACCTTGTAATCTTTTTATTATTGTATCTAACTCATCTTCAAAAGTGTTATAACAATTTTGACATCCTATGTTTCCTGTATTTATAATATCCTCAAATGTTGAACCACATTCGTCGCATTTACTTTGTTTTAAAGTATTGAATATTGGCATAAAATCAGGTGTTGCTAATTCATCCATAAATCCTCCTAAAAAGCTTGAAAAATCAACTGGCATACTAAAATCCATTTGTCCAATTCCTAATTTTTTACTACATTCTTCACATAAATTTAATTCTTTTCTTTTTCCATTTATGTTTTCTGTATATCTAACATTTGCTTCTCTTTTTCCACAATTTTCACATAACATAATAAATTCCTCCTTATATTAAAAATTTGTTTTAAGTTTTGTATTTTTTTATTTGTAAATTTTATATTTTTGTATTTTATAATTCTGTCATAAATTTAATAACATATTCTTAAATATTCTTGCACGTACTTCATCTTTTATTTCTTTTGAAAGCTTAAGTACATTATCACTTGTTGCTACTTTTAATAATTTAGCTTCTTTGCTATTAATGATGTTATAAGATAAGAAGTCACTAATTAATATGTCAACATCATTTGATGTCAATTCTTTTCCTATATTATTTATAATATGCATAATATAATCTTCTTTATCATTTTTTACTTTTTTAATTGTTATATGGCCTCCTCCGCCTCTCCTACTTTCTACATAGTAGCCTTGAGATGGCTTAAACCTAGTAGATATTACATAATTTATTTGCGATGGCACACAATTAAAATGTTCGGCTAACTCATTTCTTTGTATTTCTATAGAATTTTCACTATCTTCAAACATTTCTTTTATAAATTCCTCTATTACATCTGACATTCTCATCTTATTTTCCCCCATTATATTTATTTTTTTGCTTCTTTTCTTTTATTTTTGTTTCCTTTTTTAATTATTGTGTTTTAGTTTTCGTGTTTTGTCTTTGACTTTCTTTGACCTACATTCTTATTATACTTCTTTTATTTTTTATTTCAACTTCTATTTTTGACTTTTTCTGACCTTTTATAGCCTTTTATAGTACTTTTATGTTACTTTTTCTTTTGTTTTCTAATTTTTTCTCACTTTTTCTCTTCTTTTCTCATTTTTTCTTTTTTATATTGTCTCTTCTTCTCCTTTTTATTTTTTCTCTTTTACTCTTTCTTTTATTATTATTTAGCCTTGATCTTTTTCTTTTCTTTTAGTTATGTTTTGCAATCTTTCTGCATTTTCCTTTTGCTCTGGTAATGATATCCATGCAAAATATGATGATACAAATTCTCCATATTTTGTTGAATCTTCCCCTACCTCATATTTTCCTAATATGCTTATTTCATTTGCAATTTCTTCATCAATATTAACTTTATTTTTGTTAATATTTTTATTTTCTTTATCCATTTTTATTTCAGCTCCTATACATTACTTTATAATGTTATTTCCATATAAAGAATTTTTATTCAACTACACTAAAAAATATTTTTAGTTAGTTTTCTATATTTCTAATTTGCATAAAATATATAATGGAATGTCATATAAAAAAGATGAAAGTCATATTATTCCTTCATCTTTTTTATATACTTTTATAATATATTATTTTTGAAACTGAGTTATATCTGCTATTTTAGCTGCAAAATATGGTGTATCTTTATCGTTTTCCTTTAGGAAAATTGTAAATGTGTTATCAACTGAAAATTCTCTTGGTTCTTCTCTTGATAATGATGTTTTCGATATTGCCATTCCTGCTTCACTTTTTACTTTTCCACCAGTTTTGTCTAATTCAAATTGAATTGTTTGTATTGCTTTATCTATTACATAACTATCCCCATTTGATATTTTAAAAGGTTTATTTTCTAATTCGTTGAATTCTTTTTCTACGTTTACATTCAAATTAGGAATTGCTAATGTATCTGTCTCTAATAATTCACTATCTCCTTTATATTTATCCTGTCTATCTTCTATTTCTTCGTATATATTACTAAATGTGTCTTTGTCAATACCTTTAGATATTATAACTTCATCTCCTTGTACAGTCATTAACTTTATTGCAAAATCTTCTTTAGAGTTATAATATAATACTCTAACTTGCCCTCTTACTGCTTCACTACCATTTTTAGTTGTTCCAAAATATTTTACATTTTCATAGTTTCCAAATCTTCCATTTTCTAGTTGTTCAAATTCTTTACTAAATTTAAACTCTTTTTTTAACATCGCATATAGAAAATATTTATTTGGATTTCCATCAAATGTGAATTGATTTACTATATCACTTGTTTCATCAAATTTTTCTTTAATTTCTTTTTCTATTTTGCTCTTCAATTCTTGTGTTGGAATTCCTTGTGCTTTATAATAAGAATTTTCTGAAATTTTAGAAGTATTAAATTTCTCTTTATTCAAATTGTTTACAACATCTAATTGAGGTTCAAAAATTATATCTTGTTTGGCAAAATCATTTTTCAAATCATTCCATATTAATTGAAATGAACCACACCAAATTGTATTGTTACTAATTTTGTCATCCATTGTTAGTACCACATTTGTATTATTACTTTTATTGTTATCTACTTTTCCATTAGAATTTTCTTCTTTTTGTTTGTTCTCTCGATTTGATTGTTCAGTATTTACTTTTTCTAATTTATTGCTCCCATATAATCCTAGTCCATAATTTAATGAACAAACTAAAAATATTCCCAAAATTAGAAATATAAGTGTTTCTAGTATTATTTTTGGAATTTCTTTCTTTTTCATTTGTATCACGCTCCCTTTTATATTGCTATTTTATAATTTTTCTTGTTAGTTGTAAATATATTTTTAAGATTTTTTTGAATTAAGTATTTAAATATTTAAGCCAAGGCTTACTAAACTGCCTTGGCTCTTTATATATCTATATATATTGCTTTTGTTTTATTATTCTGTTACTTTTGATTCTATTTCTTTTGTGGTCTTTTTACTTGGCTTATTTTCTTTTACTGCTTCTGCCATTGTTCCTAAAGAGCTTAATGCACTAGTTGCCTCAAATGGTATGAAGATTTTATTAGCCTCTCCTTTAGATACTTCTTCTAATGCTTCTAAAGATTTTAATTGTACTAGTTTTTCGTTAGGATCTGCTTTTTTCATTGCATCATATACTTTTTGAATTTCTAATGCTTTTGCATCTGCTACTTCTTTTATTGCTTGAGCTTCACCGGCAGCTCTTCTTATTCTTGACTCTCTGTCTGCTTCTGCTTCTAATATTGCAGCTTGTTTTCTACCCTCTGCTATAGTAATTGCAGATTGTCTTTGAGCTTCTGCTTCTAGTATCATTGCTCTTTTATTTCTTTCTGCATTCATTTCTTTTTCCATTGCATCTTGTACATCTGCTGGTGGGTTAATATCTTTTATTTCAACCCTATCTATTTTACAACCCCATCTATCTGTTGCTTCATCAAGTACTACACGTAATTTATTGTTAATACCATCTCTTGAGCTAAATGTTTCGTCTAAATCCATTTTACCAATAATATCACGAATTGTTGTAATTGCTAAATATTCAATACCTTTTTTCAAACTTTGAATTTCATATACTGCCTTTGCAGGGTCTGTAATTTGATAAAATACAACTGTATCAATTGTAATTGTAACATTATCCTTTGTAATAACACCTTGAGGTGGTACGTCCATAGTTTGTTGTTTTAAGCTAACTACACTTCTAACATGGTCTAAGAAAGGGATTATAATTGTAAGTCCAGCATCTGCAACTTTATAAAACTTACCTAATCTTTCTATAACATATACCTCAGATTGTTTAACGATTTTAATAGACATTGCTGCTAATACTATAATAATAACAAGTAGTGCTAATAAAAACCACATAAATTTTTCCTCCTTAAATTTATTTATTAAATTCTATTTTTGTAATATCAAAAACTTATTAATAGGTTTTAATTATAAATTTTCAACCAACTATTACCATTATAGCATATATTATAGAAAAAAGGAAGAGGTTGACGTAAAAAAATGTCTATCGTCCTCTTCCTTTATCCATATTTTTATCTTGACTTTTGTATAATTTTTTTAATTGTTCTCCTGTAATATTAATAACTTTTCCACCTTCAGGGTGTATTTTATAGTCTCCAAATACAACCCAAATTAGGTTTCTTATAGTTTTATCAGGCATTGGAGCTATTCCATCTGTAAATATAATTTTGTTAGGTACTCTATCTGAAAATGCATTTACTGCTACGTTAAAATTTGTTCCTCCACCTCCTTGAAAATTTAAATTATCAATATCTTCCATTCTTCTTAAGTTTTGAAATCCATAAAATTGTGTATCAAAACATCCTACTTTTACTTCTGATGTTGATATTATATTTTTACATTCTCTCAAGAAATTTTTTAATAATTCTTCACTTACAGATCCACTTGTATCTAATAGTATTTCTGTTTCTAGTTTTGGAACTTCTATTACTCGATGTCTAAAATATCCCTTTCTCATTCTTGCATTTTTTCTAGTCCATTCTTCATCATATTTAACAGCTTGCTTTAAAAGCCTTCTCCAGTCTATTAGTGGTTGTGCAATTCCTATATCTTCTAGTTTTCTACTTTGTTCCTTACTATCTGTTCCAGCTTCTTTAGCTGCTTCTTCTGCCATTTGTTTTCTTAGATTGTCTAATTGTTTTTTTCTTTTTATTTTTATTTAAAAAAACTTAAAATTTTATTCCAAATTTTTTTAAAAATATTTTCCTTATATTGTACCATTGTAATGTTTTCGCTTTTCACCTTATCTATTTTTTCCTTACGTTCATACTCTTGTATCTTGTTTTCAAATATTTTATTAGGATCATATTTTTCTTTTATCTTTTCTTGACTTATTTTTTCTTGTTCTTCTATTTGCTTTTTATATTTCTTTCTTTGTTCATTAGTACACCACCAATTTATATATATAGTTCCTAATATTTCCTTCGTTTTTTCTTGCATCGGTAATTCACTCATTGGTTTTGAATGATCAAAATTAACAGCATAATTCTCTGAAGCGTTATCTACCAAAAATTTAATAAAACTAGTTGGTATTTTTTCAATATCTGCTTTGTTGGTATTATCCAATATGTCTAAAACTTCTACCGCTGCTTCTCCATATTCTTCTTTAAACATAGTCATTTTTCTCCTTTGTTTAGGTCTATTTTTCTTGTGTTTCTGTGCCTTTATTTTCTTCTTTACTTAAGGTCATTTGATATTCTGCATTTATTTTTTTAGCTGATAGTATTCCATAATTAACATTTGCTTTTGCCTCTTCTCCATCATGTAATTTTAAGTTTATTGGGGTTTCTTGCATTCTTTCTTCTTGTATTTGTTCTAATCTTTCTTCATTATTTCCTGCCCATTGTGCGTCAAATTTTCCACACATTTCTGGACCTAATTTTTTTACAAAGTTTCTTATTTTAGTCATATCTCTTTCATCTACTGGTACTAATCCAGCTAATGTAGCTAATTGTTCATCCATATCCATTGCAGCTATATCTTCTTCTTTATAATTTTCATTTATTACATCTTGTATTGATAATGTTGCTTTTTTACAGAATGCTGTAAAGTCTCTTGTTAGTTCTTCTCCTACTATGGCTCTTAATGTAGAAGGATTGTTACTTGCATATAACATATCTGATGCCATTTTCCATCTTCTTGGATCTGCATGTGGCTGTGGATTTTCTCTGTTATATGGTGTTCTTAATGCATTTTCTCCTCTATATGAAATATATGAATATATTGCTGGATGTATTTTTTGCCTTGGTTCTTCATCTTTTTTATAGTCTAATCTCTCATATGTGTTTTCTGGCATCACTGCCCATTTTAACCAACTTTCAGCTGTTGTTTCTATGTTTACATGTGCAAATCTATCATATAATGGTTCTGCTATTTCATTAGCAACTAATGAATCTTCTAACTCATTTCCTGCTGCAACTACCCTTGCATTTTCTGGTAATTTCCATCTTCCTGCAACTTTTTTGTCTAATGCTATTCCATATGCTTTTGATTGCATCATTTGTGATGCGTTTGTAAGCTCTTCTAGGAATAATATATGTATTTTGTCTGATTCTTCTTGGCATTTTGCTTCTAATTCTTCTAACCATGGTGGTTTTATATGTACTGCTTTTCCATCTTTTTCTCCTGCTAGTCCATCTAATAACTCTGGGTCTAAATGACTTAAGTTTAGTTCTATAAAATCTGGATCTAATTGTTTTACTCTGTCACTTTTTCCACATCCTGGTTTTCCATGTAGGAATACTGATACATTACTTTCAATTGCACTTTTTATTATATCTTGTTCACCTACTTCGTTAAAATTAAAATTATATGGATTATTGTTTCTTTTGACATTTTTATTAATACTTTTATCTCTTGGTTGTATTAATTCTTTTGAAAAATATGTATCCATAAATCTTTTAATATCTGATGTTTCAAACGAAAATTTTTCTTCATCGATTTTGGTGCTAAATGGTACTCCTGAAAAAAGCAACTTTTCTGACATCATTGTTCCTAATTCTTTAAAAACCATCCACTTTACAGGTTGAACTTCAACCCATACAGTATCTCCATCATTATATTCTTGTCCATCTGATAGAAAAATTTTGTCATCAAGATAATGCATTTTTCCTTTTAAACATATATAATTTTTTCCTCCAAGTATATATTCTTGATGTGGAATATATTTATCACATTCACTATCATATGAAGTATATTTATTTTTTGTTTCTTGAAGTTCTCCTTTCTTAAATCCAGAGTTCAATAATGCTTGCATTTTTTTATTAGCTACTTTTTGTGGATAATATCCATATTCAACTTCAATAACATTATTACTTACTGGTACTTCCATACTTCCTTCATTTTCAAGTAGTGTACAACTATTAATCACCGGTCTTGCACATATATCGATCTTATCGCATTCTTCTGTAGTTACATCGCCATGTTCATCAATTGCATATTTCAGATAACTGTTGAGACAGCTACTAGTCCAATATTTTCCTAAATTTGTACTTTGAAGATTACTTTCATTTTTTTCATCTTGATAATATCCTCCCAAAAGGATAGAATAGTCCGTTATCTCTGCTATCTCTGCATTAAACACCTTTATTGATGACCTTATACTTCGAATTTCCCTACTTTCTATATCTAAAAATGTAAAATCACTCAATCCCTATCTTCCTCACTTGTATTTGTTATATAAAACACACCTTTTTTCATTATTTTTTATTCTATCATAGCCAACTTTTTTTGACAATAAAAAATTCACAAAATGCTCAAATTTCTTTTATTATTGCTTTAAAAAAATACGCAAACAAACGTGGACAAAACCGTATTTTGGTATTTGTCCACGTTTGTTATTAATTATATATAAAATTGTTGTAATTTAGTGTTTTCAACTATTTCATAGCTTCTTCAACTGCAACAGCTACTGCAACAGATGCACCAACCATAGGGTTATTTCCCATTCCGATTAATCCCATCATTTCAACGTGTGCTGGTACTGATGAGCTTCCTGCAAATTGTGCGTCTGAATGCATTCTTCCCATTGTATCTGTCATACCATAAGATGCTGGTCCTGCACCCATATTATCTGGATGTAATGTTCTTCCTGTTCCTCCACCTGAAGCAACTGAGAAGTATTTTTTGCCTTCTGCTAATCTTTCTTTTTTATATGTTCCTGCTACAGGGTGTTGGAATCTTGTTGGGTTTGTTGAGTTTCCTGTAATAGATACGTCAACATCTTCCATCCACATAATTGCTACACCTTCTCTAACATCATTTGCTCCATAACATTTAACTTTTGCTCTATCTCCATCTGAATATTTGATTTCTTCTAATACATTTACTTTTCCTGTAAAGAAATCAAAATCTGTTTTTACATATGTAAATCCATTAATTCTTGATATTACTTGTGCTGCATCTTTTCCTAATCCATTTAAGATAACTCTTAATGGTGTTTTTCTTACTTTGTTTGCTGAATTTGCAATACCAATTGCTCCTTCAGCTGCTGCAAAGCTTTCATGTCCTGCTAAAAATGCAAAACATTTTGTATCTTCTGATAATAGCATTGAAGCTAAGTTTCCATGTCCTAATCCAACTTTTCTATCATCTGCAACTGAACCTGGTATACAAAATGCTTGTAATCCTTCCCCAATTGCTTTTGCTGCATCTGCTGCTTTTGTACATCCTTTTTTTATTGCGATTGCTGCACCTAATGTATATGCCCAAGCTGCATTTTCAAAACAGATTGGTTGTACTCCTTTTACTATTTCATATGGATTAAATCCTTTATCTGTACATATTTTTAAGGCATCTTCGAAATCTTTAATTCCGTATTTTTCCATAACTGGTTTTATTTGGTCAATTCTTCTTTCATAACTTTCAAATGTTACTGCCATCTTTATTCCTCCTATATTTTACTTTTTTATTATATCTTATTATTTAAAATTAGTTATATCTGCATTTTTGTAAAAATAGTCAAACTGAATGTGTACGCGTATACATCGAAGTTTGAATATTTTTATAAAAATGTGTAGATGCTGATTTTAATGTTTTTTATGTACGAGGGTCTATTTTCTTAACAGCCTCATCAAATCTTCCATAAGTTCCTGTAGCTTTTTCAATTGCTTCTTTAGGATCTACACCTTTTTTGATGTTTTCCATCATTTTTCCTAGATGAACATATTTATATCCTATAATTTCATCGTTTTTGTCTAATCCTAATTCCATTATATAACCTTCTGTTAGATTTAAATATCTAGGTCCTTTTAGTGTACTTGAATATATTGTTCCAACTTGTGATGTGTGACCTTTTCCTAGATCTTCAAGTCCTGCTCCTACTGGAAGTCCTCCTTCTGAGAAAGCTGTTTGACTTCTACCATATACTATTTGTAAGAATAATTCTCTCATTGCTGTATTGATAGCATCACATACTAAGTCTGTATTTAATGCTTCTAGTATTGTTTTGCCTGTTAATATTTCTCCAGCCATAGCTGCTGAATGTGTCATTCCTGAACATCCTATTGTTTCTATTAATGCTTCTTGGATAATTCCATCTTTAATATTTAATGTTAGTTTACATCCTCCTTGTTGAGGTGCACACCATCCAATACCATGTGTTAAACCTGAAATATCTTTTATTTCTTTTGCTTTAACCCATTTTCCTTCTTCTGGAATTGGTGCTGGTCCGTGGTCCACTCCTTTACGAACATAGCACATATCTTCTAATTCTTTTGAATATGTCATTTTAAATTGCTCCTTTCAATTTTATTATTTTAATTATAATTATTATTTTTTCTTTTTCTTTCAAATTCTTTTATCTGTTCTTCAGATAATAATAGTTGATTTTTTCTAATATTAGTATTAGTGTTTCTATTTTCTTCCATTTCTTTTTGTGGCTTATTTTCGTCTGTATTGTTATATGCAATTTTGTTCTCTATGTCTCTTATATATAGACCTGTTTCGTAGTTTTCTTTTCTTTTTAATATTTTAGGTCCTGTTAAATATCTATTTAATATTTCCTTTTCTTTTTTGCTTACTTGTTCTTCCCCAATGCCTAAATATTCATATCTCCATATTATATGTCTTTCATAACTTGAAAAAGTACTATGTTCTAAGTCATCATAATTATATTCAACTTTAAATTTCATATTTCCTATTGTCATTGTTATATTAGACCATAATGTTCCTGTCTCTGATTTTTTAAACTCTTCTCTTAATTGTTTTATTCTATTATACAAAATTTTTACAAGTTTCATATAATCATTTTCATCTAAATTAAATCGGTTAGGTATTTCATAAACATTTACAGGTTTCTTCTTTAAAATTCCTCTTGGAATATAATAAAAATATAATTCTCCTGTTTGTTCTCCATTTTGCTTATCTATAACAGAACTATATAAATATAATTTTTCCCACTTTTCTGGAATCATATAAAATAGCCTTTTTTGAATATCTTCATATATTGTTTTTATCTTTTTTGTATGATTTAACATATCCTTTTATTCCCTATCTAACAAACTTTCACCTGTCATTTCTTCTGGTTTTTCTAGATTCATTAAATCAAGCATTGTTGGTGCTAAGTCTGCTAGCTTTCCACCTTGTTTTAATTTTAAATTTTTATCTGCTGAAACCACTATTAGTGGTACTGGATTTGTTGTATGTGCTGTATGTGGTTCCCCTGTTTTATAATCTATCATTTGTTCAGCATTTCCATGGTCTGCTGTTATTAATAAATTTCCTTGTTTTTCTTCTACTAATTTTACAACTTTCCCTACACACTCGTCTACTGTTTCTACTGCTTTTATTGCTGCTGATAAACTTCCTGTATGTCCTACCATATCAGTATTAGCATAATTTAAAATTATTGCATCATATTTGTCTTGTGATATTGCTTCTAATACTTTGTCTGTTACTTCATATGCACTCATTTCTGGTTGCATATCATATGTTTCTACTTTTGGTGATGGTACTAAAATTCTATCTTCTCCTGGATATTGTTTTTCTTCACCACCATTGAAGAAAAATGTTACATGAGCATATTTTTCTGTTTCTGCAATTCTTAATTGAGTATATCCTTTTTTGCTTATATATTCTCCAAATGTATTTTTTAAAGGTTCTTTTTTGAATGCAATCTTTACATTTGGCATTGTTTCATCATAATTTGTAAAGCATACAAAATATAAGTTTAAATCTTTTTTAGTTTCAAATGCATCAAATTCTGGATCTACTAATGCTCTTGTTATTTCTCTTGCTCTATCTGGTCTAAAGTTAAAGAATATTACTGAATCATGTTTTCCAATTGTTGCAACAGGTTCTTCGCCATTACATATTACTGTTGGTTCAACAAATTCGTCAAATACTTCTTTTTGATATGAATCTTCTATTGCTTTTATGCTACTTCCTGCTTTATTTCCTTTTCCATTTACTAATGCATCATAACATTTTTGTACTCTTTGCCATCTTTTATCTCTGTCCATTGCATAAAATCTGCCTGATAAGCTAGCAATTTTACCTACACCTTTTTCTGCCATTTTATCTTGTAATTTTAGTATATAATTCTCTGCTGAAGCTGGTGGTGTATCTCTACCATCTAAGAAGCAATGTACAAATACATTTTCAAAATCTCTTCTTTTGGCCATTTCTAACAATCCATATAGATGTCTTATATGACTGTGAACTCCACCGTCTGAGACTAAACCTAAAATGTGTAATTTTGAATTGTATTTTTTACAATTTTCAATTGCAGCTATAAATTCTGGATTTGTAAAGAAATCTCCATCTTCAATTGATTTTGTTATTTTTGTTAATTCTTGGTATACAATTCTTCCTGCTCCTATATTTGTATGTCCAACTTCTGAATTTCCCATTTGTCCTTCTGGTAGCCCAACTGCTAGACCACTTGTATATATGTCTTCATTTGGATAATTTCTCATTAGTTTGTCAATATTAGGTGTTTTAGCTAATTTTATTGCATTTCCATCTTTATTTGGATTATCACCAAAACCGTCTAATATCATTAGCATTGTTAATTTATCTTTCATTTTTTACCATCCTTCTCTGATGATTTTGGGGACGGAGCAAAAAATCATGTTTTAATTAAGTACATATTATTGCCTTAAATAAATATTTAATTTTCTGCGATAATCTAGAGCATGATTTTTTGCTCCGTCCCCAAAATCATTTAATAGTTTACTATTTTACTAAATTCTTCTGCTTTTAGGCTTGCTCCACCAACTAATCCGCCATCTATATCTGACATTTCAAACAATTCTTTAGCATTTGTTGATTTTACGCTTCCTCCATATTGAATTATAACTTCTTCTGCTACATCTTTTCCATATATATCTGCAATTTTGTTTCTTATTTCTTTTATACTGTTATTTGCATCTTCACTTGTTGCTGTTTTTCCTGTTCCAATTGCCCAAATTGGTTCATATGCAATTATTGTATTTTTTACTTGTTCATTAGTTAATCCTTCTAATGCTAATTCTGTTTGTTTTGTAATTATTTCAACTGTTTTTCCAGCTTCTCTTTGTTCTAGTGTTTCCCCAACACATACTATTGGTTTTAATCCATTTGTAAATGCTGCTTTTATTTTTTTATTTACAGTTTCATCTGTTTCATTAAAATATTGTCTTCTTTCTGAATGTCCTATAATTACATATTCTACATTTATAGATTTTAACATTTTTCCAGAAACTTCTCCTGTATATGCTCCTTTTTCTTCAAAGTGCATATTTTGTGCACCTATTTTTATATTTGTACCTTGTGCTGTTAATAGTGCATAAAATAGGTCTGTATATGGTACACATAGAATAACTTCATTTTTTGAATCTTTTACTAATGGTGTTAATTCTGTTATAAATTCTATTGCTTCTCCTGGTAACATATTCATTTTCCAGTTTCCAGCTATTACTTTTTTTCTCATAATTAAAACTTCCTTAAATATTAATTTAGATTTGTTTATGTATGGTAAATCCATAAAACCTAAGCAGACTTATAAGGGGAATATCTAACTAATATTTTCCCCTTATACAGCTGTTTTTATTTGTCTTGTAAACATTCAATTCCTGGTAATTTTTTACCTTCTAAGAATTCAAGTGATGCTCCTCCACCTGTTGAAATATGTGTCATTTTATCTTGTAATCCAGCTTTTCTAACTGCTGCTGCTGAATCACCACCACCAATTATTGTTGTTGCATCTATTTTTGATAATGTTTCGGCAATTTCATTTGTTCCGATTGCAAATTGGTCAAATTCAAACAATCCTAATGGTCCATTCCATACAACTGTTTTTGCTTTTTGTAATTCTTCTTTGAACATTTCTATTGTTTTTGGTCCAACATCAAATCCTTCCCATCCTTCTGGGATTTCTGTCCAAGCAACAACTTTACTTTCTGTGTCTGGTTTAAATTCTTTTCCCACTTTTGTATCAACAGGAAGCATTAATTTAACTCCTCTTTCTTTAGCTTTTGCCATTGCTTCTTTTGCTAGGTCTAATTTATCAACTTCACAAATTGAGTTTCCTACTTCATATCCTTGTGCTTTGAAGAATGTGTATGCCATTCCTCCACCAATCATTAATGTGTCTACTTTTTCTAGTAAACTGTCAATTACACCAATTTTATCTGAAACTTTAGCTCCACCTAAAATTGCTACAAATGGTCTTTCTGGATTATTTAAAGCATTTCCTAAGAATTGTAATTCTTTTTCTATTAATAATCCTGATACAGCTGGCAAATATGATGCTACGCCTACTGTTGAGCTGTGTGCTCTATGTGCTGCACCAAATGCATCATTAACAAATATTTCAGCCATACTTGCTAGTTTTTGGCTAAATTCTGGATCATTGTCTGTTTCTTCTCTATGGAATCTAACATTTTCTAATAATAAAATTTGTCCTGGTTGTAATGCTTTTGCTTTAGATGTTGCATCTTCTCCAACAACATCTTTTGCCATAATTACTTCTTTATCTAATAATCTTGATAATTCTTTTGCTACTGGTTTAAGAGAAAATTCTGGTTTTACTTCTCCCTTTGGTCTTCCTAAGTGTGAACATAGAACAACACTACAATTATTCTCTAATAAATATTTTATTGTAGGTAATGCTGCTACGATTCTTGTGTTGTCTGTAATATTTTGATTTTCATCTAAAGGTACGTTAAAGTCACATCTAACTAATACTTTTTTTCCTTTTAAATCAATGTCTTTTATTGTTTTTTTGTTCATTTTTTCTCCTCCCTTTTTTTGTCGATTTTATATTTTGTATTTCGACATATGGCCATAAAAAATACTATCCTTTCTTATAGCATACCTATTTTATAACAAAAGTATGTATATTTCAAGAGTTTTTATTAAATTTTTCCTACTCTATATACTATAAAAAAGTTGAGATACAAACTTTACAAGTTTTCCATCCCAACTTTTTTAAATTTTTATTGATAGAAGAATTATTCTCCTAATTCTGCAAAATATTTTATTGTTCTTACCATTTGACTTGTGTAAGAATTTTCGTTGTCATACCAAGATACAACTTGTACTTGATATAATCCATCTTCTATTTTTGTTACCATTGTTTGTGTACTATCAAATAATGATCCATTTGTTATACCAATAATATCTGAAGAAACTAATAATTCATCTGTATATCCAAATGATTGGTTTGCAACAGATTTCATTTTTTCGTTAATTCCTTCAACTGTGATATCATTTCCTTTTACAACTGCAACTAATATAGTTGTAGAACCTGTTGGAACTGGAACTCTTTGTGCTGATCCAATTAATTTTCCATTTAATTCTGGTATAACTAGTCCAATTGCTTTAGCAGCTCCTGTTGTATTTGGTACAATGTTTACAGCTCCTGCTCTAGCTCTTCTTAAATCACCTTTTCTTTGTGGACCATCTAATATCATTTGGTCTCCTGTGTAAGCATGAACTGTTGTCATGATTCCTGATTGAATTGGTGCATAATCATTTAAAGCTTTTGCCATTGGTGCTAAACAGTTTGTAGTACATGATGCTGCTGAAATTATTTTATCATCTTTTGTTAATGTATTTTCATTAACTCCATATACTATTGTTTTTAAATCACTTCCTGCTGGTGCAGATATAACTACTTTTTTAGCTCCTGCATCAATATGAGCTTGTGCTTTGTCTTTACTTGTATAGAATCCTGTACATTCTAATACAACATCAACTCCGATTTCTCCCCAAGGTAAATCTTTAGCATCTTTTTCAGCATAAATTTTAATTGTTTTTCCATCTACTGTTATAGAATCTTCTCCAGCTACTACTGTATCTGCTTTTTCATATCTTCTTTGTGCTGAATCATATTTTAAAAGATGTGCAAGCATTTTTGGGCTTGTTAAATCGTTTATTGCTACAACTTCATACCCTTCCGCTCCAAACATTTGTCTAAATGCTAGACGTCCAATACGTCCAAAACCATTAATGGCTACTTTTACTGACATAATATCTTCCTCCTTAATTATCTTTTATTATATGCCTTAATTTTTAGGCATTATTATTGTAACTCAATTTTTTTCACTTTTCAAGCTTTTATTTCAATTTTGTTTACATTCATAGATTATATAAATTACAATTATATAAAAATCACCCTAAGAATCTAATTAAAGACTCTTAGGGTTGGTGCTTTATTGATTATTGTGCTTTATAATTTTGGATATCTTTAGGCTCCAAATAAAGCACAGCTCTCAGACTAGCCGATTGTGAGTCATCTCCTACTAAATCAACTTCAACTACTTTGTAGTCAGGCCTTCCTTTATCGTCAACAATGGGTACCAGCTTGTGCTCTTTGTACTCTTCGTAACGATCTTGTTCAACGCCTTCATAGTGATGAAAGAAACCGAGGCGTTCATCTTTTTTTGAATTCAACCAATATGATTCTGAAGTATAAATCTGCTCTTTGGTCATACTGGGCAAATCGCTTTCGTCAATGCATCTTGCATCTTTTACATCATCGCAGTCAATCCATAAGCTACAAATTTGGTCTCTGTCTTTGGGAGTAAAGTTTCGACTTATCTTGTTGGATTCGAAGTATTCCCATGGATACATTAAATCTGTAACATACACAAGGTAACAACCCTGTTGCTTTACAAAAGAAGCTCCGATGAACTCACTTTCGAATGCATCTGTTTCAAAACGCTGGTCTGAAAAGCCATTCAAACTTTTAGAACTTATTATTGTGCTCCCCTTCTTTACCGGAATTTTTATCCGCTCTGGATACTTTCCATCAAGATTTTGCTTAAGCATTCGTTTTTCCTTTCTCTTAAGCACCATTTATACTATGGCTTTTGCCACTATGTTTCTATTTTAACACAATTTACATAAGCTTTCAAGTTTTAAATTTTTTATTTTGTCATTATTTGGTCATTTAATAATTGTTATTTTTTGCTTAATAATTTAACTTGTCTAAAAAGAAAAAGGAGTAAATTATTACTCCTCTCTCTTTTTAACGAGTTATCCTAAATGTTCCAACCAGCTTATCATTCCATGCAGAGGGCCATCCCAGAGCAATATTCTCTAAGAATATTAATGGCTTTCTAATCCTTTTCCCTGACCATCCTTTATCTTTGTCATATCGTAAGAAGTGAAAATCTAATATTCCTCCATTTCCTGCCATTTTAACAAATAATGCAACAATGTACTGATTTGCTTGAAGTTCCACTTCGCTTGTAGGATTGCTCCTGTCAGAAAAAGTGATTTCTTCTACGTCAAGTCCTAGGACTTGAGTATCAGCCAAAAACAAATCCCTCACTTCTGTTGTGGAAATGTAAGCTTGGCCATCTGGCTTTTTTCCACTAAGTATTCCCAAACGGTAATACTTAGTAGCAGAGGTAACTGTACTGCCAATTGCATGAGCAAAGCAGTTAGTGCTATCCTGCACATTCGTATGGTTGTACACATCCCAATCAAGATCTTTGTGAACACATTGGATAACTTTTTCAATTGTGGCATTCATTGAATACCCCTTTCTCTAAACGCATTCTTACTGCATAACTATATTTTATCACATTAATTTACATAATTCAACTTTTGAGTAATTTTAAGAAAATTCATAATAAATTTATTTAAAAAACAGAAAGAGTCTACTTAAAATAAGAGACTCTTTCTACGGCACCTATGAATTTAGGTTATATTCATCATAACATACCTCATTTACAAGTAGATTTTTAGCTGTGTTCCAAGTTTCTAACCAGTAATCAGCATTGTACTTATGTTCAAATTCGATTACTGGCACCAGATAATTTGCCCCGCAAAATACTGCAATAGTTTGGCCGAAAAAATCAGTTTCAACTAGCTTCTGGCAACCACCTTTGTATCCACCAAACGCTGAGTGAAGTCCTTTTTCAATTACTCCACCTTCTTCCAGTTCAGAGCAGCCTCTGGTAACATTAGCCGTCGTTGTTGCCAGCCAGATTGGTTTTTCAACTCGCCCTTTCCATTTGGTGATATCATAAAAATTTGCGTGGCGAACTCTTACCATTCCATAGTTTTCAAAAATGTTTGAGCAAAAGGAATCAAGTGTAGATATTGCACTTTTTAAATCCTCTTCACCTTCAAAGCCAACTAAGATAGGCAAAGCATCTTTTGCAATATAAACATCCACAAGTTCCCCGTCTTCAACGGCATATGTCAAGAATTCAAAGTCCATTTTATCTGGCAATTGAAAATCCTCACTAAATACCACTGTCTCTCGCATTGTCGAGAAAAATTCTTCCCTTTCCAACCTTTCTTTTTGAGGTTTTACAGTAACGGTGCGATGGTCCTCAGCAAATTTAAAACTGAGATTTTCTTGTGCCATTTTCCTTCCTTTCTACTTGAAATAGCACCTTTCTACAAAAAGGCTTTTGCCTTTTGCTAATTATTGTATCAAATCTCTATCGAAAAGTCAATTTATGTAAATTATTTTTGTGCATATAATTTTTCTAAAACTATTAAAAACATTGCATGTGACCAACCAAGACCAATTACCCAATTAGGTTTTAAAGTTTCATTATTTACTTGTTCACCTAATAAGTAATGTTTTCCTGCAGTTTTTACTACAAAGTCAAATACTTCTTTAGCTTTTTTCTTCTCTCCACTTTCTAGATAGTATAATGTCATCCATAAATTAGCTATTGGCCAAGGATTTCCATTCAGATAGTTATCTTGTTCGAATCTTTGATATCCGCCCGTATATGTACGTAAATGTAAGTTTATGCTTTCTACTGTATTTTTTACTTTTGTTTCTTTTGGTTTAAATATATTAAATGGTGTTACTGCACCTAAAATGCTTATATCCATTTTTTTATCTTCTGGATTTCTTACATATGATTTCTTAGTTTCGTCATACATATTTTCATTTATATAATTTTTTATTCCTACTTGTATTCGTTCGATTTCTCTTTCATTTTTTTGGATTTTTTCTTCTTTTAATCTATTATTTTCAAATCCAGATACATTTGTTCCAAGTGCTCTATAAATACCTAAAATACTTTCAAATGCTGCGTATATACTAGCTAATGAATATAAATGAATACCTTCGCACATTTCCCAGATGTCATAACTGATATGATATTTATGTATTTTTCCAGTTCTTTTTTTAGTATCTTCTTCTATTTCTTGCTTTACTACATCTTTTTCTCTTTCTTCTATTCCATCAATGTCTAACCAGTCTTTTACATATTTTTTTAGAAAATCTATTGCTTTTTCACACATACTTAAATTATCTTTTAAAAACTTTTCAGATTTTGTAACTTTATAATGCTCATATATTCCATAAACTACACTTGCTGTTTCATCTATTTGATATCCCCAACATGGTGCTAATTTTCCATCTGTAAAAAATCTTTGTTCCCACATTCCATTTTTGCTTTGTGTTTTTTTGCAAAATATCTTATAAAATTTTTCCGTTTCTTTTCCCATTTTTACAATGTCCATTGCTTTTGTCATAAATACGGCGTCACGTGGCCAACAATATGCATATCTTCCGCATTTTGTGAAATTTTCATCTATTTCTGGTGATGCAATTATCCCACCTGTTTCGGAATTTGTTAATAATGGAAATAATAAAATACTTCTTTTGTAGATTTCATATATTTTATCTTCATAACTATTTTGAGCTTCTTTTAAATTTAGTCCATTATGTGTTTTTAAATATTTTCTCCAATATGCTTTTGTATTTACATATTCTCTATTTAAATCTATTTTTGTAATCCTATCTATTTCGTCTTCCATTGCAGAAACATTTTTATTTTCATCTACTAATACACATATATCTAAAACCTTTTTTTCTTGTGGTTTTATTGTTCCTATATCAAAGCAAATACTTGTATCTTTTGACATTCCTATATAATCTTTGTCATAAATATCACCTGTTTTTATTTTTTCCTTGCTTCCATTTATTTGATGTTTTATTATTTTATATCCTTTAGCAAATGTTGATACAGAAAAATCATGTGCATATTGCATCATTCCATTATCAATTACTTTACAACCAACAAAATTATTTTGGTCTGATAATAGCTCTGAATGTATATAAAATTGTATATCTAAATCTATTTGAGCTTCATTTAAAAAAGTATATCTTTTTACCATTACATTTTCTTTTAATAATATATAATCTGTTGCAACTACTTTTAAATTAAAATAAGTATTTGTAACTTCTGTATTTAACACATTTGTATCTGTATCATAATATTGTTTATATACATTATTTATGTCATCATGTAAATATATTAAATCTGATTGATTTATCTTAACTCCTGTATGGAAAAAATTTATATATTGTTTATTATCTTTACTAGGGAAATATAATCTTTGTAATTCTCCTTTACTTGTAAAAGTTGCTAACATATTTTTATTTCCTATAATAGCTTCATTTAAGTATTTCTCACTCATTTCATCTTACACAATCACTCAAACAGATTATTTTTCTGTTTGAGTGATTCCTTTCTATTTTTTAACCTTCTATAACATTTAAAATTTGTTGTTCTAAGTCTTTTATCTTTTCGTTTATTCTAAACATATCCTCATCTCTTAAGTTTTTGTCATCTACATCTTTTCTTACATATGAATCCATATCATCTATTTCATTTCTTAATTTTGATAGTCTCTCTAAAATTTCAACTCTTACTGTTTTATCTATTTTTCTTTCTATCTTATGTGTCATTTCTACATTGATGTTGTCTAGTTCATATGTTTCTCCAAATTCTGGTATTAATACTGGTATTTTTGTTTCTGTTTCAATTTTATCTTTAAATACATCTTGAGAAGTTGGCTCTCCATGCACTAAAAAGATATGTTTTGGTTTCTGTATAAATGAATATATAAAATTCATTAATCCTTCTTGATCGGCGTGTCCTGAATATCCTTCTATATATTCTATTCTAGCATTTACAGCAATTTCTTCTCCAAATATTTTTACTTTTTTTGCACCATTTACAATATCATATCCTAATGTTCCTGGTGCTTGGTATCCAACAAAAAGAATTGTTGATTTTGGATTCCATAAATTATGTTTTAAATGGTGTTTTATTCTACCTACATCACACATCCCACTTGCTGATATTATAATACTTGGTCTTTCATCTTCGTTTAATGCTTTTGATTCATCTGCTGTTCTTGTAAATTGTAATCCTGGGAATTCAAGTGGATTATCACCTTTTAAAATTTCTTCTTTTACTTCTGGTTCAAATAGATTTGTATTTTCTCTAAAGACTTCTGTTGCAGATATTGCAAGTGGGCTATCAACATAAACAGAAGAATTCATTATTGTTTTATATTTTCTTTTAAATTCAACATCTTCTTTATGTTGTTCTTTTAGTTTATTTATTTCATATAATATCTCTTGTGTTCTTCCTACTGCAAATGATGGTATTACTACTGTTCCGCCATTATCTAATGTTTCAGACACTATATTTAAAAACATTTCAGCTTTTTCATTATTTTTCATATGTAATCTGCTACCATATGTTGATTCCATAACTAAATTGTCTGCATCTTCTATCATTGTTGGAGAATCTAATAATGGGATGTCATTATTTCCTAAATCTCCTGAAAATACTGTTTTAGTTTTTTTACCATTTTCTTCTACCCAAACTTCTATAATGCTTGAACCTAGCATATGTCCCGCATCATTAAATCTTACATGTATTTGTGGTGTTATTTCTATAATTTCATCATATTGAACAGGTTCAAATATTTCCAAACATTTTGCAGCTTCTTCTGCTGTATATAGTGGTGGTCGTTCTTTTTCGCCTTTTCTCATTCTTTTTCTGTTTTTCCATTCTGCTTCCATTTCTTGAATGTGTCCACTATCTGGTAACATTAAGGCACACAAGTCACAAGTTGCTTTATGTGCATATATTCTATTTCTAAATCCCTCATTGTATAGTTTTGGAATTCTTCCGGAGTGATCTATATGTGCATGTGTTAATAACATAAAGTCTATTCCTTTTGGATCATATTCAAATGGGTCTCCATTTCTTTCTTCTAGTTCTGCGTTACCTTGCCACATTCCACAATCTACTAAAAATTTTTTTCCTGCTGCTTCTACTAAATAGTTAGAACCTGTAACTGTTCTTGTTGCTCCTAAAAATGTTATTTTCATAAAGTTCCTCCTTATATTTTAATATTTATATTCAATTAATAAAAACTTAATTTTTAATAGCTTTAGCAAAATATTTTTACTTTTTTATTAAATCTAATTGCTAAATCTTTGTTAATAAGTTTTTCTGAGTTCTCTAATTCAGCTTTTTCTTCTGTATTATTTCCGTCAAATACTTGAACTATATATTTAATATTATCATTTTCTTTGTCTTTTTCTTTAATTAATTTCACTTGAATTTCTTCTAAATTTGTACTTCTAGTTATAAATATATATCTTAAAAGTTGGTCATTAAACTCTTCTTGTTTTGATAATTTTTCTAACGCTTTTAATTTGTGTGATTTATCTAAAATTTTCAATTCTAAGTTATGGTATTCACTTTGTAAACATTTTTCATCACTTACACTTTTCTCATAACTATATGGTAATACTGAATAATATCTAAAATCATATATAAGTTTTATAATTTCTGATTTTGTTGTACATTTTTCTACTTTTGTTTTCATACACTTCATAAATACTTTTTGCATTTCTTGTTTTATTTCAGCTATTTGCTTACTTAAGTTTTCAGTTTCTATTAGAGTTAAGCGTTTTTCTTTATTTTCCAATTCGTTCTTAATTCTTACATATTGTTTTGGTTTTAATAATTCATTTAATTTGTTAAATTCTTCTAATTTTTCTTCTCTTTCTTTTGCCATTAATTGTGATAAAATTCTAATACTAAATATTTTTTCTTCTAATGGTAACTTTTTGTTTCGTTGTTTATATTCGTTTTGTAACAAATTCTTATTGTTTATTGTTTCATCAATTTGCTTTATTTCGTCTGTTAATTTTTTCTTTTCTTTTGTAACGTTTTCCACAAATATTTTGTTGTCCTTCATTTTTTCTAATTTTTCTTCTATATCTTTTTTTAAATTGATATATTTTTCACGTTTTATTGGGTTGTATTTAATTTCTAATAATATTGAAATATCTTCTAATAATTTTATATATTTTTCTGATAATTCTTTTCCATATAATTCTTCCATTTTATTTTTAAATTTTTCCATATAGTCTATCATTATTTCTTTGTTATTTACCCAATTTTCCATAAATTTATTTCCAAGCAATATTAGAAGATTTTGATATATTAGATTATGGTCTACACTCTCAATTTCTTTTGATATGGTTGTCCATGAATATCCATTAAAATCTCTTAGTGGTTCTACAGAATTTATACAATTTCCTGTGTTGATTAAATCTGATAATGTTTCACTAATTAAAAAATATCTATCTTGAATAATTTTATCTTTCTTAGATATTTTTGATATACAATACAGAACTTTTCTTTCTATGTTCTGACAAATTATTCTTTTTTTTGTTTTTTCTACTAAAAAAGTTTTATTTCCAAGCATCTTGCTTTCTTCTGAATATGGTGTTACTAATTTTATGTCATCACAGTTTTCTCTTATTTCATCTATTATTTTTTCTATTATTTCTTCTTTGCTTTTTACATCTGGTTTTACTTTTTTATAGTCTTTGTATGATGTTTCTATTTTATATAAAATGTTAAGGAGAAGGCTTTTAGTGCCTTCTGAAAAAGCTTTTTTCTCTAGCACACTTTCTAATGCATTGTTGTAATCTTTTTTTACAATTTTATCTATTAAGTTATCTATGTTATTTTCATTTTTCTTTTGCATTTTCTTCTCCTTTCCTGATGATTTTGGGGACGGAGCAAAAAATCATAACTAAATTCAACTCCCATTAAATAATTAATTTCTTATAATAATCTGGTGCATGATTTTTTGCTCCGTCCCCAAAATCATGCCCCAAAATTTTAAGTTTCTTCTTTTGTACTCATTTTTAATTCATTTAATCTATCTAAAGTCATCAATACTTCTCTTGGCTTACTACCTTGATATCCAGAAATTACTCCTCTTTCTTCCATTTGGTCTATAATTCTTCCTGCTCTTGCATAACCAACTTTAAATCTTCTTTGAATAAATGAAGTTGATGCTTGTCCTGTTTCTACAACTGTTTGAATTGCATCCATCAAAAATGGATCAGTGTCGTCATCTTCTGCTTGTTCTGCTGCTAATTCTTTATCTGATTTGTTACTATTTTCTATACTTTCTAAGATATCTTCACTATATGTTGCTGTTCCATTTGATTTTATGAAATCTACTATTTTTTCTACTTCATCATCTGAAACAAAGGCACCTTGTATTCTTGATGGTTTTGGAGCTCCTGATGGGAAGAATAACATATCTCCTTTTCCTAAAAGTTTTTCTGCTCCAACACTGTCTAAAATTGTTCTTGAGTCTACTTGTGAAGATACTGCAAATGCTATTCTTGATGGTACATTTGCTTTAATTAATCCTGTAATTACATCAACAGAAGGTCTTTGTGTTGCAATTACTAAATGCATTCCTGCAGCTCTTGCTTTTTGTGCTAAACGGCATATTGCATCTTCAACATCGTTTTTAGCAACCATCATTAAATCTGCTAACTCGTCTATAATGATTACTATTTGTGGTAATTTTCCTGCTTCATTTTCTTTTTCTATTGCTTTGTTATATCCTTTTAAATCTCTAACACCTTTGCTCGCAAATTTATTGTATCTATCATCCATCTCTTGTACTGCCCAAGCTAATGCTCCTGCTGCTTTTCTTGGATCTGTAACTACTGGAATCAATAGATGTGGAATTCCATTATATACAGATAATTCAACTACTTTAGGGTCTACCATTACAAATTTTACTTCACTTGGTTTTGCATTATAAATTATACTTGTTATTATTGTATTTATACATACACTTTTACCAGAACCTGTTGAACCTGCAATTAATACGTGTGGCATTTTTCCTATATCTGCTAATTGAACATTTCCTGCTACATCTTTTCCAAGTCCTACTGTTAATTTTGATTTATTACTTTTAAATTCGTCACTATCTAATATTTCTCTAAAATGCACTACTTCTTTTTCTTTATTTGGCACTTCTATTCCGACTGCTTGTTTTCCTGGTATAGGAGCTTCAATTCTTATTGTTTCTGCTGCTAAATTTAATGCTATGTCATCTGCTAAATTAGCTATTTTACTAACTCTTACACCTTCTGCTGGTTTTAGTTCATATCTTGTAATTGCCGGACCTACTGATACATTTTCAACTTTTGCGGATACGCCAAAACTATATAATGTTTTTTGTAAT
This sequence comes from uncultured Clostridia bacterium, assembly GCA_934167445.1. Lineage (GTDB taxonomy): Bacteria > Bacillota > Clostridia > TANB77 > CAG-508 > CAG-269. The sequence goes on from CAKPKJ010000006.1 coordinate 48,844, forward strand.
CTTGTGGCTGTATCTGTAAGGGCTTTTGCACCACCACGCAATGTTTTTTTGGTTGGCTTGCTTAGTAATTCTACTGGTGGATATTCATAATGTTCATCTTCAACTACTTGTGCGTGTTCTAGTTGTAATACTGCTTTTTTCTTTTCTTCTTTTTGTTCTTCAACATCCTTGAATAAATTGTTTTCTAAAACATCTGGCTCCATTACTTCCTTTTTGAATTTTCCTTGTCTTTTTGTTTCTTTAGTTAATGGTTCTATATCATCATTTGAATGATCATATTTTTTTAACCCTGTTTTACCTGTTTCGCCATCAATAATTCTTCCCCCAAAATTAATTTTTATTTGGTTCTCCATAGGATTTTTTTCTTCTTGTTGCTGTATTTTTGCCAATTCAATTTGAGCTCTTCTTTCTTCTCTTTGTCTTTTTCTTCTTTGTGCTGGTGTTTCTACTTCTTCTTTTTGTTCTTTTTGCTCTTTAGCCATTTGTTGTTTTCTTTCAAATCTTTCTTCTCTTTTATCTTCTATCCTATCCATTATATTATTTATAATTTCTGATGGATTTATTCCAAATGCAAATACTAATAGAATAATTGCCATACCTGTGCAAAAAATTATTGCTCCAACAATTCCTAATAATTTTACAAGTGCAACAGCTCCTACTGCTCCTACAACTCCTCCACCCTTACTTTGTGCTCCATAATTGTATGCATCTTGTACAACATCTCCTATTTCTTTGTTTGCTTGTAGTTCTCCAGCTGATACTTGAAATACGCTAAATACGATTGCTAGGCTTACTATTGCAACTCCATATTGTATCAATTTTGCAGTTATTTCTTCTCTTCCTTCTGAAGCTAGCTTTATTGCAATAGCAAATGTACCGATGGGTAATACATATTGCATTATTCCTATAACTCCGCCAAATATTTGGTTAAGCTCCATTCCCACTATTCCAGATTTGGTATATATTAAAACGCCTAAAAGAACACTAAGTAATATTAGTGCTACCACTGTTATATCCAATTTTGATGTTGTCTTTTTCTTCTTATATCTTCTTTTTTTCTTTGCCATTATTTTACCATCCCTTAATTAAAAAAGTCAGATTCCAAAAGTCTTTTGTGTTTGACTTCTGGCCTCTGACTTTTGTTAGTTTCTATTCTAATTCTTTTCTACTATTTTCAATTGTCTTTATTGTATCTTCTAATGATATTTGCATTAGATTTAATGCTTCTGAAATATTCTTTCCTAATTTGTTTAAAGTATCATTTAAAACTGTTTCTGTACTTTCAAGAATACTATCTGCATATTCTTTAGTTCCTTTAGAGATTTCTCTTGACATTTCGTTTGCTGTTTCTATTATTTCAGCTTTTTGATCATATGCTTTTCTTGTTATTTCATGTTCATCTATCATTGATATTATTCTGTTTTCTGCTTCTTTTACAATTCCATCTGCTTCTTTTTGGGCTTCAACCAATATACGTTGTCTTTCTTCCTTTACCCATTTTGCTTGTTTTAATTCATCTGGAAGCTTTATTCTAATTTCTTTTATCAACTCTAGCATTTCTTCCTTATCTACAATTCCTTTTGCTGTGAATGGTAAATTTCTGCTATTTTCCAATAAGTCTTCTAAAGTTTCTAATAATGTAAATATTTCCATGGTTTTACCCCTTTCTTTAATCTCATTTTTCTAAAAAAACGAGATGTACGCGACCATACCTTCTACGATTTACTATTTCTATTTCTAATTTTTCTATTTGTTTTATAATTCTTTCTTCTTCATCTGTTTCAATTATTATTGTTCCTTTTTCATTAAGTAGGTTATTCTTTAAAATTAGCTTTGTTGCTTCATACGCAAAATCTGTTTTATATGGTGGATCAATATAAATAATATCAAATTTTTCGTTTATTGTATTTAATAAATTTTCATATGAATTCTCATATAGTTTAACTTTATCTTCCAAATGTGTTTTTTCTATATTCTTTTTAATTATGCTAATTGCAGCTTTATTTTTTTCACAAAGTATTGTTTTTTTCGCCCCTCTGCTTGCTGCTTCTAGTCCAATTGCTCCACTCCCAGAAAACAAATCTAAAAATGTGCATTCTGGCACTTGGTTTTGTATTATATTAAATAAGGATTCTTTAACTCTATCTAATGTTGGTCGTGTTGTACTACCTTCTAATGAATAAAGTTTTATACCTCTTGCTTTTCCACTTATAATTCTCATATTTCTTCCTCGTATGATATTAATATTTTATTCTTTTTTCAACTAATGGTCAATAGTATTAATATAATTGTAATATACATTTAACAGTTCTGTAACATATTTTAGATTATAGTTTTATATAATATGAAAGTTTCATTTTACTATTATATAAAAAAGCTATCTTTTACAGATAGCTTTTGTCTTTGGTATTTGGAACTATATATTATCATCTTTGTTTACATCTTTTAATAATTCTAATTGTGATATTAAAAGTGATTCCATTTTTGCTTTATATATATCAAATTGTTTTTTTACATCTTCTAATTCTTTTGTTTTTGAAATTATTTCACTATCTAGAGCATCAACTCTTTTTTGAGCATTTCCTTTTGCTTCACTTACTATTTGGTCTGCTTGTTTTTGAGCTACATTTTTTATATCTTCTGCTGTAGTTTGTGCCATAACTAATGTGTTTTGTAAAGTTGCTTCTATACTTTTATAATGTTCTAAACTTTTATTCAATTCATCTACTTTAGTACGTAATTCAGATACTTCTTTATAATTTTTTGAATAATCTGCTGTTAAATCATCTAAAAAATCATCTACTTCATCTACACTATATCCATTCATCATTTGCTTTGCGAATTTTTTATTTTCTATATCTAATGGTGTAATCATTATTATATTTCCTCCTTATGGATATTATTAGTTAACTCCATTATTTTTTAACCAAGAAACTGAAAGTTTATTTTTCATTTCTTCTCTTGCCATTTCATTTGTTATTTCATAGTTTGATGGTGCTGCTAAAAAGATAGAATTTGATACTTTTTGGATATATCCATCTAGTGCATAAACTCCACCACTAACAAAATCAACAATTCTTCTTGCAACATCTTTATTTACATATTCAAGATTAATAATTACTGATTTTTTTTCTTTTAAGAAAGAACAAATTTCATCTGATTGTTCAAATGTTGTTGGTTGTGATATAACCATTTTTATTGCATTTGCATTTGATTGTGGCATAGCAACAACTTTATTATTGTTTTTTCTTCCTCCAAATAATTGTTTTTTATTTTCTTCTTGGTATTTATCTTCATCTTCTTCGTTTTCGTATCCATATACATCTTCATCTTCATATGGATCTTGATCTGCTGTATCCATTCCAAATAAATCCCAAACCTTGTTCATTAATGCTCCTGACATAAAAAAACCTCCTAAATTACTTCCTTTGTTATTTACTTTCTAAGTATCTACTTTTTTTTCACAAATGTCAACATTTTTTATGAATGTTATTATTTTTTAATATTTTTGTAATATTATTGTAACATTATTTTATTTTGCTCAAATCTGGATTAATTAAAATTTCGTCATATAGTGTAATCTTCTTATAACTTGAAATTTCAGCATTTGATAGCCCTAATTTTTTTAGTTCTTCTGCTGTATATGTATCTACTATCGAATACTTATCACCTTGTTTTTTTACTTTTACTAAAATTTTGCTTAAATATCCAGCTCTGTTTCTTATTACATAATTTAAATTATTTTCTTGTACGATTGCCTGATTAGGCACTTTTAATCCTGATGCACTCCACCAAATTAAATCAAATGTAATTTTTCTATAATTTATTAGTTCTTCAATTTGTTTTTGCACTTTTAGTATTATTACTCTTTCTTGATTTTCTTCTTCTATTATATTTGTAATTTCTGCTTGTATTTCTGCATTATTTGACAATCTTACTTTTACCTTATCGCCAACTTTAGCGTTTTTAGCCTCTTCTGAGCCACTAATTGTTGCTATATAACATTCAAAATTATCTATCACTTTACCACATTCTTCGTTTGATGCAACAATTTTGCCTGTATTTAAGTTTAAATTTTCTAAATATTCTTTATTTAATGACCCAAAATTGTCTGGTGTTAACGTATCTTCTAGCCCATCAACTCTATATGATACAATGCCACTCATAGGTGCTTTTACATATTCAGCTCCAGAATTTAAATCTGTTTCATATTTTTTTCTTTCATCTATCAATTTTCTTAAATATGAGCCTTGCGGACTAGCTTCTCCGGCTATTTTGGCTTTTTTAGTAACTAAACTATCAATTTCTTTTTTATATTCTGATAATTTAGATAAATCTGTTATTTTATTTATATTTTGTAATTTTTCATCTATTTGATTTTCTAAAATTTTAGCGTCAGAACTAAATGTATTATTCGATTCAGACATAGCTTCTTGTATTTTTGTATCTAATTCAGATATTTTTTGTTTCAAATTCTCTTCATTATTGCTGTAATATCTAAATATGTTCTCATTTGCAGCCGCTCTTGAACCTTCCCCTATTATTTGTTCCATTCCATTTTTATAATTTTCGCCTTTTACTACCTTTTCATTTCTAATTACATACCCTATATCTGTTTCTTCTTTATATAGTTTTCCATTTTCTACAGTAAACACATTTGTTGGTTGTTTTATTAAGAGATAAATAACATATGACAAATATATAAGCAAAATAACTCCTGCAATATATATACTAACAGTCTTTTTTTTGTTTTTTATCTTTTTATTTTTTACTTTTATTTCTTCTTCCTTTTCCAATTTTGTATTCAACTTAAATCCTCCAAAATAATTTGTAGATTATTTTGTTTTGTATTTTCAGTATCTAACCAAATTGTTTGCTTATTTTTTCTAAACCAGGTCATTTGTCTTTTTGCATATCTTCTTGTTTCCTGCTTTATTTTTTCTATCATTTCTTCTTTGGTTAGATGTCCTTCTAAATATTCTACAACTTCTTTGTACCCTAAACCTTGCATAGCTGTTGGAAATTCATTATATTTTTTATATATTTCTTCTACTTCTTTTATAAGTCCTTGTTTTATCATAATATCTACACGCAAGTTAATTCTTTCATATAACTTTTCTCTTGGCATATTTAAGCCATATACAAGGTAATCAAATTCAGGCTCTTTTTCTCTTGATTTTCTTTCTTGTTCAGTTTTAGTTTTTCCTGTTGCTTTATAAATTTCTAATACTCTAAGTATTCTTTTTTTATCATTTGAACTTATCTTTAGCATAGCTTCTGGGTCTATTTTTTTAGCTTTATTATATAATTTTTCCAATCCATCTTTTCGGACTTGTTCTTCTAGCTCTTGTCTATATTTTTCATCAAACTTGATATCAGGATATTCTATTTCATATATTAAACTGTCAACATATAGTCCTGTTCCCCCAACTATAATAGGCACTTTTCCTTTTTTTATAATTTCTCTTATTGCCTTTTTAGCATCTTTTTTATAATCTGCTACACTATATCTTTCATTTGGAAAAATTGTATTTATCATATAGTGTGGTATTTCTTGCATTTCTTCCTTAGTCGGTTTCGCAGTTCCTATATCCATTTCTTTATATATTTGCATAGAATCGCAAGAAACTATTTCTCCATTTATTTTTTTTGCTAACTCTATTGAAAGTGCTGTTTTTCCAGATGCTGTAGGTCCACATATTACAATTACTTTTTGTTTTTTCATTTTTAGCCTCACTATTCATAAGTATTTACTTCACTTTTATTAGATTGATATATATTTATTGTTTTTTCTTGTATATCTTTTATATATCCACATTCTAGTATCATAACTAGAATAAAAATAATTGCTAATACAAGTATTTTTACTTTTAATACATTTTCGTCTTGTTCGCCATTTTTTGTTTTTACAATATTTCTTATTGTAACTGGTAAAAAAAGTGAATTCAGTCCAGTAAATAGCCATAATATAATTTGCCTCATATTTTTTTGCAATTCAATATTTTCATAGTTAATTGTTGATTTTGAAATATTAAATATTATATTAGTTATAAGAAACATTGCTAATATTCCAATAATTATAATACTTATCTTTTTTGTTTTTCCCTCATTTTCTAAACTTGTCCATATAGCTGCAATCGAAATCAGGTATATAACTATTATAATTAAATTAATAAATACTGCCATATTTTGTCTCCTTATTTATTTTCTTGCAAATTTTCTTTCTATATCATATTTGGTCATTTTTATAACCGTTGGCCTTCCATGTGGGCAAGTAAATGGATTTGGTAAACTTAATAATTGCTCCATAAGTTTATCTACTTCCATTTGTGTTAATGCCATATTAGCTTTTACTGCTGATTTGCACGCTACAGTTGCAATGAATTTTTCTTCTTTTTCTTGTTTTGCAGTTCTTGCTACTGTATTAATTTCATCTAATGTTTCTAAAAATAATTCTTTTGTGTCTAAATCTATACATACATTTGGCACACCTGTTAATTTTATTGTATTTTCGCCAAATTCTTCTAAGCTAAATCCAGCTTTTCTAAATATATCCATATTTTCTTTTGCTATATCCATTTCTTTATGTGTTAATGTAATTACATCTGGTAGCAACAATAATTGTGAATCCTTTTCTTCATTGCTGTAATAATTTTTCTTAACTTTCTCATACATAATTCTTTCATGAGCTGCATGTTGGTCTAATATATACATTTCATCTTTTAGTTCTAATATTATATATGTTTTAAATATAATTCCTATAAATTTATATTCTGGTTTTTGGAATTTTTCTTCTTTCTCAAAAATAGAAACATTATTTTTCACTAAATCTATAGCATTATTATTTTCTTTTTCTTCTTCCTGTTCATCTAATATTGGAGCTCTTCCAAACATTTTTGTATACATTTCGTTAAAATCTTCGGTTACCACTTTGCTGTTTTCATTTAGTTGTCCCATTTTTCCTTTAATTTCTTCTAATTCTTGTTTTATTTGTGAGTCGTCCAAATTATCTATAGCATTGCTTATTTGTTCTATTTTTTGTTTTTGTTCCTGTTTTTCTTCTTCTGTTAAAGGTTCTACTGGTTTACTTTCTGATATTACCTCTTGTGGTGTATCCTCTTCTTGGTTTCTATTTTGTGCATTTTCTTCTTGATTTTCATTTTCCACTTTGCTTGATTTATTATCTATGTTTTCCACATTTTCTATTTTTTCATCAGCGCTATATTTTGTACCACTTGATTCTTCATTTAAGGTTAACGTGTCATTTTTTATTTCTGTTTCTATTTTTTGTTTTATTGATTTCAATTTTGCTAGTACATCTGTTGTATCAATTGGTGCTCCCACGTCAGATTTTTTTACTATTTCATTAGTCGTGTTTTCTAAATTATCTGTTTCACCTTGCTTATTATTTTTATATACGTCTTCTATTATATTATTTGTTTTTATTTTGCTTTCTTGTTCATTATATTCTTCTATTTCTTTTTCGTGTTGTTTTCTAAAACCAAATAAACCATTATTAGAATTTTCTTTTTTAGCTTCTCTTAAATTTCGTAACCTTTCTTCAAAACTTATTGCACTTCTATCAATTCTATTCGCATTTTCTTCATTTACCTTTGCTGGATCTTTTACCAATTCTGCTTTTAATAATACGTCTTTTATAGCATGATATATTGATTGAAATACTTTGTTCTCTTCTTGAAATCTAACTTCTAACTTAGCAGGATGAACGTTTACATCTACTTTTGCTGGGTTCATTGTTAAATTTAAAATAACAAATCCAAATCTTCCGATAGGTATTAGTCCTTTATATGCTTGTTCTGTTGCCGCTGTTAATGTTTTGTCTTTTATATATCTTTTATTAACAAAAAATAATTGATTTGATCTGTTTGATCTTGCTATTTCCGGTTTTCCTATAACTCCATTTATTTTTATATCTTCAAAGTCATAGTTTACTTCCATTATTCCATTTGCAACATCTTTACCATATATGCTATAAACTACATCTTTTAATTTTCCGCTTCCATTTGTTTGAATTACAGTTTTACCTGTATTTATCAACTTTATTGCAACATTAGGATTTACTAATGCTAATCTTGTTATTACGTCCTCTATATAGCCTGATTCTGTATAATCTTTTTTCAAAAATTTATATCTAACTGGTGTATTAAAAAATAAATTTTTTACTGTTATAGTTGTTCCTGTTCTACAACCCATTTCTTCTTTTTCTAAAATATCTCCTGCTTCAACAACAACTCTATATCCAATTTCTTGTTCTTGTGTTTTTGATACTAATTCTACATTTGCAACAGCTGCAATACTTGCTAATGCCTCTCCTCTAAACCCCATTGATGTAACTGTATCTAAATCTGCTGCTGACCTAATTTTACTTGTTGCATGTCTTTCAAATGCAATTTCTAAATCATCTTGTGCTATTCCTTTTCCATTATCACTTACACGTATAAATGATATTCCTCCATTTCTTATTTCTACTACAATGTTTGTAGCCCCTGCATCTATTGAGTTTTCAACCATTTCCTTAACTACTGAAGCTGGTCTTTCAATAACTTCTCCTGCCGCAATTTGATTTATTGTAAGTTCATCTAACAATACTATTTTTCCCATTTTTTCCTCCGTTTTTTATCAATTGTACCTTTGGGAATTATTCTATCATAACCATTTATAAAAATCCACATTTTTTATAAAGTTTTTTCCACACGCATTCGTCATTTCGTTCAAGACTTATAAATGCAAGATTGCAAAAAATAAGAGGAATTTTTTGAATTCCCCCTATTTTAATATATTAATCTTTATTTTTTTCTTCTTCTTTTTTTAATTTCAATTGTTTTTCAAAATAACAAGTTTCTACCAAAGCTGTTAATATATATAAAACTATTGCCGCTGGCATTGTAAATTCACAAACTGGGATTCTTGTTATTGCTAAAATGCTTACAAACATAACTTCTACAATTGCTAACACAGCTATGGCACTAAGTACTGTTCTTATTATTCCTAATTTATAATATCTTATTGCCATATATACTAAAATTATTACTGTTGCAATTGCAACTGGTTCTAAATATTTTTTAACTATGTCTCTTCCTCTTAAGTTAGCTATAGATTCTATTTCAATATTGTCTGCTGATAAGCTTGTTCCATATTTTTCATTAACTTTTGTTATTATATTTTGTTTTTGTTCTTCTGTAATCTCTTTAGCTGTTATTGAAACTGTATCCTCATATACTTCAACTTTTTGAATCATAACCTGGCTATTTGGCATAACTTCATTTGTTATTTTTTGTATATCTGATATTTCGAATTTATTTTCTAAATATAATTGTATTTTTTGAGCTGATTGATATTTTAAATCAAAATTCAATCCTTTTATTCCAATAATCGCTACTCCTACTATTATAATTAATATTATTAATGCAAAAAAACACATCTTTTTGCTATTTATTTTTTTTACGTTCTCCATTTCTATTCCCCCTAATTAGTTATAGTTTTATTCTTGATTTTTGTACGTAACTTATTTTTTTGCTTGTATTTTTAGTAACATATTACTTACAATTACATTCCAAACGGCAATTAAAGTAATTCCCCAAAATACTACCATTCCCAAACTACTAAGAGGTTCCCAACTACTAAAGCAGAATACTACTGTTGCAATTGCAACTGGTATTATTCTAATAAAGAATTCTTTATATGTTTCTTTTAATGCTGTATTTATTGTTTCTTTTTCTAATGTTTTTCCTTTTAATTTCGCTAATAATTTATTTATAAATAAATAAGCTAAGAATAATGATACTACTATTCCAAACATTCCTTCTATTGTTATTACAACATTTGTATATCTTAATATTATTGATAATAATGATACTAGTCCAATATAAGAAATTGCTCCTAATAATCCTTGTAATTTATATCTTATAACTAAAACAATTAAAGCTATAGCAACAATAGCTGAAATAACATAAAATGCTATATTGATATTGTCTTTAGTTATATCTGATAATATATATTGGTTTTTGTCAACTTTGTATTTTATTGGTAAGTTCCCTGAATCTAATACAGTTGCCATACTTTGAGCTTGGCTTGCATATCCTTGTAATGTTTTTTGATCTGTTGAACTGCTTCCAACTGATAATTGTAATTTTCCTGTTTTCAATGTTTCGTCAAAAGCTGTACTCATTATAGTTTCGTCATCAATTTTCATTGTTATTTTTTTAGTTGTTGAACTACTTTTATTACTTGTTGTGTCTGTGTTATTTTCTGTGTTTGTAGTGTTTTCTGTTTCTGTTGTTGTATTATTGCTTGTATTGTTTGAGGTTGTATTTGTATATTTGCTACTAATGTCTTCTAACTTTTTAGTTCCATCTTTATTAAATTCAATATCTAAATATACAACGGTTCCTGATGAGGTTGCAGATGATGACTTAGAATTTGAGCCATACATTACTTTGGATTGTTTGATATCACCATTGTTCATTAAAACTTCATTTGTATCACTGTCTACTATTTCAAATTTTCCCGTTGTTCCTAAACTGCTTACAATATTATCTGTTCTGTCATCTTCTGGAATTGTTATTGTCATATTTCCAGTTTGATCATCAAGTCTAATTTCATAATTTTGAATTTTTAAGCTTTTTAATCTTTCTTCTAAAATATTTTTAGATTTCTTATAGTTTTCTTCTGTTAATCCATCTGTAGTATCTGGTTTTAAAATTATTACTCTACCACCTTTTAAATCCATACCATAAGAATAATCTTTTACTACATTTTCCATTCTATTTTGCTTAGGTATATAAATTCCTAAAACAGCTATTATAGCAATCAATATAATTGCTAATACAATTGTTAATGTTTTTAGTTTTTTCATAATATTTCCTCCATTTTTTCTTCAAGTTGTTATTAATTATAATAATTTTGTTCCGTTTATCACTAATTCAAACCATATTTTCAAATATTTTGCTGCATATTTACTCATCATTGTTCTATCCATAAATATCTCAAAATAATCTAAAACTGGGCATAGTTTAGTATCAATGGTTAAATTTAAAATGACTTTTCTTTCTTTAGGTTCTAAATCCAATTGTGCTTTTGTTACTGCATAATTTACTCTATCATGGATATCAAAAGTAGATAAATTAGTATTTGTTACTCTATTTCTATGAACATCTGACTTGTCTGCTAATATTAAGGCTGCAGATATTTCACTTACTGCAGTTCCTGTGTTTTCATCATGGTTTCCTATTGCCATCATTATCTCAGTTCTTTCTTCTACAGGCATTTTCATATCTTTTAGAATATTAAATGCTAGTATTGCTCCACTATGAGCATGGTCTGTTCTATTTACACAGTTTCCTATATCATGCAAATATCCAGCAATTCTTGCTAATTCTACTTTTCTTTCTGGGTATCCTAGTTTTTCTAATATGTCTCCTGCTCTTTTAGAAACTATAGAAATATGCCTATGACTATGTTCTGTATACCCTAATCCATCTAGTTGCTTTTGTGCTCCAATAATTAAAGCTTCCACTTCTGGATTCTTTTTCACTAATTCTAAAGTAACCATATTGTTCCTCCCTTGAATTAATCTTTTACGATTTTATATTAAAATGAAAAAAATATCAACTGTTTTTACTAATTTATTTTATATTATCACTTCCTTTATCTTTATTCCAATAATCTGTTAAATATTGTTTTTCTGTTTTTGGTATTAAACTTACTCGATATCCGCTAATTGGTCTATTGTGTGCATATGTGGTTTCCTCATCATCTGATTTAGCCTCTTGCCATCCGCTTCCATTTATCCATATTTGATACACAATAGAATAATAGCTTGTATCTTTTAATTTCATTTTTATTGCACTTATTCCAAATAAATGTTGTTTTGAAATATCTTCAGGTATTGGATTTCCTCCTGAAAGGCCTCTATTCCCTTTTCTATTCATTGCTGTTCCACCAATTAATAAGGCATAATCTCCATTTAAATTTATTATATTTCCATTTTTCAAAGAATAATAACTGCTTTGACTTGGATTGTATCCTGAATTATATGCTGTTTCGTATGTATAACATCTTCCTCTGGTTCCTTCTCCCCAATATGTATTTGCATATCCTTGTATTTGAACAAAATCTTTTTCTATATTTCCTTTTGCATAAAGCGAAATTGCTTCCACTTTGTTATTTGGATTATTTAATATAGAAGATTTTCCTGCTGTATCTCCATTTCCATTTCCAAAACTCCACTGCCTATCTTCACTAATTGCTCCATATTTTATTTGAATGTTTGTGGCTTTAGTTATATTGATTAATGGTTCAGATGAATTATATGCATAATCATATACTCTTAAAGGGTATGTTACATTACATTCAAAAATTTTAGAAATTTGCATTTTATCTTCACTTGTCTTCCAAGCATTAATCTCTTGAATTTGCTCATCTGCTTTTACCTTTCCACAGATTTTTCCGTCTTCTATCACACTTTGTTCAAATGTTATTACTGGTGGTGTATTGTCTATAATAATATTAGTATCAATTATGTTTTCGTCATTTGATTGGTCTCCTATATCTATAATGGTTTTTTCTAATAACTTGATTTTAAGTTTTCCATCTCCCATTAAGTTTTCTATTGCTATTGCGTATATAATACTTTCCTTTGTTTCTAATTGTTTCACTATTTTATATTTTTCAGGTTTTTGTTCTTTATCTCCGACCAAAATTTTTATATGATCTTTATCAAAATTGTTTTGTGTTATATTGTTTTCTGTTACTTTCATTTTTATTGTTATTTTGTGTTTCTTACTTGCATAATTTTGATAACTAGTGTTTGTATTTTTAACATCTACCAATTCTATTTGCGGTTTTTTTCCATCTATTTTTATATTTGCAATAATTGCACTATTATCTATTATATATTTGGCATAACAATTTATTCTTATTGTTATTATAAGAATAAAAACTATTAAAAAAACAGCTACTTTTTTCATTATAATCATCCCTTTCTTATTATTTTCCAATAGTACAAATTTCAAATTCATATTTTTCTAAATTTTCTCCGTCTTTTGTATCTTGATTGTCACTTTCTATGTTTTTTTCATATTGCCATTTCCAATTTATTTCAACTTTTTTTCTTTCTCCCTCATATATTATTCCATTAGGCTTATTTATAATAAACACAAGGTTTTGTGGCTTGCCGGTTTTGTCTATAATTTTTATTTCATATTTTAACTTTTTATTAGAGATTAGAATAATATTAAATTTTCCTTGTGTTCCTGGTGCTATTTTTCTATTTATTAATGTTTTTTCATCTATTGTATGTATTAAATTTATCTTTTTATATTTTGTTTCTTTTTTATTTAAATTTATATTGTACTCTTTGACATTTTCGCTGTTTTTTCTTGAATAACTTGAATTAAGTATTTGAAAAAATATTAAATCTTCTTGATAATAATTTCTTTTTGATTGATTTACTTGATATAGAAAAACTAAAATTATACTAAATAAAATAATTAGAATGATTATGTTTCTTTTTTTGAACCTATTCATTTTGTTTTGCTCTTTCTTGTTTTAACTTTTTTGCTGTTGTGAATGAACTTTTATTTGAATTTCTTGAATTATATCTTCTATTTGGGTATCTGACTTTTGGTTATATTGTATTTCAATTTTAAAATTATCTTCTTGCTTGTTACCTGCTTGCATACAAAAGTTCTCTGTTCTGTTGTTTTCTATATCAATTTCTTGTTCATTTCTAAAAATTCTAAGTTCTATATTTTTATTTATTTCATTTAAAATTTCAACATAATATTCCATATTAACATCATTTATTCTCTCATAATTTTCGTTTTCTTCATAATTTTTTACTTTAAATTCATATGTTCCTTTTTTATTCTTATTTGTAATGCTTATTGGATTTATGTTTTCCACTTTTAATATAGGCTTCGCAATTCCAGTATTTCCATCTATTGTTGATTTTGAATATGTTTTTCCCAAACTAAAGCCTACTAAAAATAACATTACTATATTTGCCAAAACTATAATAACTAATATGTTTCTTCCCTTTTTTTTCATATTTTATCTAACCAAATTTGTTAACCTTATTTGATTAATCCTTTCTTTAAAATTTTACTATTTAGTTTTTACTTTATTTTTTGTAAGTAACAAGGATTGATTTCAGCCTTGTTACTTACGTGTATAAAGGCTTGTACATTTTCATAATTCTATAAAAACTTTTATGCTTGTGGTTGTATTTGTGTACCTGTTACAATTACTTGGAATGTGTAATTTGCAACATTTGTTGCATCTTTTGTATCTACAATATCATTTTCATTAATTTGGCTAGGATCTCTTCCTGTTTCATAATCCCATTGCCATCTTACATTTATTGTACGAGTTTTATCACGCTCATTGGCTTCTATCATTCCTGATAATTTACCTTCCAATTCTTTTATAGATGAATATTCAATTCCTCCATATACAAATTTTAAGTTTTGTGGTTTATTTTCTTCTTGTGCAAAAGTTATATTATAATTTATGCCCACATCAGAACCAGTTGCGTCAATTTTAATATTAAAACTTCCACTAGTACCTGGTGCTATTTTATTATTAACAAGAGTTTGATTATTACATGTTGAAGCCAATCTAATTTCTTGCACTTGTTCTTTTTCGCCATTTACTTTAAAACTCCAAGTAGCAATTTCGGCTATTCCATTTCCTCTTACTTGACTAATATATTTAGCATATGCTTGACCTCCAATAAACGCTACTAACATTACTACTAATATGCATAATGCGATAACTGCTTTTTTCTTTTTACTCAAACAGATACCTCCTTTCTTTTTAATATTTAATTTTTTCTTTGTTTCTTGAATTTTTTAGATTCGAATTTTTGAATTGTTGCCTAAATTGGCTTGAATATAATTAAAAAATTATAGAATTAATTTGAAAATGTATTTGCATTATAAATCTCCAAAGATTATTTGTCAACTATTTATGTAATTTTTTCTAAACTTTTCATCGACAAAAAACGACATTTATTTTTAGTTATATTAAAATTTTAATATTTAATGCTTTATAAAATAACAAAATAAAAAGCCTTGTTTTTAAGTTTTACTCAACACTCAAGGCTTCTCTATTTTTATTTTTTGCTATTTACTCCGATTATCCCTCCAATTATTCCAAAGATAATTCCTACTACTATCATTATTATTGTTTTAAAATTTATGCTAAAATTTGCACTAAGTAAACTTGATGTCAAGTATAACACCAAGATGTATCCTCCTCCAATAAACGCTCCATTAGCTATTCCATTTTTTTCAATTTTGCGGTTTCCTATTGAACTTCCTATTAATATACTTATTGCTGTACAAACTATTATAA
Organism: uncultured Clostridia bacterium; assembly: GCA_934167445.1. Taxonomy (GTDB): domain Bacteria; phylum Bacillota; class Clostridia; order TANB77; family CAG-508; genus CAG-269. The sequence goes on from CAKPKJ010000006.1 coordinate 64,222, forward strand.
CAGGTGTTATTGTATTTTCTCCAATATTTGTAAATGTTAAAAACAATGCATATATAAATAATAGAATTACAGTTATTAAAAATGATATTAAAATTCCTTTAACCACATTTTTTAAAGTTGCATTATTATTTAAAGTTGCATTATTATTAGTTTTTAATTCTTTCTTCTTTTCCATTATTTTTCATTCCTTATCTAATATATTTAGATTTTTTATCAAGGTTATATCTATAAACCATTTAACTTTTAATAATTAAATTTCATCTTTTTATTCTTTATTAATTTATATTACTTTCTTAGTATTTTAGAACATTTATTTTTTATATAAATTCAAGTACATAAAAAACATCTTATTATATTTATTAATGTGCAATATATTTATATTATAGGAAGTTCAAAGAACTTTACTATAATATAAAAAAGTTTTTCAACAGATGTGAAAAACTTTTTCTTCTTATGGGATGTTTTGACACCATATGCTATATAATATGCATATTATTATAATAGCAAACATCGTGCTTACGCAAACCCTATCACCAATTTTGGCTACGCGTTCCCGCTTTTCCTCATTCCACTTGGTATTCCTTTTTGCAAATGCTGGTATACCAGTCAGAATGAGCAAAAATACAGCGAAAAAGAACATCACGATTACTATTCTCATAGCTTTCTCCCGTCTCTAATTACAAAAAATCAGTTATTTAACCGATTTTTTTCTACTCTGTCATTGACATTGTTATATATTATAATACTATTCATAATTCTCTTCAATATGTTTTTTATTATTTTTTATATTTTTATTTCTTCAATTTTTTCTATTATTTTGACTAATATTTTTTCTCTAGAAAATTCTTTATTATATTCTTTTTTTAATGATGTTGCTATTTCTGATGTTTCTTTAGAAAATTCTGTTTCATTTACATTAAATCCAAAACTAATTAGTAAATATTTTATTTTTTCTCCTTGTGTATGTATTTCTGTTAAAATGCCACATATTTTTTTATTGTTTAGCATTAAATCATTGGGTTCTTTTATTTTTAATTCATACCCATATAGTTCCTTTATTGCTTTTGATATTTTTTCTGCTATTTCTATTGTTAAGTTTGATAAATTATTTACATTACATTTTGGGTGAAGTATTATTGTTGTTGCAATGTTTTTGCCTTCACCTGTATACCATTTTCTTCCCTTTGTTCCTATTCCTCCTGTTTGGTTTTCTGCAAATATTAATAGGCCATCAGTTTCGTTATTTTCTGCAATTTTTTTTGCATATAAATGTGTTGAGTTAATTTCTTTGTAGTATTCTATTTTTTTTCCTATTACTTTGGTATTAGCATTTTCTATTGTTTCTATATTCATTTTTTTCCTTCTTTCTATGTTACTTATAATATATTACTACATTTTTTTCCAAAATAAAAGACTTCTAAAAATGATTTTCTTATTACTAAACTTTTATGCTTAATAATTAGATTTTACTTCATTTTTAAAAGCCTATGTTTTTCATACTATTGCTCTGTTCGACAATCTACCAAGGTCACAATAATATTATATTCATTTTTACCATAATGGAAGGAACAAACCTCTTTAATATCTAATAGCTTTATTGGCAAGAATCCTTAAATTCTATACATCAAAAATGATATTAGAGTGGAACGGAACCCATAATTGTCCCATGCATTGCCGGAATTATTGTCCCAACGGTTGCCTGCTGGATTGTTGTTGTTGTAATTACCTCCACGCAACACCACGGCCTCGGACGTAACTCGTTCAGTAACGATTTGTCCCTAATAAATTAATTTATTTTTTACTAATTCTTCATTTAACTCTATATTTCTTTTTTTCAAGTCATATGTATTTGCTATTTCAAAATAGCCTAAATGCCCTGTCAAGTACAATCTGGCTTCTTTTGAAGATAACTTTCCTTGTTTTATTTCATTTAGTAAATTTCTAATCTTTTTCTTAAATTTCTTCTTTCCTTTTTGTCTTACTTTTATTCTATATTCATTTATTTTATATCCGCAAAAATTAATGCCTTGTTTAGATTTAAATATATTGGTTTTACTATTTAATTCTAACTCTAACTTTTCTTTTAAAAATTTTGTTATTTTGGCTAAAATGTCTTTGGCTTCTTGTTTTGTCTTTGTTAATATTACAGTATCGTCCATATATCTATAATATTTTTTTACCTTTAATACCTTAGTAACATATTGATCTACTTCATTCAAATAAATATTTGCAAAGGTTTGTGATGTGTAATTTCCGAATTTCTATTCCTTTTTGTCTTGGCTGTGCAGATAAAATTTGGCTGATAAGCCACAATAACTTTTTATCTTTTATTCTTTTATATAAAATTTTATATAGTATTTTTTTATCTATACTATTAAAATATTTTTTTACATCCATTTTTAATACATAGTATTCTCTATATGACTTTTTCATTTTTTGCATAGCTTTTTGTAAATCTAATGCTGCTTTATGCATTCCGGCGACCTTCAATACACGCATATGTTGTTTGAATAAAACTTGGTTTATAATAAGGCATCAAAAAATTGTCTACTACCCATCTGTGTACAATTCTATCTATGTATGGTGCTCTTTCTATAATTCTTTCTTTTGGTTCATATACTTTAAATGCCACATATTTGCCATGTTTGTATGTACCGGTTTTCAATTTTTGATATAAATATTGTATATATTCTTCTTCTTTTAGCGAAAATAATATAACGTCTTTTCTGAGCCTTTTTCCTTTTCTTGAAGCAATATGTGCTTTATACAAATTTTCGTATGTTAGCTTTTTATCATATTCATTCCTTATCCATTTTGCCATTTTTGCTTTTTCCTTTATTCCTGTAACTTTTAAATTTTAGAAATTAATAGATTTTCTGAAATTCTTTTACTCTTACTATTAAATTAGTTTTTGATTTCATAATTTTTCCTTCTACCAAAATGTAGTCTCCTATTTGAAATCCTCTAAATATCTTATCAGCTAGCCTATTTACCATTATTAGTTGAATAATATTTTCCCTTTCTTTTATAGTTACAAAAGCTATTCCATATACTTTACCTCTATCAACAAGTCTATATTTAATTTCTAGTATTTTTCCTGACAATATAACTTTATTCACAAACTTATGTCCTTTTATTTATGCTATTATTGGCTTTTATAAGCCCACCTGTTATTCTTCCTAGTTCTGCTAATTTATTTATGCACACTTCAAAATTTTTATGGCTTATACTTTTTTCTTCATCTAATATTCTTAACATTGACCTATTATAACTGATAAGTGCATCAATTTTGTTTAAGTATTCGTATGCATATTTTCTATCTTTATTTATAAAATGTGCATATTCCAACATTTTTAACACTGAAACTTTTATTTCTGAGCCAATATTAAATTTTTCAACTCTTGGTATTTTTACCAAAAGTTGAAAAACATATTTTATATAATCTTCAGTTTTAGGTATTAATATTAGCATACCTGAACTTCGGTATTTTTCCAATGTAGTTGATATTTTAAAACTCCTCCTTTGTTTAATTTTATGTTAACAGTGTTCAGAGCTACTTTAAGAATAAAGTGGAACGGAACCCATAATAGTCCCATGCATAGCCGGAATCATCGTCCCAACGGTAGCCTGCTGGAGAGTCGGGGTAGTTGTAATCACCTCCACGCAACACCACGGCCTCGGACGTATTAGGATTTAATTCTGTAGTAAATTCTACTACATTTCCTCCCATATCATAAATATTTGATTTTGCTGTTGTTAATCCTGTATTTAACCTAGATGCAGTACCTGATTTTTTAATTACATTTCCATTTTTGTCTTTTACATCTTTGTCTATCCAGTTTTCATTAAAGTTTTCTCTTGTTGTAGCATAATTTGTTGCGGTACTATGTGTTTGTATGAATTTTATTGCAGTATCCCAAGCATAGCTTGAACATAAATATGAATTGGCTTTTCTTCCTACATCTATACCTTTTGCTAATGTGTAAGCTTGACTCCATTTTATATTTGTATATGGCACTTGTTTTTGTTTTACTACAGCTACATTATTTTCTTTTCCTGCTTCATATCTTCCAATATAATATCCACCATTTGCTTCTATACTCGCTATTTCACTATTTACTTGACTAACTATTTCATTTAAAACTGTTGTTGTTATTCCATTATCTGACTCTACTTTAGATGGTGCTACTCCTGTTAGTGTTAACTCATCTTTTATTGCTTTTGTTTCACTGTCATCTTCGATTCCCCAAGCTGTTTCTTCTCTTTTGTATGTGGCTTTTGTACAAGGTATCCATACATATTCATTTCCTGCTTCCCCTATTATTACAAGTCCTTTACTTACTAAGTTCTCACCTTCTACATTTGACACTGCAAATCCTGCTGGAATTTTAGCTATATTTCCTTCTGCATCTGTATAATCATAATTTTCTAAGTGTGTGCTTGCTTCTACTTGTGATAATTGTCTTTTTTCTTTTTCAGTTGATTCCTCTGTTGCTTGTTTAGCATTATTTGCCTGTGTTAGTATTCCATTTGTACCTGTCAACATTGCTATTGAAACACCTGCTAAAATGAGTAAAACAATTATTGTTATAACTAATGCAATTAATGTGATTCCTTTCCTTTCTTTAAATTTAAAATTCATCTTTCATTCCTCCCTCTTTTTGTAAATTTTTAGTTCCTTATATTACTAAAATCTACATTTTATTTATATTTTTAAATTTAATAACTTGTTTTAACTTTAAAACAGCAAAAAAAGACAGCAATAAAAAGCCGTTAAATTGGCTCTATTTCTGTCTTTTTATTCATATTTTTAAGTAGACATAATGCTACTGATTTAGCTAAACTTAATAAGCTACTTTTATTTACTAAAGTGTAGCTCTCTCTCTCTCTCTCTCTCTCTCTCTCTCTCTCTCTTACAGCCCCAAGGCTTACGTCTGCTTTCAAGTTCATTCCGTTATTTCTCCTTTGTATATTATGTTCCTATTATATCAAATTGTCTATTTTTGTCAATAACTTATACTTAAATTTTTTTCTAAAATTCAGATGTATTTGTGGATTTTAATTCAAGAAAATATGCAGCACTATTTTCAACCACTTGCTTAAAAAATTCTATTTCTTCATCTGAATAATTTCCAACTTTGAAGTTTGATGATTTTTATTAATTATAATAAATTTTAAAAAGTTTTAAACAGTAAAATGGCTTGTGTCCTTAGATACAAGCTATTTTACATCAATTATTTTATTGGCTGGGCTGGCTAGATTCGAACTAGCGCATGCCAGAGTCAAAGTCTGGTGCCTTACCGCTTGGCTACAGCCCAATGTATAATGGGGTGGAAGATGGGACTCGAACCCACGGTCTCCAGTGCCACAAACTGGCGCGTTAACCAACTACGCTACATCCACCATTTCGGTTTGCATTACCAGAGCACATTTAATATTATAACTAATATGTACCCCATTTGTCAACTGTTTTTTCAATTTTTATTAAAAACTTTGTATTTCTTGGTCAGCATTACTAGATTTTAAAATTATTTATAATGCTGACCAAGATTAATTATTTGTTTTATTTTTTGTTTATTCCATATTGTTTATAAATCCAAGACATATAGTCAAATGGTGTTAGAGTATTTGGTAGTCCATAGTCCACTCCTTGTGTATCAACAGTAACACTTGATATTTTTACTGTTTCTACTGGTGTGCTTACTTCTGTATTACTATTTGAACTATCTGATGAACTTGTTGATGCTTTATCTGCAGCTTTTACTTCTACATTTTCTATTTTGTGTACAACATCCATTCCTTCTATAACTTTACCAAATGCTGTATAGTATCCATTTAAAGATGTGTTAGCTTTTGTCATAATAAAAAATTGAGAACTTCCTGAATTATATGATTCTTCTTTTAATGATGATGAATATTTAGTATAATCATTTCTTGCCATTCCAACTACACCTTCATTAAATTTTAATGTATTATTTACTCCATTTGATACAAATTCTCCTTTGATTGAGTAATTTGTATTGCTATCTCCACCGTCTTTTAAGTCTGCTAATGTTGCTGAACCTTGTCCTGTTCCTTCTTTGTCTCCACCTTGTATCATAAAGTCTTTTACTATTCTATGAAATGTTAATCCATTATAAAATCCTCTGTTAGCAAGTGTTATAAAATTTGCTACTGTTTCTGGTGCTTGTTCAGGATATAATTCCATTTTTATTGTTCCAAAGTTTTCTACTTCCATTGTTACTATTGGATTTTTTACTTCCATTGTTGATTTTTTATAGAAATTAAATCCTATAATTCCAATTCCCGCAATTATTGCTAATAAAGCAATAACCCATAAAATATTTTTTACATTTTTCATTTTTTTATTTCCTTTCATTTGATTTTTTTCTTTTTACAGGTCTATCATTTTTTCCTTTTTTCTTCCTAGTTTCTCTATTTTTTCTTATATTAAATTGTCAAAAACAAATTGTTCTTGCATTCTTTTTAGTGATTGTTTTATTGTTTTTGCTCTTACTTCTCCAATTCCATCAACCTCATCTAGTGCTTCTATATCTGCTGCCAAAATATGTTGAAAAGATTTAAATGATGAAACTAAATTTTCTACTATATTGCTTGGCATTCTAGGAACTTTATTAATTATTCTGTATCCTTTTGTATATACTGCAACTTCATCATAGTCATCAAATGTTCCATAACCTAAAAGTTTTGCAATTGTTACTTCTTTTGATATTTCTTCATAACTTAAATTTTCCAAATGATTTACTACACTTTCAGCGGTTCTCTTATTCTTTCCTTTTCCTGGGACTATGTAATCTTTTATTATAAGGCTTTCTTCTTTTTCTAGCCCTCCGATTAATTCTTCTAATTGCATTTTTACTAATCTGCCATCACTTCCAAGTTCAGAAATTTGTCTTTGTATTTCTTCTACTATTTTCATAACCATTTCTGCTCTTTGGATTGCGTCAATTACATTTTGCAATGTTACTATGTCATTAAATTCATATTCATTTAATATACTTAATTTATTATCAAATACTTTTTTGTATTTTTCTAATGTTTGAATCGCTTGATTTGCTTTGTTTAATACTGCATTTGTATCTTCTAGAATATATCTGTCATTTCCTTTGAATACTGTTATTATACTTCTTCTTTGTGATATGCTTATAACTAATTCTCCTGTCTGTTTTGCTGTTCTTTCAGCAGTTCTATGTCTTGTTCCTGTTTCTAGAGTTGTTATTTCATGTGACGGAATTAGTTGTGCATTTGCATATAATATTTTTTTCAAATCTCCACTTAATACTATTGCTCCATCCATTTTAGCTAATTCGTATAATTTTGACGATGTATAGTCTTCATTTATTGTAAATCCCCCATCAACAACTTCTTTTAGGACATCTTGTTTATCTGTTATTAGTAATAATGCTCCGGTTCTTGCTCTTAGTATATTTTCTAGTCCATCTCTTATGGGTGTTCCTGGTGCTATTAATTTTAATATTTCGGTTATATTATCTTCTTTGCCTTTTCTCAAAAGTAACGCTCCCTTCTTTTAATATTATCTTAACCCAATCTTTTGTATGGCCTCATTTATATTCTTAACGCATATTATATCTAATTTATATTTTTCTTTCAAGTCTTTTTTGTTACTTTCCGGAATTATGCATTTTTTAAATCCTAATTTTTCCGCTTCTTTTAATCTTTTTTCTATTAAGTTTATTCTTCTTATTTCTCCTGTTAAACCTACTTCTCCTAGTATTATCATATCTTTAGGTATTGGTACATTTTTAAAGCTAGATGCTGTTACTAGTGCAACACCTAAATCCACTGCAGGTTCATTAACTTTTAGTCCTCCAACAACATTTAAGTACACATCTTGTGAGCCAAGCATTACACCTGCCTTTTTTTCTAATACTGCAAGTAATAATGATAATCTATTATAATCAATTCCATTTGCTGTTCTTTTCGGATATCCAAATACTGTTTGTGATGTTAGTGCTTGTAATTCTACTAATATAGGTCTTGTTCCTTCCATTGTTGCCACTATGCAGGAACCAGCTGGATTATCTTCCCTTTCCGATATTAATATGTCAGATGGATTGTCTATTTCACACATTCCTTTATCTTGCATTTCAAACATTCCAATTTCGTTTGTAGAACCAAACCTGTTTTTTACTCCTCTTAAAATTCTGTAAGAAAAATATCTTTCACCTTCTAAATATAAAACAGTATCTACCATATGTTCTAAAACTCTTGGTCCTGCTATGTTTCCTTCTTTTGTTACATGACCTATAATTATGGTTGTTATTCCTCTAGATTTGCATACTCTCATAACTTGTCCTGTAATTTCTCTTACTTGGCTAACACTTCCAGCAGCTGCTGTGATTTCGTCTGAATACATTGTTTGAATTGAATCTATTATTACTAATTTAGGATTAACATTTATTATTGCTTGATTTACTATATCTATGTTTGTTTCACCTAAAAATAGAATGTCTTCATTATTTATTCCAAGCCTATCTGCTCTAAGTTTTATTTGCTCTGCTGATTCTTCTCCAGATACATATAAAACTTTTCCATCACCTTTTATTTTATCACATATTTGTAGAATTAATGTTGATTTTCCGATTCCAGGTTCTCCTCCAATCAGTACCAGTGAACCTTTTACTAATCCTCCGCCTAACACTCTATCTAGCTCTTGAAATCCTGTATGTGTTCTTATTGTTTCTTTTGCTTCATATGTGTTTAATGCTTGTGGTGTAATATTACCGGTACTTATTCCTTTTCCGCTTCCTGATGACTTGGTTTCTACTATTTTTTGTTCATAAAAACTATTCCAACTTCCACAAGCAGGGCACTTTCCTAGCCATTTAGCAGATTCGTTTCCACACTCGCTACACACAAAAATCGTTTTGTTTTTTGCCATTTGCTTTTCCTTGCATAATATATTTAGGTTTTTAAATTGGTTTTACCTATAAACCAATTATTAAAATTTATATAATATAAATTTTTCTACATACTCTCTTATAAGCAATAAAAGTATAGCACATTAGAAACTAATTTGCTATACTTTTTTATTAATTCATAAAAAATTCATTTTACTATTATTTTGCTTTTCCAAATGAGATTTCTTGGAACAAGAAATCATGTACTTTTTCCCAAGTAATTTCTTGGTGCAAAAATTCATTTATTTCATCTTCAACTTTTTGTTGATATGGTGTTAATTCTACTTTTATTTCTTTATTCCAATCGATGTCTTGTAGCCAGAATGCTTTGAAACTATTCCAAAATCCTTTTTTTACTGGTAAATTTTCATTTCTTATTGTTCCAGCATTTTCAATGTTTTGAATATTTTCACTACTTGCATTTTCTTGTTCATTACCAAATTCTACGCCTCCAAAAACACCGTTTACTTTGTTTTCTTCACCTAAATCTGCCATTTTATTTCCTCCTTTGTGTTATTCTCACACTTTATTGTTAAGTTATTTATACTATAATTTTCCATTTTTATCAAGTGCTTTTGCTTATATTAATATTAAATGTTCGTTACGTAAATATTACAGATTTGTTACACATTCTTGTATTCACTGATTTTATTATATTTTCACAATTTCTTAATTATTCAATTTTTCAAGAGCCTTATTAACAGCAATAGTAGTTTTTCTAACTATATTCTGTTATATTTCCACTATAATATGGTCACTTTCAGCTGATATGCAATTTGCTTTTGTTATTTTATTTTCTAAATTCATATTAACTTTTTCTGGTTTATAATATGCTAATAAATAATTTTGAGTATGCCCTTTATAAATTCCTTCTTTTTCTTCCTCCCACAACACTTCAACTGTTTTTCCTATATAACTTTCATTATATTCTTTTTCAAAATTATTTGATAATTCTATTAATTTTTTACTTCTTTGTTCTTTTATGTTTCCGTCAATTTGATTTTCCATTACTGCTGCTTTTGTTCCTTTTCTAGGTGAATATTTAAATACATGAGTTTTATAAAATTTTACATTTTCTAAGAATTTATATGTTTTCTCAAATTCTTCTTCTGTTTCTCCTGGGAAACCAACAATTACATCTGCTGTTAATATTGCATCTTTGTATGTATTTCTTATCAAATTTACTACAGTTTTAAATTGTTCTGTGTTATATCTTCTATTCATTCTTTTTAATGTTTCGTCACATCCGCTTTGTAATGATAAATGGAAATTATGACATATTTTTTCTAATTTTGATAGTCTATTTATAAATTGTTCGTCTAATATTAATGGTTCTATTGAACTTAATCTTATTCTTTCTATACCTTCTATTTTATTTAAGCTTTCTAATAAATCTATTAATCCATAATTTTCTTTAAAATCTTTTCCATATGAGGCTACATGAATTCCTGTTATTACTACTTCTTTTATTCCTTCTTGTGCTATTTTTGTTATTTCTGATATTATTCCTTCTGGTTTTCTACTTCTTACTCTTCCACGTGCATATGGTATTATACAATATGAGCAAAATCTATCACATCCATCTTGGATTTTTACAACTGCTCTTGTTTTTTCAGTATATGTAACATCTCCAAATTCTATGAATTCTCTTTGTTGCATTAAATCTTCTATTTCTAATTGCCTTTTTTTATCTTTTTGATATTGTTCTAAATGTTCTACTATATTCTTTTTCTCGTTATTTCCTAATATTAAATCAATATCTTCTATTTTGGCAACTTCGTCTTTGGCAACTTGCACATAACATCCACAAGCAATTACTATTGAATTTGGATTTAATTCTTTTACACGTCTTAGCATTTGTCTTGATTTTCTGTCTGACATATTTGTTACTGTACATGTATTTATTACGTATATGTCTGCTTTTTCATGGTGTTCTACTACTTCATATCCTTTTTCTATAAATTCTTGTGACATTGCATTTGTTTCATATTGATTTACTTTACAGCCTAATGTTATGAATGCTACTTTTGACATATTATTTACTCCTTTTAATTCTATTTAAATAAATAAGTTTGAAAGATTTTTTCTTTCAAACTTATTTTAACATTTATCTTCTTGCATGTCCATCTATTGCATCTAAATTATCTAATGCTTTTCCAGTTCCTAATGCTACACAAGAAACTGTATCTTGGGCTATCATTACATTTATCCCTGTTTTTTCTTGTAGCAATTTATCTAAACCGTCTATTAAACATCCTCCACCTGTCATATAGATTCCTCTGTCGCTTATATCTGCTGCAAGTTCTGGTGGTGTTCTTTCTAATACAGAATGAACTGCTTCTACAATCATCATTGCTGGTTCTATTAATGCTTCTAACATTTCACTAGATTTTACTGTTAATGTTTTTGGAAGTCCTGTTCCTAAATCTCTTCCTCTTATTTGCATTTCTGTATCTTGAATTTTTGGATATACACAACCTATATTTATTTTTAAATCTTCAGCTGTTCTTTCTCCAATTACTATATTATGTTTTTTCTTTATATATTTTACTATTGCTTCGTCAAATTTATCTCCTGCAACTTTTAATGATGTACTAACAACAGATCCGCCTAATGAAATAACTGCTATATCAGTTGTTCCACCACCTATATCTACTACCATATTTCCACAAGCTTTTGATATATCAATTCCTGCTCCTATTGCTGCTGCAATTGGTTCTTCTATTAAATATACTCTTCTAGCTCCTGCTTGTGATGCTGCATCAATTACAGCTTTTTTCTCTACTTCAGTAACTTGTGATGGGATACAAATCATTATTCTTGGTGCAAATATAAAGTTTCCACATATTTTATTTATGAAATACTTTAACATCTTTTCTGTTACTGTATAATCTGAAATAACTCCATCCCTTAAAGGTCTTGTTGCTACTATATTTCCTGGTGTTCTTCCTAACATTCTTCTTGCTTCTTGACCAACAGCTAATACTTCTCCATTTGTGTTATCAACTGCTACAACTGATGGTTCTCTTAGAACTATCCCTTTTCCTTTAACATATGCAATAACAGTTGCTGTTCCTAAATCTATACCTATATCTTGTCCAAACCCGAATTTAAATTTTTTTTTCATTCTTTTCTCCCAACTTTCTTTGTTTCCTTCTCGTTACAAATGTATTACAATTATATTACACAATGTACATTTTATCAACCCTTTTGGCTGATTTTTTTGTTTTTATTTTCTTTTTAGTTTTTACTTGATTTTTATCTATGAATAAAGTATAATTTTATTCATAGATGAGAGAAGCAAGATGTGGTATATCGTATCCTACAATGAGAGGAGGCGATACATATGTTATTAGAACAAGTTTTTTTACTTTTCATATATTTACTTACTATTGAACTTGCAATAGTAACCGTTGTAACTATTGCCTTATTTGTAGCATTGGTTGTTACAATGAGAAAATCTGGCAACGAAAAAAACACATCTCTGTTGAACCGTTAGAGATGCATTCTTTGTAAAATATCTTGAACGATACGCCACATTTCTGTGGTATCTCATCTTTCTATAATTATTATACCCAGAACCTGTAAAAAAGTCAAGGTTTATGGGAAATTTATTTAAGGTGATTATATGAGAAAACATATGCAATTAATTACAAATTGTGAAACAGATACAAAAAACTTTGCAAAATCATTGGCTAAAATATTAAAGCCTAAAGATATTGTTGTATTAACTGGTGAACTTGGTTCTGGAAAGACCAAATTTGTTGAAGGTTTTTTGTCTTACTTTGGGTTAGAAAATGAAATTTCTAGTCCAACTTTTACAATTGTTAATGAATATAAAAATAATGATATTAATATTTATCATTTTGATGTTTACCGTTTAGCGGATTCTTCTGAATTCTACGAAATCGGTGGAGACGAATATTTTGATACAGGAATTTGTTTAATTGAATGGGGTGAATTAATTGAAGATGCTTTACCTTCTAATTATATTCATATTACATTTACTAAAAACGAGAATGAAGAAAATTCAAGAATTTTAGATATTGATTTTCCTGAGAATTATAAAATTTTGCAAGCTTAGCATTAAAATTTCTAAATTCAAAATTTATGCAACTTGTTTTATATCTTTATTAGTGTTATATGAGGTGATTTTATTATGAAAATTTTAAGTATTGATACATCTAGCAAAATTTGTGGTGTTTCAGTTTTGGATAATGAAAATCTTATTTGTAATTTAGATACAGTTACTGAAAATAGCCATTCTGTTAGTCTAATGCCTATGATAAGTTCTGCTCTAAAAAAAGCAAATTTAGAATTAAAAGATATTGGACTAATTGTTTGTGATGTCGGGCCTGGTTCTTTTACAGGAATTAGAATTGGTATTGCTACTGTTAAAGGTTTTTGCGATAGTTTAAATATTCCTTCTATTGGAATTAGCTCTTTGGAAGCTCTTGCCTATCCAATTCTTTATTCTGAATTTAATAAAAACATTATTGATAATAGTGCAAATTTAGTTTGTAGTATTTTAGATTGCAAGAATGAAAACTGCTATTTTGCATTATATCAAAGAAATTCTGAATTAGTTGATAATAATAGCCAGATTTCTAAAAATATTAATGATAACAACATTTTAGATAAAAATGATTTAACTACTTTAATTGAACCAAAAGCAGAAAGTTTAGAAGCTACTTTAGCTATTTTAGATAGCTACTGTCAAGATAATTTTGATACATTTACTCTTACTTTTGTTGGTGATGGTTCAGTTAATTTTAAAGAAAAAATATTAGTATCTTTTCCTGATGCAAAATTTGTTGATACTTCTTACAATGAATTAAATTCATATTATCTTGGTCTTGCTGGGCTTTTGGCATATAACAATGGTTGTGAAGCTGAAAATATTTTACCATTATATTTAAAAAAGCCACTTGCTCAAAGGCAATTAGAAGAAAAAGAAAAAAAGGATAATAAATAATGAATAATGTAGAAAATATTACACTTTCTATAATGACTATTTCTGATTTAGAGAATATAAAAGATATTTTAATTTCTGATTTTGATGATTATTGGAATTATAATACTTTAAAAGAAGAATTAACCTGTGAAAATTCTATTTATATCGTAGCCAAGCAAGAGTCTACTCATATAATTGATAAGCAAGGACTTCCAGACTTTTCTTCCAAAACTAAAACAAATAAAAATCATAACAATGATTCAGAAAATAGTTCATTGCAAAATACAATTGTTGGCTTTGCTGGAATTAAAATTATTTTAGATGAAGCTGAACTTATGAATATAGTAGTAAATAAAGCATCTAGACATTCTGGAATTGGTACATTACTTTTAAATAAATTGTTAGAAATATGTAAAGAAAAAAATCTTGATTCTATATTTCTTGAAGTAAATGAAAAAAATTTGAATGCTCAAAAATTATATAAAAATTTTGGTTTTGAAACTATATCTATTAGAAAAAATTATTATAATTCAGATAATGGAATTGTTATGAAAAAAATTTTTAGGACATCTTGATAATTAACTGTGTATACAAATTTGCAATAAAAAAATCCCTTGAGTAAACTTTATTTTTCGAAATATAGTTCACTCAAGGTTTTTTATATTAATTTTTTAGAATTGTAAATTACACTGTATTGAAATTTTAGTTCACAACTAATCGTGTTAAAATTCGTTTTTTATTTATTGTATAAGTTTTATTTTAGATCTATTTCGATCTTTTTTTCATTTTCTAATTCTATTTTGTGATATTGTATTCCACATTTATCAAATAAAGTTCTTGAAGCTATATTATTCTCTGAATTTGCATATTTATCAGACAAATATATTACTTCTTTTATCCCTGATTGGATAATCATTTTTGCACATTCATTACATGGAAATAAATCAACATATATTTTTGCATTTTCTAAATCTTTTTTACTTCCTCTATAATTTAATATTGCATTTAATTCTGCATGACATACATATGGATATTTTGTTTCTAAATTACTTCCTTCTCTACTCCAAATAAATTCATCATCACTAAATCCGTTAGGTGCTCCATTATATCCTATTGATAAAATTCTATTATCATTACTTACAATACAGGCTCCCACTTGTGTTGAAGGGTCCTTACTTCTCATTGCTGATAACTTTGCTATTGCCATAAAGTATTCGTCCCAAGATATATAATCTTTTCTTTTTTCAGTCATAACAAAATCCTTTCTTTCATAATTTTTTATACTTTGTTATTTGATTTTTTACTTAATCTGCTTCTATTTTTTATTCGCTCCATTCAAATTCCCAATCTACTAATACTACAGAATCTCCTTCACATACTCCCATTTCTCTTAATTTAGCATCTATTCCCATATTTACTAATGATTTTTGTAAATAGTAGAATGATTCATTATCATCAATATTTATTCTTCCAATTAATTTTTCTACTGCTTTTCCAGTTACTATAAATTTGTTATTTTCTCTTCTTATTGACCAATCATCTTTTTTCTCTTCTAATGTATATACTTTTTTGTCTTCTATTTCTATAATTTCTTCTTTTGGAAGTGTTTTTAATACTTCTGTTACATGGTCTATTAATTCTGTAACGCCTTGCTTAGTTGCAGCAGATATTTTATAAAGTTCTAATCCTTCTTTTTTAGCTAATTCCTCTACTTCTTTTAACAATTTATCATCTTGTATTGCATCAATTTTATTTGCAACTATTATTTGTTTTCTTCCTGCTAATTTTTCACTATATTTTTTTAATTCTGTATTAATTGCATAAAAATCTTCTACTGGATCTCTTCCTTCTAACCCTGATACATCTAAGAAATGAAGTAACAATCTTGTTCTTTCTACATGTCTTAAAAATCTAATTCCAAGTCCAACACCTTCACTTGCGCCTTCTATTATTCCTGGTATATCAGCTATTACAAAACCATTTCCATCTTTAGTTTTTACAACTCCTAAATTAGGAACAAGTGTTGTAAAGTGGTAATTTGCAATTTTAGGTTTAGCATCTGTTACAACTGATAAAAATGTTGATTTTCCTACATTTGGAAATCCTAAAAGTCCAACATCTGCAAGTAATTTTAGTTCTAATATTACCTCTACTTCTTCTCCTTTTTCTCCATCTTCTGAAAATCTAGGTACTTGTCTTGTTGAAGTAGCAAAATGTTGATTTCCTCTTCCACCTTTTCCACCTTTTAATATTAATTCTTTTTGGTTTGGTGTTGATAAATCTGCTATTACTTTACCAGTTTCAGCATCTTTTACAACTGTACCTATTGGAACTTTTATAATTAAGTTTTCTCCATATTTTCCATTACAATTGTTTCCACTTCCATTTTCTCCATTTTGAGCTTTGAACTTTCTGTTATATCTAAAGTCTATTAATGTGTTTTTATCTTTATCAACTTGAAAATAAATGCTTCCACCATTTCCTCCGTCTCCTCCGTCAGGTCCACCTGCGGCAACGAATTTTTCTCTATGGAATGCTACTGCACCATTTCCTCCATCTCCTGCTTTAATTATTATTTTTGTATAATCTGTAAACATATTCCCTCCATGATTTTGGGGCCGGAGGAAAAAATCTTTTTTCCTTCGTCCAAAATATTATTTGATTTTTTAACTTTTTATATATTTATTAGCATTATCTAATTAAAAATGATTTTTTGCTCCGGCCCCAAAATCATAATCTAATCTCATTGCTTTTTTTACTTTTTTCATTGTTTCTTTTGCTGTTTTTCTTGCTTTTTCTGTTCCTTCTCTTAGTATTTTATCTACTTCTTCTGGGTGTGCTTCGTAGTATGCTCTTTTTTCTCTTATTGGTTTTAGTGTTTCTGATATGTTTTTTGCTAATTGTTTTTTACAAGCTACACAACCACGTTTTCCTGCTCTACATTCTTCACATACTGTTTTTACTTCATCTTTTGTACTAAATAAATCATGATAATATGCAACCATACATACATCTGGATTTCCTAAGTCATCTTTTTTTATTCTATTTGGATCTGTTACTGCACTCATTACTTTTTTAGTGATTTCTTCTTCACTATCTGATAAATATATTGCATTTCCTAGTGATTTTCCCATTTTCTCATTTCCGTCTAATCCTTTTATTCTTTTTCCACTGGATAATACTGCTTCTGGTTCTGTTAGCACATCTCCATAAATTTTATTAAATTTTCTAACTATTTCTCTACATTGTTCTATTAATGGTAACTGATCTTCTCCAACAGGAACTAGTTCTCCTTCAAAAGCTGTAATATCAGCAGCTTGGCTTACCGGATATCCTAAAAATCCATATGTTACGCTTTCTCCAAATAATTGTCTTTTTTGTGCAATTTCTGTTTTAACCGTTGGATTTCTTTCTAGTCTAGCTATTGTTACTAAATTAGAATAAAATACTGTTAGTTCAGCTGTTTCAGGTACCATTGATTGCACATATATTGTTGTTTTTGCAGGGTCTATTCCTACTGATAAATAATCAATTGCTACTTCTCTTACATTTTTTCTTACTTTTTCTGGATTGTTAAAGTTATCTGTTAATGCTTGTACATCTGCAATTAATATATATGTATCATATTTTCCACTTTCTTGTAATTCTACTCTCTTTTTCAAAGATCCAAAATAGTGCCCTATATGTAATCTCCCGGTTGGTCTATCTCCTGTTAATATCCTCTTTTTTTCCACTTTTCCTAGCTCCTTCCTTATTCTTTAATTTTTGTTTATTTCTATTTTAATATATTTATTTCTATCTTAGTTTTTTCTTTATTTTGTTTAGCTTAGCATATTATACTACATTTTTGTAAATTTTACCATAGTAAAATCTGATAAAATTATATAAAGAGGAGGCCTAATAGACCTCCTCCATTCTAATTCAGGATAATAATCCCTCCATAGGGCAACAAACAATCATTTTCAAGATCTGCATTAAGGGCAAATATATCCTGTTCAGAAGTTATTCCTTGCTTAAACTTCTGAATATCTCCCACGTACTGCTTGTTTTTGCTTCTATTTACCGCAACAAACATCTTATGCTCGCCATATTGGCGTACAAAAGCAAAAACATTCTCATCAGCACTAAGCACATTTACAGAAATATCGCTTGTAGAAATGGAACTTTTTTCTTCTTCACCAGCAGCCTTGTCTTTGAATTTTCCCAGTTTCTGGAAGAACTTAAGTAACTCAGTGTCTTGCCTTTTCCAAGGATAACACTTCCTATTAAATGGGTCTTTATACCCACTCAAACCTACCTCAGTGCCATAATAGATGCATGGATTTCCTGGTAGTGTATATTGCAGTATGGCTGCTACTTTTAGCCATTTTTTGGCAATTCCATATTCGTCAGTGCTCAATTCGTCAGTGTCTGCCTCAAACTTTCTGAAGCCATCTGTATCAAATGTTTCTTCACCATTTGCACTGGTTCTATGCCACTGACTTGGAGCTTCATCAATTGCCCATATCCGATGTTCCATCTCTCTCATTGGGCGAGACGATAATGTTGTTAATGCTCGTGTGATATCATGAGTATCAAGAGAATTAAGCATTGTATCAACGATATTTTCAGGGTAATGGCTAAGCACATATTCTATTTGTTGACTGAGATACCAACTTTTTCCGTCTTTTACAAAACGCAAAATTGCATCTGTAAACAAATAATTTGTTGGTGCATATAGCCCTCGCTGAATAACGTCTTCTTTCAGTCCGTTCCAGCATTCACCAATAATTAGTGACGCCCCATTTTCACTAGCAGTCTTTCTGATATCTTCAAGAAGTGGCGTTTTCAGTGATTCTGCCAAATCCAGCCTAAAGCCGTCCACATATTGCGAGAACTTTGCAACTACGTCTTTTACATATTGCCTAAAATCTAGGTTAGTCTGGTTAAAAATTGGCATATCCTTAAATTCATACCAATATTGGTATGTTCCATCCGGCTCGATATAGAACCAATCTCTGTACTTAGATGTCGGATTTCCCAAAGCTTCTTGAAAAATCGGATTATGAATATCACAATGGTTAAATGCAACATCTAAAATGACATGAATGCCAATTTTTCGAGCTTTTTTATGCAGCTCTTCCAAGTCTTTGAAACTGCCAGCATTAATGTCCACAGACATATGGTCAATTGTTGCATACCTATCATATCTCCTGCAACTTGCGTTTATTGGCGAAATATAGATAATTCCAATATGCAAAGACTTTAAATAGTCCAGTTTTTTAGTAATTCCTTTGATGTTTCCACCAAAGAAATCATTATTATGGAAATCGCCATTATTATTGCGTTTCCAATTTGGCAGTTCTCCCCATTTTCTGTATATCCGCCCAGGGACTTTTTCGATTTTCTTTGAATCATCGCAACAAAATCGATCCACAAAAATTTGATATACAATTTGGCCTTTAGCCCAGTCAGGATTTTGAAATCCTACAACCTCTACAATCCAATGAGCACCTTTACTACCTGGGGTGAGTAATTTAGGTTCTTCGCTAACATGGTCAAATTTCAGTTCTCTTTTCACTCCTTCTTTCGCAAAAATAAAGAAGAAGTAATATTTTCCTAGATTTTCAAAGCTAAGCTTTGTACTATATCTAGTCGTAGTTTCCTCTTCTTCCTTTTTCATTGGTTTTTCCTGATACAAATGATTTTCGTCGTCATTCATAATATAGTCGTCGTTAATTATGATATGGGCATCTCCCAAATCTCCAAGACTTGTAGGTATTTCTACCACTAGCTCTTTTTTGCTATGAACCTCCATCTTTAGCGGTTCAATGATTTTGATTGCTTTTGTTTCATTCTCTTTCATTTTGTTCCTCCTATACTGTGGTGTGAGAATGCTTGTTACCATTATACCTTACCTTAAAGATATAATTCTAATTTACTATATTCATTTCAATTTGTCAATTACTTTTCGTTCATTTCTTTTTTTCCATTATATTCATTTACTAAATATAATGGTCTATTTTTAGTTTCATTAAATATTCTTCCTAAATATTCTCCTACAATTCCAAATAATAATATTTGTATTCCTGAGAAAAATAATATTAATAATATGATTGCTTGAAATGCTTGTATTGCTTCATGAATTATAAAGCTTTTGGCTATTACATATACAAAATATACAAATAATACAATAAAAGTCGGGATTGCTATAAATGTTGAAAGTCTTAATGGTGATGTTGTAAGTGATGTTATTCCATCAATTGCTAAATCCATTAATTTTACATAATTCCATTTTGTAGAACCTGCAACTCTTGGATCTCTGTCATATAAAACTTCTTTTTTCTTATATCCTATCCAGCTAAACATACTTTTTGTGTTTCTTTGAGATTCTCTAAGTTTTTTTAATGCATTTACACATCTTCTATCTAGCAATCTAAAGTCCCCTGTATCTTCTTGTATTTCAACTTTAGTTACATGTTGTAAAACTCTGTAATACATTTTTGATGTAAATTTTTTTAGCCATGTTTCTCCTTTTCTTGAACGTCTTTTGGCATATACATCATCATATCCTTGTTCCCAATATTTAACTAATTCTGGTATTAGTTCTGGTGGGTCTTGTAAATCAGCATCCATAAACACAACACAATCACCTGTTGCATAATCAAGTCCTGCTATCATTGCAATTTCTTTTCCAAAATTTCTAGCAAAATCCACATAACATATTCTTTCATCTTTTTGTCTTAATTCTTTTATAATTTCTATTGTTTTATCTTTACTTCCATCATTTATAAAAAGAACTTCAAATTGATAATTTTCCATACTATCCATTAGTTTTGTTAATCTTTCATATAATATTGGTAAAGATTCTTGTTCATTATATGCTGGTATTATAATACTTATTTTTTTCATATATATTGCTCCTCATATAATATGTTTGTGATATTTACTTAATATACCTTTTATAAACATATTTCATTTTTATCTTTCTATTTTTGTTCTTCTTTGGTATTATGTTTGAATGCAAAAAATTTGCTTATAAAAAAGTTTAATATTATTACAATTACGGTAAGTCCTGCTTTTGTTACAATGTTTGGAATTGGTAGGTTAAATAATAAAAATCCTCCAACAAATTCTACAACCATTGTAAAAGCTCTTCCTATCATAAACTTGCAAAATTGTTGTATTCTTTCTTTTAATCCTTTAGCATTTGCATGAAAAACTAAATCTTTATTAGTTATATATGCAAATATTACTGCTAATAATATTGCTATAAAATTAGCAATGTTTTCATTCCAGTTTAATATTGAATTCATTACATAAAATGATGCTAAATTCACAACTGTTGTAAATACTCCAAATACTATATAAAGTATTACTTCTTTTGTTAATATTTTTTTGATTAATTCTTTTATCTTTTTCATATATCAAATAATTCTCCTAACGGTCTTTCTTCATGTATTCTTTTTATTGTTTCTCCAAATAATGGTGCAATAGACAAGACTGTAATATTGTCTATCTTTTTTTCTTCTGGTAATGGTATTGTGTTTGTTATTACTAATTCTTTTATATCTGAATTTTTTATTCTTTCAATTGCAGGTCCTGATAACACTCCATGTGTGCATCCTGCATATATTGCTTTTGCACCAAATTTATTAAGTACTTTTACTGTTTCAATCATTGAACCTGCTGTATCTATTTCATCATCAAATATAATTGCATTTTTATCTTTTACATCACCTATTATTGTACTTGCAATTGCTCTATCATCATTTCCTTCTCTTCTTTTATCTACTAATGCTATTGGGCATTCAAAATATTCTGAATATTTATATGCTTTTTTAGAACTTCCTGCATCTGTTGCAACTATTACCATATTGTCTAATTTTTTCTTTTTAAAATAATCCTCTAGTAAATATTCAGCTGTTAACCTGTCACAATTAACGTTGAAATATGCTTGTATTGCAGGGTTATGTAAGTCACACGTAATTACTCTTGTTGCTCCTGCTGCTTCTAATATTTCAGCCATTAGTTTTGCGGATATTGGTACACGTGGTTGATCTTTTTTGTCTGATCTAGAATATGGAAAATATGGTAATACAACATTTATATTTTTAGCAGACGCTCTTTTGGCTGCATCTATTGTAATTAATAGTTCCATTATTCTTTCATTTACTGGTGGTTGTGTAGTTTGAATAATATACACATCACTTTCTCTTACAGTTTCTAAGATTTGTACAAAATTATTATCATTTTTAAATTTTATGTGATTTATTTTTCCTGGTTCTATTCCTATATAATCACATACTTCTTTTGTGAATTTTTCTGCTGTTGGGCAAGCAAATATTTTTAATTTATCCATAATATTTTTTATGGCATAATAAAAATTATGCCATATCTCCTTTGTTTAATATTTTTTATATGATTTTACAATTGTTCTGCAAATCCTTTTTGTAGTTTTTTAAATATAAAATATCCTACTACTGTTAATGCTATAGATATTCCTAATAATATTAATAATGCTTTCATATTTGGCATTTGATGATAATAGAAAATATCTCTATAGCCATTTATTATATGTGTCATTGGATTTAACTGCATTAAGATTTGTAAACTATGTGGTAATTGTTCTAATTTATATACTATTGGAGTTCCATAAAATGCTGCCATTAAAATAATTCCAATAATATGCTCTAAATCCCTAAAATATACTGTTATTGATGATACAATAAATGATATTCCTAATAATAATATATATTGTATTAATAATATAAATGGATATAATAATAAGTACCAAGAAAGTCCTACTGGTGAAAATATTACAAATGCTAGTATTATTATTGTTGAAATCATAAAGTTAACAGCTCCACTTGTTACTACTGATATTGGCAATATTTCTCTTGGGAAATATACTTTTTTAATAATATCTCCATTACCTATTACAGTAAAGGCTGATTGTGTTACAGCTGTTGTAAAATATGTCCATGGTATTAATGCTACACATACATAAATATAGTATGTTTGTTGATAATATGAATCTGATCCACCTGTTAATAATGCCCCAAATATTACAGAATATACTAGTAATTGTAATAATGGATTTAAAAATGACCACATAACCCCTAGAATTGAGTTTTTATATCTTCCCCTTATTTCTTTTTTTACATTTGTTTTTAATAATTCTCTATAATTATATATTTTTTTGAATATGTTCATATATCTTCTCCTTGTTTCACGCCTAATTTTTATTACATAGTTACTCTTAAGTATTCGTTAACTACCTCATCAGTATTTCCGTCCATTCTAACTTTACCATTATAAAGCCATATTGCTCTGTCACATAAATTTCTTACAGATTCCATACTATGTGTAACAAATACCATTGTTTTTCCTTCTTTTTTTAGTTCCCTCATTTTGTTAAAACATTTTTCTTGAAAATGTTGGTCTCCTACTGATAAAATTTCATCAATTAATAGAATCTCTGCATCTACATTTATAGCAACAGAGAAGGCTAGTCTCATATATTGTCCTGAAGAATATGTCCTAACAGGGTTGTCTATTAGTTCTCCTAATTCTGAGAATTCAATTATTTGATCTAATCTGCTATCTATTTCTTTTTTAGTTAGTCCAAATATTGAAGAGTTAAAATATATATTTTCTCTTCCTGAAAAGTCTGGGTGAAAGCCTGCACCTAATTCTAAAAGTGAAGTTAATTTTCCATGTGTTTCAATTGTTCCTTTGTTTGGAAAAATTATTTGTGTCATTAATTTTAAAAGTGTTGATTTTCCGCTTCCATTAACTCCTATTAGTGCTACAGTTTCTCCTTTTTTTATGTCTATATTAATATCATTTAATATTTCTCTTTTTTCTCTTTTTTTGTTTCTTCCTATAAATAATAGTCTTTCTTTTAGTGTGTTTGCTCTGTCATAATAAACATTAAAGCTTTTATATACATGATTTACTTTTATAGCAATGTCATTATTTTCTTCTTTCATTACTTTTCTCCTTTTGTCTTTTATTCGTTGATATTATATCATAAAATGCAATATTGTCAAATACAAAAGCCTAAATATTGGTTTAATATTTAGGCTTTCAAACATACTTAATATATACTAATGGGGATATTTTAATGTAAAATTTTATTGTTTGAATTTGTTGATATTTCTGTTTCTTCTGTTGTATTAGTAGTAGCTTTTAAATTTTCTTGATTTTCTGTTTTTTCTTCTCCTGAAACTTCTGTGTTTTCTGTATTGTTTGTTGAATCTGTGTTTTCCTTATTTTCATTTTGTTTTGTATCTGTTTCTTCTTTATTTTCTACTACTGCTTTTTTCTCTTCTTGCACACTTCTTTGTATTTTCTTTATTGATGTTTTTACTTCAATTTTGATATTATTTCCACTTGTTTTTACCATATCTCCGCTTTTTAGCGTTCCTATTTCTCCTTGTGGTTTTACTTTTGCCGTTTGCTTCTTATTTACTTCTGCTGATATATTATTTTTTCCGGTTAGCTCTACTTCTATATAGTATTCCTTACTTTTGTCTATTCCATTTATACATTTATCAAAATAATAGTTTATTCCATCTATTTGTGATACATACATTTCTGTTTTAAATGTTCCATCTGTTGATTTTAATGTCATTTTTGGTGTTGCACTTGGTGTTCTACATTCATTATTTACCCATTCTGCTATATAGATATTTCCTGTTATATAGTCTAATCCTGCTCCTGTTTGGATTACATTTATTCTATATAATTCTGTATTTATATTTCCTTTGTATGTATCTGCTTCTATTTTTATGTCGTTTCCTTTTACTACTACTCTGTCTCCATTTTTGCAGGTTCCTATTTTTCCTTGTTGTTTTACTTTTGCTGTTTGCTTTTTATTAGTTTCTGGTGCTGTATTTTTCTTGTTGGTTAACTCTACTTCTATATAATATTCTTTGCTTGTGTCTAATCCTCTTATACATTTATCAAAATAATAGTTTATTCCATCTATTTGTGATACATACATTCCTGTTGCAAATGTTCCATCTGTTGATTTTAATGTCATTTTTGGTGTTGTACTTGGTGTTCTACATTCATTATTTACCCATTCTGCTATATAGATATTTCCTGTTATGTAGTCTAATCCTGTACCTGTTTGAATTACATTTGCTTTATATAATTCTGTGTTTATATTTCCTTTATATAAACTGCTGTCAGAAATTTTAAATTTATTGTTATTTGCAGTTACTGTTATTGTTCCTTGTTTTCCTATTGTAGAATTTTTTAATCTTACTGTTTGAGTTTTTTGTTTTTCTGATGCAATATTATTATTACTTACTAATTCTGCTTCTATATAATATTCTTTTTCTACATCCCAACCTTCGATGTTTTTATCAAAGTAATATTTTAATCCATCAACCTTGCTTACATATGCGTTTGTGTTAACTGTTCCATCTGTTGATTTTATCCTTAATTCTGGTGTTTTATATGGTTCATTGCAAACATTGTTAACCCATTCTGCTATTTCTATATTTCCATATATATACGTATCTCCTGCACCATTTTGTGTTAATCCCACATTTGTTAAGTTTGTATTTATTTCTCCAATATAATTTAATACAAAATTATCGTCTTTTGCATTTACTGTTATGTTGTTGAATTCTCCTATTTTTTTAGTTCCTAGTCCAATTTTTTGAACCTTATTTGACTCAGGTGTAATATTTTCTTCTGTTACTAATTTTGCTTCTAAATAATATTCTTTAGATACATCTAGGTATTGTATCATTTTATCAAAATAATAATTTATTCCATCTTCATAACTTATATATGTTATCATATTGACGCTTCCATCTGTTGATTTTAATCTTATTTCTGGAACAGATTTTGGAGTTTTACATTCATTGTTTATCCATTCTGCTATATACACATATCCTGATATGTAGCTTTCTCCGCTTCCGTTTTTTATTATATTTACTTGTTGTAAGCTTGTATTTATATTTCCAATATAATCTCCATCTGAGAAAAGAATTTTGTTATTTCTAATTTTTATAGTTTTATTTTTAAATTCTTTTGTTAATATTTCTGTTGGCAAGCTTAGTTTTTGAGTTTTATTTGCATCTAAAGATAAGTTTTTATCTCCTTCTAATTTTGCTTCAATATAATATTCTTTTGTTAAATCTAAGTTTTCTATATTCACATCAAAATAATATCTTATTCCTTGCAAGTAACTAACATATATGTTTTTACTTACTTTTCCGTCTGTTGATTTTAATGTTAATTTAGGTATTTGTCTTGGTGTTTTACATATATTATTTACCCATTCTGCTATATCTACATTTCCACTTATGTATCCCTCTCCATTTGAAGTTTTTATGTAACCGATGCTTATCGTTTGTGTGTTTATATTTCCATAATATTCTCCAGTTGGCTCTGGTGCTGGCTGTTTTGGCATATTTTCATAAATTGGTATAATAAATTCAAAACTTTTATCATTTTGTACATTGTTCACCCTATAATTAGATAACATTATACTAGCTTCACTTTTAGCAGCTAATAAGTTTGTCATATATTGGTGATAATATAGTTGTCCTTTTGTATTATAAACACTAAATTTTTGTAAGTATAACGTATTTTGTCCTACATCTATGTAATTATTTTTAACAAAATTTCCTCCACCAGTTATTGATTTTACTAAACTTGTCCAACCTTCTCGTTTTGCTCGTTCTAGACCATTTGTATAAACACTTTCTCTTCCATTTCCTGTTGCTCCAATATTAAATAAATTATAATATCCTTCATATGTAACGCCATCTACACCAAGATATTTTGCTCCTGAACTTAATACAGATGTTCCTGTCCTGCCTTGTTCTTGTATTACTCTTGTTATTAGATGATATGCATTTATTTTATTGTTTTTAGCAACACTTGCAAATGCATCTGATATAGAATCATCACATAAATACTGTGCTTTTTGCATAATTAAAACTTTTTTTAAATCGTCTTTGTTTGTTCCATAAGTTGTATCTAATTTTTGAAATTGAAATATATTACTTGTATCTAACCAATTTCTGGGGTCCATAACATATTCTACTGCTTCTTCTGATGCTCTATACCAACCTGTATCATATGTTTTGTCTCCTTCCTTCCATTCCTTTGCTTGAGATGCTTGCACTACATTTCTGCCTGGTTCTCCATATTCATTTTTTATTACTGTACTCCAGTCTAAACCAGTATATAATAACTTAATATTAGGATATGTCTTTTGTAATTCTTTTATTTTTTCTTTATATCCTGGATATTTACTTTCATTTATTCCATCTATATTGCTACTAAAAGATGTTGAACTAGCTTCAACTTTTGTAATTCCTATTAGTCCAATTGTAACTAAAAATACTAATACTATTATTTGCACATTGATTATATTTTTTTTCATAAGTTTACTTCACCTCTTGTATAAGTATATAATATATAATTTATTTTTTCAACAAATTTTGACCAATTTTCACTTCCATATATTTACAAATGTTACAGTTTACAACATAGCTACTGTTTTAAAAAATCGAAATATAATTTTTAAATGAAATGAAAAACTTATATCTCGATTTTTTATCAGTAAATTATGCTGTGAATTAAAGAAAAACTTTCCTATACTAAAAAAGGACTATATAAAATAGTCCTCTAAAACTTATTATTTTATTTCATTTGATATATCTACAGTAGTCTCAATTTCAGATTCTTCTTGCTCAATTGTATCTAATTGTTTATTTTTTTCAGTATTATTTATTGAATCTGCGTTTTCTGTGTTTTCCTTATTTTCATTTTGTTTTGTATCTGTTTCTTCTTTATTTTCTACTACTGCTTTTTTCTCTTCTTGCACACTTCTTTGTATTTTCTTTATTGATGTTTTTACTTCAATTTTGATATTATTTCCACTTGTTTTTACCATATCTCCGCTTTTTAGCGTTCCTATTTCTCCTTGTGGTTTTACTTTTGCCGTTTGCTTCTTATTTACTTCTGCTGATATATTATTTTTTCCGGTTAGCTCTACTTCTATATAGTATTCCTTACTTTTGTCTATTCCATTTATACATTTATCAAAATAATAGTTTATTCCATCTATTTGTGATACATACATTTCTGTTTTAAATGTTCCATCTGTTGATTTTAATGTCATTTTTGGTGTTGCACTTGGTGTTCTACATTCATTATTTACCCATTCTGCTATATAGATATTTCCTGTTATATAGTCTAATCCTGCTCCTGTTTGGATTACATTTATTCTATATAATTCTGTATTTATATTTCCTTTGTATGTATCTGCTTCTATTTTTATGTCGTTTCCTTTTACTACTACTCTGTCTCCATTTTTGCAGGTTCCTATTTTTCCTTGTTGTTTTACTTTTGCTGTTTGCTTTTTATTAGTTTCTGGTGCTGTATTTTTCTTGTTGGTTAACTCTACTTCTATATAATATTCTTTGCTTGTGTCTAATCCTCTTATACATTTATCAAAATAATAGTTTATTCCATCTATTTGTGATACATACATTCCTGTTGCAAATGTTCCATCTGTTGATTTTAATGTCATTTTTGGTGTTGTACTTGGTGTTCTACATTCATTATTTACCCATTCTGCTATATAAATATTTCCTGTTACATAATCTAGTCCTGCACCTGTTTGGATTACATTTATTTTATGTAATTCTGTATTTATATTTCCATAATATTTACCTTTATCTTGAATTGTAATAATATTTTTATTTACCATTACTTTATAGTCATTTGTTGTTATTCCAATTTCTCCATTTTGTGCAACTTTTGCTGTTTGTACCTTTTTAGCACTATCAGCTGTATTATTTGGATTTGTTAATTCTACTTCTAAATAATATTCTTTTGTATCATCTAAGTTTTGAATATTTACATCATAATAGTATTCAATTCCGTTAATTAAACTAATATAAACTGTCTTCGCAATTTTTCCATCTGATGACTTTAATGTCATTTTTGGTGTTGTACTTGGTGCTCTACACTCATTATTTACCCATTCTGCTATATTAATTCTTCCACTTATATAATTTTCTCCTGCACCATTTTGTATAATTTGCATTTTATATAAATCTGTGTTTATATTGCCTTTATATGTAAATAGTAAATTATCATTTTTAGCAATTATTTCCATATCGTCAAAGCTACTTATTGAACCATTTCCAAATGCTAATTTTTCTGTTTTGTTTTTAGAAATATTGTCTTCTGTTGTTAATGATACTTCTATATAATATTCTTTTGATGTATCAAAATTCTGAATATCTTTATCAAAATAATATTTTGTTCCGTCTTGATAACTTATATATGTAGTATTATTTACTTTTCCATCTGTTGATTTTATTCTAATTTCTGGTAGTGACCTTGGTGTTCTTGATGTTCCATTTACAATTTCTTCTATGTTTATGAAACTAGAAATGTATTTATCTCCATTTCCACCTTTTATTGCATTTACTTCTTGTATTGTTGTTTTTATATCTCCTGTATATTCTCCTTCTGAAAATACAATTTTATTATTTGTTATTTTTAATATTCTATTTTTATAATTATTGTTTAATGTTTTATTAGGTATTGAAACTCTTTGAACTTTTTTATTATCTGGTGCTGTATTTTTACTTCCGATTAATTTAGCTTCAATATAATATTCTTTGTTCATATCTAATTTTTCTATGTTTGTATCAAAATAATATCTTATTCCTTCTTGATAACTAACATACATTTTTTTGCTAACTTTTCCATCTGTTGATTTCAATGTTAATTCTGGTGTTCCTGATGGTGTTCTGCAATCACTTCCTACCCATTCTGCAATATCTATAAATCCAGATAAATATCCTTCTCCTGCGGCATTATTTATTTGTTTTAAATCAACTAAACTAGTATTTATATTTCCATAATAGTTTCTTCTAAATAATTCTTTATTTTTTATAATCGCATTAGCATCTGCTTCAGCCATTTTGGTTAACATACTATCATTTAAATAATTGGCTCTATCATATGGATTGTTTATAAATGCGTGTTCTACTAGAACTGCAGGGATATCTTTGTGCATTGGCCAACTTATAATTCCATAATAATCAGCAATTGTCCCGTCAGAATATTTATCATCCTCGCTGCCTATTCTTACTTTTGGTGTACTTGAATATGAACGCACTCCTACATTTCTTAAATTATTTAAAATATCTTTTCCTAATATACTAGAATATTCATAATATCTTTTTTGTGCTCTACTATGTGTAACATAAACTTCTGCTCCTGAAAGTCTACTTGAGCTATCATTAGAATTTATATGAAAACTTACTAATAAATCTGCATTATTATTTTGTGCATTTATTGCTCTTTGCTCTCTATTTAATGTTTCGTTTTCACTTTTTGTTAAAACTCCTGTTATTCCAGAAGTTCTATCTAATATTGCTTTTACCCTTGTTGCTAATTTCCAAGTTAAATCTTTTTCTACCATTCCTTCAGACATTGCTCCTGGTTCAGTTCCTCCATGTCCTGGGTCTAGTGCTACTACAACATCTGTATTAGCTGCATATACACTTGAACTTGTAATAATTGCTGCTAATCCAACTACTGATACTAAACATCCTTTTAATGATTTTTTTATCATATTGCACCCCTTTCAATTAATTAAAATATTTCTCAAATATATTTTACATTTTATAAATAGATTTGTCTATATATTTTATTGTTTTTTAAAATTTTTACTTTTTATAATTCCAGGTATTAACAAAATATAATATAAAATTTTGTTTTCAACATCTTTTATGTTCTTACTTCTATATTGCTTTGTTAAGTAACTAAACAATATATAATGTTTTATTGCATATAACCTTTTACTTAATAACACTCCAGCCATATTTTTTTCTAATATTTCTGCAAAATATTTATAATATCCATATGGATATTTTTGAAATTGTTTTACTATATTTTTTGTATAGCCTTTTTCTTGATATTCGCAAATCATTATTGGTAAATTAAAACATAATAATTCGTTTTCTTTATCCATTTCGTAATACATTCTAGCCTCTGTTACGAATTTTTCTCCATTTTCTAATTTGTGTTTATATTTTTTTCTTATGTTTGATATAAATAAAATTGCTCTTTCACCTTGGTCGTTTTCTTTAAAATGTAAATCAAATAATGTTGACCTATTTTTAGTAAATACTTTTCCCAAGTTATTTCCTTTTATATCAAATTTCAAAAAGCATAATCCATATATGTTTTTTTCTTGTTTTGATTCTTCTATTTTTTGTTTCATATATTTAAAAGCGTTGTCTGCAAAATAGTCGTCTGAATCGCAGTCTATCATATATTCACCAGTTACATATTCTACTAAATTGTTTATTGCAATCATTTTACCTTGGTTCTCTTGTTCAAAGTATTTTATTTCTATATTTGTTACATTTTTTTCTTGAAATTTTTTAACTATTTCTTTTGTTTTATCTGTTGAACCGTCATTCATTATTAGCCATTCTATCTCTACTCCATATTGAGCATTTTTTTCTAGACTTTCATATAATCTTTCTAAAAGTTCACCTCTATTATATGTTGGTGTTAATACTGATATTTTCATTTTATTCCTCCAGTATTTTTTCTATTTCTTCTAATATATTTTGATTATCATATTTTTCAATTTTATTTTTAATAGCTGTTTTTCCAGTAATTATATCTTTTAATCCTAAATATATTGATTGCTCATTATTTTCTACTATTAATGATTTACTATAATTTTCAACTGCTTCTCTTGCAGCTGTATTTGTTATTATTATTGGTTTATTTAATATTTTAGCTTCTTCTAATACCATTCCATAACCTTCAAATTCTGAAAGCAAACAAAAATAATCCGCATTCTTTATATATGGATATGGATTTTCCTTTTTACCTAATAAGAAAAACGTATCTTCCACATTATATTCTTTTATTAATTTTTGTAATTTTTCTTTTTCTGGTCCATCTCCTATTATGTAAAAATTTTGTTTTTTTCCACATTCTTTAATTAATCTACTATGTACTTTTACTATTCTATCTATTGCTTTTTGTGGTACTAATCTAGCTACTTCTACAAAATTAATTTTTTCTTTTTCTAATTCTTTTGCTTGTCCTTTTTCCGATTTTCTTTGAACTTCAGCTGAATCTATATAATTATATATTACACATTTATCTTTTTTACTCATTTTTATATCATTATAAGTTTTTTCAAAACTTTTTAAATTGTCTTTGCTTACAAAAATCAGTTTTTCGTATTTTTCATATATCTTTTGGTCTATTGTCTTTTTAATCTTTGCTTTTATACCATTACCAAATACTTTGGCTATATCATTATGTATCCACACAATTTTCTTTGTATTAGAATTTCTTACACTAAATAATCTTGTTATTGGACCTTCTAAAAAAGCGACTTCTACATCATAATTTTCTTTTATATATTTTTTATAAATTTGATTCTTAAATAATAATACTCTTAATGGTGCTATATATTTTCTTTCAAATTCTGGTAAATTTTTATATTGTTCTTTATATAAACTTTTTAACTTAACTTGTGGTTTTAATTGCTTTTCTAATTCTCCTTTAGCATATATTGTAAATATTGTTATTTCATATTTGTCACATAAATTATTTGCAATATCTACTAATACTCTTTCTGCTCCTCCTAATGTTAGGCCTGTTATTCCAAATAAAATCTTTTCCATCAAATTTCTCCTTTTATGCTTTTTCTTTCTTCCTTGTTTGCAAACTCTATAGTTGCAATAGCTATTATAGGAAAACTTGTAAATAATGAATATAAATATCTATATTCAATTGCAAGTGGTGATGCTAACGTTGTTAGCCATAATGCTATTATTGGAATATATGCTACTGATAGTTTGTATTTTTTGCGATATATTACATATCCATAAGAAATTAAAAATAGCCAAAATATAAAACCAATACTATACCAAATGTTTTCTACATTTAAACCTTTTTCATCTGTTTTTAATTTCAAATAATCACAAATTTCAATTTTTAAAATTGGTTTTTTCTCATACTCCATATCAAATGCTCTGCTGTCAGTATTTTCTCTATCTACTATATCTGAAGTTTTTCTAAAGTCATAATAGGAAACACATCCTTTGGTATTTGGATACCAATATCCATAAGAATTACATAATAATGCTTCTAGTGATGCTTGTGGATATTTTATCCACATTTTAGCGCACAATTCTACAAACTCGATTTTTTTCTCATTCCATATACTATTTGAAAATTTTGCCTTTATCGGATCAGAGCATATAGGGTTATACACTTGTTCTATATCATTTCCTGGCAAGAATGTCTTTATTAACTCTTTTTCTTCTTCAGTTAATGTATCTTTATTTTCTATCCAAACTCTTGCAAATTGTTGTAATGGTACTGAAAGTGTTTCTCTTATATCAGATTTTTTTATATTAAATATTTTAAATATTGGTCCTGTAAAAATTGCATATGTTACAAAAACAATTAAATATAATATGATTAATTTTTTTCTATATTTTTTATGTATTCCAATAACAAATGGCATTGATAATAATAACACATAAATCCCATTATTTCTAAATAAAAATACCATTATCATTATTATAACAAATTTAATATTAAAGCTTTTGCTTTTTATTATTTCACTATTTATTGACATTTCTATTAAAAATGTAACATATATTGTCATAAACAAAGCAAATGGTACGTCTTTCCACATTGTAACTGCATAAATTGCAAATGGTGGATAAAAGGCATATATTAATAGTGTTATTATCCTTATTGCTTTATTCACTTTATATTTAGCCATAAAATAAATTGTATATGAAAATACACAGGCAGTTAATATCATTTGAAATATTGAATATATCGCAATTCCAATATTATAGTTACCTATTAGTTTTCCTATATTCATTGTAATTGAAATTAAACCTATATGTGCAATTGGATAGTGATTTTCCAAAGTTCTATACCCCATTGCTTGCAATATTTCTGCCAAACTATCTGTTGATATTATTCCTGGGAATTCATTTAAAAAATATGGTATATACATAACAAATATAAATATTGCAACTACAAAAAAACTTCTTTTATTCGCAGTAAAAAATTGATAATCTTTATCAGCTTTCCTTAAAATTTTAGGCAATACTATCTTATACAATAATAATATTATAAAAAATAGTATTATTGTATATCCACAAAAAATTGCAATTGAACTTATTATTGTGCTTCCATCTTTTAAAATTCCTTCCAAGCTCATATATTTTTCAATGCTATTTCCTAAAACTTGAAATAAGCTTAGTATTATTGCTATTATTAAACTTATAATATTACATCTTTTATCTTTTAAAATCTTTTTCATTTTTTCTCCTATATTATCGAAAAGATTGTACTATACATTTTATATGTGAATTTATTTAAAGTTTTCATATATAAATTATATATTTTGTATTTTCTGCTAAGTCCCTTACCTTTTTTTAGAATCTCATTCTGTTTCCAATTTGGAAATTCCTTGTTTACTTTTTCCCAAGTAAATTCCAACATTTTTTCTTGAACTTCTTCATCTTGTATTTTTACCATTCTAAGTAATGAACTGCAAAACGCATATCTTGCATATAAATATTCTAATTGTGTTTTATATTTTTCGTAAAAATCATTTTCTTTATAGTATTCAATTACATTATCTAAAACATCAAAAATTTCTTTCGTTCTTTCATTTTGTGAATTAGATATTGATCCTTCTCGTTGAATATAATGTATACAAGGCTTTTTTAGAAACGATATTTTATTTAAATGTGGTATTAATTTGTATGTAAATTCTACGTCTTCATATCTGTATCCTTTTGGGAATAAAATTTTTGTTTCTTCTAATATTTCTCTTTTTATTAGTTTGTTCCAAGCTACAACTCTTATTTTAGTTAATGCCTCTGCTGTTCCTTCATATTTTTCCCCTACATCTGTTTTTACTTTATCTGGATAATTCCAAAAAAAGTCACATTCCACCATGTCACTTTTTTCTTTTTGTGCTATATCATACATTAATTGATACATATCTTTTTCTACATAATCATCTGAATCCAAAAATGCAATATATTCCCCTTTTGCATATGGTATAGCAAAATTTCTTGCATCAGACAAGCCACCATTTTCTTTTTCTAAATATACTATTTTTTCTGGATATTGTTTTAAAAATTTTTTTACAATATCTATACTTCTATCTTTTGAGCCATCATTTACAAGTATTATTTCAATATCTTTTAATGTTTGATTTACCAATGTTTCTAAACATTTTTCTATATATCCTTCCACATTGTAAAAAGGCACTATTACACTTACTTTTGGCATATTTTTTACCTCATTTTCAAATATAATTTAACATCTATTGCTAATAAAATTCTTTTTATCAATTGCTTAATATTATTAGCTTTTATGTTCTTATACATTTTTCTTTGCTTTATTTCTTTAATATATTCTTTTTGGTCTTGCTCATTTAGTGTTTGTGTTTTTAATATTACTGAATTTGTATAATATCTTTTTACAAATTCTTTTGTTTCTTTTTCTATATTATATTTTTCAATATTTTCTATCATATAGTCATAGTGTGCAATCATATCTTTTGCACGTAATTTATTTTTATTATAATCATTATCTCTAGTTAGACTATTATCTGTTTGTAAATAATTATATCCATAACAATTTGTTGATACAAATGTTTTAGCATTTACTATTACTAATGATGTTAGTCCGAAATCTTCGTGATATCTTAGTTTATATTGAAAATTATTTTCCACAAAATATTTTCTCCTATATAAGTAAATGCAAGCAGGGTCCATAAATTTGTCTGACACACATAATATTTTATAGGCCTCTTCTCCTGAACATTTACTAAATACAGGACCACTTTCTAATTCCATAATTTCATTTTTAGTATTTACCAGTTTTAACTTGAATTTAATTACATCTATTTTTTCATCCATATATATTTTTAAGTCTTCATATGTGTTGTTATCTAAATAATCGTCAGGGTCAATAAAAGATATGTAATCACCTTCTGCATATTTAACCCCATAGTTTCTAGCTGATGCTAATCCACCATTTTCTTTTTTGAAATATTTTATTATTAGCTCTGGATTGTTTTTTTGATATTCTTTTATGATTGTTTCAGAATTATCTGTTGCTCCGTCATTAACAATAATTATTTCAAAATCATTCATTGTTTGTGACTTAATACTATCTAAACAATGTTTGATGTAACTTTCTACATTATAAACTGGTATAATTATGCTTAATTTTGGTGATTTCATATCTTTTTTCTCCATACTTATATCAAATTTTCTTTGTTGTTTACCGCTATTCCTATAAACAATGGTAAACACGTAAATATACTATATACATATCTTGGTTCGCAAAACACAGGTGATGCTAATGCTGTAAACCATACAAATAGCACTGGTAAGAATATTATTATTTTTTTATATTTTTTCTTATATATTAAATATGTTATACAGCCAATTATTAGCCAGAATAAAAATCCTACACTTAATACCATACTTGCAATTGGAAAATCTCTGTTATTTACAAATTTATTTAATCTATCTAATGAGCCTATTTTTACAATTGGATTAGTATCAAATTTATAATCTTCGTATTTTCCAAACTGTTCGGTATTTACTCCTGTATATATTCCCCATCCTACTGTATTAGGGTAATAGTAACCATAAGAACCTAATACAAATGATTTTACTGTTTCTGTTGGAAATTCTAATGCTAGTTCAAAATATAATTTTACTAATCCTATTTTATCTTTCTTGAACCCTTCTTCTGAGAACTGAGCTTTTATAGGATCTGCAAATACAGGGTCATATAATTTTTCAAAATCTTCAATTGGTAAATATTGTCTTATTTTATCTTTTTGTTTGTCGCTTAATTTATCTTGGTTATATGACATTAATCTTGCAAATTGTTGTAATGGTACTGACAAAGCTTCTTTTGTAGAACCTGATTTAATTCCCAGTAATTTATATCCTGGTCCAGTTATTATTTCATATAATACTATTGGTATTAAAAACATTATTAAAATTTGTTTATAGTATTTTCTAAATGCTATTAAAACAAATGGTAAAGTTAATATGATTGCATATACCCCATTATTTCTAAAGAACATTGCTATAAACACTGCTATTGTTAATAATGCTATTTTCTTTTTTGAGCTAAAGAATGCTTTAGTATCTGTACACATTTCTGTCATTCCAATTGTTACTAGTAACATCATTAAAGCAAATGGTATATCTTTGTACATAGTTATTGTATAAAAACATACTGTTGGACAGAACATATAGAATAATAATGCTAATACTCTAAAGAAAACTGGTATTTCTTTTTTTGCCATATAATATATACAAAATGAGAAAATTATTGATGTTGCTAATGTTTGAAGGATTGTATATATAAAGGCTCCTGTTTGATAACTTCCAAATATTCCACTTCCTATTTTCATACATATTCCTATTATCAATGTATGTAATACTGGATGATGGTTTGTTAATTCTATTGCCCCTGTTCCTTGTAATATTTGTATAACAGAATCTATTAATACATTTCCTGGATAATAATTTAAAATATATGGAATATATGCTAAAAATATTATTCCAGCAACTGCTATTAATGATTTTTTGTTAGCTGTAAAAAATTTATATTCTTTTATATTTTTTATTTTTTCAATTCCTTTAGGGATATTTCTAATAATTATAACTACTAATGGCACTATAAATGCAAACGTCGCTTCAAATTTACATATTAGCATTACTATATCTCTTTTTCCTACTGGAAAATCACCAGGCATTGCAGCGGCATATCCAATTATTGCAAAACTTGAAATTATAAAGCTATAAATTACTGAACAAATATACAATCTTTTGTCTTTTTGTTCTAATGCTTTATTAAATAATATACATAAAATCGCAGCCATTAATATCCATTTAAAGTCATTTCCAAAAAATCTAAACTCTCCATTTACAACATTTACTGAATAGCATATAGTTGTAACTATTGATATTATTAGTATCCACAGATTTTTACTTTTTAGTATTTTTTTCATTTTTAATCTTATTCCTTTCATAAGGTATAACTCTGGCTAGAAAAAAATTGTAATTATTTTTCACTCTTCTCTTTGCCAACTTTTTCTATAAGTTCCAATGTAAATATAGTTAATATTGGTAAACTTAGTAACATTGGATATACATATCTTAATTCGCCTGACACAGGTGAAGCAATGGCAGTTAAAAATACAACAATATATGGAACAAAGGCTATTAATAATTTATAATTTTTATAATATATGTTTATGAAAAATATACCAACTAAAATCCAGAAGTACGCTCCTAAATTAGCAATTAGACTTATTATTGGAATATCTTTTTCATACATTGCTTTTCTTATATTTTCTAATGCACCTATTTCTATTATTGGACTTTTCTTAACTTTCATAAATTGTTGCTCATTTAGTGGTGTTTCATAGGTGTCACTACCTAATGCATATGTTTCCACTTCTGGATAATAATATCCAAATGAATTGCATACAAATGCTGCTATTGTTTCATCAGGGAATTTCAAAGTAAAATGTAAAAATAATTTAATAAATTCTACTTTATTTTCTTTAAATGTTTGATTTGCAAATTTTTCTTTTACCATATCAACTATTGTTGGGTTATATCTTTTGCTAATCTCATCTGTTTGAATATATTTATGTATTAATTCTTTTTCATTTTCTGTTAGTTCTGCACTTCTATATTTTTCTAATCTAGCCATTTGTTGAATTGGCACAGTTAAGAACTCTGCCGATTCTGTTTGTTCAATCTTCATTTTATTAAATACTGGTCCACTGATAACTAAATATAGTATTATTGGAATTCCAAACATAATTGATATACTTTTCCAATTTTTTATATTTGTTGTAAGCACTACCACATATGTTATTGCTAATATGTATATACCTGTGTTTTTGAAAAACGGAACAAATGAAAATAGTATAATTGTAAATATTATTTTCCATTTGCTTTTCAAAAAGTTTTCCTTATTAGTTACTAATTCTATTAATGGTATAATCATTAATAATACTAATAATGAAAATGGTGTATCTTTCCATATTGCTATGTTTAATTGTCCTATAAATGGTGTTAGTGCAAAAAATATAAGTGCTAATATTCTATATATTGTTTTAATATTTTTCTTCGCCATATAATATATAATAAATGAAAATACCGCCGCACTTAAAATTAATTGAATAAGTGACAATGTTCCAAAAGCTATTGTAAAAGAACCTGTAATATCGCTTACACATTTTATTACGTTAGAAATTATAAATGTATGTAATACTGGATGATGATTGGTATAATTGTATATTCCAAATCCTTGCATTAATTGATAATTTGTATCAAATGATGTTGTTCCTGGGAAGTAATTCAAATACCAAGGTAAATATGCAATTACTAAAATTCCCCAGACTATCAAAAACGATTTTATATTAGAAGTGAAAAATGTTTTCTCACTTTTCACTTCTTCTTTTTGTTCATTATCTGTATCTTTTTTATTTTTTAATCTGTCACAAATTATTGTAAATATAGCTGTCATTATTGGCATATATGCAATAAATTTTAATATTATATATGTACAAATATTTAGTGTAAAGTTTGCAGATGTATTTCTCCAAATTTCTTGCGCTAAAGTTCCAATAACTTCTAAAAGTGCAATAATACATCCAAATATAATTCCTACAACATTTAATCTTTTTTCTTTTTCTATTTTTAGATATTTATCAAATATTATATATACAAATCCACATATCATTATCCATTGTAATGAATTTCCTCCAGCACATTGTAGTGCATTATCTTTGTATATGTATTTTAGATTTAATAAAATTGTTATAATTATAGCCAAAATTATTGTTATAATGCTTCTAATCTTATTTTTTTGTTGAATATGCATACCTTTCTCCTTCTATTTTTTCAATTGTTTAAATTTGTCTGCATAATCATTTAATGTTAATTCAAAATCTTGTTTACTTCTTTTAACCATTGTTTCTAGTATTAGTCCTCCAAAGAATGATTGTATACTACAAATAAAGAAAAATACACTTGCTACAAAAGATGGCATTTTAGGAACTAGTCCTGTTTGTACATAATCAACTAATACTGGTGCTAAGAATAATAGTCCTATTATGGCTAATATAGCAGCAACCCAAGTAAAGAATGAAAATGGTCTATAGTTTTTATATAATGTTATAATTGTCTTTATTACTTTAAATCCATCTGAATATGTGTTTAATTTTGATACGCTTCCTTGTGGTCTATCACGATATTCAATTATAATATTTTCAACTCCCATATTTTTATCTAATGTGTGTATTGTCATTTCTGTTTCAATTTCAAAACCTTTTGATAATACTGGAAATGTTTTTACAAATTGATAGCTAAATGCTCTATATCCTGTCATAACATCACGAATATCACTTTTGTATATCATATTTATAAGTTTACGTACTAAAACATTTCCTGTATTATGGAATGGTCTTTTGTTTTCTGTAAAATATGTTGAAGATAATCTATCTCCTATAACCATATCTGCATTTCTTTCTAGTACTGCTTGACACATTTCTCTAGCATTTTCAGATGGATATGTATCATCTCCATCTGTCATAA
This sequence comes from uncultured Clostridia bacterium, assembly GCA_934167445.1. Classification (GTDB taxonomy): domain Bacteria; phylum Bacillota; class Clostridia; order TANB77; family CAG-508; genus CAG-269. The sequence goes on from CAKPKJ010000006.1 coordinate 104,814, forward strand.
TATAACATTCTGCATCAATATCTCTAAACATACTGCGAATTACATTTCCTTTTCCTTGTTTTCTTTCGTAACGAACAATAGCTCCTGCTTCTCTTGCTATTTTATCTGTTCCATCTTTTGAGTTATTATCATATACATATATGGTTGCTTCTGGTAGCTCTCTTTTAAAATCTTCTATTACCTTCTTTATTGTTTTGCTTTCATTATAACATGGTATTAATACTGCAATTTTATCCATTTTCTTATCCTCCAATTATTTATTTCCTTTTATTTTTTCTCTTAGTTTCCACCATTTTGAATTTTTTATGGTTTCTAATTCTCTTTTGTAGTTATCTATTTCTTTCACAGCTTGTTCAAATTCTTTTTTGAAATAATCCCTTGAATATTCAGCTTCTTGTTTTTCTTTTCCTATTTCTTCGATTCTTTGATTCTTTTCAAGCTCTATTTCCTTAATATTTATTTCAGCTTTTGCCAACTTTTCTTTTTTCTTTGTGTACCTTTCATATGATTCTAATGTAGCACTTTTTAACCAATTTGATTTTTCTATTACATATTTTTTATAATCTTTTATCGAAATATCATTTTCATATTTTCCATCTTCTTGTTCAGACTGTTTTACAAATTCTTCACATCTTTTTATAAGATTATTTCTTAATTCTTTCCAACCATCATCATGTTTTGGAATATTATTATAATCATATTTTACTTTTCCTGAAATAAAATCCTCTTCACTGCACGATTCAATATATTTGGTATAATCCCCAAATCTATCATTTCTATAATCTTCGTTAAGTAATATTGTAGGCGTTCCTAATGCTAAACAAGGTAAGGCACAATGTAGCCTATATGATACAACGGCCTTAGCTCCTTGATATACTTTTAGTAATTTTTCTACATTTTTCATTCTTTCATCCCAAGATAATTTATAGTAATCTTCTGGAACTGTATGTGTTATTTCTTTCACTTCCATATCTGTTGTTTTTCTTATTTGATTTACAACTTCTTCGCTTACATCTACTGCACATATATAATTACCTTTTTCTATACCATCAAATGGTTGTAATGTTAATGTCATACATCCTGTATATTCTGTCTTTACTCCTTTTTCGCCTAAAAGTTTCAGTGTATGACTATCTCTGCATCCTATTGGTTCTATACTTTTTAAATATTCTAAACCATATCCTTGTAAATGATATGCTCTATCTGTTGTATCCCAAAACCAATCTTTATATGTAAAGTGCATTGATATTGGCAAAGGTTTTATATATGGTGATGGCGGCCAATTTAATGTATATTGTAAAAACCATCCATTTGTAATTACAGCAATTTTTTCTTCAGTATCAGGAACAAATTCATCTATATGGTTTCTATCCACATAATAGTCTACTCTTGGCAAAAATCTTTTAGTAACATATGCTTGTACATCGTCTCCAATATTTCTGGTGTCTTGCTCAACCATTAATCCAAATTTCATGTTTTTCCCCTTTCTAAATTTTTATAAATTCTTTTACCAACTCTTCACATTTTTTATCAAAATCTTTTTTCCACTGTCTGTATAATTCCATTACTTCTTCTCTATTTTTTAGAACATTTTCAATTCTTTCTTTTATATATTCTGCATCGTCTTCACGCTCTAAGATTACATATTCTCCTAGTTTAGTTCCAACAAAATAGTCATTGTTATTTCCTAATAAGCACGGAACTCCCATTTCAAAACTTTCTAGTGGAAACATTGGTGCATTTTCTGTAAATGTTGGGTATATATTTACACTATTTTTTTGTATTCTTTTCATTAATTCTTCATTTGGAATATAGTCATTTATACTTGTTGTTTCTAAGTTTAAAATCTCTGTAAATTTCTTAGCTCCTTCATTTATTGGAACTACATCTGCAATTGAGTTTTCAACTAATTTGATTGCACTTAAAGATGTATATATATTTTTTAATTCTCTTGAATCTGCATTATAAATACCTATCTTATTCTTTTCATTACTATAATTAGCTGTTTTACCTGCATTTTCTTTATGTACATTATTTTGTAAATAATATGATTTAAATCCACATTTTTTATAAAATTCATACATTGTACTTCTTACAAATGCAAAACTGTCGATTTTATTTTCTTTATACAGATTCATTACTTCTTTATTTAAATTCCAAGTAAAATCTGAAAAGTATTCATAACAATTTCCGTGCCAAATAACTTTTATTTTTGTATCTGGTGCAATTTCTTTAATTTTTTTTATTAAATCTATCCACCCATCACATATTTGACTACAAATAACTGATTTTATATTATTTTCTTTTATTTCTTTAGCTAATTTTTCTATATCATTTTTTTGATATATATGCTCTAAAGGTACATTATTTTTAAATAATCCTAATGTTGATGCTGCAACACCTAGCCAAGTTGGGTTATAAAATACTATATAATCTCTTCCTTCAAATTCTTTGATTTTTTCTACAGCAGATATTGCTCTTTGGTGGTATTTTTCTCTTTCTGCTTTTACTTCTTTGTTATGTGTCATTTTATATTTTAAAGTACTTAAAAAATGATATGCTTTTTTTATTGCTCTATAAATAATTCCATCATTTTTTAAAAATCTTTTTAAAAAGTTTTTTATTTTTTGCAAGGTTATCTTCCTTTCCTATTTCTCTAAAAATGCTTCTATATTATTTTTAGATTTTTCGTTATATTCTTTTTTCCAATTTTTATATAATTCTAAGATTTTTTCTTTATTATCTAGTATTTTTTCTACCATTTTAGAATTTATAATTGCATTATCTTCTGCTGATGTAACTATATATTTTTCCAATTCTTCGCCATTGAATAAATCTGAATTGTTTCCTATTAAAACTGGAATTTCTACTTCCATTCCTAGCCAAAATACTGGGTGCATATATTCTGTAAAGGATGTAGAAACTATAACATCATTTTTCAAAATTGATTTTATTATATTTTCTGCTTTTATTTCTTCTAACTTTTCTGGAGTATTTTGTATTCCCATTGTTGTTAAAAATTCTTCCATTCTTGGATCTAAATTATAATAATTCAAATTACAATTCTCTAAAAATTTTGCTACACATAGTTGGTTAAAAATATTCTTGTCCCATGTATAGTTTAGTGGATATATCCCTAAATTTATCTTTTCGTTTTTATCTTGTTCACCAACTTGTTTTTCTTCTAAAATATAATTTTCCATTAAGTATGAACAATTATATCCTAAATTTTTATATGTTTCATATTGCCCTTTTCTTAAAAATGCAATATCTGTAACGGTTCCTTTTTTAGATAATTCCAATAATTCAAAGAAATTATTTCTTTCATATTCATAATATAATAAACTATCTTGCGTTGTACAAATTACTTTTATTTCTATATCAGGATATTTTTCTTTTACATCTGCTATCATTTTTTCCCAGCCTATTTCAAGCCCTGCAAATATAATTTGTTTAACACCTTTTTCTATTTCTTCATTTATAACTTTCATATTATTATTATAGTCAAAGTCTATCCAACCTAAATTTATTTTTTTATTATTTTTAAACATATTTGTTAAACAAATATTGTCTTCAGGCTTTTTATCTGAGTATAATAAAATGTATTTTTTCATATTTGTTTCTCATTCCTTTCACGAGACTCTATTAGATTAGAAAAAATTAAATTATTTTCTACCTAATAGTTTTCTTGCTGCTCCTTTAGCTGATGTTAATAAATTCATATATTCTATATCATTATATATAATAAATGCTTCTTTCCAAGCTTCTTTTCTTAATATGTTTCTGCATTTTATAACATTTAATTTATCTTTAGCTGATAATTTATCATCTTTTTCTACATATTCAGCTGTTCCAAATGTATCGTTAAATACCATACTATAATATGCGTCTACAAGTTCTTTACTTGGTTTTGTTTTTATTTTTCTTATTAAGTCATATACAAATTTTTTTGTTTCATTTGCCTCATATGGGTGATATTTCATATAATCATTTATTATTTCTGCTCCTGCAAACATCCCTTCTTGTAATGGTTTTATATATTTTTTAACAATATCTGTTTCTTCTGTTTTTGCTTTTCTTATAGCCTCACCTTGCTTGTATTCTATAACACTTCCTGTTCCTGGGTTATATATCCATTCTAGCAAAGTTATTATGCAAGCTACTTCATTATCTCTTATTTTTTTATCATCTATAAAACTAATTTTATAAGAATTATTAGGTTGTAAATTGTAGAAATCATATAATGTTAAATAATATCCTCCAACCATTTTGTTGGTAAATATATGTGCTAAATTATCTTGTATTGTTCCCCTCCAGCCTATATCTACTGTAAACATTGGCTTGTCATCATTAACAATATTTTTCTTTTCTTTAAAATATTGTAATAACTCTTCTCTTTTTCTGTCTAATTCAACTTGAATTTTGCTTGTAAAGTCTTTGTCATTACATAAGTTTTGTATTCTTAAATCAAACCAAGGATCAACTATATTTTCTTCTATATTAATATCATATTTTCCCATAAATTCTTTATATGGTGTTATGTCTATTGCTAATGTTTTAAATAAAGCCTTAACACTTTGAACTCTGTATTGTGACCATAACCTTAATAATTCTGTTATTGAAAATTCTTTTAAAGATGCAGAAAATGTACCCATTCTGCTAACTTCTATAGTGTCACAATCAGGTAATTCAACTCCAAAAGGATTATTTCTTTTTATTAATTCGTGAATTTTTATAAAAGTTTCTCCTTCTCTTGTTTGATAATATACTTTATCTATATTATTTTTTATTGCATATTCTACAATACTATATCCAAAGAAGTATAGTAATGGTGCTAAGTCAACTCCACTATTAAATAATCTATTTTTTTCTGTTGATTCATCTTTTTTTATTGAGTCTAAATTAATTTCTAATTTTCTACCTTTTTCTGGTACAAAATTAAAATCTGTTTTTGTTGTTTTTATTGTTTCTATTCCTAAATTGTTTGCAACTTCTATATCTGAATATTGGTTATCTCCAACATGTATATGTTCTTCTGGTTTTATATTTAATTCTTCTTCTGCCTTTTTATATAAATTTCCTGACCTTTTATTTAATAAATAATCCGCTGAACTATAAATTTTTTCAATTTTTATAGGAACTTTTACATAATCTAATAATTCTTTTAAATTATCTGCACTCATATAAAAATCAGATATGCAATACATTTTTAAATCTTTGTATTTTTCGAATACAGGTAATATTTCTGGATTTATAAATATATTTCTTTTTTCTTGTTCTAATTCAACTCTTAATAATTCTTCTGAAATGTCAATATTTGAATCTATTAGTATTTCTTTTTGTAATTTTTTAAATACATCTAAAATTCTGCATTCATCATCAAATCCATTTTCTTTATTCTCTTTACACATATCGGCTTCTATTTGATCTCTTAATTTTAATATTTCATAAATATCTTTATATTTTTCTTTTAAATTTTGTTCATATTTTAACATCAAGTAATTTGCTGTATGTAACTTTATTTCCTCTGGGTGGCATTTTCTTTTTAAAATTGTATCCCAAATATCAAAGCTTATAATTTTCGCCATACTATAACATCCTTTCTTGCTTTTTTCTTGCATTTTATCATTTATTTTGTTTATAATCAAGGTTTATTAGCATTATTTCTGGATTTTTAGATATTAAAATATAATATCTATATTTTAGTGGTTTTTACATTCTTTTTGTTCATGAAAAAAGACGATATTTCATCAATATCGCCTTTTTGTTATTAACTATTCGCTTACTGGGTAAACACTAACTTGTTTTTTGTCTCTACCTTTTCTTTCAAATTTAACGTTTCCGTCTACTAAAGCATATAATGTGTCGTCACTACCTTTTCCAACGTTTATTCCTGGATGTACTTTAGTTCCTCTTTGTCTTACTAAAATATTTCCTGCTAAAACAAATTGTCCGTCTGCTCTTTTTACACCTAATCTTTTTGATTCAGACTCTCTACCGTTGTGGCTGCTACCTTGACCTTTTTTATGAGCCATTATATCTCACTCCTTTCGGTTTTTGTTTTTATATCCGATTAATTAAAATCTAAATTATTATGAAGCTTACCTATATTATGCTTCTACTTTTTTTGTTGTTTTTTTAGCTGCTGCTGTTGTTTCTTTCTTTTCAGCTGTTGCTTTTTTAGCTGCTGTTTTTATTGATGTAATTTCCACTTTTGTATATGGTTGTCTATGACCATATCTTCTTCTGTAGTTAGCTTTTGCTTTCATTTTGAAAACTATAATTTTTTTAGCTTTTCCGTGTGCTACTACTTTACCTTCAACTTTTACACCTTTAACATAAGGATTTCCAACTTGTACTTTTCCGTCTTCAGATACTAACATTACTTTATCAAAAGTAACTTTTTTACCTTCCTCTGCATCTAATTTTTCAAAAAATACAACATCTCCTTCTGCTACTTTGTATTGTTTTCCACAGCTTTCGATTATTGCGTACATTTAAAATGCACCTCCCTTATTTGTATACTCGCTAATCCTTAAATTCAGGTAATTAGCTATTGCTAATCTTTATGTACCTTGACTAAGCGGATTACAGTTATCAATTTTATCATATATGTCTTGTTTTGTCAAATGTTTTATGGCAATTGCTTAAAAAATTGCAATTTAAAATTTTCTTCTATTCCCTTTCTTTTTCTTCAAATTTTGCCATTCTGCATAAATCAATTTTATTATGAATACCTTTTTGAATAAGCCACCCTAACATAACAGGCATTATTGCCATTCTAGTATTTATATATATTTTGTACTTTATTCCAACATTAGGTTTAAGATTTGCTATTTCTAAATTTGCCCCAATTAACCTTTTCATATCTTTTATTCTTAATGTACCTGTTACACTTTTTACAGGTCTACTATATTGTGTATGAGTCATATATGGTACTGCTTTTACTTTTCTTTTTGTTCTTGTAAATAGTTCTACTTTAGTAGGCAAATCTTCAAATTTGCAATTTTCTTTAAATCTCAGCTTTTTAGGTTTTTCATATAAACTTCGCCTAGCGCAAACATTCCAGATTTGTCCAGCTGTATCAGCACCAATTTGAAAAAACTTAGATTCTTGCATCTTTCCAGCACCAAGTTTCATTGTTCCTACCTGTTTTTCATTAAAATCTAATCTTGTTAATTGATATCCTAATGAAAAAATATCTACTTGTGGATTTAAAGATATTGTTCTTGAAATATTATTTAGTGCTTCTGGATTCAATTCATCATCTGCATCTAAAAATAAAATATAATCTCCCGTTGCATTGTTTAGTCCAACATTTCTTCCAGCTCCTGGTCCCCTATGTCCATCTTGTGTGTTTAATACTTTAGTTTTATTTGCAAAATCAGGATTGTCTTTACAAAATTTGTCTATTTTTTGTCTTGAGCAGTCACTAGAATTATCATCTATGATTAGTATTTCAAGGTTGTCATAATTTTGCGATTTTATACTTGATAATGTATGTTCTATATATTGTTCAGCGTTTCTCATTGGCATTATAAGAGAAAAATTAATTTTATTTTTGTCTGCATCATTATATATTATTTGCGTATACGCTTCAAACGCTTTTTTTTGTACATTCTTTTCATCTCCTAATTTTTTTCTTTGTTGTTCCAATTCTTTTGGTGTCAAGCTCCAAGGTTTCTTTTGTCCTATAAAATGATAGCACTTTGGATTTATTCCTAATTTCTTTTTATAATAATCTGAGTAATTAGAAAACACATTATATTGTTCTCTTAAATGCAATTGTGGATTATTTTTCCAATCGAAAAAATCCTCCAACACATCTTGGTCCCCTATCCCTTGAACATTTTTACAAATCTTATCTTTTATGGTCCATAAATTTATGTTCGAAAAAAATCTCCTTTTTTCTTTTGGAAGAGGCCTCTTTAATTTTCTTTTTCTTCCCATTTTATTCATATGTTCTATTAGTTTTTCTCTAATTCCTTCTTTAGGTTCTATTACCATAACTCCAGAGTTCAATTCGTTCCAATTTCTATTTAATGTCATGCTTTTACCAGCAATTACGGCAGACATATTATCTTTTTCAAATAATTCATCAATATTTTCAGCCACATATATATCACTATCTAAATATACTACTTTATCATATTCTGTTAAATTAAAAACATTAAATTTATCAAATGTGTCGTTCCAATAAGGAAATAATTTGTTTTTTGATTTTATATCTTGTGTAGGTTCAATCTTAGGCATTATTTTTACTATAATTCCATTTTTCTTTAGTCTATTTATTGTTTCTTTTTTTATTTCTTGATTTGCTATTACAACAAAATCAGATATTTTTGTGTTTGTTTTCTTTATTGATTCGAACAATGCTAAGACTCCAGGTAAATATGAATCTGTACTTAGTATTGTTGTCCATGCTTTTTTTAACATTTTTCGTCTCCCTATCTTGTTTTATTTTTCACATTGCATCATTTTTTATTCTTTTTTCTATTTTAGTTCACTTAGTGCTTTTACGATTTTCTCTTCAAGATTTTTTTGTTGTGTAGCTGTTAAATCATCTGACGTCCTAATTAAAACTGTTCCAACAACTTTGTGTGAACCTGATGAAAGAATTCCACCATCAAATCCAGCTAAATAATCTTCTCTGTTTTTAGCATCTTCTTCGTTTGCATAAACCTCAATAGCACCTCCTGCTTTTGTTCCTTTTTCTATTATGTCATTCCCATAAACTTCGCTTTGTTTAATATTTTTGCTTTCAAAATAAACTGTTGCAGTATATCCTCCTGGTTTGTTCAATTTTCCATTTGGGTCGTTGTCTTCTGTTACAGCTCTGGCATCTGCTATTTCTTCAATAGTTTGTAGTCTTTGAATTACAAATTCCTCACTTGGATTTGTTAATTGTTTATATTGTTTTATGCTTGTATCATATTCATTATAAGCTTTTTCTAATTCATTTAATATTTCTGTGTAATCCAATGGTTTACTTAGTTCTTCTGTTTTACTTATAATTTCTTTAGTCTTACTTGGCATTTTACCCAATACATATTTTGAAGCTTCTGCTTTTTTCTTTGCTTCCTTGGCATTAGTTATTACTTTTTCGTCAATTACTTTTTCATTTGAATCAATTAGTCCTTGTACTTTCTTTACCTTATTATCTAATTCTTCATTCTTTTCTTTGATGTTTTGAGCCGCCTCGTTATATTTACTAACAGCTTCATTGTGTGGTTTTATTACCTTAATATAAAGTAAAACTCCAGCTGTAATTAAAATTGCAACAATAGCTACTATACTAACTATTTTTATTATTGTTTTTTTCATAATATTTCCCCCTTTTTCTTTTTATTTATACTTACCTGCCTCTTATTCTTTATAAGTCAATTTTTTTCTAGCTTCATCTAGCTTTTCTTTTATTTTTTCTTCAAATTCTTCTAAGTCCCAAGCATTTTTTGAAGGTACCCTTAAAAGTGGAATTTCCATATGTTTTAGAATTCTTTCTTTTTTAGCATCTCTTATTCTTTGTTCTGGTTCTTTATGTTTTTCTCCATCAACTTCAATAGCCACAATTGGTTTGTTTATGCTTGCTGTATATATTGAAAAATCTAAGTGCGAATTTCTTAATATAAAATCTTTTAATTCTGGATTTTCTTCTAGAAATTTTTTGTCTGTTGCAAATTCGGCTAATGGTAACTTATGCGTGAATTTATATTGATTATGCTTTTCCACATACTGTTTAACTAATTCATATATTTTTTCTTCATATGGGTTGTCTAATCCTTTTATTGTTTGCTTATATGTTGGTATTTGTTTGTATAAATTATCAAATATGCATACCGTTTTATCAGGAATTTTTTCTCCATAAATTTCAATATATTCTACTAAATTTTTCATATTTTCATCATAATTTTTAAAAAACTTTGCATCTGCTGCTAAAACAAACTTGTCCTTTGCTCTGGATACAGCTACATTTATCAACTCTTTTCCAAACAAATTATAAGGCCCTTTCAAATGATTAATACATTCTTTTGTTTCATTTAATGTTGCTGATAGATATACTTCTTTTTCACCTTTCCCTTGAAATGTATGTATTGTTCCACATCTTGTTTCTCCATATTTTTCTTTTAATATTTTAGACTGACCTTTAAATGGCGTGATTATAAATTTTCCTTCTATGTTACCTTTTATAAGTTCATCTATACATTTTATTTCTCTATAATTATAGAAGCCTTGATTTGCTTCTTTTTCTGCATATTTACCTTTATTTTGGTCTACTAATACCATAGCACCTTTTTTAGCGTCTTTATATATTTTCAATTGGTTATCATAGAAAAATTTGTTGCAATAATTAATTATGTTATAGTCACACCTATAATGTTCTATTAATGTTTTTTCTGGTGGATTTATCACTTTTTTTATACTTGATAAAAAGTTTTCCTTTGTATAATTATAGTCATCTTCTACTTGTGCACTTAGATTATTTCCTTTTAAATCAGTTATTGCACTTAGTTGCTTCTCATCTCCTACTATTATTATATTTTCAGCAATATATAATAATGGTAAAGCTGATAAGATATCGCATTGTGATGATTCATCTATTATTATATAATCCACTTTTTCTCCGCTTTTAAAATATGTCCAATAATTTGATATCACTGAATCAACTGTTGTTAACACTATTGGGTACAGCTCTATTAATTCATCTCTTACAGCACTTAAAATTGGAGTTGGATTTTTTTCGTCTTTTTTTACTTTTTTTAATGATTGTATTTCAGCTAAAATTGAATCTATTTTGCCTATATTTACCTGTTTTTTTACAACTTGTCTTAATATTTTCTTTGACGTTGGTATATATTCTTCCATATATAATTTATATATTTGACTTTTTAGCTTTTCAAAATTTTCTTCTTTTAAGATTTTCTCACTTTCATCTATAAGACTTTCGATATAATATTCTTCCAACATAAGATGCATCAATATACCATTTTGTTTTAGATATTCTGGGCTTCTTCTTAATATTAAAATTGATATAATAAAATTCCATAGCGTATTTTCTTCTTTTTCGCTTAGTTCCAATAACACTCTTGATAATTTATTTAGTTTCTCTTTTAATTTAGAAGAGCTCATATATTTATATCTTGCTTTTAATATGTTTTTATACTCGTTTGTGTTATATGTATCACTCTTTTTTTCTATATGCCTTAACTGGTTTTTATATTCTTGTAATTCATTTCTTTTTTCTATTAGTTTATTTAGCTTTTCCTCTTTTTGATTTATTTCCTCAATCACTTGTTTTAACTTTTCTATATAATCATCATATTCTAATTGTTCAATCTCTAAAATTTCTTTTTTCCATTTTGTTAATTGTTTTTCTATGTTAGGTTCAAGCTCTTTTTTCATTATGTCTGAATTTCCGCATTCTTATAAAACTTTTAGGGATTTCCATCGCTCCTAATTCTTCCGCAACGTTTTCTATTGCGGAATTATTTTTTGATACAACTAAAACCCTTTTATTTTTGTATATCAAATTTGCAAGTATATTTATTATAGTTGTTGTTTTTCCGGTTCCTGGTGGTCCTTGAATCATAGTCATTCTGTTATTTAGTGCATTTTCTAAAGCTTCTTTTTGAGATAAATTTGCTTGTTCTATCAATAATTGCTCTTTTTTTATTTCATCTTCTCTTTTTGGTTTTTTTATGATTTTTTTAGCAGCAAAATAATAGAACAATAAATTTTCTTTATCTTTGTACAAATTATTAAAAATATCAGGATACATTTTTTGTTTATTTTTTAGATTAGCATATCCTTTTGTATTTTCCGCTTCTTTTGAAAGTAAAGTTTCTATTAGCTCTAAATAGTACTCTTCAAAATTTTCTATTTTCTCTTTCAGATTAATTGAATTATATTTGTTTCCAACCATTGTATATATATATTCTTTTTCCTCGTGTTCATCAGCCAAATTAATGTTAACTACATTTTCTATCCTTATTTTTCCCTCTTTACTATTTGCCACAAATTGATACTCTATTAATCCTTTTTCTGCATTGTATTTCACTTCCTTTATGCTATATTTTTTATCATTTTGTGTTTCTATTGTTAATATTTTATTATTTTTTATTGCATATAATATATAACTAATTTTTTCTTCTCTTCTCATTATATATCCCCATAACATCCTCTCAATTTCATTACAAACATATTATCATATATGGTATTTTTTGGCAAATATTTTATTGCTTTTTTTAGTTATATGATAATGTTTGCTTATTAATTATAATATATTTTATACTAATATCAGATTTTATAATTTAACTTTGATTATGAAATGAGGAAAATAATAATAGAAAATAGATATCCTATTTAAAATAAATAAGACCTCTAAAAAGAAATATTCTTCTTTTTTAGAGGCCTATTTATTTTAATTTCTTATTTCTTTAATGTATACTTTCTCATTTGTATTTTTTATACAATAGTAATAAAATCCTTCTTTTATAAGAAAATTTATCAATTCCTTATGCTTATCCAAAATTGTTATATATATTTCTTCAATTTTGAATTCTATTGCTTTCTTTTTTATTATTTCAATAAACGTATTTGCTATATGCTTTCCTGTATCTTCAACTTTAAATGTTTCAATTTTCAATCTTCTACATTTTTTCATTTCTTTTGAAAAATTCCCATAGTCTTCTTCTTCGTTTTCAACTTTTATCATTAACAATGATGTAATATGTCTTTTATTGACTGTAACATATGCATTAGCTCCCTGTTTTTTCTTTTTTGCAAACCACTTTGTATAATCAGGATAATCTGTTTTTAAACTGGCAAAAAATGGATCGTTAACATCAATATCCTTAAAAGCCTTTTTTACTATATTCGGTTTTATCCTTTTTTCTCTTTCTTTTTCCAACGTATCTACATACTCCTTATAATTTAAGTAACACACATTGTCTGTGGCTCTCATTTTATATTTATTGGTTCAGATGCCAGAATCGAACCGGCACAGTTTATTCAACCGCATGGATTTTAAGTTTTATTCCATATAACATCTTTTAGCATACATTTTGCCCATTTGCGCGTATATAGATATTTGATTTTGGGCTATTTTTATTCAACTATACTATTATATCAATGCTTTGTCAATATTTTTTAGTATTATAGCAGGGTCATTTCATAAAATATTACAATTGTAATATTTTATGAAATGACCCTGTGAAATTTTAAATATTTATAAAAACATTTTAGAACTTTATTAAAAATAAAAATCCCCCGAAGGGGCTGAAACTTATTCAGCTTCAGCGTTCGGGGAATAGAGCTTGAGTGTTCCGTCAGCATTGTACAGTACAGTAGTTCCACCACCATAGTCTCCCTCTAAGTAAGAATACATTACCATAGTATCCGGATCATACATAATATACTGATAAACATCAGAATCTTTAGCCAATCCTTCTTCAACCTCAATAAATTTTCCAAATTCAGATTGAACATCCGAATCAGATTTCTCACTAGAACAAGCTGATAATGAAACACACATTACAAGGGCGATAATCATCGCAAGCATTCTCCGTTTTGTCATTATAAATCCTCCTGTTTAGTCCAAAAGACTGTATTATATTATAATTATAGCACAATTTTACATAAAAGTAAAATATTTATATTTTATAGATATTAAAATTTTACTTTTCATAATTGGTGTAAAAAAAAGAAACCTCTTTCGAGGAAAAGAAAATATTTTCTTTTTAATGTGGTTTAATCGTCTTTCTTGTTTGATGAACACAGGCACTGACCAAATGCCATAATCTGGAATGCTACATAGTAATCTACATTAAATAATTTTGTAGCTACCCAAGTAACAAACAGGGTTATAGCGATTTTTGCTCCATAGGTGACTGCTGCAATTACTGGGATTACAATCCGTTCTTCTAAACCATCGCCTACAAAAGGGCAGACAAGAATTAAAAGAGCGATTATTAAACCAGGTACACCAAAGTTAATGAACAGAAAAGCTTTTCCCTGTTCAGCCAAGCCGATGCTCTCAACCAAGAAACTTAACCCAAAGTAGATAAACCATAATGCGACTTTTTTTAACATAATAATGTCCTCCATTTTCTTTTGTTGTTGTTTTCTTGTTATATATGTTAAACTAAAAAGTTGGAGAGTACTTCCTCCACTAATTAGTGAATACAGGAATTAAATTATAAAAAAAACCTTCTTAAGTAGTAATATTATACAACATTTTACATAAAATTGCAAATATATATTTTTCAAAGATTCTTCTAACTCTGATAATTTAATCTTTTTAGTTAAATTAGAAATATACACATCATTAGAATAATTAAAAACTAAAAAAGTAATATTATTGATAATCACTCTATGTGGCTCAATATATATAAGATTAGTTTTTTCTAATCTTATAATACTACCATTGATAAAAGTAGGAATAACTTTTGAAAACTCACATATAAATTCAATCCTTTGTTTTAGACATTCCTCAAATTCTAGCTCTTGCTTAATTATCTGCATATCAAACACCATCCTTTCCTTTTGGATGGCAATTTTGCAACAAAAAAATACCATCCTTTTTCAGAATGATATTTGTATCGTCTGTTCAATTTAGTTCGAACAGATACGTCATTGGTGCAGATGGCCGGAATCGAACCGGCACGGTTTATTCAACCGCAGGATTTTAAGTCCTGTGCGTCTACCA
>CAKPKJ010000007.1 GCA_934167445.1 uncultured Clostridia bacterium
ATACAAGGAAGCAATCGAAGAAAAATAAATAGTTAAAACGATATATTCATCTATGTATTTTTGAGTGTGCTTAATTAATTAAATACACTATAATTTTCTAGTGACGATGACATTTAGGGAAATACCTGTTCCCATCCCGAACACAGAAGTCAAGCCTAAATGTGCCGAAAATACTTGTGGGTTACCCTGCTGGGAAGATAGGTTGTTGCTAGATTTTTTTATTTTATAAAAGTAGAAATTAATTATTTATAAAAATTATATTGAAAATAGGTAATTTTATTGATAAATTTTAAGATACAGATAATTTCATTAATAAATTTTAAGGTAAAGTTAACTTTAAATAAAAAATATAAATGCTTAATTTGTGCTTTTATTTTTTTATCTATAATGATATAATAAAATTGTTTTAGAAAATTATTGAGAATATGTGACATATAAAAAAATTTAGACATAAAATATTACAATTAAACTAATAAATAATAGGAGGGACTTTTATATGAGTAAAAAAATGTGGAAACCAGGTACATTTTTATATCCAATACCAGCTGTAATGGTAAGTTGTGGAACTATGGAAAAATCTAATATTATAACAGTTGCATGGACGGGGATATTAAATACAGACCCTGCAATGGTATATATATCAGTTCGACCTAGTAGGTATTCATATAATTTAATCAAAGAGCAAGGAGAATTTGTAATAAATTTAACTACAAAAGACCTTGCAAGAGCAACTGATTGGTGTGGTGTCCGTAGTGGAGCACAATATGATAAATTTAAAGAAATGAACTTACATAAAGAAAAAGCTAATTTTGTACAATGCCCAATGATAAAAGAAAGCCCAGTGTCTGTTGAATGTAAAGTTAAAGAAATTAGAGAATTAGGTTCGCATCATATGTTTGTTGCAGATGTATTAGCGATAAATGCAGATGAAAAATATATTGATAAAAATGGTGCATTTGACATATCTAAATGTGATTTAATTAGTTATCTTAATGGGCATTATTATGAAACTGGAAAACAGATTGGCAAATTTGGATATTCAGTCCAAAAGAAAAATAAAAATGGAAAAAAATAAAAATATACATATAGAAGCAATTAAGATGTATATGGAAGACTTATTAAATATTAGGTAAAAATAATAAAAACCGCGCCCCTTATTAAAGGGACGCGGTTTGAGGTTTTATACCAGAAATAAATAATTCCTAGTCGTCCGGATACGCCAGAAGCTTAGCATTGATAGCAAAAATCAAACAAGGATCAGTAGAGACAACCATTGCATCAAAAACCTGCTTGATGGGAACAAAAGAAAGAGTCCTTTCATTACTATCAACAATAGCAAATTTGTCGCCATTAACGCCCACAAGAAGCACGTAGTGTCCACCTGACTTATTGACGTCGTTGTAATAAATGGCATTGTTTACACTAATGGGAATAGGCGTACCAATCTCAAGATTATAAAAAATGTCATTCACATTCTTAAGACGAGTGTCCTCATAAATCTTGATACTGGGATGAAGATAGCAAATGAGATTATCAAAATACGCATTTGCTCCGCCAATTCCAAATGGCTCACCAAGAAGCTCAAAAGCTTCATTAAGGCTGGAACAAGACTGCATCTTATCCCAATTTGGATAATTACTCTTAAGTTCATCAAGAGTAAAATCTCTGGCCGAAGCCTTAGTGTAAGCACGATGAGACTTATTCTTTGTGAAATTCCAAGAACGATAACCGTTACTGGTAATGCTATCGACAAGCTCCTCAAAGTTAACTTGGAAACCAAGGAAACGAAGCATGTGGTAGCTAGTAAAAGCTAAGCAACCAGCTTTGGCGACAGTACTAACAGCACCAAAAGGAACATTAGCAAAGTCATAAGCACACAAGAACGAGCCGTCATCGTACAAATCAAAAGCACGCTGCATACCAGCAAAAGCACGATTGCTAGTCTGCTCCTTGATAGCAGCCTCAAAATCAGGCAAAGCCAAGAAGTCCTTGATGGACGCCTTCAATTTAGAGCCAGAATCCTTCCAAGCCTCTGTACGAGCATCATGCTCAGGCTTAGAAACAGAGTAGTTCGGAAACTTCTTGTCCGCAAAATCGACAACATTGTCGTCACCCGAATACAAACTGTTATACATTGTTAGATACCTTTCTGTTAAAATGATGTATAAAACAGTTGTACAATAAAATTTACACAAACCTCCTAAAAAATCATTGTACTAATATAGTATAGCAAAAATCAAGAAAAAATCAAGAAAAAATCGTAAAACCATTGACAAGCCAGTAAAAAAATGATAAAATACTTGAGCATATGTTATTACGGATGTATGCTCACATCGTTTAAAAAAGTAAAGGTAAAAAATACGGAGGTGTTATTAATGGCAGCAAAAGGACCAAGAGAAAATATAACATTAGAATGTACAGAATGTAAAAGAAGAAATTATACAACTTCAAAAAACAAAAGAAATAATACAGATAGATTAGAAATAGTTAAATACTGTAAATACTGTAAAAAACGTACAACACATAAAGAGACAAAATAGTAACAGGCTATTTTAAGGAGGAAATAAAATGGCTAAAAAAGAAAACAAAAATGCCAAAAAGGAAAACAGTAAAAACAAAAAAAGTTTTTTCAAAGATTTTAAAGCCGAATTAAAAAAAGTGGTTTGGCCAACACCAAAACAATTATTTAACAATACAGTAGTTGTAATTACTATAGTATTAGTTGTAGCAGCAATTGTTTTTGTATTGGATTTTGCATTTGAATCTTTAAATAAACATGGAGTTGAAAAAATAAAATCTTCAATTACAGCATTAAATGAAACAAACACAAATAATGCTAGTGAAGGAACAAACACAACGACTTCAACAGAGAATTCTAGTGAAAATTCAGATGTAACTAGTGAAAAATCAAATACAGATAATTCAACTAGTGAAAACAACCAAAAAAATGCAACCCAAGAGGATGCACAATAAAATATAAAGGAGGCTAAAAAAGTGTCTCAAAAAGATTATGATAGTCAACCTAGATGGTATGTAGTTCATACATATTCAGGATATGAAAACAAAGTAAAAACAGACCTTGAAAAAACAATAAAAAATAGAGAATTAGAAGATTATTTCTTTGATATCATCGTACCTATGGAAGAGCAAATAGAAATCAAAGATGGTAAAAGAAAAACTAATTTAAAGAAAGTTTTTCCAGGATATGTTTTAATTAAAATGATTGTAACAGAACAATCTTGGTATATTGTAAGAAATACAAGAGGAGTTACAGGATTTGTAGGTTCTGGAACAGACCCAATACCATTAACTGAAGACGAAATCAGAAATATGGGATTTGAAGATGTTCCAATCAATGTTGATTATGATGTAAATGAACAAGTCCAAATAATGAATGGAGCATTTGAAGGATTTGTTGGTACGGTACAAGAAATCAACAAGGAAAAACATAAAGTAAAAGTTCTAGTATCTATGTTTGGTAGAGAAACACCAGTAGAATTAGAATTTTCTCAAGTACAAAAAGTGAAATAATTAAAGGAGGAACCATAAAATGGCAGAAAAAGAAATTTCAAACCTTATTAAATTACAAATTGAAGCAGGAAAAGCATCACCAGCTCCACCAGTAGGACCAGCTTTAGGTTCAAGTGGTGTAAATATTATGCAATTTGTAAAAGAATTTAATGATAGAACAGCCAACCAACCTGGAATGATTATACCAGTTGTTATAACAGTATATAAAGATAAATCTTTTGATTTTATAACAAAAGTTCCACCAGTAGCTGTATTAATTAAAAAAGCAATTAAAGTTGAAAAAGGTTCAGGAAAACCAAATAAAGAAAAAGTTGGAAAAATAACAAAAGCTCAAGTAAAAGAAATCGCTGAGCAAAAAATGCCTGATTTAAACGCTGCATCAATTGAAACAGCAATGACAATGGTTGAAGGAACAGCTAGATCAATGGGTATAGTTGTAGTAGACTAGTTTATAATAATAGTAGTAACCATACTATTAACATTATATAAGCAATAACATTAATAAAAGTGTATTGCTAAAAATTAATAAAAAATTGGGAGAGCAAGGCTCGATAATACCAAAGGAGGATTAAAAATGAAAACATCAAAAAGATATGCAGAAAGTGCAAAATTAGTTGACAAAAACAAACAATACGAAATTAAAGAAGCATTAGATTTAATAGAAAAAATGCCAAAAACAAAATTTGACCAAACAGTTGAATTACATGTAAAATTAGGTGTTGATTCTAAACATGCTGATCAACAAGTTAGAGGTACAGTTGTACTTCCAAATGGTACAGGTAAAACACAAAAAGTTTTAGTATTTGCTAAAGGACCAAAAGCAGAAGAAGCTGAAAAAGCTGGAGCTGACTTTGTTGGAGCAGAAGAATTAATTCCAAAAATTCAAAATGAAGGATGGTTTGACTATGATGTAGTTGTAGCAACACCAGATATGATGGGTGTTGTTGGTAGATTAGGTAAAGTATTAGGTCCAAAAGGATTAATGCCAAACCCTAAATCAGGAACAGTTACAATGGATGTAACAAAAGCTATAAATGAAATTAAATCTGGTAAAGTAGAATATAGATTAGACAAAAATAATATTATTCATCTAGGATTTGGAAAAGTTTCATTTGGTGCTGAAAAATTAGCTGAAAATTATGATGTTATTATGAATGCAATCATAAAAGCTAAACCAGCAGCAGCTAAAGGTCAATATGTAAAAAGTATATCAGTTTCTACATCAATGGGACCTGGAATATTTGTTGGATAATCAATTAATAAAATTTAATAGAGCCAAAGACAGTAGGCAAAAGTAAGTCCTACCTAGGTAAAAGTGAGTTTATAAAATATGCTAATATAAATTATAATAAGTAAATAATTAATTTATATATAAGGTTTATTTTATGAAGTACAATAGCACTCTTTTTACCTAGGATAAGGGCAAAAGAGTGTTATTTATTTTGTACAGAAAATTTAAAAGTTTTTTAGATTTTTTCTGAATAAATATAATAGTTAAAAATATTTTAGGAGGTGAAAAATAAATGGCAAGTGAAAAATCATTAAACAAAAAGAAAGCAGAAGTAGCAGATTTAGCTGAAAAAATGAAAAGTGCTAAATTAATACTTTTAACAGGATACAGAGGAATTAATGTTGTTGATGATACAGAATTAAGAAAAGAATTAAGAGGAACAGAATCAACATGTGCTGTTATTAAAAACAATATTATAGGAAGAGCATTAAAAGAAAATGGATATGATGAATTAGGAGATTCTTTAGAAGGACCTACAGCAGTAATCATGAATAATGATGAATACTTAGATGCTTCAAAAGTCATCTACAACTTCATGAAAACACATGACTTTTATCAAATTAAAGGTGGAGTAATTGAAGGAAAAGTAATGACAGCAGACGAAATCATTACTCTTGCAAAACTACCATCAAGAGAAGATTTACTATCTATGCTTGCTGGTGCATTACTTGCAAATATTTCAAAAGTAGCAGTAGCATTAAACGAAGTAAAGAAACAAAAAGAAGAAGCTGGAGAAAAAGTTACAGTTTCAGTTGAAGCAGAAGCAACTACTGAAGAAGCTAAAACAGAAACAGCTGAACAACCAGCAGAAGCAGAATAATTTATTTTGCGAATATTTATGAAATAAATTTATAACAAAATGAAAGTAAAACTTTCAAATAGAAATTCAAAACTAAAACAATGTTTTAAATACGAGTTTCAACAAAAAATTAAAATAAAAATTAGGAGGATTTTAAAATGGAAAAAATAGAAAAATTAATCGAAGAAATCGATAGCTTAACAGTTGTTGAATTAAATGATTTAGTAAAAGCTATTGAAGAAAAATATGGAGTATCAGCAGTAGCTGCAGCAGCACCTGCAGCAGCTGGAGCAGCTGGAGCTGCCGAAGAAAAAACATCTTTTGATGTTGTATTAAAAGAAGCTGGAGATCAAAAAATCAAAGTTATCAAAGTAGTTAGAGATGCTACAGGATTAGGATTAAAAGAAGCTAAAGAATTAGTAGACGGAGCTCCAAAAACAGTTAAAGAAGGAGCTAGCAAAGAAGAAGCTGAAGAATTAAAAGCTAAATTTACAGAAGTTGGAGCTGTTATTGAATTAAAATAATTTTAAGTTCACAACATACTGAGTATTAAATAATAAATTTATTATATTTATAGACATAAGTTATTATTTATAAATACGAAAAATACGAAAAACAAGCCATTTTGGGCTTGTTTTTTTATGTAAAAAAGTATATAATATGCACAGAAAAAAATGAGAGTTAGGAGATGAACAATATGCAAGTAAGTAAAGAGGAAATTTTGCATATAGCAAATTTAGCAAATTTATACATAGAAGATAATGAAGTAGATAAATACTTAGAAAATTTACAAGATATATTAGATTTTGCTAATATAGTAAATAATGCTCCAGTAGATGGTCTAGATATCACAATAGGTGCACATGAAGCAAAAAACGTATTTAGAAAAGATGAAGTAAAAGTTTTTGGAAATTTAGAAAGTTTATTACAAAATGCACCAGAAAAAGATCAAAATATGTTTAAAATACCAAAAGTTATTAATTAGACATTTGCGTTTTTATTATAAATGTTTAATAAAGGATAAAATAGATTTTATAGCTAATGTTAAATTATAAATATTAATAAATAATAAAATTTATTAATGGAAAAATTGTGTATTAAGGAGGAGTTTAGAAATATGGATATTACAGAATTAACAGTATGTGAATTACAAGAAAAACTGAAAAACAAAGAGTTGTCTGTAACAGAAATAACTAAAGCATATACAAATAGAATAGAAGAAAAAGAAAAAGATGTTCAAGCTTTCGTAACAACATTAACAGAAGAAGCTAATAAAAAAGCCCAAGAAGTTGAAGCTAAAATAAATAATGGAGAAATTACAGGAGAATTTGCCGGAATTCCAATAGGAATAAAAGATAACATTTGTACCAAAGGTGTAAAAACAACATGTAGCTCAAAAATGTTAGAAAACTTTGTATCACCTTATGATGCAACTGTTATGGATAAATTAAATAGTGAAAATCTAATTAATTTAGGAAAATTAAATATGGATGAATTTGCAATGGGAGGTTCAACAGAATACTCTTATTTCAAGAAAACAAGAAACCCTTGGAATTTAAACAAAGTACCAGGAGGGTCTTCTGGAGGTAGTGCAGCAGCAGTTGCAGCTAGAATGGCACCTTGGGCATTAGGATCAGATACAGGAGGATCAATAAGACAACCTGCAAGCTTTTGCGGAGTTGTTGGATTAAAACCAACATATGGATTAGTTTCAAGATATGGTTTAGTAGCATTTGCATCATCACTTGACCAAATAGGTCCAATAACAAAAGATGTAAGAGATTGTGCTACATTATTAAACTTAATAGCAGGTCATGATGAAAAAGATACAACATCAATTGAAGTTGAGAAAAAAGATTATACAAAAGCATTGAAAAATGATGTTAAAGGTTTAAAAATAGCAGTGCCAAAAGAATTCTTTGGAGAAGGAATAAATGCAGAAGTAAAAGCAACATTAGAAAAAGCTATAGAAACATACAAAGAATTAGGAGCAGAAGTAGAAGAAATATCATTAGATGTTGCTAAATATTCATTAGCTACATATTATATAATTGCATGTGCAGAAGCAAGCTCAAATTTAGGTAGATTTGATGGAATTAGATATACATACAGAACACCAGAATTTAAAAACTTAAGAGACTTATATAAAAAATCAAGAAGTGAAGGATTTGGGCCAGAAGTTAAAAGAAGAATTATTCTTGGTACATATGTATTATCTTCAGGATATTATGATGCATATTACAAAAAAGCTCAACAAGTCCGTACATTAGTTATGAACGAATTTAATAAAGTTTTTGAAAAATATGATGTTATATTAACGCCAACATCACCAACAGTAGCATTTGATATCGGATCAAAATCAAATAATCCATTAGAAATGTATTTAGCAGATATTTGTACAGTATCTGTGAATATAGCAGGACTTCCAGGAATTTCAGTACCAGCAGGAGTTGACTCTCAAGGTATGCCAATAGGAATGCAATTAATTGGAAATAGTTTCTGTGAAGAAACAATCCTAAATGCAGCATATACATTTGAACAAAAAACAAAATTTAGAGAAAATTATAAACCAGAATTTAAAAAATAGCTTAAATAAAACAATTGTTAAAATAGGGATTGTAAATAATCAAGCTAAAGGTTAATAGACAATATAAAAGAAAGGAAGAATAACATATGTCAAGAAGTGATTATGAAGTAGTAATAGGACTAGAAGTTCATGCAGAACTTTCTACAAAAACAAAAATATTTTGTTCTTGCCCAACAAGTTTTGGTGCAGCACCTAACACACATACTTGCCCAATTTGTATGGCAATGCCAGGAACGTTACCTGTACTTAATGAAAAAGTAGTAGAATATGCAGTAAAAGCTGGACTTGCAACAAACTGTGAAATTTCAAAAGATAGTAAAAACGATAGAAAAAACTATTTTTATCCAGACCTTCCAAAAGCTTATCAAATATCACAATTTGATAAACCACTATGTAACCATGGTTATGTAGAAATAGAAGATGACGAAGGAAACAAGAAAAAAGTTAGACTATTAAGAATCCATATAGAAGAAGATGCAGGAAAATTAAATCATGATGAATTTGCAGGAGGAAGCTTAGTTGATTTAAACAGAGCAGGTGTACCATTAATAGAAATGGTATCAGAACCAGATTTACGCAGTAGTGGAGAAGCGGAAAGATATTTAAGAAAATTAAAGTCAATTCTAGAATATATAGAAGTATCTGACTGTAAGATGCAAGAAGGTTCTTTAAGAGCAGATGTAAACGTATCTGTTCATAAACCAGGAGAACCACTTGGAACACGTACAGAAATGAAAAATATGAACTCATTTAGAAGTATCGTAAGAGGTATTGAATATGAGATAGAAAGACAAATAGATGTAATTGAAGATGGAGGAGTTGTAGAACAAGAAACTCTAAGATGGGATGATGTATCTGGAAAAACATTCCCAATGAGAGATAAAGAAGATGCACAAGATTATCGTTATTTCCCAGACCCAGACTTAGTTGCAATAAAACTTTCAGATGAATATATAGAAAATATTAGAAAGACATTACCAGAATTACCAGAAAGCAGAAAAGAAAGATATTTAACAGAATATGGATTGTCTGAAAAAGACGCAAATATTATTACATCATCAAAATATTTATCAGACTTGTTTGAACAAGCAAGTAAAATATGTAATAATCCAAAAGCTGTAAATAACTGGATTATATCTGACATATCTAGAATATTAAATGAAACAGAAATGGAACCAATACAAATACCATTTGATAGCAAACAACTAGCTAAACTAGTAATATTAATTGATAAAGGAACAATAAGTTCAAGTATTGCTAAAAAGGTATTAGTAGAAATGTTTGAACATCCAAGAGATCCAGAAGATATAATAGATGAAAAAGGATGGGTACAAATTTCAGATGAAAATGCTATAAAAGAAGTCGTATTAAAAATCTTAGAAAATAATCCTCAATCAATTGCAGATTATAAAGCAGGAAAGCAAAAAGCTTTAGGATTTTTAGTAGGACAAGCTATGAAAGAAACTAGAGGAAAAGCAAATCCACAAATGCTTAATAAAATGTTTATAGAAGAATTGAATAAATAATTAAAAAATATATTAAACTATATGTTTTATGATTTATTATAGTTTAATATATTTTTTTTCGTGACTCTTAGGCTGCATACAGACTGTAATTATATAACAGTCTGTAATTTGTTGCGCTCCTCCGAATTGTTACTCATAAAAAATATATTAAACTAAATATAATCTTTTTTCAGTTTATCTATAACAACACTACATATAATAAATTCAACACTAAAAATAAAACCAATTTGGAATATAAACATTCCTAAATTAAATAAAAAAGGTGAAGAAAATAAAAAATTATATGTAAGTAAAAAAGATGCTGAAATTATTCCTAAGGTTAAGCAAAATAATAAGCCATATTTTAAAATTTTATATGTAATTATATCAAAACTATGAAATAGTTTCACAAAATAGTTAATCATAAGATTAAATTCCTTTCACATATAATACTAAATAAATATTAACATAAAATAAATCTAGACACAATGGAAGTTTTAGGAAATAGATAAAAGTATAAATTTCAGCATAGATGTTTTTCATTTTAAAAACAGATATTAGACTAATAAAAAAACAACCTCCTATAAATAGAAAGTTGTATAAAATAAAAACTATGCATAATCTTTATTTAGCCTAAGCCATTGCTGCATTTAATTTTTTTGATAAATTAGATTTTTTTCTAGCTGCTGTGTTTTTAACAATAACACCTTTTGTACAAGCTTGGTCGATTTTTTTAGTAGCTTCAGAGAATAACACTTTAGCTTCTTCAACATTACCAGCTTTAACAGCTTCTTCAAATTTTTTAACAGCTGTTTTATAAGCAGATTTTATCATATTATTTCTTAAAGTTTTCTTTTCAATTATTTTAACTCTTTTTTTAGCTGATTTAATATTTGGCATTCTAAGTTGCACCTCCTTCAAATAAGTATTACGCTATAACATATATTATATTAACATATTTCAGAAGAAATTGCAAGTAAATTTGCAAATATTATTGTAATAACAGAGATTTTATGATATATTGAGACAAGAATGGAGGGATACATATGATAGCTATTGGAAGTGACCATGGAGGATATAGATTAAAAAAAGAAATTGAAAAATATTTAGAAGAAAAGGATATAGAATATAAAGATTTAGGATGTCAAAGTGAGGAATCAGTTGACTATCCAGATATAGCAGAAGCAGTAGCAAAAGAAGTTCAAAATAAAACTGCAGAACAAGGAATACTAATATGTCGTTCTGGAATTGGAATGTCAATTACCGCTAATAAATTTAAAGGAATAAGATGTGCACTTTGCCATAACGAATATACTGCTAAATACGCTAGATTACATAATAATAGTAACATATTAGCAATGGGAGCAGATGATTTAACAACAAGTGAAGCAATACTTATATTAAGAATGTGGCTTGCAACTGAATTTGAAGGTGGACGCCACGAAGAAAGAGTAAAATTAATAGAAGAAATAGAAAAACGTAATATGAAATAAGGGAGGCTAAGCTTATGTGGGGAGACGTAGCAATTGCATTTATACTAGCCTTCATAGTAGCATTTATGGCAACACCATATACTATAAAATTGGCAAAAAAGATAGGTGCAGTAGATGTTCCAAAAGATGAAAGAAGAATGCACAAAAGAGCAATGCCTAAATTTGGAGGGCCAGCAGTAATACTAGGTTTTCTTGTATCAGTAGTATATTTGTTAATAGTAATGAGCTTAGAAGATACAATAATTTTAAACGGACCTGAAAACTATGGCATGAAATTAATAGGATTATTTTTAGGAATAGTAATAATAAGTATCACTTGTATAATAGATGACATCAAAACAATAAAACCAATCGTAAAACTATCAGGTCAATTACTCGCTGCAATTGTAGCAGTAGCATTTGGAATAAGAATAGAGAGCATTAATGTATCAATAATACAAGCACCTGAATTAGGAGAAATTTTATCAACAATTGTTACCATATTGTGGATAGTAGGTGTTACAAATGCGATAAATTTAATAGATGGCTTAGATGGATTAGCATCAGGAATATCAGTTATATCAGCTATATCATTATTAATAATATTCTTATTAAATGGTTCAGCTATGGTACCAATTATATTAATAACAGCCTTAGCAGGAGCGTTAGTTGGATTTTTGCCATTTAATTTTGCACCAGCAAAAACATTTATTGGTGATACAGGTTCAAATTTTTTAGGATATACAATATCAATAATTGCAATATTGGGTATGGCAAAAACATATACTTTAGCAGTTATAATATTACCACTTATAGTATTAGGCTTACCAATATTTGATACATTATGGGCAATAATAAGAAGACTAATAAAAGGCAAATCAATAAAAGCAATATTTAAAGCAGATAAAGGACATTTACATCATAGAATAGTTGCAAGAGGATTCAGCCAAAAACAAGCTGTACTTATATTATATGGAATAAGCGCAACATTTGGAATATTTGCAATAATATTCTTTGATAGCGGAATATGGAAAGCATTATCATTCTTAATGATGGTAATAGTAGCTATAGGATTAGGATATAGAAACTTCCAAGAAGAACATTCAGATGAAAAACAAAGATATGAATGTATAGAATGTAAGTATATTTATAATCCAAAATTTGGAAATGAAAAAGCCGGTATAAAGCCAGGAACAACATTTGAAGATTTACCAGATGACTGGGTATGCCCAGTTTGTGGCGAAGGTAAGGATATGTTTCAAGAGTTACATCAATAAGAGTTGAAAAATAATTATAATTTTGGTATGTGTCAAATTTAATTCTTTTCCAACTAAACTTGCATACAAGAAAGGATCAAACAAAATGACAGATAAAATAATCAGATTTTTAGCGTACAAAGGAAAGGTATCTATAATATGTGCAAATACAACTGAATTAGTAGAATCAGCAAGAAAAATACATGATTTAAGTCCGGTAGCTACAGCAGCATTTGGCAGATTACTTACAATAAGTGCAATAATGGGGCAAGAAATGAAAAACAAAGAAGATAAACTAACCATACAACTAAAAGGAAATGGACCAATAGGAAGTATGTTAACAACAGCTAATAATGTGCCGGAATTAAAAGGATATGTACAAAATCCATATGTGGATTTACCATTAAATGAATTTGGAAAATTAGATGTAGGTGGAGCTGTTGGACAAGATGGATATATAAATGTTATAAAAGATATCGGATTAAAAGATCCATATATAGGAGTTGCACCATTAACATCAGGTGAAATAGCAGATGACTTTACGAATTATTTTGTTAATTCAGAACAAAGACAATCTGCAGTAGCATTAGGAGTATTAGTAGACAAAAATGGAGTAAGACAAGCAGGAGGATATTTAATTACACCAATGCCAGATGCAACAGACGAAGAAATAAGTCAAATAGAAAAATCAATATTTGAAGCTGGAGCAATATCTAAAATGTTAGATCAAAACTTAACATTATTAGAAATAGCTAAAAAAGTAACAGGCGATAAAAATGTGAAAATATTAGAAGAAGATATAACACCTGTGTATAAATGCGATTGTTCAAAAGAAAAAATGAGTAAAGCATTAATAAGTATTGGAAAAAAAGATTTAGAAGATATAATAAAAGAAGATGAAAAAGCAGAATTAGTATGTCACTTTTGTAATAAAAAATATCAATTTACTAAAGAAGAACTAGAAAAATTATTAGAAGATATAAAATAATAGATAAAAAAGATTACATATCTTATAAAAAATAAAGAAAGAGGTAATGAAAATGGAAAAAGAAATTTTAATATTTGGTCATAAAAATCCAGATACAGATACAATATGTTCAAGTTTGGTAAAAGAAAGAATGGAACATAAAAAAGGAAATAAAGAATATAAAGCTGTAAGATTAGGAAACTTAAACAAAGAAACACAATATGTATTAAAATACTTAGGAATAGAAGTCCCTGAACTAATAGAAAGTGTAGAAGAAGGACAAAAAGTAACTTTAATTGACCACAATGAATTTGGACAATCAGTAGAGGGAATAGAAAAAGCTAAAATAGTAGAAGTTGTAGATCATCATAGAATCGCAAACATAGAAACAGCAGAACCACTTTACTATACAGCAAGACCATATGGATGTACATCAACAATTTTATTTGAAGAATACAAAGCAACAGGAATGGAAATAAGTAAAGAAGAAGCTATCTTAATGGCAAGTTGCATAATGTCAGATACATTATTATTAAAATCACCTACTACAACTGATCATGATAAAAAAGCTTTAGAAGAATTAGAAAAAATAGTAGGAATAGATATAAAAGCATATGGATTAGAAATGTTAAAAGCAGGAACAGACCTAGATGATTTTACAGCAGAACAATTAGTAAACTTAGATGCTAAAAACTTAGACAAAGATGGTACAAAATTTGTTATAGCACAAGTAAATACAGTAAGTATAGAAGATGTACTAAAAAGAAAAGAAGATTTAGAAAAAGCAATGAAAAACGAAATAGACAAAAAAGGACTTTCTTTATTTGTATTGGCAATTACTGATATTTTAAATAGTAACTCAGAAATAATAGCTTTAGGAGAAAAAGCAGCAGTTACAGAAAAAGCATTTAATAAAACTTTGGAAAATAATACAATGTTTTTAGAAGGCGTTGTTTCAAGAAAGAAACAATTATTACCAAATATAGATAAAAATATGTAATATATGGGGATGGAGAAAATGATTTTTTGCTCCGTCCCCAAAATCATTTAAAAAGTATTGAATATTTTAGCAAATATATTTATAATATTAAAGTAGTAGAAAAAGAAGGAGTGAGAAAATGGCAGAAGAAGTTGGAAAAACAACTAAAAAAGAAACTTTTATGCAAAGTGTAATAACATTAATATTTTCTCAAGTTTTAATAAAATTATTAGGATTAATATATAATTTATATTTAACAAATAGGGAAGGATTTGGAGACAAAGGAAATGGAATTGTATCTGCAAGTTATCAAATATATGCATTATTGCTAACAATTTCATCAATAGGTGTTCCAAATGCAATTGCAAAATTAGTTTCAGAAAGAGTTGCAGTAGGAGATCATAAAGGTGCACACAGAATATTCAAAATAGCTTTTGCGACGTTTACAGTAATAGGTCTAGTAGGAACCTTAATGCTATTCTTTGGAGCTCATATAATAGCTGTAGATTGGTTACAAATACCAGAAGCGGAAATGACAATGGTAGCATTAGCACCAGCTATATTTTTTGTCGCAATAGCATCTGTAATGAGAGGCTATTTTAATGGAAGACAGGAAATAAAAGCAACAGCAAGGTCACAGTCATTAGAACAAATATTCAAAACAGCATTAACAATAATCTTAGTAGAAATAGTAGCAATAGCGTCTAATTTGTCAACAGAATTGATGGCAGCAGGTGCAACATTAGCAACAACACTTGCAACACTTTCAGGATTTGGATATTTATATTTTTATTATAAAGTAAGAAAAAAAGAAATTGCAGCAGAAATAAAATCAACAGTAAATTACAAATATGAAAGAAGAAGAAACATTATAAAGAAGATTTTATGGGTTTCATTTCCTATAGCATTAACTGCTATATTATCATCTGTAAATAAAAATATTGATTCATTTACAGTAGTAAGAAGTTTAAAAGAATTCTTACCGGCAGAAGAAGCAGTTAGCCAATATGGAATATTAGGAGGTAAAGTAGATACATTAACAAGTTTACCCCTATCAATAAATGTAGCATTTTCAACAGCATTAGTACCAGCAATAGCAGCTGCAAAAGCAAGAAAAGATAAAAAAACAATAAAACAAAAAACATCATTTTCACTACTAATTTCAATGCTAATAGGCTTACCTTGCACAGTTGGAATGTGCATATTTGCAGAACAAATATTAGGCTTATTATATCCAAACGCAAGTAGTGGAACAGTAATACTACAAATTAGCTCATTAACGATTTTATTTACAATATTAGACCAAACCATAAATGGAGCTTTACAAGGCTATGGATTATTAAAAATACCAGCAATCTCATTAGGAATACGGAGTAATAGCAAAACTTATATTAAACCTAGTATTAGTACCAATACCATCAATAGGAGTAAATGGTGCAGCTTGGGCATCTGTAGCTTGTCATGCAATAGCATTTACAATATCAATAATATGTTTGAAAAAAGCATTTAATATGAAATTCAAGTTTTCTAAATATGTGTTAAAACCAGTTATAGCAACTGCAATTATGGGAATATGTTCATATTTTACATATTTAGCACTTTCAGGAATAATTGCAACAAAATTGGCCACACTAATAGCAATAGCTGTTGCAGCAATTATATATGTATTGGCAATAGTAGCATTAAAAGTATTTAATAAAGAAGAAATACAAGCATTACCAGCTGGAAATAAGATATGCACTGTGCTAGAAAAGCTAAAAATATATTAAAATAGCAAAAAAACATAAAAAAATTGCAAAAAAAGAAGGATTTTAGGTATTTTTGGCGAATTAATTTAATTAGTAGTATCTTTATTGCTTCGTTCAGGCAATGAAGTACATATCACATTATACTTTATAGGAGGTAATTTAAATGAACAAAGCTGAATTAATCGCAGCAATGGCTGCAAAAACAGGGGAAACAAAAAAAGCAGCTGAAAACTCAGTAAACGCTTTTGTAGAAGTTGTAACAGACTCACTAAAAAAAGGAGATAAAGTTCAATTAGTTGGATTTGGTTCTTTTGAAGTAAGAAAAAGAGCAGCTAGAAAAGGTAGAAATCCTCAAACTAAAGAAGAAATCAAAATACCTGCATCAAAAGCTCCAGTATTCAAAGCTGGTAAAGCATTAAAAGATTTAGTAAACAAAAAATAAGAATAAGATTTAAATATATATAAATATATGATATCATATTTGGAGACAAGTAAACTACATTAGAGAGTAGCGTAATCTTGTCTCTTTTTTATGCTCTATAATAAAAATGTTAGGTAGATAAAAAACATAAACATTTATAATGGAATTTTACACAAATTAGCAAAATATCACTGTGAATAATAAAAAACTATTGAAAATGACAATACGTTATGATATATTCTAAAAAACACGACTTTTTGTCGTGAAAGACAAGTGGCATAATAAAGAATAAAGTGAGAAAAAAATGGAAAAACTAAAGATAAAGGAGAATAGATTATAATGAGAAAAATAATCAATGTAATGATTAAATGGAATAAAAGAAATTTAGAAGATAAGGGAATTACACTAATTGCTTTGGTTATTACAATTATAGTTTTATTAATACTAGCAGGTGTATCAGTTGCAATGCTAACAGGAACAAATGGAATACTAACACAAGCACAGAATGCGAAGCAAGCTAATGAAATAAGCTCAAAAGAAGAAAAATTAAAGTTGGCTGTAACAGGAGCGATTGCTGATAGTGAAAATATGAACTTTGAAAAATTAAAAGCAGAACTTTCCAATTATAATATAACAACTCAAAGCTCAAAATTTCCTGCAATTGTAGATATAAATGGTAAGAAACTTGCTATAAATAGTATTGGGAGCATAATAGAGTATAAAAATATGTCGGAAATAACAGGAGAAGAAACATCAAATACAGTAACAAAAGATTGGTTAGAAAATTATATAGTTGTGCCAGCTGGGTTCAAGATATTAAATGCTGTAGACAATGTAACTCAAGGAATAGTAATAGAAGATGTAAGCCATAAACAAACTAAAGGAAGCCAATTTGTATGGATTCCCGTGGGAAACGTTACAAAAGAGGATAGAACAGTACAAAGCATAAAATTAAGTAGATATACATTTGATAATAAAGGGAAAGAAATTGAACAGGGAAACAGTATGATTGGTGGATGTTATAAAGAAATAAATAATTCAAAAAATGAAAACTGGACAGCAAAAGAAAATATTGAAACAGAACAAGAAGGTTTTAGGAAAAGTGCTATAGCTAATAATGGTTATTATATAGCAAGATATGAAGCAAAAGACAAAAATGCAACTGAACCAAGAAGTTCTGGGAGTGTAACAAGTAATTTAACTGTTTCAAATGCTGAGAATTATGTATATAGTAATGTTACACAACCTCAAGCGGCTAAATTAAGTAGAGAAATGTATTCAGACAATAATTTTGAAAGCGATTTAACTAATAGCTTTTCTTGGGACACGGCATTGTTGTTTTTAGAAAGGTTTGGAAGTAATTCAAACTATGCAAATCAGAAAAGTTTGAACAGTGAACCAGAATATAAAGGTACTACTGTAGATGTAGAATGTAACATATATGATATGGCAAGTAATTATAGAGAGTGGTCAACAGAAAGCACAGAAAAGGAACAATACGTGTTGCGTGGAGGAGGATATTTGAGCAAAGAGTATTATACAAATATACGCAATTATGTTGGACATAATACCTATGGTGATGTGGCATTCAGAGTTATTTTATATATCAAATAAACAAATAAAAAATAGTAGGGGACACACCAAAAGGAAAGAAGAAGATACTTTTGGTGTGTTATTAGGTTAGATTATATATAATAAAAAAATGCCAGTCAAAATTGATTGAAGGTAATTTTTTTGCTTAATTTGTCAATTTCATATTAAAAGCTCAATTTTACTCAATTTTTCTAAATTATAGTCTAAAATTAATAGTATAACAAATTGTGGAATAAAAAAGCCAAAACTCGGATAAAATATCATTGAAAAAGAGAACAGTTTTGATATACTAAAAAAATAAATAATGAAAATGCTATAAAAAGAATATATGAATAAAAAAATGTATATATATAGATAAAGTAAAAGATTAAAGTAAAAAACATTGAGATAATAAAATGAAAAGACAAAGGAGAAATAGAATATGAAAAAAGTAGAAGCTGAAAGCCTTGGTACTGTACACATAATACATTTAAAGAATAAAAGAATAAATAGCGAAGAAAGCTACAAAAAAACAATTGCGAAAACAGCAATAAGAAATAAAAAGGGGATAACTTTAGTTGCACTTGTAATTACGATAATTGTCTTACTAATTTTAGCAGGAGTATCAATTGCAATGCTAACAGGTACAAATGGAATACTAACACAAGCACAAAAAGCAAAAATGACAACAGAGTTGTCAAGTTATAAAGAACAGCTAGAACTGTATAAAACAGAAAAGAGAACCGAAAATAGAGAATTTCTAGAAAGTACGTTAACTGTAGGTAAAGAAAGTTTAAAATATAATACACAGCCTGAAGGAGAAACAGGAAATATAAAAACAGTAATACCAAGTATAAAAGATGAGTATATAGATAAAGTAGAAATAATAAAAGGTTCACTATTAATAAATACTCAAGATAAAAATGAAATAGAAATAGCAAAAAGTTTAGGAATAGCAGCAAATCCATATGACATAATAAATGGAGAATTACTGTCATCAAATGGAAATCTATTACTAATGGATGAAACGGGAACATTAGTAATACCCGATAGTGTAACTAAAATTGGAGAAGGAGCATTTGCAAATTTAGATGGATTAAAAACAATAATAATCCCAGGAACGGTAAAAGAAATAAGCGCAAATGCTTTTGCATATAATTCAACATTGGAGACAGTAATAATGCAAGAAGGAGTAGAAAAAATAGGTGGTTGGGCATTTACTAAATGTACAGGTTTAAAAAATGTTAGTATGCCAAATTCATTAAAAGAAGTTGGAGAAATGTGTTATTTTGGATGTACATCACTAGAAAATATAGAATTTCCTGATGGGATAACAATATTTCCACAGTATATATTAGCAGATTGTATTAACTTAAAAAGTGTTAAAATGCCTTCAAAATTAGAAACGATTTATGAATTTGCGTTTTCAAATACTAGTATTTCTACAATAAATATACCTAGTACTGTTACTGGAATTAGACCTAATATATTTAATAGTTGCTCAAAACTGGAAAATATTGAATTAAATAATAATAAAAATTATAAATATGAAAATGGATTTTTAGTAAGTAATACTGAAAACAGTATATTATTTATTTCGGATAAATATTTAAAGAATACGAATACTTTAGAAATACCAGAAGGAATAAAAGCATTTAATACATCAGTTTGGTACTATAACAATTTAACTAAAATAGTAATTCCATCTACACTTACATCATTAGGAGAAAGAATTTTTCCTAAAAGCATTAACGAAGTAAAAGTAGCATCAGGCAATACAACATTTGTTTCAGAAAATGGAATTCTTTATGATAAAGTAACTAAAAGACTAAATATGTGTTATTCAAAAGAAGAGAATATCAAAATACAGGAAGGAATTGAATTTATAGGTAATACGGCTTTTAGGCAAGCTGAAAATGCGGTTACAATTACATTACCAGATAGTGCAACAATGATAATAGGACAGGCCTTTGATGGATGTGAAAAGTTACAGCAAGTAAATATAGGAAAAAAAGTAACATCTATATCTCCTGTTATGATGTTATGGAGTAATACAGCAAATGTAGTTATAGATAAAGACAATCCAGTATATATGGTTGAAAATGGAATATTATATAGTAAAGATAAAAAGACACTATATGCAATGTTATATAGAGCAAGTGGGGAGTTTGAAGTCGATTCTGGAGTGGAAACTATAGGAATGGCGGCTTTCAATGGACAACAGATAACAAAACTAATTTTGCCAGAAGGATTAAAAACGATAAGCCAACAGGCCTTTACACAGTGTGCGTTTCTTGAAAGTGTTGAAATACCAAGTACTGTAACAACAATAGAAGCAGGAGCTTTTGAAAGATGCGAAAATTTAACAAGTATGAATATAAAACAAAAAGCTAATTCAATTGCTGGAGCACCTTGGGGAGCCACAAAAGGAATGAAAGTAATCAATTGGAACGGATAATTGAAACAGATATAAATTATTAGTAAGGGACACACCAAAAGGAAAGAAAAAGATACTTTTGGTGTGTTAAATTATATCTTAAGAAATTTAGTATTTTATTAGAATTAAACATTAGTAGTAATTAACTTATTTATTTCGGAAACTGGTACATTAGTTAAGTCAGATATGGTATTTATATCTAAATTCCTTTGTATCATTCTTTTTATGATTTGTTCGATTCCAGCTTTCATACCTTTTCTATATCCATAATTTTCCAGCGAAGTCTGATCCATTATATATTTTTGTCTTAAATCTGCTAGGTATCTTTCACGCCCATCTTGACTAATTTCTTCTAAAACTTGTTGAGCCTTTTTTATTTTAGAATTAGGCATATCAATCACCTCCTCAGGATTTTTAATGAATTTTATCCATGAATTTAATAATTTTTGATTATTATCTAAATTAGTTGTATCAAATTTAGGCAATTCAATGATATACAATTCAAGAGCATCAGTCAAAACTGTTTTAGGGTGATTTTTTTCCCTAATCTGCCAATTTGTCATAAAATGCTCGATTTTGCTCAATTTTTCTAAATTATAGTCCAAAATTAATACTATAATAGTTTTGTTGAGTTTATTGTAATCATTTCCTTCCTTGATACTATCAATATATAATTTGCTCCAATAGAACAAAATACGTTTTTCAATATTACCTTGGTCTACGACTTGAATTTCAATATCGCAATTAATTTTTCCATCGATAATGGCACGGACATCCAAAATGCCAACTTTATCCTTTTGCAAATCTTTCCCTAAAATAGTGTTAGTATCAATGTCAACACTAGTTATATTTTGGTTAAGAATAGCTGTAAGAAAATCCTTGGTAATATCTTCGTTTCCTTTGTAACCAAATATTCTTTTAAAAACGTAATCTTGTCTTGGATTTAAAAGTTCAAAGTTACTGGTATTAATTTTGGGCATATGTTCTAAAGTATTGGAAATAGTATTAGTAATATGCATTGTATTAATATTTGCTTTTTCCTTTGCATTATTTTTTACATCGTATTTTTCTATAACTGTCCCTCCTTTGTATGCTAAAACAACAAGAAAATTGCTATCTAAATCAATAATACAATTTATAAATTACTTTTTATTTTAGCATATAATAATTTATTTTGTTTGAGATTTATGGCAGAAATGCCATTAGATAAAATAATAAAAGACTAAATCGCCTAAGATATAATTGATGATATTGTAGCAGGCCGAAGTACAAAAGTCAACAGAAATCGTTCGACAAACTTCGACACAACAAAGACTTTTTATTAAAAATATTAATAGGTTTTAGAAGAAGGGAAAACAATAATATAAAATAAAAGAAAAAACATTTGAATTGTGTAGAAATTTAACAAGTATGAATATAAAACAAAAAGCTAATTCAATTGCTGGAGCACCTTGGGGAATACCAAAAGGAATGAAAGTAATCAATTGGAACGGATAATTGAAACAGATAATAAGTATGCCTTTAAGTTAAAAAACTTAGAGGCGTATTTTACATAAAAAGACCTCAAACTATTGACATAACCGAATTTTTTTGACATAATAGATACACGATAAAAAAGAATGAGAAGGGATATATATGCAAAGTAATCAAGAAAAAGCGATAATAGAAGCAATACTTTTTGCAGCAGGAAGACCAGTAACTAAAAATGAAATTATGCTTGCATTAGAAATTTCAGAAGATGAAATAGAAAAGATAATAGCAAATATGCAAGAAGAATACAATCAAGAAAATAGAGGAATAGAATTAATAAAAATAAATAATTCATATCAATTATGTACAAAAAAAGAGTTGTATGAATATGTGTATCCAATATTAGACAAAAGAACAAAACCTAATTTGTCAACTGCATCACTTGAAACATTAGCAATAATTGCATATAATCCTAAAATAACAAGAGCGGAAATTGAAAACATAAGAGGCGTCTCTGCAGATGCTTGTGTATATAAATTGTTAGAATATGGTCTAATAGAAGAAGCTGGTAAATTAGATTTACCAGGTAAGCCTATGTCATACCAAACAACAGATGAATTTTTAAGAATGTTTGGTTTTAGTTCATTAGAAGAATTACCAGAGTTACCAAGATATAAATTAGACGAAAATAAGCAAATAGTAATAGACGATTTAATAAATAATGAACAAGAAGAGCAAAAAATAAATACAGAAGAACAAGAAAATGGAGAAGAAAAACCTAAAGAAAATGTAATTATTATAGCACAACCAGAGGCTCCAATGCCCGAGAGGGGAAACGAGGAAAACTAATTTGTAAAAACAAAAAAATTGGAGGAATTTAGAATGAGTAAGAAAAAAGGATTTGTAAATGATATAACAAACATAGACGAAAATTTTGCACAATGGTATACAGATATTGTATTAAAAGCAGAATTAGCAGATTACACAAGTGTAAAAGGATTTATAGCAATAAGACCATATGGATATGCACTTTGGGAAAATATCCAAAATTATGCTGATAAAAGATTTAAAGAAAAAGGTGTTAAAAATGTATCTATGCCAGTTTTAATACCAGAAAGCTTATTAAATAAAGAAAAAGATCATGTAGAAGGTTTTGCACCAGAAGTAGCATGGGTTACAAAAGGTGGAGAAGAAAATTTAGAAGAAAAATTATGTGTTAGACCTACATCAGAAACAGTATTTTCAGCAATGTATTCTAAATGGTTAAGTTCATGGAGAGAACTACCATATTTATATAATCAATGGTGTAGTGTATTAAGATGGGAAAAAGAAACAAGACCATTTTTACGCTCAAGAGAGTTCTTATGGCAAGAAGGACATACAATACATGAGACAGCAGAAGAAGCTCAAAAATTCACTTTAGAAATGTTAGATGTATATGCAGATATTATTGAAAATTTATTAGCAATACCTGTTTTAAAAGGACAAAAAACACCAAAAGAACAATTTGCAGGTGCTGAAGCAACATATACAGTGGAAACATTAATGCATGATGGTAGAGCTTTGCAAGGAGGAACATCACATTACTTCGGGCAAAACTTTACAAAAGCATTTGATGTAAACTTTCAAAACAGAAATGGCGAGCAAGAATATGCGTACCAAACATCTTGGGGAATTAGTACAAGATTAATAGGAGCTGTAATAATGGCACATGGAGATGACAGAGGATTGAAATTGCCTCCAAAAGTTGCTCCAATCCAAGTAGTTATTGTTCCAATTGCACAAGAAAAGGGAAATGTAAAAGAAGAAGCAGAAAAATTATCTAAAAAATTAAAAGGAAAATTTAGGGTAGAACTAGATACAAGAGAAAACTACTCAGTAGGATATAAGTTCAACGACTGGGAAATGAGAGGGGTACCTCTTAGAGTTGAAATGGGA
Organism: uncultured Clostridia bacterium; assembly: GCA_934167445.1. GTDB lineage: Bacteria > Bacillota > Clostridia > TANB77 > CAG-508 > CAG-269. Next base: position 23,974 of record CAKPKJ010000007.1, read on the forward strand.
CCTAAAGAATTAGAAAATGATGAAGTTACATTAACAAGAAGAGACAATTTTGAAAAAGTAACAGTAAAACTTGAAAATATAGAACAAGAAATTGAAAAAATATTAGAAGATATACAAAAATCAATGTTTCAAGCTTGTGAAAAAAGACTAGAAGAAAAAACAACTGTTGCACATAATATGGAAGAATTACAAAAGAATCTTGAAGAAAATCAAGGATATGTAAAAACAATGTGGTGTGGTTCTCGTGAGTGTGAGGATAAAGTAAAAGAACTAACAGGAGCACCTTCAAGATGTATACCATTTAAGCAAGAACATTTAGGAGATACTTGTGTATGTTGCGGTAAAAAAGCAGATAAAATGGTAGTATGGGGCAGACAGTATTAATTCACGAAAAAAGCACAAGAAGAAAACTATTTATAAACAATAACTCATTAAAATAAGCATATATTATAAATTAATCACATAAAATAAAGTGCTAACAATAAAATGAGGAGTTGAATTAATATGAAAAATAATGAACAAGAGATAACAGATCTTGTTGATCTGAAAAATTTTGTGGACTATAATCAGGAAATAAAAGAAAATGGAGAAACTTTTCAAAAGGTAATGTGTATTTATAAAATGGCTTTAAAAGAATTGAATAATAAAGTAGAAATCTATCAAGAAGAATTTAAAACATTTTATAATTACGAATTAATAGATCATATAAATTTTAGGATTAAGAGCCCTAAGAGTATTATAAAGAAAATGCAAGACAGAGGAGCAGAACTTACATATAAAGAAATGATTGAAAATATAAATGACATTGCAGGATTAAGGGTTATATGCCAAACACAAAAAGATATATATTCAATAAAAAGATTAATACAGAATATACCAGGAATACAAACATTGAAAGAAAAAGATTATATTAAAAATCCTAAAGAAAGTGGATATTCAGCATATCATATAATTTTAGCTGTGCCAGTGGTGTTATCAACTCAACTTATATATGTAAAAGTAGAAGTTCAAATAAGAACAATGACAATGGATGTATGGGCTAGTTTAGAACATAAGATGAAATATAAAACACAAAAAGCAATAACAAATAAACAATCCAAAGAGTGGATAAATTGTGCAAAAGCAATTAATAAAATAGATGAAAAGATAACAAATTTGACAATAAAGACATAGAGTAAATGCCTAGGGAGGAATAAAAAATGGACTATAAAGAGTTAGCAAATTTAATATTTCCAAATGCAAAGGAAATAGCATATTATGAAGAAAAATATCCAAGAAGAAATCTAAAAGAGGGAGCAATTGTAACAAGATTTGCACCAAGTCCAACAGGATTTGTACACATTGGTGGGTTATATCAAAGTTTAATTGCAAGAAAATTAGCAAGTCAAACAGATGGAGTATTTTTCTTAAGAATAGAAGATACAGATCAAAAAAGAGAAGTTGAAAATGGTGTCAGTGGAATCGTAAACAGTTTGAAAGATTTTGATATTGTGCCAGATGAAGGAATGATATCAGAAACAGAAGAAAAAGGAAACTATGGACCATATAAACAATCTGAAAGAAAAGAAATATATCAAGCATATGCTAAATATATGATAGAACAAGGAAAAGCATATCCATGTTTTTGTAGCCAAGAAGAAATTGATGAAATAAGACAAAAACAAGAAGCTGCTAAAATACGTCCAGGATATTACGGTGTATGGGCAAAATGTAGACATTTAACTTTAGACGAGATGGCTGAAAAAATAAAAAATGGTGAAAGCTATATTATTCGTTTTAAATCACCTGGAAGAGAAGACAGAAAAATAAAACATAAAGATGTAATAAAAGGAAATGTAGAATTCCCAGAAAATGACCAAGATATAGTAATCATAAAAGGTGATGGATTACCAACATACCATTTTGCACATGCGGTTGATGATCACTTAATGGGAACAACACTTGCAATTAGAGGTGATGAATGGTTATCATCAGTTCCATTACATTTACAATTATTCCAAGAATTAGGATTCAAACCACCTAAATATGCACATATTGCACCAATTATGAAAAATGACAATGGAAATAAGAGAAAGCTAAGTAAAAGAAAAGATGCAGAAGCAGCAGTTTCTTATTACGAAGAAGAAGGTATTCCCAAAGAAGCGGTAAAAGAATATTTATTAAATATTGCTAATTCAACATTTGAAAATTGGAGAAGAGCTAACCAAGATAAAGATATTTCAGAATTTAATCTAGAAATAAAGAAGATGAGTGTTAGTGGAGCTTTATTTGATATGGTAAAATTACTTGATGTAGGAAAAACAGTAATATCTAAATTTACTGCAGAACAAGTATATGAAGAAGCAATGAAATGGGCAAAACGTCATGACAGTGAACTTGAAAAAATATTAGAAGATAAAGAATATTCATTAAAAGTATTTGGAATAGAAAGAGGAAACAAAAAACCAAGAAAAGATATTGCAAAATGGTCAGATGTAAAAGAAAATATTAATTATATGTATGACGAATTATTTGATGTAAAAGAATATCCATATCAAGTAATATCAGATAAAGAAGAAATTAATAAAATATTAAAAACGTATATAGAAAAATACTATGATGATGCAGATGACAAGCAAACTTGGTTTGACAAGATAAAAGAATTAACAGAAGAAATGGGATATTGTAAAGATGTAAAAGAATTTAAAGCAAACCCAGGTAAATATAAAGCACATGTTGGAGATGTAAGTACTGTTTTAAGAGTTGCATTAACAGGGAGAACAAATACACCAGATATGTATGAAATTATGAAAATCTTAGGAAAAGATAGAATAGCTGCTAGATATGAAAAGGCAATAAATTCATAAAATTTATATTTGCAATTTTATATGATTATTGATAAAAACAATATATATATTATATATTGTTTTTATTTAAAATAACTAAAATGGTAAAAAGAAAGAGAGTAATTATGGAATATAACATAGGAGATATTGTAAGAACTAAAAAACAACACCCATGTGGAAGCAAATTGTGGGAGATAACAAGAATAGGGGTTGATTTTAAACTTAAATGCCAAGGATGTGGACATATTGTTATAATACCTAGAGAAAAAGCTAAAAAAGCAATTACTAAAATAGAGAAAAAGGCGGAATAATTTAATAAGCATTTAATGAAGTTTATAAAAATATAATATGAAATAGAAGATAAGATTAAAAGGCAAAATAAAGCATAATATCACAATAAATTGAAAAACACATATAATATAGTATAGTATTAATAAATACTATATTGGAGGTGACTTCTATGGAGCCACAAGATACAATTTATTGCTATGATAATAAAGAACCAAAATGTAAAAACAAAAAGAACTGTTTAGGAATAGTAGCAGCGATATTACTTGCAGCATTTACAACCGTCATAGGTATAATAATTGGTGCATCATTAGCAGGTACGTTCTTAGAGGCATTAGCAGCTATAATTGTTTTAGCAGTAGTTTTAGGAATACTACTAATCTTAACACTAATATTATTATTCTGTAACAAAGGTAAAGACAAGAAAAATAAATGCAAATGTTGTTAAATATAAATTAAAAGAGCTAAGCAAAGTCTAATTACAAAGTGTAATTGACTGAGCAAAAGCTCTTTTATTATATACGCAAGCCGAGTGTCTAAGATATGGAAAATCATAAAAATAATTGGCTCTTTACATTAAATATATTTTTCAATTATATTCCAAACATCATCTTTATAAATTTTTCTTTCAGCTGAAAATGGTAAAGTAGTTACATCACCAATTGGATTAATTTGTTTTTGTAAATTTTTAACGGCATCATCAACTTTTGTTATTGCAATTTTATCAGCCTTATTGGTTAAAATTATAAAAGGTAATTTGGCTGAAATAACATAATTGTACATAAGCAAATCATTTGCAGTTGGGTTATGACGAATATCAATTAAGAAAATTATTAAAGCGATTTCTTTTCTGTTAAATAGATATTCTTCAATAAAATCACCAACTTGAGCTTGTTCTTTTTTAGACATTTTGCTATACCCATATCCAGGTAAGTCAACAAAATAGAAAGAATCATCTATATTGTAGAAATTTATCTGTCTAGTTTTACCAGGCTCGCTACTTGTACGAGCTAATTTTTTTCTATTTATCATAGTATTAACAAAACTTGATTTCCCAACATTAGATTTCCCAACTAAAACTATTTCAGGTAATCCATTTCTAGGATATTGTTTAGGGCTAACTGCTGATACTTCAAATTGAGGATTTTTAACTATCATATTTGTACCTCCATATAATTAAAAGGCGGTTCCAAATGGCTGGAACCTGTCTTTTTTGTATTCATTTTATTTATTTTTTTTGATTTGAATTTTTTCTAAGCCACCCATATATGGTCTTAAAACTTCTGGAATAATTACAGAACCATCAGGTTGATAATTATTTTCCATAATAGAAATAAGCATTCTAGGTGGGGCAACAACGGTATTGTTTAAAGTATGTGCAAAATATGTTCCATTTTCGCCTTTTATTCTAATACCAAGTCTACGAGCTTGTGCATCAGTTAAGTTAGAACAACTACCAACTTCAAAATATTTCTTTTGACGAGGGCTCCAAGCTTCAACATCACAAGATTTTGCTTTTAAGTCAGCTAAGTCACCTGAACAACATTCTAATGTTCTAACAGGAATTCCCATACTTCTAAAGAATTCAACTGTATATGACCACATTTTATTATACCATTCCCAGCTATCTTCTGGTTCACAAACAACTATCATTTCTTGTTTTTCAAATTGATGTATACGGTAAACACCACGTTCTTCAATACCATGTGCACCTTTTTCTTTTCTAAAACAAGGAGAATATGATGTCATAGTATATGGCATATCTTCTTTATTTAAAATTTGACCTTTGAATTTACCAATCATAGAATGTTCAGAAGTACCAATTAAATATAAATCTTCTCCTTCAATTTTGTACATCATTGCATCCATTTCTTCAAAACTCATAACACCTGTTACAACATCTGAACGAATCATAAAAGGTGGTATGCAATAAGTAAATCCTTTATTTATCATAAAATCTCTTGCATAAGTTAAAACAGCTGAATGAAGTCTTGCAACATCACCCATTAAATAATAAAAACCTTGACCTGCAACACGTCTAGCACTATCTAAATCTAACCCACCAAGAGCTTCTAATATTTCACCATGAAATGGAATTTCATAATCTGGAACAACAGGTTCACCAAATTTTTGAATTTCAACATTTTCACTATCATCTTTGCCTATAGGAACTGATGGGTGCATAATATTAGGAATCTTCATCATTCTAGATTTTATTTCTTCAGAATATGTATGTTCTAATTTTTCATTTTCTTCTAATTTAGCATTTATTTCAGTAACTTCAGCTTTTACTTTTTCAGCTTCATCTTTATTACCAGATTTCATTAAACTTCCAATTTGATTACTCAAATTTTTTCTTTGAGAACGTAAATTATCTCCATTTAATTTTGCTTCTCTACTTTTTTTGTCAAGTTCAATAACTTCATCTACTAGAGGAAGTTTGGCATCTTGAAATTTGTTTTTGATGTTTTCTTTTACAACATCTGGATTTTCTCTTAAAAATTTAATGTCTATCATAAAAATCTCCTCTTTTCTTTAATTCTAAGGTATTATATCGTATTTTGTGACAAATATCAATAATTTATCTAAATATATTAAACTATATATAAAATTTAGAATAAAAAAGTAAAAAAATAGCAAAATAATAATAGGTGATTTTATGATAATAACATTTTTAAAATTTATAATTTGTTCAATCTTAATAGTTATAATATCTAAAAATATATTAGCGACCACACTTCGAAAATTAGCACAAAGTCTGAATTTAAAATCAAAAACAGTTGGAAATATAGCAGGAATTGCAACATCAGTGCCAGAACTACTGTCACTTGGTATAGCTGGTTTCACAGGACTAATAGATACAGGAATATTTAATATACTTAGTTCAAATGTAATTAATGTATTAGAATATTTTTTAACAGTAAAAATAAATGGAAATATTAAAAAAATGAAAAACAAAGTAATTATAATAGAGTTAATAATTGTACTAATTACAATAATAATTCCAGTTGTAATATATGTAAAAGATATAGCGCTAAATTTTATGATGATAATCATATTTTTATTACTATTTTGCATATTTTCCATAATAGATAGCAAAATTCATAAGAAATATTTAAGAAAAGAAAATGAAATAGAAAAGGAGCAAGAAGCAGAGGAAAAAGATAAGAAGCAAATATTGAAATATATAATTATATTAATTGGAGCAACAATTTTAATATTTATAACAGGTAATATTTTATCAGATTCACTAGAAACATTATGCAACAATTTTGGAGTATCACAAATAATAATAGGAATATTACTTGGAATAATTACAAGCGCACCTGAATTTATAACATTTAATGAGGCACAAAAATATCACAAAAAAGGAAGCAAAGAACAGTTAAAGGGTGTGATAGAGGCTACAAATAACTTAATAAGTTCAAATATGTTGAATCTATTTGTAATACAATCCGTTGGTATATTAATATATCTGATAAGTTATTAGTTAATACTCTATTTATAGAAAAACTTATATTCAAGACTGTCACATAAAAAGCTAAACAAATAGCTGGGAACCAAATGAGAATTTATGCATATAAAAATAAATTTTAAAAAAGTCTTGATATTTTAATAAAAAACTGTCGAAAATTTATCTCAAAATAAAGAAAAATTATGAAAAAGCCTTGACAAAAGGACAAAAGGCAGTGTATAATAATAGCTGTTACAAGAAGAAGCAATAAACTTCTCACCTAATCCAAAGAAGGAAAAAGGTTAGAATTAAATAATTTTAATATGTAAGTATTGAAGTATTTTTTAATTTGACTTGTAACAAAAGTCAAATTTTTTTATTTATGGAGGTGTTTTAACATAAAACAAGAATTACCAATTAATAGACAAATTAGAGCTAAAGAAGTTCAGCTAATAGGAGTAAATGGAGAAAAAGTTGGTGTAATTTCTCTTGAAGAAGCTTTGAAAAAAGCAGAAGACTTAAATTTGGATTTAGTATTAGTTGCGCCAAATGCAAATCCAGTTGTTTGTAAAATAATGAACTATGGAAAATATAAATTTGAACAAGCAAAAAAGGAAAAAGAAGCTAAGAAAAAGCAAAAAACTCTTGAAGTAAAAGAAATAAGAGTAACTCCGAATATTGAAGAACATGACTTCAGCTTTAAATTAAAAAATACAAAAAAATTCTTAGACGATGGCAACAAAGTAAAAATAACTGTAAGATTTAGAGGAAGAGAAATAAATAATTCTAAAGCAGGAGAAGCTGTTTTAAATAAATTTATTGAAAATCTAGAAGATGTTGCTACAGTTGAAAAGAAACCTAAATTAGAAGGTAGAAATATGTTCACAATATTAGCTAAAAAAGCAGAAAAAAATACTGCTAAATAATATAACAAAAATCGAAAGGAGTATATCATTATGCCAAAATTAAAAACAAATAAAGCTGCTAAAAAAAGATATTCAATAACAGCTACAGGAAAAGTAAAAAGAACAAAATCAAACAGAAGACATTTACTAGCTAACAAGACAGCTAGACAAAGAAAATCTGGAAAAATACAAGATGCTTATGCAGATAAAACTTGTGAAAAAACAATCAAAAAATTATTACCATATGGAAACTAAAATAAAGTAGAAATCAAAGGAAGGTGAATTATAAATGGCAAGAGTAAAAACAGCTAGAACAACAAGAGCAAGACATAAAAAAGTATTAAAACAAGCAAAAGGTTATTATGGAGCAAAAAGTTATAGATTTAGAAACGCAAATCAAGCAGTTTTAAAATCATTAACATATGCATATGTAGGAAGAAAAGACAAAAAAAGTAATTTCAGAAAATTATGGATTACAAGAATTAACGCAGCAGCAAGAATTAATGGTACTACATATAGCAAATTAATAGCAGGACTTAAAAAAGCTAATGTAGAAATTAACAGAAAAATGTTAGCTGACTTAGCTGTAAATGATGAAAAAGCATTTGCAGAAATTGCTGAAATAGCAAAAAAAGCATAAATATAAATAAAAATCCTTATTATTTTCAATATAGAAAGTAATAAGGACTTTTTTTATTGTTTCTTCATTTTAGGTTTAGAAATTAAAGAAGCAAGATAACCGAAAAACACAGCAGCAGCAATACCACCAGCAGCAGCTTTTACACCACCAGTAAATGCCCCAAGCAAACCCGATTCTTTTACTGCTTCAATTGCACCTTTAGACAAATTATAACCAAAACCAGTAAGTGGAACAGTAGCGCCACAACCAGCAAACTCTACTAAGTATTTATAAATACCCAAACCACCCAAAACAGCACCAGTTGTAACAAAAATTACCAATATTCTAGCAGGTGTAAGTTTAGTTTTATCAATTAAAATTTGACCAATAACACATATGATTCCAGCAACTATAAAACATTTTAATAGAGAAGAAACATCAAAAACATTTGCCCAATTTATATCCATAATTAAAATCCTTATCAAAAAATTTAGATTTTAAACAAAAATCTATAAAGTATAAAAATAATATAAAAATAAAATTATATAAATATATATAATTTTACAATAGTAAAACAAAGTAAAATTAGTATATAAGATGCAGAAAATTATAGCTCAATGCTAACAGCGTGAGCAATTCCGGGAATAGTCTCACCTTGTTGAGAACTTGTGGAATTCATTAAAGCACCTGTGGCAATTAGTAATAATTTTTTTATTTTTTTCTCTTTTAATTGCTTGAATAAAAATCCTGAAAAGACAGAACCACAACAAGCACATCCACTTCCACCAGCATGAGTATCCTGAGCTTTTGTATCAAAAATCATAAGACCACAATCATTATAATTGCTTTTTATGTTATACCCCTTAGACATAGCAATATCTATAGCAATATCTTTTCCAATTTTACCAAGATCTCCGCTGATAATAGCGTCATAATAACTAGGATTTCTACCTGTATCTAAAAAGTGTGCTAATAAAGTATCTACAAAAGCAGGAGCCATAGCTGCTCCCATATTATTTGCATCTTTTATCCCCATATCTACAATTTTTCCTAAAGTTATATTTGTAATAAAAGGACCTGCGCCATCTTTGGATAAAAGAGTAGCTCCTGAACCTGTTACAGTCCATTGACTTGACTGGGGACGTTGATTGCCTAATTCTAAAGGAAATCTGAATTGTTTTTCTGCACTACAAAAGTGACTTGAAGTGGCACAAATAACATTTTGGGCAAAACTTTCAATTGCAATTGCTCCCATACACATACTTTCAACAAAGGTTGAACAAGCCCCAAACATTCCGATAAATGGAATGTTGCTATCACGTAGTCCGAAACTAGAAGAAATACATTGGTTTAGTAAATCACCCGCAAAAATGCAATCAATATTATTGGTAGATATACCGGATTTAGTAACAAGTGCATTTACATTTTCTTTTATAATTTTACTTTCGGCTTTTTCCCAGGATTTTTCGCCCCAAAACTCATCATCTAAAGTTAAATCGAAATATTTAGCAAGTGGCCCTTGAGCTTCTTTAGGACCAACTATACTATTACACTCTGTAATGGTTGGAGGAGAATCAAAACTAATAGTTTGTTTACCTATTTTTTTCAAAAAATCAACTTCTTTCTCTTAAAATTTATTAATACACAGTGGAATATATAAAATTAATTAAAGCTATAAATAATTTATACTAAAGTAATAGCTTGTGTATTAAAAATTAAATAAACAATTCCAACTAAAATAGAGGCAGAAATACCAAAAACTAATACTGGACCAGCAACTGTAAACATTTTTCCTCCAACTCCCATAATATAGCCTTCAGATTTATATTCCATAGCAGGAGAAACAATAGAATTAGCAAAACCTGTTATAGGAACTAAAGAACCAGCGCCAGCAATTTTCCCAATTTTATTAAATAGATTAAGACTTGTTAAAAACGCAGAAAATCCAATTAATAAAATGGAAACAATTGTACTTGAATTTGATGTATCAAATCCACGTTCTTTACAAATATTAAAAATAACTTGACCAATTGTGCAGATTAATCCACCCACCCAAAATGCATTAAAGCAGTTTTTTAATATCGGTGAATTAGGTGATTTTTTATCAACATATTTTTGATAAGTTTGTTTACTTTCCAAAGGATTCATAATAATTAATAAACCTCCTAACCGTTTTTTCTGTTTTCATCAATAGTAAAAGTTAAATCTAAATCAACAAAATATTCAGAAATTTTGTTACCATCAATATTAGCTCTTTGTTCAACTATTTTTACATTTGACAAATAATCAATAGTTTTTGATGCTTCAGCAATTGTTTTTACAATAGCATCTTTCCACGAAATATTTGAATTTCCAGTAATAAATAAATGTTTTTTTACTTCCATAAAAAACCTCCTAATAACTTTTAAAAATATCTTTTCCAAAAGCTAGAAAAAATATACAAAAAAATGTATAATTGTAAACAAGAAATAACTAAATAATTGAAAAAAATAATATATAACGACAAATAATAAATGTAAAAAATATAGAAAGAGGGAAAAAATGGATATAGCAAGAGAAACAGCCTTAAAAATTTTATATAAAATAGATGAAGAAAAAGCATACTCTAATATTGTACTTAATAGTGAGATAAAAAAACAAAAAGAAAAATTACAAAGAAAAGACATTGGATTAATATCTGAAATTGTATATGGTGTAACAACTTGGAGAATAACATTAGATGAAATTATAGAAAAATATTCAAAAATTAAATTGAAAAAGATATCAAAATGGATTTTAAATATTTTAAGGATGTCAATTTATCAAATAATATTTTTGGACAAAATACCAAAATCAGCAGCTGTAAACGAAGGTGTGAATTTGGCTAAAAAGTATGGGAATAGAGGCAGCATAGGTTTTGCAAATGCAGTACTAAGAAAGGTAGATAAAAAAGATTATACCGAGTTATTTGAAGAAAAAGACAATATAAAAAGGATATCTATAACAACTTCAATGCCAGAGTGGATAATTTTGGAGCTTAAAAAAGAAGGAGTATCTATAGAGAAAATAGAAGAGATATGCAAAAACTCTAATATTAGACCTAGCATTTCTGTTAGAATAAATAATTTAAAAATAAATAAACAAGAATTAAAAGAAAAATTGCAAGAAAAAGGAATAAAAACAGAAGATGGAATATTAAACGATTTTCTTATATTAAACAACATAAAAGATATAGAAAATTTGGAAGAATTTACACAAGGCTATTTTACAGTGCAAGATGAAGTTGCAGGATTAACAGCGCTAGTTTTAAATCCTCAACCAGGAGAAAATGTGCTAGATGCGTGCAGCAGTCCAGGAGGAAAAACAACATATTTAGCAGAATTGATGAAGAATCAAGGCAATATTGTGGCAACAGATATTCATGAACATAGAACAAAATTGGTAGAAAACGCCGCTAAAAGATTGGGAATAAATATAATAAAAACAAGTGTACAAGATGTAACTATATTTAATGAAAAATATAAAGAAAAATTTGATAAAATATTACTAGATGTACCTTGCCTAGGAATTGGCGTATTAAAAAGGAAACCTGACATTAAATGGCAAAAAGAACAAAAAGATGTAGATGAAATATCAAAGATACAATATAAAATATTAGAAAATTGTTCAAAATATTTAAAGGAAAATGGAGAAATTGTTTATTCAACTTGTAGCATTTTTAAAAAGGAAAATGAAGGAATAATAGAAAAATTCATAAAAAACAATTTAGAATTTCAAATAGAGAAATTTGATTTTGAAAAAAATAGTCAATTAAAAAACGAAAAAAATGCAAATTTATTCTTTCAAAATTATATAAAAAATTGCAAATACCTAGATGTATATCAGAATGAAAAAACTGACGGATTTTTTATTTGTAAAATGACTAAAAAAGGCTAAAAATAGCCACAAATACGAATATTACAATTATATTACATTTACATTACGGTTGTGTTAAATATATTGACTTTTTTACAATAAAATATAAAATATAAGTACATTCGAGATTTTATGGCTAAGGGAAAATAGAATAAAATTCAAGTATCTTTTTAGATAAAACAGTAAAAAATAATAGTATTAAATAAAAGGAGAAAACAATGTCAAGTTGCTTAGGGCTATATATAGAAAACAATATAATTAAATATGCAAAAGTTTCAAAAGATCACGATACAATAAAAGTGGATGCTTTTGGTGTTAAATTTTACCAAAAACTTGGAGAAGCAATAGACCAAGTAGTAGAAGAAACATATAGCCAAAAAACACCAATAAGTATAAATATGTCAGAAGAAATGTATAATTATTATCAAATGTATGCGTTACTTACAAAAAGTGATTTACAAAAAGCAATAAAGACAGAGTTTGAAGCCTATTGCGCAGACAAAGGATATAACCCAAATGTTTTTGAAACAAGATATGCAGTAGTAGACAACCAATTAGACAAAGATAAACTTAGAATTATACACATTGCAGACAATAAAATCGAACTAAACAAAAGGGTTCAACAATTTTCTAATTATCATTTAGGAAGCGTTTTTCCAATATCAATGTCTATACCAAATTTAGCAATGATAGATAAAAATGAAAATTGTGTCATAGTAAATATAGAAGATTATACTAGCATAATTACTATTATGAATGGAAAAATATTTAATGTAGACCCTTTAGAAGAAGGAAGTCAAGATATATTAGATAAAATAAATTTGAAAGAAAATTCATATTCAAAGGCATATGAAATATGTAAAAATACAACTATATACACTTCAGAAGGAAGGGAACTACAAGCAGATGAAGAAGGATATTTAGTTGATATTATGCCTGTATTATATAATATTGTTGGACAAGTAAAGAAAACAATAAATTCAGCTACAGATAAAATCGAAAAAGTATATCTTACAGGAACTGCAGCGCTAATAAATAATGTGGACTTATATTTTCAAGAATATTTAGATGGAATAAATTGTGAAGTATTAAAACCATATTTTATAGAAAATACAGGAAACATCAATATCAAAGACTATATAGAAGTTAACTCTGCCATTTCTCTTGGATTGATGGGACTTGATGAAGGCATTTCTGGAATGAACTTTAAGAAAAAAACATTAGCTGAAAAAATACCAAACTGGATGAAAATAGAAGTAAATCCAGAAAGAACCAAAAAAGAAAAGAAAAATATGGGCGGACTACTAACTTGGGACCTAGGACAAAAATTAGATAAAACAGAAAAAAGCTTAATAAGAGTTGCTACAACATTGTTTTTATTAGTTGTAATATATAGTGCTTTTTCAGCAATGCTAAATTCTCAAATGGATAAAAAAGAAAAAGAAGCCCAAGATTCAATAGACCAAACAAATAGCCAAATTGCATTAGCTAAAAGTGATAACGAAAAAATAAAAACAAAGACAAGTGATTATTCAACACTAATTAAAAATTTACAAGATGAAAATGACAGAATAACAGATAGAAATAAAACAAGGAATGCAATTCCAAATTTATTGAACCAAATAATGTCTGTAATTCCAGAACAAGTTCAATTAACATCAATTGAAAATACAACAGGAACTAAAGTAGTAATAAATGCACAATCAAGCAAATATGAGCAACTAGGATTTTTTGTAGCTAAATTAAAAAATGATGTTATTTTAACAAATGTAGTTTCAACAGCAGGACAAAAGGACAATAGCATTGTTACTATAAAAATAGAAGGAGACTTACCATGAAAAAATTATTGATTTTAGTTCTTATAACATTGCTACTAATACTTACATTATTTACTGGAATCAAAGGTGTAACAATGGGACCTATAACAATTCTTGGAATTCAAGGAATTCAAGAAAAAAATAGTGAATTAGACCAAAAAATTCAAGAAGCAGCAAAACTAACAGAAAAAACATATGCTCAAACAGTTAGTGAAGTAAATAGCAATGCTAAAAAATTAAAAGAAGAAAAACAAAATTATCAAGATATGACAATAATAAGTACAGATGATAACACACAAACAGCAAATCAAATAGAAAAATATGAAATTGAAACATTATGGGTAAAACTAGGAAATCACGCTACTAAAGAGGGCGTAGTTATGAAAATGGATGTTACAAGTGGAAGTACAGGTGCTGAAGGGTATTATAACCTAAATTTCACTGTAAACGGAGGATATGTTCAAATAGAAGATTTTGTTTCAGCAATAGAAAATGATAGCACACTAGGATTTAAAATAGAAGAATTTAAAATGGCACCATCAGGAAATGAATTACAAGCAACATTTGTATGCAAAGATATTCCAATAAAACAAGTTTCAGCAACAACTACTGTAACACAAAACACAACAGATGGAGAAAATACTAATAATGCAGGAACATCAAACACAACAGGAAACTCAGGTAATACTACAGCAAATGGAACTGCAACAACAAATACTGCTGGAAACAATACTACAGGTGCAAACACTGCAGCAGGCACAACAAATACAGCTAGTAATACAGCTGGAGCCACAACATCTTCAAATGCTAGATAATAGAAAGGAAGTAAATAATGGCAAAGTCAATTATAAAAGAAATAATAATTATGTTATTAATATGCTTAGCTATAATTTTGGTATTAGGAATACTATTGTATGAATATGTTCCAGCATCAAAAACAATGCCAAATGAAGTTTCTTACACAACACCAAGTGATGTTAAAGAAGAATTACTTTCAAGTGCTGATGTTGACGATAGCCAAATAATAGTAACATATGAAGTAAATCAAGACGATTTGAATAATTATAAAAAAGTGCAAAACTATAAACCTGGAAAAGCAAATCCATTTGCTTCAGGAGAAACAACAGATAGCTCTAATGCAACAAATACAACAAATGGAAATTCAAGCAATTCAAGCACAGGAAATTCAAATAATGGAAATACAGGAAGTTCTTCAACTGGAAATACAAGCACAGGAAGTCAAACAGACGGAAGCTCAAGTACAAGTGGTAATACAACCACTTCAGGTGGAAGCTATTTCCCAGATAAGGGAACAAAATAAAATTAGTTATTAACATTATATTTATATATATAAGTATAGTACAATAAAAATTCTAAAGAAAAGGGGGGAAAAGACAAATGACAAATAATAAAGGTATAACACTTATTGCGTTAGTAATTACAATTATAGTTCTATTAATATTAGCTGGTGTATCAATCGCAATGTTAACAGGACAAAATGGTATATTAACACAAGCAAATACTGCTAAAACAGATACTGCAAATGCAGAAGCAGCAGAAAGAATTAATGTAGAATTAAACGCATTATATTCAGCAGTATTAGCAGATAGTACAAAAGCAACATTTACAGATACTGCAAGTACAGGTGATGTGGCTAAAACTCAAGCTAATTTACCATCTGGATATAATGTTAAGTTAGATACTGCTAAAACTACACTAACAATTACTGGTGGTGGTAAAACTGGTTCTATAACAATTACAAAAGCAGGAACAGCAACACTTAACCCAGCAACTAAATAATTTGCGAATAACAATTAGGAGGAATTTTATAATGAATAATAAAGGTATAACACTTATTGCATTAGTAATAACAATTATAGTTCTATTAATATTAGCAGGAGTATCAATTGCAATGTTAACAGGACAAAATGGAATATTAACACAAGCAAGTAATGCAAAATCAGATACAGCTAAAGCTGAAATTGCAGAAAAAGTTAATATGGCTGTTCAAGCAGCATATGCACAAAAAATAGCAGACGGAAGTGGAGTTGTAGCAGCAGCATTAACAGAAGCTGAGGTAGCTAATCAATATAACACTGACAATGGGACAGGATTGGCAACAGCTGGTACAGGAAGTCTAACAGTAAAAGCAAGTAGTGCTACTGGAGCAGCAACATATACAGTAACATTAACAAAATCTGGAAACTCATTTGCAGCAGTAACAAAAGCTAATGTTCAATAATTTATAAAAAGAAATAATAGCCATACGCACACAATGTGTGTATGGCTAAATTAATAAAAAGGAAGCTAAAATGGAAATATTTTTTTATATAGTAATATTTATAATAGGAACTCTATTTGGAAGTTTTTATACATTAGCAGTATATAGAATTCCAAAAAGACAAGATATAGTTCATACACACTCATATTGCCCTAATTGCAACCATAAATTAGGCTTATTAGACTTGTTTCCAATTTTTAGTTATATATTTTTAGGTGGAAAATGTAGATATTGTAAGCAAAAGATAAGACCACGTTATTTAATATTAGAAGCTTTATCTGGTATTTTATTTGTAATCATTGCATATCTTATGGGATTAAGAGTGGAAAATTTAAATCCAACAATTATTACAAATTATTGCTTTATTGTCTTATTTTTAACATTTATAATTTTAATGGCGGGAGTAGACAAAGAAAAAAGACAAATTGATAAAGCAATAAATATTTATGGAATAGCAATATCTATTGTGTATATGTTATATCTATACATAGTAGGTGAAACTAGTATATATAGATATGGTATATATTTAATTTTATATATTTTAATTTTATTAATAGATACAATAACATTAAAAAAACAAGCCAAAAGTACATATTTGACTGGAATATTACTTGTAATATTAACAATGGCAGCATTTACAGGAGAATTTGTAACATCAATATCTTTAGTAACAGCACTTTTAGGAATAGGCATATATATATTAATTTATAAAATAAAACAAGATATGACAAGAAAAAAATCAGATGAACAAATATCAGATAAAATTAATATAGGCTTTTGGATAGGAGCTTCAAATATTCTAATTTTTATATTAACATTAATTTATAACTATTATATTTTATAAAAGGAGAAAATAATGAATTTTCGCAGTGAAAAAGGTTTTACAGGAATAGATATAGCTGTTTCAGTAGTTATAATATTTATATTTATATCAATAATAGCAATGTTATCATATAGAATAAACTCTACATCTAAGGAAATTCAATTAAAATCTGATGCTATATATGTTGCAATAAATGAAATTGAAGATGCAAAGAGTAAAGGGTTAGAGGAATTTAAAGGAAGAAGTGTTGCAGATGGGAATAGCGTTGTTGTAGAAAATGTAGAAACCGAAAAACAAGGATATTATAAAACAATTACAGTATTAGATTATACAGATTTAGATGGAAATGCAGACAAAACAAAAGACATTGTAAAAAAAGTTACCGTAAAAATAACATATATGTACAAAGCAAAAGAACAATCAGTTGAATTATCAACATTACTTACAAAGGAGAGTTAGTATGAAATCAGAAAAAGGTATTACATTAATATCATTAATAGTATATGTAATAGTATTAACTATAGTTGTTGCAGTAATTGCAATTGTTTCTGGATTTTTTATGAAAAATATAAAAAAAGCTGATTTTTATACAGACCCATTAACAGAATATACAGCATTTAATAGTTATTTTTCTGATGAAATCAATCATAAAGGAATAAAAATATTAGAATGTAAAGATGATTATGTGGTATTTGATGATGGAGTTCAATACACATATATATCTGAAAATAAAGGAATTTATAGAAATCAAGTGAAAATAGCTAAAGATATAGATTACTGTACATTTTCAGAAGAAAATGTAAATGGAAAACAAGTTATTAAAGTAAAATTTAAAGCAGGAAGTCAAGACAGAACAACAAAATATACATTAAAATAACACGAAAGAGAGGAAGGAATCTTATGGATTTAAAAAGAAGACAACCTATAGGTGTTGAATTAGTAAAAAGAGGAATAGTAACTGAAAGTGATATAGACCAAGCTTTGGAATATCAAAGAGAACACCCTAAGAAAAAATTAGGAGATATATTGTATATTCTAGATGTTACAGACCCATATAAATTGATAGAAGCAATAGGAGAAATAATAGGCACAAAAGGTGTAATATTAACTAATAATAATATAAAAGTTAAAATAACAGACTATATATCTTTGGATATTGCAAGAGATAATAAAGCCATACCATTTGAAGTAAATAATGGAAAAATAAAAGTATGTTTTGCAGACAATGTAAATCAAAAGTCAATGGATGCACTTAGATTATTACTATTAAATAAAGGATTAGTAATGGAGAGTTATATTACTTTTGAAAGTGATATAGAGAAAATAATAAAATCTCAAGAAGGAGAAGCAACAACTAATCTAAATGTAAGAGGAAAAAATGATACTATAACAAATTTAGTGGATAGTATTATAAAAACAGGAATAGAAAGACGTGCAAGTGATATCCATATAGAACCAATGGATAATAAAGTAAGAGTTAGATATAGAATAGATGGTGAATTATTTACAGCAGCCAATATAGCCAAAGAAAAGCAAAGCCAAATAATAGGTAGATTAAAAGCCATATCAAATATGCACCAAGAAAAACAAGAATCTCAAGATGGTAGAATTTTATTATATGAAGATTACAATATCCGTGTATCTTCACAACCAAATGTATATGGAGAAAAATTCGTTTTAAGATTGTTAAAGAAAAATTCAGATATTAGAAATATATTTGATTTAGGATTTCCTGCAACAGAAGAAGAGCTTAGTAAAAGTATTAACAAAAGAAATAGTATAACAATTATGGCAGCTCCTACAGGTGAAGGTAAAACAACAAGTTTATATAGTATTATAGATTATTTAAATAGTCCAGAAATAAATATAACAACAATAGAAGACCCCGTTGAAATCCGTATTGAAGGACTAAACCAAATAGAAATAGATGCAAGAGCATCATTTTCAGACTCATTAAGAACCGTTTTAAGACAAGACCCTGACATAATTCTAGTTGGAGAAATAAGAGATAAAGAAACAGGAGAAATAGCAATACAAGCAGGACAAACAGGACATTATGTTTTATCAACAATTCACACAATAAATGCGGTAGAAGTTATAACAAGACTTAGAAAAATGGGACTTTCAGATTACGATATAGCAAGTACATTAGCAACTATAATATCACAAAGATTGGTTAGAAAACTATGCCCAAAATGTAGAAAAGAAAGACCATTTTCAGAAGAAGAAAAAGAGATAATAGAAAAAATAGGAAAACAATATGGTATAGAATATGATTTAAGTGGAACAACATATGATGCTATAGGCTGTAAACATTGTAATAATACTGGATTTTATGACAGAATTGGCGTGTTCGAAATATTGAATATTACAGATGAAATAAAAACAGAAATAATGAAGGGAAAATCTAGTATAGAAATAAAAGAAGAATCTTTAAAACAAGGATATAGACCATTAGTTGTAGATGGAATAAGAAAAGTTGTACAAGGTTATACAACATTAGAAGAATTGAACAAAAAGTTACTTATTTATTAGTATTCAAAGGAGGAAAAAAATATGGATATGAATAAGGTGCTTGATGAAGCAATAGAATTAGATGCTTCAGATATTCACTTAGTACCAGGAAATAAACCAATGCTAAGAGTATCAAGAGAATTGGTACCTGTAAGAGAATCAAAAATATTAACACCAGAAGATATGAATGAAATTTATGATTTTTTGGTTAGAGGAAACATAGATAAAGATGAGGTATTTAATACAACAAGAAAATTAGACACATCATATGAATACAAAGATATCCGTCTAAGAGTAAATATCTCTTTAACAGATGATGTGCCACTTTGTACACTAAGGTTAATAAAAAGTGAATTACCACCATATGAATCATTAGGGATACCAGACATAGTTAGAAGAATGTCATATCAACCACAAGGATTGATATTAGTAACAGGAAAAACAAACTCTGGTAAAACAACAACATTAAACTCATTAATAGATTATATAAATGAAAATCAAAATAAAAAAATATTAACACTAGAAAACCCAGTAGAATATAAACATCACTCTAAAATGTCTTTAATTGTACAAAAAGAGGTAGGAAAAGGTAGAGATTCTTTAACATTTAGTGATGGTGTTAAAAATGCATTAAGAGAAGACTGTGATATTCTTGTAATAGGAGAGATTCGTGATAAAGTAACAATGGAAGCTGCAATAGAAATGGCAGAATCTGGTCACTTAGTTATAGGAACATTGCATACAAAATCTTGTGCCGAAACAATTGATAGAATGATAAACTTCTATGAAGTAAGAGATCAAGCAAGTATTAAATATTTATTATCTGCATTATTAAAACTTGTAGTATCACAAAGATTATTAAAAGGTGTTGATGGTAAGCTAGTATTAGTCCCAGAAGTAATGGTTGTAGATAATATAGTAGCAGGTATTATACGTAAAGATAAATTAAGTGTATCAGAAATAGAAGATGCTATACAAAGTAACCTAGAAAAAGGAAGTATAGGATTAATAAATTCACTTGCAAAATTATTTGTAGAAAATAAAATTACATTAGATCAAGCGAAAGCACAAATAGAAGAAAAGAACTTAGAAATATTAAATAGAACTATAATGCAACTAAAAATAAAAAAAGGTGATAAAGGTCTATAATAATTGAAGAGGAGGATAATTTTATGCCAACATATATGTACAAAGCAATGACAGACAAAGGCGTAGTGGTAAAAAACAAAGTAGAAGCTGCAAGTAGGTTATATCTTATAAAAAGCCTAAAAGATAATGGATTGCTTCCAATTTCAATAGAACAAATGGCATATAGAAGAAATAGTACCCCTAAAAAGAAGAAAAAAAATGTAACAGACATTCAGGAAATAATGAAAAATGTTAATACAACTCAATTAAGTGGAAAGCCCAAAACACTTACAGTTAAAGAAAAAATTAATCTTTATTTCGCTAAAACTGAAAAAATTACAATAAGAGATATAGTTGTATTCACACAAAACTTTTATTTATTAAAAAAGGCAAACTTTAATAATATTCATGCATTAAATACAATAATAGAAGGAACAGAGAATGTATCATTTAAAGGAATATTAGAAGACATTGTAGCAGGAGTAGAAGCTGGAGAAAATATGTATACAACTATGGAATATTATTCAAATGTTTTTCCATATATATATATTAATATGATAAAAGTTGGGGAACTATCAGGTTCATTAACTAAATCGTTAGAACAAGCTGTTCAATATTTGGACGAAACTGAAAAGCTAAACAAGAAAATAAAATCAATATTAATACCTAATATTGTTCAATTTGTATTATTACTTGTAATGTTAGTAGTTGGTACATTAGTTGCAATTCCTGCAATTCAAAATGTATTTGACGAAATGGGAACACAAGATACATTGCCAGCAGTAACAATTTGGTTTTCAAATTTTCTAAATGTTGCTATGAAGGTATGGTATATACCATTAGGAATAATAATAGCAGTTGTTGGAGTAATATTAGCATATGTTAATACACCAAAAGGAAAATATAATTTCCACTATTTTAAATATAAAATGCCAATATTTGGTGAACTTATATACGCATTAGACTTCTCAAGACTAATGAAAGCGATGTTATTAAATTTACGTAATGGAATGAGAATCCAGGAAGCATTAGAAGTAAGTAAAAACGTAGTGAAAAACTATGTAATGCTATCAATGGTTGAAACATCAATAAATAATATATTAATGGGTACATCATGGATAGAACCATTTGAAAGAGCCGGGTTATCAAAACCAATGGTAACAGAAATGTTAAAAATAGGTATGCAAACAGACTTATCAGAAATGATGGAAAAATTAGTTGAATATATGGAAATAGATATAGATAATATTATGACAAAGATAATGAAAGCATTACCACAAGTTGTGTATGCAATAGTTGGTGTTGTATTAATATTCTTCGTAGTAGTAGTATTAGTACCTTGTATCCAAGTATATATGGGAAATTTCTTATTCTCAGCTTATGGAGTTGGTTAATAATGATTTTGGGGTCGGAGCAAAAAATCATTTTCAAATGCTTTGCTTTTGTTCTAAATGTGCAAACAAATAGATTGTAATAAGAGAGGAAAAAAGAAATGAAAATTGGAATTGATTTAGGCGGAAGTCATATATCAATAGGTGTTGTAGATAAAGACGGAAAAATATTAGATAAAAGAGATAAACACTTAAGAGGAATTGCCAAAAGACTGATAAAGTCCACAATAGAAGAAACAATTATAAGCAATATAAAAGAATATCAAAAAAATTATAAAATAACAGAAATAGGGATTGCAGTTCCAGGTTCAGTAAAAAATGATAAAATCTTGAAATCTGTAAATTTAGGATTAAAAGATTATAACCTTGTAGGAGTTATAAAAAAAGAAATTGATTTACCTATCAAAATACGCAATGATGCAAAATGCGCAGCATTAGCGGAAAGTAAATATGGAGCATTAAAAAAATACAATAGAGTATTATTTATGACTCTAGGAACTGGAATAGGTGGAGCTGTAATAATAAATGGAAAGTTATTAGATGCTGGTGAATATCCTGGTTGTGAATTCGGACATATGGTAATAAAAGAAAATGGATTAGAGTGTAATTGTGGAAGAAAAGGATGTTTTGAAAAATATGGTTCAATGAGAGCTTTTAAAGATAACTTGAGAAACGAACTAGGTTTAGAAGATAAAACAAGTGGAAAAGAATTAATGGCAATTTTAAAAAATACAACAAAAGAAAGTAAAGATTATGCTAAAATAGAAAAAGTAAGAAAGCAATACATTAGAGATTTAAATGTAGGGATTACAAACTTAATAAATATCTTCGAACCAGAAGCAATTGGAATAGGAGGAAGCTTTGTGTATTTTTCAGAAGCATTACTAGATGATATAAAAGAACTAATAATAAAAGAAAATATGTTATTTAACTCTAGAAAAGAAATAAATATACAAACAGCAGTACTTGGAAACGAAGCAGGAATAATAGGAGCTATATTATAGAATTTTATATTAATAATATAAAAATGGGGTATAAAAAATTATTTTTATACCTCTTTTTGATGATTAAATTTTTATATTAGAACTTATTAAAGTTCAGATATTTTATTGTTTATAAAAGCTATTACAAAGTTTTGTAATAGGATTAACAATTAGGAATTAAAATAATTTGTCCTGCATAAATCACATTAGGATTCGAAATATTATTAAGAGTAGCAAGTATGCTAACTGTAGTTTTATATCTTTGAGCTATTTGACTTAAAGTATCTCCATAACGAATTTTATATGAAAATTTTCCGCAAGCATTAGTGCCTTCAACAAATGAATTATTAGATGTACTATAAGAGGCATTATTAAGCTTTATAGTAAGCACTTGACCTGGATAAATTAAATTAGGGTTTTTTATAAATGGATTTAGCAAAACAATAGAATTTACTGTTGTTCCATATCTTAATGCAATATGACTTAAAGTATCTCCTTTTTTTACAGTATAAGTTATAATGTTACTACCATTAGAAGAATTATTAGAATTGCTGGAATCAGAGCTGATAGTAAGCACTTGACCCGGATAAATCAAATTAGGATTTTTAATAAAAGGATTTAACGAAACAATAGAATTTACTGTTGTTCCATATTTTAATGCAATATGACTCAAAGTATCTCCTTTTTTTACCGTATAAGTTATTAAATTATTAGCAGTATTATTAGAATCATTTTGAGTAGGTAGTGAAGAAGTAGTATCTATAAAAATATTATTGGTAAAAATATTTTTATCAACATTTCCAGAGATTCCATTAACTCTACCTGTGCTTGTATATTGCCAACCGGTCCAATATTCCCATTTGCCATTTGGCTCAGGAGAGGAAACACCATAATTTGCAACCCAAAGAGGGTATGATGTAAGAGCACTTGAAAATATAGTTCTAGCAGAATAAGCGTTACTATAAACAATAGGTGTAGTTTTTGTTGTAGATTGTAAGGTTTGTAAAAAAACTTTAGAAATTTCATTTATTTCATATGTTGACAAATTACCAAAGTTTTCAAAATCCATAGCAAGTTTACAGTCAGCTTGTTTGCCAGATACAACTTTAGCAAAAAAATTAGCTTCTGCACGTGCTTGTGAAGTGTTTCTTGCAATTACATAATGATAAAATCCAACTTTTAAACCATTTGATTTTGCATTTTTATAATTAGTTTCAAAATATGGATCAATATATTTAGTACCTTCCGACGATTTTATATAAACAATTTCAATTCCAGAATTTTTTACGTCATAGAAATTTACATATCTTTGCCAAGAGCTTATATCAATTCCTTGATAAGTAGTATTATCTGAAGGACCAAAAGCTAGAGACTGAATGCAAGAGGCAAGAATTAGTAAGATAAAGGAAAAACAAAAAAACAATTTAGCAATTTTTTTAGCCATAATAGACCTCCTTTCAAAAAAGTTTATATTAAATAATATGAAAAAGCTACAAATATTGACAAACAACAAAATGTTATGTATACTGAGAATATGCCAATTTGGCTATTATATAGGCTCTAAATAAGAAAGGAAGAAAATGCAAGTCTATAAAATTTCTGTCAGTTTTGCTTCATCAATGAAAATTAATGAGGCAGCCAAGGAGTTTTCTAAGAAGGAATGCCAATTTGAAGGCAAAATTCTGTTGGAAAGCAAACCAAAATCAGGAGAATTCATTGGATATTCTGAAGGGAGACTTAATAATGATCTTCAACTGATTAAGGGAATCTTAATTGATAATTCCCTTGCTTTTTATCGAATGCCAATTAAAAGCAGCTCTCATACTGTAATATATACGTTCCCAGAAATTGGCCAAAAAGGCTATTGGGGTAGACGAGTCCTAGACAACGTAAGAAACGAGGGGCTGGCCAAACTCCACATCGAAAAGATGGAGAACAATGTTCCAGAATTAGAACTGCAAATAAGGGAGAGGTATTCTGAAAAAAGGCCTGAATCTGCACAAAACGACGGAAGCTTTTTGGACCAACTAGATGCAAAATTGCTTTTAGCTGATTGCATAAAGCATTTTAGTTAAGAATTCAACTCTGGGGAGTAAAGATGGAACTGTACATGATTTCCGGAACGTTCATTGGTGAATGCTATGAGACCAGAAGAGGAAACGATTTTGCAGGCTATTTGATAGAGGAGGAAGCAAGTCACGAACTTGTAGGAGTGGTTACTATTAACCAACCATCTGAGTACGACGGAACACGTTATGTGTTTGGATACAAAGAAGAAAATGAGGTTGCCATTTTCCAAGTTGCAAATCGCCAAAAAGTCGATCCGGTATTTTATATCTTTAGAGATATAAACGCTCCAGGAATTCAGGGAATTTTTGACTCAACTAATAATCCTGTAAAAAAATTACAGGTACAGGCAAAACTGGTTAAAGTCAAAGACCATATGGACGCAAGACTCAAAGAGGTTGAAAAGATATTTCGTGAGATTCGTCCAGAAGGCAGCTGGGGATTTTATAAACAAGTGTGCGAGAGTGATCCTGTTGCATACTTAAAGGAAATCAAAGATAAGCTGAATTGCTAGAGCCTAAAGGAGACAGTGTAATAACTGTCTCTTTTTTAAGGGGAATTTTAAAAAAGACTGAAAAAAGCTTGAAATTATGCAAAAATTTTGCTATAATAATTAGCGTAATAATCACGCACTAAGCTAGTTTTACGGGAAGTGCCTAAAAATAGGTCCTAAAAAACGAAAAACTTAGGCGGAAGAATAACAAAAAGGGAGGAATTTAAAATGGCAGTAGTTGCAATGAAACAATTACTAGAAGCAGGTGTTCATTTCGGACATCAAACAAGAAGATGGGATCCAAGAATGGCTGAATACATATTCCAAGCTAGAAATGGTATCCATATTATTGATTTACAAAAGACATCAAAAAAATTAGACGAGGCATATGACTTCGTAAGAGAACAAGCTGAAGAAGGAAAAACAATTTTATTTGTTGGAACTAAAAAACAAGCTCAAGATTGCATGAAAGAAGCAGCTTTAAAATGTGGAATGTATTATGTAGATAAAAGATGGTTAGGTGGAATGTTAACTAACTTTGATACAATCCAAACAAGAATTAAAAGATTAAAAGACTTAGAAACAATGGCAGAAGATGGTACATTTGATGTATTACCTAAAAAAGAAGTAATCTTATTGAAAAAAGAAATGGATAAATTAGAGAAAAACCTTGGCGGAATCAAAGATATGAAAGAATTACCAGGAGTAATATTCTTAGTAGATCCTAAAAAAGAAAGAATAGCAGTACTAGAAGCTAAAAAATTAGGTATTCCACTAGTTGGTTTAGTAGACACAAACTGTAACCCAGATGACGTAGATTACGTAATTCCTGGAAATGATGATGCTATAAGAGCTGTAAAATTAATTGCAGACGTTATGGCAAATGCAGTTATTGAAGGAAAACAAGGTGAAAGCTTTGAAGATGAACAAGAAGAACAACAAGCAGCAACAGAAGAAGCTACAAGTATTGAAGAAGTAGTAGCTAATGAAGATGCTGAAGAAGTAAAAGAATAATTTAATAAAACCTATTGATATTAAATAAAAAGAGGGTGGAGCTTTTCTGCTCTACTCTTTGTTAATATAGTAGTTATATAATAAAAGGAGGAATATAATATGATTACTGCAAGTCAAGTAAAAGACCTAAGAGAAAAAACAGGAGCAGGAATGATGGACTGCAAAAAAGTTTTAACAGAAACAGATGGAGATATGGAAAAAGCAATCGAATTATTACGTGAAAGAGGAATTGCAAAAGCAGCTAAAAAATCTGGAAGAGTTGCAGCAGAAGGCCTAGTTGAAGCATATGTATCAGAAGACGGAAAAGTTGGAGCTATAGTAGAAGTAAATGCCGAAACAGACTTTGTAGCTAAAAATGAAGAATTCAAAACATTTGTAGCAAATGTTGCAAAACAAGTAGCTGAAAAAAATCCAAAAGATGTAGAAGAATTATTAGCACAAGATTCAATTGAAGAACCAGGAAAAACAGTTAATGAAGTATTAATTGAAAAAATAGCTACAATCGGTGAAAATATGAATATTAGAAGATTTGCTAGATTTGAATCAGAAGGATTAGTTGAAAAATATATCCATGGCGATGGAAAAATAGCAGTTTTAGTAAGTATGAAATCAGGAGATAAAGAAGTTGCAAAAGACGTATGTATGCAAATTGCAGCAGCAAGACCTGAATATTTAAACGAAGCAGCCGTTCCAGCTGAAAGATTAGAAAAAGAAAAAGAAATTTTAAAAGCACAAACAATGAATGAAGGAAAACCAGAAGCAATTGCAGAAAAAATCGTATTAGGAAGAATTGGTAAATTCTACAGCGAAATATGCTTAGTAGACCAAGAATTCGTAAAAGACCCAAGTAAAAAAGTTTCTCAATTATTAAAAGAACACAATGCAGAAGTATCAGAATTTGCAAGATTTGAAAAAGGTGAAGGAATCGAGAAAAAAGAAGAAAACTTTGCTGAAGAAGTAATGAAACAATTAAAATAAAAAAATTAATAAAACGAATAAGAGGATATAGTATAAAAACTTTTTATACATACATAATGTAGTGAGAGTATTTTATAGCGTAAATATTCTAGACAATTTAAAAGTCAAGACGTTTTGCTAAAGCCAAAACATCTTGACTTTTTGTTAATGTTTGTGTTGTCTTTACTTTTATCATTACTTACACCTTTGACTTTGCTTTTCTTGATTATTAATTGTTATAGGAAAATTAGTTAACAAGAGTATACTGATATAAAAAACAAGAAGAGAATCGAGATATGCAGTAAATAAAAGAAAAAAAGAGAAAACACAAGAAAAAGTGAGCTCGCAATATGAAAATGCTCAATTAAACAAAAAGATTAAACTTGATTGCAGAATAAAATTCAATTATAATACAAAAATAAAGATAGTAAACGATTTTTATAACAAAAATAATAAATAATTTTTTATGCAGTTTGGTCATTATCACTTTCTAAAGGTGCAAACAACACTCTGATATCTACATCTAAGGCTATTGCTATTTTATATAAAGTAGCTAAAGAAAAAGTATTTCTGCAAGCACTTTTAGATTCTATTTTACGTATGAATTCATAACTATAAAAAGTTTTATTAGCTAATTGCAATTGAGTTAAACCTTTTAATTTTCTTTGTTTTTTTATATTCTGACCAACTAAATAATAAATATCGTAATTCATAATATTTCAACTCTTTCCCAATTATTGTTAAACCACAATAATTTCTATTTGATTTCTATCTTAATGCTATTTAGGCATTTTCTTTTTATGGTATCAAAAAAACAGAAACAAAATGTTGCAATATACCACCAGTCGTGATATAATTTTTTTGAATTTGAGAAAACTAATGAAAAGCGTGATATGAGGAGAAAATATGAAAATAAAAAATAATAACAAAATGGAATGTAAAGATTTAAATATAATGTCAAATAAAAAAATACCAGATATTTACAATTATATCAAAAAAGAAAAAGCGGAAAATATTAATATTATAAATAATATAAAACATAACCAGGGTATTACTTTAATTGCTTTAGTAGTTACAATTATAGTTTTACTAATTTTAGCAGGAGTCTCAATAGCAATGCTAACGGGAAGTAATGGAATATTAACGCAAGCAAGTAATGCCAAACAAGCAACAGAGGAATCAACTGAAAAAGAAAAAAGACAATTATCACAAGTAGAGGCAAGTACACATCTAGAAAATTATGATTATACAGATGCAGAAGGAAATGTAGCAAAAATTCCAGCAGGATTTGCAGTGTCAAATGTAGAAGGTGAAAACTTAGTAAGTAAAGGACTTGTAATAATAGGAACAACCGGAAATGAATATGTATGGATACCTTGTACAACAGATATAAATGATAAAAATAAATTGCAATATAAAAGAGAAGAAGCAGCTTGGGGAATAGAGAATGACAATGGAACAAAAGCAATAAAAGATGAACTAACATTAGTTGGGGTAACTCCTTCAAAAGAAGAATCTGATAATGGAATAACAACAACAGTTTTAAATGAAATAGTTGAACAAATAAGAACTGAAATAGCAAGTGTAGAAGCAAATGGTGGATATTATATCGGAAGATATGAAGCTGGAAAGGAAAATAATGCAGCAGTAATAAAACAAAATCAAGAACCATATACAAATATAAAATGGAGTCAAGCATATGCACTTGCAAAAGGACTAGATGTAGGAAATAAAGCTAATTCATATTTATGTTCAAGCTATGCTTGGGATACTGCAATACAATTCATACAAACACAGAGCACCGCAACAAATTACGCAACAACCAGAGAAAACTTTAACGGAAACTGGATAGACAAAGATGTAAAAGATAAAACTGGAAATATAATTAAAAAAGCAGGTACATCAGTGAGGTTAAATACAGGTCTAACAACAAGTTGGGCAAATATCTATGATATGGGAGGAAATGTAGGAGAATTCACTACAGAGTTAAATCCTAATACGTCCAAGGCCGTGATGTTGCGTGGAGGTTATTACGCCTACAACGTTCCAGCGGGCTACCGTTGGGGCCGTCGTTTTGACAATTTATGGGACGGTTTTGGGTTCCGTTCCACTTTATTTTTAAAATAATTTCTTTAACATTATCAGCATAAACCTAAACAGATTTAGATATTTACAATTTTGAAAAATATGCAAAACAAGAAATCAAAAGAAAAAGGAGAATTTTAAATGCACAGAAATTCATTTTTTAATAGGTTAAATTTAAATATTAATACACAAAATACTAGAGGAATTACATTAATCGCATTGGTAATTACAATTATAGTGCTCATAATACTTGCCGGAGTTTCAATTGCAATGCTAACAGGAACAAACGGAATATTAACACAAGCACAAAAATCAAAGATGACAACAGAATTATCAAGTTATAAAGAACAATTAGAATTATATAAAACAGAAAAGCTTTCTGAAAATAGAGAATTCCTAGAAAGTACGCTAACTGTAGGAAAAGAAAGTTTAAAATATAATACGCAGCCTGAGGGAGAAACAGGTAATATAAAAACAGTAATACCAAATATAAAAGATGAGTATATAGATAAAGTAGAAATAATAAAAGGTTCACTATTAATAAATACTCAAGATAAAAATGAGATAGAAATAGCAAAAAGTTTAGGAATAGCAGCAAATCCATATGATATAGTAAATGGAGAATTACTATCATCAAATGGAAATTTATTGTTAATGGATGAAACAGGCACACTAACAATTCCAGACAGTGTAACAAAAATAGGTGAAGGAGCGTTTGCTAATTTAAGTGGATTAAAAACAATAATAATCCCAGGAACTGTAAAAGAAATAGGAGCAAGTGCATTTGCATATAACAAAACACTAGAAACAGTAATAATGCAGGATGGAGTGGAAATAATAGGAAATTCAGCATTTAGCAGCTGTGATAATTTAGTAAATGTTAATATGGCCAAAACAATAAAAGACATAGGTGTATATGCGTTTATGTATGATAGAAAGATAGAAAGCATAGAGATAAAAGAGGCTGTTGAAGTAATAAGAGAAGGAGCTTTTTATGATTGTAGATCCTTGAAAACAGTTACTTTAAATAATAATTTAAAAGAAATTCGAAGTACAGGATTTCGAGGGACCTCATTTGAAAGTATAATACTACCAGAAGGAATACAAAAAATAGAAATTAATGCGTTCGAAGCTAATGACCAATTAAAAGATATTATAATAAAAGGAGAAAATCCTAATTATATATATGAAAATGGAATGTTAATGCCAAAAGAAAAAAATGAAATATTATTTATATCAAGTAGCTATTTAAATAATACAGATACGTTTAGAATTCCAGAAGGAATAACTAATTTCACGGCAGATATAAGTGTATATAATAATATAACCAAAATAGTAATACCAAGCACATTAGAATCAATTAAAGCATCGCCGTTGCCTGCATCAATTTCTGAAATTGAAATAGCTGGAGATAACCCAAAGCTAGCTGTATCGCAAAAAGATAAAATATTGTATACTAAAGATACAAAAGAATTAATTTGCTGTTATTCAAAAGACAGTAATATTAATTTAAAAGACGAAAACAATAAGTTGGGAATTTTAAAAATAAAAGAATATGCATTTAGGCAAGCTACCAATGCCAAAAATGTTGTACTGCCAGATTCAGTAACAACAATAGAAACATTGATATTTTCATATTGTAGTGGAATAAATGTTCAAGTTGGAAAAAATGCAAAGGATATTAGTCATAATTTTAATTATGGAAATGCAACAGGAAAAGTTACAATTGATAGTAATAATAATTATTATACAATTGAAGATAATATTTTATACAATAAAGACAAAACAGAAATATGTTCAGTTTTGTACTGGATAAAAGGCGAATTTAAAGTAAAAGATACTGTAAAAATAATTGGGGATTATGCATTTCACTATCAAAGTGAAATGACAAATATAACTCTACCAGAAGGAATCACACAGATAAACAATAGTTTTATTGGTTGTGAAGGCTTAACTGAAATAGAGATACCAAGTACAGTAAAACAAATAGATGGTAGATGTTTTGAAGGATGTAATAATTTATCAAATATTAATATAAAACAAGCTGAAAATGCAATATCAGGGGCACCTTGGGGAGCAGCCAAAGGAATGAAAGTAATCAATTGGAACAGATAAAAAAAGACCTTAGAGTTTGAAATACTCTGAGGCCTTTTGGTTTACAGAGATTTTAATAATTTCTATAATAAGTAAAAAAACTATTGAATTTTTACACATTCATAAAATCTTAATAAAATATCAAAAAAATGATGTATTTTTTACAAAACTATGATAGAATAAGCAAGAAAACAAAATTAAGGAGAGTGGACATTTTGTCAGGAGTAAAATACAAAAGGGTATTACTAAAACTAAGTGGAGAAGCATTAGCCGGTAAAAAAGGTTCTGGAATAGATGCAGACACAATTGGAAAAATATGTGATAAAGTAAAAGAAATAGTAGAAATGGGAGTACAAGTTGCAATAGTAGTAGGAGGCGGAAACTTCTGGAGAGGAAGAAATGGACACCAAATGGAAAGAACAACAGCAGATTATATGGGAATGCTAGCAACAGCAATGAATGGCTTAGCATTACAAGATGCTTTAGAAGCAAGAGGGATATTTACAAGAGTTCAAACTGCAATTGAAATAAGAGAAATTGCAGAACCATTTATACAAAGAAAAGCAGAAAAACATTTAGGGAAAAATAGAGTTGTAGTATTTGCTTGTGGTACAGGACATCCTTATTTTACAACAGATACAGCAGCAGTATTAAGAGCCACAGAGATAAGGGCAGATATAATTTTACTAGGAAAAACAGTCGATGGAGTTTATGATGATGACCCAGCAATAAATCCAAATGCAAAAAAATATGATGAAATATCATATATGGAAGTATTAGAAAAAGATTTAAAGGTTATGGATTCAACTGCTACAGCAATGTGCAGAGATAATAAAATGCCACTATTAGTATTTGCAATAGAAGATCCAGAAAATATAGTAAGAGCTGTAAAAGGCGAAAAAATCGGAACTATTGTAAAATAAAACATTTAAAGTACATAATACTAAATTAAAGAATTAAAAGGGAGGATATAACAATGGATTATACAAATTTAAAAGAAAAAATGGAAAAGGCAATAAACACATATAACGAAAGATTATCAGAAATAAGAGCTGGAAGAGCAAATCCTGCAATATTAAACAAGGTAAGAATAGATTATTATGGTACACAAACACCAATTAACCAAGTAGCAGCTGTATCAATACCAGAAGCAAGATTAATAGTAATACAACCTTGGGATGCAAGTGTACTAAAAGAAATTGAAAAAGCAATATTAGCATCAGATATAGGAATAAATCCAAACAACGATGGAAAAGTAATTAGATTAACTTTTCCAGAATTAACAGAAGAAAGAAGAAAAGAAATTGTAAAAGATGTAAAGAAAATGGCAGAAGAAGCAAAAGTAGCAGTTAGAAATGTCAGAAGAGAAGGAATAGACAAAGCCAAAGCAGACCAAAAAGCAGGAGACATAACAGAAGATGAATTAAAAGGTGCTGAAAATGAAATTCAAAAATTAACAGACAAATATGTTGAAGAAGTTGACAAAATA
This sequence comes from uncultured Clostridia bacterium, assembly GCA_934167445.1. Lineage (GTDB taxonomy): Bacteria > Bacillota > Clostridia > TANB77 > CAG-508 > CAG-269. The sequence continues at coordinate 57,095 of CAKPKJ010000007.1, forward strand.
GCAGAAGCAAAAGAAAAAGAAGTAATGTCTGTTTAGGCAGTAGAAAAACTTTAGTGTAGCAAGAAAGGAAAAAATTAAAAATGGAATTTAAAGCCCAACTAAAGAAATATCAAGAATATATAAACAAAAAACTAGAAGAAAAAATACGACATAACGACTGTCTTGAAAGTGTTTTAAATGAGTCTGTTGAATATAGCTTAATGGCAGGTGGAAAAAGGTTAAGACCAATATTAGTAATGGCAACATATGAAATTTTTGATTCAAAAATAGAAAAATGTTTGCCATATGCAATAGCAATAGAAATGGTACATAACTTTTCATTAATTCATGATGATTTACCTGGAATTGACAATGACGACTTTAGACATGGGAAATTAACTAACCATAAAAAATTTAATGAAGCAACTGCAATACTTGCAGGTGATAGTTTATTAAATAATGCATATATAGTAATAAGCGAAGATTTAAAAAATAGTAAACAAGACGAGTTACAACAAAAAATAAAAGTATTTAATGAATTTTCTGTTGCAATTGATAGAATGATTGCTGGTGAATACATAGATACAGAATATGAAGGAAAAGACATAACAACTGAAGAACTAGAGTATATCCATAAAAATAAAACAGGAGCATTATTAAAATTGTGTGTTAGAATGGGAGCAATTTTAGCAAATGCAACAGATGAGGATGTAGGAAAATTAACAATATATGCTGAAAAAATAGGATTAGCATTTCAAATTAAAGATGATATTTTATCAGAAGAAGGAGACGAAAAAATTCTCGGAAAACCTGTTGGAAATGACAAAAAAATGGGAAAATGCACATATGTATCTAAATATGGATTAGAAAAATCAAAAGAAATATTAGACACAATTACAAAAGATGCAATAAAAAAATTAGAAAAATATGGGGAAAAAGCAAAATTCTTGAAAGAATTAGCTATATACATTCAAAATCGAGATAAATAATAAGGAGTAAACAATGGAAATAAGCAAGGAAAATATGCCTAGACATATAGCAATTATTATGGATGGAAATAGAAGATGGGCAAGAGCAAAAGGCAAAGGTGCAAGTTATGGGCATAAAGCAGGAGCACAAACATTAGAAAAAATTGTTAGATATGCAAACAAAATAGGGTTAGAGTATATTACAGTATATGCATTTTCAACAGAAAATTGGAAAAGAGCAGAAGATGAAGTAAGTGCATTAATGCTACTTTTACAAACATATTTAGATGATTATTCAAAAAGAGCAGACACAGAAAATATACGAGTAAAAATACTAGGAAATATATCTGCACTATCAGAAGGAATGCAAAAAAGCATAGCAAAAACTGTGGAAAGAACACAAAATAATACCGGAATAACATTTAATATTGCTTTAAATTATGGTGGAAGAGATGAAATAATAAAGGCAATAAAAAAGATAGCAGAAGATGTAAAAAATGAAAAAATAGGAATTGAAGATATAGATGAAGAATTAGTTTCAAATAATTTATATACAAAAGGAATGCCAGACCCTGATTTACTAATAAGAACGAGTGGAGAATTAAGATTAAGTAATTTCCTACCTTGGCAACTAGTATATTCTGAATTTTTATTCATAGACAAAAATTGGCCAGATTTTACAGAGCAAGACTTAGATGATGCAATACTAGAATATGAAAAAAGAACAAGAAAATTTGGGGCTAATTAAGCTCGACATATGGAGGAGAATATGGAAAATATGAAAAGAATAACATCAGCATTGTTAGGATTCCCACTAGTTTTAGCAATCTTTATAATAGGGAATAAACAAGTGGTTGATGTTGCATTGGCAATAATTGCAGTGCTAGCAATGAGTGAATATTTTAATGCTGTTGAAAAAGTTGCTAAACCAGTTAGATGGCTAGGATATATTAGTTGTTTTAGTATAGCATTTATACATATAATACCAGTAGAATGCTTAAATATGGTGGTTACGCTAGCAGTACCAACAATATTAATAATATTATTTGCACAAGTAATTGCAACAGATATGAAGACTAATTTTAAAGATATTGCATATACTTTTATAGGAATATTTTATGTAGTATTCTTTATGATGTTTGTGGCATTTATAAATGGAATGGAAAATGGAAGAATATTAATATGGTATGCAATAATTGCAGCCTGGGGAACAGACATATTTGCTTATGCTGTAGGAAAAGCATTTGGCAAACATAAATATACATCAGTAAGCCCAAAAAAATCAATAGAAGGATGTATAGGTGGAACATTAGGAGCCATTTTAGTAATGTTAGCTTATACATATGTTGTAAATACCTATTTAGGAGTAAATTATTCATATTTATTTATAGCAGGAGTCGGATTAATCTTAAGTTTAATAGGTCAAATAGGTGACTTAGCAGCTTCATCAATAAAAAGATATGTAGATATTAAGGATTATAGCAATTTAATACCAGGACATGGTGGAATGCTAGACAGGATTGATAGCTTAATATTTTTAGCACCATTTGCATATGCATTATTTACATTATTATAAATTAATAAAATCCAAAATATTTCTAACGAATATAAAAATTGAAATGTTTTGGATTAATTATATTTTAATAAGGAGGAAAAAATTGCTCAATATTTTGTTAATAGCAATAAAAATTATAATCTTATTAGGATTTCTAATTTTTATACATGAATTAGGTCATTTTACAGTTGCAAAACTATGCAAGGTAAGGGTGAATGAATTTTCAATTGGATTTGGACCAACAATATGGAAAAAACAAGGAAAAGAAACTAAATATGCAATTAGGCTGATTCCTTTAGGTGGATTTGTAAGTATGGAAGGGGAAGAAGAACAATCAGAAAATGAAGGCTCTTTTTCTAAAGCAAGTATCCCAAAAAGGATTGCTATAGTTGTAGCAGGTGCAACTGTAAATATTATTTTTGGAGTATGTATTTACTTTATTTTAGCAGTAACATCAGGACCATATTTGTCAAATGAAATAGATGCAACAATCGATAATTATGCGGCAAAAGAAGCGGGATTGCAATCAGGAGATAAAATTATTGAAGTAAATGGCAAAGAAATAAATAGCAAAAATGATTTAGATAAAGCAATGAAGAACAACAGTGGAGAAAATGTGGAAATAAAGATCCAAAGAGGTGACGAAACTGAAAAATACAGTATAAAACCTACAGAAGTAACATTTGAAAATAATTTCAAAAAATATTATTTAGGAATTAATATGAAATATGCAAGTGACAATTTTGCCAATAGATGTATAAATGGAGTTATGCAAACAAACGAATTTATATCACAAATTGGAGAAAATTTGAAACAGTTATTTACTGGAAAAGTCGGAATAGATCAAATGACGGGACCTGTTGGAATATCAGAAGCAGTAGCTAAAACAAATGGATTCAGAGAATTTTTACAAATGATGGCATTAATATCAATCTCTTTAGGAGTAACAAATTTACTTCCAGTACCAGCTTTAGATGGAGGTAAAATATTAATCTTAATAATAGAAGCAATACGAAGAAAACCAATGAAACAAGAAACTGAATTAGGAATTCAAATGTTAGGATTTGCATTATTAATAGGTCTTTCAGTGGTCATAACATATAATGATATTTTAAGAATTTTTTAACATAAAATTATTGACAATTAAATTGATTTAATAGATAATATAAATGTGAAATTACGAGAAGAAAAAGGCGAAGAAATACGAAGGAGGAAATACAAAATGTATTTATTTAATAGAATAACAGTAAACCCACAATTGCCAAAAAGGATAAACAAATTATCAACAGTAGCAAATAATTTGTGGTGGTCTTGGAATACAGAATTTTTACGTTTATTTCAAAGGATTGATATGGACTTATGGGAACAATCAAATAAAAATCCTGTGAAATTTTTGAAACACGTATCACAAGAAAGACTAGAGGAAGCAGCTAAAGATGTAACATTTTTAAAAGAATATGACAAAATAGTTGAAGAATTTGAAGACTATATGAATAGCAAAAACACATGGTTTTCTAAAAATTACCCAGAAGAAAAGGGAGACTTAATTGCATATTTTTCAGCAGAATATGGATTAGACCAAACTATTCCAATTTACTCAGGTGGACTTGGAATATTATCAGGAGACCACTTGAAATCAGCAAGTGACCTAGGAATTCCACTAGTTGCTGTCGGATTACTATATAAAGATGGATACTTTAGTCAAAAAATAAACGGAGACGGTCAACAACAATCAGAATATAATGAAATAGACCTATACGATTTACCAATCAATCCAGTAAAAAATGAAGTTGGAGAAGATTTAATAATATATGTAAAATTCCCTAAAAGAAGATTATATCTAAAAGTATGGAGTATAAACGTAGGTAGAGTTAAATTATATTTATTAGATTCTGACATTGAAAAAAATAACCCAGAAGATAGAGATGTAACACTAAAACTATATGGTGGAGACCAAGAAATGAGAATTCGCCAAGAAGTAGTTTTAGGACAAGCAGGAGTTGAGTTATTAACAAAATATTTAAAAGTAGAACCAACAGTTTATCATATGAATGAAGGACACTCAGCATTTTTAAACTTAGAAATAATAAAAAATATTATAGCAGAAAAACACGTATCATTTGAGGTAGCAAAAGATATAGCAAGCTCAAAAACAGTATTTACAACACACACACCAGTACCAGCTGGAAATGATATATTCCCTCTAGAATTGGTAGAAAAATATTTCAAAGACTTTTGGCCAAAATTAGGATTATCAAGAGACGAATTTATGCAATTAGGAATGAAACCAGGAAAAAAACTTGATAGTGGATTTAATATGGGGATTTTAGCACTAAAAATTGCTGGAAAGAAAAATGGAGTAAGCAAATTACACGGAGCAGTATCAAGAGAACTATTTGGAGAAATATGGCCTAATATAGCATCAAATGAAGCACCAATAGGATATGTAACAAATGGTATTCATACTTGCTCATGGCTAGCACCAAAAATGAAAGAACTATATAATCAATACTTAATGCCATATTGGCAAGACAGTATGTATCAAGATAAGGTTTGGGAAAAAATAAAAGCAATACCAAATGAAAAATTATGGAATGTCCATAATGAAAGGAAAGTCAAATTATTAAAATTAGTAAAAGAAAACACAACAGAAAGACTAAGACGTTCAGGATATAGTTATGAAGATATAACTGAAATTGTGTCAAAAATAAATCCAAATGCACTAACAATAGGATTTGCAAGACGATTTGCAACATATAAAAGAGCAACATTAATCTTTAAAGATTTAGAAAGAATAACACAAATATTAAATAATGCAGATAGACCAGTCCAATTAATATTTGCAGGAAAAGCACATCCAGCAGACAAAGAAGGACAAGACCTAATAAAATTCATACATCAAGTATCAATGATGCCACAATTTAAAGGAAAAATATTCTTATTAGAAAACTATAACATAGCAATGTCAAGATATTTAATAAGTGGTGTTGATGTATGGTTAAATAATCCAAGAAGACCAATGGAAGCATCTGGAACAAGTGGACAAAAAGCCTCAGTAAATGGAGTTATAAACTTTAGCGTATTAGATGGATGGTGGGCAGAAGGCTATAATCAAAAAAACGGTTGGACAATAGGAAATAATAGCGAATACGACTCATATGAAGCACAAGACCAAGCTGATAGCCAAAGCCTATATAGAACATTAGAAGAAAAAATAATACCAGCATACTATGAAAGAGAAGAAAACAATCTACCAACAAGATGGATTGAAATAATGAAAAACTCTATAACATCAACAGGAGGAAAATATAGCACCGCGAGAATGTTAGTAGATTATACAAATAAATATTATATGCCACTTGCAAAACTAACAAAAAAATACTATTCAAATATAGACAATGTTGCAGAATATAACACTTGGAAAAAAGACTTATACACAAACTGGAAAGACATCAAAATAAACCAAACAAACAACCTTGACAATATAACAGTAGATGCAGGAAACAAAATAGAAGTTGGATGTGAAGTTGAACTACCTAATATCGATATCGAAAATATAGAAGTAGAAGTATATTATGGAAAAATATTAGAAAACGGAATAGTAGAAAATGTTAGCATAATACCAATGCAATTAGCAGATTCTGACGAAGAACAAAGAAAATACTACTTTACAGCTAAAATAGAACTATCAACAGGTGGAAATTATGGTTATACATTTAGAGTAATGCCAAAAAATGAAATGATATTAGAACCAGCAAATTTAAATTTGGTGAAATGGATAACAAAAGAATAAATAAAATAAAGGTTACTAAAAAACGTTGAAAATGTATTAAAAATAAAGCTTTTGCTAAATTTTGGCAGATGCTTTATTTTTATATTATAGAAGTATTAAACAATAAGACAAAGAAATTAGAAAGTGAGGGCTAATACAATATGTATAATATGTTAATTTCAATAAAACCAGAATATATAGAAAATATTTTTAATGGAAGTAAAAAATACGAATATAGAAAAATTAGGTGTAAACAAGACATTGATAAAATCATAATATACTCAACATATCCTATTATGAAAGTGGTAGGTGAAGCAAAAGTAGAAAAAATATTAGAGGATTCACCGGATCGTATATGGGAGAAAACTAAAAAATACTCAGGCATAGATTTGAATTTTTATCAAAAATATTTTAAAGATAGAAGTAAAGCAATAGCATATAAGTTAACAAATATAAAGAAATATGACAGTCCAAAAGAACTTTCTAGTTATGGAATAAAGGCAGCACCACAATCATTTGTATATATTCAAATATAAAAAAGATATTACAAAATATTTAAAGAAGGACTATTTTTTCGAAGTTTATACTTATGACTCATAACTCTAAGGTGAGTTTGAAATAAATTTGCTTTACAATTTTGATTTAATCGTTACAGCTTGAGTGGTTGTGGCGATTTTTTGAATTTATATTCTAGTGTTGATCTTTTGGTAATTGATGATTTAGGAAAAGAAAAGCCAACAGAATGGGTATTAGAAAAATTATTTTTGATAGTGAATAATAGATATAATAATTATTTGCCGATTGTTATAACCACAAATTATAATAGAAATCAATTAAGAGAAAGATTATGTATAAATAAAAATTATAGTATTGTTGATTCAATAATTTCAAGATTATATGAAATGTGTGGTGGTATTGAAATTAAGGATGATGACCATAGAATGAGCGATTCCCTAATTAGGGAATCGCTACAAAATAGTTGAGATAACTGGAGTATAAGCTAAATTACTTTAGATGTGAAATGATTAGTGTCAGATAAAAATGTCACTTTTCTTTTTATATTGTTTTGGAGCAATAAGAACTAAAATAAGAGAAATGTTTTTAGCAAGATTCCCCTTTGTGTATACAAAGGGTTCTTGATAGTTGGGAAAGTCCCAAACCCTTTTATGAAATGGAGATGATAAATTGAAGAAGGATAAAATTATAACAATTAGAGTTAATGAAAAAGAGAAGAAAAAATTGATTGAGAAAAGCAAAATTGCTAAACTAAGTTTATCAGAATATTTGATTGAACAAGGTTTAGATAAAGATATAGTGATGGTTGATGGATTAAATGAAGTCGTAGCAGAACTTAGAAGAATAGGAAATAATATAAATCAATTAACGTATTTGACGAATAGTGGAAGGATTTATACTGTTGATTTAAGTGAAGTGAAACAGGAAATAGGAAAGGTATGGAATGTGATTAATGAGTTACAAAATAGGTGGCGATAAAACATCAAAAACTTAGGAAAAATTTTCGACAAATTAAGCTAAAATATTGGGAAATTTATTGTTAAAAACTGGATTATGTGATATAAAATAAATAGGATAATTAGATTTAACGGAGGAAACTTATGGAAAACAGAAATATAAGAGAAAGAGAAGAATTGCACAAAGCAATATGGTCAATAGCAGATGATTTAAGAGGATCAGTTGATGGTTGGGATTTTAAACAATACATATTAGGAATAATGTTCTATAGATACATATCAGAAAATATGACTAATTACATAAATGAAGGCGAAAGAAAAGCAGGAGATGATAACTTTGACTATGCAAAATTATCAGATGAAGAGGCAGAAACAATTAGAAAAGAGATGGTAAACGAAAAAGGTTTCTTTATATTACCATCAGAATTATTTGATAATGTATGTAAAAAAGCTAAAGATGATGAAAATTTAAATGAAACATTAGAAAGAATCTTTAATAATATTGAAAACTCAGCAAAAGGAGCAGAAAGTGAAGAAGACTTTGCAGGCTTATTTGATGATATTGATGTTAATAGTAATAAATTAGGAGCAACTGTTGCAAAAAGAAATGATAGATTAGTAAAAATATTAGATGGTATTGCTAATATTCCACTTGGAAATTATAAAGATAATTCAATAGATGCTTTTGGAGATGCTTATGAATTTTTGATGTCAATGTATGCATCTAACGCTGGAAAATCAGGAGGAGAATTCTATACACCTCAAGAAGTAAGCGAATTATTAACAAGATTAGCTATTGTTGGAAAAACATCAGTTAATAAAGTATATGATCCAGCTTGTGGATCTGGTTCTTTACTATTAAAATCAGCAAAAATATTAGGAAAAGATAATGTAAGGAACGGATTTTATGGACAAGAAATAAATTTGACTACATACAACCTTTGCAGAATAAATATGTTTTTACATGATATAGATTATGATAAATTTGATATAGCATGTGAAGATACATTGGTTTCACCACAACATTGGGATGATGAGCCATTTGAAGTTATTGTTTCAAATCCACCATATTCTATAAAATGGGCTGGAGATGATAACGCAGTACTTATAAATGATCCTCGTTATTCACCAGCAGGAGTATTAGCACCAAAATCAAAAGCAGATTTTGCATTTATAATGCATTCACTTGCATGGCTTGCAACAAATGGAACAGCATCAATAGTTTGCTTCCCTGGTATTTTATATAGAGGTGGAGCAGAACAAAAAATAAGAAAATATTTAATTGATAATAACTTTGTAGATTGCATTATACAATTACCAGACAATCTGTTCTTTGGAACATCAATAGCAACATGTATAATGGTTTTAAAGAAAAGTAAAAAAGATAATAGTACATTATTTATAGATGCAACAAATGAGTGCGTTAAGGTAACAAATAATAATAAACTAACTGAGGATAATATAAATAATATTATAGAGATATTTAAAAATAGAGTAGATAAGGAACATATTGCAAAAATAGTATTGAATGAAGAAATTGCCAAAAATGATTATAATTTATCAGTTGCAACTTATGTAGAAAAAGAAGATACAAGAGAAAAAATTGATATTGTTGAATTAAATAAAGAAATAGATGAAATTGTTGAGAGAGAAAATAAACTTCGTATTGAAATAGCTAAAATAATTGCAGAGATAGAGGTGTAAAATGGGAAAAATTGATGATTTGATAAAAAATAAATGTCCTAATGGCGTAAAATTTTTAGATTTGGAGAAATGCTGTAATATATTAGATAATAAAAGGAAGCCTGTTACAAAGTCTGCAAGAAAAGCAGGAGAATATCCATATTACGGAGCTAATGGAATTCAAGATTATGTGGCTGACTACATATTTGACGGAAAATATGTATTAGTTGGAGAAGATGGTTCTGTGATAAATGAAAATGGAAATCCGATAGTAACATGGGCTGAAGGAAAGATATGGGTAAATAATCATGCACATATTATTGAAGAAATAGAAGGAGTTTCTTTAAGATATTTATATCATTATATTCAAACAATTAATGTAACAAGTTTAATACATGGAAATATACCAAAATTAAATCAAGGTGATTTTAGAAAGCTTCAAATTGCTGTACCTCCGTGGGAGGTACAAGATGAAATTGTCCATGTTTTGGACGATTTCATGTTACTTTCAGCAGAGCTTTCAGCAGAGCTGAAAGCAAGACAAAAACAATATGAATATTATAGAGATAAACTATTAAATTTTGAAAACGATGAAACCCTTGGCGCTGTACACACACACACACACACACACACACACGGATACTTATTAAACAATATAAAATGGTTAGAGTTAAAAGAATTATTTGATACAAAAAATGGTTATACACCATCTAAAAGCAATAAAGAGTATTGGAAAAATGGAACTATATCATGGTATAGAATGGAAGACATTAGAGAAAATGGAAGAATTTTATCAGATTCCATACAACATGTAAATGCAAAAGGAATAAAAGGAAAATTATTTCCTAAAAATTCTATAATTATATCAACATCAGCAACAATAGGAGAACATGCTCTAATAACAGAAGATTTTTTGTGCAATCAAAGATTTACGTGTTTAATGATAAAAGATAAATATAAAGATAAATATGATGTTAAATTTTTGTTTTATTATTGTTATTTACTATGTAAGTGGTGCTTAAATAATCTGAATAAAGGAAATTTTGCATCAGTAGACATGAAGATGTTTGAAAAGTTTAAATTTCCAATAATAGAACTCAAAGAACAGAAGAAAATTGTTTATTTTTTAGAAAATCTAGATAAATTGTGCAATGATATGTCAGAGGGACTACCTGCTGAAATAGAAGCAAGACAAAAGCAATACGAGTATTATAGAGATAAATTGCTTTCCTTTAAAGAACTAAAATAAAGTCAGGAGAAGTAAATGGAAGAGTATAATGAAATTGAAGATGTAGCATATGAAATTGAAAGTAAATTACTTGGTACAAATAATAAGAAAGCAATAACCCTGTTATATGCATTTAATTCAACAGGAAAAACGAGAATATCAAATATAATAAAAGATGAAGAATATAAGAAAAATATATGCTTCAATTCATTTATTACTGATTTATTTGTTTGGAACAATGAAGAAGTAACGCTAAATATACAAAAAAATTCATGGGTTGTCAATTTTATTAGAGATCAAGGATGTGAAAACGAAATTATAAATAATTTTCAAAGGTTAGTGATGTCAAAATTAGAACCTTATTTTGATTTAAAAGAAGGAATAATAACATTTAATATTCCAACTGGAGATGAAAAAAGTATAAATAACATAAAAATTTCTAAAAGTGAAGAAAGCTTATTTATTTGGAGTGTTTTTTGCACGATTATATCAATTGCAATAGATGAGCTTAATACAGATAAAGAAAAGAGAAGCACAAATATTTTCGATGAACTACAGTACATAACTATTGATGATCCAATTTCTTCAGTAGATGATTCCAGAGCAATAACAATGGCGATGCAACTGATTGATTTAATTGATAATAGTAAGAGTAATCTTAAGTTTATAATTACAACACATTATGCATTGCTATTTAATGTATTATATAATAATTATAATAAATTTAAAGATAAGAAATTTAAACTATTCAAATATATTTTAAGAAAAGAAGAAAATATATATTATTTGGAAGAGCAAAAAGGTGATACGCCATTTAGCTATCATCTAACGATTAAGAAAATTATCGAAAATGCTATTAATCATAATGATTTAAAAAAATATCATTTTAATTTATTTAGAAGCTTACTTGAAAAAACAAGTAATTTTCTGGGATACAAATATTGGACTGATTGTATTAATAGTGCTGAAAAAGACGAATTTATAAGAATTATAAATTTATACAGTCATAGTAGATTGTCAGAAATAGAATACAATGAATTAACAAAAGAAGATAAAATGTTATTTATTGAAACTTTTAATAATTTTAAAAAAGATTTTAAATGGAAGGATTAATTAGATGAATAAATATAATGTAGTAATGGAAATGAACGATTCCACAGTAGTAACAGAATATGAACCAGTAAAAAAAAAATCAGACAGCTATCAAAGTGAGCAAGCATTAGAAAACGAATTTATAAGAATGCTTACAGAACAAGGATATGACTATTTAAAAATTCATGATTCAGAATCTTTAATAAAAAATCTTCGTACACAACTTGAAATAGTAAATGATTATAGATTTACAGATAGCGAATGGGATAGATTTTTCAATGATTCTATTGCAAATAACAATGATGGAATAGTTGAAAAGACTAGAAAAATACAAGAAGATAATATTCAAGTATTAAAAAGAGATGATGGAACAAGCAAAAACATAACTTTAATAGATAAAAAATGTATTCATAATAATAGATTACAGGTCATAAATCAATATGTAGAAAACAGTGGAAATTATGATAATAGATATGATGTTACAATATTAGTAAATGGACTTCCATTAGTACATGTAGAGTTAAAAAGAAGAGGAGTAGCACTAAAAGAAGCATTTAATCAAATAAATAGATATCAAAGAGATAGTTTTTGGGCAGGAAGTGGATTATATGAGTACATTCAAATATTTGTAATTTCAAATGGTACAAGTACAAAATATTATTCTAATACGACAAGAGAAAGTCATATAAAAGAACAAACATCAACTAGAAATAAAAGTAAAAAAACAAGTAATAGTTTTGAATTTACATCATTTTGGGCTGATGCTAATAACAAAGTAATTCCTGATTTAGTTGATTTTACAAGAACATTTTTTGCAAAACACACAATTTTAAACATATTAACAAAATATTGTGTGTTTACATCAGAAGATTTGTTACTTGTAATGAGACCATATCAAATTGTTGCAACAGAAAGAATATTAAACAGAATCCAAGTAGCAACAAATTATAAAAAAATGGGAACAATTGAAGCAGGAGGATATATATGGCATACAACTGGATCTGGAAAAACATTAACTTCATTTAAAACTGCACAATTAGCAAGTAAATTAGAATATATTGATAAAGTATTATTTGTTGTAGATAGAAAAGATTTGGACTATCAAACAATGAAAGAATATGATAGATTCCAAAAAGGAGCAGCAAACGGAAACAGAAGTACAAAAGTACTTCAAAAGCAATTAGAAGATACAACATCAAAAATAATAGTAACAACAATTCAAAAATTAAGTGAATTTGTAAAAAGAAACAAAAATCATCCAGTATATCAGAAACATCTGGTATTGATATTTGATGAATGTCATCGTTCTCAATTTGGAGATATGCACAAAATGATAGTACAAAACTTCAAAAATTATCATTTATTTGGATTTACTGGAACACCAATATTTGCAAAAAATGCAGGAAGAACAACAAATCCAGATTTTTGTACAACAGAGCAAGCATTTGGAGAAAAATTACATACATATACAATAGTAGATGCTATAAATGATGGAAATGTATTGCCATTTAGAATTGATTATATAAATACAATAAAAGCCAAAGAAGGAATGAAAGATAAAGAAGTAGAGGCAATAAATACAGAAGAAGCACTATCATCACCAGAGAGAGTATCAAATGTAGTTTCATACATAATAGAACACTTTGATCAGAAAACAAAAAGAAATTCATTTTATGATTTAAAAGGACAAAGAGTAAATGGATTCAACTCAATGTTTGCAGTAGCTTCAATACCAATGGCAAAAAAATATTATTTAGAATTTAAGAAGCAATTAGAAGAAAAACAAAAAGACTTAACAATTGCTACAATTTATTCTTATGCACAAAATGAAGAAGATACTTCAGATGGAATATTAGATGACGAAGGATTTGAAACGAATTTATTAGATAAAAGTTCAAGAGAATTTTTAGACTTTGCAATAGACGAATACAATAAAAAATTCAAGACAAATTTCTCATCAGAAGGAAACGGATTCCAGGACTACTACAAAGATTTATCAGATAAAGTAAAACATAGAGAAATTGATTTACTAATAGTAGTAAATATGTTCTTAACAGGATTTGATGCAACTACATTAAACACATTATGGGTGGATAAAAATCTAAAACAACATGGACTAATACAAGCTTATTCAAGAACAAATCGTATATTAAATTCAGTAAAAACTTATGGAAACATTGTATGTTTTAGAAACTTACAAGAGGCAACAAATGATGCAATAGCATTATTCGGAGATAAAAATGCAACAGGAATTGTATTACTAAAATCTTATGAAGATTACTATTATGGATATGAAGACGATAATGGTAAAAAACAAATAGGATATGAAGAAAGAATAGCAATGCTATTACAAAAATATCCACTAGGAGTACAAATTGTCGGAGAAAAAGCAGAAAAGGATTTTATAGTATCAATAGGAAATATATTAAGATTAAGAAATATATTATCATCATTTGATAAATTTGCAGGAAACGAAATATTATCTGAAAGAGATTTTCAAGACTACACAGGAATGTATGTTGATTTATATCAAAAATATAAACAAAAAGATGATGGAGAGAAAGAAAGCATAAAAGATGATATAGTATTTGAAATGGAACTTGTAAAACAAGTAGAAGTAAATATAGATTATATTTTAATGTTAGTTGCAAAATATCATCAATCTAATTGTGAAGATAAAGAAATACTTGGAACTATTGATAAAGCTATAAAATCAAGTTTAGCACTTCGTTCAAAGAAAGAATTAATAGATGGATTTATTTCAAAAATAAATGCAGATACAAATGTTATGGATGATTGGGGTAAATTCGTAAAAGAACAAAAAGAAATAGACTTAAAGAAAATAATTAATGATGAAAATTTGAATGAAGAAGAAACTAGAAAGTTTTTAGATAATGCTTTTAGAGATGGACAAGTTAAAACAAATGGAACAGATATAGAAAAAATATTACCACCAATGAGAAGATTTGGAGGAGGTAATAGAGCAGAAAAGAAACAAACTATAATAGATAAGATAAAGAAATTCTTTGAAAAATATTTTGGACTTGGAACTGCTGATAAAAATGATGATGGAATTGAGTATAAGGTTACTGATGAGGAAGAAAATTATGGTTTGGATATGGTAGCAGAAGAGGGAGAAAAATATAAAGTGGATGGAGAATAAAAATGAAACTTATAACGTTTTCAATTACAAATTTTAGAAGTATTACAAAAGCACATAAGATAAATTTAGAAGATATTACAGTATTATTAGGAAAAAATAATGAAGGTAAATCTAATATTATAAAAGCACTTTCCATTGGAATGAATATTATTTCAAATCCAGTATATGAAAGACATATAATGATGAGAAAAAATTATTATTTTGGTGAAAATGATAGTTATTTTTGGAAAAGAGATTTCCCAATATTATTCCAAAACCGAAGTAGAGGACTTGAAACAATTTTTAAGTTCGAATTTGAACTAAATGAACAAGATATAAAAGAATTTAAGCAATATGTTAATTCAAGAATTAATGGAACTTTAGAGATACAAATAAAAATTGGAAGTGATAATATTCCTAAGATTTCAGTTCCCAAAAGAGGAAATAAAAGTTTCGAAAAGAAAGTAAATAAAATAAGAGAATTTGTCAGTAAAAAGATAATTTTTAATTATATACCTGCAATAAGAACAGAAGAAGATGGAATAAATATTATTAGAGGAAATTTATCTAAAGAGTTAGCTGTAATTGAAGAAAAAGAGGAATATAAAAATGCTTTAAAAACAATAAATAATCTTCAACAAGAAATTTTAGATGTTATATCAGAAAAAATAAAGAAATCATTAATAGGTTATATTCCTACTATAAAAAATGTAAAATTACATATTGCAGAAGAATCGAGAGTCAAAGCATTAAGAAGAGATGTAGAAGTAATAATAGATGATGGAACACCAACAAAAATTGAATACAAAGGTGATGGAATAAAAAGTTTAGTTTCTATGGGAATATTGACAGATAGATATAACACCAAAGAATCTTCGATAATTGCTATAGATGAACCTGAATCACATTTACATCCTGGTGCAATAAGTGAATTAAATAAAGTAATAAGAAAGTTAAAAAAGGATAGTCAAGTTATTATTACAACACATAATTCGCAGTTTGTTGATGTAGATAATTTGAAAAATAATATTATTGTTGATCATGGGAAAGCTATACCAAGTAAAAATATTGAAGAAATAAGAAGTGTTTTAGGAATTAAAATATCCGATTATTTATATAATAAAAAATTTGTATTGATTGTAGAAGGAGAAAATGATAAAAAAATTTTATATAAAATTTTAAGACAAAAGAGTCCAATTATACAAAAAAATTTAGATAATGGAGATATGATTATACATTCACTAAATGGAGCGGGAAAACTTGAAGCATATTTGAATTATTTAAAAGAAAATATATGTAAATATTATGTGCTTTTAGATAATGATGATGAAGGTAGAAATTCAATTGAAAAAAGCAAAAAGTCGAAACTATTATTAGAAAGCGAATATAATCTTATATCATATGAAGGTATGAAAAATACTGAACTTGAGGATGCTATAAAAAAGGATATATATATAAACAAAATTGAAAAAGAAATGGGAATAATTATTGATAGTCATAAGTTAAATGGCATGAAAAATAAATGGTCAGATAAAATGAAATCAATATATGAAGCGCAAGGAAAATTATGGAATCATGAAATAGAAACAAAAATTAAATGGATTGTAAGTAGTTGTGTAGATGAGTATAGAGGAGATATTAATGGAATTATAAATAACAAGTCTATGCAATCAATAGAATTATTAATAAACAATCTTGAAAAAGCTAATATTAGTGTCTAATTTTTTACAATTAGAAAGGCATTTTATACACATTATAGTATTTTTAATTAAAGAATTGAGAAATCAAAAGAAGTGATTAATATATATAAAGGTATTATAGAGTGTATGTTGAGCTGTTCATATAAAAAAAGCGATTTTTGTAATACTGTTTTATTTGAAAACCTGAAAGAATATGAAAATTCAAGTAAAATAAAAATATTTAATGTAAATGTATCCGAACAAGAAGAATATTGCTACTAAGAATAGAAAAATTATGGAGGTAAAATTACATATTAATAGAATTTAAGACTTAAGGAGAAATTTACATAGAAATAGATGGAAAGGAGATAATAACATGTTTGGAGATTATTCAAATTTTAAAGAGAAGCTATTTTATGAAAACAATATGGATAAATTTAAAGAATTATTAATGAGTAATGAAGGTAAAGAGTATTTAACACCCATAATGAATTATGAAAATAATAAAGGTATATGGGAAAGTATAGTTGAAAAGAAAAAGATTATTGCTATAGATTTGATGGTTTGCAATAATTTAATAAATAATAATATTGAAAATGCAAATATGAGCCAAGTTAAAAAAATAAATGAAAAAATTGAACAATTAAGTGAAATGATTCGATATGCTGTTAATAAAATGGAAAATATTAATGAAATTAAAGAAATTTTAAAAGTGAGAGATAAATTTCAAGAAGAAAGTAATGAATGTGCTAGTCAAATTTATTGGAAAAAGAGTAGAGATTAAATCTTAAATGTCTAGGTGGTGAGAATCATATGTCAAAGTTTGATTTAAGAAAATATCTTCCATTATTAGGAGCAATGGGATACTTAGATGATACATATAAAAAACAAGCTGAATTAAATAATGAGATTTTTAAATTAACAGAAGCAATTGATAATCTGAAGTTTAAAGTGTCCATCGAATGTAAAAATGAAGAAAAATATAATGAAATATTAAATGAATTGGTAGAGAAATATGGTGCTGAAAATAAAAATAATTTAGGAATTATTGAAGATGAATTAGAAAAAATCTTTCAAAAAAACATAGAAAAATTTTTGAGGGCTTGGAAATATTTATTAACTAAATATAAACAATACATAAATGAATATGAATATATAGAATTAAGTTTAGTAGATTCTATATTAAGATACATTTCAAGATATGATGAAGATAGAGAAAAACAAATAAGTTCATATAAGTTTATTAAAGAAAATGAAGATGTTAAAGAAGTAGTTTTTGAAAATAAATATGTATGGGAAAATACAACAAGTGAAACGTTGTCAACTATATTGTATGAAATTAAAGATTACAGAATGTTTAAAGAATTCTTTGAAATAGTGTATAAGAATAGAGAAAAATATGTTAAATTTAACTTTAACGAGATGTTAAAAGATATAATTACATCAAGATATTATAAACAAACATCAGAAGGACTAGAGGTACTAAAAGAAAAAATAGAGGGTAAAGAGATATCTGCAGAAGTGTATAAACTTTTAGAACAAAAAGAAATAGAGGTTTTAGAAGACGAAAAAATAGAACGAGAATATTTCGGTGAAGAGGAAAACATAAGAGAATTTGAATATGCAACAGTAGTAGGTTTATATTATGAAAATAGAATAAAAGTGGTAGAAAAGTTAACTATAGGAGAAGAAATTTTCTTTGTAAGAGAAAAAGATAACCAGTATGATTCAAATGCAATAAAAGTTGTGAACAAAAATAATGAAACAATAGGATATGTAACAAAAGAAAAAGCACAAGAAATTGCGCCCAAATTAGATACTGGTAAGAAATATAAGTGCTATATTAATGGGATTTATGAAAAAAAAATTAAAGTAGAAATTCATTATGAAAATTAAAAAATGAATGCGACAAGATGTAGTGAGAGTAAAAAAGATGAAAAGTATTTATGAACATATTGATAAAACTAGAGTGAAATAATAAACTGGATATTAGTTAGAAAAATTTTGTACTTTTGAGGAGCTATGCTTTATGAGTGTGGCTCTATTTTTTCGTTATAGTATGAATAAAACAATGAATTCAACGAAAAAATAAAAATAATGATTGTAAATTATTGACTTAAAGAAATTTCCATGGTAAAATAAAATTGCCATCAAAAAGTGGCACTATATTTAAGGAGATGGCATATAATGAATACAATAGGAGGTCAAATTAGAAGTCAAAATTTACTAAGAATAAAGCAAATTGTAGATAAAGATAATGATGGAGATAAATTTATTATTGTTAGAACTAGAAAGAACATAGAATTTATGAGAGAGTATAGTCTTACCGATGAAGATGTTAAAGATATTGTAAGACAACTGTCTATTAATGATTGTTTTGCAGGTCCAGAAGAAGACCGAAATCCAAAGTATGATGGTTGGATATTTAAGTTTAATCCAATGTTTGAAGATACGCAGTTATATATTAAAATAAGAATAGAAAATACTGAAAAGTCAGTTTGTTTGTCAGTTCATGAATTTGGTAAATATGATGGGGTGAATTAAAATGAAAGTATATTGTCCATATTGTAAAAAAGAAGTAGAGTATAGAATTGAAAAAAGAGATTTAAAAGAATTTAGAGGAATTGAAGTAAACACATTTGAAAATGTAGCTATATGTAATGAGTGTAATGAAGATTTATATGTTAATGAAATTGAAAATAAAAATAATGAAAGAATATATCAAATTTATAGAGAAAAAACAAATATTATAAAAGCTGAAGACATTATTAAGCTAAGAAAAAAATATGATATTTCACAAAGAGAGCTAACTGCTATTCTTGGATTTGGAAAAATGACTATTAATAGATATGAAAGAGGAGGACTTCCAACAAAATCTCAAAGTGATTATATTAGATTATTAATAGAAAATGATGATAAATTTATAGAAAAAGTAAAAGAAGCATATGAAAATAATAATATTAATGAAAAAACATATAAAAAAATAGTATCAACAAATTTGGAAAATGAAATATGCAAAAATGATATTCAAGATATGTATAAAAGAGTTATAAATAATTCTTTAAAATTAAGACCAAATATATTTAACGGATATAAACTATTTGATTTGGAATTAGTAGAAAATATTATATCTTATATTTCTAGTAAAGTTAATAACTTGACAATTACTAGCCTTAATAAATATTTATGGTTTATAGATATATTATCATTTAATCAAAGGGGAGTTTCGATTACGGGATTAACATATCAAAAGCAACAATATGGCCCTACAATAATAGATCAAAGATACAAAGAAATTTCTTTATTAGATGATAAATATATAAGAAATGATTATGAAGATGAAAGTGGCACAAAAACTATTATAACAAGTAATAAAAATTTTGATTTAAGCAAATTAAAGGATAGTGAAATTGAGATAATAAACAAAATAATTAAGTTACTAAAAGATGAAAAAGTAACAGATATATCTGAAATGTCACATAGAGAGGATGGATGGAAAAAAACTAAAAAATTTGAACAAATATCATTTGAATATGCTATGAATTTAAAATTAATTAAATAGATAGACAAAAGCAAAATATTTTAGTTTTTTTACTAAGTATTTTGCTTTTTAGTTGAAAGGAGGAAAATTAGTTGAAACAAATATTAAAACCAGTTTTTGAAATGATAACCGGAGAATATGTATTGTTTGATAATATTATTTATAATTATATTACATTAAGCATTGTAGGAATAATAGCATTAAAAGTGGCATGGGATTTTGTAGGAAAATTATATGATTCTGGAATAATTATGGGTAAATCATCAGGATCAATTATTCATTGGACCATAAGATTAATTACATTTATTGTTTTATTTTATATACTAAGTGGTATAATATGGTTAACAAAAATTATTTATTCACATAAAACTGTAAGTGCAATTATTCTGGCTAGTAGTGTTATATTTATGATATTATATAAATTCATACAAAAAGTATATAGAAATAATAAAAGAGATGTGATTAAAGACGAGGTGAAAAATGAAGAAAAGTAAAGTGGTAATTAATAAATCTTTTTATTTAGGCGATTTAAAAAAAGATATATTATTTTTAAATTCAATGAATTTAATTAAAGAAAATGTAGTTGTATATGGCATTGATAGTTATGGGAGATGTTATACTAAAAAAGATACCAATATAGAAATACAAGAAATAGATATAAAAAAGGAGTATATGAAAGTTTCTGCTAAATTTTCTAAACCAGAATTTATAGATACTGTTTTTAAAGAAATTAATTTAGAACAAGCAATATTAATGTATACACAAGAACAAGAAATTTGGATAAATCCAATGTATCATTTGGATTTATTTATGTTACCATTTCAAGTTAAAGTTTTAGAAAGAGATATACTTATATATCCAATTATAAAGATATTTGAAAATAATAGTATCATAATAAGTTATAAAATTTATATTGACGATGAAAGTAATTTTGAAGAA
The DNA here is from genome assembly GCA_934167445.1 of uncultured Clostridia bacterium. Taxonomy (GTDB): domain Bacteria; phylum Bacillota; class Clostridia; order TANB77; family CAG-508; genus CAG-269. The sequence goes on from CAKPKJ010000007.1 coordinate 78,145, forward strand.
TTTGAAAAAGTTTTTGCAGATTTTAACCGACATATTTTTGAAAGGTTGACTATTCCAGTCAATTATGCACCGAAACATAAAAAAGAAAATGAGGTTGATGCTGTAATGGATGGAGAAAAAGTAAAATACATAGAAATAGATACCAGAAATGAAGAATTTAGAAATATAATTAATTTTTCATTGTATTTATTAAATCTAATAAATCAGTTAGATGAACCAATTACATTTTATGCAAGATGCTCATATTTTATTGAAAGCGATAAAAGTTATCATGTAGATAAAAAATTTATCGATACTTTATTAAAAGGAGTAATGGGAAATTACAAATATGAATTAAAAAATAATAGTATAAATAAAAATTACAAAAAATATTTTAATGAAAGAGCAAGTATTGTAGTAGGAAAGAATGCTGAACAGATAGAAACAGAAATTCAAGCAATTGAGGAAAGAATGATGTTACAAGTATTACAAGAAAGCCGAATAATAGAGAATTTAAAGAATGATAAATATACATATAATGAATTAAGAAAAATATATAGTAAAACATTATATGAAAATATAGAGCATAGAGATTCGAACTATGGAGAAATAGAAGATACGCTAAAACTAATGCATACATTTATGAAAAGCAAAGAAAAAATAGAGTTTTTAAGAATAGGATTAGAAGAGAAAATTAAAGAAAAAGAAAATTATTACCAAGAAAAAACAGCATTATTTGCACTATTATTAAGTGCTGGTCCTCTCTGTGATTACATATTTTTTCCAATTATAAATAATATTTTACATCTTGGAAAATTCTATATTTTTATTGAAAAAATAAAAATTACACAATTAAGCTTCTTAATCAAAGTAGAATATTTAAGAGGATTATGCTTTACAATTGCGATAGGATTAATTTATCTTTTATATAAAAGATTTATAAAGAAAAAATAGATTAATTAAGAAGTTATATAATAAGTAAGGATATAAAAACAATGATAAATGTTGAAGAATTTTTTACAGCAATAGAACAATTACATGGATATAAAGATAATGGAAAAAAATATATATTCTATTATGATGAAACTAATAATTATAGAAAGGTCAGGATAACAGAAAGAGGGCTAAATGATTTTAAGGTTATGTTTGATAATTTTACATTGGGGGGAATTTGTTTTGAAAAATCTAAAGAAAAAGATACTAAAGAATTAATAACAAGCTTAAAATTACAAACTGGGCAAGAATTAAAAGCTAAAACTTTTTTCAAGGGAAAAAATACATTTAAAGATTGTATCGAACACAAAAAATTAAATATAATACTTAATTGGATATTAAATAATGCTTATGTACATTATTCAGATATAGATTCCATTTATTTTAGTGTAATTGATATTGTTGATTCTATATGCAATAATCCAATTGCTAAATATTTTCCACAAGACCTAATAGATGCATTTAAAGATGAATTATATGGAGCAATAAGAAGTAATTTTAAAATTTTCCTAGATATTTGTAGAAAAACGGATTATCCTAATGTAACAAACGAAAAAATAAAAATATTTTGTAAAGGATTAATTGATATTATAAATAAAGAACAAGAAAAATATACTACATTAGAATTACTAAAAGAGTTAATAGAACAATTTATAAATTATAATGATTTAATATTCTTAAAAGATAATGAGGAAAGAATAATAATGGAATCATTTTATTCTTTGAGGCAACAGAGATGTATTATTTTTAGAGATTCAATGCACATATTTGATAAAGAATTAGTAGACGAACAAAAAATGAACGACGAATATATGATTTTAAATAATGGGAATAAGCTAGAAAATTACAAGTTTTTAGATTCTAAAGATGAAGTAAATATACAGATATCAGATATTATAATATATTTAATTGCAAAATATTTTAAATTTTTGACTTATTATCCAAATGAAAATGCCGATAATACTCTTAAAAATTTGAATAAAATAGGAAGAGAAAATTTAATTAGACTAATACAAATTATAAACAAATCTAATGAAGAGAATACTTTCTTTTTAGAAACAATTAATTCACAAAGAATTAACCTTAGAAGAAATTTAATGAATCAACATATAGAAAATATATTAGGTATTTAATTAAGATAAAAAATACCAGAAGAAAATTAATTCCTCTGGTATTTTATCTATTCCTCAAAACACCCCATAACTAATTGAGAGCCATCAACAAACCCATTCCTATAATACTTTTCATTCCAATAATCGCAATAATTTAAAAAATTATCATCAAGTTTATGTAATTGTTGTCTAACATACTTTTTATTACACTCAGGAACATTCCTTAAAATATTTTCTGCTATTTCATCAAAATAAATCCAATGTTTTTTATCTTCAGCAGATTTTAATGAAGAAATATCTTCATCTCTATAAGCAAACCACTCTCTTAAAATATCATCATTAACTTCTCTTAAATTTTTTATACTAAAACCTCCAAAAAATTTTTAATTTTATAGAAGATTACTGCAAAATTTTACCAAATAAAATTGGGGAAATTTTGGGAAGAATTGCTTCCAAAAACATCCTAAAATTGCATAAAAACTCAACAAACCAAATCTTCTATAAATGACTAAATACCAACAAAAACTTAAGCTTTCATAAATCTTCAAAAGTGCCTTTGCCGGCGCTCATAACCCGAAGGCCACATTAAATAAAAAATTAATAACTTAACAACAATTGCCAAAAACAGAAACACAAAAGGAACAATTCTAAAGAACTGCTCCCAAAATCAAAATACCGATATTATCCTTATAAATTTCATCAAACTGAGAAATAGGTAAAGGACTTTCGCCAATACCAGCTTCTATAGTATAACCAGGCCTATTATATTCCTGAATAAACCAATCCTTATACCCCGCAAAGCTAGAATCATACGGAGTATTTGCCAACTTGTAGCCACTACTTTTAGCAAATTGAGTGCCAATATAAAAACTATTAGGTGGATTAAAATTAGAAAATTGCCAATAAATTTCTTTACCCTGAGTATGATAAGCAATAACCAATTTGAAGTCATATCTAAGAGTAAAATTGTAAACAGCCAAAGCTTCTGGCTCAGTTAAAGGTCCATATCCAACAAAGTCACGTGGGGCAGGCCCAGTAAAACCTAAATTATATTTTATTTTTTTGGCTAATTCCCATTCCGCTGGAAATTGGAGATTCAAATCAACACCATTAAAATTAGCTTTCCATCCACTTGGAAAAGGAATAGTTGCATAAGGCCTAGCAAGTTCCGCTGTAACCTTATATATAGTACTATCAGGAGAATATACACCGATTTACAATATCAACTCCATCTGGATTTACCATAGGCATAATATAAATAGAACAAGATTTAAATAAATCCCTAATATTATAATTATATAAAGTAGAATTACTAATATAAGAATTACAATAATCTTCAATAAATTTCATAAGTAAAACGCTTGTAATCCATTCATTTGCATGAAGGCTTCCTATATAAAACACGTTTTTAGGACCTTTGCCGAAGCCTTATAACAGGCAGTGTTTTGCCTAAAACACTATATCCCGCATTTTGAACTTGCAAAAAAGAAAATTTATTATTTAGCTCATAAATGTTTGTCATCATAATTTCATAAGTATAATTAATATCTGTTTTAACAATAGACATATAAATCACCTTCCAAATATAATATTAAGAATATTAAAAAATGTGATAAATAATTATAAAAAAGTAGCTGAAAATTTTGAAAATAGCAATGAAAACTCTATTGTTTTCCAACGCAATTATGATATAATATTTATATGAAAAAATTAATTGTTAATAAAAAATATGATGGAAAAAAATTAAGTACCTTTTTACTGGATAACATAGAAAATTTATCTCAAAATTTAATGTATAAAACATTAAGAAAAAAGGATGTAAAAATCAATGGTAAACGAGTAAACAGTAACATTCAAATTTTTGAAAATGATGAAATTTGTGTGTTTATTTCTGATGAACTTTTAAAACCTAAAGTTGTATTAGACATCATTTTTGAAGATGATAATATTTTGGTTATTAATAAACCACATAATTTAGAAGTTACAGGAAAAAATAGTTTAACTACAATTATTCACGAAAAATATAAAGATTTAAATTTTCTTCCAATGCCATGTCATAGAATAGATAGAAATACGACAGGTTTAGTGCTATTTGCCAAAAATGAAAAGGCTTTAGATATTTTAATTGATAAATTTAAGCGTCATGAGATTGAGAAGCACTACCTTGCTTTAGTATACGGCTGTCCTAAACAAAAATATAAAAGAAATGTAGATTATCTTTTTAAAGATAATAAAAAATCAACAGTATATATTAGTGATAAATTAAAAAAAGGTTACCAAGAAATTGTTACTACATATAGAGTTTTAAGAAAATATGATAATAATTCTACACTTTTAGACGTAGAAATCGAAACTGGTAGAACACATCAAATTAGGGCCCATCTTGCATACCTTGGTTATCCTATTATTGGTGATGGAAAATATGGTAAAAATGAAATAAATAAAAAGTTTAATAAGCGTTATCAAATGCTTCAAAGCTATATGTTGAAATTTAATTTTAATACTTATAGTGGAATTCTTGAATATTTAAATGGAAAAAGTTTTACGTTAGAAGAGAAGGGGATTGAAAGGAGAAGTGAATTATGATAAATGAAAGATATTCAATAATTTATAGTAGTAGAACAGGAAATACAAAAAAACTTGCAGAAGCAATCTATAATGTTTTACCTCAAAATAGTTGCGATTATTATGGGGAAGTAGATAAAATTGAGGATGAATTGAGTGAAGTTTTGTATATTGGATTTTGGACAGAAAAAGGGGATGCGGATTTACAAACAATTGAACTTTTAAAACAATTAAAAAATAAAAAAATATTTTTATTTGGAACAGCAGGATATGGTGAAAGTGAAAAATACTTTAAAAATATTGTTGATAATGTAAAAAAGAATATTGATAGTAGCAATACGATAATAGGAACTTTTATGTGCCAAGGTAAAATGCCTTTATCAGTGCTAGAAAGATATAAAAGGATGAAAGAGCAAAAAAGTTTTATGTTTAATATAGACAACCTAATAGCAAATTTTGACAAAGCATTATCACATCCAAATGAAAATGATATAAAAAAATTAGAAAAAACAATTTTAAATAATAATAAATAGTATAATAGGTTTATAAGATAGATTTAGTTCAAATATAATATTGGTAGTATAGATTTTGAAAAAATTGAAAATAAAATTTTGTCAGATAGTAAGTTCGTAAGTTGATTTGAATTGGAGCGGGTAGTGGGAATCGAACCCACGCCATTAGGTCGGAAGCATAACATTCTACCACTAAACTATACCCGCATAAAAATTTATAAAATAAGTATATAACACTTAAATAATTTATACAAGTACTTTTTTTGGAATTTATAATAATTTTAATATAGTATAAATTCTTATATATTAACTCATTTAAATATAATACATAAATTTGCACAAAAATATAAAAAGACGTAAAATGGCTGATTTTACGTCTGGTATGGTGGAGATGAGGAGAGTCGAACTCCTGTCCATAACACTTTCCAAATAGAATTCTACAAGTTTAGTTTGTTTTTTAGATTCATTTTTATAACACCAACAAACAAGTTTTATAAAAATATATCTTTCTAAATACCCACTGTTCCGAAAGAATTAACAGCTTTGTTTCCCACTAATATGACACTTTATCTAAATATGTGGGGATATCTAGTAAAGCGTAGCCGCAATTAGGCAGCTAATGCTAATTCTCTATTATCAGCGTTTATATTTAAGTTTCTCGTTTTTTAAGTGGCCAACGAGAATCCACTACTTGCTATCTATCTTTCTGGTGTAATGTCGAAACCATTACATCCCCATGTACTTTTTTATTATACTATAATATTTTGCTTTTTTCAATGGATACTGTTATATTGTGAAGATACAATTAAAAGTTGACTTTTTATGTGAATTAGTTGTATAATAAAGTACGTTTTTATAAAGTCGTTTTTAAAGAAAGGAAGCAAAATGGCGACTACAACAAAAATTTGCACAACTAAAAAGGTTTTCATTTTTAAGGATGAAACTGGGCTGGAAGTCATAATATATGACTTCAGAGAGGGGATTGCAAGCATCAGGCTTTTAATAGGAACTGGTGGAGTGAAGAAGCTTGTAAATTTTATTTTGGGAAGCTTTAGCATTGGAAGTAATTTCTACAAAACACTCTGCAAAGTTTATAATCTCTCAGAAGAGACTCCTTTTTTGGGAGTTGAAATTGAAATTTGTGGAGTCAGAAGAGTGATTCTGCGGAAATCAGCGGATAAAGAAAGCATTGAAAAAGAATTCATGTCAATTGAATATGAGATTGCCAGCAGAGCAATGAATGAAATAGCTACGAAATTCGCAAATTATATGAATCAAATAGCTTCAATAAGTAGGGACACAGTTGGAGTCCAACTTCGCTTTCGTAATGAAGCCGCTAAGAAGAAATGGGAGAGACTTCGTGAACAAACAATAAAGCAAGACAACGAGCAAAGGTGGCAATACGTTCAATATGGAAATTGTTTAGCACGTCTAATTGAAAAGGCAATGGTTTGTGAAAACAAAACATTTGATGAAGCTGCAGAAAAGGCCATAGAGCGAATGAGATCGATTGATAATATAGAAGATGATGTAGATAGACTCGATGTTGAAGCTCAAGGAATTCACATGATTTCGCAATATTGGGACAAAGGCCAACTTCTAGAGAAATGGTATAACAGAAAGCTATATGATGAATTTAAATCAGACATAGACGAACTTTAAAAACGATTCATAATGGTCTATAATTAGACTATTAAAAGATCTCCTTGCAATAATATAGATTGTAGGGAGATTTTTTTTTATAAAACCAATGAATAAAAAGAAAACAAGCATAATAAAATAGATATGTGAACTTTATGTGAAAATTAGAAAAATACTATTGACATTTAATAAAAAAGGGTATAAATTATTAGCAGTCAAACACAAAGAGTGCTAAACCAAAAGGAGGTAATAAAAATGATTAAACCATTAGGTAGTAGAGTTTTATTAAAAATGAAAGAAGGCGAAGAAAAAACTAAAAGTGGAATTATCTTAGCAGAAGCAGCTCAAGAAAAACCACAAATCGCAGAAGTAATAGAAGTAGGACCTGGAGAAATTGTTGAAGGTAAACAAGAAACAATGCAAGTAAAAAAAGGTGATGATGTTATCATAAGCCAATATGCAGGAACTAAAATAAAATATGAAGGAACAGAATATATAATAGTTAAACAAGATGAAATTTTAGCAGTAGTTGAATAGTAAATATAAAATTATAGAATATGTCAAGATTATTGGCAAAACAAAAAAAGTTGAAAGGAAGGATTTAAAATGGCAAAAATGATTAAATATGGTGAAGATGCCAGAAAATCTTTATTAGAAGGTGTAAACAAATTAGCCGATACAGTTAAAGTTACATTAGGACCAAAAGGAAGAAATGTTGTATTAGATAAAAGCTTTGGAGCTCCATTAATTACAAATGATGGTGTAACAATAGCAAAAGAAATTGAATTAGAAGATAAATTTGAAAATATGGGAGCTCGTTTAGTAAAAGAAGTTTCTACAAAAACAAATGATGTTGCAGGAGATGGAACTACAACAGCAACAGTTTTAGCTCAAAGTATGATTAAAGAAGGAGTTAAAAATGTAGCAGCAGGTGCAGACCCAATGGCAATAAAAAGAGGAATTGACAAAGCCGTAAAATCAGCTGTTGAAGGACTAAAAGAAGTTAGTTCACCAGTAAATGGAAAAGAAGATATTGCAAGAGTTGCAAGTATTTCAGCTAATAATGAAGAAGTTGGAAACTTAATTGCAGATGCAATGGAAAAAGTATCAAAAGATGGTGTTATAACAATTGAAGAATCAAAAACATCAAATACAGAATTAAATGTAGTTGAAGGAATGCAATTTGATAAAGGATATTTATCACCATATATGGCAACAGATACAGAAAAAATGGAAGCTGTTTTAGATAATCCATATATATTAATAACAGATAAAAAAATAAGCAATATCCAAGAAATATTACCATTACTAGAAAGCCTAATGCAAGAATCAGGAAAATTATTAATTATCTGTGATGATATGGAAGGTGAAGCTTTATCAACATTAATTTTAAATAAATTAAGAGGCGTTCTAAATGTTGTGGCTGTAAAAGCTCCTGGATTTGGAGACAAGAGAAAAGCAATGTTACAAGATATTGCAACATTAACAGGTGGAGAAGTTATAACATCAGATTTAGGACTTGAACTAAAAGATACAACAGTAGCTCAATTAGGTAGAGCAAAACAAGTTAAAGTACAAAAAGAAAATACAATAATTGTTGATGGAAGCGGAGACAAACAACAAATAGCTGATAGAGTAGCTCAAATAAAAGCTCAAATTAATGAAACAAAAAGCGATTATGATAAAGAAGCTTTACAAGAACGTTTAGCTAAACTTGCTGGAGGAGTTGCAGTAATTGGAGTTGGAGCAGCTACAGAAGTTGAAATGAAAGATAGAAAACTAAGAATAGAAGATGCTTTATCTGCAACAAAAGCTGCTGTAGAAGAAGGTATAGTAGCAGGTGGTGGAACAGCATTACTTAATATCATACCAACAGTTAAGAAAATGGTAGATTCACTTGAAGGTGGAGAAAGATTAGGTGCAGAAATAGTATTAAAAGCATTAGAAGAACCAGCTAAACAAATAGCTAGAAATAGTGGATTAGAACCAGCTGTAATAGTTGAAAAAGTAAAATCAGAAAAAGAAGGAATTGGATTTGATGCAGCAACTGAAAACTATGTAGATATGAAAAAAGCTGGAATAGTAGATCCAACAAAAGTAACAAGAAGTGCATTACAAAATGCAGCATCTATTGCATCAATGGTACTTACAACAGAAAGCTTAGTAACAGATGCACCAGAAGAAAAATGTAAATGTGGTGGACACGAAGGTGGTATGCCAGCTGGAATGGATGGAATGTACTAAAAATAAGAAATAATTAGAGATTGAAACTAAGCCCCCAATTATTAAACTTTTTTAATAATTGGGGGCTTAGTTATACTGTGTTATTCTAATTTTGGTGCCGAAAAGCAGAATCGAACTGCTGACCTCCGGGTTACGAATCCGTTGCTCTACCAACTGAGCTATATCGGCAAATAATATAAGCAAATTATAATATAGAATTATCAAAAAATCAATACAGCTTTAGAAAAATGCTGTAATAGCATATAGAAAAATACAATAATAGCAAATTTAATAATAAGTAAACTGTATACAGAACTAAAAAAATATGTTATAATAGCACCGTAATTAAAGAAAAGACAATAATATTATAAATTAATATAAAATAACGAAAAGGGAGAGTTTGAATTGGGATTTTTTGAAAAACTAAAAAATGGAATGAACAAAACAAAAAGTTTATTTGATGAAAAAATAAACAATGTATTTAAAAGTTTTAGAAAAGTAGATGAAGACTTTTTAGAAGAATTAGAAGAAATACTAATAATGTCAGATATAGGTGTAGACACATCTGTAAAAATAATTAACAATTTAAGAACAAAAATTAAAAAAGAAAAAATACAAGATGAAGAAGATGTAAAAAAAGCGTTAAGAGAAGAGATGCAAGCAATATTAGATGGAAATGATATTAGTTTACACTTAAACACTAAACCATCAGTTATATTAGTTGTAGGCGTAAATGGCGTTGGAAAAACTACATCAATAGGAAAAATTGCTAATAGATTAGCAAAAGATGGTAAAAAAGTTGTAGTTGCAGCAGCTGATACATTTAGAGCAGCAGCTGTTGAACAATTAGAAATCTGGGCAAATAGGTCTGGAGCAGATATAGTAAAAAGAGAAGAGGGAGTTGACCCAGCATCTGTTGTATATGATGCAATGAAAATAACAAAAGAAAAACAAGCAGATGTATTAATTGTTGATACAGCAGGAAGACTACATAATAAAAAATATTTAATGGACGAATTAAACAAAATACAAAAAGTAATAAATAAAGAAATGCCAGAAGCTGATAAAGAAGTGTTATTAGTAATAGATGGAGCTACAGGTCAAAATGCAATTTCTCAAGTAAAAGCATTTAAACAAGAAACTGATTTAACAGGTTTAATTATAACAAAACTAGATGGAACAGCAAAAGGTGGAGTAGCAATAGGCATTGTAGCAGAAAACAATATTCCAATTAAATTTATTGGAGTAGGTGAACAAATTGATGATATGGAAGTATTTAACTCAGAAGATTTTGTGAAAGCCATTATATAGAGGAAAGTAGGAGGTAAAAAGGTGGAAAAAGAAGAAAAGAAAAAGAATAACACAAATGAAACAGTCCAAGTAGAAGAAAATAAAAAAACTAATGAAAAAGTAAATAACAAAAAAGAACAAAAACGAAAAAATAGTAAATTAAGAATGATGCTAGTAATTCTATTTTTATTAGTATTTTCAGGAGTTAGTTATGTACAATTAAGAGGAAGCTACTTAGAATATTTAGAATTAGGAAGTCAATATGTGGATGTATTTAAAACAAACTTAATTTATAGATATTCAATAATGGCAATTAATTTTGTATTTTTATATATTGTAATATATTTTACTAATAGAGGAATAAAAAAAGGATTAAAACCATTTTTTGAAAAAGAAAAAAGGCCAATGCCAAAATTATTAAATAAATCATTAGCTTTAGTAATTTCAGCAGTTGTAAGTTTTGTAGCATCATCAGCATTTATGCAAAAAATAATGTTAATATTTAATGGAACAAGTTTTGGAAATCAAGACCCAATATTTGGATTAGATATTGCTTATTATATGTTCCAAAAACCTGTAATTGAAATGCTTTTATTCTATTTTGTAGTACTATTTGTAGGGCTTTCACTATACATGGCATTATATTATGTAATAGTATTTAACCGTTTCTTTGATGGTGTAGATGGAAAGATGCTTAAAGAAAGCATTTTTATGAAAAAATTAATGAGAAATATTATGTTAGTTGTAGTAGGAGTTGCACTAATAACAGTAATTAATACACAAAATGTTATGTATGGAAAAATCTTAACAGTAGGTGATGACATCGAAATAAATGGTGCAGGTATGACAGAAGCAACAGTTCAATTATTTGGATATATAATATTTGCCTTTGTAATTGTAATATTTGCATATAGAGCATTAAAAGCTTTTAAGGCAAGTAATACAAGTAAAGTATTAAAAAATTTAGCAGTAATACCAGGATATTTAGTTGTGTTATTCCTTGTAATGTTAGTATTTGACTTAGCATATGTACATTCAAATGAATTAGATAAAGAGAAAAAATATATTTCTGAAAATATCAAAAATACTAAAATTGCATATAATATAAATATTGAAGAAACAAGCCTAGAAAATTCAGGAACAATAACTAAAGAAGAAGCAGAAAAAAATGATAATGTTATAAATAACATACCAATTATAAGCCAAGATGCAGTGTTAGAAGATTTACAAAGTAACCAAACATCAACAGGATATTTTGCTTATACAAAAGCAAATTTAGCAAAATATAAAATAGATGGAATTGATCAATTAGTATATTTAGCACCAAGAGAAATAAAAAGTTCAGGAAGAACATATAATAATAAAACATATGAATATACACATGGTAGAGGAGAAGTAATAGCTTCTGCAACACAAAGTACAGCAGCTGGAAATGTGCAATATATTCAAAAAGATGTATCAGGAAAAGATGAAAAAATAAATATTGAACAACCTAATATTTATTTTGGGTTACAAACAAAAGAAACAATAGCAACAAATGCTAAAAACAAACAAGAATATGATTACACAGACGAAAATGGAAAAGACCAAACATCAACATATGATGGACAAGCTGGACTAAAATTAGGATTTTTAGATAGACTTGTGCTTGGAATTTCAAAAGGAGATATAAACCTAGCATTTTCAAGTGAAATGACAAGTGACAGCAAAATATTAATAAATAGAAATATTATTGATAGAGCTAAAAAAGCATTACCATATTTAATATATGATGAAGATCCATATACAGTGGTAACAAGTGAGGGAAAAATTGTATGGGTATTAGATGCATACACAGTATCTTCAAGCTATCCATATTCAGAATATGCGACAATAGAACATGATAATATAAAAGAAGATATAAATTATATAAGAAACTCTGTGAAAGTAATAATAGACAGCTATGACGGTTCAATGTCATTCTATATTACAGACAGAAATGACCCAATTGCAATGGCATATAGAAATATCTATAAAAATTTATTTAAAGATTTAGACGAAGAAATTCCAACAGATATTTCAGAACATTTTGTTTATCCAACATTTTTATATAATGTTCAAGCAGAAATTTTAAAAGTATATCATAATGTAAAACCAGATGTAATATACAGAGGAGACGACTTATGGGATATAGCAAAATATAACACAAACACAACAAAAACAACTGCTAAAGGAACATATATGGAACCATATTATACAATGTTAAAAACTAAAAATGGTGAACAATTTGGATTAGTTCAAATGTATACACCAGATTCAAAACAAAATATAATATCATATTTAGTTGGAACAACAGAAAATGGAGACAACACATTAAGAATGTATAAATTCTCTGCAGATAGCAATATTGTAGGTGCTATACAATTAGACAAACAAATAGAAGAAAATGAAGCAATTAGCAGTGAATTAAATAGCTTAAATGTTACTGGAACTAAATTAACAAAACAAATGATAATAGTTCCAATGGACAATACATTATTATATGTTGAACCAATATATCAAACAATGTTAAATGAATCAGATGTACCAATTCTAAAAAAAGTAATAGTAGCATCTGGAAATAAAGTAGCAATAGGTGATAACATAGAAAAAGCATTAGAAAACCTAGTTTCTCAATATGCTGAAGCAGTGGAAGTTGAAAACACAGACGATATGGAAGGCTTAATAGAAGCAATAATAAAGGCAAACCAAAATTTAACAGAATCAAATAAAAATAATGACTGGGAAATGATGGGCAAAGATGTTAAAAAACTACAAGATTTAATAACTTCTTTAGAAAAAACTAAAACTGAAGAAGATAAAAAGAAACAACAAAATAACACAACAAACAACACTGTAGTTGAAGATACAGATACAAATTCTAGTAATAATACAAGCAATGCTATTACTAATAACGTAGCTGTGCAAACTAATACAAAGATGTAGTATTAAATAAAATATGTTTAATGAAAAAGTAAAATTATACAAAAAATTGCAATTAATGATGAATTTATATTAAAAACTGGAGTAGAAAACTTTACAAGTTTGCTACTCTATATTTTTTACAAAAAAAACTCATTGTGAATGAGAAAAAACTATTGAAAATGACAATTTTTTATGATATATTTTAGACAAAATACGACATTTTTGTCGTGATATGCGAACGGAATTAAAAAGTATAAAAATGAGAAAATTTGGTAAAACTAAAGATAAAGGAGAAGAACTTATAATGAATAGAAAGACAAACAATAGAGGGATTACATTAATTGCATTGGTTATTACAATTATAGTGTTATTAATATTGGCAGGAGTGTCAATTTCAATGCTAACAGGCGAAAATGGGATATTAACACAGGCCAATAAAGCGAAAAAAGCAACAGAAGAAGCTGCAAGAGAAGAAAACTCAAAATTAAGTAGCATAGAAGACTATATGGTATCAGAAGCAGGATATAACCAAGACAAAGGAGTAGATGAACCACGAATATTAAATGGAATGACACCGGT
>CAKPKJ010000008.1 GCA_934167445.1 uncultured Clostridia bacterium
GTTATTGTACCTCTTGACTGTTCTAAATCTCTTGCCAAATATCTATCCATAAATGTCTTTATGTCTGTTTTATCAAAGTCTTTGGTATTGTAATCTCTAGTATGATTAAATTGTACTCCAGAAAATATCAATTTATCTGTTAACATGACTTTTTCTCTTTCATCAACTAACCATTTTACAGGAGAAACTTCTACCCATACATTATCTCCATTTCTGTATTGTTCTCCATTTGAAAGTATAGATCTACTTCCTACAAAATATAAATTAGCTTCAGCTCTTACATATCTTTTACCATTATATTCATATTCTTCATATTGTTTTGCCAAAAATTTTTCGCCATAAGCATCATATTTTCTTGAATCTGTTGTATAACTATTTCTTGTTCTTGATATACTACTACTTCTATATGCTTGTTCTAGTCTTTCTTGCATATCTCTTGAAACTGCTTGTTGTGGATAATATCCATACTCTACTTCTAGTACACCATCTCTTACTTTTTTCCCACTCTCTCCGTTCGTAGGGATTGAACCGATTGATGAGAACGGTAAAGCTGGGCGAGCCCCACCAGAGCGTCCGTTAACATTGCGGCAACTTCTATAACCGGTAGCGAGAACCACGCGCGCGTCATTATCTCCGTCATCTGATTTTGTCCAATACAAACCTGTTCTTCCCTCTAAAGAACTGTCATTATCTATATGATGGTTGACAGAAACATAAGCACCTAAAAGAATGGAGAAATCTGTTATCGCTGCCTGTGTCCCTCTTTTTTCTAATATATCTAATTTATCATTACCAAAGCATTGTTCTTCGGTTAAAAAAGTAAAATTACTCATCTATACTACTCCTATATTTTTGTATATCCATAGAATTTTTATAGAACTTTTAACTGTATTCTATAATTTATTTAAATTTCTATTTTTCTCTGGATCATAATATTCTTCTACTCAATTATTTTCTGATAATTTTTGTCCCCTTTCAATCTGTCTTAACATATTTCTTCTTTTTACTTCTTCAACACTTGCTTGTAATAAAATATGTATATCTGGTAGTTGTATTTCTTTATCACTTACTATTTTTATAAATCTTTTATATAGTTTTTCTGCATTTTCATAAATATTTTTTTATTTCTAACAATAAATACCTATTATATAATTAATAGGTATTTATTGCTTCTGTTATTATAGCTCGTCTGTTTTAAATAATAAATATCCCTCGTATAAATAACTATTGTCTATACCTTTCATATATACTTCTCTGTCATTTATTTTATCAGTCAAGCCTTGTTTTAATACTTCTTTTATTTCTAAATCTTTTATTGGACTACGTTCCATTGCAAGTAAATAATCTGTTTTATCCACTTTGCTCCAATCAACGACGACATTTAATTCTTTTTTCAAAATTAAATCAAGCCAAATCCTTGTGCTTCTACCATTTCCTTCTCTAAATGGATGTGCAATATTCATTTCTACATATTTTTCTATTATTTCTTCATATGTTGATTGTGGCATTTTTTCAATATTTTTAATTGCTTCTTCAAGGTAAGTGAGAGGTGTAAATCTAAAATTTCCTTTTGCTATATTTACTTTTCTTAATTGTCCTGCAAATTCATATATTTCTTCAAATAAATATTTATGAATTATTTTTAAAGTTTCAAATGTTCCTGGTTTTAATGTATCTAAATACCCTGTTTCAAACATTTTCTTTGCACGTGTTTTACTGATTTTTTCTTCTGTTCTTGCTAATTCTGCTTGATCAGTAATATTTAATTTATTTTCTAAAATCATTTTTACCTCCTACGGTAATCCATTTTTTGCTTCAATTTTTGCAAGTTAAAGTTTTTTAATTCAATGGTTTCATTGTTGGGAATAATAATACATCTCTAATTGATGCTGCATCTGTTAAAAGCATTACAAATCTATCTATACCGATACCTAGTCCACCTGTTGGAGGTAGACCAATTTCAAGTGCTTGTATAAAATCTTCGTCCATCATTCCTGCTTCGTCGTCTCCAGCCTCTCTCGCTTCAACTTGTTTTTTGAATCTTTCATATTGGTCTATTGGATCATTTAATTCTGAGAATGCATTTCCATATTCTCTACCACCTATAAATGCTTCAAATCTTTCTGTTAGACGTGGGTCTGATTTTTTCTTCTTAGCTAATGGTGATATTTCAATTGGATAATCATATATAAATGTTGGTTGTACTAGTGTTTCTTCTACATATTCGTCAAAGAATAAACTAATTACATCTCCCCTTGTTTCTTTTGTTACATCTGGAATTTCTATACCTCTTTCTTTAGCTAATGCAACTGCTTCTTCGTCAGTATTTATTTCATTAAAGTCTATTCCTGTTACTTCTTTTATAGAATCTATCATTGATATTCTTTTCCACCCTGGTGCTAAGTCTATATCTTGCCCTTGATAATTTACTTTTGTTGTTCCTAATACTTTTAACGAAACTTTTGAGAATAACTCTTCAACGATATTCATCATATCATTATAATCACTATATGCCTCATACAATTCTATTGATGTAAATTCAGGGTTGTGCCTTATATCCATACCCTCGTTTCTGAATATTCTTCCTATTTCATATACTTTATCATATCCACCAACTATTAATCTTTTTAAATTCAATTCTGTTGCAATTCTTAAATACATATCCATATCTAATGCATTGTGATGTGTTATAAATGGTTTTGCTGTTGCTCCTCCTGAAATAGTGTTAAGCATTGGAGTTTCTACTTCTAAATATCCTTTTTTATCTAAGATATTTCTTATTTCTGTAATTATTTTACTTCTCATTTCAAAAGTTTTCTTTACTTCTGGATTCATTATTAAATCTACATATCTTTGACGATAACGTAAATCTGGATCTTTTAATCCATGGAATTTTTCTGGTAATGGTCTTAATGATTTTGAAAGTAATGTAACTTCTTTTGCGTGTATAGAAATCTCTTCTGTTCTTGTTTTAAATACAAAACCTGTAATTCCTATTATATCTCCTATATCCCATGTTTTAAATGCTTTATAACTTTCTTCTCCTAAATCATTTATACTTACATAACTTTGGATTTTTTCATCACTATCTTGAATTGTACAAAATGATGCTTTTCCCATTATTCTTTTTGCTATAATTCTTCCTGCAACGGTTACATCTTTTTGTTCAAATTCTTCATAGTTTGTTTTTATTTCTCCTGCTGTATTTGTTCTATTGAATTTTGTTATTTCATATGGATCTTTTCCTTCTTCTTGTAACTCTTTTAATTTATCTCTTCTTATTTGCATTAAATGATTAATATCTAATTCTTCTGTTTCGTTTTGATTATTGTTTTGTGCCATTTATCTCTCTCCTTTTTATTTTATTTGACTGTTATATTATACCTTAAATATACTTATTTGTAAAGGTTCACCATTTATCTTTTTTATTCTAAAGCATCCAGTTTCTGGGATGTTATTTTTTAAGCTCTACAAGGTATAAGATTGGGCGGAATGAATAGTTGTTGTCGCTACCGGACATAGCGCTAAGGCCACGAATGCTCGTGTAGTAGCTGCCGTTGTAAGCGCCTCCACGCTGAGTACAAGGATAGTTGCTGTATCTAGAGGTCTCCGTTGACCATTCTATACAGTTACTTGCCATATCATATACATTACATATTTTATCTTGCTTACTTGTATCTAATTTATTGGTTCCTTGTGTTGCTAATCCATCACTGTTAGTGTTTAAACTAGTTTGCATTGAATATTTTTTTAATGAATCTTTATTAGTTCTATTATCAAATGTTTGCAAAAACAATG
Source organism: uncultured Clostridia bacterium (assembly GCA_934167445.1). Lineage (GTDB taxonomy): Bacteria > Bacillota > Clostridia > TANB77 > CAG-508 > CAG-269. The sequence continues at coordinate 3,799 of CAKPKJ010000008.1, forward strand.
TCGCAGTATCCCAAGCATAACTATTTACCAAATCACTCTCAAATGGTGTTCCTGTATACATTCCTCTACTTAATGTGGCTGCTTGTGATTGTGTTACATAATTATATACATAATTATCTGCTGTACATACTAATTTATTTGTTTTACTACTTGAACTTGTTCTTTTAAATATTGAATCTTTATCTCTTGCTTCGTATCTTCCTATATAATATCCATGGCTACCTTCTGCTTTACTTTTAAATATTTCTATATTTTTAGCGTGTGTATTAGTTGTGCTACTATTTTCTAATCCTTCTGTATAATAAACTGAAACATTTGCAGATGTTTTTAATTCGTCTCCTGGTTTTGTTTTAGTTAATTCGTCATTTACTGTTCCGTCTTCATTAAATACATATCTTTTTAATTCTATATTTATTTTACCTTTATTTTTTGTTTTTACATCTCCTACTGGTATCCATACGAATTCACTTCCTGCTGTATTTGTATGTGTTTTATCTCTTACTACTATTCCATCTTCTACATTATCCCTTGGGTTTACTACTTCAAATCCTGCTGGTACTACAACTTGATTTCCTAAACTATCTTGTACTGTTGTATTTTCTGTTTCATTTCCTGTTATTGTGTCTAGTCCATTACTATCTAATGTTGAATTTTTCAAGTATAAAAGTGGACGGAATGAATAGCCGACGCGGCTGTCGATCACATTGTAGTCGTAACGATAGCTCGTGAAGCAGTCGCTGCTGTAGTAATTGCCTCCACGTCCAGTAACAGGAAGGCCGCCGTATCTATAGGTCTCTGTTGTCCATTCAAAACAATTACTTGCCATATCATATACATTACATATTTTATCTTGCTTAATTGCCTCTGTTAAATTATTTGTTCCTTTATTTGCTAAACTTGTGTTTAAACTTGTTTGTATTGAATATTTTTGGCTCTTATCTGTTGTTCTATTATCTATTGTTTGTAAAAACAATGTTGCTGTATCCCATGCATAACTATTTACTAAATCACTCTCAAATGGTGTTCCTGAATACATTTCTCTACTTAATTTTGCTGCTTGCGGTTGTGTTACATAATTATATACGTAATCATTTGGTTTCGTTGTTATTTGTGTTAATTTGTCATCTGTTGTAGATGCTGTTCTTTGATTCGTTGTTCTTGCTTCATATCTTCCAATATAATATCCATGACTACTTTCTGCTTTTGTTTTGAAGTCATCTATATCTTTTGCTATTGTATTTCCATAACTACTATTGTGATTTGCTACGGTATCTTCAGTATACCCATTATCTATTTTATTTGTTCCTTGTTTTGTTTCCTTTCCATTACTATCAAATGTGTACCTATTCAATTCTATATTTATTGTACCTTTATCTCTTGTTTTTACATCTCCTACTGGTATCCATACAAATTGGCTGCCTTTTGTATTCTCATGACTTACATCTTCTATTATTATTCCATCTTCCACATTATCATCAGGATTCACTATTTTAAATCCTGCTGGTACTACAACTTGGTTTCCTAAACTATCTTGTATAGTTGTATTTGTTTTTTCTATTCCTGTTGGCAAATTTCTTACTTTAATTTCTTTTTCTGCTGAGCTTATGTTACCGTTTTCAATATATATTTTGTATTTTCCTTCTTCTGCTACTATAATACTATAATCTTCTGAAGTTCCCCAATAATCTTGTCCTTCTTTTTGGTATTTTACTTGCCATTTGTCTATGTTTCCATCATAATTAATATTAGAAATTGTTATTTTATATTTATTGTTCTCTGTTTTTTCATAATTAACATCAAATGTTGGTTTTCCTGTATTTACTTTATAATCAACATTATATAATCCATCTGGCAATTGGTCTATTGTGTAATATGTTTTTCCTTCATATTCCATTCCGTCGTAACTAATAACACTTCTTTTTGATACATTTACAAAATATTCTTCTTTATCTAATCCTTCAATATTTAATGCTTTTATTGTGTCTTTATCATAATATTTATATCCTGTGCTATCTGTAATTCCTGATGCGCTTGCGTTAAACACTTTTGTTTTTTGGCTTAATGTTGATATTTCTTTTCCTATGTTTGCAATTTCTGTTCCCGTATATTTTTTACCTGCCACATCTATAGTTTGATTGTTAGAATATTTATCATATAATTCATTTACTTGTGTTTGCATCATTTTTAACTGTGTTGAAAATTTAGTAAATTGTGTTTGTTTTATTACTCCAATACCACTATATGTTGCAATTGAAGTCAATATTAATAATATTATAATAGTTGTTACCAAACTTATTAATGTTATTCCTTTATTATCTATCCTTTTCATTTGTTCCCTCCACTCCCCTTATTGTCCATATTATATCAGTATATAAAATAAAAAGCAATTGTAGAAATTAAATTTTACGACTGCTTTTTACTTACCTTTAAATTTTAGTGTCTCTATTTTGTTCGCATTTTCATTACATGGCTGGGGTACTGTGATTCGAACACAGGAATGGTGGAGTCAGAGTCCACTGCCTTACCACTTGGCGATACCCCAATATTCATATACGTATAATATCATATATTTCTACAAAATACCATACTTACAATCAAAATAGATAAAAAAATTAAAACAAATGAAAGTCCCACTTTTATTTATTATGTTCTTCATTTGTTTTAATTGGATTTTAAATCTCTTTTAAAATTTTTTCGTATGTTTTATAATCTGGTTCATATTCAGCTATTAATTTATAAAACCCTTTTGAATGTGTTTTGAATTTTAAATGGCAATATTGGTGTAGTACTACATAATCAATCAAATCTCTTGTATATTTAACTACATCAGGGTTTATCATTATTTTATTATTTTCGCATTTTCCCATTACTCTCATTTTTACAATTTCGTATTCTTCTGGTGCAAAGCCTAACATTACTCTAGTTTTTTCCATTGCTCTTTCTATTTCTGTATTTGCAACTTGTTCATATAATTTTTCAATTGCTAAATCTAGTACATCATTATTGGCCATTTTTTTGTATTTGCTTGGTAATGATATATTAATTACTTTGTCGGCTACATCTACTTGAATAAATTTAACATTTTTATATGCCATCTTTACTTTGTAGTCTATGCCTAATATTGGTACTGGATGTCTTTCAAGCCCGCCATTTACTTGTGTTTTTAGTTTTAAAATTGTTTTTGTTGTATTCATAATATATCACTCCTAATCAAAATATTGTTTTGCGAATTGCTGTTCGCTTTTATTGAATACATTTTACATTTGTTTTTATATTTTGTCAATACTTTTTCTAAAAAAATATAAAATTTTTGTTCGCTAAAAATTATTGGTTTTTTATATGTAATATTACAATAAAAAAATATATTAAAGTTTAGTTACCAATTGCAAAAAAGACTTTACTTATACTATGTATAAAATAAAGTCTTTTACTTATTAAATATTTTTAATTATTCAGCTTTTGGTTCTTCTGTTTTTGTTTCAACAGTTGCTTCAGCTGGTGTTTCTGCTTTAGTTTCTTCAGCTACTGGTGCAGTTTCTACTGCTGGTTCTTCTACTAAATCTTCTTTAATTGTAATTTCTCTGTTTTCAATTCTAGCTCCAACTTGTTCTTTAGTTTTAGCAGCTTTACCAACTCTATCTCTTAAGTAGAATAATCTAGCACGTCTAGCTTTACCAACTCTTACTAATTCTACTTTTTCTACTAATGGTGAATGTACTAAAAATGTTTTTTCAACACCTACACCATAAGATATTTTTCTAACTGTGAAAGATTTGTTTACTCCTCCACCTTGTACTTTAATTATAATTCCTTCAAATACTTGGATTCTTTCTTTGTTTCCTTCTTTGATTCTTACATGTACTCTTACTGTATTACCAACTTTTAATTCTGGTATTTTATTTTTTAATTGTTCGTGTTCAATAGATTTTATGATATCCATTTAAACTTCCTCCTTTTCTTTATATTGATTATAGCGGTACTTTTTCAAGTACATCTAACCTATTAATTTCCTAATTATCTATAATTAGTATTTGATTTGTAATAAATCAGGTCTTTTCTTTTTAGTTATTTCTAAAGATTTTTCTTTTCTCCATTTATCAATTTCTTGGTGATTTCCTGAAAGTAATATTTCTGGCACTTTTTCGCCTTCAAATATCTCTGGTCTTGTATATTGTGGATATTCTAGAAGTCCATCTGAAAAACTTTCTTCCTTTATAGAATCAGCTTTCAAAACTCCTTCTACATATCTACTTACACTATCAATTAGTACCATTGCTGGAATTTCTCCACCTGTTAATACATAATCCCCTATTGATATTTCTTCATCTACGATTTTATCAAGCACTCTTTGATCTATTCCTTCATAATGACCACAAAGTATAATAAGATGGTCCTCTTTAGCCAATTGTTCAACCTTTATCTGATTTAAAGTTTTTCCTTGTGGTGACATATATATTACTTTTGCATTATCAGTTTTTACTGAGTTATATGCACTATATACAACATCTGGCATCATTACCATACCAGCTCCACCACCATATGGAGTATCATCTACTTTTTTATGTTTATTAGTAGAAAAATCTCTAATATTAACTAGATTAATATTTATTTGTTCTTTTTCTACTGCTCTTCCAATTATGCTTTCATTTAAACAATTAAACATTTCTGGAAAAAGTGTTAAAACATCAAATTTCATTTTTTACTCCTTCTTCTTTAAACTAGCCCAGGTATTAAGTGAACTATAACTTTTTTATTATCCATATCAATGTTTTTTATAACATCTTCTATGGCTGGTAAAAGAACTTGTTTTCCTAATTCATTTTTTACAACATATATATCGTTACTACCAGTATTATAAATATCCTCTAATTTTCCTAGGTATTCGTTATCATCTGTAAATACATCTAATCCTATCATATCTACTATGTAATATCTACCAGGTTCTAAAGGTTCTTCTGTTTCTCTATCTACTATCAAATAGCTATTTCGTAGTAAATCTGCTTGTTCTGGATTTTCTATACCTTCAAATTTTATTAATACCATATTTTTGTGATATTTTACTTCTTGAATTTTATATTCAGTTTGTCCTGATTTGTTTTTGATATATATTTTTTCTAAATTGTTAAATCTTTCTATATTATCTGTAAATGGTTTTACTTTAACCATTCCTTTAATGCCAAAAGTATTTACAATTTGTCCAATTTCAAGATATTTTGTCATATTAATATACTCCAATTATCCTATAAATTCGATTTGCACTTTTTTGTGCTCTTGTGTAGCTACAGATTTCATTATAGTACGAATTGACTTTGCAAGTCTACCTTGTCTGCCAATTACTCTTCCCATATCTTCTTTAGCTACTTTAACTTCAAATGTTGTAGAATTTTCGTTGTCTACTTTTTTTATTTCAACAGCCTCTTTATTTTCTACTAAATTTAAAATCATTGTTTCTAAAAACTTTTCCATAGTTTTCTTCCTTTCAATTTATGCTTTTTCAATTAAAGCCTTAACTGTAGGAGTAGGTTTAGCACCATTTTTGATCCATTGTTCAACTTTTGCTTTATCTAAGTTTATTGTTCCTGGTTCTGTCATTGGATCATAAGTTCCTATTTTTTCAATTATTTTACCATCTCTTGGACTTCTAGAGTCTGCTACAACAATATGATAAAATGGAGCTTTTTTCTTTCCTTGTCTTTGTAATCTAATTTTTACCATTTAAATTCACCTCCGAAAATATTTTATATATATAATTTTTTTGCTATATGTTTATATAACAAACAAAGTTAATAACTAATTAAAATTAAAATTTAAAGTTTTTTAATGTGTTTTCGTCTATGCCTTTCATCATTTTCTTAAGTCCACCCTTGTTGCTTTTCATTTGTTTCATCATTTTTTGTGTCATTTCAAATGATTTTATAAATTTGTTTATTTCTTGTACTGATGTTCCACTTCCTCGTGCTATACGTTGTCTTCTGCTTCCATTTAAGATTCTTACATCTCTTTTTTCTGCTGTTGTCATTGAACATATTATTGCTTCGATTTTTACAAATTCTTTATCATCTATTTTGACATCTTTTAATTGATTCATTCCTGGAATCATTTTTAATAAAGATGAAAATGAACCCATTTTTTTGATTTGTCTTATTTGCGCTAAGTAATCGTCTAAGTCAAATTCTTTTTTTCTTAATTGTTTTTCTAGTTTTTCAGCCTCTTCTGCATCAAATGCTTCTTCTGCTTTTTCTATTACAGATAAAATGTCACCCATTCCTAATATTCTGCTTGCCATTCTATCTGGATGAAAAACTTCTATATCACTTAACTTTTCACCTGTTGCTGCAAATTTTATTGGTTTTCCTGTTATTTTCTTTACTGATAAAGCACTACCACCACGTGTATCACCATCTAATTTTGTTAATACTACTCCGTCTATTCCTAAAGCTTCATTAAATTTTTCTGCTACATTTACTGCGTCTTGACCTGTCATAGCATCTACTACAAGTAATATTTCATGTGGTTTCACACCCGCTTTTACATTTTTTAATTCATCCATTAAGGCTTCATCTATATGTAAACGTCCTGCTGTATCTAATATAACTACATCATTCATTTTTGACATTGCAACTGACATAGCTTGTTTTGCAATATGTACTACATCTTTAGAATTTTCATTACTATATACTGGTATATTTAGTTGTTTACCAACTACTTGTAATTGTTGTATAGCTGCTGGTCTATAAATGTCACAAGCAACTAATAGTGGTTTTTTCCCTTGTTTTCTAAATAAGTTTGCAAGTTTTCCTGCTGTTGTTGTTTTACCAGAACCTTGTAATCCAACTAACATTATTACTGTTGGTGGATTTGGACTAAAGTTTACTCTGCTTTCTGTTCCTCCAAGTAGTTCTACTAATTCATCTTTTACTATTTTAATTACTTGTTGTCCTGGTGTTAATGATTTTAATACATCTTGACCAAGGGCTTTTTCTCTAATTGTCTCTGTAAATTCTTTTACTATTTTGTAGTTTACATCTGCTTCTAAAAGTGCAAGTTTAACCTCTCTTAACATTTCTTTTAAATCTGATTCTGTTATTCTTGCTTTTCCTCTAATTTTTCTTGTTATTTCTTGTAATCTAGAAGATAATCCTTCAAAAGCCATAATTTTTCTCCTTTACACTAAACAATTTAATTCTTTTTTTACATTTTCTAAAATACTTGCTACTTCATTATCTGTATAATCTTTTTGTATTTTTGTTAGTTCTAATAAAATTTCTTCTATTTTCTTTTCTTGATTTAACATCCTTTTCATAAATAATAGCTTTTCTTCGTATTCGAAAAGTTTCTTTTCCCCCTTTTTAAGCATATCTCTAACAGCTTGTCTCGTAATGCCATGATTTTCTGCAATTTCTGATAAAGATAAATCATTGTTGTAGTAATCATCTATGAATTCTAATTGCTTTTCACTCAATAATTTTCCATATAATTGGCATAATATACTGATTTCGACATTTTTTTCCATGTGATTACCTCTTTTCTTTTTGTAATGCTAATATACTTTACACCTTTTTTGCCTATTTGTCAAGTGTTTTTAGCAAATTATGCGTAAAATCAGAAAAAAATAAGAGAGGGAATTTTCCCTCTCTTACAATCTTTCTGGATATGTGGCCTTTTTAAGCTATTACATCCAAAGATTTTTAGAAACAATATCCTCTAGAATAGGTCTATTGTTTGGAAACACTTTGTCATGAGCTATCAATTGATTGATTTGGTCAAAACTCATCCATTGCAAGGATTTCGTCTCATGCTTGTCAACATTGTGGGAAGCTTTTTTGCATTTTTCAACTGGTACTTTAAAAACCACCACCGTATGATAAACTATATCACCATTTGGATATCTGGTAATATGTTTTGGTCCTGCATATACATTGCAAAGTTCTAAGCTACCTTCTTCTACTATATATGCGGTTTCTTGCAGCAACTCATTTTCTGCACACATTTGATAGCTTTCTCCAGCTTCAATACCTCCTCCAGGTAATCCATATTGGCAAAAATCAATTCGTTCTTGCAATAGAACTTCAAACAGCCCCTTAGAATTTGTCCTATACACAACAACTCCTGTCCCAGGAACATGCATAGGAAGATTTCCAACTTGATTTCTCATTGTTTGCACATAATTGCAATCAGTATCAATTGGCTTTCCTGTCCTAATGGAATAATATTGCTCATCCTTGAACACCGCTTCTATTGCATATACAATAATAGCTCCTGTTTTCGGATCAACATCATATCCCGTTATCTTGGTCTTCTCGCCTTCTTTCTCAAAGTACTTGTCCCGAAGTTCAAAAACAGTTGTCATTTCCATTTTGTACTCTCCTATCTTTAGGTACCTACGTCTTGCATTTTAGCACAATACATTTAATTTATTGGTCAAAAAAATGACTTACAAAAATAAAATTGCAAGTCACTTTTTGTCGATTATTATTTTATTGCTATAATTAGCGCGTATGCAGCTGTTCCTAGCACAATTAGTCCTAAAGCCGCAACGATTGTTAATAGTACTGTTGCTGCTGGGCTAAGTTTAGAATGTTTTCCTTTACGTTTTACTTGTTTAAATTCTTCTGGTTTAGAATTTTCTTTTTTTTCTTCTAATACTTCCTCTTTATTGTTTTCCTCCATATTTATTTCTCCTTTGTTCTTTTATTTAGCAATATTGTATTATACTTTTTTTATTTTGTCTACATTTTTAGAAAATTTTGTCGCAGATAATTTATTACAGTAAATTTATACTAATTATCTATTATTTTTATGAGCCTAATACCGGTTTTGATTTAATAAAAACATCTTTATTTTCTAAGTTCTGCTTTGAATTTTTCTTCTAATTCTTTTGTTATTTCTTCCATTACAGGATTGATTTCATCATCTGATAAGCTCTTTGTTTTATCTCTAAAGATTAAGCTATATGCTACACTCTTTTTATTTTCGCCTATTTTTTCATCTCTATAAATATCAAATAGCTTTAATTCTTCTAGACCTTTTTGACCTTTTAATAATCTCTTGCATTTTTTTGTTATTGCTTTTTCAATATCACCAACTTGAACATCTTCATCTACTATTACAGCAATATCTCTTTCTGCTGCTGGGAATTTTGGAACTTCTGTATATTTTTTATTTGCTTTTGAATATTTTACTATTTTTGTAATATTTATTTCTGCTAGATATACCCTTTTGTTTATTTCATAATTCATTAATACTTCTGGATGAACCTCTCCAAATGTTGCAATTGTGTCTATCCCTACTTTTAAGTTTGCACATCTTCCTGGATGATATGATTCATTTGTTGTTTCTCTTTCAATATCATAACGATTTACATTAGCAGCTTCTAATATATTTTCTACTAATCCTTTTAATGTATAGAAATCAACATCTTCTCCATACATTCCTATTGTTAAAATATTTTCTTGTAGTGGAACTTCTCCTTTTTCAACTTGATTATCTATATTTTTATAATTTCTTGATATATCAAATAGTTTTACATTTTGATTTTTCTTATTGTTATTTCCTGCTAAAATTTGCATCATACTTGGAATTGTAGTAGGTCTCATTAATTTAAATTCGTCACCCAATGGATTTATAATTGTAATTGCATTATCTATTAATTCTTTTTTTATTTTTGATTTTTCTAAATCTTTTTCACTTAAAAATCCATATGTGTATATTTCAGAAAGTCCATTTGTTACTAATATTTCTTGAATTTTATTCTCTATTTTTTGTTCTTTAGTTCTAACGCCTATTGTTGTTCCAGCTCTAACTAAAGTTGTTTCTAATTTATCATAACCATAAAATCTTGCAATTTCCTCTGCTATGTCTGCTACAAATTCTAAATCCATTCTAAAATATGGTGCTATTGCCATATCATTTTCCACTTTTATATCTAGTTTTTCTAATATGTTTATCATTTCTTGTTTTGATATGTTTGTTCCTAATAATGTATTTATTTTATCTACATCTAATTTTATTTTGTTTATTTTTTGTTTTGTTGGATATACATCAATTTTTCCTTCTACAACGTCTCCTGCTCCTAAAAGTTCAACTAATTCGACTGCTCTGTTTATTGCTCTTAATGTATTTTCTGATGATAATCCTTTTTCATAACGTGCTGAACTTTCTGTTCTTAATCCTACTTTTTTGGCAGTTTTTCTGATATTTCCACCATAAAACATTGCAGATTCAAATACTACTGTTTGTGTATCTTTTTCAATTTCTGAATTTAATCCACCCATTACACCTGCTATTGCAACTGCTTTTTTATCATCTGCTATTACTAGGTCGTTTTCATCTAATACTCTTTCTGTTTCATCTAATGTTGTAATTTTTTCTCCATTTTTGGCTCTTCTTACTGTAATGTGTTTTTCACTAATTGAATTTATGTCAAATGCATGCATTGGTTGGCCCATTTCTAACATTACATAATTTGTGATATCCACTATATTATTTATACTTCTTATTCCACAGGCTTTTAATCTTTTTTTCATCCAATCTGGAGATGGCCCAACTTTAACGTTTTTTACTACTCTGGCTATATATCTATAACATAATTCTGGTGCTGTTATATCTACTGTTAATCCTTCTATTTCTTTTTTATTTGGTATTTGTAATTCGTCTATATTTTTTCTTGGATTTTTAAATGGTTTATCTAGTGATGCAGCTGTTTCTCTTCCTAGTCCTTCTATTGATAAGCAATCTGGTCTATTAGGAGTAATTTCGAAATCTATTATTTCTTCTTTTAAGTCTAATACTTCTACAATATCTTTTCCTAAATCTTTTTCATATTTTTTTCCTAATATCATTATTCCATCTTCAATTTGTTCTGGATAATCGCTTATACTAAGATTTAATTCTCCTACAGAACACATCATTCCACAAGATTCTATGCCTCTTAGTTTTCCTGTTTTTATTTTTACTCCATTTGGCAATTCTGCACCATCTTTTGCAACAGGTATTATATCATTTACTTTTATATTATTTGCACCTGTTACTATTTGTAAAATGTTGTTTCCTACATCAACTTTTGTTATTACTAATTTGTCTGCATCTGGATGTTTTTCTATTTCTAATATTTTTCCAACTACAACATTTTTTATGTCATTTCCTTTTTGAATAACTTCTTCTACTTTTGACCCTGTCATTGTTAGAATATCTCCTAATTCTAAACAATTCACGTCTATATCACTATATTCTTGTAACCATTCTAAACTTGCTTTCATTTGCTTTCTTCCTTTCGTTTTTGTTTTATCTATCCATTTCTGTTTGTCTGTTTTGTGCCACATATTTTTCAGCTGCTTTATATCTTTCATCTATACTTTTATCTTGAACTATATTTAGTAATTGATTTTTTACTCCTGAATTTTGTAACATTCCATTTTCTGTTATTTGATTTTTAAATTGTGCTCTTCTTTCTTGAAAATTATTAATTCTTTTCTTTGTTTCATTTTCAGAAATTAATTGAAACCCTCCTGGTACTTCAACAAAGGAATAACTTTCTCCTTTATTTTTATTTGCATATTTTAACGCTTCTTCTGGTGTGTATATTTTTGTTCTTCTACTAAAAAGTCCCACTTAAACAACTCTCCTTTAAATTATCAAATTTTTGATTTATTTTAATACATTTAGCAATTTGCCATTTTCTTTTGTTAAAATTGTTTTAAAAATCTAACATCATTTTCATATAATAATCTCATATCTTCTATTCCGAATTTTGCCATTGCAATTCTTTCTACTCCAAATCCAAAGGCAAATCCTGTGTATACATCTGGGTCTATTCCACAATTTTTGAATACATTTGGGTGAACCATTCCACAGCCTAATAGTTCAATCCAACCTTCTCCTTTACATACTCTACAGCCTTTTCCGCCACATACAAAGCAAGAAACATCTGCCTCTGCACTTGGTTCTGTAAATGGAAAATGATGTGGTCTAAAACGAATTTTAGTATTTTCTCCTAAACATTTTTTTGCAAACATTTCTAGAGTTCCTTTTAGGTCTGTCATTGATATATTTTTGTCTACAACTAATCCTTCTATTTGATGGAATACTGGTGAATGTGTTGCATCTACACTATCTGAACGATAAACAGCACCTGGACAAATTATTTTTATTGGTGGCTCTTGATTTTCCATAACTCTAGCTTGTACTGGTGATGTTTGGCTTCTTAGAACCACATCATCTGTAATATAAAAAGTATCTTGAATATCTCTTGCTGGATGGTCTGGAGGTGTGTTTAGTTTATCAAAATTATATATGGCTTTTTCTACTTCTGGGCCATCTGCTATTTTATATCCCATACCTAAAAATATTTCTTCAACTTCTTTTATTATTTGTGTTATTGGATGTAATGAACCTAATTCTATTTTTTTGCTTGGTTCTGTTATATCTATTTTTTCAGTTAAAAGTCTTTTTTCTAGTTCTTTCTTTTTAAAATTTTCTTCTTTTTCTGTAAATAATTCATTTAGTTTATCTCTAACTTGGTTTACCAAACCACCTATAATAGGTCTTTCTTCTGGAGCCAATGCTCCCATTCCTCTTAACACTGTTGTCAATTCACCTTTTTTACCCAAATATTTTACCTTTAATTCATTTAGTTCCTTTTGAGTTGTACAATTTTCAATTTCTTTAATAGATTGTTTTTTGATTTTCTCAATTTTTTCTTTCATTATAAAATTCATCCTTTCGTTTTTTATCTACATATTGTGGCTTTTTTTGCCTTATTTATATTTTAGTGTATTAAATTTCCAAAGTAATTATATTCTTGTTTATATATTTTTAATATGGCTTAAATGTTTTTGTTTCTTTATATTTTCCATATTGATTTCCTTCATATTTTTCAATTCTGCTTTGTTGTAATAATGCTGTTCGATTTTTCTTAGCTTTTCTTTTTAATTTTACCATTATTTTATGAAATACATTTTCATTAGTTTTAAAATAATATGTAACAATGTATACTCCAAATTCATTTAAATTTATATCTACATCAACAATTTTATTAGCAAATTCTTTTTTTGTATTTTCAATGCTTTGTAATATTTCTTGATTGCTATAAAGGTTTGAAGCAAAATAATTTTCTACAACTTTTTCTTTTCTCATATTTTCACATCCTTAAAATCTAAAAAGCCACTCCCTCCTACTTTTTAGGACGAAATGGCTCTTATCTTTTTCGTGGTACCACCTAATTTTATTAGTTCTTTACTAACCTCATTAAAGTTTTAACGGTGCAACCGCCTTTTCCTACTGATACTTCAAAAAAGGACCTAAAAAGTGAAATTTCTATATATTTATTTAAATGACTTTCAGCCTTGGTCATCTTCTCTTTTGCTTACCTAATATATATACTTTGCTTTTTAATTGGTTTTTCTGTCTGTCACTTTTTTATTTTACCACTTTTTTATAGCAAATTCAAGGCTTTTTAATCATTTTATTACTATTTATAATACTAAATCTTTTCTCTAGCTCTTTATAACACATAAAATCCATTCTTATATAATAGTAGTAACGTTAATAATCGTTATATTATTCAATTTCCATCTCTAAAAGTTTCCATTTCGTTGTATGCTTTTACTTTAATTATACTTTTATTATCTAATTCTATTTCAAATTGTACTTAAATTTTTTCTTCGTAAAAGCAAAAAAGACACCACTTTGGTGGTGCCATATTAATAGCGTTTTAAAAGCCTTCCCCAAAATGTTCTTTGAACTTTTGGGCAGGCTCTTGGTAAATTCCTACTTAACGTCTAAAGTCGTTAAGTCTCTTGTTCAATTTTGTCTTTTTAAAATAGTTCCTCTAAAATGTCTAATTCCTCGATGTCAGCATTCAGTTCTACAAGTATAAAATTGGGCGGAATGAAAATTCGTAGAAGTTGCTGTCGGTCGCACCGTAGGCGTAACGATCGCTCGTGTAGCTGTAGCTGTAGTAACAACCTCCACGTCCAGTACACGGACGTCTGCTGTTGCCATAGGTCTCTGTTGACCATTCAGAACAATTACTTGCCATATCATATACATTACATATTTTATCTTGCTTACTTGCCTCTGTTAAGTTATTTGTTCCTTTATTTGCTGGACTTGAGTTTAATCTAGATTGTATTGAATATTTTTTGCTCTTGTCTGTTGTTCTATTATCTATTGTTTGCAAAAATAACGTTGCTGTATCCCATGCATAACTATTTATTAAATCACTCTCAAATGGTGTTCCTGTATACATTCCTCTACTTAATATGGCTGCTTGTGGTTGATAAATATAATTATATATATAATCATTTGGTTTTAAGGTTATTTGTGTCAAGTTATCATCAGTTGTAGGACTAGACCTTTTTGTAGCTGTCCTTGCCTCATATCTTCCTATATAATATCCATGGCTACTTTCTGCTTTACTTTTAAAGTCTCCTATATCTTTTGCTATTGTATTTTCATATTTATTATCATCGTGATTTGCTGCGGTATCTTCAGTAGAATAATAATAAATTTTATTTGTTCCTTGTTTTGTTTCCTTTCCATTACCATCAAATGTGTATCTATTCAATTCTATATTTATTGTGCCTTTATCTCTTGTTTTTACATTTTCTACTGGTATCCATACAAATTCACTTCCTGCTGTTTTTATATGTGTTTTATCTCTTACTACTATTCCATCTTCTACATTATCATTAGGATTTACTACTTCAAATCCTGCTGGTATTGTTATAGGATTACCTAAATTGTCTTTGGCCTGTGTATTATCAGTTTCGTTTCCTGTTATTTCTGATAATAATTTTCTTTCTGTTGGTACATTTCCACTACCAGTTGATGTTACATTTCCATTACCATCTACAGTAAATGATTTTCCATCTACTGTTGTATTTACAGGAAATCCTGTTCCTGTTTTTGTTGCAGTTCCTCCATAATTATTTGTTATTTCTGTTACTAACTTATCGGCATCTAGTGCTCCTTCAGATTGTGCTCTTGCAGCCATTACTGCTAACTTTATTTTTTCCTCTGCACTCTTATCTTTATTTGTTGTTTTTGCATTTTGTGCTTGCGTTAATATTCCATTTTGTCCTGTTAACATTGCAATTGATACACCTGCTAATATTAATAGCACAATTATTGTTATTACTAGTGCAATTAATGTTATACCATTTTTTTGTTTTATTTTGTTTTTTATTATATTATTCATAAAAAACTTCTCCTTTCTCTTTTTTCTTGTGTTTCTTTCTATTCTTTCTTTATTCTTTTGCTATTATCTGCTAAATTATAAATAATATACCCTTTATTGCACATAAAACAATTCTTCTATACGTAAGTATTTAATTTTCAAGGTTCTATTATTTATTTTTTAGCTAATAATCTGCAATTAGATTGTACTTTAAACGTGTATTTTTTGCAATAGTTTTATGATAATAAATTGTTTTTTTATGATAATAGATTGTTTTTTTGAATCAGATATTTTTTGAACTAAGTGTTTTTTATTTTAATCTAAATATATTTCCTATATCCTCTTGTATATTTTTCAACTTGTGTTACAATATTAAATATACATACTAATAAAGGGAGAGGATTTTATGTTAAAAATGAAGAAAAAAGTTTTTTTAGGTTTATTCCTAATTTTAATTTTAGTTGCAAATATGTCTTTTGCTTCTTACAGTACTGTTCAAATGTCTGTTGTAGAAGAACCTGTTGCAACTATTGAATTTGGTTCAAATTCAAAATTCGAAAAAAAATTAATTAGTAAAGATTTAACTAACAAAGAAGTTACTTTACAATTACAAGTAACTAATGGCGAAGCTAGCCAAAAACCTACTGGCGAAGTTGTTTTAGTTTTAGACAACTCAGCTAGTATGAATGATAATATTACAACTTCATCTGGTCAGACTACTAGAAAGCAGTTGATTTTCGATTCAGCAAAAAAATTTATAACTAATTTATTAAAAGATAATAAAGATTTAAAAATTTCTGTTGTTAGCTTCTCAACTAATACAGAAGTTTCTAAAGAAGGAACAACTGAAGATGCAACATTGGTTTCTGCTTTAAGTAATAATGCTTCAACTCTTACAAACGCTATTGATTCAATAGTAGCAAATGGAGCTAGAACAGATTTAGAGGCTGGACTTGATTTAGCTAGCAAACAATTTTCAACCGAAAATAATAATAAATATATGGTAGTTTTAACAGATGGTGTGCCTAATGTTTCCTTAGGTCATAATAACCCATATTATTCTGATGATACAATTAATGCTACAAAAGCTAAATTACAATCAATTGAACAAAAAGGAATCCAATTATTCACAATGTTGTCTGGAATCTCTGATGAAACTTATGTACCTTCAGGAACAACAAAATCTTTTGGAGAAATAATAAAAGAAGTTTTCGGAACTGCTTCAGCTCCTACAGCAGGAAAATTCTTATATGTTTCTGACGAAAAAATTGAAGAAACTATAAACATTATATATAGCACTTTAGTTCCAAAATCTCAAACATATAAAAATATAAAAGTTGTTGATTATTTCCCAAAAGAAATTATAGATAATTTTGATTTTGCATATGTAGAAAAAGCAAACATTGGTGAAGTTTCTGCTCAAGTGGATACAACAAATAACTCAATTACATGGACTATCCCAGAACTTGCTAATGGCGAAACTGCTACAGTTCAATACAAATTAAAATTGAAACAAAACTTTGATAGCAATATTATTGGAAAAATTTTAAAAACTAACGAAAAAGTAGACCTTACTTATGATGATTTTGATGGTAATAAACAAGAAAAAACTACTGATATCACACCAAAATTAAAACTTGTTGAACCACCTGCTCAATTACCTAAAGCTGGTTTAAATACTATTATGGCAAGTATCTTAGTTGTTGTAGCTTTAGCTATATTCTTCTTTGTTAGATTTAAAAAATTAAATGATGATATAAAATAGAAAATTTAAAGACATTAATTTAAGAGAACCTAATTATTAATTACAACTTTAATAATTGGGTTCTCTTTTTTATAATTTTATCCTATTATTTCATTTTCTATATATAATAATCTATTATATTTTGCCACTCTATCGGTTCGGCAAGGAGCTCCAGTTTTTATTTGCCCTGCATTTACTGCAACTGCTATATCTGCAATTGTTGTATCTTCTGTTTCTCCTGACCTATGTGAAATAATTACATTGTATCCATTTTTCTTAGCTAGTTTTATTGTCTCTAATGTTTCTGTCAATGTTCCAATTTGATTTAATTTTATTAAAATACTATTAGCAATATTTCTGTTAATTCCTCTTTGTAATCTTTTAGGATTTGTTACAAATAAGTCATCTCCAACTAATTGAATTTTGTTACCTAACTTTTCAGTTAATATTTTCCAACCTTCCCAGTCTTCTTCTGCTAATCCATCTTCTATAGAACTTATAGGATATTTTTCGCACAAGTTAATTAGATATTCTACCATTTCATTTTCCGTTTTTAATTCTTTAGTTTTCCAAAAATAATATCCTTTTTCTCCTATTTTTTTTGCCTCTTCATACATTTCTGTACTTGCAATATCTAGTGCTAATTTTATATCTTTTCCTGGCTCATAACCAGCTTTATTTATAGCTTCTGTAATACATTCTAAAGCGTCTTCTTCATCATTTAGATTTGGTGCAAAACCGCCTTCATCTCCTACTCCTACATTATGCCCTTTTTCTTTTAATACTTTTTTTAATGTATGATATATTTCAGTTCCTCTTTTCAATCTTTCTGCAAATGTAATTTCTCCTACTGGCATTATCATAAATTCTTGTATATTTATATTATTCTCAGAATGTTTTCCACCATTTAAAATATTCATCATTGGAATTGGCATTTCCATACCATATATTCCACCTATATATTGATATAATTCTATGCCTAAAGAATGTGCTGCAGCTTTTGCCACCGCCAATGATACTCCTAAAATTGCATTTGCTCCTAGGTTTGATTTGTTAGGTGTATCATCTAACTTTATCATTTCTATATCAATTTTTCTTTGATCATATACATTTATTCCTATAATTTTTTTAGCTATTTTTTTGTTTACATTTTCTACTGCTTTTTCTACGCTTTTACCTAAATAATTGTTTTTGTCTCCATCTCTTAATTCAACAGCTTCGAAACTTCCTGTTGAAGCACCTGACGGCACTGATGCTTTTCCAACATATCCATCTTCTGTAATTACCTCTACTTGTACAGTCGGATTTCCTCTTGAATCTAGTATTTGCATTGATTTTATATCTTGTATTTTAAGAAAATTTTTCATACAACTATCCTCCCTTAGTTAAAGAAAACACAACCCATAATATATGATAATATATATTCTTGCATTTTCTCTAATTTATAATAATTTTCCAATTTCTAGTATAGTATAACCTTTGCAAATATATTTATTCAGATTTTATTTATTCAATTATTTTTAACCTTTTATGATGCTTTTCTATTACGTAATTCAGTAGCATATTGCATTGTAACTTCATTTATTTCGCCTGATGATATTCTTGCAATCTCTTCTATTACTTCATTTTCTTTTAATAATTTTATTTGTGTTTTTGTTCGATCCTCTATTACATTTTTACTAATAAAATAGTTGTAATCCGCTTGTGCCACTATATTAGGCAAATGCGAAATACATAATACTTGGTGGTTTCCAGCAATTGATTTTAATTTATTTCCCACACTGTTAGCAGCCTTGCCGCTAATTCCAGTATCAATTTCATCAAAAACCAATATTGAAATATTATCATATTCTGCTAGTACTTTTTTTATTGCTAACATTATTCTTGACATTTCTCCTCCTGATGCAATTTTAGATAATTCTTTTTCTTCTTCTCCAACATTTGTAGCAATATAAAATTTAACAATGTCTTTTCCTGTTGTAAAAAATTCTTTTTCTACATATTTTACATTTACACTTATTTTAGCATTTTTCATTTCTAATTCTTGTAATTCATTATTAATTTCTAAGCTTAATTTACTTCCTGCTAATTTTCTAATTTCATGCATTTCTTGTGCTTTTTCTGTCATTTCTGTTTCTATTTCTTTTATTTGTGTTTTTAATTTATTATTATATTCTTCCGCATTTTCAATTTTATCTAATTCTTGTTCAATTTTTTCTCGATACTCTAGTATTTCTTTTATTGTATTTCCATATTTTCTTTTTAATAAACGTATTAAATCTAATCTTTCTTCTATTTCATTACGTTCATTTTCATCAAAATATGTGTCATCTTTATATCCATTTATATCTCTTGCAACTTCTTGTAATTCATAATATAAATTTTTTAAATTTGTTGAAGTTTCTTGATATTTTTTATCTATATCCTCTATCTTCTCTAATGCCCTTATAGCCATACTTATATTATCTATTCCACCATCTTCTATTAAACTATTTGCTTTTTGTAAATTCTCTGATATTTTGGCAGAATTAGCAATTATATTTCTTTGTTCTTCTAGCTCTTCCTCCTCATTTTCTTTTAAATCTGCTTCTTCTATCTCTTTTATTTGATATTGTAATAAATCTATTTTTCTTTGTCTTTCTTTATCATCACCAAAATTTGCTTTCAGCTCTTTTTGAATTCTTATATATTCTAAATATAATTCTTGATAACGATTTTTTAGTTTTACTAGTTTTTCCCCTGAAAATCCATCTAAATAATTTAAATGTTTTTTGCTATTTAATAAACCTTGTGTATCATTTTGTCCGTGTATTTCAATAAATTCAGCCATAAATTCTTTTAATTCATTAACAGTTACCATTCTTCCATTTATTTTACACATATTTTTTCCATTTGTATTTATTTCCCTTGAAACAATAATATTTCCATCTTCTGCTTTTGGAGAATTTGGAACATACATACATAGTTCAACAAATGAATTATTTTCTCCTCTTCTTATCATTTCTTTAGAAAATCTTCCTCCTGATATAATTTGCAATGAGTCTATTATTAGAGTCTTTCCAGCACCTGTTTCTCCTGTAAGTACATTTAAACCTTTATTAAAATCTATATTTAAATCTTCTATAATTCCAATATTTTTTATGTGTAAATTTGTTATCATAATTTTCCTCCCACACTGAAAAAATGTTCGTAATTATTGTATCCTCAATTTTAAAAATTGTCAATACTTTTTACGAACATTTTTTTGTTTTTGTTATCCTACTTGTTTTTCAGGTACCTGCCTTTTTTTCTTTTCAAACTTTTGCTGTTTTTCGTCTTCTACTATTTTAGGTCCTTCATTTCCTAATACGGTTTCTTTTGTTATTACACATTTTACAATTTTAGGATTTGATGGAATATCAAACATTATATCTTTCATTATTTCTTCTATTATTGAGCGAAGTCCTCTTGCCCCAGTTTTTCTTTCTATTGCTTTATCTACTATTGCTTCTAATGCTTCTTGTTCAAATTCTAGCTCAACTCCATCTATTTCAAATAATTTTTGATATTGTTTCACTAATGAATTTTTAGGTTCTTTTAATATTTTTACTAATGCTTTTTTGTCTAATTCTTCTAGTGTTGCAATTATTGGTAATCTTCCTATAAATTCTGGAATTAATCCAAATTTCAATAAGTCTTGTGGTAATAATTCCTTAAATACTTCTGTTTTACTCATATCTTTTTTAGTATTTACTTGTTTTCCAAAACCTATTGCTTTTTCTCCAGTTCTATCTTTTATAATGCTTTCTAAACCTTCAAAAGCTCCACCGCAAATTATCAAAATATTTTCTGTATTTATTTGTATTAATTCTTGGTTCGGATGTTTTCTACCTCCTTGTGGTGGTACTGATGCAACTGTTCCTTCTATTATTTTTAATAATGCTTGTTGCACACCTTCTCCACTTACGTCTCTTGTTATTGAAGGATTTTCTGATTTTCTTGCGATTTTATCTATCTCATCTATATAGATTATTCCTTTTTCAGCTTTTTCTATATCTCCATCAGCTGCTTGAATTAATTTTAATAAAATGTTTTCAACATCTTCTCCAACATATCCAGCTTCTGTAAGTGTTGTTGCATCTGCTATTGCAAATGGAACTTTTAGTATTTTAGCTAATGTTCTTGCAAGTAATGTTTTTCCACATCCTGTTGGTCCTAATAATAAAATATTACTTTTTTGTATTTCTACATCATCATCTTTTTTTACATTTTCTTCATGAGCAATTCTTTTATAATGGTTATATACTGCAACTGATAAAGTTCTTTTTGCATCATCTTGACCGATTACATAATCATCTAAAATTTGTTTTATCTCTTTTGGTGTTGGCACACTGCTCATTTCATTTAGGCTGTATCCGGCTTTCTCGTCATCATATAATTCTGTTTCTATAATATTGTTACATAAATCAACACATTCATCACAAATATATACACCTGGTCCTGCCACTATTTTTCTTACATTTTCCTGTGTTTTACCACAAAATGAACATCTTACGCTTTTAGGTACATCTTTTTTTGCCATAGTTCTCTCCTTTTTTAGAAATTCCAACTAATTTCCTTATTTTTTATTTTCATATGTTTTTTGTCTATATTATTTTCTTTTATCCATAATGCCATCTATCAATCCATATTTTAAGGCTTCTTCTGCAGTCATATAATTGTCTCTTTCTGTATCTTTTTCTATTGTTTCGATTGATTGACCTGTTCTTTCACTTAAGAATTTATTTAATTTTTCTCTTGTTTTTACTAAATGATCTGCATGGATTTTTATTTCAGTTGCTTGACCTGAAAGTCCTCCACCACCAATTAATGGTTGATGTATTAATATTTCTGCATTTGGTGTTGCAAATCTTTTTCCTTTTTCTCCTGCTGCTAAAAGTGCTGCTCCCATACTTGCTGCCATTCCTATACATATTGTTGATACTGGGCATGAAATATAATTCATTGTATCAATTATTCCCATTCCGTCTGTTATTGATCCTCCTGGTGAATTGATATATAAACTTATTTCTTTTTCAGGATCTTCTGATTCTAAGAATAATAATTGTGCTATTACTAAGCTTGCTGTTGTTGCATTTACATCTTCTCCTAAAAATATTATTCTATCTTTTAATAATCTTGAGAATATATCATATGATCTTTCTCCTTTACTTGTTTGTTCTACAACATATGGTACTAAACTATTTTTTTCTAACATTTTTTATCCTCCTAGCATTTTATTTGTTAGTATATTAACCTAACATTTATTTTTATTATTTTTTTGCAATTAGTCATATTTATTATACTTGTTTTTCCTTTAATTGCAAAAAAGCCAGAGCTAAAATTTAACCATTAAATTTTATCCTCTAGCTTTATATTTGGTTTTATTTTATTTTTGCATTTTTAACTAAGAAATCGATTGCTTTTTCTGATTCTAATCCTTGTTTAATGTAATTTTTTACATTTTCATTTTTAAGGAATTCTTCATCATTTTCTTTTCCATAGTTTTTAGCCATTTCTTTCATTTTGTCTTCTACTTCTTTATCTGTTGCTTCTATTTTTTCTGCTTTTATAACAGCTTCTAAAGCTAATCTTGATTTAATTCCTTCAATTGCTTGAGGTTCATATTCTTTTTTAACTTCTTCTTCGGTTTTACCCATCATTTTGAAATATTGTTCTAAGTTTAGACCTTGATATGCTAATCTTTGTTCAAAGTCTTTTAACATATTTTCAACTTCCATTTCAACCATTCCTGATGGTATTTCAACTTTAGTTTTTTCACAAAGTGCTTTTATTACAGCATCTTGTGTTTCATATTTAGCTTTTTCTTCATTTTGTTTTGCTTTTTTTGCTTTTATGTCTGCTTTTAATTCTTTTAAAGTATCAAATTCACTGACATCTTTAGCAAATTCGTCATCTAATTCTGGTAATTCTTTTTTCTTAATTTCATGTAGTTTTACTTTAAATACTGCATCTTTTCCAGCTAATTCTTTAGAAAAATATTCTTCTGGGAATTTAACTTTTACATCTTTTTCTTCATCAATTTTCATACCAATTATTTGGTCTTCAAATCCTGGAATAAATGTATTGCTTCCAATTTCTAAGTCATAGTTTTCAGCTTTTCCACCTTCAAATGGAACTCCATCTACAGATCCTTCGAAATCTATTGTTGTTGTGTCTCCACTTTCTACTGCTCTATCTTCTACTGAAATTAATCTTGAGTTATGTTCTTGCATATGATGTAATTCATGTTCTATATCTTCATCTGTTACATTATACTCAACTTTTTTAATTTCTATACCTTTATATTTTGAAACTTCTGCTTCTGGTTTTGTTTGCATTACTACTGTAAATATTAAATCTTTTCCTTTTTCCATTTGTTTAACATCTACTTCTGGTCTGCTTACAACATCTAATTTATTTTCTTCAACTGCTTCTTCTAATGCTTCTTGTGCTACTTCATTAAATGCATCTTCATAGAAAATTTCTGGTCCATAGTATTTTTCTACTATTTGCATTGGTGCTTTACCTTTTCTAAATCCTGGTATATTAAAATATTTTGCACTTTTGAAGTATACTTTTTTCATTGCATCTTCAAATTTTGCAGCTTCTACTGTTATTTCAAATTTAACTTCATTTGCATTTTCTGTTTTTTCTAATTTACAATTCATCTTTTTCAATCCTTTCCTCTTTTCATATAGCGTAATTATTATACCACATTTTTCGCATTTTGCAAGGAATTTTCGATATTTTTCAAAAAAAGCTTGTTTTTTTATAACTTTTGTGGTAGACTTGTTAATAGTTGTTTATTAAGATAATTTAGGAGGTGCGAAAGATATGGCAAAATGTGCAATTTGTGACAAACAACCTGTTCACGGAAACAAACTTAGCATTACTCGTTCTCATATAAGTAAAAGATCTACACGTACTTGGAAACCAAATCTAAGAAGTGTAAAAGCTGAAATTGATGGAGAAGTTAAAAGAATTCACGTATGTGCTAAATGTTTAAAAAACGGTAAAGTAAAAAGAGCTTAATTTATTGTAAGCTCTTTTTATTATTGTAACAACAGTTTTAATATATATTTTTCAAACTTATTTAGTTTCTTCGTAATGTTTGCAAAATTGTTTTATTGTACAATTTTCACATTGTGGCCTACGAGCCACACACGTATTTCTTCCATGCCAAATTAATAGATGATTTATATCTTTTAAATCCTTTTTATCAAATATTTTCAATAAATCTTGTTCTATTTTTATTGGCTCTTTTTCACTGGACAGTCCTAGTAAATTTGATATTCTTTTTACATGTGTGTCTACTGCAATTCCTTGCGCATCTCCAAATACTTCTAACATTATTACATTTGCACTTTTTCTACCTACACCTGCAAGACTCATTAATTCCTCCATCGTTTTAGGTACTTTTCCACCAAATTTTGTTAGAACTTGATTAGCACATAATTTTATATTTTTGGCCTTGTTCTTATAAAATCCACAAGGATGTATGATTTTTTCTAATTCTTCTATGTCAATATTGGCATATTCCTCTATTGTTGGACATCTATTAAATAATTCAGGGGTAGTTTTATTTACTCTTTCATCTGTACATTGTGCTGAAAGCATTACGGCAACTACTAATTCAAATGGTGTCTTAAAATCCAGGCTACATCCTGCCTCTGGGTATGTTTTTCTTAATATTTTTACTATTTCTGATGCTTCACTCTTTTTCATTTTTAAAGACTTTCCTTTCTTGTTTTACTTTAGCATCACATTGAATTTATTTCTTTAAGCTAAAGCTTATTACTTTAATATATATTCTATAAAATTTCTCCAATTTAGTCAATTCATTATACATAAAAGGAACTAATAAATATTTCTGCTCATATTATATAAAAAAGGAGGTAGTAGAATGAAACATATATTTCAAAAAACTTTAGCTGTATGCTTAATTGGGCTAGGTCTTGGCATTTTATTAGTTTTATTGCTTCCTATAACAGGTTGGTTATTTGTTATTGGTGTTGCTGTTATTTGTACAGGATTTATGTGGCTTGCGTGTTAAAAGGAGGTTTTACATATGACTATTGTTGTAAAAAAAGTCCCAAAATTTTTAAAGGGATTTGTTAAATTAATATTTGGAATTAAAGATTAAAATATTATTATTCCATTGACAAATTTGCTATAAAGATATATATTTTCTATATAAAATATATGGACTTATAGCAATTCGTTTTTGTGCAGTCCATCAAATTAAATTATAGGAGGTTTTTTTATGTTAAAAAACAAAATTACAAAGATTGCTATGATTTTGCTACTTTCTCTATCTCTTATAGTTCCAATTGTAAGAGCAGATGATAATGAAGCAGAACCTATTAGCGATACATCTCAGGAAAAAGCTGCAGAAGCAACACAAGGTAATGATGCTACACCTGAAACTACTACTCAAAACTCTAATGATTCAATGAAAAAGAGTGATGTGTACTTAACAGGTGACAATGTTACGGTTGATTATATTGTTGATGGTAATCTTTTCATCCTGGCAAATACTGTAACTATAAAAGCTCAAATTGGTGGAGATGCTTTTATCTGTGCAAAAACTATTAATATAGAAAAGGAAGGTTATATTTTTAGTAATTTATTTGCAGCAGCAAATGAAGTAAATATTTCTGGTGTTGTATATGACTTATATACTTCAGCTAATACAGTAAATGTAACTGGTTATATCTATCGTGATGTTAGATCCTCATCAGGCACCTTTAAACTTTCAGGAGTTATTGGAAGAAATGCTTACCTTTCAGCTAAGAATATTGAATTTCCATCAAACGAAGATGGTCAAAGTGAAGTAACTTCTAAAGCTACTATTTATGGAGATTTAAATTATTCTTCTAATTCTGAAAAAACAGTACCAGATGGAACTGTTAATGGAAATATTAACTATAATCCAATAACAAGCACAACAAATTCAAAATCTGTTTCAAATTATATTTTAGCTTTAGGCAGATTTATTGTAACTGTTTTGATTATCTGGTTATTATATTTATGGCTAGCTCCAAAATTCTTAGAAAATGTTGGAACTTCAGTTTCTAAAAAGATGTTATCTACTGTATGTTCTGGAATTCTAACACCAATTGTTTTTGTTATAGCACTTATCTTACTACTTATCTTAGGTTTGACTTCAAATATTGCTATAATTGCTTCAATGCTATTTGCTGTATTAATAATGATAAGTGGTGCAACTACTATAATTGCTATGAATAATTTAGTTTGTCAAAAATTTAAAATAGAAAAAAAGACTACAACATTCGGAATTCTAATTATTACATCTGCTGTAGTTTGGTTACTTGAACTAATACCAATTCTAGGTTCTATTGTTAGATTTGTACTTGTTGTAATTGGTATTGGATTATTAGTAAATTATATACTTCCTAGTAGTGAAAAGTCTAATAAAAAAACAAAAAAGACTGAAAAAGAAAACAAAAAATAATAAAAAAACTAAAAAAAATAACTAGTCACTTACCACGACTAGTTATTTTTTATTCTTTTAATTCATCAATAATAACTTTATAATCTTTTGCCATTAATATTGCACTACCTGCAACTAATACATTGGCACCAGCCTCTTTTGCCTTTGAAGCAGTCACCAAATTAATTCCACCATCTACTTCTATGTCTATTTCAATGTTATTATTTTTAGTGTATTCTTTTAATTTTGCAACTTTTTCTAAAGTTTCTTCTATAAGTGTTTGCCCACCTTTTCCTGGCTCAACTGTCATAACTAAACACATATGAATATATGGTAAAAATTCGTATATTTCTTCTATTTTTGTTTCTGGTTTTACTGCTAAACCTACCTTACAATTACATTCTTTTATATATCTTATATTTTCATATACTTCTTCTTTATTTTTACATACTTCATAATGAAATGTTATTATATTGGGTTCTACTGCTGAGAAGTCATCAATTGCATCTTTTACATCTTCTACCATCAAATGAATATCTAGTGGTAAATTTGATATTCTTTTTATATATGATGCATTTTCAAACATCTTTTGATATGTATTATTTTTAACAAATTTTCCATCCATTACATCTATATGAAAATAATCTGTTTTTGCAACTTCTAATGCAAAAAATGTTTTTGATTCTTCTCCTTTTTTTGTCCCAAGTATTGATGTTGAAACTTCTACCATTTTTTCCTTTCCTCCTTTTGCTTTAATTCTTCATATATTTTACAAAATCTATTATATCTTTCTTGTTCTATTTTTCCCTCTTTTACCGCCTTTTTTATTCCACAACTTTGCTCTTTTATATGTGTACATCCAACAAACTCACATTCAGGTATATATTGCTCAAATTCTTTAAAATACATTGCTAAATCTTTGCTCTCTATTTCTGATATATCAAATGTTGAAAATCCTGGTGTATCCGCTATATATGTGTTTTTATCTATTTCATATAATTTGGTTGATGTTGTTGTATTCTTTCCTCTTTTATTTTTTTTGCTAATTTCTCCTTCTTGTGTCATTTCATTATCAAATATAGCATTTATTAATGTCGATTTTCCTACCCCTGAATTTCCTGAGAATGCATTTATATTATCTTTTAGTTGTTCTATTAGTTCTATTACTCCTTTTTGAGTTTTTGCTTCTGTTTCTATTACTGTATATCCTATATTTTCATATACATTTTTTATTGTTTTAAAACTTTGCTCTTTATCCAAATCTGTTTTATTTAAAACAATTATAGCTTTTATACATAACAGCTCCGCAAATGCTAATTGCTTATCCAACATTAATAGATCTGGTTTTGGATGCTTACTTGAAACAACTAATACTATTTGCGTTATATTAGCCATTTTCGGTCTTTTTACATATACACTTCTTTCCTTTATCTTATTTATAACTGCCTTTCTTTCTTGTTCATCTATTATCTCTATTTCTACATTATCACCAACTACAGGTGTTATTTCATCTTTTTTGAATTTTCCTCTTGCTGTTGCTTCATAGATTTCTTTATTTGCTTCTACTTTATATAAATTTGATATATTTTCTATTATTTTTCCTTTCATTCTTCCTCCAAACGGCTATTATTATACAATTCGTCAGGGCAGATATCTGCACCATTTTCCCATTCAATTGATAAGCCTGATATTTTTCATAAAACATCACTCCAAACCTTTTATATTACATTCTTTTAAAAAAGTCAAGAAAAACTTAAATCTGATATAATTTCAGCTTTAAGTTTTTCTTACTATTTTTTAATTAAATGAAACTGCATCTTGTGAACCATATGTTATTGTTTTGTTTGAAGAAGAATATAGTGTTGCTCCACTTATTGGGTCTGTAATTACTACAGTTATTTGTTCACTTTCTCCGTCTTTACCTGATAATGTTATAGAAAAATCAGATTTATTTTTATCTATTCCTGTTCTTGTTTCATTGTTTACTTTTATATTAACTTTTTTACTTGTTGTTTCAGTTTCGTTTGCACTTTCTGTGTATCCACCTGTAATTGCTTTTACATTTATATTTACAGTTACATTTTTGCTTTCAGCTACTTTATTTACTGTTAATGTTATTGTTGTTCCTTCATCTACAACTTTTCCTGCATCTAAACTTTGTTTTGCAACTTTTCCATTATCTGATGTGCTATCTGCATAAGTTATATTTACTTTTAGGCCTAAATCTGTTAATGTTTTTTTAGCAGTTGCCTCATCTTGACCAATTACACTAACTACAGTTACTTGTTTTATTCCTGTTCCTGTGCTTACGTGAATTTTTACTGTATCACCTGCATATGCTTCTGCATTTGCATCTGTTTCTTGGCTTATTACGTAACCTTCTTCAACTTTCTTGCTTGTTTCTTCTATTACTTCTGCTTTCAAGTTTGCTGCTTCTAATGCTTTTATTGCTTCATCTTGTTTCATACCAATAACTTTAGGTACTGTTGTTTTTTCTTGTCCTTTACTTACAATAACTTTTATTGTAGTCCCTTCTTTTACCTTTCTATCTGTTGAAGGTGTTGTTGTAAAATCTCCTATTGTGTCTCCATCAACTTTTTGTGAAATTACAAATCCTTCTGGTACATCTTTGTTATACTCTTCTTTTTCTATTGAGAATTTTAATTTTTCATTTTCGACTTCTCTTTGTGCCTCATCTTTTGCCATTCCAACAACATTTGGTATGTTTACTTCTGGTGGATTAGTTATATTTAATGCCAATATAGTTCCACCTAGGCTTAATGAGAATAATAAAATTAATCCTATAAATATACTTAATTTTTTATGATTTTTTATAAATCTTTTTAATTTATTCTCCTTTTTTCCATTTTCAGCTTGATCTTCATTATCTCTATTTTTTACATTATTATACATTTCTGTATTTATAACTTGTGTTTGTGCTGTTGGGTCATATTCTTTGTCATCAACAAAATCTCCATTTGGATTTTTTAATGCTTTTCTTAAATCTGTTAGCATTTCTGTTGCTGTTTGATATCTTAATGTTGTATCTTTTTGCAATGCTCTCATTATTATTTTGTTGATTGCTATTGGCACATTTGGATTTACTTCTATTGGTTCTTCTGGTTGTTCTTGCATATGTTTTAATGCCACAGATACTGGTGTATCTGCATCAAAAGGTACTCTACCAGTAACCATTTCATACATTACTACACCTAAAGAATATAAATCAGATTTTGCATCTGTAAAACCACCACGTGCGTGTTCTGGTGAAAAGTAATGTACTGAACCTATTGTTGTTCCAAATGCTGTTATTGTTGAATTTGAAACTGCTTTTGCTATTCCAAAATCTGTTACTTTCGCAACTCCATCTTCTGTTATTATTATATTATGTGGTTTTATATCTCTATGTATAATATTATTTTTATGAGCCATTTCTAGTGCTGAAGCTATTTGAATTGCTACATTTACAGACCATTTCCAAGGTAATGGTCCTTTTTCTTCTAATATAATTTCTTTTAAAGTTTTTCCTTGTATAAGTTCCATTACTATATAATATAAGTTTCCATCTACCCCTACATCATAAATTGACACAATGTTAGGGTGTGCTAATCTTGCTGCTGATTGTGCTTCTACTTCAAATCTTTTTATAAATTCTTCATCTGTGGTAAATTCATCCCTTAATATTTTTACAGCAACATATCTTTTTAAAACTTTATCTGTTGCTTTATATACAGTAGCCATTCCGCCATTTCCAACTTTTTCAATTATTTCATATCGATTTCCTAATAGCTTACCTTCTAAATTCATAATTTCTCTCTCCTTAAATAATGTAACCTTGTAAAATGCCTATATATTTTTTATTATTATTACTGTTATATTGTCATATCCGCCATTATCATTAGCCATTTGAACTAAGTTTTTAGTTGCTTGTTCTATATTTTTCTTTGCCTCTTTAAATATTTCCTCTTGTGACACTAAATTTGTTAAACCATCTGAATTCATAATTAATATATCATCTTTTAAAAATCCTTTTACCATTACATCTGGCTCAACAAAAGCATTACATCCAAGTGCTTTCATTAACATATTTTTTTGTGGATGATGTGCTGCCTCTTCTTGAGTTATTGTTCCATCTTTTACTAATTTTTGCACATAGCTATGGTCTTGAGTTAATTTTCTCATAAACTCTTTTCTTATCCTGTAAATTCTACTATCACCTACATGTCCTATAAAAGCCCTATTATTATATATTAAACAAACTTCTAAAGTAGTACCCATTCCTGATAATTCTTTATTTTCTTTTGCTTTTTCATATACTACCATATTTGCATATTCAATACTACTTCCTATTAGTTGTATAATACTGTCTTTATCTTTTTCTATTTCTTTGAAATTGTTTTCTATATAGTTTTTTGCTGATTGTATTGCTAGTTTACTTGCTATTTCTCCTCCGTTGTATCCTCCCATTCCGTCTGCTAACATATATAATTGTACTTCATCTAGTGAATTAGATATATAAAAAGCATCTTCATTTATTTCCCTTACTTTTCCAACATCTGACTTTGCATATGCTTTTATCATGAATTCACCTCTTTCCGCTTTTTTATATACTATTTTTAACTATATCATTTATACCACAACTTATTGTTTTTTGCAATTAGTTTTTGTATATTTATACTATGCTTTTCATTCTTTTTACATCTCCATATACTAAAATTAGGGAGTTAAAACTTAATTTTAACTTCCCTAAATACGCTTTTATTTTGAGTAGCGTACACTCGAATATATTGTTCGCCATTTTTGCTGAGTTGCGAAACACTCGAATTATTAAATAGCTTTCTTTATCAGTATATTAATTGTACTATTTTTTATGCCCTTCGTCAACAAATATATGACATTAGTTTTTTATTTTTAATATCATATATTTAATCTTTAACTTTATCAATCTCACTTAATTGCTTACTCCATATTTTTTAAAGCATATTCACATGCTGAAATTACAAAACCGTTAAAACTA
Source organism: uncultured Clostridia bacterium (assembly GCA_934167445.1). GTDB lineage: Bacteria > Bacillota > Clostridia > TANB77 > CAG-508 > CAG-269. The sequence continues at coordinate 35,213 of CAKPKJ010000008.1, forward strand.
TATTCTTTCTTTTCCTTACCTTCGTTAGCTTTATTTACAATTTCATTAATTTTAGTATTTATTTCTGTTGGAAACCTTATTGATTTATAAATATTTGCATCTGATGATTTTTTCATTGTAAATTTTTCCATTCATATCACCTCATTAAAATTTATACTTTTTATAGACATTTTAACTGAAATATGATATATAAAATATAACCGTATTTCGGTTATATTTTATATAGTATTTTATGACTCTTACTATATAACTATACAATTTTATTACAAATGAAAGGAATGATTTAAATTATGAAAAAACAAAAACGGAATTACACTTATCTCCCTAATTATCACAATTATTATTTTGCTTATACTCTCTGGTATAACTATTTCTGCATTAGTAGGAGATAATCGGAATTTTAAACCAAGTTAACAAAAGTAAAAAAATGGCTCTAAAATCCCAAGAAGAAGAAACTTTAAAATTAATTATTACTTCAGCCCAAGTCGAAAATATTGAAGGCAAAAATTCATTAACACAATCCAATTTGCAAAACTCTCTAAATAATCAATTAGGAGAAAATAAATTCTCTATCACAAGTAATAATGATGGTACTTTTTTAGTAAGTTCTTTAGAAAGTTATCAAGACTATTTAGTATCCTCTAACAATTTTGAAAATTACATAGATTGGAATGACATTATGGCATCTGCTGTAGCTCCAGAAGATCAAGTAGAAGAGCGAAATAAAAATGTTATCGGTATTGGAACTGATGGTAAAACTGTAAATATGGATTTTTGGAAATATTCTCTATTAGAAGATGGTTCTTTTGTACTAAACGAAAGCTCTTCTTCTACTACCCCCGGATATATTGGCCCAATTTCTATGGAAACAGGCTCAATTATTGGTACTATTCCGCAATATATCAGTATTGATAATGGAATAAATTTCAAACCAGTTACTAGCTTATGTAACACTTTTAGAAACTGTAGTAGCCTAACGATAGCCCCCAAAATACCCTCAACCATTAATAATATGATTTGTACATTTTCTCAAACTGGTATTTCAGTTTCTCCTCTTATTCCATCAAGCGTAAGAACCCTAGCTTGGTGTTTTGAAATAACACCGTTAATTGAAGTACCTATTTTACCAGAAGGAGTAACTGACATTCACGGTATTTTTAGTGGCTGTTCTCAGCTAACTACATTAACTCCATTACCCAATAGTATCGAAACAATATATTATGCTTTTGCAAATTGTACTAGTTTGCAAAAATTACCTGATGACTTCTCTATTCCTTCAAAAGTAGTTGATATTCATCAAATGTTTACGGATTGCTCGAACTTAACTAGTTTGCCAACAAACTTTACCATTACCAATAATATTAGTGATATTAGGCAAACTTTTAGTAATTGTAGTAAGTTAGAAGGAACTATTATACTAGATACAACCCCAGATAAATACATTAATTGCTTTCAAAATTTAGAAAAATATGGTAAGTTAAAAGTAAATTATACTATAAACTGTACCAATATTGATCGTATTTTAAATTATGATACTACATTAAAAGGTTCATTAATTCAATAAAAGTTCTTTAAAAGATATCAGCTGCCAAAGCCTAGTAATTCTAATTGACTTTACTAGGCTTTGGCTGTATAATTTATTATGTATATTTTAATTTATACGTAATATATATTGAAAGGACTTTAAAATGAATAACAATTTACAAAAATTAGAATTTAATAAAATTTTAGATATATTAAGTTCATTTTGTGTAACTGATAATGGTAAAAAATTAGCACTTGAATTATTGCCTAGCAATAGTTCTATGGAAGTAAAAAAATTATTAGCAGAAACTGAAGAAGCTGTAAACTTAAGTTATAGGAACTCTTTTCCTTCTTTTTATGAATTTTCTGATATTTCATATTCTATAAAAAGCTTGCAAAACGGTTCAACTCTAAATTGTCCTGCTATTTTAAATTTGAATGCCATATTAAAAACAGCAAATGAACTAAAAAATTATTTTAACAAAGATTTTATTGATATAACAGAATATCCTATTTTGGCAGAATTATTTAATAGTTTATATTCTAATATAAATATTATCGAAACTATTGATAAATCTATTATTGACGAATTTACCATTTCTGATGATGCTTCGCCAGAATTAAAATCAATTCGAAGAAAGCAAAAATCTTTAGAACAAGATATTCGTAAAACTTTGAATAATATTATTCATTCTAGTAATTCAAAATATTTACAAGATAATATTATTACTATTAGAAATGATAGGTTTGTTATACCTGTAAAAGAAGAGTATCGTTCTCAAATAAAGGGATTTGTCCACGACGTTTCTAATGCTGGTTCTACCCTATTTATTGAACCTATTTCTATTTTTGAAATGAATAATAAAATAGCTGAGTTAAAATCTAAAGAAGAAATTGAAATTGAAAAAATTCTACAAAAATTATCATTTTTATTTGAACCATATACAGATGAATTAATATTAAATACTGAAATTATTAGTAAATTAGATTTTATTTTTGCTAAAGCCAGATATTCTAAATTGATTAATGGTATTACTCCAAAAATAAATGAAAACAAATTTATCAATTTAATTTCTGCAAGACATCCTTTAATTGATAAAAGCCAAGTTGTTCCTATGTCTATAAATTTAGGTTCAGATTTTTCGACTTTATTAATTACAGGGCCTAATACTGGTGGAAAAACTGTAACTTTAAAAACAGTTGGGTTACTTACTGCAATGGCTTGTAGTGGTTTAAATATACCAGCAAAAGAAAACTCTAGTATTTTTGTTTTTGACCAGATATTTGCTGATATTGGAGATGACCAAAGTATTTTAAGTTCTTTAAGTACTTTCTCTTCTCATATGTTAAATATTGTGTCAATTATAAAAAATGCTACAACAAATTCATTAGTATTAATTGACGAATTAGGTTCAGGAACAGACCCTATTGAAGGTGCCAATTTAGCTATTAGTATTTTGGAAACACTACATTCTTTAGATGTTTTAACAATTGTAACTACACATTATCCAGAATTAAAAAACTATGCACTTGTTACAGATGGTTTTGAGAATGCTTCTGTTGAATTTAATGTAGATACATTAAAACCAACATATAAATTATTAGTTGGAATACCTGGAAAAAGCAATGCTTTTGCAATTAGCAAAAATCTTGGTTTACCTGATTCTATTATAAATCGTGCAAAATCTATGATGTCAGAAGAACAAGTAAATATTGAGGAATTATTAAAAAATATTTATGACCAAAAAAGTATTATAGAAAATGAAAAAACTGAAATTGATAAGAAATTACAACATATATCAGAATTAGAAAAATCTTTAGTTTTTGATAATGAAAATCTAAAAAAACAAGAGGCCGAAATAATAAATAATGCAAAAATTAAAGCTAGAAATATTTTATTAGATGCTAAAGAAGATGCTAATGAAATTATCAAAAATTTAACCGAATTAGAAAATAATTCTACATCACAGGCAAATAATTTTAGAAATAAATTGAATAAAAAAATTAAAGATATTACTTTAGAAAATACTGAAAAAGCATCACCTTCTGATAATAATGTTAACAAATTAGACAAAGCTGATATTAAACCTAATACAGAAGTATTTGTAAAATCATTTAATAAGAATGGAATAATCGTATCACACATTTCTAAATCAAATGAAGTTCAAGTTCAAATAGGTGCATTAAAATTAAATGTTTCTATAGATAATTTAGAAAAAATTAATACTACTAATGCCTCTAAATCAGCTACAGAAAATGTTTCCAAACACAGCAACTCTCTAAATTCTACATTTTCTAGTATTTCAAAAGCTAAAACTGTAAAAACTGAAATCAATGTTATTGGATATAATGTAGAAGAAGCAAATTTTGTTGTTGATAAATTTTTAGATGATGCAAGTTTATCAAAGTTGCAAACTGTACGCATTGTTCATGGTAAAGGTACAGGAAAATTGAAAGATGGAATTCACAGATTTTTAAAAACTAATCCACATGTTAAGTCTTTTAGAATGGGAACATATGGAGAAGGTGAAATGGGTGTAACTGTTGTTGAATTAAAGTAAAGTATAACAAAAACCTAGCTATATATTATTATTTTTTATACCTTGTGTGTCGCAATCTCCATATTTAATATACTAACTAGTATGTCGATTGCTCCAATCGCACTCACAAGTTCGTTTGGTCGCTTACGCGGTATTGCAAAATAATAATATATAGCTAGGTTTAATTTTGTATTTTTGCATATATTTCCATAAAGTTTTATACATATTTTTCTATTAAAATTACTGTCCTTCCGCTTCTTGTTGTTCCCTTAAATTCTTTTATTATAAATCTTCCTTTTCCTCTTATTGTTATAATATCACCCAATTTTATTTGTTTAGATACTTTGGTTTCATTTTGACCATTTATAAATACTCTTTCTTGTGCTATTATTTGTGCAGCTTTACTTCTTGATGTTCTTGCTAAGTCTGATACTATGTTGTCCATTCTTAGTGAAGGTACTATTATTTCTATATTTTCTATTTTTATTTCTTTTTTTCTTATTTCTGTAATTTCATTAATTGCAATTGTTGCATTTTCAAATCTTGTAAGTGTTGGTAATTCTTTTTTTAATATTTCTGCAAATTCAGATACTACTATAATATCTGCACCATCTTCTGCCACTACTATGTCTCCAACTTTTTCTCTTTTTAACCCAAGTTTTACTATTCCACCCAAATAATTTCTATGTGTAAATTTCCCTTTATCTTCTTCTGTAAGTTCTATTTTAACTACTTTTAAGAATTTAGAATAATTTTTTGCAATCATTTCTTCTGTATAATTTTCTGGGTATGCTATTAAAATTTTTCTTTCACTATCTGGATATCCACCATATAATTTATAGTTTTGAATTTGATTTTTCTTCAAAAAACTTTCTGCAAGTGACACTTGATACATATCCAAAAAATCTGTACATTCTATTTTTCCTCTAGTCCTAGACATTTCTATTTTATCGATTATTTGTGCCAAACACATTTTATCTTCTTGTTTTTTATAGTCTCGTAATAATTGTTGTTTATCCATATTAATTATTCTTCTCCTTTTCTTTTATTTGTAGTTCTAAATATCTTTTTATTGTATTTTCATCTACATTATATCTTTTTTCCAATTCTTCTACACTTCCATGTTCAATAAATTTATCCGGATATGCAAAAGATTTAAATTTAATATTTTTCAAATTTTCATCTACAATTAATTCTTTTATGGCTGTTGTAAGTCCTCCTACTGATGTTCCATCTTCTATTACTATTACGTTTTTTGTTTTTGCTATTGATTCCTTTATTTTCTCCACATCTAATGGTTTTAAAAATCTTGCATTTATTACTTCTACCTTTTCTAATTTTTCTGCTATTTTCACTGCTTTAGATACAGTTTTACCTATTGCAATTATTGTTGCGTTTTTTCCATATGTCAAAGTTTCTGCTTTTCCTAATTCTATCTTTTCTTCTTTATTAAATTTATATTTGTCTTCTCCACCTCGTGGATATCTTATTACAACTGGTTTTCCTAGTTTTATTGCAAATTCTATCATATTTTCAAATTCTACAAAATCTTTTGGTGCCATAATTGTTAAATTAGGAACTATTCTAAAAAATGCCATATCTAATAGCCCTTGATGTGTTTCTCCATCTGCTCCAACTATTCCTGCTCTATCTACACACATAACTACTGGCAACTTTTGTATGGCTATGTCATGAATTACTTGATCATATCCTCTTTGATAAAATGATGAATATATTGGTACAACCGGTTTCATTCCTTCTTTTGCCATTCCTGCAGCCATACATAATGCGTGTTGCTCTGCTATTCCAACATCAAAAAATCTATCTGGAAATTTATTTGCAAATTCTGTTAAACCTGTTCCATCTTTCATTGCTGCTGTAATTGCCACAATTTTATCATCATTTTGAGCCAATTCTACTAATTTATCCCCTAATACTTTTGAATAATCTTTAGATTTTTCCTTTTTACTTTTTCCTGTATCAATTTCAAATGGTCCTGTTGCATGGAATTTATCTGGATTTTCTTCTGCTATTTTATATCCTTTTCCTTTTTTAGTTATTATATGCAATAACACAGGTCCATCTAATTGTTTTGTAATATTTAGCATTCTTTCTAATTCTGCTTCATTATGCCCATCTACTGGGCCTAAATATCTAAACCCTATATCTTCTAAAAACATTTTAGGTATTACTAATTGCTTTATACTTCCTTTGAATTTTTGTACTATTCTTACTACTGGTTTACCCACTACTGGAATTTTAAGAATTACTTTTTTAGCAGATATATTAGGTTTTGTATAGCTTTTTCTAGTTCTAATTTTACTTAGCATCATACTTAAACCACCAGTATTTTTTGAAATACTCATTTCATTATCATTTAAAATTACTGTTAGTTTTGTTTTATTACATCCTGCATCATTTAGACCTTCAAATGCCATTCCACCTGTTAAAGCTCCATCACCTATTACTGCAATAACAGAATTGTTTTCTTTTTTTATGTCTCTAGCTCTTGCCATTCCTAATGCTGCTGATATTGATGTGCTACTATGACCAGTATTAAAACAATCTGCTTCACATTCGTTAGTTTTAGGAAAGCCTGCTATACCATCTAATTTTCTTAATGTTTTTAATTGTTCTTTTCTTCCTGTTAAAATTTTATGTACATAACTTTGGTGTCCTACATCCCATATGATTTTATCTTTTGACATATCAAATACACTGTGTAAGGCGATTGTAAGTTCTACCACGCCCAAATTAGAGGCCAAATGGCCTCCGTTTTCTGATACTACTTCTAATACGTATTTCCTTATTTCTTCTGCTAACTCGTTTTTTTCTTGTTTTGATAATTTTTTTACATCCTCAGATGATTTTATTTTTTCTAACATTATATCACCTATATTTTGTTATTTATTTTGCTAATTCTAATATATTATTCATTATTTCATTTGTCACTTTGTCAAGTACTTCTTTGTCTTTTGCTTGTGATTTATATTCACTGTAATCTAAAGGTTTTCCATATGTAATTGTCATTTTCCAATCTCCTTTTGTTCCACCTTTTATACCACAAGGAATTACTTTAGCTCCACTTCTTACTGCAAAAAATGCAACTCCATCTTTTACCTTTTGACCTTTTTCTATGCCATTTCTAGTTCCTTCTGGGAATAATGCTATACATTTTCCATCTTTTAGTTCTTTTAATGATGTTTTTATTGCTGCAACATCTTTTTCATCTCTTTTTACTGGAATCGCTTCAAATACCCAGCCTAAAAATGCAAGAAATTTATTATTATATAATTCTTCTTTTGCTAGGAATCTCATATTTCTTTTTCCTGTTGCTTCTATTAGTGGTGGATCCAAATAACTTCTGTGGTTTCCACAAAATATTAATGCCCCTTCTTTAGGAATGTTTTCAGTTCCAACTATTTTTGCTCTATATACTACTTTAAAAAATGCAAAAAGTGCTCCTTTGACTATTCCTCTTAATACAACTCTTATACCTTGTCTTATTTTTTTCATTTTTCTATAATCCTTTCACTTTACTTTTTATAACTTTTATAACTTCATCTGCTTCTTGTTGTGGAGTCATATTATCTGAATTTATATAAACTGCATCTTCTGCTTGTTTTAATGCTCCAACCTCTTTTTCTCTATCATTTTTATCTCTAAATCTTAAATTTTCTAAAACTTCTTCATAATTTGTTTCTATTCCTTGCTCTTTATTTTGTCTAACACGTCTTTTAGCTCTTATTTCTTCACTTGCATCCAAATATAACTTAACATCAGCATTTGGAAATACATATGTTCCTATATCTCTTCCTTCCATAATGACATTTTTACCTTTTGCACATTGTCTAAATATTTCATTTAATTTGAACCTTACTTCTTTTATTGATGATATTTGTGAGACTATATTTGCAACATCATTTTCTTTAATTCTATTTGTTACATCTTTTCCATTTAGAAATATTACATCTTTTCCATTTTCATTTTTGAATTCTATTGTTGAACTATTTAGAACATCAAGAATTTTCTCTTTTTGCCATATTTCTATGTTGTTTTCTATTGCCAACAAAGCAACACATCTATATGCTCCACCTGAACTTATATTGATTAAGTTTAGCTCTTTACTAACTATTTCTGTTATTGTTCCTTTTCCGCTTCCAGCTGGTCCATCAATTGCAACTATCATCTTTAAATTCTCCTTTTCAGCTTTATTTTTTATTATTATTATTCTTCCTCTTTTGGTACATATATATTTTTTGCCACAACTTCTAATTCCACAACATTCATTGCTGTTAATTTTTCAATTTCTTTTTTGGCTTTTTTCTTAAATTCTGTAAGTCCATCTACAACATTATATCCATAAACAATGCTTACTTCCATATATAATCTTGCACCTTCTCCAAAGTTATCAACTCTTGTTTTTAATATTTTATGAATTGCTGGGCTTTGTGCTGCTAAATATTCTAATATTTGTCTAAATACTAAATCTGATATTGTGAATTTCCCCATATAACTAAATGTTGGTCTTATTATTGATTTTTCTGATATATATGGTTTTTGCCCTTTCCCATTTGATTTAAATATTTGTAATGGGTCTAACAAATATCCTGAAAAATCTTTTTTTATTTCAAATGTTGGTACAGGTATTACGTGTTTTCCTTCTGTAACTCTTATTCTTCTAGCTGTTTCCATTTCTTTTTGTGTTGCAACATCTGTAATATATGTTGTATCAGATACAGGAGGCAACCCAAGGTTTGCAGCGATTTTTTGTACCATTCCATCAGATGTTCCTAATATTAAAATGCTGTCTGGTTTATATTTTTTTAATGCTTTTGTTATTGTCTCTTTTTCACTATCTTCATAAAATAATGCATGTTTTACTGTTGCAACTTTTGTTTCAGCCTTTTTGGCAGATTCTCCTGCTACTACCTCATTATCTTTTATTAATAATCCATCATCTATTATAAAATGTGTTCCTTTTTCTCCTGCTACCATTTGTGCTCTATAACTTTTTCCAGTTCCAGATGGACCTACAAAAGCATAGACTTTTATTTTTTTCATAAATGGTAATTTTTCTTTTATATCGTCTAATATCATCTTTCTCCTCCTATTGTTTTAGGTTTTTTCTACGTAATTGCCCACAAGCTGCATCAATATCTGAGCCTAATTCTCTTCTTATTGTTGCAACAATTCCGTGGTCATTTAAATAATCTCTAAATTTCATTATGCTATCATTTGAACTTTTTGTATATGCTCCATTTTCTATTTTGTTAATTGGTATTAAATTAACATGACATAACATTCCTTTTAACAATTTAACTAGTTGTTTTGCATCTTCTAAATTATCATTATTGTCTTTTGCTAAAGCATATTCAAATGATATTCTGCGGTTTGTTGATTCAATATAATCTTTACAGGCTTGAATTAGTTCTTCTATTGGATATGCGTTATTTACTGGCATCATACTACTTCTTTTTTCATTATTGGTTGCATGTAATGAAATTGAAAGTGTACAAGGAATATTTTCTTTTGCTAATTCATATATTTTAGGTACAAGTCCACTTGTAGAAACACTTATATGTCTTGCTCCAATATTTAGTCCTTTAGGATTATTTATTATATGTATTGCATTTATTACATTATCATAATTGTCTAGTGGTTCACCAATTCCCATAAATACTACATTTGATATTCTAACACCTGTATCTTGTTCTACTGCTAATATTTGTTCAACTATCTCTCCTGATGTTAAACTTCTTACAAAATTTATTCCTGTTGATGCACAGAATTTACATCCCATTTTACAGCCAATTTGAGATGATACACATATACTATATCCATGATGATAACTCATAAGTACTGTTTCTATTGCATTTCCATCTAGTACGTCAAATAAATACTTTATTGTTCCATCTTTTGATTCTTGTTTTCTTAATATCTCAAAATTGCATATTGTATAATTTTGTTTTAGTTTCTCTCTTAATTCCAAAGATATATTAGTCATTTCATCAAATGATTTTACTTTTTCTTGAAATATCCATTTGAATATTTGCTCTGCTCTAAATGGCTTTTCTCCTATGTTTTCCAGTTCTTTTTTTAATTCTGGTAAATTATAATCTTTTATATTTTTCAATTTTTACTTCAATCCTCTCTTATTCTATGTATCCTAGGCTTTTATATTATTACTAGATTTATCTGTTTACTCCTTATAAATGAAACTTTCTTATGACCGCTTCTTTTACATCTTTTGCACATAATGCGAGTGTTACAATTAAATTCATTACTGATACAGCCACTGCAACTATACTAAGTGTTTTATCATGTATTAGATTTTCGTGTATAAATACAACTGGCAGTATACTAAATATTACTATTAATAATTGATATATTGCATATTTTATATATTTTTTATGACTTACAATTGTTAATACAAACATTGTTATATTAGCAGTTATTATTAAAATTGGAATTGCTATATTAACTGACCAACCACGGAATTTCAAATTGTAATCTATATATAATGCTAAAATTGAAATTGCAATCGTTTGCAGTAATACATGGCCTGCAATATTTATATTTTTATTTATGGCATACATTACTGTTATCCATATATACAATATTCCCGCATTTGTTAATGCCGCCCATGGTATTCCTGGAGTTGTAAGTCTATTTATTACAACTAATAATATGGCAATTAAAACAGAGGCTAACATACATATTTTTAATATTATATCACTTTTTTTACTACTTAATTTCTTTGGATATATCATCTAAAACACCATTGCTTTCTATTGTTACATCAATTCCTCTTTCTTGTAAGAATTGATAAAATCTTTTTTCAATACTATTATCTTTCAATATTGATGTAAATGTAAATACCATTTTATTTTCAAATGTACAACTTGAACATTTTATTTTTTCTACTGGTTCTGGAGCAATTAACATTAAGAAGTAATCAATATAATCTTGGTATTTACCTATAATTCCTATTCTTCCTATATTTGAATATGTTATTGTTGTATATTTTCTTATTTCTAAATAACTTAATCTTACTAATATCTTTTTCAAAAATAATGGGACCACTTTTACTGCTATATTATTTCCTAATTTGACATTAGCAGACATTGTTTTCATTATTTCTTCTTCTGTCAGTCTTTTTTTAAAATCATTTTTCACAAATTCTACTATTTTATCAAATGCTTCCATATTTTCCTTTTTAGCTATTAATGTGATATATGAAAAGAAATTTGCCATTGTTTTTGATTGAAAATATTTTTTTAAATTAACTGGTATACATACTTTTATTGGCTTTTTTCCATTATATTTTTTGTAACTTTCTTCATAAATAGAATATATTAAAACTGATGTTAAATATTGTGTAATTGTTGCTTCATATTTTTTACATTCTTGTTTTAATTGCTCTAAATTAATAATTTCATGAATAGCAGATATAGCTCCCAAGCCTATTTTTCTACCTTTTAATTCATATGCTTTTTGTGATGATGCATTTGATTTTGATTTTTTATCATAATTTTTCATATAACTATCTTCTGTATCATATTCAATTTTTCTAAGTGTTCTTTCATCATTAAACTCTTCTGGATGCAGTATTTCTAAATAGTTATATATTATTTCTTTAAAAAATGTCATTCCACTATTTCCATCTGTTAAAGAATGGAATATGTCTATATTTATTTTGTTTTCAAAATATGTTACTTTAAATTGGTAATTATTGTTTGTTCTTGGATTTATATATTTACATGGATATTCTTTTTCTTTTTCTATTATTGGCCTTTTGGGATTTTCTTCAAAATAATACCAAAAAAATCCTGCTTTCATCCTTACTTTAAATGACTTATATTCTTCTAGTGTTTTTATTACAGCTTTTTCTAATTTTTTAGGGTGAACTTTTTCTTTCATTACAGCAGAAAATCTAAATACTGTACTATATTTTTTTCCAGCAGAAATTGGAAAAATTTTTGCAGAATTATCTAGCCTTCTCCAAGATAATCTATTTTCTTCTTTTTTCATTATAAACCTTCTTATTTTAATTTTTTATGATTTTATATAATTAACCACTTCTAACAAATCTTGATATGCTTTTTCTATAAGTTTTTTGTCTCCTTTTTGGTTTACGATCCAAATATGACCAGCCTTTTCATATTCTTTTACTTTAATATCTGTACCTTGATTTTTAGCCTTTTCTTCAAAAACATGAACATCTGGGTTTAGAATATCATATGTTCCTGTAAATATGGTTATATTTTTTAATTTTGATAAATCGCCATCTATCGGATTTACTAAATAGTTGTTAATTCCATTATTTCCAGCATACGCAATCCCCGCTAGCTTTAGACTTTCCTTATTTAATTCTTTATCATTTTTTTGAACTTTATCAATCTCAGGATTTGTTAATCTTACATCTAACCAAGGAGAAATCAATATTGTTTTTGATGGCATTTCATATTCACTTTCTAATGCTATTTTTTCTAATAAAGCTAGACTCATTCCTCCACCAGCTGAGTCTCCCATTAGAATAACATTTTGTGCTCCAACTTTATCTACTATTTCTTTATATAGCGGTTCTATCATATTAAATACATCTTTATATGTGTATTTTGGTGCAAGAGGGTAATCTGGTAATACTATTGTGCTATTAGTATCATTAGTTAAATTTCCTACAAAATTCCAATGTTCAATTCCTAGTTCTCCCACATAAGCTCCTCCATGTAAATACAATATTACTTTTCCATTTGTTTCTTTATTTTTGGGTGTAACTGTAAATACACTTCTTCCTATATATTCGTTTATACTAATATTATAGTTTTCTTCTCTTTCAGGAATTTTACTCTTTATTCCAATAACTTTAAAATATACAAATATGCCTATTCCAATTATTAAAATGCTAATTAGTATTAGGCTAATTATTAACTTAAATTTATTTTTCATTTTTTCTTCCTTTTTCTCTTTCACTCTGTACACATTTTATCATATTTACATATAAAACTCAAGAAATGATTTTGGGGCCGGAGCAAAAAATCATTTTGATTTTTCAAACTAATTTTAAAATAAAAATATCCTAATGTAGAACTTATACATTAGGATATTTTTTATGTGTTTTTATTAAATGATTTTTTGCTCCGGCCCCAAAATCATTTTATCCAAATAATCCACGTTTTTTTACTGGTGGCTGTTCATTCATTGTTTTTGCAAGTTGAACTAATAATTCTCTTTGCTCTTTTGACAATCTTTTTGGTGTTTGAACTGTTACTGTAAATACAAAATCACCTGTGATAGTTGAATTAATTGACTTAAATCCTCTATTTCTTATAATGAATTTACTTCCCGTTTGTGTTCCCTCTGGTATTTTATATTTTTCCTTAGTTCCGTCTACCATTGGTATTTCTAATTCTGCTCCTAAAGTTGCTTGTGTTATTGTTATTGGTATTTCACATAGTACATTATTTCCTTTTCTTGTATATATGCTATTTCTTTTTATTTTTACTGTTATATATAAGTCACCTTTAGGTCCGCCTTTTTTACCGGGTTCTCCTTCGCCTCTTAATACTACTGTTTGATTATCATCTATACCTGCTGGTATTTTTACTTTGATTTTAGGTTGTTTTCTAACAGTTCCTTTTCCTCTACAATTTTCACAAGGCTCTTTTATAATTTCACCTGTTCCATGGCATGCACTACAAGGTCTTGTTGTTTGCATTTGTCCTAATATTGTACTTTGAACTTGCGTTACTTGCCCTGTTCCATGACATGTTGGGCACTTAATCGGTGATGTTCCTGTTTTTGCTCCACTTCCATGGCACACAGAACATTCCTCATCCCTTGTTATTACAATTTCTTTTTCTATACCACTAAATGCTTGCTCAAATGTTAAGTCAAGCCTTACATTTAAATCTGCTCCTTTTGTTGGGCCTTGTTTTCTTGATGATGAAGTTCTTCCACCAAATCCTCCTCCAAATATAGACGAGAATATATCTCCTAAATCACCAAAATCACCGAATCCATCAAAACCTGAACCATTATAAGAATAGTATCCATTTTGTCCACCAAAAGGTCCTCCAGCTCCGCCAAATCCTTGTGGTCCATCAGCCCCAAATTGGTCATACATTTTTCTCTTCTGCGGATTTGATAATGTTTCATATGCTTCATTTACTTCCTTGAATTTAGCTTCTGCTTCTTTCTTATTATCTGGGTTAGCATCAGGATGGTACTTCTTGGCTAATTTACGATATGCCTTTTTTAGCTCATCATCTGTCGCGTTTTTATTTACACCTAAAACTTCATAATAGTCTCTTTTTCCTGCCATATTTTTCTTCCCTTTCTTAAGAAAATCTTTTTACTAATTACATATTTATAATATCTTTTTACTTTATAACATTATATTAAAGGGATTAAAGGAATACACCTTTAATCCCTCTATATATAATCATTATTTGTTTTCGTCTTTTTTGTCATCTTCTACTTTGTAGTCTGCATCATATACATTTCCATTAGCATCTGTTTTTGGTCCTTCTTCTGCTCCTTGTGCTCCTGCTGCTCCATTTGGATTTGCATTTTTATATAATTGTTCTGACATATCGTAAAATACTTTTGTTAACTTTTCTGTAGCTTCTTTAATTTTAGCTGTATCGTTTGTTTCTAATGCTTTTTTAGTATTATCAATTTCAGCTTCAACTTTAGCTTTTTCTTCTCCACTAATTTTATCTCCTAAGTCTTTTAAAGTTTTTTCACTATTATATACTAAACTTTCTGCATTATTTTTAACTTCAATTTCTTCTTTTTTCTTTTTATCTTCTTCAGCATGTGCTTGTGCATCTTTTACAGCTTTATCTATATCTTCATCAGATAGATTTGTAGAAGCTGTTATTGCTACATCTTGGCTGTTTCCTGTTGCCATATCTTTAGCAGATACATGAACAATACCGTTTGCATCAATATCAAATGTAACTTCAATTTGAGGTACTCCTCTTGGGGCTGCTGGAATTCCTGTTAATTGGAATCTTCCTAATGTTTTATTATATGCAGCCATTTCTCTTTCACCTTGTAATACGTGAATTTCTACTGATGTTTGACCATCTGCTGCTGTTGAGAATACTTGTGATTTTTTAGTTGGTATTGTTGTATTTCTTTCAATTAATTTTGTGAATACTCCACCATATGTTTCAATACCTAATGATAATGGTGTTACATCTAATAATACTAAGTCTTTAACATCTCCTGAAAGTACACCACCTTGGATAGCTGCACCGATTGCAACACATTCATCTGGGTTTATACCTTTATCTGCATCTCTTCCTGTAATTCTTTTAACTGCTTCTTGTACAGCTGGAACTCTTGTAGAACCACCAACTAATAATACTTTATGAATATCATTTGCTGTTAATCCTGCATCTTTTAAAGCTTGGTTAACAGGTCCTGCTGTTGCTTCTACTAAATCATGAATTAATTCTTCAAATTTAGATCTTGTTAATGTTACATCTAAATGTTTTGGTCCTGTGCTATCAGCTGTAATAAATGGTAAATTGATTTGTGTTTGTTGAACACCAGATAATTCTATTTTAGCTTTTTCTGCTGCTTCTTTTAATCTTTGCATTGCCATTTTATCTGTTTTTAAATCAATTCCATTTGATTTTTTAAATTCATCTACTAAGTAATTAATTATAACTTCATCAAAGTCATCTCCACCTAAGTGTGTATTACCATTTGTAGCTAAAACTTCAAATACACCATCGCCAATATCTAGGATAGATACATCAAATGTACCACCACCTAAATCATATATCATGATTTTTTGGTCTTGTTCTTTATCCATACCATAAGCAAGTGCTGCTGCTGTTGGTTCATTTATGATTCTTAAAACTTCTAGTCCAGCAATTTTACCAGCATCTTTTGTTGCTTGTCTTTGGCTATCACTGAAATATGCAGGTACTGTAATAACTGCTTGAGTTACTTTTTGTCCTAAATAGTTTTCTGCATCTGCTTTTAATTTTTGTAAAATCATTGCAGAAATTTCTTGTGGAGAGAATTTTTCTCCGTCTATATCAACTTTATCATTTGTTCCCATTTTTCTTTTTATTGATATAACAGTATTGTCAGGGTTTGTAACTGCTTGACGTTTTGCAATTTGTCCAACTAATCTTTCACCATTTTTTGAGAAAGCTACTACTGATGGAGTTGTTCTATTTCCTTCAGCATTTGGTATAACTACTGGTTCTCCTCCTTCCATAACTGCTACACATGAGTTTGTTGTTCCTAAGTCAATTCCTATAATTTTTCCCATTTTTATTCATCCTTTCTTTTTATAATGACTCTGTTCGGAAAAGCCACTATTTTATTTAATTATCCTTTATATATTTATATTGCATGATGATTTTTAGCTCCGACCCCAAAATCATCTATAAAAATTAATAACAACATTATTGTAAATTTATTATTATGTTTTTTCTAAATTCATTTAATTAGCTACAACTACCATAGAATGGCGAATAACCTTTGAACCTATTCTATAACCTTTTCTATACTCTTGAGCAACTTCTTTTTCCCCTAAATTGTCATCTTGTATCATACTTACTGCTTCATGTAATTCTGGATCAAATTTTTCACCAATAGCGGGTATTTCTTCTACTCCTTTTGATTTTAAAACATCTTTGAATTGTTTTAAAACTAGCTCTATTCCTTGTTTGTAGCTTTCATCTTTTGTTTCCGCTTTTAAGGCATTTTCAAGATTGTCTACAACTGGAAGTATAACTTCTACGACATCTGATAATATAGAATTGTACAAACCTTCTTTTTCTTTTTGACTTCTTTTTTTGTAATTATCGAATTCTGCTAATATTCTTTTATAATGATCATTTAGTTCATCATATTCTGTTTTTGGGACCATTTCTTTATGGTCTTTTTTGTGTTTTTCTTCATGTTCTAGATGTTCTTTATGTTCTACATTATCTTGATTTTTTTTCATTTCTTCTTGTTCTACTTTTGATTTGTTTTCCATCTATTTTCCTCCTAACTTATTATTTCCATTTAATTTTTTATTTATATATTTCATAACTGAAATTACTTTTGAATAATCCATTCTTTTTGGTCCTATAATTCCTATGGTTCCTAAATCTTTTCCATTTACTTTATGCTTAAATGTTACTACACTAAAATCTTTTAGTTGCTCTTTTTCACTTTCTTCACCAATATAGACTTGGATATCATCTGCTATTCCACTATTTAACATATCTGCAACTAGTTCTTTTGTATCTAATACATTGATAAAATTTTTGGCTACTGATAAGCTATTAAATTCAGGCAATTCAAATGATTTGTTTGTACCTTCTAAGTATATTTTTTCATCTTCTTGAATTACTTTTTTTAATTGTTCTATTACTGGTTTTATAACATTTACACTATATGTCATTTCATCATATAAATAATCTTCTAATGGTCTGTCTATTGTTTCTAATGGTTGGCCTTTTAATTTATTATTGAACATATAATTCATTGTTTCTACTTGCTTTTGTGTTACATCTTCATCAAATTTTATTATTGTTTCTTTTACTAGACCAGTATCTGTTAATATAACTGCCATCATCATTCTAGTACCTAATAATACAAATTTAATTTCTTCTATTAATTGATTGGTTGTTTTAGGCCCTATTGATACCGTTGTATAATGTGTTACTTCTGAAATTGTATTTGCCGTTATTTTAGTTAAATCCTCT
Source organism: uncultured Clostridia bacterium (assembly GCA_934167445.1). GTDB lineage: Bacteria > Bacillota > Clostridia > TANB77 > CAG-508 > CAG-269. The sequence continues at coordinate 53,007 of CAKPKJ010000008.1, forward strand.
ATTTCATTTACTTTTGTCTCTAATTTATCACTTATATATTTAACTTCTTCTCTACTTATATCATTTTCGTTTAAAAGCTCATCTACATAGTATCTATAGCCTTTTTCTGAAGGTATTCTTCCACTCGATGTGTGCGTTTTATCTAGATATCCACATTTTTCAAGTTCTGCCATCTCATTTCTTATGGTTGCACTACTATAATCTAATCCATGATTTTTAGTTAATGCATTTGAACTAACTGGCTCTGCTGTGTTTACATATTCTTCTACTATTGCTTGTAATACCTTTTTTTTTCTATTATCTAACAATTTTTTCACCTCTTCATAATTGTTAGCTTTTAGCACTCTTTTATTTCGTTTGCTAATCTTGTTATATATTATACCCATTTTTAGCACTTGTCAATACCTATTGCTAATTTTTTTTGTGAACTTTTTGTGAACTATTTTATGTATTGCTTTTAAAATCCTATTTTAAACATTCAAAAAATCTTTGTTCTTTTTCTGGTAAATTTTGACTATCTATAAACTCAATTTTATTTTTACAGTTTTTTATGCTAATTTCTTCATTTAATAATTCATTTTCTTTTAAAACATCTTTTAAATGTACTGCTAATCTTCCTGCTCCATTAAAAAATTGTATATTCCCTCCCAAAACTTCATTTATTTGTTCTTGAACTAATGGATAATGTGTACAACCTAATACTACATTTTGTACTTTTCCCTTATACACACCTATATGTTTATTTAAATAATTGTAAATCTCTTCTGTATTTCCTTTTTCTATGATATCTGCCAAACCTACGCAAGAACATAGATATGTTTTGTGGTTATCATATTTTTTAAACAATATATTAAATTTTTCACTTTCTATAGTTCCTTTTGTTGCCATAACTAATGTTGGCTGTTCATATGAATAATCATGTACCATTTTATATGCCGGTTCAATTGCTATAATTGGAAGTTCTCTATATTTTTCTCTTAGGTACTTTGCAGCTTTTACACTCGCTGTGTTACATGCAATTACAATTGCTTTACAATCTTTTTCCAACATCCTTTTTATTATGTTGTCACATAAATTAATTATTTCTTTATCTGATTTATCTCCATAAGGATTATTTTTGCTGTCACTATAATATATGTAATTTTCATTTGGCAATATTTTTATTATTTCCCTTAAAACTGTAACTCCACCTATTCCTGAATCAAATATGCCTATTGGTTTATTCTCTTTCATTTTTGTTTCTTTCCTTTTTTCTTTTCGAATTTTATATTTTATTATTTCTGTTTGTTGCTATTTTATCACATAAAAATCAATAGTTCAAAACTAATTAAATTATATTTAAATAATTTTATATTTTTTAATAAAATTTTCTAATTTGGTTACAATATAATTGGAGGTTATAAAGATGAGTAATGAAAATTATGTTTTAAATGAAATTAACAAAGGTATAAAAATGGGAATGGATTCAATTTCTAATGTTTCTCAAAAGGTTCAGGATGATAGATTTAAACAAGATTTAAAATGTCAATATGATAAATATAATCAAATTTTAAATAATGTGAATAATGAATTATCTAATTATGATGCTTTTCCAAAAGAATTAAATCCTATGCAAAAAGCAATGGGATGGATGAGCATAGAAATGAATACAATTTCTGATAAAAGTAATTCCAAAATTGCTGAAATGATGTTACAAGGTACTAATATGGGAATTATTGAAGGTGTTAAATTACGTAATCAATATCCAGATTTAGATAAACCTGTACAAAATATTTTAAACGAATTTGTTCAATTTCAACAAAATAATGTAGAACAATTAAAGAAATATCTATAACCTTAAAAGTACGAAGATTAAAAAATCTTCGTACTTTTTATTTTTATTATTTCTTCTCTAATTTTTTTGCTATTTTTTGCTTTTGTTTTTCCACTCTCTCTTTTATTAACTCTAATTTTTCAAATCTCAAATTTGGATATGCCTCAATTAATCTTCTATGCAACCAAGATTTTTGTTTTAGTAATTGTTTTATTTTTATTGCAATCTCATTTGTTATTTCTTCTGTATTATCCGCAACTTTTTCTTCCTCTATATGAATACTTGAAATTATTTTAGCCGAAATTACATTGTCTATAATATATAATATAAACAATATTCCCGAAATTGTATGAAGCCATATTTCTGGAATATCATTATATATCCCCATAAAAAATGGATTTGATACATACATAATAAATACGCCTAAAATTCCAAATGGAATCATTGTGTCTAGACATATACGTCCATTTATATTAAATTTTTTGTTACTATAATCCCACCATCTTGCATGATATTTTTTTTCCATAAAATAACTTGTAAAATATTCAATAAATGAGCATACAATTACCGCCATTACAAATAAAACAATAATGTCATTTATATACCTTTGTAAAAGAAGTGTAATTGTTACCGCTCCCCAGCCATATATTGGGCAATATGGTCCAATTAAAAATCCTCTATTTATAAATCTCTTAAATTGTATGAATTTACATATAACTTCCATACACCATCCTAAAAATGCATATGTTAAAAAAAGTAAAAAATATATTTCTATAGTATGTAACATCTTTTTCCTCTTTCAAATTCCTGATTTTGTAATTATTTGTCTTTTATTACAATTCTTATTCTAGGTATTCTTCTTTTCCCTGTTTGCCTTGTTCCCTTTTTATTTTTTAACGCAGTGGTTGTTGTATTTCCACCTTTTATATTTTTATTATTTTTTTGCTTTCTATTATTCTGTTTTTTAGCTATATTAGCTACTATTAAAATAACTATTAAACAAATTAGTATTATATTATTTGCTTTTAATAGAAATCTATCAATTTCCATTTCTCTAAATGCCGATTTTTCTTTTTGACTATATATAATATTTTCATAATAACACATATAATACTTATTAGATATCAATTTCTTCTTATTAGTTACTTCTCCAACATATACATTACTATCAGCTTTTACATCTTCATAAGTCAATGCATATTTATTATATTTATCTATAGATATTTTAAATTTTATACATATAGTTGTTTGCTTGTCATCTTTTGATAATTTTTTTAACTCTTCTACTTTAAAATCATTTACGCTACTTATATCTAATGTTTGAGCAATTTTGCATTTATCTATATAATTAAATATCAATAAAACAATTTCTATTATTATAAAAATTATAAAAATTATAAAAATTTTTTTAAATTTATTCTTTTTCATATGTATCCTCCAGCTTTTTTATCATCGTCATTATATCAATTTTTTATTTTTTTATCAAGACTTTTTGTGTTATTCATTTTATTTAATCTATTTTCTAGCTCATTTCAAGAATAAAAAAACCTAATTGTTATATATATTACTAGTTACTCATCATACAAAAAACTCTAAAAATATTGATAATTCAATAATTTTTAGAGTATAATTTTGGCTCCTCGTGTTGGGCTCGAACCAACGACCTATCGGTTAACAGCCGAGCGCTCTACCAACTGAGCTAACGAGGAATATATATAAAACTGGCAACAACCTATCTTTCCAGCAGGGTAACCCACAAGTATTTTCGGCACATTTAGGCTTGACTTCTGTGTTCGGGATGGGAACAGGTATTTCCCTAAATGTCATCATCACCAGAAAATTGATAACTATTTAATGTTGTTTATTAGTATTATTCAATACTTTTGTATTATATAGTATTTTATATAATAATGCAAGTATTTTTTAAAATTTATTTATTTTTTTATGTACTAATTAAGCACACTCAAAAATACATAGATGAATATATCGTTTTAACTATTTATTTTTCTTCGATTGCTTCCTTGTAT
>CAKPKJ010000009.1 GCA_934167445.1 uncultured Clostridia bacterium
GACCCCTACGGGAATCGAACCCATGTCTCCGCCGTGAAAGGGCGATGTCTTAACCGCTTGACCAAGGGGCCTTATAATATAAGAAACTAAATAATGATTGGATTATTTAGTTTCTGCTTTGGTGAGCCATCCGCGACTCGAACGCGGGACAACTTGATTAAAAGTCAAGTGCTCTACCACCTGAGCTAATGGCCCAAATACTTTTGTATCACCACAATGCTTTTATATATTACAATATTTTTTCACAAATGTCAATACATTTGTGAAAAAAATTTGCAATTTTCTTGTTTTTTTGCAAAAACTTTAAATTATTATTTTAAATTTTCTTATACTTTATCTTATTCTTATCCTTTTGTGTTTATTTTATACTAGTCTTTATTTAGCATTTCTAATACTTCTTCCACATCAATTCCATGTACTGCACAGGCTTCTTCTAATGTTTCCATTTGAGATGCAGGACATCCCAAGCAGTGCATTCCGACTTGTAATAAAATTTCTGCTTTTTCTGGTGCAACTTCTAATAATTCACCAATTTGTGTATTTTTATTAAATTTCATTTTCTCCCCTCCATTTCTTTTTATAATCTATCGTAAAATATTATTTACATTTTTGTAATGGCTCCTAGTTATTATTATAGTAAAAAATTCTTTATTTTCTAGTTTTTGCCAAATTTCTGAAATTTATTTTAACATATTTTTTAAAAAAAGTATAGACAAATTGAAAATTTTGTTGTATTATATTAAAAATCGTAAGGCGGTGATATTATTTCTAAATTAATCGATTTTTATTTCATCACTTTTATTATTTATTTTTTTATTACTTTATATTCAATTTATACTTTTCTTGATATAGTTTTATTTCATAACAAGCAAGGTTCAAAATTACAAATAAAGAAAAAATATTTTTAGAGGAGGTATTTCTATTTTTTTTAGTAAAAAAAGTATTTTATTTTCCATTTCTTTTATGATTGTTTCTAGTATTTTTCTTTTTAAAATTTTTTATCCAATTTACATTGCAAAAGAAGTTATTATTTCTTACGGAATACACCCTTTTGACATTTGTGAAAAAAATCTAGAATTATGGAATTTTATTAAATTATCTTATATCTTTGTTGCATTATTTTCAAATTTTTTAATTGGCCATTTTATTTATATCAAAATTTTTGATAATATTTTCACGATTACCAAAAAGTTAATTTATAAAGTATCTAATTTTAAAAATGACAATCATTTTAAATCAAATCAAAATACACACCCCAAAAAATCAAATAACTTTTCTGATTCTTTATCTTTAAGAATTGGAAAACTCCAAAATTCTCAAGAAGTTTATATTCCCGAAAGTGGTTTATATCAAAATTTTTTAATAACTGGTACCATTGGCTCAGGTAAAACTTCAAGTGCAATGTATCCTTTTACTCGTCAATTATTAGAATTTAACTCTAAACATTTAAATAGAAAAATTGGTATGTTAATTTTAGATGTTAAAGGTAATTATTATAAACAGGTAAAAGATTATGTACAAAAATATAATTTAAATAATGATTTAATTGTTTTAGAATTAGGCTCAAAAGTTTTTTACAATCCTCTACATAAGCCATTTTTAAAAGCTAATGTTTTAGCCAATAGATTAAAGACTATATTACTTCTTTTTTCCGAAAATAATTCCGAGTCTTATTGGCTAGATAAAGCGGAAGAAGTTTTATGTGAGTGTATTAAGCTTTGTAGGCTTTATAATAATCGGATATGTTACTTTTCTAGAAATTCATAAACTTGTTACAGAGCCTAATTATTATAAGGAAAAAATTAAAATTTTAAGAGATTTATTTATTTCTAGTAAATTTAGTCAAAAACAAATATATGAATTAAATGCAAGTTTAAAATTTTTTGAAAATGATTTTCATAATTTAGATTCCAGAACTAGAGGAATTTTAATTTCAGAAATTACCAGAATTACCAGTACTTTTGTATCTGATTATGATGTTTTAAATACTTTTTGCCCACCTAAAAAACTTTTGAATTTTCCTGGTTTTAATTATTTATTAGATAAAGGAAAAATCTTGGTTTTAAATATGAATATTTTTGAATATTCTTCACTGGCAAGAATTATTGCAACATATTTGAAACTGGATTTTCAATCAGAAGTTATGTATAGACTTTCTAAAAATAGAGTTACTACTTCTGCATTTATTTGTGATGAATATGATAAGTTTGCAACTAAAACAGATAGTGAATTTTTTTCTCTAAGTAGAGAAGCTAAATGTATTAATATTGTTAGCACTCAAAGTTATTCTTCTCTAAAAACAAGTTTAAAGGATGATGCTACTGTTAAAGTTACTATTCAAAATTTGATTAATAAAATATGGTTTCGTACTGATGATATTTTTACAATTGAAGAGGCTCAAAAACAACTTGGTAAAGAAGATAAAGAAAAAACTTCTAAAAGTATTTCTGAAAGTGCTAAAGAAACAAACTTTAGTTATATTACTAATACTTTAAATTCAAGAAATTCTAATATTTCTGAAACATATAGCACTTATTTACAGAACGATTTTATTTATGATTCTAACTTTTTTACAAGAGAGCTTGAAACCTTTACCGCCCTTACGTTTTTATCTAATGGTAATAAGATTTTACCGCCACAAAAATTAAATATGCTTCCCTATTTTAGGAATTAACAAGTTTATATACAGGTTTATAGGTACATCCTTTTTAAAAACCTAAATATCTTATACAAGGAATGTTTTTTATATGAAATTTAAGAAAAAAAATTTTTATTTTATTTTTACTATTATATTTTTATTTGTACTATTATTTGTTTTTAGTACATATTGCTATGGCTGGGGTGATCCGGAAATTGTAAATAAAATCAATTCTGCCTTTGAGAGTATCGAAGGGTGGCTTATAAAAATCTCAACACCTGCTGCGGCAGTCGCTGTTGGCAGTGGTGTTTTTATGCGAAAGTTTAGTTTTGGTGATGAAGAAAAAATACGAATGGGTAAAAAAATTATCAAGGGTTCTTTATTTTCTTATGCTTTTATTCTTGCAATTAATTTGATTTTATCAGCTATTAAATCTTTAATTTCTTAAGGAGGTCTTTTTGGAAACTCAAACAAATATTACACAAACTATTATAAATACTATAAACAGTATATTTGAAATGCTCTTTTCTTCTATTGATAATAATTTATATTCTGTTTTAGATAAAATTACTTTTATTAATTCAGATATTATAACTGATAAAAATTTCGAAAATATTTTTGGAACTTCAACTTCTAATGGAATTTTATTAATTGCAAATTCGTTGCTTTTAGGTTTTATACTTTATTATGCCTTTAAATATTTAATGTCACATATTACTTATCAAAGGGTTGATTCTCCTTTTAGTTTTATTATAAAAATTATTTTATTTGGAATTTGTATGAATTTTTCATTTTTTATTGTTCAGCTGCTTTTAGATTTAAATTCTAATATTTCTTTAGCTATTAGGAGTTTAGGGAAAAATTTGTTTAATTCTGAAATAAGTTTTTCCCAATTAATAAATACTATAAATACTCATATTTCTGTAGATACAAGTTCTTTGAATATTTTTTCTGTTGATGGTTTAATAAAAAGTACATTAAGTCTTTCTTTACTCAATTTGGTTTTTTCTTACTCTTTTCGTTATATTATGGTAAAAGTTTTTATATTGCTTTCACCTTTTGCTTTTCTTTCCTTATGTTTGGAAAATACGTCTTGGTTCTTTAAATCATGGCTTAAAAATCTTTTTTCTCTATTGTTTATACAAATTATTGTTTCTCTTATACTTCTTATTTTATTTTCTTTAGATTTTTCTTCTTCAAATTTATTTAATAAATTTGTTTATGTGGGAGGAATTTATAGTTTAATTAAAGCTAATTCATTTGTACGCGAATTTATCGGTGGAGTTTCCACAAATATTTCACAATCTGTGAAAAGTTTTGCTGGTTTTAAGAAATAATTTGATTTTTATCTTTTAATTGTTTATGTTTAATTAGTAATATTTATTTTTATTAATTATTTTAAGGAGGTTTTTGTTTGAAGTTTATTTTTCCACAAAACTATAAATTTAAAAATAAAATTTTAGGCATTATTGATTATTCTACTGCATTCATAAATTTAATATGGTATGCAATTGTTTTATTATTAGTTAATTTGCTGTTTAGGTCTATTAATTTAAAAGTTATGTTTTTTGTTGCGCTTTCCTTCCCTTTATTGCTTTTTAGTATTTCCGGTTTTTATGGTGAAAGTATTATTACAGTAGCAAGATATTTAATAAAATTTATTTTTATGCAAAAATTATTTTTTTACAATAAAATGTAGTATTATATAGATTTTGTTGTATTTTTATTTTAATTAAATTTTATTTAATTTACCTTGAATTTTTTGTCTAAAGAAGATATAATTTGTTTTACAAAGTTATTTTATAGATTAGGAGAGATTGTAATGAAATTAGAGCAAAATGAAAAACCACTTTTATTTTCTGAAACATTTATTCCAGATATATTTTTTTCAGAGTATTTATCTGAATTACCTGGAGAATATTTAAAAATATATTTATATTTGATTTTTTTGTCAAAATATAATAAAGATGCCAAATTAACTGATTTGTCTAAAAAATTAAATATTCCTTTAAAGTCTATTAATGATGGGCTAAAATTTTTAGAAGAACATAATCTTCTTATGAAAAAGTCTTCAGGATATGTTATTGTGGATTTACAAGAAATTACTTTACACAATTTATATTCACCTAATCTTAGTCTATCAAAGGAAAAAATTGAACAAAATGCTAAGAATAAATCAAGATCTAAGGTTATTGAACACATTAATAATACCTATTTTCAAGGAATTATGGGACCTTCTTGGTATAATGATATTGACCTTTGGTTTAGAAAGTATGCTTTTGATGAACAAGTTATGATTGCTTTATTTGATTATTGTTATAAGAAAAGTGCGTTACATAGAAATTATGTTCAAACAGTAGCAGAAGCTTGGGCTTCTAATAAAATAAAAACTTATACCGATTTGGATAATTACTATGAACAACAAGAAGCACTAAATAAAATGAAAAAGGCAATTGCCAAAAAGCTTGGTAAATATGGTGGTTTAACTCAATACGAAGAAGCATATATTGAAAACTGGGTTCTTAATTATGGTTATGATATGAGCATTATTGAACTGGCTTTAAAAAGAACTGTTTTCAAACAGAATCCAACTTTTGAATATATAAACAAAATAATTACAGATTGGCATGAACGTCAACTTAAAACACCTTCTGAAGTTACAGCATTTTTAGAGCAACGTAAAAAACAGGAAAAAAATACAAAGGAATTAAAATCTAAAGTACATAAAGCAAATTATGAACAACGTCAATATTCTAATTTGGATTATCTTTATGCTAATAATACAAACAATAAGGAGGACTAAATGTCTGATGAAATTTTAAATTCTTTACTAAAAGAATATTCTCAAAGAAAATTACAAGCAGAATTAGATTTAGAAAAAAGAAAAGATGAATTATATAAAAAAGTGCCTAAGCTTAGAGAAATTGAAGACAATTTAAATAGTTTTGCAATTTCTACTGCTAAAAATATTTTAAAAAATGGTAATTCTCGTGAAGAACAACAAGAATTGAAAAATAAAGTGGATTTTTTAAAAGCTGAAAAAATGCGTATTTTAAAGGAACTAAATTTACCAGAAACTTATTTACAACCATTTTATAGCTGTCCTATTTGTAAAGATACTGGTTATGTTTCAGATGGTGGCTATACTACTGTTATGTGCAGTTGTTTAAAACAAAAATTATTAGATTATTCTTTTAATAAATCTAATATGTCTAATTTAGATAGGGAAAATTTTTCTACTTTTAATCCAAATAGGTTTTCAGACGAAGTGGATATTGCAAAATTTCATTTTAATATTTCGCCTAGAACCAATATTTTAGATATAAGAAATAATTGTATTAAATTTGTAGAAAATTTTGAAGATACTTCTCAAAAAAATTTGCTATTTACAGGTAACACTGGTTTACGGTAAGACTTTTATGTCAAACTGTATTGCTAATGAATTATTAAAAAAAGGGAAAACCGTGCTTTATCAAACAGCTCCTGTATTGCTTGAAAGCGTAATAAATTACAAGATGAGTAAAAATAAATCTTCAATTGATAATATATATAATTCTGTTTTAAATTGTGATTTATTAATAATAGATGACCTTGGAACAGAAAGTTTAAATAGTATGAAATTAAGTGAACTTTTTACAATTTTAAATACTAGAATTTTGAATTTGAATAACAAAGTTACTAAAACAATTATATCTACTAATTTAGATATTAATGATATTTTTAGAATTTATGAGGAACGTATTGGTTCTAGAATTATTGGTTATTACGATATTTATAGATTTTTTGGAGAAGATTTACGTTTTAAAAGAAATTAAATTTTATTTAATTTCTTTTTTATTTTGTTAATTTTATTTATTTTTATTTTTTATTTCTATTTTTTATTTCTATTTTTTATTTTTATTTTTTATTTTTATTTTTTATTTCTATTTTTTATTTTTATTTTTTATTTTTATTTTTTATTTTTATTTTTTATAAAAATAAGCTGAAGTAAAAACTTTTAATTTTTACCTCAGCTTTTTATATAAATTTTATTTTTTATAATTTTATTCTTTTATATCTGGTGTTAAAGTTTCCATACTTACAACTCTACCGCCATCACTTGTTCTCATTAATGTAACACCTTGTGTTGATCTACCTAAAATGCTAACATCTTTTACACTAATTCTTATTATTGTTCCTGAATCTGTAATAAGCATAACGTCATCTTCTTCTGTTGCAATTCTTACGCCTACTAGTTTTCCAGTCTTAGGTGTGATTTTGTAAGTTATTACTCCTCTTCCACCTCTTTTTTGTACTCTATATTCGTCAAGTTCTGTTCTCTTTCCAAATCCATTTTCAGTGATTGCAAGTAATGTTGCTTTTCCACCAACAATAACTGATTCCATACCGATTACTTCATCATCGTCATCTAATCTTATTCCTATAACACCTTGTGCAACTCTACCAATTGGACGTACATCTTTTTCATCAAATGTAATACATAAACCATTTCTTGTAACTAATACAACATTATCTTCACCGTCTGTTAAGCGTACTCCAATTAATTCGTCCTCATCTTTTAAAGTAATACCTTGTAATCCGTTTTTTCTAGTTGTGTTATATTCTGTTAATGCTGTTTTCTTAATTAATCCATTTTTTGTTGCCATTAATAGATATTTTCCTTCAGCAAAGTTTTGAATTGGAATTACTGCAGATACTTTTTCTCCAGCTTCTAGGTTCAATAAATTAACAATTGCTGTTCCTTTTGCTGTTCTACCAGCTTCTGGAATTTCGAATCCTCTTAATCTATATAGTTTACCTTTGTTTGTAAAGAATAAAATTGTATCATGTGTTGATGCTGTAAATATTTGTTTAACAAAGTCATTTTCACGTGTTGCAATTCCTGTTATTCCTTTACCTCCACGTCTTTGGCTTCTATATGTATCTATTGGCATTCTTTTAATATATCCAAAGTGTGTTAATGCTACAACACATTGTTCTTCTTTTATTAAATCTTCTACATCTATTTCGCCTTCTGCAGCTACTATTTTAGTTTTTCTTTCATCTCCAAATTTTTCCTTGATTTCAAGTAATTCTTCTTTGATTATATCAAAAACTAATTTTTCGCTTGCTAATATTGCTCTTAAATGTTCAATTAATTCCATTAATTGTTTGTATTCTTCTTCAATTTTTTCACGTTGCAATCCTGATAATGTTTTTAATCTCATATCTAGTATTGCTTGTGCTTGAATTTCAGAAAGACCAAATCTTTCCATTAATCTTTCTTTTGCATCATCATATGAAGAACGAATTATTTGAATAACTTCATCAATATGGTCAATAGCTATTCTCAAACCTTCTAATATATGAGCTCTTGCTAGGGCTTTGTCTAATTCAAATTTTGTTCTTCTTAAAATAACGTCTTTTCTGTGGTCAATAAAGCAGTTTAAGCATTCTCTTAATGTTAAGATTTTAGGTTCTCCATTAACTAATGCAAGCATTATAATACCAAATGTTGTTTGCATTTGTGTGTGTTTAAATAATTGGTTTAGCACAACTTGTGGTCTTGCATCTCTTTTTAATTCAATTACAACCCTTACTCTATCTTTTCTATCTGATTCATCTCTACATTCAGAAATTCCTTCGATTTTCTTTTCTTTAGATAAATCTGATATTGCTTTTATTAAGTTTGCTTTATTTACTTGATATGGTAATGAAGAAACAATAATTCTTTGTCTATTTCCACTCATTTCTTCTATTTCTGTTTCTGCTCTTAAAGTGATTTTTCCTCTACCTGTTGTGTATGCTTGTTTTATTCCTTCTCTTCCTAAAATAAGTCCTTCTGTTGGGAAATCAGGTCCTTTAATTACACTCATTAGATCTTCGTCTGTTACTTCATCTTCATCAATTATTTTAATTATTCCATCAATTACTTCATTTAAATTGTGTGGTGGTATATTTGTTGCCATACCTACAGCTATACCTGATGAACCATTTATTAAAAGTGTTGGTATTCTTGTTGGTAATACTGTTGGTTCTTGAAGCCTATCATCATAGTTTGGCATAAAGTTTACTGTGTTTTTTTCTATATCTGATAACATATATGCAGATATTTTTGCCATTCTTGCTTCTGTGTACCTCATTGCGGCTGCTCCGTCACCATCAACTGAACCAAAGTTACCATGGCCATCAATTAACATATATCTCATTGAGAAATCTTGAGCCATTCTAACCATTGCATCATAAACAGAGCTATCACCATGTGGATGATATCTACCTAAAACAGAACCTACTGTGTTAGCACATTTTCTGTATGGTTTATCTGCTGTAATTCCATCTTCATGCATTGCATATAATATTCTTCTATGTACTGGTTTTAAACCATCTCTTGCATCTGGAAGCGCACGTGAGACAATAACACTCATGGCATAATCTATATATGCTGTTCTCATTTCTTTTTCAATGTCTCTTTCGATTATTTTTCCGTCATTTCTTTCTGGTCTTTCTTCCATTGTTTCTCCCTCTTTTCCTTATTTTTCTACATTTGTATTATACTAAAACTGGGGAAAATATGCAAGTAAAATCGGCTAAAAACTTAGGGATTTTTATGTTAAATCAAAGTATGTTGTATTAATCTCTTGTTTATTATTTTTTCTGCATATACTTTTTCTTTTTCTGCATATAAAATGGCAAAATATATGCAGATAATCAATAGTTATATGCATATATTATTGATTATTCTTACTTTTTCAAACATTCTATTATTAAATTTATTCCATCCATAAATCCTAACTTATACATTTCTTCATTATATTTAGTTATTTTTATATTATAATTATCTTCAATGTCATTTAATATATTCCTTATCTCCCTAAGGTTATTGGCATTATCAATTATATTTTCTATGTTTATAACTTTTAATTCGTCTTTTATTTCCTTATTTGCTTCTTTTATAATGTTGTCAATTTTCTCTTCTTCTCCTTTATATATCTTTTTTATTATTTGATTATTATTCATTATTTCTAACTCATTCATCTTTATTTTATCCTTTCTTCTATTGTTATTACTATATTTCTATTTTGTGTATATTCTAGCTTTTTATTCATATTAAAAGCAAAAAAGACACCACTTTTGTGGTGCCCTATTAATAGCGTTTTTAAAAGCCTGTCCAAAAATGTTCTTTGAACTTTTGGGCAGGCTCTTGGTAAATTCCTACTTAACGTCTAAAGTCGTTAAGTCTCTTATTCAATTTTGTCTTTTTAAAATAGTTCCTCTAAAATGTCTAATTCCTCGGTGTTAGCATTCAGTTCTACAAGTATAAAAGTGGACGGAATGAATTGTCGTAGCCGCTGTTGGTCGTACTGTTGCTGCTACGAGCGCTCGTGTATTCGTAGCCGACGCTTAAGTAACGGCCTCCACGTGTAGTACAAGGATAGGGGCTGTAGCTATAGGTCTCTGTTGACCATTCCCAACAATTACTTGCCATATCATATACATTACATATTTTATCTTGCGTACTTGTATTTGGAAATTTATTTGTTCCTTGACTTGCTACAAAACTTAAGTTTAAACTATGTTGCATTGAATATTTTGTTGTTTTGTCTGTTGTTCTATTATCTATTGTTTGCAAGAATAATGTTGCTGTATCCCAGGCATAACTATTTATCAAATCACTTTCAAATGGTGTTCCTTCATACATTTCTCTACTTAATGTGGCTGCTTGTGATTGTGTTACATAATTATATACATAATTATCTGCTGTACATACTAATTGATTTGTGTCACTACTTGAACTTGTTCTTTCAGCTGTTGAATCTTTATCTCTTGCTTCATATCTTCCTATATAATATCCATGGCTACTTTCTGCTTTACTTTTAAAGTCTTCTATATCTTTTGCTATTGTATTTTTACAATTCTTATCGTGCTTTGCTGCGGTATCTTCAGTATAATTATAATCTATTTTATTTGTTCCTTCTTTTGTTTCCTTTCCATTACTATCAAATGTGTATCTATTTAATTCTATATTTATTGTTCCTTTATTTTTTGTTTTTACATCCCCTACTGGTATCCATACAAATTCACTTCCTGCTGTTTTTGTATGTGTTTTATCTCTTACTACTATTCCATCTTCTACATTATCATTTGGATTTACTACTTCAAATCCTGCTGGTACTACTACTTGATTTCCTAAACTATCTTGTACTGTTGTATTTTTTTCTTCATTTCCTGTTACTGTTCCTAATGTTCCTCCTGTTGGTCCATTTCCACTACCAGTTGATGTTACATTTCCATCTCCGTCTATTGTAAAACTTTTTCCATCTACGGTTGCATTTACTGGAAATCCTGTTCCTGTTTTTGTTGCTGTTCCTCCATAATTGTTTGTTATTTCTGCTACTAATTTATCTGCATCTAGTGCTCCTTCGGATTGTGCTCTTGCAGCCATTACTGCTAATTTTATTTTTTCTTCTGCACTCTTATCTTCAGTTGTTGTTTTTGCATTTTGTGCCTGTGTTAATATTCCATTTTGTCCTGTTAACATTGCAATTGATACACCTGCTAATATTAATAGCACAATTATTGTTATTACTAGTGCAATTAATGTTATACCATTTTTTTGTTTTATTTTGTTTTTTATTATATTATTCATAAAAAACTTCTCCTTTCTCTTTTTTCTTGTGTTTCTTTCTATTCTTTCTTTATTCTTTTGCTATTATCTGCTAAATTATAAATAATATACCCTTTATTGCACATAAAACAATTCTTCTATACGTAAGTATTTAATTTTCAAGGTTCTATTATTTATTTTTTAGCTAATAATCTGCAATTAGATTATACTTTAAGCGTGTGTTTTTTTCAATAGTTTTATGCTAATAAATTGTTTTTATTTATGCACATAGCATATTAGTTTTTTTTAAGTTATATTATATAATAAAGATATTAATTGGAGGAAAAATTATGGGAAATAAAGCAATAAATAATATAGAAGTAGGAGAAAGAATAAGAGGTATTAGAGAAGATTTAGATATGACAAGAGAAACATTTTCTGAAATGATTGATATTTCAGATTTATTTTTAGGTCAAATAGAACGAGGTGAACGCTCTTTAAGCTTAAAAACATTATGTCGTATTGTTTCTTTTACTGGTAACTCTACAGATTATATATTATTTGGAACACCTTCTAATTATGGTATGATAAATAAAATTAATAGAATATTATCCAAAAGTTCTGATACAATGTTGGATTATATTTATAAAATTTTAATTGCTTCATATTCTTTTTTTAAGAAAAATGATATAAATAAATAATTTCTTAATTTGTTATTTTTCGCTACCATTTGCATTAAATATTTTGCGAGTGATAGCTTATTTTAATTAATTTGTATTTAAAGTTTTATATATCTCCCAACATTTTTACCAAGCTCTAATTAATTATTATTTTAGTCTTTCTGCTAATTCTAATTGTTCATTTGTTAAATTAAAATCTTGTCCATTATTTTTAATTAAATTATGTAATACCTCTATTGTTTTTGCTTCATTTATTGTTTTTTCTATAGGTGCTATTTGCTGTAATTGTTTTTCTAACTTTTTATATTCTCTTTCCATTTTTGCAAAATCTTGATTTTTAAAACTATTTTTCCAATTATCTATATATTTGTTCATATACTCTAAATTTTGATATTGTTTTTTAAATGTATTTTCTATATTATTTTCTACATTATTTAAAATAATATTTTTTCCTCTTTTTATTAAGCTTGAAACATTATTATCTATTAGTCCAGCTTTCCTTGTTCTATTTATTACACTATCTAATAAAGTTGAAATTCCATCTATAACACCACCACTTTTTACAGCATCTTGCATTTGTGAAATATTTTCAAAATTTCCTGTAAAAATTCCAATTGTACTTTTCCCTAAATTAATTGCATCTTCTATTGTTTTACTTATTCCTTCTTTTAGTCCATATTCTAGTAAATTATTTTTTATATTAACAATTTGCTCATCTAAAAAATCTGGTAACACAGCCCTTATTCCTATATCTATTGCACTGTTTATTGTCTTTCCTAAGGTTGTATTTAAAAAGTTTTTTTGTTCTTTTTCTAGCTCAATATTATTATTAATATCTAAATTATTATTTTTTTCTAGTTTATTTATTTCCATAGTTGTTCTCCTTTTTTTATTTGTTTTTTATATTTATTTTATTTATATAATTTTATTAATAAAAAAATAAAATGGCTTATTTTTGATTTTCGTCCTTCTATTTTTTTACCTTTTTATTTTTTCTATTAAAATTAATTATTAATTAATAATTAATTAATAATTAATTGTTTTAATAATTAATTTAATTTTTTATTTAATTATTATTTTTTATGAATTATTTTTAAATATTTATTATTTAATTTAATATTTTTATTTTTTTGAATTTGCTTGGTTAAATTTTTTAATTTTTTTCGATAGAAAATTGTGTGAATTTTAAAAGTATTTTTAAAAAGATTTTTTAGAATTAATTGGCTCACTGAATTAAAATAATATTTATTATAAATTATATGTAAACAATTTTGGCTTTTATAATTTTCTTTTGTGCCATTTAACGTGTTTCTTTCTAATTCCTCTATGCCTAACAGTTTATTGTCTATAACGTTGATTTTTATATTACTAAGTTTCATTATTATTTGTTTTATTTTATAATTGCAATTATTTCCACTATCAACTAATATATAATCATATTTTTTAAAATTTTCAAATAAAAATTTTTTTATTTCATTATAATTTATATACTGATTTGTTATTGGTAAAAAAGTTAAATTAAAATTTATTTTTATCATATAATTGTATAATTGTTTTTTATTTAAATTAATTAATAATATTTTTTTATTTATTTTATTTTATTATTTGAAATTAATTAATTTATTTTTAAAATTTAATTTTAATTATTTTTATTTTCTAATATTTTTTTTATTTTTCTTTCTGTGTTTTTATTTAATTTAATATTTTTATTTTTTTGGATTTGCTTGGTTAAATTTTTTAATTTTTTTCGATAGAAAATTGTGTGAATTTTAAAAGTATTTTTAAAAAGATTTTTTAGAATTAATTGGCTCACTGAATTAAAATAATATTTATTATAAATTATATGTAAACAATTTTGGCTTTTATAATTTTCTTTTGTGCCATTTAACGTGTTTCTTTCTAATTCCTCTATGCCTAACAGTTTATTGTCTATAACGTTGATTTTTATATTACTAAGTTTCATTATTATTTGTTTTATTTTATAATTGCAATTATTTCCACTATCAACTAATATATAATCATATTTTTTAAAATTTTCAAATAAAAATTTTTTTATTTCATTATAATTTATATACTGATTTGTTATTGGTAAAAAAGTTAAATTAAAATTTATTTTTATCATATAATTGTATAATTGTTTTTTATTTTCTTTTTCTTTTGTGTTTTTAATTTTATTTTTTCTTAAATATTTATTAAATATTTTTAAATAATTATTTTCTATTTTTTTATTTAAATTAATTAATAATATTTTTTTATTTATTTTTAATAAATAAATTAAAAATAAATTTATTATTGTAGTTTTTCCTGTTTTTTTATCTCCATAAATAAATATTATTTTTTTATTATATATTTTATTTTTATCATTTTTATCTTTTTCTTGTTTTTTCTTTTTATTTATTCTTAATTTGTTTTTTATATAAATACCTTTTATTTCTAAATTTTTTAATTTATCTTTTTTATTAAAATCTTCTTTTTCTAAAATAATATTTATATTAATTTTTTTATTTTTACTTTTAATTGCTTTTATTAATTTTTCTATACTTATTATTCCCGGTATATTTTCTTCAATAACTATTTTTTCTATATTTATATTTTCTTCTAAAATTTCTATAATTGCTTCTCTATATTGGACAATAATAATTTCTTGTAATTTATATTTTTCCTTGAATTTTTTAATTGTTTTTTTATCATTTATTGCTAATATTATTTTTTTCATTTTTATTTCCCTCTAATATTTCTTTTTCCAAATCTGAACATTCTATTTTTGTTAAAATATGATCATCTCCTACAAACATTAAACATTCCCCTCTTTTTAACGATTTTATTTCTACTTTTTCTTTTTCAGATAAATTAGAATATTCTGATAATATTTTTATATTTTCTTCTTCTAATGCCAAAAATGTTTTTATGCTTGAATTATTTAAAATACTTTTTCCATATGTTCCATTATCTAAACTAAAAATATCAGAAATATCTTGTGTTATTGCAACACCACTTCCTCCATATTTTCTTATGGTTTTAAATATTTTATAAATAAAACTTGCAACCTCTTTATTTGATGTTACACCTATTAATCTCCAAATTTCATCTAAATATATTGCCTTTTTTTCCCTTCTATTTTCTTTTATTTTATCCCAGAAAATATCTGTAAATAAATACATTCCATATTTTAAATTTTCTTCTCCTAAATCGTATATATCTGCAACAATTATTTCATTTTCAAGTTTCACATTTGTTATATGATTAAAAAACTTCATTGACCCTTTTACAAATGGAATTAATTTTATTTTAAATTTTTTTGTATTTTTATCTTTTTCTAATATATTATACAAATCTTCCAATACTGGCATATCATTTTCTGATTTAAATATTTTTTTTATTTTATTTTTTATTTTTATTTCTTTATATAAACTATTGTCATCAAAATTAATATTTTTTAATTTATATGTCTCTATTAATTTTTCTTCTAATCTTGCTTTTTCTTCCTCACTTAATTCTCCAAAAATCAAATTAAAAAATCCTATTAATTTTCCTATTTTAGTTGCTAAATATCCATTTTCTCCATCTTCTAAACTTTCTTTTCTTATATCTAATATATTTATATAAGTGTCACTACTCGGCCCAATTTTAATTTGTGTTCCATATAATTCTTTGCATAAATTCGTATATTCCCTCTCTGGATCTATGATATATTGGCTTATTCCCAAAAGTTTATATCTTAAGATTAATAATTTTGTATAAAAAGATTTACCAGCTCCACTTGTTCCAAATATACATATATTAGCATTTTTATATTTATTAGTATTATATCTATCTATAAAAACTAAAGAATTATTATAAATATTGGTACCTATAAAAATTCCATTAGGGTCAAATATTGTTGAAGAAATAAATGGATATGTTGCAAGTAATCCTGATGTTAATATATTTCTTTTTGCAGCATCTTTTATTGTTTTATTATTTTGCATTATTGGCAAACAAGTTTTAAATAATTCTTCTTGTCTAAAATTTGCCCTTATTGTTTGCATCCCTTTACTTTGCGTAATTCCCTCTATTTTATTTAAATAATATTCCAACTTTTTTATATCTTCTGCATATATATTTATATAAATATATAAATAATAAATATCTTGATTGTTTACTTGTATTTCTTTTCTTATATATTTTGCGTCATTATATGTAAAAGCTGCAATGTCTATATCCTCTCTATTTTGATTGCTACTTTCTTTTAGTTCAACGCCTACATTTCCTATGTGATAAGTTAAATCTTTTATTGTTTTATAGGAATCTTGCTTTTCATAAAATATTGAAATATTCATATTTATGTTAGTTTCTATTAATGCTTTTAAAAGTATATCTGTTTGTTCCCTATAATAATTTGTAACAATTAAACCTGCATAAAATAAATTATCAATTTCTATATATTTTGGATTTTGTAAATTTATATATGCTGGTGAAATATTATCAATTTCATTTCTTGTTCCTTCAAAAAAATTTTCTTGAATTTCTTTTTTATTAATTTGGTTGTTTATTTTATTAATTAATTTTTTTATAATTATTCCTCCTTTATTTTTCAATTAATTTATTTTATTTAATTATTTTTTTAATTAATTATTTTTTATTTTTAATTAATTATTTTTATTTAATTATTTTATTTTTAATTAATTTATTTTTATTAAATAATATTATAGTTAATTTTATATTTTTTTATTATTTAATTTTTTTCTTGTATTTAATAATGAAAAAAATATTTTTTCAATTTCTTTTTTATTTGATATTTCTGAAACTAAATTTCCTGAGCGGGATAAACATTCTTTTATTTTGAAATATTTTTCTTTTAAATCGTTTTTTATAATTTCTTCTGATTCAAGAATATTTAACTTTTTATCTATATTGTCTGATATGATAATATAAAAATTTTTAGATGATGACTTTCGATTTGAATTTAAATTTTGAATATAACTAATATAATTTTGAGCAACTTTCCCTAACTTTTCCTCTGATGACTTTTCTATTTTTTGATTAATATTTTTCTTAATATTTTTGATATGTTCAGATAAATCTTCCTTACTACTTTGAATAAAAATTTGAATATTAAAATTACAAGTTTTTAAAAATATTTTATAAGAATTTAAAATTGATTCTTTTTCTAAATCCGATTTTAAATTATAATTTATTGGATTTACTTTTAAAATTTTAATTAATTTATTATCTTTAGTTTTTATAATTCCGTCATTATGAATTTTATCTATTGGTAACCATTCTTGTACTGTTATTTTTTTTATAATTTTCACCTCCAATTTTTTTCAAAATTTTACAACCATTTTCCATATTTGTCAAGAACTTTTCATTGACAAAATTCGACAAAACTATTTTTTCTCATTTTTAATTATTTCAGCTCATATTATTGCGTAATCCGGCATTTTTGATATATTTCCTATTTTTTTCGATTTTATTCGATTTTTTTCTTTTTTTTACTAATTTTTTCATTTTTCGTTTTTTATTTAATTTTATTATTTCCCCGTATTATTGCGTAATCTGGCGTTTTCGATATGTTTCCTATTTTTTTCGATTTTATTCTATTTTTTTCTTTTTTTTACTAATTTTTTCATTTTTCGTTTTTTATTTAATTTTATTATTTCTCCGTATTTTTGCGTAATCCGGCGTTTTCGATATGTTTCCTATTTTTTTCGATTTTATTCGATTTTTTTCTTTTTTTTGCTAATTTTTTCATTTTTTGTTTTTTATTTATTTTTATTATTTTCCCGTATTTTTGCGTAATCCGGCGTTTTCGATATGTTTCCTATTTTTTTCGATTTTATTCAATTTTTTTCTTTTTTTTTGCTCACTTTTTCATTTTTTATTTTTTATTATTTTTACGGTTTTTTATTAGTTTTTATTTTTACTTTTTTATTATTATTAAAATTTTTTGTTTTTTTGAATAATATTTTTTATTTTGTATATAATATTATTGTAAGGTTGATAATAGTTGAGCGAAGAATATTAATAGATGCTTTTATTGTTTATTACTATTCGAGCAAAGATTTATTATAGTTTATTTTTAGATTATAATAGGTCGGCGATAAGAATTTATTTTTTGTATGTAGGCTATATTCTATTTATTATTTATATTTTTTATTTATTAAAAGATATTTAATTCTTTATATAAATTTATATATGGTCAAATTATAGGAAATAAATTCGAGCTAAGATTATACTTATATCTATAATGATTATTACTAGTCCCTTTGGGATGAATATGGTTATTCGTGGTGTATTTATGGTCGAGCGACTGATTAATATGTGTGGTATTAGGGGTTATTTATATAGTAATATATATTAGTTTTTAATATTATAGATATTAGTTTTAGTAGAGATTATTATTGGCTTTACTAAAAAATCAGAAATATAATTAAATTTATATTTCTGATTTTTTATTTTTATTTATTAATTATTTATTGTTATAATAAAATTAAAATATTATAAATTAAATATCAAGGTTTTGTACATATTTAGCATTAGCTTGTATAAATTCTCTTCTTGGTTCAACTTCATCTCCCATTAATAATGTAAATATTTCATCAGCTTTTATAGCATCATCCATAGTTACTTTTACTAAAATTCTAGTTTCTGGGTTCATAGTTGTATCCCATAATTGTTCTGGGTTCATTTCTCCTAAACCTTTGTAACGTTGTAATCCTAATTGATCTCTTTGAATTCCTTTTTCTTCTAAATCTTTATATGCTTTATCTAAATCTTCATCTGTATAACAATAAATATCTTGCATACCTTTTTTAGATAATTTATACAATGGTGGTTGAGCTAAATAAACATTTCCATTTTCAATTAATGGTCTCATATATCTAAAGAAAAATGTTAATAATAATGTTCTAATATGTGCACCATCAACATCGGCATCAGCCATTATTATAACTTTTCCATATCTAATTTTTGTAATATCAAAATCAGGTCCAATTCCAGCACCAACTGCTAAAATTACTGGATTTAATTTATCATTTCCATAAATTTTATCAGCTCTTGCTTTTTCAACATTTAACATTTTACCCCAAAGTGGTAAAATTGCTTGGAATTTTCTATCTCTACCTTGTTTTGCACTTCCACCTGCAGAGTCACCCTCTACTATATAAACTTCACATTCTTCTGGGTTTTTGCTACTACAATCGGCTAATTTTCCAGGTAATGTTGATGTTTCTAATGAGTTTTTCTTTCTAGCTAATTCTCTTGCTTTTCTAGCTGCTTCTCTTGCTCTTGAAGCACTAATACATTTTTCTAATATAGATTTTGCAACATTTGGATTTTCCTCTAAAAATGTTGATAATGCTTCATTTACCATACTTTGAACAACACCTGTAACTTCACTATTTCCTAGTTTTGTTTTTGTTTGTCCTTCAAATTGTGGTTCTTTTACTTTTACTGACACAACTGCTGTAATACCTTCTCTGATGTCTTCCCCTTGTAAATTATTATCTTTTTCTTTTAAAATATTATGGCTTCTTGCATAATCATTAAATACTTTTGTTAATGCTCTTTTAAATCCTTCTAGGTGAGTTCCACCTTCTACAGTATTAATATTATTAACAAATGTATAAATATTTTCAGAATAACTTGATGTATATTGAATTGCTATTTCTACGGGTACATCTCCTGCTTTTTCTATGTAAATTGGTGGTTTATATAATGTATCTTTATTTTTATTTAGAAATTCTACAAATGAAATTAATCCACCATTATAGCAAAATTCTGCTTTTTTAGGTGTTTCTTCTCTTTGATCTTCAAGAGTAATTTTTAAACCTTTTGTTAAAAATGCAATTTCTCTTAATCTTTTTTCTAAAGTTTCGTAACTATAATCTAAACTTTCAAAAATAGTATCATCAGCTAAAAATCTAACATTTGTACCAGTTTCTTTTGAATCCCCTACTTTTGTTAATTTTTCAGTTGTTTTACCTTTTTCAAATTTTAATTCGTATATTCCACCATCTCTTTTAACTCTTAATTCTACCCAACTAGATAGTGCATTTACAACAGATGCACCTACTCCGTGAAGACCTCCAGATACTTTATATCCACTATCTCCACCAAATTTTCCACCAGCATGTAATACTGTATATACTGTTTCTGCTGTTGAAATTTTTGTTTTTGGATGTATTTCAACTGGAATTCCTCTTCCATTATCTGTTACACTAATTATATTTCCAGGTTCTATAACAACATTTATTTCTGTACAGTAACCTGCTAAAGCTTCATCTACACCATTATCTACAATTTCATAAACCATATGGTGAAGCCCTCTTACTGATGTACTTCCAATGTACATACCAGGTCTTTTTCTTACGGCTTCAAGACCTTCCAATACTTGAATTTGTTCTGCACCGTACTCGTGTTTATATTTTTCCATTTATATTCCTCCTCTTAAAACCTTTCCGTCGTTTACATTATATATTAAAATTTTATTTTTTTCAATATCTATTTTATCAGTACACGTAATAATAACTTGTGTATCATTTATTTTCTCTAAAAAATGATTTCTTCTTTTGCTATCTAACTCTGACATAAAATCATCTAATAATAAAACTGGTTTTTCTCCTATTTCATCTTCTATTATATTTACTTCTGATAACTTCAAAGAAAGCATAGCTGTTCTATGTTGACCTTGTGATCCATAAATACTTAATTCCTTCTTATTTATATATATATTAAAATCATCTCTATGAATCCCTTTAGTTGTATATGATTTTATAATATCTAATTTTCTTCTTTGTTTTAATAAATTTAAATAATTTTCTTTATCTAAACATTCTGTTAAATATTCTATTTCTATATCTTCCCTATTATCTGTAATTTCTGAATGTATTTTTTTTATTTTATTTTTTATTTTTTCCATAAAATCATTTCTATAATTACTAATAATAAATGCATATTCTGCTAATTTTTCATCCCAAATATCTAACATTTCTTCTGGTTTATTTTCTTCTTTTATTTGTTTCAAATAATTATTTCTTTGTTCTAACGTTTTTGCATATAAACTTAAATTATGCATATAATTTGGTTTTAACTGACTAATCATAATATCTAAAAAACGTCTTCTATTTTGAGGACCACCTTTTAAAATATTTATATCATCTGGTGTAAACATTACAACATTTAAATTCCCTAATAATTCACTTAATTTTTTTATTTTAATTCCATTGACAAAAACCGTTTTTCTATTTCCTAATTGAATTTTTATTTTTCCATCTCTATCTGATTTAAAAAATTCAATTTCTACTATAGAATTATTTTCATTTAACTTAATCATTTCTTTATCTTGTTTTGCCCTAAAAGATTTTCCCATACTGCATAAAAAAATTGCTTCTATTATATTAGTTTTTCCTTGAGCATTTTCTCCATAAAAAACATTTATATTTTTTTCTAAATTAATTTCTTCATTATTATAATTCCTAAAATTATTTATTTTAATTTTATTTATCCACATATTATACCTCATCTGTGTAAAATTATATTATTATTTTTATTTAATAAATTAATTAACAATTAATTTATTTTGTTATTTATCTTAATTTAATTAATTTATTTACTTTAATTTGTTTTATTTTTAATTTATTTATTTTAATTTATTTATTTTTAATTTGTTTATTTTAATCTATTTATTTTAATTTATTTATTTTTTTAATTTATTTTTTTAATTTATTTGCTTTAATTTATTTTATTTATTTACTTTAATTTATTTGTTTTTAGTTTATTTATGTTCAAATTATTGCTTAATCTGCCGTTTTCAATATATTTCCTAATTTATTCTTTTTTTTTCGATTTTTTACTAATTTTTTCAAAAATCTACTATATTTTTACAAAAAATATATAAAAATTAAATATAAAATTATACTATTAAAAAATTAAATCGTCTTATTTTTGATTCTCGTGCGTCGTTTTTAGCTCAAATTTTTCCTTAATCTGTCATTTTCGATATATTTCCTATTTTTTTCTAATTTATTCTATTTTTTTCTTTTTTTTCCTATTTTTTTTAATTTATAACTATTTATTTTTTATTTATTTAATATTTAATTTTATTGTTTTATAAAATTATAAATATTTTTTTATTTATTATAAAAATATTTTTTACATTTTATTTTTCTTCTATAATAAATAGTAAATAAAAGTTATCCACATCTCTCATTATCTCTTTTATTCTATTTTTTTCTAATTTATTCTATTTTTTTCGATTTTTTTCATTATTTTTTATTTATTTTTTTTAATAAAGTTATCCACAGGTTAATTTTCATTTTTTCTAACTTCAAAAATCTCTCGTTTTCTAATTTATTCTATTTTATTCTTTTTTTTTCGATTTTTTTCACTATTTTTTATTTATTATTTTCCACTAAGTTATCCACAGTTTGTTATTTAATTGTGGATAACTTTTATTTTATTTTGTTAAAAATTAAAGGCAGAATTTCTTCCACCTTTTCTTTTTTATTTATTATTCTTTTAATCGAATTGGTAAAATCATATAAGTGTAATCGTTATTTTCAACTGATTTTATTAAACATGGAGAAATACTTGATCCAAATTCTACATACACATCTTCGTCATCAATTGCTTTTAAGCTATCTAAGAAATATTTAGGATTAAATCCTGCCTCTAAATTCTTCCCTTCTGTTGCAACATATAGCTCTTCTTTAGCATCTCCTGTTTGGTTAGTACAAGAAATTACTACTTTACCAATATCAACTTGTACTTTTACTGGATATTTCTTCTCTTTTTCGACACTTGAAGAAGATATCAAACTTACTCTTTCAAAACTATTTTGTAAACTATTTTTATTTACTTTAACCCTTGTTTCCCAATTACTAGGAATAACATTTTTATAATTTAAAAATTCACCATCTAAAATTCTTGTAACAACTTTACAATTATCCATTTCGAATAATGCTTGATTCTTTGCAACCCCTATTTTTACTGGTTCAAAAGAATCTGATATTATTTTATTAACTTCATTTAGCGTTTTTCCTGGTATTACTGCACTAAAATTATTTGTTTGTTTGCTTAAATAAATACTTCTTAATGCTAATCTAAAGCCATCTACGGCAACTAATGATAATTTATTACTTTCAACTTCGAATAAACATCCTGTAAAAATTGGTCTACTTTCTTCACTGCTTACAGCAAAAATTGTTTTTCTAATCATATTTTTTAATACATTTTGATCAACTTCAATAGAATTTTCTATTTCTATTTTTGGTAATTCTGGAAATTCGTCTGGATTCATTGTTGCTAATTTATACAAAGAACCTTCACATTCAATTTCTAATAAATTTTTATCATTTACAGAAATATGAATTTCTGTATCTGGTAATTTTCTAATAATTTCACTAAACATTATTGCATTTACAACTGTACTGCCTTGTTCTTGAACTTCACATTCCATAACATATTCAATTCCAATTTCTAAATCATATGTTGTTAATTTAATCTCATTATCATTTGTTTGTATTAAAATACCTTCTAGTATAGGCATTGTTGTTTTAGAAGCTACTCCTTTTACTACGGAATTAATAGCTTTTAATATTTTGTCTTTATAACAGACTATTTTCATTTTGACTTCCTCCTTTATCTTTTATATATTATTTATAAATATATAATATTTTATAGTAGTAGTAGTAATAGGTGCTGTGGAAACTGTGGATAACTATGTGGAAAGTTAGAATCCCTAGCAAAATTTGTGTGGATAACTCAGTGGATAACTCAGAAAGTTTTCCACACTTTCCATATGCCAATGTGGAAAAATGAGATATACACAGTTTATCAACAGGCTTTCCACAATTGGGTGTGGATAACCAATGCAAGCTTTCCGTAAGAACAGAAAGAATGTGGTTAACTCAAACACATATTTCCAAAACATAAATTTCAAAAAAATCTTGAAATCATTTTCCCTATTGTTTTTTATCGTTTACTATAATGTTTTTCACACTATCCACAATTAACTTAGTATTTGTTTTTTCTTTTACTTCTTTTTCAATTTTTCTACATGCATGCATTACAGTAGAATGGTCTCTACCCCCGAAATCTTCACCAATTTGTGGATATGACATATTAGCAATTTCTCTACAAAGGAACATTGCAATTTGCCTTGGAAAGGCAATATCGTTAGACCTTTTATTGCTAGATAAGTCATCTTTACTAATGCTGAAATATTTTGCAATAGTTTCTTTAATAAAATCACAAGAAATAACTTTTTCATTCTCGTATTTAAATTCATTAATGATTTTTTCCGCTAATTCAATAGTGATTGGGCTGTGTGTAAGTGATGCTCTAGCCACTATTTTATTAAATACACCCTCAAGTTCTCTAATGTTTGAATCAATTTTATTTGCAATGTTTGAAAGAATAATATCATCAATGATAATACTTTCATCTTGAGCTTTTTTTCTTAAAATTGCTAAACGAGTTTCATAATCTGGAACAGAAATGTCAGCAAGTAAGCCCCATTCAAACCTGGATTTTAACCTATCTTCAAGAAAAGGTATATCTCGTGGTGGTGTGTCACTTGAAATTATAATTTGTTTTCCATCTTCGTATAATGAGTTAAAAGTATGGAAAAATTCTTCTTGAACTCTTTCTTTTCCAGCGATAAATTGAATATCATCAATAAGTAATACATCGATATTTCTGTATTTATTTCTAAAAAATTCATTTTTATTGTCTTTTATTGCATTAATTAATTGATTTGTAAATTTTTCAGAAGTAACATACAAAACATTGGCATTTGAGTTATTTTCTAATATTCGATTACCAATAGCGTGCATTAAGTGAGTTTTTCCTAACCCTACTCCTCCATATAAATACAATGGATTATATGATTTAGCAGGTTCATTTCCAACAGCTAATGCAGCAGCATGAGCAAATCTATTGTTATTTCCAACTACGAATGTTTCAAATGTGTATTTTGGATTTAAAGTAGATTTATTCATTTCAATTTCTGCAGGAGATGAATTTGAATTATTAGTGATAATATCTTTTGAATCATCTTCATCTTCTTTGGTAAGGTCAACTACAGAAAAAGTCCAATCTTTGTTTGTAATATATCGCAAAGTATTGAAAATTAAGCTTTTGTACTTATTTTCTATAAAATCTTTTTGAAATTCAGAATTAGCTGTAAAAACTATGTGATTTCCATCTATACTACGTATGTCTAATGGCATAATCCAAGTATCATAAGAGATTTTGGTTACTTCTGGTTTTAAAAGTTCTTTTATTTTAGCAATTAATTCTTCTTTTTCGATGGCCATTTAAAATCATCCTTTCTAAAAAGTTATCCACAAAGTTATCCACAACTGTTGATAACTTTGTAATGTTTTTGTAAAAAAAGAACGAAAATTCACGAACAAAAATTCAAGATTTTCAGGGAAAAATCGCAATTATTTTTTACTTTACACATAATAACAAATTTGTGTATAAGAAGTCAATATGGTTGTGGAAAATTTTTCAAAATTGTGGATAACTTTGTTTTAAACTGTGGATAACTTCTAAATATTACAAAAATATTACAAAAGGCAAAAAAAAATTTAATAAAACTTCTTGACATTTATGGTTTTTATGCTGTATAATCGATATACTCGTTATTTTGTGTAAGAGAAGATTCCCGTAAGGGTTTTTATAAAAAATTCAGTAGGAGGTGTCTGAGAATGAAGAGAACTTTTCAACCAAAAAATAGACAAGAAAAGAAAGAACACGGTTTTATGAAAAGAATGAAAACTAAAAATGGCAGAAATGTATTAAAAGCAAGAAGAGCAAAAGGTAGAAAAAAATTATCTGCTTAATCAGATTTTTTCATTACTTTGCCTGAAAGAAGGGAATAAGAAAATAATGAAAAAAACAAAAATGCTAAAAAAAAATTATGAATTTAAAACAGTTTTTAATAAAGGCAAAATTAGTGGAGGTAAGTATTTAGTTGCATTTGTAAAGCAAAACAATAAAAAAAATAATATGCTTGGAATTGCAATTGGAGTAAAAATAGCAAAAGCCACAAAAAGAAATCATTTGAAAAGGCTTATTAGAGAAAGCTATAGGACAATTGAGCAACAAGTTAAAGACGGATATTCAATTGTATTTACTTGGAGAAAAGGAGCCGAAGCTGAGAATATAAACTACTTTGACGTTAAAAAAGATATGGAAAAAGTATTAAAAAAGGCTAGTGTTTTAAATTTAAAAGAGGAAAAACAATGAAAAAAATATTGATATGGCTAATAAAGCAATATCAAAACCATATTTCAAAATGGCTTACAAGTAAAAATATAAATTGCAAATTTTATCCAACTTGCTCAGAATATACCAAACAAGCAATTGAAAAATATGGAGCTGTAAAGGGGTTACTACTTGGAATTGCTAGAATTTTAAGGTGTAATCCTTTTTCAAAAGGTGGATATGACCCACTAAAATAAAGAGCTAGGAGGAATAATTAATATGTTCGAATTTTTTGCAAACATATTTGGTTATTTATTGCAATTTGTCTATCACTTAGTAAATAACTATGGTTTAGCAATAATTTTATTCACAGTAATAATAAAAATATTATTATTGCCACTGTCAATAAAACAACAAAGATCAATGAAAAAAAGTGCTGAATTGAATGAAAAGATGAAGGTTCTTCAATTCAAATATAAAAACGACCCAGAAAAGCTAAACCAAGAAATGATGAATTTATACAAATCTGAAAATATGAGTCCATTTAGTGGTTGTTTAACAGCTATAATTCAATTATTGTTATTATTATCAATATTCTATTTGGTAAGAAGCCCACTAACATATATGGAAAAAGTACCAACAGAAAGCATTAACAATTATGTTCAACAATTAAAAGATGATGGAAAAACTATAAGTCAAGTATATCCAGAAATCGATTTGATTAGAGAATATCAAACAATAAAAGAAAAAAATCCAGAAGATGCAAATGTTGAAAAAATAAATATTCAAATGAACTTCTTAGGATTAGATTTAAGCAAAATACCACAACAAAATATGACAGATTACACAGTATATATAATTCCAGTATTATATATATTATCATCATTTATTTCAATAAGAATGACAACTGCAATGCAAGAAAAACAAAATAAGGCAAACAAAGAAAAGAAAGAACAAAAAGAGGTTCAAATTGATGGAACAACTGGAAAAGAGCTCGTTCCACAGGAAGAAGAAAATGAAATGGATGCAGTAATGCAAACAAACAAGATGATGTCTTGGATGATGCCGATAATGTCAATTTCAATTGCATTTGTAGCGCCATTAGGACTTGCTTTATATTGGTTAGTAAGTAATATACTTATGATTGTTGAAAGAATAATTTTAGACAAGATAATTAAATAGGTGGAGGAACATAAAATGGCAAAAACTATTATTTCCGAAGGAAAAACTACAAATGAAGCAATTGAAAAAGGGCTTAAAGAATTAAATGTAAGTAGAAAAATGGTAGATGTAAAAGTACTAGAAAATGCAGAAAAACGCAGCTTTTTTAGTATTCTAGCACCTAGAATTGTTAAAGTAGAATTAACAATAAAAGAAAATGCTCAAAACAATGTAAAAGAAGAAAAAAATAGGGAAAATAAACCTAGAAAAGAAATTATTTTATCAGATGAAGAACAACAAAAAGCAATTGAAAATGTAAAAACATTTATAGAACAATTAAAAAGCGAATTACCAGAAGATACAAATTATAGTATCGAAGCGAAAAAAGACACCTTATATGTGGATATAAAAAGCCCTAATTTAGGATTTTTAATAGGATATAGGGGAGAAACATTATATGCAATGCAAAATGTAATGTCATCAATAGCTGGAAAAGGATTGAGCAGTAGAGTTAGAGTTATCCTGGATATTGAGGGGTATAAAGCAAAAAGAGAAAAAACACTAAGAGAACTTGCTCAAAAAGTTGCAAAAACAGTTATAAGAACTAAAAAGTCAGTTAAATTAGAGCCAATGCAAGCATATGAAAGAAAAATAATCCATAGTGAATTACAAAAAAATGATATGGTAGATACAACAAGTATAGGGGAAGAACCACATAGAAGAATAGTAATATCACTAAAAAAATAATAGAATAATATATAAAATCGGAGGTCAAAGGTCGGATTTTACAAGATAATTGTAATTTCTATCTTTGACTTTTTTATATGAATATTAAGTAATTTTTTGAACTAAAAAAGTTAAACTATATGCTAAATTATTATATAAATTTTTGTAAAAAACAAATAAAAAAGGGAGGTAAAAAATGAGCACAATAGCTTCAATATCTACGGCTCCTCGGAATTGGAGGAATTGGAATAATAAGAATGAGTGGAGAAAAAAGCTTTGAAGTTTTAGAAAAAATATTTGAACCAAAGCATAAACAAAAGATAGAAGATATAAAAGGATACACAATGAAATATGGAAATATTGTTGAAAACAACAATATAGTTGACGAGGTCTTAGTATCATATTTTAAAGCACCACATAGTTATACAACGGAGAATATGTGTGAAATTAATTCACATGGAGGAAATATTGTAGTAAAAAAGATTTTAGAATTATGTTTGAAAAATGGAGCAGAACTTGCAGAACCAGGAGAATTCACTAAAAGAGCATTTTTAAATGGCAGAATAGACCTATTGCAAGCAGAATCTGTAATAGATGTTATAAATGCAAAATCCGAAAGAGAAGCGAAGAATGGAATAAAGCAATTAGAGGGCTTTCTTTCAAACGAGATTGGCAAAATAAAGAAAGAAATAATGGATGTAATGATAAATATCGAAGTGGCAATAGATTATCCAGAATATGACGTTGATGATGTAACAAGCGAACAAATAAACACAATGCTTGATACTGTGGAAAAAGGTTTAGTAAAACTTGAAAAAAGCTTTGAAAACGGAAAAATAATAAAAGATGGAATAAATACGGCAATTATAGGAAGGCCAAATGCTGGAAAATCCTCACTTTTGAATGCAATATTAAAAGAAGATAGAGCCATTGTAACAGAATATGAAGGAACTACAAGAGATACAATAGAAGAATTTGTTACAATAAACGGAATACCACTAAAATTGGTAGATACAGCAGGTATTAGAGATGCAAAAGATGAAGTTGAAAAAATAGGAATAATAAAATCAAAAGAAGCTGCAAAAGATGCAGACCTTATAATAGCTATATTTGATGCATCTAAAGAACTAGGGAAAGAAGATATAGAGATACTTGACCTAATAAAAAATAGGAAAGCAATTATACTTCTAAACAAGACAGATTTGCAGGAAAAAATTAACGAAAATAATGAAAAAATAAAAGAAACTGGTGCCGCTACAATTAAGATTTCTGCACTAAGAAGAGAAGGAATAGACAAATTATATGACGAAATTACAAAAATGTTTGATTTAAATCAAATAAACCTAGACCAAGAAATGGTAATTACCAATATAAGACAAAAAAATTTAATAGATAAAGCAATTGAAAGCACAAAAAAAGCAAAAGAAACAATGAAACAAAAAATGCCAATAGATATAATTGCAATTTTCATAAAAGATATTTTAGAAGATTTAGGAAAAATAACAGGAGAAATTGTAACTGAAGATATTATCAATGAAATATTTTCTAAATTCTGCCTTGGAAAATAATTTCAAACAAACGAGAATGACGTATAAAACGATTTTAATTATTTAGTTATATAATTTTACAAATAAAAAACAAAAAAGCTTAAAAACGATTTTGAAAAGAAATAAAAGTGTGGAAAAAATTTTAAAATAAATAAAAGAAAATTAGAAAAAATTTTTTTATAAAAAATGTTAGAAAAGTGCCCAATATTATGTTGACTAAAAGACAGAAAATCAAAGATAATATGGATGAAAAAATAGAAAAAACAAAACTGAACCAAATGGACATATTTTGAAGAAGCAAAAAAGCCTAAGAAATAAAGGAAAAAGACAAAGTAGACATAAAAAACCGCAAAAAGTAACACTTTTAATGAGATAGAAGTCAAGAGTAAAGTATAACCGAAAACGACTATAAAAGTGGGATGCAGAAAATTTCAAATAGGTTCTATGTTTACATATAAGTACTAGTTTACTAATGAGATATGTGAACTAAACTTCCTGTTTCACGCGGAAGGAACATTTTTGTGGAACACTGTATATATCATACAAAAATAGAAGAAAAAAACTATGAAACACAGTTGGCTGTAGTAAATAATGTAGTAAAACAGAGCAAATAGGAGCAAATGAGAGGAAAAGGGAGGAAATGATATGAAATTGAAGGATAACGAATATTTAGCAGGAGATTTCGATGTTGCAGTAATAGGAGCTGGACACGCAGGGTGTGAAGCAGCACTTGCCTCTGCAAGATTAGGAAAGAAAACATTAATATTTTCAATAAGCTTAGAGGCAATTGCAAATATGCCATGTAATCCACATATAGGAGGAAGTTCTAAAGGACATCTAGTTAGAGAAATAGATGCTCTAGGTGGAGAAATGGGAAAAAATATAGACAAAACAATGATACAAATAAAAATGCTTAATACATCAAAAGGACCTGCAGTGCATTCTTTAAGGGCACAAGCAGATAGAAAAAGATATCAAGCAGAAATGAAACATACTCTGGAAAAACAAGAAAATTTAGAAGTAAAACAAGCAGAAATTGTGGAAATCGTGGTTGAAAATAACCAAATAACGGCGATTAAAACAGACTTAGGAGCTGTGTATAAAGTAAAGGCAATTGTAATTGCAACAGGAACTTACCTTAAAGGAAAAATATTTATAGGAGAATATTCAAAAGAAAGTGGGCCAGATGGAGTTGCAGCAGCAAATAAACTATCAGAAAGTCTAAAGAAACTAGGAATTAAATTAGTAAGATTTAAAACCGGAACACCAGCTAGAATCAATAGGAGAAGTATAGATTTTAGCAAAATGGAGGTTCAAAAAGGAGATAAAGGAGTAGAAGCGTTTTCTTTTGAAGATGAACCAAAAGATTTTGAGCAAGTAGACTGCTATCTAACATATACAAATGAAAAAACACATGAAATAATTAGAGAAAATTTACATAGATCACCATTATATGCAGGAATGATTGAAGGTACAGGACCTAGATATTGTCCATCAATAGAAGATAAAGTAGTTAGATTTAGTGATAAACCACGTCATCAAGCATTTGTGGAACCTGTTGGATTAGATACAGAAGAAATGTATATACAAGGAATGAGTTCCTCATTGCCAGAAGATGTTCAAATAGCCTTATATCATACAATTCCAGGACTAGAGAATGCAGAATTTACAAGGCCTGCATATGCTATTGAATATGATTGCATAGATCCTTCTAATTTAACATTATCATTAGAATATAAAGGGATAAAAGGATTATTTATGGCAGGGCAAATAAATGGAACTTCAGGATATGAAGAAGCTGCAAGCCAAGGGTTAATAGCAGGAATAAATGCTTCTCAAGAAATAGATGGAAAAGAACCTGTAATCCTTGATAGAAGCCAAGCCTACATAGGTGTTTTGATTGATGATATAGTTACAAAAGGGACAAACGAACCATATAGAATGATGACATCAAGAGCTGAATACAGGCTATTATTGAGACAAGATAATGCAGATTTGAGATTAACAAAAATAGGACATAATGTAGGTTTGATTTCTGATGAAAGATATGAAAAGTTTGTTAAAAAATATGAAAATATAGAAAAAGAAATAAAGAGGCTAAAAGCACTTACTGTAAGGCCAGAAGAAAAAGTAAATAAATTATTAGAAAAAGCCGGAACATCAGTATTAACAACAGGTACGAAGATGGCAGAATTACTTAAAAGAACAGAATTAAATTACGAAATGTTAAAAGAAATAGATCCAGAAAGACCAGAATTATCTGAACAAGAAAAAGCAGAGGTAGAAATTCAAGTAAAATATGAAGGATATATAAAATTACAAGAAGCACAAGTAGAAAAATTCAAAAAACTTGAAACAAAAATACTTCCTGAAGACATAAATTACGAAGATTTAAAAGGAATAAGCCTAGAAGCAAGACAAAAATTAAATAAATTCAAGCCACGTTCAATTGGACAAGCCTCAAGAATATCAGGGGTTTCACCAGCAGATGTATCAGTATTATTAGTATACTTACAACAAAAGGGAAACCAAAAAATAAATAAATAGTAATATAAATACATTGTTTTTATGCAAAGGCAAAAAATATAAAATTGATTAATGAAATAAAAAAATCAAAAGGAGAAAAATAAATTAGTATGAAAATGGAAGAATTTAAGAGAGAATTTGAGAAATACTTAGAAAAAATGAGTATATCATTGAACAAGGAACAATATGACCAATTTTACGCTTATATGGTACTTTTAATTGAATGGAATGAAAAAATAAATTTAACAGCAATAACAGAACCACAAGAAATAATTTTAAAGCATTTTGTAGATTCTTTAACAATAGCAAAATATATAGAAGAAGGAAAAACAATAATAGATATGGGAACAGGAGCCGGTTTTCCTGGAATACCTTTAAAAATATACAGAAATGATGTCAAAGTTGTATTGGCAGATTCATTAAATAAAAGAATTAAATTTTTAAATGAAGTAATTGAAAAATTGCAATTAAAAAATATAGAAACAATACATTGTAGAGCAGAAGAATTAGGAAAAAATAAAGAATATAGAGAAAAATTTGATTATGCTACATCACGAGCGGTTGCTAATTTATCAACACTTTCAGAATATTTATTGCCATTTGTAAAATTAAATGGATCAGGTATATTTATGAAAACAATGGAAATTGACGAAGAATTGGAAAATGCAAAAAAGGCGATTAAAATTCTAGGAGGGAGAATAGAAAAGGTAGACAAATTTGAAATTCCTGAAAGTGATTTAGGCAGAAGTATAATAATAGTAAAAAAGGAAAAACAAACACCAAGCAAATATCCAAGAAAGCCGGGAACTCCAGCAAAAGAGCCATTATAAAAGGCTCTTTTTTGTTAGATTTTTCCAAAGGCTTAGATATAAGTTTTTCATTACATTCCTCTAAAAAATTGTTGCTATATTGTTTTTTATACCTTGTGTGTCGCAACCTACATATTTAATATATTTGTATGTCGATTGCTCCAATCGCACTCACGTCGTTCGTTTGGTCGCTTACGCGGTATTTCAAAACAATATAGCAACAATTTTTAAAAATAAAAAAAGTATATATTTATCGCAAAAAGTTTAAAAATATATACAAATTTTATTGACTTTTTTTATATATTTTTATATTATTATAGTGTTATAAAAATAAAACTTATTAATAAAATTTAACTTATAAATGGAGGCAATGAAATTGGGGAAAGTAATATCAGTAGCAAATCAAAAAGGTGGAGTAGGAAAGACTACAACCACAGTCAATTTAGGAACTATATTAGCAAAAAGAGGTAAAAAAGTGTTGCTAATTGACGCAGACCCGCAAGGTAATGCAACAAGCGGACTTGGAGTAGAAAAAGAGGTTGAACCTTCAACATATGATATTTTAGTAAATGATGCTGAACTTAAAGATGCAATACAAGATACAATAATAAAAAATCTAAAAGTATGTCCTGCAAATATGAATTTAGCTGGAGCAGAAGTTGAATTAGTATCAATGATGTCAAGAGAGCAAAGACTTAAAGAAAAATTAGAACCAATAAAAAATATGTTTGATTATATTCTTATAGATTGCCCACCATCATTAGGTTTAATTACGTTAAATTCTTTTACAGCGTCTGATAGTGTATTAATACCAGTACAATGCGAATATTTTGCACTAGAAGGCTTAGGCCAATTGTTAAATACTGTAAATTTAGTAAAGAAACACCTAAACAAAGAGATTAGAATAGAAGGAGCACTTCTTACAATGTATGATATGAGAACAAATTTATCTAATCAAGTTGTAAAAGAAGTAAAAAAATACTTTGATGATAAGGTATATAAAACAGTAATTCCTAGAAATGTAAGACTAAGTGAAGCTCCAAGTTATGGAATGCCAATAACAGAGTATGATCCTAGGTCAAAAGGAGCTAAAAGTTATACTAAATTTGCAAGAGAATTTTTAAAATTAAATGAAGAAGAGAAAAAAGCCAAACATATGATGTAATATGTTGAAAATATAGGTATATAAAGACTTACAAGCAATACAAAAAGATAAAAATAATTAATACAAAATAACAAACAGCAGAAAAAATGTGATAGGAGGAATAAAAATGGCAAAAATGACAGGGTTAGGAAAAGGTTTAGATGCTTTATTTGGACCAGCTCCAGAAGAAGAACAACCACAAGAAAATGATACATTGAAAAATTTAAAAATAACGGAGGTAGAACCTAATAGAGACCAAGCAAGAAAAAGGTTTGATCAAGAAGCGTTAGAAGAATTGGCACAATCTATACGAGAATATGGTTTAATTCAACCAATAGTTGTAACTAAAAAAGACGGATATTATAGTATTGTAGCAGGAGAAAGAAGATGGAGAGCTTCTAAATTAGCAGGGTTAAAAGAAATTCCAGCAATAATTAGAGAAGACGACGAAAAAATAAATTCAGAAATATCTTTAATAGAAAATATGCAAAGAGAGGACTTAAATCCTGTTGAAAAAGCCTTAGGAATAAAAACATTGATAGATACATATGGAATGACACAAGAAGAAATCTCTAGAAAATTGGGAAAAGGTAGGAGTACAATAGCGAATTGGATAAGAGTTTTGAACTTAGAACCACGTGTATTAGAAATGGCTAAAGAGGGAAAAATATCAGAAGGACATTGCAAAGCTTTGTTAATGATTACAGACCCAGAAAAACAATATTTAGCAGCAACGCAGTTATTAGAAAGAGGAATAACTGTAAGACAAATGGAAAAGAAATCACATATAAAGCTATCAAAAGAAGAAGCACAAAGAAATCATATATTATATAAGAAAATAGAAGACACTTTCCAAGGATTTTTTGGGTCTAAAGTTAGACTAAATCCAGGAAAAAAACGTGGAAAAATAGTAATAGAATATACATCTAATGATGATTTAGAAAGAATAATGGGATTATTAAGTAAAGAAGGCTAGTAAAGTGAAAAATTACAATTATTTTCAAACTAAAAAAGCCTAAAAGAGTGAGATTAGTTATAACTTATATGTAAACAACAAATTAGATATCTAATCAAAGGAGGAATATATGCAATGGAAAGCATGATTAATCAAATAGGAATAAACAATATGTGTGCTATATTATTAATTTTAATGGTCGTTTTAGTGATATTAGTAATAGTACTGTTATGCAAAACGATATACTTAGATAAGAAATATAAAAAATTTATGAAAAAACTAGGTCAAAGTGAAAATTTAGAAGAAGACTTAGAAAATTATATATACAAAGTTGAAAGAGTTGAGAAACAAAATGCAGAAATACTAGGACAAATAAATGGCTTAGATAAAGACTTAGAAGGCTGCATACAAAAAGTGGGAATAGTAAGATATAGTGCATTCCAAGACACTGGAAGTGATTTAAGCTTTTCTTTAGCATTGTTAGATGAAAAAAACAATGGAATTGTAATGAATGGTATATATTCTAGGGAAATGTCAAATATTTACGCTAAACCAGTGGAAGCAGGAAAATCTTCATATACACTTTCAGAAGAAGAACAACAAGCAATTGAAAAAGCAATGAAAGTTGGGAAAAAATAACTAAAATAGCTAGAATTTTGTAAGAATATCATAAAAATACAATATTTTCCAGTTAGAACACAAAATTAATTAAGAAAAAAGCTTGACAATTAATATTAACATGTGCTAATATATTAATTGTTCCAAGCGATACGGAGAGGTGGTCGAGTTGGTTTATGGCACCAGTCTTGAAAATTGGCGTGCGTTCATAGCGTACCGTGGGTTCGAATCCCACCCTCTCCGCCAAACAAAAAAGTCCTAAAGCAAACATATATAACTTTGGGACTTTAAATTTAATGTAGGTGTACCCAAGTGGTGAAGGGGGCAGTTTGCTAAACTGCTAGGTCGAGCAATCGGCGCGGAGGTTCGAACCCTCTCACCTACGCCAGAGTAAGAATACAAGGATTTTAACTTTGTATTCTTTTTTTACGTATTTGTAAAAAATAGGCTAATTATGGAACGATAACTGGATTTAAACTGGATTTTCTTTCTTGAAATTTTATGTAAATTGTGATATAATAAAGGTGTTAATGGTAAATCCGTTTTGTATAAAAGGAGAAGCAGCTATGGCGTACTACATTGTCCAATTAATATTGGGTCTCATCAATTTTTTGTTTTCTAATTGGCTTGCTCTAGTTATCGTTGTTGTAGCAATAGGTGTTTGCACAATTATGTCTGCCGGAGCTAATGATTGGAAACAAAGAATGGCTGGAATAGTAATATTGCTTTTTATTGCAGTTGTTGCAATATCAATAATATTATGATAGCTTAGAAGAGGGAAGAAAATATCTTCTCTCTTTTTTAACCAAATGTTACAGCAACTTTACATTTATATTAAAAAATAGTAACAATTTGAAATTTTGAATAAAATATTGTATAATAAAATAGTAAAACTCTTTTTAGAGAGGAGATAAAAATGAAAAAATGTATAGCAAATTTAATTGTTGCTTTAATAATAGCACTAATAACAATATTTAGCTTAACAAATTTTTCTTATGCGGCAAAGGACACTGAAGACAGAAAGCAAACTATTGATGGTGTTATTTCTGGAGCTGATAAGTTTATAAATAGTGCGGATACCAATAATACAATAGACCAAGGAAGCTTAAAGTCAACTATTGATTTAATTTATAACATATTATTGGCAATTGGTTTAATTGTTGCAGTTACTGCTGGAGCAGTATTAGGTGTGCAATTTATGATGGCATCTGCAGATGGAAAAGCAGAAGTTAAAGAAAAACTTATTCCATATACAGTTGGATGTACAGTTATATTTGGAGCTTTTGGAATATGGAAATTAGTAATGTTATTTATTGGAACAATGTAAAAGAAAAGGTGAAAAGATGAAAAATAAAATTTTTATGATAATGCTATTACAAATATTAATCTTAGGATTAATGGCATTAAATACAGATGTAAGGGCTTATAGCACAGAAAGTATATCAAATATGGCTGTAGCTAGTGCAGTAACAAATCCTGCAGATAATCCAGATTCATACAAACCTAGTGATATGAAAAATGCAGACAAAGTAAAAGACAAAGGAAACAAAATAATTGGAGTTGTACAATTTATGGGAACATTTGTATCAATATTTAGTCTTATCGTTATTGGTATAAAATATATGATGGGTAGTGTTGAAGAAAAAGCTGAATACAAAAAGACAATGATGCCATATATAATCGGAGCATTTATGTTATTTGGAATTACAAACTTATTAGGAATTCTTAACAGTATAACTGATGGATTATTCTAGAAGAGGTGAAACAATGGAAAAGATAAAGAAAATAGGAATTACGGTAATGACATCTTTAATGATGTTAAAGAGTAGTGTTTTTGCATTTGGAGTAAATGACCTTAAAGGAACAGAAGTGAATAATAGTAATTTAACAACAGTGGGGGAGAAAATACTTGGAATTGGAACAACAATAGGTTCAGTTGTGTCTGTTTTAGTATTAGTTATACTAGGAATAAAATATATGATGGGCAGTACTGATGAAAAAGCTGAATACAAGAAAAGTATGTTGCCATATGTTATAGGGGCTGTATTGGTATTTGCTGCATCATCTATAGCAAGTGTTATATATAATCTTGCAATTAAATTATAAATATAGTATAATAAAAATTGATATGTATAAATATGTTATTACAATTCTTTGTATAAGCAAAGAGATTTTAATATAAAAAATAAAAAGAAAGGATGAAGTACTATGAAAATTAATGTAAACAAAGTAACAAAAATTATTTCAATAGTTATGATAGTAGCTATGCTAATTACAATGGTAACTCCAGTATTCGCTGCAAAAGATCCAGGAACTATTACAATAAACGATAATCATACAGACAGCATATCAAACTTAGGTGGACAAATAATTGGTATAGTAACAACTATAGGTTCAGTTGTAGCTGTTTTAGTATTAGTTGTACTAGGTGTAAAATATATGATGGGTAGTGCAGAAGAAAAAGCAGAATACAAAAAAACATTAATGCCATATGTAATTGGTGCAGTATTAGTATTTGCCGCATCAACAATAGCACATGTTATATTTAGTTTCTCACAAAATATTCAAGCATAATAAATTATTTAGAAATATTAGAGAAAAATATCAAAGGAAGGAACAAAATTCCTTCTTTTTTTGTGCAATAAAAAGTGTAAGTTAATCAAAAGTTAATGGTTATTAATTCCTATTTTAAAATTTTAATTTTCCTCAATTTGTCGTTCCGTAAAGCTTTAGATAAATATTCCAATATTACAATTGTTACACTAGTATTACATTTTAAAAAAATATAAAAAAAATGCCGAAAAACATATGAAAATCGGTTTTTTTTTGTTATAATTATAAACAAGGATTACTTTGAATAAGGAGAGAAAAATATGGGAACTTATAATGTGCCAAGAAATGTAAAAGGGGAAGGTAGAATATTATTTATATTCTCAACAAAAGCATTAATATATTCAGGGATAGGAGCACTCGCTGGAGGAATTTTTTATATAATATTTAGCATATTAAATTTAACAATAGTAGGAATAGCATTTGTAGCCTTTTTGGCATTAGTAGGATTTATTATAGGAACATTTAAAGTGCCTAATATAGAAAGATTTGAATTTGCAAGGAAAACAGGTGGGGAAAATATAGATGACGTTATAAAAAGAGCTATAAAATTTAAAATGAAAAAAGATAAATTATATGTTTATCAAGATACAAAGGAGGAAAAGAGAGATGAGTAATATGGATCCAACAACACAAATGTTAATTTTAGTTTTAGCTTGTGCAGTAGTTGTTTTATTTGTATTATCAATTGTGTATATAATATTAAAAGCTAAAGAAAGAAAGCTTTATGATAATAAAGAAGAGGAAATTGAATCAAGTAAAAAAACAACAGGAAATACTAAAACAGTAAATGGACAAGTTTTAGGTAAAAAATCAATATTTGATTTTATGGAA
Source organism: uncultured Clostridia bacterium (assembly GCA_934167445.1). Classification (GTDB taxonomy): domain Bacteria; phylum Bacillota; class Clostridia; order TANB77; family CAG-508; genus CAG-269. Next base: position 39,029 of record CAKPKJ010000009.1, read on the forward strand.
TTTGATAAAATTGAAGATAATATGATTGTTCAAAAAAATGGAAGAAAGTATATAATGGTAATTCAATGCCAAGGTGTAAATTATGATTTAATGTCAGGAATAGAAAAAACTGGAGTTGAAGAAGGCTTTGTCCAATTTTTAAATACTTTAAGATTTCCAATACAATTATATATTCAAACAAGAACTGTTAACCTAGAAAATAGTATAGATGGATATAAAAAGAGAGTATCACAAGTAGAAGCAAATTTATACAGAATGAGTCAACAATATGAGGAAATGAGAGAAACAGGAACATACACTACAGAACAAATGAATAAAGCTTTTTACGAAATAACAAAACAACGTAACTTGTATGAATACGGAAAAGACATAATAGTAGACACTGAAAAAATGAGTAAAAATAAGGGAATATTAAATAAAAAATATTATATAATAATTTCTTATTTACCAACAGAGGCAGGAGCTTCTGAGGAATATGATAAATCTGAAATGCAATCAATGGCTTTTTCAGAATTATATACAAGAGCACAATCTTTAATAAGAGCAATATCATCTTGCAGTGTTAATGGAAAAATATTGAACTCAACAGAATTAGCTGAATTATTATATGTAGCATATAACAGAGATGAATCTGAAACATTTGAATTGAAAAAAGCAGCATTAGCAAATTTTGATGCACTATATAGTACAGCACCTGATGTTCTTCAAAAGAAAATTAAAGAATTAGACAAAGAAGTAGAAAGAAGAGCGATGAACCAAGTTGAAGGACAAGTTGAAAAATATAGAAGTCAATATAGAGAACAAGTAGAAGAAAAAGAAAATTCAATAGATGAACTTGCAAACGAAATGGCTAAATTAATTTTAGATGAAAACAGAGAATACTTAGGAAATGACGTTGTTGATGGAATTTTAGAAGAAAATTATTCAGAAAAAGGAGGTAAAGAAGGAAATGTGGAAGAACAAAAAAAGACAAGAACAAGAAGAACAAAACAAGCAAAATGATGAACAACAATTAGGACTTTTTAGAAGAACTACAATAAAAGAATTGATTGCACCATCAGGTATAGACGTTTCAAATATAGACAGACTTGAAATAATATCAAATGTCAAAAGATATGCAAGAAGTTTTTTTGTATCAACTTTACCTAGAATGTGTACATTCCCAGAACTATTTAGAGATATGTACTTGTTTGGAGATATAAATACATCTGTATATATAAATCCAATACAAGAATCAAGGTCACAAAATGAATTAAACAGAGTAATAAATGAATTAGAGACTGAAAGAATTGTAGCTCAAGATAAAGGAAATATAAATAGAGAAAGCAATTTGGCACAAAAAAGAGCTGAGGCAGAGCAATTAAGAGATGAAATTGCAGCAGGATATAATAAATTATTTGAAGCATCAGTTATTACAACATTGTTTTCTTACAACTTAGATGATCTAGAAAAATCAACAAAATTATTAGCAACAGAATTATCAAAAAGTTTAGTAGGAATAAAAAGTGCCTGGGCAATGCAAGAAGAGGCATTTAAAAGCAATTTACCATTTTTAGATAATAAAATAGGAAAAATACATACTTTTGATAGACGTTCAATGGCAACGGTATTTCCATTTACAACTTCTGAGGTAGGGCACGAAACAGGGGTGCCACTAGGTTTTAATAGGCAGACAGGTACACCAATATTATTTGATAATTTCCATCCATCTTTAACAAACTATAACATGGTTATATTTGCTAAATCTGGTGCTGGTAAATCTGTAACAATGAAAACTTTAATTTCGAGATCTTCTGTACTTATGGGAATTGAAAGTTTAGCACTAGATGCAGAAGGCGAGTATTCAATAGTGGCAGAAAGCCTTGGAGGAATAAATATAGTTGTAAGTCCAAATTCAGATACAATTATAAATTTATTTGATGTTGAAACAGAAAAAGTAAAAGATGAAATAACAGGAAGAGAAAGAACTGTTGTAAACATCGAAAATAAAGTAGAAGATGTTACACAAGCTTTACTTACAATGGCAAGAGGAAGTACAAGAAGTGATGAAGTAAATGAGTTAACAAAACAGATTATTGCAGAGTCTGTATCTGAAGAATATGCAGCATTAGGAATTACAAGTAACCCTAATAGTTTATACAAAGAAAGTAATAGTATAAGCGAAGGAGATAAATTATATAGGCAGAAAAAAGATATGCCAACAATAGGAAGTTGGTATAGAAGAATACAAAGGAAAGCCCAAGAAAATACAAACAGTGATTATAGTTTCCATTATAGTTATTTACTAAAAGTTATGAAACAATATATAAGAGAATATGATGGTCAAATGGCATATTTTGATGGACAATCAACATTTGAATTGTTAGAAGGGGCACCATTTATAAACTTAGATATATCACAACTAGAAGAAAGATTTGCAAGACCACTTGCTCAACAAATATTACTTTCTTGGATTTGGGAAAAATACGTAAAGAAAAATAGTGAAGATAGAACAAAAGCTAGTAAAAAAAGAGTTTTAGTAGATGAAGCATGGATGCTTTTACCATATCCAGAGGCAGTAGACTTCTTAAATAAGATGGCAAGACGTGCTAGAAAAAGAAATGTATCTTTGGCGATAATTTCACAAAGATTCCAAGACTTCTATGAAAAACCAGAAGCACAAGCTGTTCTTACATCTTCAGATACTAAACTATTTTTAGCACAAGATAAAGCAGAAATACAATATTTAAAAGAAGTATTTAAATTAAGTGAAGGTGAAGCTAACTTTTTAGTAACCTGTTTTAAAGGGGAAGGATTACTAAAAGTAGGTTCAGAATCAGCAATATTACAAATTACACCGACACAAAAAGAGTTTGAATTTGTTGAAACAAACTTGAACAAAATGGTGGAAATGAGAAAAAGAAAACAAGGAGTATAAAATGATAAATAAATTTACGGAAAAAGGTATTGTACAAAAGATAATTGTTGTGCTCATATTTTTAGTAGTATTTAACTTTGTATATCCATATGTGCCAGCATATGGTGCAGATGCATTAGAATCAGTTGGAGGAGTTCTACTTGAGCCACTAATAAATTTAATAACATCACTTGGTGAAGGCATTATTTGGGTAATTCAGTCAATGTTATTAGGACTTCCAGCATCCAATATTCATATACAAAAACAGGGAGCAACTCCTTGGATTATTGGAGGTATAGCTGTATTGGGAGCTGTACTTTTAGGAGGAGGTCCGCTTTTAGCAGCTGCTGCATTTGTTGTTGTGGGAAAAATTACAGCAGATTCGTTACCAGATGACTGGTTCTTCCCAGTATATAAAATATCCCCACAAGAAATTTTTGCAGATCAAGTTCCAGCATTACATATAAACTTTATAAATCCTAAAACATATGATGAAGAAGATGAAGTTACAACATCAAGCTCAGATAAATTGGAGTATACGAAAAAAGAGGAACATTCTGCACCAGTATTTAATTCAGCAAAGGTTTTAGCACCACAAATAGCTAAATGGTATACAGCAATTAGAAATATGGTATTAGTTGGATTAATGGTAGTGTTGCTATATATTGGTATTAGAATAGTTTTAAGCTCAACTGCAGGAGAAAAAGCGAAATATAAAGAACATATAAAAGATTGGTTAGTTGCAGTTATTTTAGTAGTATTTATGCATTATATTATGGCATTTGCACTAACAATTACAGAATATTTAACAAGTATGTTAAATAGTAATAATGAAAAAATAGTATTTCAAATTACAGATAAAGATACAATGGAGCAAATTTTTAAAGATGAAGATTATAGTCAATATCAGAATGATGATGGTTCATATAATTTATCTGTAAATTTGATGGGGTATGCTAGAATAAAGCAACAATTGCAAACTAGAGATGATAATGGAAATGTTGTAGTTAATTGGGATTATATAGGATATGCAATTATATATATGACATTGGTTATATACACAGTTATGTTTTTAGTTATATATTTAAAAAGGGTTATATATATGGCATTTTTAACAATGATTGCTCCATTAGTTGCATTGACATACCCAATAGATAAAATTTCAGATGGAAAAGCACAAGCATTTGATGCGTGGTTAAAAGAATATGCTTATAATTTATTATTACAACCATTTCATTTATTGTTATATACAATGTTAATTGGCTCTGTAATGGACTTAGCAGCAAATAATATGCTATATGCATTAGTTGCATTAGGATTTTTAATTCCAGCAGAGAAATTGTTACGTAAATTCTTTGGATTTAATAAATCAGAAGTTGCAGGAAACATTGTTGGCGGAATGGTTGGTGGAAGTTTAGCAATGAATGCTTTGAATAAATTAGGTAAAATTGGACCACCACTACCACCTAAAGGATCTGGAAAAGGCCAGGAACAACAAGAAAACAAAATCAATTTTGCAGATAGAGGAGCAGACACAAAACAATCTAATGATGAATTATATGCAGATGCGTTTGGAGGAGCTGCTGGAGATGATAGTACTGTAAAAGTAGCCGATAATGATGGTTCTGCAGAGTTAAATAGTGATGGAAGAGAAGAAATACCAAGAGTGCAAGGACAAGCACAAATCCCTGGATTGGAAGACTCTCAAGCATTAAAAGAAAGTTTACCAGTTGAGCAAGAGAAGTTTGATGCAGACAGTAATTATGAATTTAATACACCAAGATTAGTAAATGTAGCAAAAGACAAAATAGACAATTTAAAAAATGGTGCAGAAGGTGGAATCAATAATGTGAGTGGAAGAATAAGCGATTGGGCAGCAAAGACACCAAAGACTAGATTGGGCAGAAATGCAAAAAGACTTGTTATAAGAGGTGCTAAGGGAGCAGGAGCTCTAGCAGGAACAGCAGCTCATTATACAGGAAAAGCATTGACCGATATGGGTAGAAAAGCACCAAGAATGGTTGCTAAAGCGGCAACAGCTACTGCGATGGGAACTGTTGGCGTTGCTGCAGGATTAGCTTCTGGAGATTTGAACAATGCATTTACATATGGAGCTGCAGCAGCTAAAATAGGTAGTAATGTGGGAGACACTGCAACTACGGTAATAAGCAATGGTGGAAAATCAGCAGTGGATGAAATTATGCAAAGAAGATATAGTTCAGATCAATTAGAAGCAAAACAAAATGAGCAATTAGATAAAGCTTGGAGACAAGATAAAGAAACAATCGAAATGTATAAAGAAAAATTTGGAACAGATAGAGAAGACAATGGAAAAAGAGCATGGGAAAATGCTATGGATAATGCAAAAGAATATAGAAAGATGGGAATTACAGATGATAAGGCTATTATGGCAGCAATGAAATTAGACGGATTATCAGATGATAATAAAACGTCTAAAGAAAGAATGGCTCTTGCTAAAGCAGCATCTACAGTTAAATCTGATAAAGAAGTTAAAGCATATGGAGAAAGACTATCAGAATTAGGAATCTCAGATGATAAAGTAAAACAAGTTAAGAAGAATATTAGAAAAATGAATAAAATGTAGTAAAATATGAGGAGGTTAAATATGTTAAGACAATTACGAATTTTTTATTATAATAATAAAACTAAAATATGGCTTGGTGTTGGTATTATAGTATTTGTATATATAATAATACAGTTAATAAATGCAAATATAAAAAGCAATAATGAAAAAAATCTTTTAAACAATACAGGAAATATAAGCACTGTAAATGAACAAACATATTTAACTTCAAAAAATACTACAGTAATGTCTGATGTGGAAGTAAGCCAAGAAACAACAAAAAAAGATACAGATGTAATTAAGCAATTTGTAGAATATTGCAATAATAAAGATATAGAAAAAGCATATGCACTATTAAGCCAAGATTGCAAAGATGAGATGTATAAAACACAAGATGTATTTGAAAATAATTATGTGAAAGAAATTTTTACTGAAAGTAGGTCATATGATGTCCAAACATGGACAGGAGAAGGTAACTCAGTAGTATATAAATTGAAATATTTAAATGATATAATGGCAACAGGAGCTACAAATGATGAATATATTGAAGATTATGTAACAGTTATAAAAGAAAATGGTGAAAAGAAGTTAAATATAAATCAATTTATAAAAAAAGACAACATAAATAAAATAATAAAAAAAGGCGATTTAGAAGCTAATATAACTAATAGATATGTATATTATGATTATGAAGAATACGAAATTTTATTTAAGAATAATGGACAAGATAAAATAGTATTGGACACAAAAGAGAATACTGAATCTGTATATGTAAAGGATACAAAAGACGTTAAATACCATTGGTTTGGAAATGAAATAGCTAATGAATATTTAGAATTAGCACCAAAAGAAAATAGAACATTGAGAATAAAGTTCAATAAAATTTATTTTGCTAATAAATCAGATTCTGCTATTTACTTTACCGATATTCATTTTAATAATGAAACATATAAAGAAACATTAGAAATAAATGTTAAATAATACACAAAAGAGGAGAAGTGGTGGGAAGCTGTTTCTCCTTTTATAAATAAAAAGAGAATAAAGAAGTGCTATGGGAGGAAATATGAGTGAAGAAGTAAAAATGGCAATAAAAAAACAGGCTGTGAAAGTACTAAGAATAATTATAATAGCTGTTACTGTAACGATACTAATTGCTTCATTATTTGTAGGAGCAGTAAAAAAACTATATGATAATGTGTCAGAAGTATTTAATGATATTTTAGATAATATAAAAATATCAGGAGACAATTTGGAAATAGATTCGGATTATCTTTCAAAGGGTAAAAAACGTCTAAAGGCTATGGGAATTAGTGCAGACAGTTTAGGCTTAAAAGGGCATGAAGATTACTTAACAAGATTCTTAGAAGCTGAAATAGTAACTAGTTATCCATACCTTGGGGGGAGTGGATTACAAGGAACTGTATATTTTGAAAGAGCTGGTTGTGACGGAGATACAAAAGAATTAAAATATTTACCATATGATCAATTTTATGCAAAAAAAGATAGTGATGACATTTTTGATTATTTTACAATTGATACAAAAGACTGGACAGCACATATAAAGAAAAATGATGGTACAATAGAAAAAATAAATTATAAAAGTATGGTATCAAAGTTTGGAATGCCATTTGAATTTCCAGTGGCCTTGGCACAAGTTACGCAAAATCCTCAATTTTGTTTAGCTGTTGTAAAACTTGTAAAAAAATCAAAGATAGTAATAACAATAGCAGAATCAAAAACAACAGTTGTAACACATAAGACTATAAATTATAATATGTCATCAGAACTTAGAAAAAATGATGGTACAGTAGAAGTCAAAAACACAAATGTACCAGGTGAAACAAAATTACCAGATGAAACTACAGAAACATATAGTACAGATATATTTTTGTCAAGAGCACAAACGTGGATTGTAAACTATGGAGCACCACCTAAATATGATAAATCACAAGAAGATGAGCCTACAATTGAAACTGAGCTAGATGATTATACTAATAAAGAAGAATTAGATGATGGAACTTATTATACATATTATAAAAACAGAAAACAAACACAAACTGGAACGAGGTATTATCAAAGATGGATAAGAGGAGTTGCTAAAGTAGTAGAAAAATCAGATAGATTTACTAATTTAATCTTACGAAAAAGTTCTATTCTTGGAGCAGATGGAATAGTAGAGGTTGCTAAAAGATGTCATGATGCTATTGCAGATTCTGGAAGATTTTCATATGGGGCAACATCAGGAGGAATACCAATAGATGTAACAAAAGATACACATGTAGATTGTAGTGGATATGTAAGTTGGGTTTTATATGAGGCCGGATATGAAGAAATGGCAGGAGGTCAACATTCAACCGCTAATTCAAGTTTAGGTCAATTTGGAAAAGATAAAGGATGGGATGTAATAACAGATTATTCAGAAATTCAACCGGGAGATATATGTTTTTGGAGAGGAACCTTAGATGGAAATGACCCCGGACATGTTAATATATTTGTAGAGACAGATGGAAAATCATATTATTTTTATGATTGTGGAGATCAGAGTGCGATAAACGCCAAAGATCCGATACAGTATGATATGTCAGAATTTGGATATGCTTTTAGACCAAATGATGAAATTGCACAGGCTTTAAGTGTAGCGCCTACAACAGATAAGCTTAAAGAGAAAATAGAGAAATTTATAGATGGAATAAGTGATGGAAAATATTCAGTAAGTTATGCTGATATAAATGAAAGTTCAAATAAGGCTAATATAAATAATGAGAAAGTACAATCAGATGGTTGGATTAAATTATTCATAATGGCTACAACCTTTGGAGAAATTGAAGTTGGAAATTTAAAATGGGATGATGTTAAAGCTGAAGTAGAAAGTATGATAACCGTTGATGATAATTCAAATGCTAACATATTATTGAAAAACATAGGAAATGGTGATATTAGTAAGGGAATAGAAAAAGTTAACTATTTTGCTAGCCATAATTATATTAAAGCTACAAAACTGACTAAAGAATTGAGTGGAACTGTTGGCGAGACTGGAGAAAAAGGAAATTATACAACAGCGGCCAATGTAAGTGGATTATTAGAAAAAATATTATCGAAGAAATGTATTAGTAAAGCAGCTTCCGAAAAAATGATAGAAATTTTACAAGCTCAAAATTATACAGACATAATTCCAACACAAATTACAGATGGAACAGTAGGAAATAAAACAGGAGAGCAAACAAATAAAAATAGTGTAATAGTTCAAGATGCTGCAATAGTATCTATAGAAAAAGCAAACTATGTGGTTGCAATATCTGCATCAGATGTTTCATCAACAGAAGAAGCAAAAACTAATATAAAGAAAATTGCTAAGATGATAAATGATTACTTTGAAAAATATGGTACATTGAATAATAACAAAAATGCAGAACAAGATGATGAAATACAGACAATTTTAAACGGAAAAAGAGTATGCTACAGAATGCCTGATGGAAGGTGGATTTGTCCTTTGAGTAATTTGGTTGAAGGAAGAAAATTATTATTTGAGACATTAGCTAGAAAAGAAAAAACACAGAATTATGAGCGTTTAATGAGATATTTAATGTATCTACTAACTGGCCATGACTATGGAGTAACAGAATTTGACTTTAATGAATTTATATTTGGTTCATTTAATGAAGCTGGTGGAATTTACGGAAATACAACAGAAGAGAAAGTATGGTGGGCATTAATTGGTGCAGGATATAGTAAAGAAGCTGCAGCAGGTGTATTGGGAAATATATATGCAGAATCAGGATTTAATGCAGCTGTAATAGAACACGGAAATGGAATAGGATTAGGTTTATGCCAATGGTCATATGGAAGAAGAACTCAACTAGAAGGATATGCAGCATCTAAGGGAGTTCAAGCTTCAGATATAAATACGCAAATAGAATTCTTGTTAGGAGAATTAACACCTGGTGGAGGTGCCGGGGGATTTGCTAATTATCAAATGGGAGGCGGTATGAATGGATATACTGTAGAAAATTGGAAAAATGCAAGCTCACCAGAAGATGCAGCCATAGCATTTTGTTGGGTGTTTGAGAGACCAGGTATACCTAGAATGGATATTAGAACAGCGGCTGCAAGAAGATATTATGAACAATTTAAAGATGCACAAAAACCATCTGGAAGTGATGGTACTGGAACAGAGATGCAGAATAAAATAGTACAGCTGGCTAGCTCAAAAGATACATTTGGACAAAAGCAAGGGTATTGTCAGGCTTGGGTAGCTGCGGTATATAGTAAGGCTGGTCAACAATGGGTGTCAGCACCTTGTGCTACTGAAGCTGCAAGCAAATGGGTAGTTTCGCAAGATAGAAATAATATTCCTTTAGGGGCTACAGTTTATGGTCATGCATATATTGATGCTAATGGAAGACAAGCGCAATGTTATGGACACGAAGCAGGGCATGTTGGTATATATGTTGGAAATGGTCAAGTGGCTTCAAATGTTGGAGGAATACAAATAGAATCATTAGATTCATGGATTTCAACTTATGGCTGGAAAGGCTGGGGCTGGAATGGTGGAACTGATTATTCAAAATAGGAAAGGAGAACAGCCTTGAAAAAAATAAAATATTTAATAGGAATAACAGTAATTATTATTATTGTCATTATAACTATTATATTAGCAAATAAAAAAAATAGGGAAATAAATAGTGAAGCATATCATCATAATGAAATTACAGAAGAGGGAAAAGCGTATGTGGAAAAAAGAGCAACATTACATGATGTGGATAACACCCAAGACTTTTTTACAGCAATGAGTTGTGTTAATCAATATTATGGAGCATTAAATCAAAGTGTATGGAGTACACAAGATTCTGAGGAAATTACTACAGAAGTAAAAAAATCTTATGTAAGGAACATATATAATTTATTAAGTTCAAATTATATAGATGAGAACAAAATAACAGAAAGTAATGTATTAAATTATGTTGATAATATTAAGGAAAATGTATTTTGTATACCATTAAAAATGAAAATGCTTATATCTAAAGACAATTCTACAAAAAAATATATTGTATATGGCATCCAAGAAAATATGCAAAATGAATATATAAAAGACTTTTATACAATAATTTATATTGATACTAATAATGAGACATTTTCAGTTGAACCCAAAACTAATGTTAAAAATATAGATGATATTAGTATAGATAGTAATAATATTACAATAAATAAAAATGATGGAAATGGACTTTCTGAACCAAATGTTACAGATGAATATGTATCAAAACAATATACAGATTATTATAAAAAACTAGCATTAGGTAGACCAGATTTAGCATATGAAGTAATGGATAAAGAATACAGAGAAAAAAGATTTGGCAGTTTAGAAAAATATAAGGAATATATAGAAGAAAATAGTTCTGAAAATAAAACTAGTTATATGAAACAATACCTTGTAAATAGAGATGAACAAAAAACAGAATATGTGGGAAAAGATCAATATGGAAGGTTATATGTATTTGATGTTGTAACTCCGACAAATTATACTATTAAATTAGACACATATACAATTGAAACAGATTATTTCAAAAAGGAATATGATACTGATAATGTAGAAAAGAAAGTACAAATGAATTTAAACAAATTTGTCTTAATGCTAAATAACCAAGATTGGGATGCAGCATATAGTGTACTAGATGATAATTTCAAAAATAATTACTTTAAATCAGTAGATGAATTTAAACAATATGTTAAAGGAAAATCATATAAATATAACGATATGAAGGTTTTAAGTTTTGAAACAACAGGTAATGTTTATACTTGTAGAATGCAACTAACTGATTTGACACAAGGAGTATATGTTGATGAAACTAAAGGAACAGGAGGATCAGCGTATATATATAATTGGAAAGTTAATATGCAATTAGGAAATGAAAGTGAATTTAAAATTTCATTTGAAGTAGAAGATAATTAATAAAAAAAATAAGTTCAGTCTAAAATTAAAGATTGAACTTATTTTTTTTATTATAGGAGAGTTATCAAAATTTCCTATAATATAAATATAAAATTAATGATTTTTTATAGAAATATTGCAAATACTTTGGATTAATGTATTTCCTTCATATAAGTTAATAAAAAATTGCTTAACAAAAGGAATTTGTAAAATTAGAAAAATAATTAAAGCAGTAATTAATAAAGCAATAAAATTTTTAAAAATTTCTTTAGGTGTTTTTTTATATTTTATTTTATAACCTCTATTTTTTAAATCTTGTATATAAGCATCATGATATGCTTTTTCTCTAGCTGCTTGCATTTGTGCTTCATATTCTAACTGTCTTTGATATTCTTCTTGTCTTTGCCTTTCAAGTTCAATTTGTTGTTCTTTAGCAAGTGCATCGGAATTAGTAAAATTGCTTGAACCAGAATTATTAAAATAATTATTATTTGTAAAACTAGTTTGTTTATTTGTATGTTTTAAATTATTTAATTCATTTTGTAATTTTCTATTTTCATCAGCTATTTTGTTAAAATCATCAGATGAAATGTTAGATGCTGCCAAAGTTTTATCAAAGTTTGCTCTTGAATCTGGATTTGATAGTATTTCATATGCCTCATTTATTTCTTTTAATTTTTCGCCAGCAGATTTTTTTTGACTTTCTTCTTGTAAATCAGGATGATATTTTTTGGCTAATGCTTTATAAGCTTTTTCAATTACCTCTGGAGAAGCACTTGAATCTACTTCTAATATTTTATAATAATTTTTGTACATTAAAAATTTCGTTCCTTCCTTAATTAAATCTTTATATTATATTTTTTATTTCTATATTTAAAATATAACATAAAAAAATAATACCTTCAAGAGTAAGATAAAATATTAAATAGCAAATAAAAGAAAATATACATATTATATATAAAATAATAAATGAAAAATTAATTTTCAAAAAATGAAAAAATTAGAAAAAATTAGAAAAAATTAGAAAAAAAAAGAATAAAATCGAAAAAAATAGGAAATATACCGAAAACGACGGATTAAGCAAAAATATGAGGAATTAATAAAATTAAATAAAAATAAAAAAGTGAAAAAATTAGTAAAAAAAAGGAAAAAAAAGAATAAAATCGAAAAAAATAGGAAATATACCGAAAACGACGGATTAAGCAAAAATATGAGGAATTAATA
>CAKPKJ010000010.1 GCA_934167445.1 uncultured Clostridia bacterium
GCAGTATCGGTTATGCAAATGGTGGATGGGACAAAGAATTAACAGGAATATGGGTTGCAAAGTTTGAAGCAGGATATTCAAGTGGAAATAATACAGCAACAGTAAAAGCAAGTAGTGTGAATTATACTCAGATGACAGCTTGGGTACCGGCAAAAGAGGCAGGAACAACAGAGGATAGTACGCAAGCTGCAAGAAACTGGTTAGATGGAACATATAGTGTATTAACTGGAAAAAACAATAATAATGTTCCTCTCTATGAATGGAAAAACGGACAACAAACAGCAATAAAATATCCAACATTCCAACCTAAGACATATTCAATGAATTATATAAATGTAAATGATGCATACAATATCTCAAAGGTTTTAACGGAAGAAGGAAATATATATGGTTTAAATAATTCAACAACAGATAGTCATTTAATTAAAAATAGTGAATGGGGAGCTGTTGCATATTTAGCACAGAGTAAATATGGAAATGATGGAACAGAACCATATGTAAATAACATAACCTTAAATAGTGGTAATAGACAGAGAACAGATGATATGGCAGGAAGAACTGGAATAGATAGTGTATATGCAGTAACCGGAGTAACAACGGGTTCGACATCAGCAGGAGGAATTGAAACAACTATAGATAAGATAAATGGTACAACAGGAAATACAGTAAATGGTGGCGTATACACATGGAGTCAAGAAACTGGACAAAAATCAAGTTCAACATTAAATATGTATGGCGTTTTTGATATGAGCGGAGGAGTTTGGGAAAGATCAGCAGGATATGTGGCAAATGAAACCTGGAACTTAAATGGATATGGTTCAAGCTTTACAAAAAGCAAAATAAGTACAAAATATTCGACGGTATATCCACATGATAATACTAAAGATAATAATTCTATAACAAGTAATGATGCTAATATAGATACAGCAAGCAACGCAAATTATCCGTTAAATAACTATATATTTGGAGATGCTATCAGAGAAACATCTACGAGCGGTACCGGCTTAACAAACTGGAACAGCGACTACTCTTACTTTCCAGCGTTGGGCACTCCGTTCACGATACGCGGAGTCTACTCATGGGATGGCTCTACTGCAGGGTTGTTTTCTTTCCACCGTACAGGTGGTGCTAGCAGTTACATCCATGGCTTCCGCTCAGTACTCATAGCACTTTAAAATATTTTGAGACACAACGTTGACTTTCTTGTTACGAAACTATTGACTTAAAATATTTTAATCTATAAATAAAGACTTCTGGTCGCCACCCCATGCTTAACTTAATAATATTTTTTATACCAAAAAGCTAATAATACCAGTCAAAAAAGGAAATAATACTGGTAAAAGATTTTCTGCAAATTAAGAAATATTATAGATTAAAATCTGAAATACAATTGGGGAATTAAACAAAGTAGGAAATCAAAAGAAAAAGGAGAATTTTAAATGCACAAAAATTCATTTTTTAATAAGTTAAATTTAAATATTAACAAACAAAATACTAGAGGGATTACATTAATTGCATTGGTTATTACAATTATAGTGTTATTAATATTGGCAGGAGTGTCAATTTCAATACTAACAGGCGAAAATGGGATATTAACGCAAGCAAATAAAGCGAAAAAAGTAACAGAAGAAGCTGCAAAAGAAGAAAATTTAAAATTAAGTAGTATAGAAGATTATATGGTATCAGAAGCAGGATATAACCAAGAAAAAGGAGTAGATGAACCACGAATATTAAATGGAATGACACCGGTAATGTTTAATTTACCAACGGATACTGAAAAAGGATATCCGATAAAGCAAGGAGAACAAGGCTTTCAAGAAAATAGTTGGTATGATTATACAAAAAGTGAGTGGGCAAATGCAGTAACAGAAGACGGAAGTTACTGGGTATGGATACCAAGATATGCATATAAAATAACATATAATAATCCAAGTGATAAATCACAAGGAGGAAAAATAGACGTAAAATTTTTAATAGGAACAACAGATGAATATTATACAGATGACACTAAAACAACAAAAGCAACAGCAAAAAGAGCAACATCAGCAGATGAAGAAGTAGATACAACAACAGATTATTACGTACATCCAGCATTTACAAATGAAAGTAGCATAGGTTATGCAAATGGTGGTTGGGATAAAGAATTAACAGGAATATGGGTGGCAAAGTTTGAAGCCGGATATGCAAGTGGAAATAATAATGCACCTGTGAAAGCAAGTAGTGTAAATTATACTCAAACAAATTCTTGGGTATCGGCAAAAGAGGCAGGAACAGAAAAAGATAGTACACAGCCAGCAAGAAACTGGCTAGATGGTATATATGGCACTATAACAGGACAAGATACCAATGGAAATAATATCTATGGTTGGAAAAATGGGCAACAAACAGCAATAAAATATCCAACATTCCAACCTAAGACATATTCAATGAATTATATAAATATAAATGATTCATATAATATTTCAAAAGTTTTAACGGAAGAAGGAAATATATATGGTTTAAATAATTCAACAACAGATAGCCATTTGATGAAAAACAGTGAATGGGGAGCTGTTGCGTATTTAGCACAAAGCAAATATGGAAATAATGAAACAGAACCATATATAAATAATCTTAGTTTAAGTGGAGGAAATACCAAAAGAACTGATGATATATCCGGAGGAACAGGGGTAAATAGTGTATATGTAGTAACAGGAGTAACAACAGGTTCGACATCAGCAGGAAAAGTTGCGACATCAATAGATAAGATAAATGGCACTAAAGGAAATACTGCTAATACCGGTGTATACACTTGGGATCAAAAAACTGGCCAAAAATCAAGCTCAACAATAAATATATATGGAATATTTGATATGAGTGGAGGAGTTTGGGAAGACACATCAGGATATATTTCCAACGGAAGCTGGAACTTAGCTGGATATGGTTCAAGTTTTACCAAAGATAGAATAAGTACAAAATATGCAACTGTATATCCTCGAGATGCATCACAAGATGACTCTAGCAAATCGTATGATACCTCAACAACGGAAAAATCTAATCAAGTATATGCAACATTAAGCACAGCAAATTATAAAAAAAATATAAAAATATATGGAGATGCTATTAAAGAAACATCTACGAATGGTAACAACTCATCAAGCTGGAACGTCGACTACTCTTACTTTCCTGCGTTGGACTATTTGTTCTTGATACGAGGGGGCAGTTTATGGAGTAACTCTAATGCAGGTTTGTTCTGTTTCTACCGCACAGCAGGTAATAGTATTTACCACAACGGCTTTCGTCCGGTGCTCGTAGCACTTTAAAATATTGTAAACTATAAACATAGGGGCTGTAAAAAGTCCCTTTTCTTTATACAATCACAAAAGGCCTTATTCTTATGCTACTTTATCGCAAGAATGAGACCTTCTTTATTTTTACTCATATCTACTCATCTAACCTTATATCATAACCCATCTCCATATCTTCACTCATAACGCTTTTATTTTCCAAGCACGATTTTTATTTCTTTATTTACCTTTCCTTTTGTAATTTTTAAGGTAACTTCATCTCCTGGAGATTTTGTATAAATATATTCTCGTAAGTCATTCATTGTATTTAATTCAACATTGTCTATGCTTGTTATAATGTCTCCTTCTTTTAGTTCTGTGTTGTCTGCTGGGCCATTTTTTGTGATTTGTGCTACATATATTCCTTTATCAAATGTTGCCATTTTTGCATTATTTAAATATGGTATTACTTCTTTGTCATATGCATATATTCCAATTGTTGCTTCTTCAAAAGTTCCTGTTGTTTTAAATTTTTCTATTATTGGTTTTATTATATTTATTGGTATTGCAAACCCTATCCCCTCTGCTGATGATATTTTTACTGTATTTATTCCGATTATTTCTCCGCTTGGGTATATTAGCGGTCCTCCGCTATTTCCTGGGTTTATTGTGGCATCTGTTTGGATTAAGTCTGTCATATATGATGATTTTTCATTTTCATCTATTTTTATTGTTCTGTTTTTTGCACTGACAATTCCAGATGTTACTGTTCTTCTAAATTCATATCCTATTGGGTTTCCTATTGCATATACAGTTTCCCCTACTCGTATTTTGCTTGAATCTCCCAATATCATACATGGTAAATTTTTAGCTTCTATTTTTACAATTGATAAGTCTAAATTTGTATCACTCCACTCGACGGTTCCATCATAATTTATTCCGTTTTCTAGCGTTACGTAACATTTGCTAAATTTCCCCCCTGTTACGTGTGCATTGCTTACAATATAGCCATCTTCTGATATTATAAATCCTGTTCCAAGTCCTAGTTCAGTTTCCTGATTTTTAGAAAAAATACTGCTTCCTAAATTTTTTAATTTTGATATTCCTACTACTTTTTTTGTTGAATCTTCTATTACATCTGCTATTTTTTTGCTGTTTTCTTCTATGTTTTCCACAGTTTGTGCATTTGTTGTGGATTGTGTTCTTGTTGCTGTATAATTTTCGTTGTTTATTTCTATATCTTGATATGTAATATATAGGTAAAATCCTATTATTGATAGAAATATTATTATAATTACTGTTAGCAATAATTTGGTAATAATATTTTGAGTTTTTCTTTTCAAATAGCTCACCTCAAAATTATTATGTCCATTCTATTTTTATTTTAATCATAATTACAAAAAAAGATTCACCTTCTAAGTCTTAATTTTGTAATAAAAGACTTAATTAATGAATCTTTTTTATTTATACTTTTATTGTATTTTTTCTAATTCCTTATATCTCTTAACTTTTTGTGTTGTTGTTTTAGCAAATTCTTGTGTTGTTATCTCAATTTGTTTAATGTGTTTAAAGTTTGGTACTTGTTCATTTATTTTTTTTATTTCTTCCCATATTTTTTCTTGATATTCTTCTTTAGTTCCACTTCCAAACTCTTTTTTTATTAAGTCCACATCATATACAATTTTCGCACATAACATTGTATCAGTTTTACTTTGTTCTCTTTGATATACTAGACTTTCTTTTACATATGGAAGTTTATTTATTAAAAATTCTATTTCTTGTGGATATACATTTTTTCCATTTCTTAAGACGATTATGTCATTTTTTCTTCCTGTTACATATAAGAATTCATCTTTGTCTAAATATCCATAATCTCCTGTTTTGAACCAGCCCTCTTTAGTAAATGCTTTTTTTGTTGCTTCTTCATTTTCATAATATCCACTTGTTATATTAGGTCCTTTTACTAAAATTTCTCCTATACCTTCTTCATTTGGATTGTCAATTTTTAATTCTATAGTGTCAAATATAAGTCCAACTGAGCCTGGCCTTTTTTCTTTATCTGTTTCAGCTGCTATTACAGGAGATGATTCTGTAAGTCCATAACCTTGAATTAGGCTTATTCCTAAGTTGTTGAATCCTACTATAGTTTCTTTATTCATTGGTGCTGCACCATATAAAACCACCCTTAGTTTTCCACCAAAATTGTCTAGAATTTGTTTAAAAAATACTCTTCTAAAGTCTATATGGCATTTTAACAATCCATTTGAAATTTTCGCTACTGTATTTATCAATTTTTCTTTTCCTTGGTCTTTTATTCCCTTTTGAATTTTTTTATACATTGTTTCTAAGACTAACGGAACTGCAACTAATATTGTAACCTTATATTCTTGCATATTTTTTTGTATATATTTTAGGCCATCACAGAATGCAATTGTTGCACCACTATATGTACCATATAAAAATGTTATCATACATTCAAACGTGTGATGTATTGGCAAAAATGATAGTAATGTGTCTGTTGGATATATTTTTACCCAAGATGTAATTGATGAAAGGTCTGAACATATATTTTTTTGTGATAGCATTACACCCTTTGGTTCACTTGTTGTTCCAGATGTAAATAATAATATCGACATTTTATTAACATCTGTTTTTACTTCATCATATTTTTTGCTTCCCTTTTCTAATAAATCATATCCATTTTCTAATAGATTTTCAAATTTTTCTATGCCTTCTATTTTCTCATTGTCCATATCAACTAACATATTTACTTTGTTTTGCTTATCTTCTTTTATTTTTAGCATTATGTCTGAATATTTTTTGTCAAATATTACTATTTCGGCTCCACTTCTTCTTACTAATGTCTCAATCTCATTATCTGGTAAAGCTTTATCTAATGGAACTATAACCATTCCACCTGTTGTAGCAGCCATATAAGTTACACACCATTCATATCTATTTTTTCCTATTACAGCTATTTTTTTATTTGCATAACCTAACTCTAACAAGCTTGTTGCAAATGCTTTTATATCTTTTACATATTGAGAATATGTTTTTTCTATATATTCTGGTTGTTTTGCTTCAGAATCTTTTTTATATTTGAAAGCCACATTATTAGGATATTTTTCTTGTACGTGTTTCATTACATCCCTAAGTTCCTCTATTTTTTGTGGATTATAAACTTGTCTTTTTTTAGTACCTTTCAATTTCATCATCCCTTTATAATATATTATTAATTTATATTTGTATTTTATATTATTTTGATAAAATTTACAAGATGTATTTTTATTCTCCCCAAACATCTATTGGCAATATTATACAAATTTCCAGAAATTATTGCTTTTTTTTAAATTTATATATATAATCTTACTATAAAAATTATTTAAGGTGAGGTTTTATGGAAAATACATTTTATGATTTAACAAATGCCCAAAAAAGCATTTGGAACACTGAACTATTTTTTAATGGTTCTAACATAAATAATATCTGTGGAACAATTTGCTTAGACGAACCCCTTGATTTTAAGGATTTACAAAAAGCCTTAAAATTAATTATTGCGGAAAACGATAATTTCCGTACACAATTTACAATTAAAGATGGTTCTATTTATCAATCTTTTTTAGATAAGGTTGATTATGATGTTGAAATTGTTGATATTAATACTAAAGAAGATTTAAAAAAGTTAGAGAATACTATAATATCTCGTATTTTTGATATTTTAAACTCTAATTTATTCGATATAAAAATTTTTAGATATCCGGATTTGACTGGTGGAGTAATTGTTAATATTCACCATCTTATTTCTGACTCTTGGACTTTAGGTCTAGTTGCTAAAGATATAGTAACTAAATATACTATTGTCCATAATAAGCTTTCTAACACTCCAAACACAAATTCTTATATAAATTATATAAATTCAGAACAAAAATATATTGCTAGCTCAAAATTCGTAAAAGATAAAGAATTTTGGCTTAACTATTTAAAAAATAGGCCTGATTGCATCAGTATACCTAGTTTTTCTGATATACCAACAAATACAAAAGACTTAGGATTTAAAGGTGTTAGAAAAGTATTTAATTTAGATGATAAAATTGTTTGTAAAATTAATGATTTTTGTAAAGCTTATAATGTCTCTATGTATAACTTTTTAATGGCTATCTATTCTGTTTATATTGGTAGAATTAATAAATCTGAAGACTTTATTTTAGGCACACCTATATTGAATAGAACTTCTAGCGTCCAAAAAAATACTATGGGAATGTTTATTAATACAGTACCTGTTAGGGTTAAACCTACTGAACATATATCTTTTCTTGCTTTTGTTAATAATATTGCATTAAACTTTACCTCTATTTATAGACACCAAAAACATTCATACCAATATATATTAGAAGAACTAAGGAAAGAAGACCCTACAACACCTAATTTATACCAGGTTTTACTTTCATACCAAATCACAAAAACTACAACTAATGATAGTATGAAATATTCTTGTGATTGGAATTTTACAGGTGCCGTTGCTGATGATATAGATATTCATTTCTTTGATTTGAATGATTCTGGAAGTCTTAATATTGCTTATGATTATAAAGTTTGTAAATATACAGAAAAAGATATTGAAAATATACATAATAGAATTTTATATATGATTGAACAAGTATTGTTAAATCCAGGTATTTCTTTAAGTGAAATATCTATTACAACACCTAAAGAATTAAAGGAAATATTAAATTTAGCTGCTAAAAATGATTGTGCTTATCCTTCTAATAAAACAATTTCTCAGTTATTTGAAGACCAAGTAAATTTAACACCTGATAATATTGCTATAAAATTCAAAGATAGTTTTTTAACATACAAAGAATTAAATGAAAAAGCTAACCAAGTGGCTATTTTTCTAAGAAAATTAGGTGTACAACCTAATGATGTTGTTGCATTGAGATTAAATAAATCTCTTGAAATGGTTGTTGGCATTTTAGGAATTTTAAAAGCTGGTGGCTGTTATTTACCAATTGATTTGTCTTACCCTCAGGAACGTGTTTCTTTTATGCTAAAAGATAGTTTAGCTAAATTGTTTTTGACAAATAAATCACATGAAAAAGACCTTGAAATTCCAATAGATACATATGTTTTAGATATTAATTCTCGTAATGAAATTTATAAAAATCCTACTGATAATTTGGATTGTGTAAATTCTCCAGATGATTTAATATATATAATTTATACATCTGGTTCTACTGGAACTCCTAAAGGTGTTATGTTAAAACATCGCAATGTTGTACGCTTAATAAAAAATGAGAATTTTCAATTTGATTTTAATGAAAATGATGTATGGACTATGTTCCATTCTGTAGCTTTTGATTTTTCTGTTTGGGAATTATATGGAAGTTTACTATATGGTAGCAAGTTAATTCTTGTTCCAGAATTAACTGCCAAAGACCCAAATAAGTTTTTGCAATTGTTGAGAGATGAAAAGGTTTCTGTTTTAAATCAAACTCCTACATATTTTTATAATTTGCTTGATAGAGAATTGTTAAATGAAAACAACGATTTAGTTGTTAGATATATAATTTATGGTGGAGAGGCATTAAAACCAAATTTAGTAAAACCTTGGAAAGATAAATATCCTTTTACAAAAATTATAAATATGTATGGTATTACTGAAACGACTGTGCACGTTACTTTTAAGGAGTTGTCTAATGAAGATTTACTTTCTTCCAATTCAAATATTGGTAAACCAATTCCAACTTTAAAAGTTTTTGTAATGGATAAAAATTTACACATATTGCCTTATGGAGTTGAAGGGGAAATGTGTGTTAGTGGATTAGGTGTTTGCAAAGGATATTTAAATCGTCCTGAATTAAACAAAGATAGATTTGTTCCTAACCCTTACAACCCTAATGAGATTTTGTATCGTTCTGCAGATGATGCTTATTTAACTCCTGATGGAGATTTACATTATCTTGGAAGAATTGACAATCAAGTAAAAATTAGAGGATTCCGTGTTGAAACCGGAGAAATAGAAACAAAACTTTTAAGACATCAAAATATTCAAAAATGTGTAGTATTGCCTAAGAAAAATGGTGATTTTGATAGCTATTTAGTTGCTTATGTTGTTATGAATGAAAAACAGCCAATTAGTGAATTAAAAGATTATATTTCTAAATTGGTTCCATCTTATATGGTTCCTAATTACTTTGTTTTTCTTGATAATTTGCCACTTACAAGCAATGGAAAAGTCGACCGAAAAAAACTTTTAAGTATGGATGTTAAAATTGAGAAAAAGAAAAAATATGAGGCTCCTAGAAATGAATTTGAAGAAACATTCCAAGATATTTTGCAACATACTCTAAACACTAAACAAATTGGTATTGATGATAATATTTTAGAACTTGGTGCAGATTCCTTAACATTAATGAGGGTTACAATTGAATTATTAGAAAAGAATTTCATTGTTAATATTCAAGATATTTACGAATTTAAAACAATTAGAGAAATTTCAGATAATTTCTATTACCCTAAAAAATCCAATTTATATAAAAGGACTATTGCTAATAATGTTTACTTTAAATTTAGAGACAATTTTTCTTCTAAAAAAATCAAAGCAAATAATATACTTTTAACAGGTAGCACCGGATATTTGGGAATTCATATTTTAAATGAATTAATTACTAACACAAATGCTAATGTTTACTGTGTTATAAGAAATAAAAATCATAAATCGCCAGAAGAAAGATTGTCTGAAAAATTAAGTTTTTATTTTGGAAATAAATTGCTAAAACACTTACATAAACGTATATTTGTTTTAACTGCTGACATTACAGCTCCTCAATTTGGACTTTCTGATGAAGAATACTCTAAATTAGGAAATACTATAGATATAGTTATTCATTCTGCTGCATATGTAAGTCACTATGGAGACGAGCACTTATTTGAACTTATTAATGTAACTGGAACAAATAATATTATTGATTTTTGTAGTAATTTTTCAATTTACTTAAATCATATATCTACAACATCTGTTTCTGCATCTATTCCTGATTCTGAGAAACCAATTGTTTTTGATGAACATTGTTTATATGTCGGTCAAAATTATTCAGATAACATTTATATTAAAACTAAATTTGAGGCTGAATATAATATCTGGGAAGCATTGCAAAATTCTAACTTAAAAGCTTCTGTTTATCGTTTAGGTAATATTAGTGCTAGATATTCAGATGGTAAGTTCCAAGAAAATGATGATAAAAACGCATTTTTAAATAGAGTTCTTACTGTTGCAAAACTTGATAAAATCGCAAAATCTTTTTCAAATTTAAAAATAGATTTGAGTCCTGTTGATTATTGTGCTAAAATTATTGTTAGACTTTGTGTGCTTTCAAGCAGTTATTCTAAAGTTTTTCATATCTATCACAATAAATCTCTTAAATTTATTGATTTGATTAATAAGATTAAGCCTAAAAACGAAACTATATCAGAAGTTTCAGATGATGAATTTTACAAATACATTAAGAACAAGGGTGATATTTTAGGAATTATTAATGATTTAACAAGTAATAGTTCTACATATAATTCAAATATAGAAATGAAAAATAAATTTACTATTAACTATATGAAAAACGTAGATTTATCTTGGCCTGAAATTAACACAAAATATATTAATAACTTTTTTACTAAATTTTTAACAAAAGGAGATTAAACAAATGAAGAAAAAATTTAATTCCTGTATATATAAAATAATTACTTTATACTTAGGAATTCCAGCTTTAATAGCTATGGGGCTATATAAATTTTTGCCTATTATATTAAACTATCCACCTAACAGCATAGACAATGCATTTCAGCTGGAATTTGACGGAATTACATATACACAGCAGTATGTACTTCTTATATCTTTAATAGTTGCTTGCAGTTTAGTTGTTCTTTTTATTAGAGCTTATAGAATTCACAAGCAATTAGTAAAACTAGAAAATGTCAAATTGGATAGAACGGAAAAAATAAGCATTTTGCTACGTGTTAGAAGATTTTGTTATGACACACCTTATTTATTATATGTGTTAGAAATATTATTACCATTAATTTTTCTACCTATCACATTTATGATAATTAAGGCCTACCCATTAACAATATTAAAAATTTGTCTAACCTACATATCTTTCTTTACGTTAGCATCTGTAACCAGTTTCGTTTTTGCTAAAAATGAATTTGGTTATATTATAACTTTATTAAATGATGAATATCCTGATATTATGCAACAAATTGAACAGCAATCTTCTAAAAAAAGAAGTAAGATAAAATCACTTACAACAAAATTAATTTTACAATTTATTCCACTAGTAATGGTTTCTTTAATCTTCTTATCTTTAGTTGGTTATGTACAAGCTTCCAAAAAAACTGGTGATGTGTATTATGACTCATATTTAACTATGTTTTCTAATATTTTTGATGATGTATTTTCTTCTAAAGAAGAAGTTCTACAAACATTGAAAAACACAACCTTATTAGATAGTTCACATCAATACTTTATTGTAAATAGTGATGGCACTTATATTGCCTCTAACAATGGAAAACTAGAACCATTTTTCATAAAATATGTGTTAGATAATTCCGAAAAAGAAGGCAGTAGAGCTTTTGATTATTTCTGCCTTGATACTGAAGGAATTGCTATAAAATGTCAATTAGCTAATGGAGATTATTGCTTTGCTGGGGTTAGATATGATACAAGCCAACCAATGTTTTTAGAGATAATTTTAGTTTGTGACTTATTACTATTTGTATTAATATTCTGTATCTTATTTTATGTTGCACATTCTGTATCTGCTGAAATCAGAACTGTTGCATCAAGATTAAAAGATATAGCATCTTCTAATGAAAATACTATCGATTTAAATAAAAAATTAATTGTTACATCTGAAGATGAGTTAGCAGACCTATCTCTTGCTTTTAACCAAACTCAGATATTTACAAAACACAATATTAATCAAATTAGAGATAACCAAACAATGCTTATGGAAAGGGAACGTTTAGCTTCGCTTGGTCAATTAATTGGTGGAATTGCACATAACTTAAAAACACCTATAATGTCGATATCTGGTGCTGCTGAAGGATTATCAGATTTAATTAAAGAATATGATTCTTCAATTGATGACCCTGAAGTAAATAGTCAAGACCATCACGACATAGCTAAAGATATGGATTCTTGGATTGTTAAGATTAAAGAATATACTGAATATATGTCAGATATTATTACTGCTGTTAAAGGTCAAGCTGTTACTTTATCTGAAACAGAGAATATGACTTTTGATGTTGAAGAATTGATTAAAAGAGTTAATATTTTAATGAGGCACGAACTTAAAAATGCACTAGTTTATTTAAATATTTCTATGAAATCAGATGAACATACTCAAATTAATGGTGACGTTAATAGTCTTGTTCAAGTTATTAATAATATGATTTCAAATGCAATTCAATCTTATGAAGGAAAAACAAATCAAACTATTGATTTGATAGTTGAAAATGACAATAAAAACTTATATATATCAATTAGAGATCATGGTTGTGGTCTGCCTAAAAAAGTTAAAGATAAATTATTCAAGGAAATGATTACAACTAAAGGAAAGAACGGTACTGGTCTTGGATTGTATATGTCTTATTCAACAATAAAAGCTCACTTTGGTGGAGATATAACATTTGATTCTGTTGAAGGTCAAGGTACTACTTTTACTATTACTTTACCATTGTAACTTTATGCATATGATATATTATTAAGGGTTTTAAGTAAAAAAATATTGCTTAAAACCCTTGCTTTTTGCCCTTTTTATTAATATAATGGTTATGAAAATATATTATTATGAGGTAAAGCATATGAGAAAAGGATTACAAAACGTTCAAAACCCTGAAAACAACGGTTACAAAATTATAGCTGTTGATGATGAGGAAGGAATTGTAGATTCTTTATCAATATTTTTAAAAAGGTCTGGATACCAATTTGTTGGTGTTACTGACCCACTTGAGGCAATAGAAAAAGTTAAAAATGAACATTTTGATTTAATGGTTCTTGACTTTATTATGACACCAATTCACGGTGATCAAGTTGTTGAGGAAATTAGAAAATTTAACAAAGATTTATATATATTGTTACTAACGGGTCACAAGGATTTAGCTCCACCTTTAGAAACAATTAGAAGATTAGACATTCAAGGTTATTGTGAAAAAAGTGACAAATTTGACCAATTATTATTATTAATTGAGTCTGGTATAAAATCTATTGCTCAAATGAATCAAATTAAAAGTATTAATGAAGAATTATCTGATACATATGAAAAATTAGAACAAGCTTATTTAGAAAGTATCCAAACTTTACGTTATACTGTAGAGGCCAAAGATACATACACAAGAGGCCATTCTGACCGTGTTTCTGAATATTCTGTTCTTATAGGAAAATATTTAGGATTGCCAGAAGCTGATTTAGACACATTAAAAATCGGTGGTTTATTCCATGACATTGGAAAAATCGGCGTGCCTGATGCAATTCTACAAAAAAACGGAAAACTTGATGATGATGAATATTCTCAAATTAAACAACACCCTAATATTGGTGTGCACATTTTATCACACGCAAAAATTTTCCAAAATATTTTGCCAATTGTAGAACATCACCATGAGAAATATGATGGTACAGGATATCCTAGCAGATTAGCTGGTGAAGATATTCCATATTTGGCTAGAATTGCAGCTGTAGCTGATAGTTTTGATGCAATGACTTCAAAACGTGCTTACAGAGATTCTTTGCCTATTGATGTTGTTATTGCTGAGTTTGAGAAGTTTAGAGGTACTCAATTTGATCCTAATATTGATGATGTTTTCTTGGATATTTTGAGAAATCATTATGATGAAATTGAGGAAATTAGAGATAAATATATGGCTGATTAGGAATATTCCTTATGTATTATGTATATTTAAAAAATATTGACATATAATAAAATATGTGCTAATATAATTATAGCAAATCGCAAAACAAAGTCAATTAAAGATTAAACAAAAAAAGACTAGGAATGTCGGCTAAAACATTTTCCTAGTCTTTTCTTTTGCTACTTACTTAGTTGCTTTACTATGTAGTAAATCAATATAAGCTTTAGCAGCTCAACAAAGTCTTTCAAGATTAAACCTCCTTCCTGCCTCTAAGCAAGTCGGCATTTATATATTAAACTAATTGTCAAAAATTGTCAATGAAACTTATTAGTAAACCAAAACGAAATATTACGTTTTCGGCTTTTAAACCTTCATTGATAATCCAACTTTTTGTCTATCCTTATCTATCTTAATAACTTTTACTTTTACAATATCACCTACAGAAACTAAATCTGATGGATTTTTTATAAACTTATCACTCATTTCTGAAATGTGTACAAGTCCATCATGTTTAACTCCGATATCTACAAATGCTCCAAAATCAATTACATTTCTTACTGTACCTGTCAATACCATTCCTTCTTTTAAGTCTTCTAATTTTAAAACATCACTTCTCAAAATAGGTTTTGGCATATCTTCACGAGGGTCTCTTCCTGGTTTTGATAATTCTTCTACTATGTCTGATAATGTCATTTCGCCTATTTCTAATTGTTTAGCCATTTCTTCTACATTTATTGTTTTTAGTTTTTTTCTTAATTCTTCTAGTTTTTCTTTATCCTTTAAATCTTTTTTATCAAATCCCATTGTTTCTAATAATTTTTCTGTTGCTTCATAACTTTCTGGGTGAACTGCTGTTACTTCTAAAGGATTATCGCCGTCTAATATTCTTAAGAAACCTGCACATTGTTCAAATGCTACTTTTCCTAATTTAGGTACTTTTAATAATTGTTTTCTATTTTTTAATTTTCCATTTTCGTCTCTATATTTTACAATATTTTTTGCTATTGTATTATTAATTCCTGATACATAAGATAAAAGTGATGGTGTTGCTGTATTTACATCTACTCCTACTTTATTAACACTATCTTCTACTACAGCTGTTAAGCTTTCAGATAATTTCTTTTGGTTTACATCATGTTGATATTGCCCTACACCAATAGCTTTAGGGTCTATTTTTACAAGTTCTGCAAGTGGATCTTGTAAACGTCTAGCAATAGAAATAGCTCCTCTTATTGATACATTTATATCTGGATATTCTTCTGTTGCAAGTTTTGATGCAGAATATACTGATGCTCCTGCTTCACTTACAATTACATAATGAACCGGTCTTGATGCTTCTTTTATCATGTCTGAAACAAACATTTCAGATTCTCTTGAGGCTGTACCATTTCCAATTGCAATCATATCAATTTTATCTTTGTCAATTAATTTTAGAAGTTCTTTTTTAGCACCTTCAACATCATTTTGAGGTTCTGTTGGATATACTGTGGTATAGTCTAAAACTTTTCCTGTTTCGTCTATAACTGCAATTTTACAACCTGTTCTATATGCAGGGTCAAATCCCATAACAGTTTTTCCCTTTATTGGTGCCCCTAACAACAATTGTTTAGAGTTTTTACCAAATACTTTTATAGCCTTTTCTTCAGCTTTTTCTGTTAAATCTGAACGGATTTCTCTATCTATTGAAGGTTCAATTAATCTTTTGAAACTATCTAAAATTGTGTCTTTAAGCATTTGTGTGAATTGAGTTTCACCTTTTAATATGTCTCTTTCAATATATTTTAATATTTTTTCTTCTGGTTTGTCCAAAGAAACTTTTAAAAAGCCTTCTTTTTCGCCACGGTTTATTGCCAAAATTCTATGGCTTGGAATGTATTTTAAAGCTTCTTGATATTCATAATACATTTCGTAATTTGACTTTTCCTCTGCCTTTGAAGCTTTTGTTACAATTGTTCCTTCTCTATAACATAATTTTTTAATTTCTTTTCTGTATTTTGCATTATCTGAAATTGTTTCAGCAATGATATCTAAAGCTCCTTGTATTGCATCTTCTGCGGTTGCTACAACCTTGTCCTTATTTTTTTTATCTTCTTCTGATAGGCTGTCAATATTTACATATTGTTTTGCAATTTCATTTATATCTTTTGTTTCCTTTTGTTCTAAAATAATATCAGCAAGTGGCTCTAATCCCTTAGCTTTAGCAACTGTTGCTCTTGTTTTCTTTTTTTGTTTATATGGTCTATAAATATCTTCTACTTCTGCCAAGGTTTTTGCAATAGCTACAGCTTGTAAAATTTCGTCTGTTAGTTTTCCTTGTTCATCTATAGATTTTATGATTTCTTCTTTTCTTTGCTCTAAATTTCTTAAATATGTTAATCTTTCTCCTAAATCTCTTAATGTTTCGTCACTTAGTCCTCCTGTTACTTCTTTCCTATATCTTGCGATAAATGGAATTGTATTACCTTCGTCAATTAATTTGATTGTGTTTTCTACTTGTGAATTTTTTACACCTAGTTCTTGTGCAATTGTTACTACTATTTTATCCATTTTTTCTTCCTTTCATGATTTTGGGGACGGAGCAAAAAATCATTTTACAAAATTACTTTTGTCATTAAATTGATTTTTTATTAACTCTTTTAAATTACGATTTTCTGTATCTTAAACTCATAATGTAAATTTATTTTAGTCTCTCCATTACCCCTTTTGTAATATCAAATTTTTTCATTATGTCTGTATATTTTATGCTGTGTTCTTCCTTTAGATATTTTATTAGCCTTTTTAGTATATCATTTTTCTCAAAAATTTCAAATACTTTTACATTTTCTTTTCCTAAAAATTCTTCTATTAAATTATTAATAATTTCATTTGGATTGTTTTCAATATCTATAAAATTTCCATATTGAATTGAAGATTCTAAAATAAATTTTAATTCTTGTTTTGAAAAAATACCTTCTGTTTGATTTTCTTGACTTTTTAAATATTTATATGATGAAAATTTATATTTTCCAGCATCTTTTACTAATCCTGCTTTTACTGGATTTTGATGTATATACTTTATACACTGTATTAATTGTCTTTGACTCATTATAGGCTGAGTTTTGTATCTATCTCTAAAAACATATCCTACCCTTTCTTGCATAAAATTATAATATTGTGCATACATTCCATTGGTTTTTTGCATGAATTTTGATAGTTCTTCTATATTGTCTGTCCTAATTAACAGATGTGCGTGGTTGTTCATTATACAGTATGCTATAATTTCTACTTTTCTTTCTTTTTGTGTTTTCTCCAATATTTTTAAATATCTTCTTATGTAGTTTTCTGTTTTAAAAATACTTTCTTTATTAATTCCTTGTATCATTACATGAAAAAAAGAAGTATTCAGATTTTTTCGAACTTGTCTTGATATTTTTATCACTCACTTTCTTTTATCTTTTTACTTCTTTTTACAATTCAAATATGTTTATTTAATTTTTATTTTGTGAATCTTATGTAATTTTTGTATTTAATATTTTGCACTTTAAATTATTATAATAAAATTCACATTATCTAATTTTATTTTTTAAAACACGATTATACTTTTATACGCTATTCTCTTAGCCTATATTAAAATGATTTTTTGCTCCGTCCCCAAAATCATTCTACTCCTAAATATTCATTATATGTTATTTCTCTATCTATCACTTCGCCATTTTCTTTTATATCTATTATTCTATTTGCAACTGTTTGTGTTAATTCATGGTCATGTGATGTGAATAAAATATTTCCAGTAAATTTTTTCATTCCTTCATTTACAGATGTAATACTTTCCATATCTAAATGGTTTGTTGGTTCATCAAATATTAGGAAGTTTGCTCCTGATAGCATCATTTTTGATAATACACATCTTACTTTTTCTCCACCTGACAATACATTTACTTTTTTCAATGCTTCATCTCCTGAGAATAACATTCTTCCTAAAAAGCTTCTTATATATGTTTCGTCTGGGTCTTTTGAGTATTTTCTTAACCATTCTGTTATGTTTTCATCTGTTTCAAACAAGTAGTTATTATCTTTTGGGAAATAATTTGTTGTTATTGTTGTTCCCCATTCGATTTTTCCTTCGTCTGGTTCTAGTTCTCCTGCAATTATTTGGAATAATATTGTTTTTGCAAGTTCATTGTCTGCTAAAAATGCTATTTTATTTCCTTCTTTTACACTAAAAGATATGTTGTCTAATAATTTTACTCCATCTACTGTTTTAGATACATTTTTTACTTGTAAAATTTCTTTTCCTGGTTCTCTATCAGGTTTGAAGTCTACATATGGATATTTTCTGTTTGATGGTTTTATTTCCTCTAATTGAATTTTTTCTAATGTTTTCTTTCTTGATGTTGCTTGTTTTGATTTTGATGCATTTGCACTAAATCTTGCAATAAAGTCTTGTAATTCTTTGATTTTTTCTTCTTTTTTCTTGTTTTGCTCTCTTGCTTGTTTTTGTGCTAATTGACTTGATTCATACCAGAAATCGTAGTTTCCTGGATATACTTTTATTTTTCCAAAGTCAACATCTGCTATATATGTACAAACTTTATTTAAGAAATATCTATCATGTGATACTACTATTACAGTGTTTTCGAAATCTATTAAAAATTCTTGTAACCATTCAATACTCTTTAAGTCCAAGTCATTTGTAGGCTCGTCTAGTAACAATACATCTGGATTTCCAAATAAAGCTTGTGCTAGTAGCACTTTTACTTTATCTCTTGCTTCTATTTCTTTCATATATTTATAATGGTTTTCTGGAATAATTCCTAAATCATTTAAAAGTTTTGCTGCATCTGATTCTGCATTCCATCCATCTAGTTCTGCAAATCTTTCTTCTAATTTTGCAGCTTTCATTCCATCTTCTTCTGAGAAATCTGGTTTTGCATATATTGCCTCTTTTTCTTTCATTATGTCATATAATTCTTTATTTCCCATTATTACTGTATCTATTACTGTAAATTCTTCAAAAGCATAGTGGTCTTGTTTTAACATTGAAAGTCTTTCACCTTTTTCTAAAGATACATCACCTTTACTTGGCTCTAACTCTCCTGATAGCACTTTTAAAAATGTTGATTTACCAGCTCCATTTGCTCCTATAATTCCATAGCAGTTTCCTTTTGCAAATCTTATATTAACATCTTCAAATAATACTCTTTTTCCAAATCTAACGGTTACATTATTTGCACTTAACATTTTACTTCCTCCTAGTTATTAGTCTTTGGTATTATACTATATTTTTCTTGTACTTTCAAGCTTCCTGTTAGTAATGCTATTCCATTAATGTATATTATTGTTGCCGACTTGCTTAGAGGCAGGAAGGAGGTTGCTCATTGAAACCATTTATAAAATTGCTAGCATTATATGTTATTTACTTAATTGTAAAAGACTTTGATGATTAGCATAGAAAAAGACTAGGTAAGTTTAGCCGACTCCTAGTCTTTTTTTGTTACTCATTGAAACATTTATTGCAATTGCTATAATTATATTAGCACACATTTTATTATATGTCAATTTTTAATAAAATATTCATATTAGCATTTTATTTTAAAGTGTATTGTCCAATGTCTGGCTCAGTAAATACAGACTCATCTACGGTATTAAAATTGTATTCTTTTTCTGTTATCTGGTTATCCATAATATTTTTTATAGCAATTCCTGTTTCTTTATCTACATATACTTCATTTTTTTCAGTTCCATTCATAAAAAGAGGTGACATATAATTAGTTATTAAATAACAGTCTTTTCCGTTATAATTAGTAGATTTTATTACTGCAAATGTACAAGCTAATAGTGTTTGCCAGTCATTGTCTGTTTCTAAAGAGTTTGTTAATTGTACATTTATTGTATTAACAGCATTCAATTGTGCAGTTTTAGAATCCTTTGTATTCCAGAAAACATCACATCTTTCACCATTATTGTATTGTGACATTTTTGTTACTTCTCCATTAGAATCTGTCCTTTGTAAAATCACAACTTGCTTGTTTCCGTCTTGATAATAATTGATTAAAACATTCGTACTGTCATCTGTAAATGTTTGATTTATTGTTGCTGAAAAGTTTGAAATGGATGTATATTGTGCTATTTTATTTTGCAAACCTTTTACTATAATAAAATTCCTTAGAGTATAGAGTACAAATATAGCTAGTACTATTAATATAATTAATAAAATAATTTTAAATGTTTTTTTCTTGTTCATAAAAAACTCCTCCTATATTTTTTGTATAATTATATCATATAAGAGAATTTTTTGTTTGATTTTTTCACTTTTTTATTAATTGGCAAAATATTATAGACAAATAAAAATCAACCACTTTTGAATTTTAAAACCCTAAAGTGATCGATATATTATTTTTTTAATCATCAAATAATAATTTTATTCCCCATAATCCAGATATTCCAACTAATCCATATACTATTCTAGATATAACTGACATTTCTCCAAATATTGTTGCAACTAAGTCAAATCCGAAAAATCCTATTAATCCCCAATTTATAGCACCAATTATTATTAGCACTAATGCTATTTTATCAATGACTTTCATATTTTCCTCCTTTTGCTTTGTTTTTCTTATTATGTGTTATTTTATTGTATTTATTCTAAAAAAATGAAAAAGCGAGAAAATTTTTGAAAAAGCAAGAAAAATTAACCAAATATTTATAAAATCCCTTATTAATCAAAAATATAAAAATTGACTACTTAGTATTTATTAATTTATAATTCATAAAAACATTTTAATGCAGAATATTTTATATATTTTTGATAAAAATATATAATAGTAGGAGTGGTATATATTATGGATAATAATCAGATTTTAAAATTAGAAAATTTATTTAATAGTTTATTAAATAGAGAGGTTAAATTAGCTTTTGCTGGATGTTTAGAAGGTTCTTGTTATATTTTTTCTTTTAGCTATTCTATTACTCTTGATTTATTAACTATTGATGATTTAACTAATGAAAATTATTTTAAATTTAATCTTAACCAAGTTTATAACATTGATTTTGAAGATGCTAAAGTAGTTTTTTATCTTGATTATGATGTTATTATTACTATTTTTTATTAGTTTTATAATATTAATAAAAATGTCCAGAAAGACATTTTTTTATTTTCTTGTTTTTTCTAATTTCTTTTTGTCATTTTCATCTAAGTTTTGTAAACTAAAATTAAGTAATGATATTACAACTTTATTAAACGATAAATTTTTTATATTAGCTAATGATTGTATATCTTCTACAATATTTTCAGGTAATCTGAGTGTTTTACTTATTCCACTATGATTTTCGGGTATTTTTAATTTATTCATTTCTATCCTCCTTTGCAGTTATTTTACAATAAAATATGGTGTAAATATGCACCTACTTTCGCTTGCAATATAGAAGGACTTATGATAAAATTTCACTGATGATGACAAAAGTGTCGTGTTTCTTTTAATCAAAGAAAAGTATAAAAAGTAAAAATAATGAAAAACTAAAGAAAAAGGAGATGTTATATAGTTATGAAAGTGGTATCAAGTGAATCAAATCGGATTTAAATCCAATAATGAAATAAGAGAAATAGAAAACAGACAGGGAATTACATTAATTGCTTTAGTAATAACTATTGTGGTTTTGCTAATTTTAGCAGGTGTTTCAATAGCAATGCTAACAGGCGAAAATGGAATATTAACACAAGCAAGTAATGCGAAAAAAGCAACAGAAGAAGCTGCAAAAGAAGAAAACTCAAAATTAAGTAGCATAGAAGATTATATGGTATCAGAAGCAGGATATAACCAAGACAAAGGAGTAGATGAACCACGAATATTAAATGGAATGACACCGGTAATGTTTAATTTACCAACGGATACTGAAAAAGGATATCCGATAAAGCAAGGAGAACAAGGCTTTCAAGAAAATAGTTGGTATGATTATACAAAAAGTGAGTGGGCAAATGCAGTAACAGAAGACGGAAGTTACTGGGTATGGATACCAAGATATGCATATAAAATAACATATAATAATCCAAGTGATAAATCACAAGGAGGAAAAATAGACGTAAAATTTTTAATAGGAACAACAGATGAATATTATACAGATGACACTAAAACAACAAAAGCAACAGCAAAAAGAGCAACATCAGCAGATGAAGAAGTAGATACAACAACAGATTATTACGTACATCCAGCATTTACAAATGAAAGCAGTATCGGTTATGCAAATGGTGGATGGGATAAAGAATTAACAGGAATTTGGGTTGCAAAGTTTGAAGCCGGATATGCAAGTGGAAATAATAATGCACCTGTGAAAGCAAGTAGTGTAAATTATTCACAAAATACATCTTGGGTAGCTAAAGCAGAAGCAGGAACAACAGATGATAGTACACAACTAGCCAGAAACTGGCTAGATGGTATATATGGAACAATAACAGGGCAAGATAGTAATGGGCATAATATTTATGGATGGAAAAACGGACAACAAACAGCAATAAAATATCCAACATTCCAACCTAAGACATATTCAATGAACTATATAAATGTAAATGATGCATATAATATTTCAAAAGTATTAACTGAAAAAGGAAATATATATGGATTAAGTAGTGCTACAACAGATAGCCATTTAATGAAAAATAGTGAATGGGGAGCTGTTGCATATTTAGCACAAAGTAGCTATGGAAATGATGGAACAGAACCATATGTAAATAATCTTAGTTTAGGTGGAGGTACTGGAAAAAGAACAGATGATATAGCAGGAGGAACAGGAGTAAATAGTGTATATGCAGTAACAGGAGTTACAACAGGTTCAACATCAGCAGGAGGAGTTGAAACAACAATAGACACTATAAACAACACAACAGGAAACACTGCTAACAGTGGTGTATACACTTGGGACCAAGAAAATGGCCAAAAATCAAGCTCAACATTAAATATGTATGGAGTATTTGATATGAGCGGAGGAGTTTGGGAAAGAACAGCAGGATATATATCTAATGGAAACTGGAATTTAAACGGATATGGTTCAAGCTTTACAAAAGATAAAGTAAGTACAAAATATGCAACAGTATATCCTCGAGATGCATCACAAGATGATTCTAGTAAATCATATGATACATCAACAACAGAAAAATCTAATCAAGTATATACAACATTAAGTACGGCAAATTATAAAACAAATAAATATATATATGGAGATGCTATTAGAGAAACATCTACGAGCGGTACCGGTTCAACGAGCTGGAACGGAGACTACTCTTACTTTCCGGCGTTGTACTATCCGTTCACTGTACGCGGCGGTAGCTTATGGAATGGCTCTGCTGCAGGGTTGTTCTATTTCAACCGTGCGGGTGGTTATAGCCGTTACTACATCGGCTATCGTCCGGTGCTCGTGGCACTTTAAAATATTCCTTGGGCCTTGTGGCCCTTTTTTTTCGGCAAAAATTTTAAAATTAGTATTATACAAAAATACGGGTAAGTGTTATAATTTGAATATACAAAT
The DNA here is from genome assembly GCA_934167445.1 of uncultured Clostridia bacterium. Lineage (GTDB taxonomy): Bacteria > Bacillota > Clostridia > TANB77 > CAG-508 > CAG-269. The sequence continues at coordinate 23,670 of CAKPKJ010000010.1, forward strand.
TTGAAATTAAAATATTTTAAATTCCATTTTTTAATATTTTTCTTAATCTTTTTTTGCTGGATAAACGTAATAATATGTTGGCAAAAAATTGACTTGTATATTTAGTATCATTTACTATAGCTGCTAGTAATAAAAATTTTATTTATGAATCTGGTATGTTACTGTATACCAAAAATAAAGATACTTTAGTTTCTGTTTTATATAAAATTCTTTTATTTATTATATTAATTTTTCCTTGAATTTTTTCCTTTTTTATGATAATTTGTAGAAAAAAATAAGAGGTGATATTTTGAGAAATAATAATAGAGTCCGTGGTAGGAGAGCAACAAGAAAAGTAGACAAATCCACAAATAAACTTACTAAACGATTAATAATTATAATATTATTTTTATTAATTATCTTTGCTAGCGTAACTGCATTTAATTATTTTAAAAATAACAATAAATATAAAAATTTAGAGACCAGCTCAAAAGAAGAAATTGCACAAGAAGAGCAGGAGAATAAAAATGCAGAAACTGAAAATAAGGAAGATACAAAACAAGAAACTGATACCACATTTACTTTAACTGCTATTGGTGACGTTATGTGTCATAATACTCAATATATGGATGCATATGATAGCAACACTGGAACTTATGATTTTTCTTATGTTTTTGATAATATTTCTTCATATACTAAAACAGCTAATATATGTATTGGAAATTTGGAAACAAGTTTTGCGGGTGAAGATAGGGGCTACAGTAATTATCCTACTTTTAATTCTCCAGATAGTTTGGCAGATAGTTTAAAACGTATTGGTGTTGATGTATTGTCAACTGCTGGTAATCACGCTTTAGATATGGGCTTTAGTGGTCTTTCTAGAACTATTGATGTATTAGATAAAGCTGATATTTCTCACTTGGGTACTTATAAAACTCAAGAAGACCAAGATAAAGTTTTAATCAAATATGTAAAAGGTGTAAAAATAGCATTTATTAATTATACATATGGAACTAATGGTATTTCAGTTCCTTCTGATAAAAAGTTTTGTATAAATTTAATTGATAAAGATTTAATTAAAAAACATATAGAAACTGCAAAAAATCAAAATGCTGATATAATTGTTGCGTGTATGCATTGGGGTACAGAGTACCAAACAAAACAAAATTCTGAGCAAGAAGAACTTGCTGATTTTCTATTTCAAAATGGTGTAAATGTTATTATTGGTAATCATCCTCATATTATTCAACCTATGGAAAAAAGAACGGTTACTTTGGAAGATGGCTCTACTCGTGATGGTTTTGTTGCATATGCTTTAGGTAATTTTATTTGTGACCAAAATGCTGTAAACACTAGGGATTCCATTATTTTAAATTTAAAAATAACTAAACATACGGATGGCTCTATAACTATTGACAATTATGATTATGTCCCAATCTATATGTACAAAGATAGTTCTGTTTCTAAGCATAAAATGAAAATTCTTGATATTAATAAAACGATTTATAATTATGAACATAATTTAGATGATTCAATTACTGAAAAGATTTATAATTTAATGAAAACTGAGCTTGGTAGAATTACAAAGATTTTAAATGATTAGGTTGTATTCAATTTGTAAAATAATTTTCTTTTTTGAGCTTTTGCTTATATGGAAAAATCTCAAAAGGCATATCAATTATAGAATTTTATATAGAGGTGGAATTTACAACAGTTCCACCTCTATTATTTTTGAAAATTGCACTAAACAACTACTGGTATTTAAAGCAATCTATAAAGCTAAAATTATAACATATTTTTTCTTCTTAACCACCAAGATACAATTAATGTAAGTATTATAGAAATTGATATCATAACTATAAAACCAAGTGAATCATTTTGTAGCGGCAAGTTTACATTCATTCCCCAAAAGCTTGATATCATTGTGGGTACAGCTAAAATAATTGTAATTGATGTTAATGTTTTCATTACACCATTCATATTATTAGAAATAATTGATGCATATGCATCCATTGTTCCATTTAAAATATTATTATATATTTGTGCCATTTCTATAGCCTGTCTATTTTCTGTTATGGCATCTTCTAGAATCTCTTCGTCTTCATCATATAATTTTATTATTTTACCTCTTAGAGCTTTTTCCATAACTAGTTCATTTGATTTTAAAGATGTTGTAAAATACACTAAACCTTTTTCTAATGTTAGCATCTTTAATAATTCTTTATTTCTCATTGAATTTTTCAATATATATTCTGCTACTTCTGTTTCTTTATTTATTTGTTTTAGGTAACTCAAATAAAATGATGAATTTAAATATAATATTTGGAAAATAAACCTTGTTTTCTTATATGTTTGGAAATTTTTTATTTTTCTTTTTTCAAAGCTTTCTATGATTTTATTTTTTCTTAATGACACTGTTATGAAAAAGTCATCTCTAACAACAATCATTCCTAACGGAACTGTTGTATATAATACTTCCCCATCTTCTCCTCTTTCTGTTACTGGTACGTCAACAACAAAAAGTGTAGTATTGTCATCATCTTCTTGGTCTATTCTCGCTTTTTCTTCAAAATCTAGTGCATCTCTTATAAAGTCATCTTGTATCTGAACACTTTCACATACTTTTTTTATTTCATTCTCCGACGGATTTACTAAATTAATCCAGGCTCCTTTTTTAAATTCTTTTATTTCTTGAAATTCATTTGTTTCAATGTCTGTGTTATAAATTTTTAGCAAATCCCTCACCTCTGTTTCAATATTATTTGTGTATTTTTATACCCAATAATACTATTGTAGCCTGTTTTTAGCTGTTTGTCAATGTTGATTCTATAACCAATTTCCAACTTTTTTAATATATATTTTCTTTACAAACTGTACTAAAATTACATACAAAGCTGTTAGTCCTGCAACTATTGCGTAATAAATTGGTGGCATTATTTCAAAATGAAATGCTGGTATATTATGTAATACTATTGGTGCTAGTATTGTTCCAATTATTGTAACACAAGTTAATCCTGTTAATATTGGATTTGCCCTTGATTGTACAAATGGTACTTTTGATGTTCTTACAAAATGAATTATCAATGTTTCACTAATTAAACATTCTACAAACCATGCTGTTTGGAAGTAGCTTTCACTTACTGTTCCATTATATCCTAATATAAACCAGAACGCTAAAAATGCTAACACATCTATTATAGAACTAACTGGTCCCATTACATTCATAAATGTTCCTAATCCTTTTGTGTCCCACTTTTTAGGTCTTCTTAAAAATTCTTCGTCTACATTGTCATAAGGTATTCCTATTTGTGAAAAATCATATAAAAAATCTTGGATTAGCATTTGTATTGGTAATAATGGTAAAAATGGTAAGAATATACTTGCTATAAATATACTAAATACATCTCCAAAGTCTGAGCTTAAGGCCATTTTCATATATTTTATAATATTTCCATATACTTTTCTTCCTTCTATTACTCCATTAAATATTACTTTTAAACTCTTTTCTAGTAATATAATGTCACTTGCTTCTTTTGCAATGTCTGTTGCTGTGTTTACACATATTCCAACATCTGCGTTATGTAGTGATGGTGCATCATTTACTCCGTCTCCCATATAGCCTACTACATGTCCATTTTTTCTTAAGGTCTTAATAATTCTTTCTTTTTGCAATGGATTCATTCTTGCAAATACATTTACTTCCTCAACTTTTTTAGCAAGTTCTCCATCTGGCATTTTGTCTATATCTGCTCCTATTAGTATTTTTGAATTTTCTATTCCTACTAAATTACAGATATTTTCTGTTGCGTATTGATTGTCACCTGTTAATATTTTTGTTGTAATTCCATATTCTTTTAATTTTTTTATTGTTTCTTTTACTTCTTTTTTAGGTGGGTCTAAAAATGCTACAAAACCTATAAATGTCATATCTTTTTCGTCGTCGCTGTTGAATACATCTTTTCCTCTATATTCTCTTTTTGATGCTAATGCAATTACTTGCATTCCCTGTTTTGCAAGTTCTTGAGCATTTTTATTTATATTATCTATCATTTCTTTGGTTAGTGATTTGTGGTCTCCATTTATTTTCACTTTTGTACAGCTTTTTAATACTTCTTCTAGAGCTCCTTTGGTTATTATTCTATAATGATTATCATGTTTTACAACAACACTTACTTTTTTTCTTGTATAATCAAATGGGATTTCGTCTATTTTTTCATATCCTTCAACTTGTTCTTTTACTTTATGCTCAATTCCGTAAGTAATTACAGCTTTGTCTACTAAGTTTTTCATCCCTGTACTGTAATAACTATTTAAAAACGCATATTCTAATATTGATATATCTTCTTTTCCTTCTACATTTATATATTTTTGTAATACAATTTTATCTAATGTTAATGTTCCTGTTTTATCTGTGCATAAAATATCAATTGCCCCTAGGTTTTGAATTGCCTGAATATTTTTTACCAACGTTTTCTTTTTAGCTAGTGTTTTAGTTCCTTTTGTTAAATTTACATTTACTATCATTGGTAACATTGTTGGCGTAATTCCTACTGCTACTGATAATGCAAATAATATTGCTTCTAAGATGTCTTTACGTATAAATGCATAAATTATAAATACTGCAATTGAAACTACAACCATATATTTTATAAGTAATTTTGTAATTCCATTCATTCCTTTTTCAAAATTCGTGATTTCTCTTTTGTTATCTATTTGTTTTCCCATACTTCCCAAGTATGTTGAAAAGCCTGTATTTATTACAACTGCTGTTGCATTTCCACTTATTACACTTGTTCCCATTAAACATATATTAGAAAGTGAAAATATTTCGCTTGTATTGTTGAATTTATTTGTTTTTTCTACTGGTGCACTTTCTCCTGTAAATACAGATTGGTTCAAAAATAAATCTTTATTTTCTATTATCATTACATCTGCTGGTATTATTGATCCTGCATTTAGTTGGATTATATCTCCTTTTACTACTTTTTCTGTTTTTATTGTTTGTGGTTTTCCATTTCTTATAACTGTTGCAGTTGAAAACATTTCGCTTTTTAGTTTTCTGTTAAATTTGTATGTAGAATAATTTTGTGCAAATTTTATCATTGCACTTACAAATCCTATTGCTAAAATTATCACTGTTCCTAATGTATCGTCACCAACAAATTTATTTATTATTGCTAAAATTACTAAAATTAATATAAATTTGTCTTTAAATGAATTTATAAAAAAGTAAAACCATGAATGTTTTTCGTCTTTTACTACAATATTTTCTCCATCTTTTTCTAATTTTTCTTCTGCCTGTTTGTTTGTTAAGCCTTTTTGCTGATTAGTTTTAAATTCTTGTAATATTTCTTCTTTGTCTTTTTGTGCTATTTCTTTGTATTCTTCTAGGATTTTTTGGTCATTGTTGTTTACTAATTTTTTGTTTTTTAGTTTGTTTTTTATAAAAAATAATCTAATCAATTTTATCATCTCCTTTTCGAATGTTGTTTAGATATCTTTTGGTATCTTTTGTTTTCTTTTATATAATAATCCTACTTTTGTGTTTTTTCAAGATTTTATTGGAATTTTCAACATATATTTGTTTTTGTGCAAAAAAAGACACTAAGCATTCACTTAGTGTCTCTTGGTAAGTTAAGCAACTCGCCCTTATGGCTTAACACTTACTGTATTAAGTCCTGCAGCTTCAGCCTTATGGTTGAGCTCATCTGCTAACTTGCGGTACTTCTCGCTTGTGTTGTTCACAAATTCCTTGTACCCTGGCAGATTAATCCAGCCCCATTGAAGATGTTTGCGCACGCTGTTGCAATGTTGAGTCCAATCAGACCTGAATTGATTAGCAAGCTCATCATAACTCTCTTGAGTCATCTTGCTTGCCTTCGCAATGCTCTCCTGGAACATTTGGAGTTTCTGATCGTTCTCAGCCTTATCAGCTTGAAATGCGACATCTGTTGGTCCAAAGGGTACAGAATTGCTCCCAATGATAGGCCTCATGCGACTTTTCTCTTTGCTTGACGAAGTCATATATGCTTACCTTCCTACTCGTATGTTGCCTTATTGCAACAACTACTATAATTATACTACAAAGTTAAGCAAAATTCAATAGTTTGTTTGATTTTATGTAAATCCAATTTAAGTTAAAAGAATTACGGCAGTCATTAACAACTTTCCTATAATAGGAAAAAGCACTAGAAGTTTCTAGTGCCTTTGGTTTGCTACCGTATTAATTTTTTTCGTTCGACAGCCTGCTTTACGTCAATTTCATATTGTGGCTTTTTATCCTTGGCTTTTTTAGCCTGTTTTGCCACATACTTAATATGACGTGGGCTTTTGTTTTGATGAGTTTTTTTGTTTCTCATCTTCCGCTTTTCGCGTTCTTCCTCTGCCTTACTTTTAGTGTTTTTTTTGGTCATTGCTTACCTTTCTGCCTATGAATTGCCTTTTGGCAACATTATATGGTGCGTCATCAGGGGGTCGAACCCTGGACCTTCGGATTAAGAGTCCGCTGCTCTACCAACTGAGCTAATAACGCATATGCTGATTTTGTTTGTTAACATTGACTATTATATTATTTTTTTGTTCGTTTGTCAACAGCAAGTTAAATAAGTTTTTGGGTGAGTTTATCATAATATTATTGTTGGTATATCTTATATTTTTCATTTTATATCTTCTGTTGCAATAATCGTTACTAACAGAAATTCTCCTAGATGAAAAACTCAGCATACTTTTTATGTATGCTGAGTTTTTCATTTGTATTTATTCAGTTGTTTCTGTTTGTTCTTGAGCTTCTGTTGTTGAACTTGGACTTTGTGGTGTTGTGCTTGTTTCTCCTGTATTTTCTTCCTGTGCTTTAGTATTTTCTGTATTTGTTGTTGTTGCTGGTGCTGTACCTCTTCTAATTATTCTTGTCATTGCATTATATGTGTCTTTAGAAACTAATGTTGTAGAAATTGCTTTTCCATTTAATAATTTTGTCATATAAGTTTCTGTTTTTAACCCATTGGTTCCTTTTTGTTCAACTTTTTCTGTTCCTGCTGGTAATGTACTGTCATCTATATATTCTGTTGTACTTGGAATTGTTGCAACTCTTTTTACATCAAATTTGAATGTATATTCTTTATCTTCTTTTATTCCATATATTGTTACTGTTGCAATTCCGTTTTTTGCCGTTGCAACTACTCTTACTGGATATTGTCTTGTATTTTTAAATTTAAAATCTGTTAATCCATATACTACTGTTGCATCCATACCAGGTTCTACATATGATGTTACAAATTGGTGATTTTTTCTTTCTACAATTTCTAAGTTTGCATTTAGAACTGCATTATATAGTGTTGAAGAGATTTGACATATTCCTCCGCCTATTCCATCAACTACTTTTCCAGCCTCATATATTTTCGCATTTTTGTAACCAGCTCCTGCTGTTCTTGCCCCAACCACTTTATTGTATGAGAATGTATCTCCTGATAATACTACTGTTCCATTTATCTTATTACAAGCTAATTCAAGGTTTGTTGTTCTGTCTTTGTCACTTACATCATATCTTGTTGAAAATGTTGCTAACTTATCTGGAAATGCTTCTGGCCCAATTTTATCTAATGTTACTTTTGGATTTGTAATTGTTAATTTTATTACATATTCATCTTTGTCTTCTTTCAACATCTCTTTTGCTTTTTCTAAGTCAAAACTTATTCCTTTAACCTCTGGATATACTGCAAATGGATTTTTTGTGAAATATGCATCTTGTGGTTCTTTACATATTTCATCATGAATTTTTTCTATATCTATTGCTTCTGGTTCTTTATTTACTACTGGTATTTCTAATGTTTGATCTCCATTTGAATCTATATTTTTTAATTCATATTTTATAATTTCTAAAAAAGCATTTTCATCTATTACAACTCCAGCTTTTCCTTTAGATATTGTTAATTCATCATTATCTACAGAGTAACTAGATTCTATTACACCATCTGGTAAATTTACATTAATATCATTTATTGTTTGTTTTGCCACATCTTCATTTATTGACATATCTACATTAATATTTTTCTTCCATATTAATGTAAATAAAATATTGTAATTATTTACAAATATATTGTCACTTTTTCCTACACTATCAGCTTCATTTACGGCTTTGTCAATATCATAATTTGTTTCAATTAATTCTGGGCTTATTGTTGATTCATATTCATTATGTTTTATATTTATATCTTTTGATTTTATTTCATTGTATATTGTTTCTAGCTTATTTTTTGCTTCTTCTTTAGATAGTCCAGACATATCAATATTTTCAATTGATACTCCTTTTATTATTTTTTCATTATTTATGTTTATAAATGCAAATATTGTAGAAATAAATAAAGTTAAAATTATAATAATTCCAACAATTACAGCTATTATTATATTTCTTTTCTTTTTTCTATTTTTTTCCTTTTCCGGCTTTTCCATCTCATTTATTTTCTCTTCTATTTCTTCTGAATTTTCTTGCACTTGTGTAAATTTCTCCATTTCTTTGATTTCACCCTCTTTATTTTCTTCCATAAAATCACCTCATATGATTAATTCAATTTTATAATATCATAAAGTTTCTTTTTTTACAATATTCTATTTTTTATGTTATAGAAAAAATCTATATACTTATTTATTAATTGTATCTTTATTATTTTCCAAAAAAATTTTACAAAATTTAATATTTTTTTGAAAAAATACTTGAACTCTGTAAGATTTAATATTATAATGTTGCTAGCAAAAGATAAATAAGGAGAGAAATTAAATGGAGTTAACAAAAAATATATTCTTCAACACAGATAAATTAGTAGAAAATAGTAAAGTAAAAATATCTTATTTAGGTCAGTTATATCAAGATGCTTCTGAAGAAGTGTCTATTCATTATGGATTCGGTCAAAATTGGGATAATGTTTCTGACGTAAAAATGGAAAAAACTGATTTAGGTTTTCAAGCTGAAATTCAATTGTTAGAAGGAGATACTTTTAACTTCTGTTTTAAAAACAATAATGAAATTTGGGATAATAATAATGGTCAAAATTATATTTTCCCATTAGAGAAAGTAAAAAACGAATTAGTAGTTTTAGAGGATGAGCCTGTTTCTTTAGGTTCTGCTAGAAAGTTAAGACGTTCTTATTTATGGAGTAAAAAAGTTCGTTTAGCTGTATATAAAATAATTACATATTTACCTAAGTTAATTTCAGGAAATTATAAAAGAAGATTAACTGATAATAATCAATAATTTGATTTTAAATAATTTCTTTTGATTTTGGTTATTCTATTATAAAAAAGTTATAATTACATTATGCTGTTGCTACGGCATTTTTGCAATTATAACTTTTTTATTTTAATTCTATATTTTTATGTTATTATCCAGCCACCATTTATTGATATTACTTGTCCTGTTGTGTATGTGTCTTTAACTAACCATTTTACACATTTTGCAATGTCACTTGGCTCTCCTATTTTTTCTAGTGGTATTTCTTCTTTTATTTCTTCAATTTCTTGCTTAGTAAATTCACTATTCATTTTTGTGTTAATCATTCCTGGAGCTATCGAATTTACTCGTATATTAGAAGGTCCTAATTCTTTTGCAAGGGCCTTTGTCATTCCATCTATACCTGCTTTTGATATTGAATACAATACTTCTAAAGCTCCTCCAACAATTCCCCAAATTGATGAAATATTTATTATACAACCTTTTTTATTATGTATCATATTGTAACTTGCCTCTTGGGACATTATAAATGCTGAATATAAATTTGTATTTATTACTCTATTCCAGTCTTCGTCTGTTTCATCTGTAAATAGCTTATATTCTGAAATTCCAGCATTATTTATTAATATATCTATTTTCCCATATTTTTCAAGTGCATAACTTATAAGCTTTTTTGCCTCTTCCTTTTTAGATACATCTGCTTTAAATATATCCAATTTTATATTTTTTTTGGCTAATTCTTCTTGTAAACTTTTAGCTTCTTTTTCAGATTTATTGTAATTAGCAATTACTTGTATTCCTTCTTGTGCCAGCTCTTTGGCTATTTCTCTTCCTATTCCTTTTGATGCTCCTGTTACTATTGCTACTTCTTGCATTTTTATTCTCCTTTTTTGTATTTGATATTTATTTTATTATAATTTGTGCTTTTTTTCAATATCTTTTATGTCATTTTCAAGATAACAACATAAAAAAGTTCTTCCTTATCTTTTGTCCTATTTAGCATTTTATGCGCTTGATTTCGTATGTCATTATTTTGACCACATCTAAAGTTATGTAGTGTTAGAATTTTTGTGTCAATATTTTGACGTAAAAATACCGTAGATGCCTACGTTAGAAAGGTTGCAGATATTATGATTTTAGAAGAAGCTATTAGAGAAAGAATTTATGAATTGGCCAAGGTAAATAATATAACAATTAATAAAGTGGCTACTCTTGCAGGAATTCCACATACTACCTTATTAGCTTTTATGAACAGAGATACTAAAGACCCTAGAATTTCTACTCTCCTTCACATTTGTGAAGCTTTTAATATAACTCTAAAAGATTTTTTTGATTCTCCAATTTTCCAAAATGTTATTAGAGAATAATATTAACAATTTTTTGGGGATTAGTTGGGGACTATTTGGGGACTAGATGGGGACTAACAGAAATTTTTGTATATATTTGACTTTATATAAAAATTTATAGACATTAAAAAAAGCCCGTAATCAAGCATAGTGCAAAACTACTGACCTTGTGGAGCCACTTCTCAGATTCGAACTGAGGACCCCCGCATTACAAGTGCGGTGCTCTGGCCAACTGAGCTAAAGTGGCATTCTTGGTGACCCCTACGGGAATCGAACCCATGTCTCCGCCGTGAAAGGGCGATGTCTTAACCGCTTGACCAAGGGGCCT
>CAKPKJ010000011.1 GCA_934167445.1 uncultured Clostridia bacterium
ACAACAAAAGCAACAGCAAAAAGAGCAACATCAGCAGATGAAGAAGTAGATACAACAACAGATTATTACGTACATCCGGCATTCACAAATGAAAGTAGTATTGGTTATGCAAATGGTGGTTGGGATAAAGAATTAACAGGAATCTGGGTAGCAAAGTTTGAAGCAGGATATGCAAGTGGAAATAATAATGCACCAGTAAAAGCAAGTAGTGTAAATTATACGCAAATGACATCTTGGGTTAGTGCTAAAGAAGCTGGAATAGACGCACCAAGTACACAGGTCGCAAGAAATTGGCTAGATGGCATCTATGCAACTAGAGTACAAAATGCAGATGGAAAGAATTACACATATTCTTGGAAAAATGGAAAAGAAACATCAATAAAATATCCAACATTTCAACCTAAAACCTATTCAATGAATTATATAAACATAAATGATTCTTATAATATTTCAAAAATACTAACAGAAGATGGAAATATATATGGATTAAATAGTTCTACAACAGACAGTCATTTGATGAAAAACAGCGAGTGGGGAGCAATAGTATACTTAGCACAAAGTCAATATGGAACAAAAGGAATAGAACCGTATACGAATAATATTAGCTTGAGTAGTGGTGACCGAACAAGAACGGAAGAAAATGGTAAAACAGAAGTAGATAGTGTCTATGCAATAACAGGAGCAACAACGGCTTCTTCAAGTTCGGGAGGAGTAAGTACTACGATTGATAATATAAATCATACAAGTGGAAATTCAGACAATGATGGGATTTATACTTGGGAACAAGAAAAAGGACAAAAATCAAGTTCTACATTAAATATGTACGGAGTATTTGATTTAAACGGTGGAGTATGGGAAAGAACGACTAGTTATATAAATAATGGATCATCAAATATAAATATTTATGGAGCAACTTTAAATAGCAAAGAGAATACAAAATATATAACGTTATACCCATATGATGACAACAAAGACGATTTGGCAAATAAAACATATGATACATCAACGCCAGAAAAATCTAATGAACTGTATAGTGAAATAAGTCAAGCTAATTATGAAAAAAATAGAAAAAGATACGGAGATGCTATTAAAGAAATTTCACAAAATGGTTCGGGAGAAACTAGTTGGAATAAAGATTTTTCATGTTTTACAGCATTAAATAATCCTATTATAATTAGAGGTGGAACTTATTGGAACGGCTATAATACAGGAATTTTTTGTTATCATCGAACTGATGGAAACACAAGCTATAATCAAGGTTTTCGATCAATATTAATAGCTAAATAAAATTAATATTTAAATATATTAACTAAAAAAATTTTAATATCGATAATATTGTTAGATAAAAATTAGAAAATGAATGAAAATGAAATCAAAAGAATAAGGAGAACGATAATGAATGAAAATCAGAATGGAATAACTTTAATTGCGTTAGTGATAACAATTATAGTTTTGTTAATTTTAGCGGGAGTATCAATTGTAATGCTAACAGGACAAAATGGATTATTAACGCAAGCCCAGAATGCTAAAACAGCAACCGAAAAATCTGCTGAGCAAGAAAAAGTGCAGATTGCTGTTACTGGATCAAGAAATGATGAGGGGCAATTATCAATTGAAAAACTAAAATCAGAAATAGAAAGTCAAAATGGAAAAGTTTTAGGAGATAGTATTCCAACTACCGTAGAAATAGATAGCAATTTATATAGAGTAAATTCAAGTGGAGAAGTAACAAAAAGAATAGAGGGAGGAACATTAGGAAGCGTTACAGGAACCGAAACTACAAATACAACGGTACAAGATGCTTTAGGAAATCAAGTAGTAGTGCCAGCAGGTTTTAAAATAGTGAATACAAATGATTATGTAACAGACGGAATAATAATAGAAGATATAAGTTATGAAGCAACAAAGGGAAGTCAATTTGTATGGATACCTGTTGGAAACATAAAGACAGAAGATAATACAATAGAAAACATAAAGTTAAGTAGATATACATTTGATGAAGATGGAAAGGAAACTGATCAAGGTTCAAATGTAATTAATAATTATTTTGCCGAAATAAATACATCTACATATGGAAATATCACAGCCAAAGAAAATATTGAAAATGAAGATTCAGGATTTAGAAAAAGTGCAATAGAGAATCATGGATACTACATTGGAAGATATGAGGCAAGAACTGACGTCAAGAGAAAAATTCAATCAGATGATTTGACACAAATAACAGTAAAAAGTGAAGACTATGTATATAATCTTGTAACTCAGTTGCAAGCTGCAAAATTAAGTCAAGAAATGTATTTAACTAATAACGTTATAAGTGATTTAGTGAATAGTTATGCATGGGATACTGCTATATTATTTTTTCAAAAGTTTGATAATAGAATTAACACAGCAATTTCCTATTCTAGACAAAACAGTTTGAATATGAACTATATTGCATATAAAGGGACTAATAATTTTGAGGATATAAATAAAAGAGATATAATATGCAATGTATATGATATAGCTAGTAATACGTGGGAATGGACTACTGAAACCTCAATAGATTCAGCATGTGTGCCTAGAGGTGCAGGTGCGGCCAATAGAGGGGAATATGCTAGTTGTAGATATAGGCATAGCACAAAAAGTAGTAATGTATATGGTTCATTTAGACCAATTTTATACATTTAATTATAGAAAAACAACAAAGTATTCATAAAGAGTCGCAATAATTTTTAATATATGTTATATTGAAAGCCGAGGTAATTTAAACCTTGGCTTATTAATATGTATAAAGGTAAATTTAATTCAAAATTTTAATTTCAAAAGTGTATCTAGAAAATTCAAAAAAACGAAAATTGCTCAAGCAAGAGATATCAAGCAAAATATAGAAAGAAGATAATTGTTAGGAAAAGAAACATTGTTGTCTAAGATAATGTTATTAGAAAAATCTAATAATGCACAGGAAGTAATAAATAACTAAAAAAATATAATATACAAAATAGAGACAGAAGTTAAAAAAGGAAAAGCAAGCATAGAAGAAAAGAGAAGGAATGACACAAAAAAGTATGGAAATAGCAAAAAGTTATTTGAAATTCATATGCCAGCAGAAGAGGAAAAACAAATAATAGGTTCAACAGAAAAAGAAATAGCAAAGCTAAAAAAAGAGAAAAAAATATCATAAGTGTAAAATTTATAATACAAAAATAAAATAGCTCTAGTAAGGAGCTATTAAAATATAATTTTAGTTGTTAATAAATTCGACAATATCTGTAATTGAACAATCAAAATAAGAACACAATCGAGCTAAAACAAAAATATCAATTCTAACTAATTCACCATTTAGTAATCTTTTTAATACTTTAAAATCAGTGTTAGTATCACGCATTAATTTATTAATACTTAGATTTTTAGATTTTAAAAGTTCATCTAATTTAAATAAATAATAACCATTTTCCATATCAACCTTAATCATAATATTGCATCTCCTAAAAATATACTAAGTAAATTATATATTTTGCTTAGGGCACTTGACTATCGGCTATATAACCAGTACAATACTTTCAAGACATTGGTTATATAACCAATATAGCACAGAGGAAAAAGGAGAAATATTATGAAAAATAATATTAGAGGTATTACACTAATAGCACTTATTATAACAATTATAGTTTTATTAATCTTAGCAGGAGTATCAATTGCAATGCTAACAGGACAAAATGGATTATTAACGCAAGCCCAGAATGCTAAAACAGCAACCGAAAAATCTGCTGAGCAAGAAAAAGTGCAGATTGCTGTTACTGGCTCAAGAAATGATGAGGGACAATTATCAATTGAAAAGCTAAAATCAGAAATAGAAAGTCAGGATGGAAAAGTTTTAGGAGATAGTATTCCAACTACAGTAGAAATAAATAACAATTTATATAGGGTGAATTCAAATGGAGAAGTAACAAAAAGAATGGTTGGAGGAACATTAGGAACCGTTACAGGAACAGAAACTACAAATACAACAGTACAAGATGCTTTAGGAAACCAAGTAGTAGTACCAGCAGGTTTTAAGATAGTAAATACAAGTGATTATGTAACAGATGGAATAATAATAGAAGATGTAAGTTATGAAGCAACAAAAGGAAGTCAATTTGTATGGATACCTGTTGGAAACATAAAAAAACAAGATAATACAATAGAAAACATAAAGTTAAGTAGATATGCCTTTTTTACAAATGAAAGTGTTTATGATTGTGGAGCAGGGATAATAGGTGAATTTCAGGAATTGAACACATCTAATTATGGAAATATTACAGCCAAAGAAAATATTGAAAGTGAAGATTCAGGATTTAGAAAAAGTGCAATAGAGAATCATGGATACTATATTGGAAGATATGAGGCAAGAGATAAAGATGCAACAGAGGCAAGGACAAGTGCTAGTAGCAAAACAAATCAAGCTGTTATCACTGCTAATAATTACGTGTATAATTATGTAACACAAAAACAAGCGGCAGAATTGAGTAGAAATATGTATGCTAATAGTAGTTTTGAAAGTGATTTATGTAATAGCTATGCTTGGGATTCCACTATAATTTTCCTGCAAAAATTTGATAATACCATTTTAAAAAATCAGCGAAAATATGCTGTGCAAAAGACACTAAATACAGAAAAATTTGACGTTACAGGAACAAATAATGAAACTGATTTGAAAAAAATAGATGTAATTTGTAATATATATGATATGGCTAGTAATTGTTTGGAATGGTCTACAGAGACTAGATTAGAAGCAAAATATTGCACTAGAAGAGGTGGGAATATACATTATGATTATACCTTTGCAGGATTTAGAGGATATGATTGGGAAAATAGTATATTTGAAGGCGATGGTTTTAGACCAATTTTATATTTGAAATAATAGTAAAAATAATAAGAGAGCAAACTAAAAATGCGAAGAGATGAAAATCTTCGCATTTTTAAGTACATATAGTATATATAAGTCTTAAATTCTATAGTATTTTATATTTATAGAATTTCTAAACTTTTATTTCTCTAATTTATGAAATACTTTTTTACCCTTTTTCAAAATAGCATAACCATCTTTAAAATCATTATCTGAAAGCATAAGAGTTACATCTGTAACTTTAGAATCATTTAAAGAAATACCACCTTGATTAATTAAAGTTCTAGCTTGTCCTTTAGATGGAGCTAATCCAGATAAAAGTAAAGCATCTAATATAGAAATATTTGTGCTTTCAATTTTTGTTGAAGGCATATTATCTAAATTTCCTGAACCAGAGAATAAAGCATTTGAAGCTTCTTCAGCTTTTTTAGCTTCTTCTTCTCCGTGAACTAATTTAGTTATCTCATAAGCTAATACTTTTTTTGCTTCATTTATTTTTTCGCCTTCCACATTACAAAATTCTTCTATCCTTTCAGAAGGAAGGAAAGTAAGCATATTAAATACATTTTTTACACTTTCATCTTCAATATTTCTCCAATATTGATAAAATTCATATGGAGATGTTTTTTCAGCTGATAACCATAAAGCTCCTTTTTCAGTTTTTCCCATTTTTTTACCTTCTTTAGTTGTAAGAAGCTTAAAGGTTAAACCAAATGAATCACTTTTACCAATTTTTCTGATTAGATCAACACCACCTATAATATTAGACCATTGGTCATTACCACCAAGTTCTAGCTTACAGCCATATTCATTATACAAGTGTAAGAAATCGTAAGATTGCATTAGCATATAGCTCATTTCAAAAAATGTTAAACCTGTTTCTAATCTTTGTTTATAACATTCAGCTGCAAGCATTTTGTTGACTGAAAATAAACTACCAATTTCACGAACAAAGTCAACAAATTTTAAGTCTAGAAGCCAATCAGCGTTGTTAACAATAATTGCTGCATTTTCGCCTTCAAAGCTTACAAATTTAGCAACTTGTTTTTTTATACATTCAACATTGTGGTCTATTTCTTCACGAGAAAGCATTTTTCTCATATCTGTTTTTCCAGAAGGGTCTCCAATAGTTGCTGTACCACCACCAACTAAAATGATTGGTCTATGGCCAGCTTTTTGTAAATGGCTTGCAACCATCAAAGATACGAAATGACCTACATGAAGACTATCGGCTGTAGGGTCAATACCAATATAAAAAGAAACTTTATTTTTTTCCAAGTATTCTTTTAATTCTTGTGGGTGTGTAATTTGTTCAATATAATTTCTTTGGTTAAGTAAGTCTATAACGTTCTCCATAAAATTCAATCCTTTCTAATTAAGTGTTATCCCGTTAAATCCAATGTTTTGGTTTTGGCTTTTTAAATTTTTTTGATATTCTTTTTTATATTCTTCAAACTCAGGGTATCCAACAAAACGATTTAAGTTCTTTAAAGAGATACCTGTTTGATTAGAAATTGTATCTAATGAATTTTCTAAGCCATTTTCTTGAATATAAGATTTAAATGTTGAAAATTCAAATCCATCTTTCTGACTACATTTAGGACATACATTTCCGGCAGATACATAAAAACTGCCACATCTGCTACATCTATTAAATTCCATAATTTTTCCTCCTAGTTTATCTTTTGACAAAATTTTCTTAAAATCGTCTACATTGTATCATAAATACAAAAAGATATAAAGGCTTTTTAGAACATTTTTAAAACTTTTTCACCAAAGAAGCTGTTTATTTTAATTTATAGTTTCAAGAATTAAAATTATTTTTTTATTTTTTGACCAATTAATTTAATACCATTGGCAGTTACAAAAGCAAATGCAACTGAAACTAAATCTTTGGCCAAAAATGGAATAGAAACTAATAATGCAGCTTTTGTAAATCCAACACCTGTTAAAATTCCATATTGTAATACACCCAATAGGTGACAAGATAATAATCCTAGAATACTAACAAGGACTTTAATAAATAAGTTTTTATATTCCATAGATTTTGCACATAAAAATACAAAAGGAATAAAACCTAAAAGAAAACCGCCTGTTAAGCCAAATAGGGAAGCAATTCCTCCTTTAGCTTGTGCAAATACTGGAATTCCTAAAGCACCTATTAATAAATATGTTAGTATACTTTTTACACCATTAGTTTTAGCAAACATAAATCCAATTAATGCAACTGAAAATGTTTGTAGAGTCATTGGAACTCCATTAGGTAATGGAATTGAAATTTGAGAAGATATTGCAATTCCAAATGCTGCTAATACGCACATTAAAACATTTACAGGATTAACTGAAATTGTTTGAGATAATTTTTTAATATTTTCTATCATTTTTCTAACCTCCTGGCGATATATTACAAAAAAAAGATAAAAAAAACAATAAACTAGTTGGTCAGTAAAAAAATTATTTTTTCATTTCCATAAATTTTTCATAATAATCAGGAGCAACTTTTTGTAACCTAACAGGCTTTAAGTGTTTATTTGTAAAACAATGTTTAGTTTCACCATTTAAAACAACATTTCCCGTAGCTTTATCTGTTACATCATATCCAATTGTTAATCTAACACCATTAAATTCTTTAACAAATGGTTTAACAATTATAATATCATTAAAAGTAACATGATGCTTGAAATTGATATTAACACCTAATACAGGAATCATAAGACCTCTTTTTTCCAACTCAGCATAAGGAATTCCGTATGCATCCATCATGCTACAACGAGCTTCTTCCAAAAAACGAATATAATTAGAATGATGTACAACTCCCATTCTATCTGTTTCATAATAATTTATTTTTCTTTCAAATTTAAAATCCACAAAAATCACTTCTTTCTTATTAATATTATAGAGATATCTTATTTGAAAAATTAGAATATATATTTTTTGAAATACCGCGTAAGCGACCAAACGAACGGAAGTGAGTGCGATTGGAGCAATCAACATACAAGTTATATTTGATATGGGGGTTGCGACACACAAGGTATAAAAAACAATATATATTCTAATTTTTCAAAAGAAATATTTTATACTATGTAAATTGTAACAACGCAATTATAATAGAAACAAAAAAATAAGTCAAATAGTGAAGTAAGAGTTTGTTTATTAAATATTTTGTGATATAATTAGAAAAAATTTGGAGATGAAATAAACAAAATGAAACAAATAAATGGAATAATAATGCAATATTTTGAATGGTATATGAATTGCAATCAAAATTTATGGAACGAAATATCACAAAAAGCTGAAAAATTAGCAGATATGGGAATAACAGCATTATGGCTACCACCAGCATTTAAAGGAGTAGGCGGAAAAGATGAAGTTGGTTATGGAGTATATGATGTATATGACTTAGGAGAGTTTGAACAAAAGGGAACAATTAAAACTAAATATGGTTCAAAAGAAGAATACTTAAATTGTATTCAAGTATTAAATCAAAATGGAATAGAAGCATATGCAGATATAGTATTAAATCACAAAATGGGAGCAGATATGTTACAAACAATTCCAGCAACAAAAGTAGATTGGGGTAATCATAATATTTTAACATCAGGACAAGAGACGGTAAGGGTTGCAACAAAATTTACTTTTCCGGGAAGAAAACATAAATATTCAGATTTTGAATGGAATTGGACACATTTTGACGGAATAGACTATGACGAAAAATCAAAAGAACACGCAATATTTAAATTTCAAAATAAAGAATGGAATGCAGCTGTTGACGAAGAATATGGGAATTATGATTATTTAATGGGAGCAGATATCGATTTTTCAAACCCAGAAGTTGTGGAAGAGTGTAATAAATGGGGAAAATGGTATGTAGAAACAACAAAAATCAATGGTTTAAGATTAGATGCTGTAAAACATATAAATGCAGATTTTTATAAACAATGGTTGAAAACTTTAAGAGAAAATACTAAGAAAGAATTGTTTACAGTTGGAGAATATTGGAGCGGAGATGTTTCTAAATTACATAGATATATAACAGAAACAGAAGGAGAAATTTCATTATTTGATGTGCCATTACATTATAATTTATCAAATGCATCAAATGACGAAAATTATGATTTGACACAAATATTTGAACATACATTGGCAAAAGAAAATTCAAGTAAAGCGGTAACATTTGTAGATAACCATGACACACAGCCAGGACAAGCATTAGCAAGTTTTATATCACAATGGTTCAAGCAAGCAGCATATAGCTTGATATTATTACGTAATGCAGGATATCCTTGTGTATTTTATGGAGATTTTTATGGAATACCACATGATAACATAGAACCAATGAAAGGATTACAAATTTTAATAGAATTAAGAAAAGAGAAATCTTATGGAGAGCAACACGATTATTTTGATAATCCACATATGATTGGTTGGACAAGAGAAGGAGATGACGAACATCTTCAATCAGGTTTAGCAGTAGTAATTTCAAATGGTTCTGCTGGAGAAAAAACAATGTATATAGGAACACAATTTGCAGGAAGTAAGTTTATAGATAGCTTAGAAAATTGTGAAGATGAAGTAACAATAAATGAAGAAGGATATGGAATATTTAAAGTAAATGAAAAATCTACATCAGTATGGGTAGAAGCATAAAAAATATATAGAAGGAGAAGCGGATGTCAAAATTTGTACACTTACACATACATAGTGAATTTAGTTTATTAGATGGAGCAAATAGAATAAAAGATTTACCAGTAAGAGCAAAAGAACTTGGAATGGATGCAATGGCAATAACAGACCACGGTGTTATGTATGGAGCAATTGATTTTTATAAGGCTTGTAAAAAAGAAGGAATTAAGCCAATTATAGGGTGTGAGGTATATGTTGCACCACGAAGCAGATTAGACAAAGAACCAGGTATTGATAATAAATATAATCACTTGATTTTGCTTGCCAAAAATAATGAAGGCTATAAAAACCTAAGTAAATTAGTATCATTAGGGTTTGTTGATGGATATTATTACAAACCTCGTATAGATTTTGAAATATTAGAAAAATATCATGAAGGATTAATTTGTTTAAGTGCTTGTCTAGCAGGTGCTGTAAATCAAGCCTTATTAAATGGAAATAATGAAAAGGCTGAAGAAATTGCTTTATGGCACAAAAGAGTATTTGGAGAAGATTATTATATAGAAATTCAAAATAATGGGTTACAAGAGCAAGTATTGGCAAACCAAAAATTGATACAATTAGCTAGAAAATTAGATATACCAATAGTTGCAACAAATGATGCACATTATTTAAAAAGAGAAGATGCATATAATCACGAAGTTTTATTATGTATTCAAACAGGAAAAAGAATGAGTGATGTTGACAGAATGAGGTTTGATACAGACGAGTTATATGTAAAATCTCCAGAAGAAATGTCAGACTATTTTAAAGCATTTCCAGATGCAATTGAAAATACTGTAAAAATAGCAGAAAAATGCAATGTTGAATTTGAATTTGGACATACAATATTACCCAATTATGAAGTACCACCAGAATATCCAACACATTATGATTATTTTAAGAAACTTTGTGATGATGGTATAAGAAAAAGATATGGAGAAAATCCAAGTAAAGAGGTATTAGAAAGAGCAGAATATGAATTAGGAATTATAAAGAAAATGGGGTATGTAGACTATTTTCTAATAGTGTGGGATTTCATATTTTATGCTAAAACACACGATATACCAGTAGGACCTGGTCGTGGTTCTGGTGCAGGTTCAATAATTGCTTATGCAATAGAAATAACAGATATTGACCCAATGAAATATGGTTTGCTTTTTGAAAGATTTTTAAATCCAGAAAGGATAAGTATGCCTGATTTTGATGTTGATTTTTGTTATGAACATAGACAAGATGTAATAGATTATGTAGCAAGAAAATATGGGCATGACCATGTATCTCAGATTATAACATTTGGAACAATGGCAGCTAAAATGGTAATAAGAGATGTAGCAAGAGTCCTTGATGTACCATATTCAGAGGCTGATATGTTGGCTAAAATGATACCAAATGAATTACATATAACAATAAAAAAAGCATTAGAACAAAATAAAGAATTAAAAGAAAAATATGATACAGACGAAACTGTAAAAAAAGTTTTAGATATAGCAATGGGGCTAGAGGGAATGCCAAGGCAAACATCAACACACGCTTGTGGAATAGTTATTACTAAAGACCCAGTAGATACGTATGTTCCTTTGTATGTGCGTGATAACCAGATATCAACACAATATATAATGACAACATTAGAAGAGTTAGGATTATTAAAAATGGACTTCTTAGGTTTAAGGACATTAACAGTTATAAAAGACACGATGGATTTAGTAAAGAAAAATAGGGGAATAACTGTAGAATTTGACAAAGATATGGCAGATCCAAAAGTGTATAAATTATGGCAAGAGGGCAAATCTTGCGGAATATTCCAATTTGAATCTCAAGGTATGACAAACTTCATGAAAGAACTAAAACCAGACTGTTTGGAAGATTTAATTGCAGGTGTGTCTTTATATAGACCAGGTCCAATGGACCAGATACCACGTTATATAAGAGGAAAACAAAATCCAGGTCATAATGAATATACACACCCTAGACTAGAGCCTATACTAAATGTAACTTATGGTTGTATGGTTTATCAAGAACAAGTAATGCAAATAGTTCGTGATTTAGCCGGATATTCATTAGGTAGAGCAGATTTAGTTAGACGTGCTATGGGTAAAAAGAAACTTGATGTAATGGCAAAAGAAAGAGAAGTATTTATAAATGGCCAAGTCGATGAAAATGGAAATGTAATAGTTCCAGGTTGTGTAAGGAATGGAATAGATGCTGAATCAGCTAACAAGATTTTTGATGAAATGGCGGAATTTGCAAAATATGCATTTAACAAAAGTCATGCTGCTTGTTATGCAGTAGTAGCATATAGAACAGCTTATTTGAAAGCATATTATCCAGCAGAATTTATGGCTGCAACATTAAATAGCTTTTTGGGAAATTTAGATAAAATTCCTCAATATATTGATGAGTGCAAATCATTAGGAATACCAATATTAAAGCCAGATATAAATCACAGTTACAGCAAATTTACAGTTGAAAAAATAGAAGAAAATTCGAAAAATTTAGACAATAATGAAAAAAATCAAAATGATGAAAAAGATTTAAATAAAAAGGCTCAATTTGCAATAAGATTTGGTTTGGGTAGTATAAAAAATGTTGGAACAGTACCGGTTCAAAAAATAGTTGAAGAAAGAGAAAAAAATGGACAATACAAAGGATTTACAGATTTTTGTGAGAGAATTGCGGACGAAGCGGTAAACAAAAAATGTGTAGAAAGTTTAATAAAAGCAGGAACATTTGACGAATTTGAGCAAACAAGAAGTACACTATTAGCATCATTTGAAAATATAATAGACAGTATTCAAAGTGAAAAGAAAAAAGGTCTAGCAGGTCAAGTATCAATGTTTGACATGGGAACTCAAGAACAAAAAGACGAATTAAATGAAATAAAATATAAATTTGAAGAACACAATGAATTACCAACAAAAGAATTACTATCATTAGAAAAAGAAATGTTAGGAATTTATATATCAGGACATCCACTTCAAAAGCTAAGAGAGCAAATTGAAAAACAAACAAATATAAACACAATGGAATTAAGAAAAATAGATAACCAAATGAACAGCAATATGAATGAAGAAGGCCAAGTAACTGAAAAGTTAAAATACAAAGATGGTCAACAAATAAAATATGCTGGAATAATAACTTTAATTAAAAAGAAATACACTAAAAATAACAAAATAATGGCATTTGTAACAATTGAAGATTTATATGGAGTTGCAGAAATAATTGTATTTGAAAATGCTTATATAAAAGCAGGAAAAAGTCTAGTAGAAGAAAACATTGTAATGGTAGAAGGACGCTTAAGTATTAGAGAAGATGATAGAACAACTATTATTGCAAATGATATAAAAGACTTTGGAGAACAAAAACAAAGAATATTAACAATAAATATTACAGATGCAACTGAAGAAGAAAAAGACAAACTTAGAGGATTTTTAAGATATTTTTGCGGTGATAGAAACAACATAAATGTTCAAATTCAGGTAGGTGAAGAATGTAAGCCTTGTGGACAAATATATTTGACAGATGAAATTTTAAATTTGCTAAAAGAAATTGTTGGAGAAGAAAAAGTGAGTTTATAAATTGCATTGTATTAGTATTAGAAACCCAAAGTATAATTAAATAAATATATTATTCGGTTCAATACGAACAAATATAAAATCTAAAAATAGCTAAATGATACTTCCCAAAGCAAGTTTGGGTTCCCTCATTTAGCTATTTTAATATTTTCTAATTTATTCTCCATTCACATTCATAATATATTTATTTAATTATACTTTGGGTTTCAATATATTAAGTAATATATATAGATAATTTTTATTAATGAATTATTTTATAATTAAATCCATTCTTTATATTTTTTTAAATAAACTTTTTTAGCAAATATTGCAACAATACAATATAAGAAAGTAACACCAAATATAAGAACTATATCAGAAAATTGCATAGGCACTAAACCTATCATAGCTCCTAACCCAGTAAATGGTACTAATAGACCAATTATAATCAAAGATATAGAAGAAATATAAACAGCTCTATGTGCATTACTTTGTATAAATGGTAATTTTGCAGTTCTAATAATATGCATTCCAATCAAGTTAGAAACTATGCTATAACTAAACCAAATTGTTTGGAATAAAGCAGCTTCTCGTATATTAAAGAAAAACCATAAACAAGCAAAAACAACCATATCAAAACAAGAACTTAAAGGTCCCCAGAAAAACATGAAATGTTTTAGACTTTTTATATCTAACTTTTTAGGTTTTTGTAAATCTTCTTTATCAACATGGTCAAAAGGTAGAGTCATTTGACCAAAGTCATATAATAGACCTTCAACAAGTAATTGGATAGGTGTTTCAGGCAAAAATGGAAGTAATGCACTAGCAATAATAACAGACATAACCTCTCCAAAATTAAAGCTTGTTGCTAATTTTATATATTTCATTAAGTTTACAAATGTACGTCTACCTTCAGAAACACCATCTAATAAAACATTTAAATCTTTTTCTAACAGAATTATATCAGCAGATTCTTTGGCAATATCAACCGCTGTATCAACTGAAATTCCTACATCTGAATTTGTAAGTGAAGGACTATCATTAATACCATCACCCATATATCCAACAATATTTCCTGCATCTTTTAAAAGTCTTACAATTCTAGCTTTTTGAATAGGAGACAATTTAGCAAAAATGTTAGTTTTCTTCAATAATCTAAGTACAGCAGTGTCAGAAAGTTTATCTAATTGAGTTCCAAGAACTATTTTATTTGAATTTATTCCAACTTTTGAGCAAATACATTTTGTAACTTCTGCATTATCACCTGTAAGTACAATAACTCTAATACCAGCCTGATTTAATTTTTTGATAGATTCTTTTGCAGATTCTTTTGGAGGATCTAAAAATCCAATAAAACCAAGTAATACCATATTTTTTTCATCACTAACACCAAATGTCTCGTTTTGCAAAATATCATTTTTTTGACAAACAGCTACAACTCTTAAGCCATCTTCATTTAATTTACGACTAATTTTTCTAATATTGTCTTTTATAGATTTTGTAATAGGTTCAACTTGACCATCGTTGTCAACAAGTGTACAAATATTTAAAATTTCCTCAACAGCACCTTTTGTAATCATTTGCTTTTTAGAACCATCACTAACAATTACAGACAAACGTCTACGAGCAAAATCAAAAGGAATTTCGTCCACCTTTTTATATGTTTCTCTAAAATTTCCTAGACCATTTTCAATTCCTCTTTTTATAACAGCTTCATCAATATTTCCCTTTAAACCTGTTTGAAAAAATGCGTTAAGAAAGGCATGTTTTAAAACTCTTAAATCTTCTTCACCTTTAATATTTAAATATTTTTCTAACACAATTTTATCTTCTGTTAAAGTTCCTGTTTTATCAGTACATAAAATGTTCATAGCACCAAAGTTTTGTATAGAGTCCAATTTTTTTACAATAGTTTTTTTCTTAGACATTCTTACAGCACCTTTTGATAAACTTGAAGATAAAATAACAGGTAATAGCAAAGGGGTAATTCCAATTGCAATTGCAACAGCAAATGTAAATGCAGTAATTGCACTATGTTTCCAAGCTGTTAGTAAAAATACAATAGGAATCAATACCAACATAAATTTAATCAATAATCTACTAATATTTTCAATTCCTTTTTGAAATGCAGTTTTTGGTTTTCCTTGTGTTAGTGTATGAGCAATTTTTCCAAAATATGTAGAATCAGCTGTTTTTATAACAACACCTTTTGCACTTCCAGAAATAACATTAGTGCCCATAAAACAAATTGTATCTAAATCTGATATGCTATCTAAATCATTAATAGAAAGTTCAGATTCAACTGATTTTTTAACACTATCAGATTCACCTGTTAAAGCTGATTGACCAACATATAAATCTTTGGATTCAATAATTCTTAAATCAGCTGGAATCATACTACCAGCTGAAAGAGTAACAATATCACCTAAAGTTACTTCTTTAATAGGTATTTGAACTTCTTTACCATTTCTTATTACAGATGTAGTTATTGCAACTAATTGTTTTAATTGTTCAGCAGCTTTGTTAGAACGATATTCTTCAAAAAAGTCTAACAATGTACTTGCTGTAACTAAAATAGCTATAACAATAATATTTGCATAACTAGGTGTTTCAGGCAAGTAAACATCTGTATAACATAAAATTGCAACAATTCCTAATAAAATACAATTAAATGGTGAAAACAAACTATCTAGAAAATAGCTGTACCATCTTTTAGGTTTTGCTTGCTTAATCTCATTTAATCCAAGTTTTTCAATTTTCTTGGTTGCTTGAGTATCAGATAATCCATTTGGATTAACCTTATAATTTTTAATAAATTCATCTCTAGGCAAAGTACATTCTTCGCCATACATTTTTGCGACATCTACTTCTTCTTTAGTATTTGCCAATTTTATCAACTCCAATCTTTTGTGAATATCAATAGAATTATACCACTATTAAATAAGAATGATACAAAATATAGAAAAAAAATTAAAATAGTGATAATATATAAGTGAAAAACGTGAAAGGAATGAAGAAAAAATGGAAGAAAGAGTTAGAGTTGCAGGAATAATAAAAATAAATGGTGGATATGCATTTATGCATAGAAAAAATGTAATAAAAAGAAAAGATTATCAAGAATATTACACATTCCCAGGAGGAGGACTAGAAAAAGGGGAAACTACAGAAGAAGGCGTAATAAGAGAAATAAAAGAAGAATTTGGAATAACAATAAAGCCAATAAAAAAATTATATGAAATGAAATCAGAAAAATTCAATCAAAAAGAAATATTTTTCTTATGTGAATATATAGAAGGAGAATTTGGAACAGGTGATGGCCCAGAATTTAACAATGATCCTAAATATATAGATAGCGGAGAATATTTGCCAGAAATTATAAAAGAAAGTGAAATTAAAAATTTATTGTTATTACCAACAGAAATAAAAGAAAAATTTGTAGAGGATTTGGAAAACGGAAGAATATAGATAATGAGATTAACAAAATTATTAAATGACTAATTTTCCACAATAGAGATTTAAGCTATAAAAAGAAAAAAACTTATTTGCACTTTAATCTACCATAATCAGCATAAACAATGATAAAAAGCAGAAATACGATTAAAAAATCGGACTTTTGCTTTTTTATTGTTTAATAAAATGTAGTTATAAAAAATGCATAAGACTATTAATATTTATTCATATTATTAAATAAATTTAATTTGGCTCCTCTTGTTGGACTCGAACCAACAGCCTATAGGTCAAACTATAATATTATAAATTAATGTAGTAAACATACAAATTATGATGCCACAAAGTGTAGGCAAGATAAAGCTTAGACCAACCCATTTCCAACTACCAGTTTCTTTTTTTATTGTAAGCAAAGTAGTAGCACAAGGAAAGTGTAAACAAGTAAAAATCATAACATTAAGAGCAGTTAATAAAGTCCAGCCATTATTAGCTAAAATTTGACCAATAGAAAATGTATCATCTAAATTTACTAGTGAAGTACCACCAAGATAACACATTAAAATAATAGGTAGAACAATTTCGTTTGCAGGAATACCAAAAACAAAAGCAGTTAAAATATATCCATCTAATCCAATAAGTTTGGCTAAAGGTTCAAGAAAATTAGCCACAATTGAAAGCAAACTTGTGCCATTTATTCCAATATTTGCAAATAACCAAATAATGAGGCCAGCAGGAGCTGCAACACAAATGGCTCTGCCAAGTACAAAAATAGTTCTATCAAAAATTGAACGGATAAATATTTTGCCAAATTGAGGTTTTCTGTAAGGTGGTAATTCTAAAATAAACGAAGAAGGCATACCTTTTAGAATTGTTTTAGAAAGAATTTTTGATACTAATAATGTACAAAAAATTCCGAGTAAAATTACTAAAATAACTGCAAGTGTAGATATAATAGAAGCTCCAATACCATTCATAGAACCTGCGATAAATATAGTTGCAACAGAAATTAAAAATGGAAATCTACCATTACAAGGAACAAAGTTATTGGTTAAAATTGCAATTAATTTTTCTCTAGGAGAGCTAAAAATCCTACATCCAGTTACACCAGCAGCATTACAACCAAAGCCCATACACATAGTTATTGCTTGTTTTCCATTACAACAACATTTCTTAAAAAATCCATCCATATTAAAGGCAATTCTAGGTAAGTACCCTAAATCTTCCATAAAAGTAAACAATGGAAAAAATATAGCCATAGGTGGGAGCATTACAGCAATAATCCATGTTAATGTTTGATAAATACCGTTTATACACATACTGGAAAGCCAATTTGGAAAATGCAAATAATTAGCTACAAATACTAATTTTTCTTGAATCCAACTAAACATCATAAATAATGCCTGAGAAGGATAATTTGCACCAACAATTGTAATCCAAAAGATTAATCCTAAAAATAGTAACATTATAGGAAATCCCCATATCTTAGATGTTAATATCTTATCAATTTTTCTATCTCTTTTTGAATATGCAGAATCTTCAAAAGTACAAACTTCTTTACATATTTTTTCAGCATATTTCATAATTGCAGAAATAACAATATCATCATCTTTAACAGAAATTAGTTTACCAGAAACATCAGACTTTGCATTTTTCTTATTTAAAATCAACTTGTCATCCATATCAGATTTTAAATCAGTGATTTTACTAGATAAGCAATCTGTTTCAACTGAATAATCAACTGGTATTGGATTAGGAATAATTTCCTTTGTACAAACTTTTAATATGGTATTCATTAAATTATCAAGTGTATGCTTTTTTCTTGCAATAGTTCCTACTACCGGAATACCAAGTAATTTGGAAAGTTTTTTAAAATCAATTTTAATTTTTTTCTTTTTAGCTTCATCTAATAAATTTACACAAAGAATAACATTAGGTGTTATTTCCATAATTTGAAATACCAAATTCAAATTTCTTTCTAAACAAGTAGCATCAACAACTACAACAGTAGCATCTGAATTATTAGAACAAATATGATTACGAGCAATTTCTTCTTCTTCAGAATTATATATAATTGAATATGTACCAGGAATGTCAACAAATGTAAAAGTATTATTTTTAAAATTGCAAATACCAGTGGCATTGCCAACAGTTTTTCCGAGTCCAATTACCAGTGTGTTGATGCATTCCTGTTAAATTATTAAAAATAGTAGATTTTCCAACATTAGGGTTACCGGCTAATGTAATTGTATAGTTCATATTATTAATCACCTTCTTATTAAATAAAAAATTTCTAACAATTAATAATATGAAAGATTAGCCAAAAAAGATAATAAAATATAAAAAAAAGACAGCGCCATATATTAATATGACGCTGCGTAGTGATTAGGCCTTATCCTCCACACGATAATTGAAACCAATAGTGATGTACACTTTCTGATCAGGTGAAGGTTGTGGATCACTGTAAGCACGGACATAGTCCTGATACTTAGCTTTGTGGGCCTTATCAAAAGCTTCCACAGCTTTTAAAGCCTCTGCCATAGAGTTACACTTTATGACTTCCATTTCTTGTTTAAGCGACATAACAACTCCAATCACTAAAAAAATATGTCGTAAAACAATTATATCACAAATTTAGCCATAAATCAAAAATTTATTAAAATAGAAGAAGAATCTTCATTTCTAATAGCAATTAAAGTATTTCTAAACCAATAAGCTCTAATACCAGAAGAAGGACTTTCTAGAACTGGAGTGACAAAAGTATTTTGAGTGAGTCCTAAATCTAAAAGACGTCTTTTGATAGTGGCATTACAAGCTAGACTGTTGATTTTTCCCTCAATATTTAGAGGCAAATTATTTAATGTATTTATATTGTATTTCATAATATCACCTAAAATCCTATAATATATTATATTTTATCAAAAAATAAATGTTACTATTGACAAATTTCTTTACTTATGAAAAAATTTACAAGGTAGTTTTATAACTAAACAAATATTTAAAAGGAAAAATGAACTTACTTATAAGTATAAAATTAGTGGTTCTGATTTGATCTTTAGAAGAAAGGAAGAAAGTTGAAATGAAAAAAGTAAGAGGATTTGAAATTGCAAAAGGATTTGAAAATAAAGGAATTAATTTACCAGAAAGAAAAACAAAATATTCAGCAGGATATGATGTTGAAGCTGCAGAAGACACAGTAATTCCAAGTTTTAAGAAAGGAATGGCTCCAACATTAATAAAAACAGGAATAAAAGCATATATGCAAGATGATGAAGTTTTAATGTTATATAACAGAAGTTCCAACCCAAAAAAGAAAGGACTAATATTAGCTAATAGTGTAGGAGTTATTGACAAAGATTATTATGGAAATCCTGATAATGATGGACATATAATGTTTGCATTCTACAATATAAAAGATGAAGACACAGTAATAAAAAAAGGAGAGGCTATAGGACAAGTTGTTTTTCAAAAATATTTTATTTCTGATGATGATGCAGCAGAAGGAGAAAGAATGGGAGGATTTGGTTCAACCAATAAATAGTAAAAAAATATTTTTTGAAATAATATAAAGAATGAAAGTGCTGAAAACAAAGGGTTTGATAAATAATATACATAAATTGTACTAAAAAAGGGCTTTGACTTTTGCCCTTTTTTAGTGTATAATAAATATGGTTAAAAAATCCAATAAAGTTATTTTAAAACATAATTTTATAATAACTTTATTATCTTTTTTCGCCGAAAATATATAATGCTGAAAGGAGTTGACTTACATGTTTAATGTAGGGGACAAAATAGTGTATCCTATGCATGGTGCAGGGGTAATTGATTCAATAGAAGAAAAAAATATTTTAGGGGAGAAACAATCTTATTACATATTAAAAATGCCAGGAGAAGTTAAAGTAATGGTACCAACAGCAAAGGCAGAAGAAGTAGGTGTAAGAAATATTATAGATAAAAATTCAGCAGAAAAAGTTATAGGAGTCCTAGAACAAGATGAAACTGCAATGGATAAAAATTGGAACAAAAGATATAGAGACAATATGGATAAAATGAAAAGTGGGGACATTTATGAAATTGCAGATGTAGTAAGAAACTTAAGCTTTAAACAAAAAGAAAAAGGACTATCTACAGGCGAAAAGAAAATGTTAAATAATGCTAAACAAATATTGGTAAGCGAATTAGTATTAGCAGAACACGCAAGCCAAGAAGAGGTAGAGCAATTAGTTGAAAATAAAATAAATACATCATTTAAGATGTTTAGAGCAGAAGATGTTCAACCAGAAAGTGTTGTAAATAAATTTATTCCATTTGATGGAACTGGAACAGAACAATAAAAGTTAGAGGTATATTTTTATATACCTCTAAAACAAAATTAAAATAAAATATGAATTGTAAAAGTCAAACCAAATTTGTAAAACTAAAATAGATTATAGTTAAAATAAATTCAAAAAATATCGAAAGAAGTATTGACAAATTTTATTTACCATATTATAATATCAATTGTCGTAAGAAAAAATCCAATTCTTAAATAAATGCAGATGTGGCGGAATTGGTAGACGCACAGGACTTAAAATCCTGCGGTTGAATAAACCGTGCCGGTTCGATTCCGGCCATCTGCACCAATGAC